>NZ_JANFOJ010000017.1 GCF_024385605.1 Sporolactobacillus sp. STSJ-5 | reverse complement strand
TGGTTACGCAAAAGACTGTGCATCAAACGCGAAGATGCGAGACGCCTGCGGGATAGCGAGCCAAGAGAGACCCCGCAGATTCCTGCTTGTCTGAGGAGGCTCTCGGATCGCCCGCGGCAAGCGAGCAATCGGAGCGTACACAAAAATCAGGATGGTTTAAGGACCAAGCGTGGCTTGGATTTTCTAACAAGTTAAGAAAGTTTATGATTTTGAGCATGCTGGCCCCAGATAATAAATCCAGACACGTAAGCGCGAGACGCCTGCGGGATTAGCGTTCCGGCGAGACCCCGCAGATTCCTGCCTGTTTGAGGAGGCTCGCGGTGCGCCCGCGAGCGCACCAGTTGATCGCGAGTAACCGAAGCAACGATTCAGCACCGAAAAGACACGAACCAATAACACATGGCTGGAGATTAAGGATCAGGTGCTTTTTGCCCGGTTTTTCTAAAAGTTGATACCTGTCAATTTATTAATGAACGAATCGCTTTAAACTGAACTAGTAAACAAAAAGAAAGGGGCGTTCAAGATGACAAAAGTAATTTTACAATTAGAGGCGCTGACCTGTCCGTCATGCCTGCAAAAAATTGAAACCGGCCTTGCACATCAGGAAGGCATTTTAAAGTCGAAAGTCTTGTTTAATTCCAGCAAGGTTAAAGCAGAAATCGATCTAGATAAGATCTCAGCCAAAGCGGTTGCGCAGATCGTGTCGAAACTCGGTTATGAAGTCGAATCGATAAAAGTAAAGGAAGCTTAAGGATCATAAATTCAGAGGAGGAACGCGTATGTCAATCGATGCGTTGTATGAAGCAGAAGTTTCTCAGTCGGAGAAAGATCACCACATCCCGACCGCCGGAGCGATGACCGGTCATATTTTAGCCAATCTGAAGATTCATCAGGAAAAGCTGGCTCAGGCCGTTTTTTATGCCAAAGGATCCGAGACTCCATTTTTAAAGGAATTCTTCAGCCAGGCGATCCAAACAGAAATCAGGTTATTTGACGAGCTTGCACAAGTGTTGTTAGATGAAAGTGAAGTGATTCCGACAACAACTGAGGAGTTCAACCGTTACAGTATGTTGGAGGAACATGGGAAATTCAAGTATCTCTCTGCTAAAGAATGGCTTGTGGTTGCGGTGAAAGACTTTGATACGCAAAATCTGTTTATCACGCGCGCGATTAAATTAGCTGAAAAAGAGGATAAACCGGCACTTCAAGCGCTTCTGGTGCAGCAATTAGGCTGGAATAATCGCAAGATCCGTGAGTTACAGGCGTTCTTAGGTCATGCTCCTCGAGAGGGGTTAGAAGAAGACGATGATGATTAATTAATGGAGGTTTGAATGATGGGGAAGCATAGCTGTCTGATCTTGGTCCCTCTGTTCAATCATTTGGACGAGTCTGATTTAGAAAAAATTGATCAACTGACCAAACGTCATGTCTATAAGAAAGCGGAACAGATCTTCAAACCGTATGATCAGAAGCAGTTGACCATTGTAGCCAAAGGACGCATGAAAGTCTATCAGATTTCCGGCTCTGGTCGCGAGCAGCTTCTGCGCGTTGTCGAACCGGGTGGGTATGAAGGCGAAACGGCATTATTCGGTACAGAAAACGACAGCTTAATTGGCGAAGCGCTTCAAGAAACGGTGGTATGCACACTGGCTCACCAAGACTTCCGGAAGCTGCTGCTGACGTATCCTCAGATCAGTCTGAAATTATTAGAGACGAATGCAGAAAAACTGGTTTCTGCGGAGAACCAGTCAAAATTTTTACTCATGGAAGCTGTAGAAACGCGATTAACGGTCTATCTGCTGGATTTAGCGAAGGCAAAGGATTCCCTGACCTTCGATTTGCCTGTGAAAATGAAGGAATTGGCGGGGTTCCTGGGTACGACTCCAGAAACGTTGTCCCGTAAATTTAAGTTATTAAAGGATAAAGCGTTGATTCATCGCGAGAAGCAAACAGTGACCTTGCTTGATCCGGAAGAACTTGAAGCGCGTTATGTCATCAATTAAAAAGTCCCGTCAGGAAAAGCTGACGGGACTTTTTTTCACAGGTGAAAAATTTATAATTTTGCCTTTCTAGTACGACGATTAGTGTTACTGTTCATCATCCTCGATAAAGCGTGCAAGACGATGGCTGTAGTCACCGTCTAAGTGTACAAGATCCGCTTTGGACATATTTTCTAGAAAGCGGTCGATAATTTTAGGACCGTAATCGAGATAGAGTTCTGAGATTGATCGATTTGTCGTCACCAGCAGACTTTTCGATAACCGCGCATTGAGTATGGCGAAGATGAGCTCCTTCGTCCATGGAGTAATCCCTTCAGCACCAACATCATCCAGAATGAGCAGATCGGCATCAGCGATGAAGGCCATGAGATCGCGCTCTGTGAGCGTACTCTCTTTCGTCCAGGTTGATTTAAAGATGAGCTTTAGAGCTGGAACATCGATAAATAAGCATGTTTTATGATAGTTTTGGTCAAGCAGTTTACTGATTCCAACGGCTAAATGCGATTTTCCAAGGCCGGGTTTGCCATAATAGAACATTCTCGCCGGCTTATTTTCTCCTATTTTTTCAACAAATTCAACGGCATGTTCAACGGCATGGATCTGTGACGCATTCTGTGCGGAAAAATTTTTTAATGTTGCCTGTTTTAAGGCATCGTTGAGCGTCGACAGTTCGTTAAATCGTTCACGCTTGATTCTGTCGGCCTCTTGTAGCGCTTGCTGAGACAACGAGCAGTCACAAGGCTCGGTGATCGTCGTCCATGAACCTTTTCGCGGCCCGCCGACCATTCGCATTTTATAGACATTCAACGCTCTGCCGCAATTGCGGCAATGCGTCACATTGACTAAGCTTCGCTTCAAATCGATGCCATCTGCATTTAAGAAATTAGCTAAGCGACGCATGGTGACACCAGCCTTTATGAGATGGATTAATGCTGCGCTTAGTTCTTAGTATCATGCTTATTCCCCCGAAAGACGCGAGCACTTCGAACATAGGCAACATCCTTTACATGGAGCCTACAGTTGGCGATGCGTGCGGCGGCAAAAAAAGTAATCAGAGAGACGGTTGATATAGCGCAAGGGCAGAGAGGACAGTGCCTGATCCTGCTTCATAAGACCTGCGATGCATCGCTCGGCTCGTCGTGCCACGGTGCGGGCGATGTGGAGCGAGGCGGATGCGGCCGTCCCTCCCGGCAGAATAAAGCGTTCAATGTTCGGCACTTCATCGGTTAACGCATCGATCCGCTTCTCCAGCCAATCGACCATTTCTTGGTGTAATTTGTTCGGTCGTTCCTTAATCACGCTTGCCAGATCGCTGCCGCAGTCAAACAATTCATGTTGAATCTTCTCCAAATCATCCAAAAGATCCTGAAATAGGGCGGGATCTAGCTGGGCAATGGCCAACCCGACAAAACTATTGGTTTCGTCAACCGTTCCATAGGCTTCGATTCGAATGTCGTCCTTATCCCGCCGACCGCCAATAATGCTGGTCTGCCCCTTGTCACCCGTTCGCGTATAAATTGCCATGTTTTTTCACCTCTGCTCTAACGTCATTAAAACTTGCTATAGTACCAGACGATCTGATCATTTTTTTGAACCTTAACGGCACCAGCGCCGACATTGGGCTGTTTGCCGTTAACGGTGAACAGCCAGCCGGCTTTTTTTGAGGCTTTTTTGTTGTTTAAGCTTGTCACATAGACCATTTTGCCACTGCCGCTGCTGCTCATTTCGAGATGCTGTTTTTTACTGAATTTTTGAAGCAGGCTAAAGACGGTTTCGTTTTTTGAAAATGCGATTTTGCCTTCTTGTACATGAGAACCGTCCTTAATGCTGATAAAAGCACTTGAAGCAGCAGTTTGAGCCGCACGTGCGGCTGGTTTTGCTGCAGCGTTCTGCGCCGTTTGATGTCCGGCCCAAAAGCCTGCACCAAATAATACGGCGGCTGCAAGTAGCACAATGATAATTCGATAAATGGTTTTCATTAGTTTTGTCTCCTCTTCGTGTAGGTTGTTTGCTTAACGGGTCTGTTTGGTTAATTTACGGGATTCAGCTGCGAAGACTTTGAACAACAGCGGAGAAAACAAACCGAAAATGAGATTGCCTGCCGCGTGATAGAGATCAAAAGGCAGTCCGCTGATCCATAGACCGACGACCGTTAAGGGATTTTGGGTGAAAACAAAATAGGACAAGGCCATGATCATACCAAACACTAATCCGCTCACGAACAGCCATAAGAAATAGAGCCACTGCTTCTGTGGAAGCAGTGCGGACAGGAGTCCGATCAGTCCCCACGCGGCAAGGTGAAAAAGCGTCCAGTAGCCGAGACCAAGGAACAGATCGGAAACCAGCGCTGTTAATAGCCCTTCAGCAGTCCCCATCTTCCAGCCAAAAAACCATCCGGTCAGAATGATAATGAGTGTCGCCGGCTGGATATTCATTCCGTGAATCGCAAGCCGGCCGGCGACCGCGGCTGCAGTTAGCAAAGAGAGCAGTGTCATTTTATGAATGGCCAGCATTATGGTACCCTCCAGGTCACTTATTTTACCGGACAAGCGCCACCGACGCAGTCGCTTTGATCGACAATTTCAAGGTCTTTCTGTTCCTTGAGACGGAGCGTTTGATAGAGTTCAGCAACATCCGCGCGGATTTTGGCTTTGCGCTCAAGGTACACTGCTTTACTGATTGGCTCTTTCGGTGCTTGAGCAAAGCCATGACCACTGTATGGGAGCAGTGAAGTTGACTTGCATAACTCTCGGTATTGCTGCAGCAAATCGGCAATCTTATCCGCTTCATCTTTATGAAAAGTAATGGTACAGCTGACCGAGTTATCTGCCCAGTAAGTTTGAAGAAACAGCTGTGTCGCAAACTGCTCCTCAATCGATACATCATTCGCGGATACAAAGCTTTTATGATAGGCACCGCCTGCTTTAACCGGGAATTCGACGACCATCGTATTCTCAGAGTATACATCTTTTTCGATCGTATAGCCGGCTTGTTGCAGTGCGGGCAGCAAGGGATCACTGTCCTGAAAACGGATGCGTTGAATCAAGTATTTATCGAAACTAAAGTGCATTCCTTCGGATATCCCGACAAGCTTTGAGACTGTTCCGGAAGGTTTGACGGTTGTGTGTTTGATTGATGGACTGCAGCCGAGTGTCTGGGAATACCGTTGATCGGCTTTGACGACCATTTGATAAAAGGCATCAACACATTGTGCCGCTTGCTCATTAAATACCGGTTTTTGATACGAAGTTCCGCTTTCCGGGTCTTGCTCATCAACGAATCCTCTGACGAGACGTTCTCCAAATCGTTCGAGTACCCAGTCTTGGATGCCGCTCATTGAGATGCCGATGCGCCGGTTCTTCTCGATGATTGTTCTTGAGCATTGCCAATCATAGTGCGAGAACGTCACGCGTTTGGCATAGCGGACGGCAAGACTGAAGACTTCTTCCATCGACCAGCCCATTTCTTCTGCAATCCCTGGGAAGACTTCAAATAAGTTGCACGGTTCGCCGTTTCCTAAAGAAATTTCGCCGCAGGGGTTGGTTCCTTCTGCGTCAGCGTCGATGCCTGGCTGACGGCCGTCTGCCAGCCGTCCGTAGTTGCGGATGTTGTCCAGATTGACGATACCCGGTTCTCCATTTTTGGCAATCGCCTCGGCAACCGCATCGTAATGATTAAAATCAGGAGTGACCAGCACACTGTTGTTTGAGGCCCAGCGATGATCCATTAATTGTTCCTGATCCTGTTTCATCGTGACGAAGGCTTGGTCGTCCGGATCACCAAGGGCAATTTCCGCACTGCGGCGCACATTGCCGGCAACGACATTTTTGCCGATTAAATTGCAGATGTCCGTGCAGTCCACGGATGTGAGCTTTTTCCCATTTGCCTGATTCAGCACACGGTTTACTGCGCCCAGCATGTCAATGAACGGAACAGGGCCTGCAGCCACACCACCGAATCCTTTAATTTTCTCCCCTTTTTCACGAATCGAGCTGACATCGATGACCACATGGGAGGCATGGTCAATCCTAGACGAGAAGTGAGCATCAATGAGCAGGGCGTTCGATTCTACCCATCCTTCGCGTGTATCCGGTGTTTGGTAACAGAGGTAAGATTTGCGGTCATGATCCTGATACCAGGTATCGGCATCTTCCGCGCCCGCCTCAAGCGCTGCGGCGTAATCGCCGTTTTCTTTACTGATTAGAATATCCAGCTTCACGTGACGCGTCACCGGAGGGATTTGACGGATATTTGCTTTGGAAACGGAGAAACCGACACCGCCGCCTTTCATTAATTCGTCAAACAGGAAAGAGAAGGGCATGGATACGGCCGGCTGCTCTTTCTCCAGATAGAAAGGAACGATGTGACTGTCCCCATAGGCTTGGGGACGAATTGCAATAAACCAGCAATTATTCAATGCATCGCCGACACGCTGCTGATAGTCCGTACCGGAGATCCAAAGGTTGCGCCCTGATGGGGTGGAGGCAAGGCTGTAAATGAGTTTAAATAAACGCTCGGCTTCTTTTCCAAGCTCGCGGACGGTTGCTTCGGATACGTGATCCGTATGGAGTCTCGGATCCAGATTGATATTGCCTTCGACCACTCGCTTTACCGTCTCGTCCCATTCTTCGTAGCGGCCAAACGGCTCAATCCAGCGGGCATAGGTTCTTTTATAGGTGACCCATCCGAGTTCGCCCCAGTGTGGCTGAACGTCCGACTTTATTTTTTGTATGTAAGCATCAGATAACTTAATCTGCATTATTTTACTCCTCTCAACTACGTTTCCTGCTCATAGTAACTAGATATTGTATTAAAGTCAATTGTATAATCAATATATAGTATTTTGGCTTATTCGGTACAATCATGCATGGTTATCGGATTTTCGGTGGGACAGCCTTTGGATGCATCAATCCAGTTAAATAGAGTGTCACATAATTGTCACTTTGTGAAAACATACCCTATAGACCCTTTATCTGTACAATAACCGTGCAGGCGACAAGGATTTTTTCTGATGAGCGAGGACTAGGGACGTAATGGTTTTGCTGATAGAAATCGATGGCTGCGAAAATAAAATATGAGCTTATTCTTGAAATTGAGAATCATTATCAATAAAATGTGTAGGTGGAGAATAGTCGCTTGCGTTTCAACCCATACTTAAATAAGTACGGGTCTTGAATTCGAATGGCATCATTCTGATTATTGAACTGGTTTTTTTTGATCCCTGCATCGGTAGGAAAATTTATACTATTCGGGACCCCTCCCTTGGCAGTGTTTCTTGATAAATACGGCAGACCTTAGTGGAAGATGAGGAAACAATAATGAGAGACCACGAAACTGGGATTGGCGTGAGCAGCAGTAAAATTATTCTGATTGGCGAACACTCGGTTGTTTACGGAAAACCGGCGATTGCTCTGCCTGTTCCGGTCGTGCATGCAGTGACCAAAACAACGCGCTGTCTTGGACTGCTGAGGCTGCAATGCAGCTTCTATAATGGCATTTTGCGTGATGGAACGGATCAGATTGCCGGACTCAGAACGATTATTCCGGCAGTACTGCATGTTTTAAAGCGGCCTGAAAAAGATATATCGATCACAATTAACAGTACGATACCTGCAGCGCGCGGCATGGGTTCAAGCGCTGCCGTTGCGATATCAGTGGTACGTAGCTTATTCAACTATTTTGATACACCACTTGAACGGAACGTGCTGCTCAATCTCGTCGGCGTTTCTGAAAACTATTTTCATGGAAATCCGAGCGGTCTCGATGCGGCTGCGGCCAGTAGTAATCATCCGATTTTCTTTAGGAAAGGAAAAGGAATGGAATGGATTCACCATAAGCTGCGCGGTTGTTTGGTCATCGCCGACAGCGGGATAAAAGGGCAGACGAAGCGTGCGGTCACCGCCTTGAAACAACGCCTGATGCAAAGTGCACCGCTCCAGCGGAAAATAAACCAATTAGGTGTACTTACCTCCAACGCTAGAGAAGCGTTGGAGGCGGCCGAAGAAGAAGTCTTGGGTTCCATATTGCTGGAAGCGCATCGTCTTCTCCAAGAGCTGGGCGTTAGTCATCCTTCTTTGGATCATTTAGTTGCGGTGGCGATGAACGATGGGGCGCTTGGCGCGAAGATGACCGGTGGCGGCTGCGGCGGCTGCATGATTGCCCTGGTCAAGGATGTGCGCAAGGCACATGATTTAGCGAAAAAGTTAATGGGTGCCGGAGCATCTAAAACCTGGATTCAGCCGCTTCAGGGCAGAGATTTTCCGGTCAATGCCGGGCTCTTGCACTGATCTGCAACAAGAGAGAAGGAGAGTGAGCACATTGTATGCTGCTGCACGCGCGTATACAAATATTGCTTTGATCAAGTATTGGGGGAAGAAGGACGAACAGTTGATTCTGCCGATGAACAGTAGTTTGTCGCTTACGCTTGATGCATTTTATACGGAAACAAGTGTTGAACCGCTGCAAGGGCTGCACGAAGATGAAGTGATGATGGATGGTGTGGTTTTAAGTGGCGCTTCCGTTGCAAAAATCAGCCGTTTTATGAATCTTGTTCGTGAAAAATCGGGAAGGCGCATGTTTGCTCGAATTGTAACGAGAAATCATGTTCCGGTGGCCTCTGGTTTTGCGTCTTCTGCCTCCGGTTTTGCCGCGCTTTCAGCCGCAGCAGCTCGTGCCTATGGCATGGACTGCTCGGGAGCTGCGCTCTCTCGGCTTGCGCGTCGCGGTTCGGGCTCGGCTTCGCGTTCGATCTACGGCGGTTTTGTTAAGTGGATGAAAGGAACAGATGATGCGAGTTCTTATGCGGTTCCGGTTGATCCGGCAAAGTGGCCGATTTGCCTCGTGTCCGTTGCTGTGAACAAGCAGCCCAAAAAGATTTCCAGTCGTGAAGGAATGAGGCGAACCGTCAAGACATCATCCTTTTATCCGGTTTGGATCAAAGAGGCGGAAAGGGATCTTGCCAGAATTGAACCGGCGATTCGCAAACACGATTTGGACATGGTCGGCAAAATTGCTGAAGCAAATGCACTGAAGATGCATGCGGCTATGCTGGCAGCGGATCCTCCCTTTACATACTGGGAAGAAGGAACAATGACAGTAATGCGGTGCGCCGTTCATCTGCGCGAGCAAGGCATACCATGCTATTTTACGATGGATGCCGGCCCAAATGTCAAACTGCTTTGCTCGGAAGCAAATGTCGGGCGGATTCTCGAAGATCTATCTGAATTTTTCCCTTCAGAATCCCTGACCGTTGCCCGGCCAGGACCTGGCGTTGACTATTTGAAGAACCCTATTCAATAAAGGAGACATTCACAAATTGCATGGCGTACAATGTGCACCTGGGAAACTTTATATAGCGGGAGAGTATGCGGTTGTTGAACCGGGCTATCCTGCCATCATTGCTGCAGTCGACAAATCCGTCACCGTAACCATTGAAAGAAGGGAAACATGTGGCCGAATTCAATGGGCCAATGCAACACTCGACTTGAAACGCAGTGCGACGAACCAATGGAACACTGAGGGTGATGTTTCTACGTTCCGTTTTGTCTTATCGGCAATCGAACGAACCGAGCAGTACGTACAATCGCTCGGAAAACAACTCGGCGTTTATCAACTGACCATCAGCAGTGATTTGACTAGAACAGACGGTAGAAAATACGGATTAGGTTCCAGTGCTGCTGTGACGGTTGCCTGCACGAAGGCAATCCTTGCTTTCTATGAAGTGAAAATTGAGCAACAAATCGTATTCAAGCTGGCTGCCCTTGCACATCTTTCTGTTCAAGGAAACGGATCATGTGGGGATATTGCTGCCGGCGTTTACGGCGGCTGGATTGCCTATACCTCATTTGATCGCAAATGGCTGGCACCGTTCACTTCTTCAAAAAAGGATTGGCTGCCGCTGCTCAAAATGGATTGGCCGAAGTTATCGATTCGGCCGCTTGTGCTTCCCGCGAATCTGCACTTAATTGTCGGATGGACAGGCATCCCCGCCTCAACAGCCAAGCTCGTTGATCGGGTGGAAAAAGCAAGACGCGGTCAGAAAAAAGGCTACCAGCACTTTTTGAAGCAAAGCAAAACATGTGTAGAAAAAATGATCGCCGGTTTTTTAAACCAGCAATCCGAGTTAATTTTGGAAGGGATTCGCGAAAATCGCAGGATTCTTGCTCAATTATCCAAGCTGTGTGGGGTCTTCATTGAAACCAATAAATTGCATCAGCTCTGCAGCATTGCCGAAAATAATCGAGGTGCAGCAAAAACATCGGGTGCCGGCGGAGGCGATTGCGGCATCGTTCTTGCTGACCAGGAGACCGATCAGATGGCACTAATCAAAGCATGGAAAGAACATGGAATTACTCCGCTTGCTCTGTATGACAGAGAGAGGTAAAAGGAAGAAGGATCGTGAGATGGAATCGCGTAAAGATCAGCATGTCCGACTATTTCAGGAAACCCACCAGAAGCATACGAATGATTTTGATTCTGTAAAATTCATCCATGATGCGCTGCCGGAAATGAGTCTTAGGCAGGTCACTTACACAACGGATCTGCCGTTCGGCAGTTGGCCGGTTCCTTTTTTTATCAATGGGATGACTGGGGGAAGCCAGAAGACAAAGAAGATCAATGAATGTCTGTCAAAAGCAGCGGCAGCAACGGGGCTTGCGGTTGCATCCGGCTCGCAGAAGGCAGCTTTAAGAGATCCGGAATTGTGCGACACTTTTCAAGTGCTGCGCCGCGTCAACCCGGATGGATTTATTTTTGCAAATATCGGTGCTGAGCTCGATGAGGAGCAAGCGAAACGTGCAGTCGATATGCTGGAAGCGAATGGGCTGCAAGTGCATTTAAATGCCCCACAAGAAATCGTAATGCCTGAAGGTGATCGCAATTTTTCTTCATGGCTAAAAAATCTGGAACGGATTGTTCGCGCTGTTGATGTTCCTGTTGTCGTGAAAGAGGTGGGGTTCGGGATGAGCCGGGCGACTTATCAGAAGCTGATCGATGCAGGTATTGCGGCCATTGATGTTGCCGGTAACGGAGGGGTAAATTTTATAGCGATTGAGAATCTTCGCCGTGAGCGGGCACGATTTGACTACTTACAAGACTGGGGCCAATCGACGGTCATCTCGATGCTTGAAGCGCAGCCTTATATTGATCAGACGGTCTTCTTTGCGTCCGGAGGGGTGCGCAATCCGCTGGATGTTCTGAAAGCTCTTGCACTTGGGGCCCGTGCGGTCGGTATTTCAGGAACCTTTCTTCATACCGCACTCGCGGAAGGCAAGGATGGACTGATTGCCCAGATTGACGAATGGAAAGAACAAATGAATCAGATTATGCTGCTTCTTGGCTGTCCGACTGTACAGGCACTTCGGAAAAAGAATCTGATCCTGAGCGGTTCCCCTTTCGAGTGGGCGCGTCTAAGAGGACCACGGCCCGAAGCACTGGCCACCCGTTCAGCTACGTGAAATGGACACTGTCTTACGTACACGGCGCTATTGCTGTGTCCTAAATCAGAAAGGAGAATGGCTACCCATGACTGCACATTCAAAAAAGGATTCCGAAATGATTGAAATTTGGGATGATGTTGTCCGGATCAAGGATCTTGTCCTCGCGATTGCGATCAACAGCATCACAACGTTAGGCGGCTATTTTGCTGCACCAAACCATGCGCCGATGCCGCTCTTGTTTGGTTTAATCGGGGCAGTTATCGGGTTTATTATTTGCTCACTCTTCATTAAACCGAAACGTATTTTTGAAGAGACGGAAAGTGGGGAATAATGGATGGACCTTGTCCTTTTAGCAGAAATGATCGCTGCAGCTGTTGCGGCTGCACTTATATATACAATTATTGGCATTATCCCGGGAACGGACGAAACGGCCGTTCTGGTGCCCGTCACGCTTATCTTGGTGCTCACCGGTGTTCAACCCGTCATTGTCCTCTGCTTTTTTATTTCAGCTGTGATTGCCAACAACCTCATGGATGCGGTACCTGCCGCCATTGCCGGGATTCCCGGCGGCGTTATGGCGAGTCCGCTCGTGGACCATGCGCAGTTGCTTAAACGAAAGGGAATGGCCGATCGGTCGCTGCGCAAAATGGCCGCGGGTTCGCTGATTGGCGTACTGGTCAGTGTTCCAGTCAGTCTGCTGCTTGCAAGAAGTCTGATCCCGCTTGCTGAAGCAATTAAAGCGTACGCCGATCCGCTCTTCTTTGCCGGCGCTGTTTTACTTGCCTTACTGAGTAAGAATAAGTTACTGGCCCTTGCCTCCATTCTCCCTTTCACATTGCTCATTGAAGGGCTGCGCTATCTCTATTGGGGCATCGGCATTGTACCAAGGGGAACCACAGTGTTCATCTCGTTCTTTCTCGGCATAACGATTGGACCGGTCGTTCTGACTCTATTTGAGTTGCTGAATAAAGAGAAAAGAGAATGTCTGAAGTGTGATCAACCGCGCAGGATTACCCTTCAGAAAGTACCCTTCGAATGGAAATCGCTCAATCCGTTTCACGCGTTGAAAAAACAGGAATGGGTCACAAGCGCCGGAGCGTCACTGATCAGCTGTTTCACTTTTATTCTTAGCCCGGTCGGGATGACGACGCTTCTTGGCGAACTCTTTTCAAAACGGACGCAAGATCCGGTTGATCGGTCGATGCTTGCAATTACAACGATGAATGCACTGGCAAACGCGACCTATCTTTCCGGAACGCTGATCCCGTTGATCGCGTTAGGCGTGCCCCTTTCTCCGGTTGCCATAGGCCCTGCTCATGCGCTGTTTGACTCACCACCGGTCTTTACCGCAACGCACAATATGCACCATATCCTTTCGCAGACCGATTTCATTTTGGCGACAGTGATTGGCGCCGGCGTTGCCCTTATTGTCACGTATACGCTGGCAATCAAATATGCGCAATCGATTTGTGCCTTTGTGTTCAAACGGATTCCCCACGAAGCAATACTCGGCTTGTTTTGCGCTTTCGTTCTCCTGCTCGCGTATATGGATGCGGGTTGGATGAATATCGGTGGCGTCATGCTGATCGGACTTGTTTCCGGACTGCTTCACCGCTGGGGCGTGGGGTACGGGATATTATTCATGGTCTTGTATGCGGCGCCATGGCTCGTTTTGGGCTTGTGATTATGATCCATTCGCTCGCCGATACGAGCGCTGGGCGCAGGGATGAACATCGATTTCTGATTGAATTGAATGGGTCCATTAATTTTAGCGGACGAAACATAGGTTATTCTCATATTTTGGAGGCAACGAAGATGAATGCGTTAAAAGATATTTTTAATCGAATAAAAGCGGATCCTGAAAATAGTCATTTCACAAATAAAAATATCGAACCACTCTACTATGCCACTCCGACGGCAAAGCTGTTAATCATCGGCCAGGCTCCGGGTGTGATCGCGCAAAATACAAAGATAGTGTGGAACGATCGAAGCGGCGCGCGTTTGCGAGACTGGATGGGTGTATCAAGAGATACTTTCTATCATTCGGGAAAAATTGCTGTGCTCCCGATGGATTTTTATTTTCCCGGCAAAGGAAAGAGTGGCGATTTACCACCGAGAAAGGGATTCGCTGCAAAGTGGCACGATCCAATCATTAGGGCAATGCCGGATATCGAGTTAACCTTATTAGTCGGCTCCTATGCACAAAGGTACTACCTGAAGACGCATTCGAAAATGACGTTAACTCAGACTGTTAAAGATTATCGCAGTTATTTACCTGACTATTTTCCATTGGTTCATCCGTCACCGCGGAACTATATTTGGATAATAAGAAATCCTTGGTTTGAGAAAGACGTTTTACCGGATTTGAAGAAGTATATTAACCGAATTCTATCAGATCAGTAAGTGATGATTGAAACGCATACCGAATACATGTTGATTCGAGCACCGGTTGATGCTCCTAAAAAAGCCGAGGGAATAGATACCGTTGATGATTTATAGCCGCATAGCGGATGAGCAGCTTTTTTTTCGAATCAAATCCGGACGGAAACTTACAACGACCGGGATAATCACGGTGAAGACCGGATACCCATCCAAATAAAACAGCACCCTCCTTTTTCAAGAAGCTACTGCTACGAAGCCTTCCTTGGTAAGGAACGAAAAATAAAAAGGATTGAATTCTTGTATACCGCAAGAACTCAATCCTTTTTGTCACGCACAGAATACACAATCGCTTCTCTGTCCTCTTTTTTGCCAAGTGCATAAACCTTTTGGCTATCTTCTTCTTCAAAAAAATGAAACGGCACTTTTCGGTTATAGTCATGAGGAAATCCGTCGAGCAGAACGATGCCGTCTGTGTACTTTAGATCGTCATCCAGATAGGGATCAAATAAATAGAGATAGTGATTCGACGTGTCTGACTTTGTTGCCAGCACATAATGCTCGCCGCCATAGTTTAATCGGAAAATGGCCGCGCCGCTATTCTTAATCGCATCAACGATTTCGCTGCCTTCTCGCAAATGAACGTGTTCACCGGCATCATAGTTTCCGTGGATGTGCAGTCCTTTAATGGGTCCGTTATGATTCAGCCATTCGGAGATAAATTTCATTGCCGATTTTGATGTGCCGCTCTTGCCGACTTCACCAACTGAATTATAGGTATCGAGGGATTAGGCGGTAATTGCTTTGATCACGTCAGGCGGAATCACTTCTCGCGGAAATAGATAGTTTATGGCATTCAATAGCGTTACTGTTCCGCAGTCATACTCAGACATCTGGTAATACAATGGTGTCTTCATGCGATTCCCTCACTTATTATGATTGTTTGAATCAAAGATGCCCCGGAGTGCATTGCTTATCTGTTGTTTTTAGTTTGCGATGTGGTCCAACAGATAACTGATATCTGTGATGATCAATTTTCGATTCTTGACAATCAGAGCGCCGTCACTTTTTAATTCACCAAGCATTCGATTGACGCTGCTGCGCGCGCTGATGCCGCAGAAGCCGGCAATGTCATCATTTGTTAACATGAAATCGATCAGAATTCCCTCGCGCACTTTGCGCCCGAATAAATCAATCAGACTGTAAATAAACGCACAAACCGCGCCTTTTTTCCCATTCATGATCATTCGCTGGGAACGAAAAATATTTTCCGATAATTTCTTGCGATAATAACTTTTGATATAGTTTTGCAGCTCTGGTGTCGCATTGACGTATTTCCAGAAGGTGACACGGTCCACTTGATAAAAGGTTGCTTCATTGGATTCCACGCGTACATTAAAAGGCTGTTCCGTAAACTTGGAAACCTCATCCCGAAGTAGCGAGATGACATCGGGTTTGACGATATAGGAAAGATTGAATTCTCTTCCGTCTTGAAGAATAATGCTGTTTTTTATAATCCCTTTTTTGAGAACATAAGTATACCGTTCTTCGAGACCGTGATAAGTCAGATAGGTATGTCTACTTTTGTTAATTGTTGGTACATCGTGCGCATCCAGAAAATTAATCAAATATTCAATTTCACTTAATACCATGGATTTTTCCTTCCCATCACAAACGTTCAAGTTAAAAAATAGAGATACAATTGTTACATTTAACCCTATTTTAACTGCTTTTTATCTGATGTATGTCACAAATAAAGTAAACATTTGTTAACTTTTTATGATAATAGCAAACGAAACGGACAGTCTTTTTGTTTTGATTTATAACAGATGGTGCACGCAGAAGGGTTTGTGGAACCTTGTGATACGCATGTCACGCGTCCCTTTTTCTCATACTAAGGATCATAAATCTTTTCTACTTGCTATTTTCAAAGTAAAAGAACTGAAAAGAGGGCTGTCCATTTATGGTTAGCATTGAACTACCTTATGACAAAAAAACAATCGAGGCTAATCTGCCCGACCACAATTATGCGGGCAAATTAGTATCTCAAGCAGCGACTTACCACACGGATCGGTCGGAAAACGAGATCGTCGAGGCTTCACTCGATCATCCAATCGGCTCAGTGCCTTTGGAAGAACTGGCAAAAGGTAAGAAAAATATCGTGATTATCAGCTCGGATCACACGCGTCCGGTCCCGTCACACATTATTACACCGATCCTTTTACAACGGTTACGTGAAGCTTCTCCGGATGCGCGCATTCGTATTCTTGTCGCAACCGGATTTCATCGCCCATCCACCCATGAAGAACTTGTTAACAAATATGGACAAAAGATTGTCGATGAAGAAGAAATCGTGATGCATAGATCGACAGACGACGCGTCGATGGTCAAAATCGGCCAACTGCCGTCCGGAGGCGACTGCATCATCAACCGAATTGCCGCCGAAGCCGATTTGTTACTTTCGGAGGGATTTATTGAATCGCATTTCTTCGCCGGATTTTCCGGTGGTCGCAAATCCGTACTGCCAGGTGTTGCTTCCTACAAAACGATCATGGCCAATCATTCCGGCCCGTTTATTGATTCCAATAAAGCACGTACCGGTAACCTGAATCACAATCCGATTCATGAGGATATGGTTTATGCGGCACGTACGGCAAATCTAGCTTTTATCGTCAATGTCGTGCTCGATGAGGACAAGAAAATCATTGGTTCCTTTGCCGGAGATATGGAAGAGGCACATAAAAAGGGCTGCGCGTTTCTTCGCGGACTGTCTAGCGTAAAAAAAATTGACTGTGACATCGCAATCTCAACGAATGGCGGCTATCCTCTGGATCAGAACATCTATCAGGCAGTAAAAGGGATGACAGCTGCTGAAGCAACGAATAAGGAAGGCGGCACAATTATCATGGTTGCCGGCTGCCGAGACGGACACGGCGGCGAAGGCTTCTATCATAATATCGCGGATGTTGCCGATCCAAAGGAATTCTTGGATCGCGCCATCAATACACCGAAGCTGAAAACAGTCCCGGATCAATGGACAGCTCAGATCCTAGCTCGAATTCTGGTTCATCATCATGTCATTGTGGTTTCTGATTTGGTCGATCCTGAACTGATTACCCGTATGCACATGGATCTTGCGACTTCCCTTGATCAAGCACTTGAAATGGCTTATACGCGTGAAGGTAAGGATGCCAAAATAACGGTTATTCCTGACGGCTTGGGTGTTATCGTTCAATAACAATTCCAGAAAAAGAGGAGAGGTGGACAGAAAATGGAAAATGACGAACTGCATACGCCGCTCCAAGATGCTTCTGAGCCCAGTCAAACGAAGACACATGAAAAAGACAGCGGTTTTGCGGATCTCGGTTTTGCAAAGGTTGATCTGACGAGAAAGCAGCGCAACGGCTATCCGGAAGTGATTTATGGTGAAGGTAAAACAGCCGAGCAAATTATCGGCATCATTGAGACCATGCGCAAGCAGACGGTGAACATTTTATGTACGCGCCTTTCCTCGGAAAAATTTGAAGCAATAAAAAAGGTTGAGCCGGATGCTGTTTATTACAAAGAAGCACGCTGCGCGCTTGTGAATCGTGCCGAAGTGAAGAAAACCAGCAGCTATATTGCGATTGTGACCGCCGGGACCTCCGATATTCCGGTTGCCGAAGAGGCAGCGGTTACTGCTGAAGCTTACGGAAACAGCGTGAAACGGGTTTATGATGTCGGCGTTGCCGGTATTCATCGGTTATTTGCCCGTTTGGATGTGATTCGCGCGGCAAAGGTTGTGATTGTCATTGCCGGTATGGAAGGTGCGCTCGCCAGTGTTGTCGGCGGTTTGATTGACAAGCCTTTGATTGCGGTGCCGACGAGTGTTGGCTACGGCACCAACTTAAAAGGTGTGACGGCGCTGCTTACAATGCTCAACAGCTGTGCATCGGGGATCACCGTGGTGAATATTGACAATGGTTTTGGTGCTGCCTACTCAGCCAGCATGATCAATCATTTGTAAAATGGCTTTGGCCCGCATGGAGGATTAAGATGAGAACTCTTTATTTAGATGCTTTTTCAGGAATCAGCGGTGATATGTTCATTGGCGCACTGCTTGATCTTGGCGTCGACTTTGACCGATTTCAATCGGAACTCGCTCAATTGCATGTCAGTGATTATCAGCTGCACAATGAGCGCCTTGCGAAAAACAGTATCTACGGGACAAGCTTTGACGTCGTACTAAATCATGAAAAGGATCACGGATTTATTGAACATCATGATCACCATCATCATCATGATGTTCGGCATTTGAGCGATATTTGCTCCCTTATCAATGCAAGCGGCTTATCTGAAAAGATCAAGAAGCAATCGATTGCCGTTTTCACTGAGATCGCCAAAGCAGAAGCGGCCGTTCATCAGATGCCTCTGGCTGATGTCCATTTTCACGAGGTCGGCGCTATGGATTCGATTGTCGATATTGTCGGCTGCTTTGTCGCACTGGACTTACTAGGCGTCGATGATGTGCGCGCGTCCGCACTAAGCGATGGGTCCGGTTTTATCCAAGTTGCACATGGGCAGATGCCGGTACCGGTTCCCGCTGTCATGCAGATGCGTATCGGCACCAATATCCCAATAAAACAGCGCACGGATGTTCAGACCGAACTCATTACGCCGACCGGTATGGGCCTTGTCAAGGAGATCGTCAGTCACTACGGATCCATTCCGGAGGATGGAATTCTGCTCAAGACCGGATACGGGTTCGGCAAGCGCGACACCGGTTCCTTTAATGCGCTGCGCGCGTTGCTCTTTGAAACGAAGAAAAGCATGCAGACGGTGAATACGGATCATGATACGGTGCTGCTGATCGAAGCAAATCTTGATGATCAAAGCGGAGAATCACTAGGATTTGCAATGGATGTGTTGCTTGAAGCAGGCGCATTCGATGTATTTTTTACACCGATTTACATGAAGAAAAATCGACCGGCATGCAAGCTCTCTGTTCTTTGCGCGCCGGAAGAACGCGAAACATTTGTTGACTTGCTGCTGAAACACACCTGCACCCTTGGTGTTCGCTATCAATTAATGCAGCGGTCAATCATGAAGCGCAGCTTTAAAAAGGTAGAAACAAAGTATGGAACAATTCGTGTGAAGGTTGCCAGCCGTGACGGTGTCGTTAAGCAGACTGCTGAGTATGACGATTGTGCTCAGGCTGCACGCTCATATGGTGTTTCTCTAGCTGCGGTTGAGCAGGAGGTTCGACGGCAGCTGCTGGATTCATTGAATCAGAATTAGATTATTTGGAGGGAATACTGTGATTCATCAACTCGTTGCTGAATTCTTAGGGACAGCATTAATGATTGTTTTTGGTGTTGGCGTCCACTGCTGTGAGGTGCTCAATACATCAAAATATCAGAATTCCGGTCACATTTTTGCTATTACAACTTGGGGTTTTGGTATTACCATCTCGTTGTTTATCTTCGGAGATGTGTGTATTAACCCAGCGATGGTTGTCGCTCAGGCCGTCCTTGGCAATATTCCATGGACGAGTGTCATTCCATTAAGCATCGCAGAAGTACTCGGCGGTATCTTCGGTTCCATTGTTGTCTTTATCGCTTACTATGATCAATTCAATGCATCCAAAGACGTCGATCGGGTCAAAATTCGTAACATCTTTTCAACAAACCCAAATGTGCGTCATTTGCCGCGCAACTTTTTCGTCGAATTTATTGATACGTTTATCTTTATTACCGGAATCTTAGCCATCGCTTCGATTAAAACACCAGGCATTGTGCCGATTGGTGTTGGCCTTCTTGTGTGGGCAATCGGTATGGGTATGGGGGGTCCGACGGGATTCGCGATGAACCTCGCGCGTGATATGGGTCCACGTATTGCCCATGCGATTCTGCCGATTCCGGGCGGCAAAGCGAGCAACGATTGGCAATACGGCATTATCGTTCCGGGCATCGCACCATTCTTAGGCGCTGCTTGTGCCGCACTTTTCGCCAGAGGATTCCTCGGACTATAACCAGGCTGTCATTAATAAAAATAACTATAAAAAAGGAAGGTAAATACTGATGAGTACGTTAACTGAAAAAAAACAGGCTCTAGTTGATCAATTGAAAAAGATGAATCGTGTGGTTGTTGCTTTTTCCGGAGGTATTGACAGTACACTCGTTCTGAAAATGGCGCTGGATACGCTGGGCAAAGACAATGTACTTGCCGTTGTTGCCAACTCCGAACTTTTTACGAATGAGGAATTTGACAAAGCCGTCTCCTTGGCAAAAGATCTGGGCGCTGTTGTTAAGAAAACTGAACTCAACTATCTGTCTGAAGAACATATCAAACACAATACGCCGGACAGCTGGTACTATGCGAAGAAAGGCTTCTATGCGCGAATGAACGAGATCGCGGCGGCTGAGGGCTTCGAGTTTGTACTGGACGGCATGATCAAGGATGACGAAAGCGACTTCCGCCCAGGTCTGCGCGCCCGGACAGAGGCAGGCGCACGAAGCGTTCTGCAGGAAGCAGGTTTCTATAAAACCGATGTTCGTGCTTTGGCAAAAGTAATTGGCCTGAACAACTGGAACAAGGTTTCTTCATGCTCAGTATCTTCCCGCTTCCCTTACGGAACAACACTCACGTTGGAAAAAATCGATCAAGTCATGAAGGCGGAAAAATACATTCGCGATCTCGGTTTCCCTGTTGTCCGCGTCCGCTATCATGGTGAGATTGCCCGTGTTGAGGTTCCGGCAGAACGTTTAAACGACTTCATTGAATTGAATGATAAGGTCAGTCAGACGCTCATGGATTTTGGCTTCCGTTATGTGACACTTGATTTGAGCGGCTTCCGCAGCGGACGGATGAACGAAACCCTTTCAGCAGAAGAACGCAAGGCCTTTGTTTCTTAAGTATAGGGACATCAATGAGCGGCTGAAATTTTCGAATCTCGAAAATGGATGCCGTTTTTTTTAACGATGAGAACGAAAGGAAGAATTAACGTGTTGAAAAAGTGTCTGCCCTATTATTTAGGTTCAATCATTCTGCATGTTGTTGGTATTGGTCTGCTTTTTCTTGTGGCAGAAAATAATCCGGTCATGCTCGGGCTTGGACTTGTCGCCTATACACTCGGTCTTCGTCATGCCTTTGACGCGGATCATATCGCAGCTATTGACAACATTGTGCGGAAACTGACGCAGCAAAAGGAGAACCCGATGGGTGTCGGCTTTTATTTCTCACTCGGCCATTCATCCGTAGTTCTGCTCATGGCCTTGGTTTTAGCCTTGTCCGTGAGTTGGGTGCAGAATCATCTGCCGCAATTCGAACGTGTCGGCGGTGTTATAGGCGCCACGGTCTCCGGTGGATTTTTGATCGCAATTGCAATCATTAACCTATTTGTTTTAATTGATTTGCAGAAAATGTTTATTCAATTAAAAAAGAGTGCTTTCGATCAGGAAAAGTTCGAACAGCTGCTGCAGTCCCGAGGCTTTCTGTCCCGCGTGTGCGCACCGCTTTTTGCGTTTATCAACAAGAGCTGGCACGTGTTTCCGCTGGGCTTCTTGTTTGGTTTAGGGTTTGATACCGCGACAGAAATCAGCCTGCTTGCACTTTCCGCAGAGTCCGCACGAGCGCATATGTCTGCTGCTGCCATACTTGCTCTGCCGATTCTTTTCGCAGCAGGCATGAATGTTATGGACACAACTGATTCGGTCATGATGACACGTGCGTACCGCTGGGCGCTCGATACGCCTGTTCGAAAAATTTATTACAATATTACGGTTACGGCCATTTCGGTTGCTGCGGCATTAATGATCGGTGCCATAGAACTGAGTCAGGTTGCGGGTAAGGCGTTCCAGCTGCAAGGCGGCTTTTGGAACTGGGTGCAGCAGATTAATTTAAATTGGGTCGGCTATGGATTAAGCGTTCTTTTTGTCACGATATGGGGGCTTTCGTATATTATCTGGAAATTTTTCCGTATCGATCAGCGCTGGAACCAAAATTATCTCTAATTGATTGCACCATTATTAAAAAGCAAACTTCCTTAATGAACCCTTGGAATTCCTATGCTTAAGGAAGGGGATACAAGGCATTTTTATAGTGAAGAGTGGTAGATGATCATTACGTTTCTCTAATATAACCGAACACTTTTCCAAATTTTATTAGTCTCTATTGCAAAAAAGTGATAAGAAGCCAATAATGGACATGTAAGCGGTTTACAATAGGAGCTACCCTGGTAAAAACGCAGCCCATTTTTACCAGAGACTGCGAATGAAGCATTACAATTCGGTCGAAGCGACTTATGAAGGGGAGATCTGAATATGAAACGTGTTGTAATCACTGGTGCATCATCGGGTATGGGACTAGCAGCGGCAAAACTGTTTGCTGAACGCAACTGGGATGTTTTGATGGTCGATTTAAATGAAGAAGGCTTGGCAAAGGCAGCTTCGGAATTGCGGCAGAAAACAAAGGTTGAAGTTTACACGTACGCGGTCAATGTTGTTGATGAAAATGCTGTTTCAAGTCTGGCAAATCAGATTAAAGCTAAGTTTGCAACAATCGATTCGTTAATAAATAATGCCGGGATTGCGAGAATGGGCAGTGTTACGGATACGGACAGTAAAACGTGGGATGCAGTGCTGAATGTTGACGTTAAATCTGTTTTTCTCATGTCTAAATATTTTGTTCCACTTTTGATTGACAATAAAGGCGGAACAATCGTAAATACTGCTTCGATCTCAGGACTCTGCGGTGATTTTGGAATGGCTGCCTATAATGCTGCTAAAGGTGCTGTGGTCAATCTGGTTCGTTCCTTAGCTCTGGACTTTGCGAAATACAATATCCGGGTCAATAATGTGAATCCGGGTGCAACGGAAACACCTATGTTTCTTCAGAATCCAGAGGAGGTTCAACAGCAGTTCAGGGACGCAATTCCACTGGGACGTTTAGCTAAACCGGAGCAAATTGCGAAGGTCATGTATTTTCTTGCTTCGGACGAATCTGATCCGATTGATGGTGTCAATCTGCCGGTAGACGGCGGACTGAGTATCCAATCCGGACAGCCGCAGCAATAAATGATTCGCAGGTAATGATTCATTAGGTTGCTAGAATTAGAGAAATTTTAATAGACTGAAGAAGAATATGAATGGTTACTTTCAAACCTCTAAATACGCCTTCAAGGACCTGAAAATCTTGATGAACCAAGATTTTCAGGTCTTTTTTCAAGAAAAGAAAGTATAAGATTTTACGGATTAATAAAAAGTAGGAAAAACAGACACGAAAGCGCGGTGCACCCGCGGTCGCGCTCAGTTGATGCGAGCAACCGAAGCGATGAATTCAGCACCATAAAGACACAAATCAATCACATATGCCCGGTCTTTCTTACTTTATAAAAAGTATCTTGATCGTTACCCGTAATACGTCTGGCTTTTGCAAACACGTGATTCGACCGCGAGACGACCAGACTGTCGGCATAAAAGACAAATAAAAGGATTCTCTTCCTCAAGAGGTCTTTTTTTGATACGATAATCAAGTTGATTTTATTACTATTCTTTCTGGGACGGCTGTGATGTATTGTGATGTGGAGAAGAGGTATTGGCGCAAATGTGCGCTATAATTACATTTATTATTTCTGTTCTTTTTTTGGTGTGGCGGCGCTTTGGGTACTCTATCTGACGCATCGCGGGATGTCGCTGGTCGAAGTGGGGCTGCTTGAAAGCATTTTTCACGTAAGCAGCTTTATATTTGAGGTGCCGAGCGGGGCACTTGCCGATCGCTTGAGTTATCGAGCGGTTTTGATTTTGGGCCGCGTCTGTTCAATTGTGAGCAGCTTTATCTTGATTTTTTCTCATGATTTTCTGTGGTTTGCTGTCGGGTTTATTATTTCTGCATGGTCTTATAACCTTAACTCCGGTACGAATGAGGCTCTGATCTACGAGTCGCTGCGCAATCTGAAACAGGAAAAGAAGTACATCAAAGTATCGGCAAATGTCAACGCAATCTATGAATTTACGGACACCTTGGGCATTTTTGTCGCAGGCTGGTTCGTCAATGTTTACTTTGAAGGTGTGTACTGGATCCAGATCGGGATTTCATTGCTGGCGATTCTGACCGTCATGATGATGGTTGAACCCGTGAAATCGGAACGGAAAGAAGAAAAGATTACCGGATATTTCGCCATTTTGAAGAACGCCGCTGCTTTTTTAAAAGAAAACGCTCAACTGCGCTTCCTCATGTTCTTCTTTGCTCTATTTCAAGGTATTGCCGCAACGTACTACTTTTATTTTCAATCATTCGTGGATGGGCGCGGGTTCAAAGGAATTCAAATCAGTCTGCTGATGGTCGTTTCGGCTGTGTTTCAAATTATCGGAGCGAAAATCTCACCCAAAATAGAAAAAAAAGTCGGTCAAGTCCGACTGATCAAGTATTTTTCCATTCTATTGTGCGTGCTGCTCATCTTGTCTTATGTGAATCAGCTGGTGATGCTGATCGTCTGCTTCATCGTGATGAACGCGCTGGTTGCAGTCAGCCAGCCGATTTTCAGCAACTATTTTAATGAATTGATCCCATCGTCCAGCCGTGCGACCCTGCTGAGCGTTTCCAGCATGCTGTTCAGCGTGACGATGATTCTTCTCTTTCCACTGACAGGATGGATGATTGAGAAGTTGGGCTTTACCCTGAGCTTTGGAGTAATGGGCAGTTTGGCAGCATCTTTGTTGCTGGGACTTCCGCACCTAGCGAAGAACAGGCAAAATCAATAACGATGGATTAAGGAAGATATTGCTGCCACTTGATCGCGTCAATATAGGCTGCCATATAGGCATGTTTTGAAATCGCAAATTGCTCTAAGTAGTCGTTAAGTGCAGCCCAATCTGCCTGTTCGAGTAAGAGAACACCATTAAGATGGGTTCTGAAGTTATTGTCTTGTCCCATCAGTGCTTCTTTTACTTCGGCGGGAAAAGGGAGCGTAGCGAGAATATCTTCCATCTTTTGATTCGTAAGTGCATCAATTGAGGAAAAAAGTCCAACAAGGCAGTAGTTGTCCTCCTCGTCCTGTGCATTCAGGAGTGTCGCCAGCTTTTCCAGCATGCGCCCACGAATAATGCAAGCTTTGATTAACTCAGCGTTAGGCAGGTTTTGAAGCTCTTGAAGAAGAAAAAGATGCATCCATTTTGATAAATCCTTTACACCGATCCGTGTGAGGGCATTCTGAATGGAGCGGACAGGAATCATCGCACCGTAATGGAGAGTATTCGCAATCCGCATGATTTTATAGGTGAGTCCAAGATCATGCTGAAAGTGTTTGGAGAGAGCTCTTAAATTGACGTCCTCTTTTTTTAATTCTTTAATGATGTGCAGCACATGATAATTGAACGAAGGAATGTCGGTTCCGTTAATCATCGCCGGCTTGCTGAAAAAGTAACCTTGAAAGAGATGGTAGCCCATGCGAAGCGCCAAGGTATATTCTTTTTCCGTCTCTATTTTTTCAGCTAAAAAAAGCTTCTGCTGTCCGTATTTCTTGATCAGGCGAATTTGCTGATGCAGCGGATTCCGATTGAATTCAATCTTGATCATATCGACCAGTGTCATCAGCGGAGACCGCATTATTTTCGGATCGAAGGTAAAGTCATCCAAAGCCAGTGTGTAGCCGGCTTTCTTTAACCCTTTGCAGGCATCGATAACCTCCTGGGTCAGGGGAACATTTTCTAGAATCTCCACAATGATTTTATTTGGAGACAGTAATTTTGGAAAGTCATTGGTGAGAAAATTTTCCGAGAAATTGATGAACCCTTTCGTTCCATCGATGAGCTGGTCGAAATTCATGACCAATATGGAGTTTGACAGCAATGCTGCTGTGGCTTGATTATCATCGGTTCCTTCGAAATAATTATTCATGCTTTTTCGATAAAGCAGTTCATAGCCGTACAGATTTATTTTCCGATCAAAAATCGGTTGCCTGGCAACATAGACATCCATCAATACTCATCTCACATTCAAACAGCGCAAGGGTGCAGTTCTTTGTATTTATATTAGCTTGAAAAATGGGAAAAGACAATGACATGTATGACGAAAGGAGGAGACGATGTTGGGAAATATATGGGATCCGGAGCAGGTGGTTTCAGAAAAATTAGCGCGAACATTGATCGAACGGCAGTTTCCTGAGCTCGCGCCAGCAAAGGTTTCTGCGCTAGGCGAAGGCTACGACAATACTGTTTATCTTGTCAATGAACGGTATGTATTTCGATTTCCTCGCCGGCAGATAGCGGTTGGACTGCTGCGTGCGGAGAGTGGAATCTTGCCAAAACTGGCAGATCATTTACCGCTGCAGATTTCTAAACCGCTTTTTTTTGGCAATCCGGACGCTGAGTTTTCATGGCCGTTTCTTGGTTATGAGAAGGTTCGCGGGTATTTGCCGGTTATCCTGACCCATGAAGAACGTGCGCGTTCGGCAGCAGACTTGGCTCAATTTTTGCGAGCTCTGCATCATTTTCCGGCAGAACAGGCTGCTGCACTAGGTGTTCCCGATGATGAGCTCGGACGGCTGGACATTGGGAAACGCAAAATGGCGCTGCTCCAACGTGTGGATCAGTTAGCGATGCAGAATCTGTATCATCGAGTTGGTAAGCTACGGCAATACGTCGAAAAAACGGATCCGATTCCTCTGGCTGAGCAACGGTGTCTGGTGCATGGCGACCTGCATATTCGGAATCTAATTAGTAATCAGCTTGGCAGGGTGACCGGTGTGATTGACTGGGGAGATGTTCATATTGGTGATCCTGCTGTGGATTTATCGATTGTGTACAGCTTTTTGCCTTATGGTGCGCGTTCGCAATTTTTTGCGGTTTATGGTGAAGTGAGCGATGCGACGAAAGCATTAGCTAGGTGGAAGGCGGCTTTTACAACGGTTTCACTGTTCATGTACGGTTATGATCGGCAGAATGCGGACATTGTTGAGGGATGCAGGCAGAGTCTGGATTTGATTCTAGAGGATTGAGCGTCGAGAGAAGGATTTGGAAATCCAGCCGTCGAACTTCTTATCATGAAAGTGAGGCGATCGAGTGTTCGACAAACCCATCCAAATCCCATACCACGTGCTCCAGTATGAAGCGCTGACGCGGCGGATGAAAGCGGGCAGTACGCGTGATCATGTGCTGTCGCTCTATAAAAGGGCGTTCGCCGGTTGGCATGGTGAGCAATCTATGGACGATCCGCTCAGCTATCTCCCCGACAAAGAATTTCGTATTTTCCACAACCTCCGTTTGTCAGACTATGTCCACGTTTTCCAAATTGATTTTCTTGTTCTTTGTGATCGTTTTGCGCTGATCCCATTACACAGGCCGAGTATTTAACTGATTCGCTGCAACAGTGGTTGAATGAACACGACTGGTCACTGCCGATTATTAATCGTGTGGTGATCGCTTCAAACGCTCAGCTGCAATTTAAAGGATTGAGGAGCCGCGAAAAAATGAGCCAGGTAGTTCGGCGGGCAAATCTCAGAGCAGAGCTTTCACGTTTCAGTAAGCAATTCAGCAAAGCACATTTGTCTGTGAGGGATTTGGACAACATTTCAGATGCACTGCTTGCGGCCCATAAGCCACTGATTATCAAACCCTTTCGATCATTGATCAACCCCGAAGCAATCATAAAAGGTGTGCGCTGTCCCGAGTGCGGTGCAATGCCAATGGAGAAGCTGAAACAGAGCTGGATTTGTCCACATTGCGAGCATACCTCTCTCGAACCGCGCATTTACTTGCATGACGCGACTATTATCTAATTCACGGGCCGGCAATTACAAACAACCAATGCCGCGATTTTCTCATGCTAAGGCCCAATTTAACCGCGAGACGCTTGCTTCATCGAACAGCACTTCGTTACGAGGGTGAAAAAAAGTCTAGGATTTACTATTTATCAGAGGACGTATTTGCCGAAAAATCAAACCGGTCGATAAAAAGTTAAAAGTGATCGATAAATTCGTCAAAGTGACTGATAAAATCTGGATAGCGGTCGATAAATTCGTCAAGGTGACTGATAAAATCTGAATAGTGGTCGATAAACACAAACAAGGAGGCTTGAGCACATGCCCAACCAAGAAAAAAACTACCATACAGCATTCGGTTGCTACGGTATTGCCGAACACAACAACAAAATCATTATTATCGACAAAACCGGCGGCCCGTATATTCATCGCTACGATTTGCCTGGCGGCAGCCAGGAACCTGGCGAATCATTGATCGAAACACTGCACAGAGAATTTAATGAGGAAACCGGCATGGCGGTTTCCGACTGCTTTCAAATTGGCACCTTTGACTTCTTTTTGCCGTGGAACTGGAAGCAGTTCACTCATGTCCATCATGTCGCGGTTTTCTATCTAGTGACGCAGATCAGCGGATCGTTTGAGCGTCCTGCTGAATTTGACGGACAGGATTCGGCCGGCGCGCACTGGATCAGCATTGACGCGCTGAACATCAATAATTCATCTCCGCTTGTGCTGAAAGCGGTCGATTGGTTACGCAATCAGTCACGTCCCGATCAGGCAACCATTTACGAATCATGGCCTGTGCTGTGACTGCGCCCAAGCTTCTTGAACCGCCCATGCCTGATGTTCGTGGAATAACAACTGACCACATTTCGAGACATCAATCCATTCTAAGAAGTTGTCGGATTCAGTCGGCTGCTGTACTTGCTGACCAAGCCGTGCGGTATAAAAATAACCGTCACTGACCATGGGCTGAACAACGGGAAGCGTTGACAGAAAATAACGTTGCGCATGGCCAAAATAGTGAATCTCATCGATGGTGCAGCCTGTTTCTTCAAGCAGCTCGCGCTTCAGGCACTGTTCATCTGTCTCACCAGACTCAATTCCTCCGCCGGGAAGAAAATATTGGTTGCCGTTAGCGCGGATCAACGCTGTGCGGTCGCCTTCAAAAATTACAGCATAGGCGCCTTTTCTCAGTATATAGTTCACTCCGTTTTTCACGGTTCCGAAAATGCGCACAGTCTCCACCTCATTAAAAATCGAGAATAAGTTCATAATAGCATAGAGAATATGTTGTGGAGGGCTTGCTATGGTCTTTTTTAAACCATTAACCGCCGAAGATGCGGAGCAGTATCGCGCATTGAGGCTCGAAGCATTGACAAATAATCCGGAGGCATACGCATCGGACTTGAATACGGAACAAAATCGGACAATGGATCAAATTCGTAAACATCTGTCTGACCCCGATGTCTTGACTGTTGGCGGTTTCGATGAGGAACGACTGATCGCGATTGCATCACTGCATCGGGAAACGCTGCCGAAAATGGCGCACCGTGCAACACTCACCAGCGTCTATGTATCGCCAGAATACCGAGGTCAGGGCCTTTCCAGAAAAATCATCGAATTTATGATTGGTGATGTGATAAAAGACGGTGTTACCAAAATTTATTTATTTGTCGTCACGAACAATGAGCCTGCGATTCGCGCCTACAAAAAATTCGGATTTAAGATCTACGGCGAAGATTATGACGCAATGAAGGAAGACAGCGGATTTGTAGACGAGTATCTGATGGTAAAGTATATCTAAGCCCATTGAGCGGCCGGTGCTAAACGGCCGGAATCAGCTGCAGGTGACAAGTAGCCGCCAAGCGTTCCGGAATAAAGGGTTTCCGCTTCGTTCAGAACGAGAAAATCAGACGGTTTGATAAAATAGGCGGGCTTGCTGAAGCGGTATGCGCCGCTTTTCTCGAGCAGTGTTGAAACAAATTGAGAGCAAAAATAGGCATTTATTCCGCTTATTCTGCGGTGAAGCATGATGCCGATAATTCCCTTAAAATTATAATGATAGGAGTCACCGTAATCTTGAAAGTAGGCGAGCAGAATACGAGCTCGATAATAGGCATTCTGAGTCATTGGAAGACGCAGAACGCTGATTTGCGTTGCTTGATCCATATCAGCGAACTGTTCCTCAATAAATCCTCCGTTAAGAAAGTTCAGCCTGCTTTTCCTACCGAAGCTGTAAGCGGTCATAGGTGAATCAAGAGAAATGGCCACGTGTGAATAGGTATCACCGGTCCAAAGCCGGACGAGTTTTGCGGGCAGTGTTTTTGAATGAGTAAGTAAGATATAAGCATACATGACGGGCAATCCTTTCGATCAATGTACCTATACTTTAACTTGACGACGGATCTTCAGGAATAAGCCTCAGCCATATATTCCTCTAAGACTTAAGGCTAATATCCAAACAGAGTCATACTGGGCACCTGTTCTCAGGAGGGCATGAAAAATACCGACCGGCGTTGCCGATCGGTATTTAATAATTAATGAGTCTTGCTAAAGGCGGTTTCATCTTTCAGTTCATCGCGCAGTCCTTCTACGCTGTCCTTGCGTCGCTTGTTTTTTTCATGCAGCTGACGTTTTTCATCCTCGTTCATTTCATCGCCGTGCGCTTTTAAATAGTCATTGGTTTCGTCAATGTTTTGCTGCGTGTTACCGATGTTGTGGCCGATTTTCTCCCAATTGTCAGAACGATCATCTGGTTTTGCCATTGTTTCTCCCCCCTTTTTCGTCAATTATTATGTGATTGATGAGGATGTCTATACATACCAAACTTGGCCATCACTCCTAGACTGAGCAAAAAATTGTCATCATTTTTAGCCGGAAAAAACGTGAACAAGAGTGTTGACCACTAGGTCAATGCATGCTATAGTGTCATTGACCTAGTGGTCAAAGCGTGATCAAAAGGAGGTTCACTGAGATGCCGGTTATTGAATTGAGCCACATCAGTAAACGTTTTGGCAAGTTTGTTGCTGTGAATGATCTGTCCTTTTCTGTTGAGCAAGGTGAATTTTTCGGATTCATCGGACCGAATGGAGCAGGCAAATCGACAACAATGAATATGATGTTGAATTTTATTAAACGAAGCGGCGGGGAGATATCACTTCTCGGAAAAAATGTTCCGCAGCATGATCTGGAGGTCAAGAAAAGAATTGGCTATGTGCCAAGCGATGTCCGTTTTTATCCGCAGCTGCGCGTTCAGGATCTGATTCGCTATACGCTTGATTTTCATCAAATGAAAGGCGATCAGGCGGAGATTGATCGCTATTGTGAACTGTTTCAGATTGATCGCAAGAAGAAGTTCGGTGATCTGTCTTTAGGAAATAAGAAAAAGGTTGCATTAGTCTGCGCACTCATTCATCATCCGGAGTTAATTATCATGGATGAACCAACGAACGGACTTGACCCGCTGATGCATGCTCGGCTGTTCCGAGTGCTCAAAGAAAAGCAGGAACAGGGGGCGACCATCTTCCTCTCAAGTCACAACCTGAAAGAAGTTGAGGATTATTGTTCAAAGGTCGCGTTTATTCGCAGCGGCCAGTTGATCGGTGTTGAAGATCTGTCTCAAGTCAATAAAAAGATGAAGATTGTTGTCTTGAAAGGAAGCAAGCTGCCGCTCGATGAAATGAAGGCTATTGGTGCGACCTGCACGAAAAAAGAGGAACATGAAGCGCGTTTTCTCTATGAAGGCGGCTTGCCGCAGCTGTTCTCAACCTTGTCGAATCTTTCAGTAGATCTTGAAGATGTTACTGTTGCGAATCGTGATTTGGAAGAACAGTTCATGTCTATGTATGAACGTCAGGAGGGTGAACGATTATGACCTTATTCAAGCTTGAATGCAGGACACACATAAAAACACTTTTGATTTGGATTGTTGTTGTCGGATTGCTGACGCTTGGTTTGGTGTCGTTATTTCCCGCAATGAAGGACATGGGTCTGCAGCAGATGGACTTGAAGTCAATGCCGAAAGATATGCTGAAGGCATTCAATTTATCGGATATGGCGGCTCTGGCGACGATCAAAGGCTACTTTGGTTATGAATACCAGTATGTGATCATTGCCACCGGTATTTTCGCAGCGATGCTCGGAACCAATGCACTTGCCAGAGAAGAGGCGGAGGGAACAATCGGCTATCTCTATGCTCAGCCGATTACGCGTCTTTCCATCGTTGGATCGAAAATGCTCGCCAACAGTTTGCTATATACATTATACTGGGCAGTATCAATGGTCATTGCTTTTTTGGGATGCATCCTCTTCAAGGAGTCGGGAGCATCCGTTGCTGGGCTGTTTAAGAGCTTTGCACAATTAGCTTTTTCCGGATGGGTAATGGGCCTTACTTTTCTTGCGTTCGGTTTCCTATTATCGGCGTTCCTGTCCACAAATAAATCGGCGACTTCATTATCTCTTGGTATTGTTTTTCTTACCTTTATACTTGGTGTTGTGGGTAAGATGAATGATGATTTTCAGGCACTGGTTTTCTTCTCGCCGGTTGACACGGCGCTTCCGAGCACTGTTTTTAAGAATGGGATTGAATGGAAATACATTGTGACCGACCTGATTGTGATCGTGGTTTCTTGTCTGCTTGCGCTTTGGACATATAAGAGGAAGGATTTGAAAGTGTAATGGATGAAACGAAAGAAAAGGCTATTTTGAACGCTGCGATTCATGAATTTGCGGTAAAGGGATTTGACCGGGCATCGACCAATCAGATCGCAAAATTATCGGGCGTCTCAAAAGGGCTGATCTTTCACTATTTTGATTCTAAAGAGAAACTCTTTGAAGAAAGTGTGGATTATGCCATACGGTTTACAATGAAAGAGCTTGACTATGAGAACTGGAATTTATCGTCTGATATGCTTGCAGATATGCGGAGAATATGTGCCATGGAAATCAGTATTTATAAAAAATATCCAGATATTTTCCAGTTTATCATGAATGCATTTACTCGACCTCCGGAAAAACTGACGAAAAAAATGATTAGTCTATATAATGAATTGAATGCAATGACTCCGGATTTCGTTGGGGATACGATTGAAAAACTCGACTTGAAGGACGATGTAGACCCGAATCTTTTAAAAGAGGTACTGCTCTGTATTTTTAATGATTACAGTAATCGGACGATGACTTATCTAAAGAAACACCCGAATTCGAATATTGACGATCTCATGCCGTTCATCGACAGGGTGATTGCAATGATCGAAATAACCCTGCGTGGTTTGATCAGAAGTAATGAAGAACTGTGAAGTGAAGAAAAGGGAGCGGGAGTATGATCGCGCGTGCGCGGTTAAAGTCCCGCTTTTTTAATTTTTACTATAAAAAAGTATATAAATTTTAAGGAAAATAGTATAAGTGCAACTATGACTTCGCCTTGCTAGAGGCTTGGCAAAGCCAAGTTTTCTAATCGTTTGATGCGCTGAACGTCTAATGATGTGTTTAAGGCATCTTCACGCAGAAGATCAATGCGGTCCAGTACATCAAAGTGCTTGTCTTTAATCTCTTGTTTCAATGCAGCAAATCCGGAGCGCATGTCATTCTCCATGTGATTTATTCGTGTGTCAAGCTGATCCATTCTCTGTTCAAACTTGCCCATCCGTTCATCGAGCGTGCTGATGTTGTTTCCAAGCTCTTTAATGGCTTGCATCACCATTTGCAACTCGCTTGCCATCATGATCATCTCCTTTCTTTTTCATAAGTATAACAGCCATCAAATCAAAGGTACACTATAAAAAGGAGATCATTCGTTCGCTAAATGATCTCCTTTTTTTACACAAATAAGAAAGTATAAAGATTTAGAGGAATTTAGTGTAAATGCAACTAAGCCTTTGCCTTTGTCAGAGGCGCAGCCAAGTTTTCTAATCTGTTTATGGTTTATTTTCTACGCTTATTCCGGCTGTTGCACACGGTTTCTGCTTGTGCCGGTTTCCAGAACTTCAACAACACAATCAAGCGCGCCTTCATCGATATTTTGAATGGCTGTTTCCGTAAAGAAACCAACATGTGGTGTCAACAGGACTTGATCCATAGCGATCAACTTAGCGAGAAGCGGATCATCAAGCGGTTGTCCGCTTAGATTTTTGTTAATCACGGTTTCGTTCTCAAATGTGTCAAGCGCAGCCCCGGCAATTTCTCCGGTTTCGAGTGCATCAATAAGATCCTCTGTGTTGATGAGCCCTCCGCGTGCGATGTTGATAAGAAAAGCACTCTTTTTCATCAGTTTTAATGTATTTTTGTTGATCATATGCCGTGTTGAATCAAAGAGAGGCGTATGCAGGGATACAATGTCTGCTTCTTTCAGTACAGCCTCCAGCGATGGGCGATAGTCGAGAATTGATTTGACGCGATCGTTTGGGTATTGGTCGAAGCCGATAACCTTTGCCCCGAGTCCTTTGAAAAGCTCGGCGGCCGTGGCTCCGATGCGGCCGGTTCCCACGATGCCGACGGTTAATGAGCGGATTTCTTTAGAAAGCAGACCGGACCAGCGAAAATCTTGATTAGAGATGCGCTTCTGAAATTGTGGAATGTGGCGAACGAGCTGCATGGCCTGAGTGACTGCAAGCTCTGCTACGGCATAAGGCGAGTAGGCAGGAACATTTGTGACGATTAAGCCGTTATTTTCCGCTTCGGCCAAGTCAATCATGTCATAGCCTGCCGTGCGTGTCGCGATCTGCCTGATTCCATAGTCCTTCAGCTGTGCGTACAGCTTCGGTCCGCCAAGCGCAATCGGCTGTTGAATGCAGATGCCGTCAAAGCTTTTTGCACGTGCAACGGTCTGTTCGGAGAGGAAGTCCGGTGTGGTCACTATGTCAACTTTATGTGATTCAGCCCAGTCTGCGATGATCTTCTTTTCGTGATCTTGTACGCCGTACATCAATAGTTTCACTATTTTTATCCTCCTTAAATCTAAACATGTGAATCTGTTCACAACAAGTGTATCGAAGTGTTCAAAATATGTAAACGGTTTCGATATAAAGCGTAAACGCTGTTATGTAATAAAGTCGCAATGTGCAATTAAGAAATTGTTAAGGATTCGATGATAATCTATGTCTGAAAATTGTTACGAGCAAGGAGTTGTTTTATTGAAAAGAAAACATTTATATGAAATTGATTTGATGAGAGCGATCATTATGTTTGGTGTTCTCTCCGTCCATACAATGAGTATCTTTGACAGTCAGCTGAAAGGATGGACAATGAGCTCTGTGACGATGTCGGCGATTCATTCCTCAATGCATGTCACACGTATGGCATTCATGTTTATTACGGGATTTATTTTGTTTATCGTTTACGCCAACCGTGATTTGCGGATTGCAGATTTTTGGAAGAAACGCTTTTTGCTCATTGGCATTCCCTATTTGTTTTGGAACATTATCTATCTCTTGTTTCAGAATGATTATTTAATGCATACACGAGAGCCTCTATTTCAATTCCTGAATGATTTGTGGCTTGCGTTCATCCATGGGGATCAATTTTATATTTACTACGTTCTCGTTACGTTTCAATTCTATCTTGTGTTCCCATTTATGCTTCGCGGGCTGCAAAAGTTTAAAAAGTGGCATTTGCATGTGTTCCTATGGAGTGTGTATGTGCAATTGATCACAACGGTTTTTATCAAATTTGTGCTGCCTCATCTGGATACATCTAGCTGGCCGTACTTATTGTCTCATTACGGCGTGTTCGTCGTCACCTACCAATGTTATTTTGTACTCGGCGGCTTGGCAGCGTGTCACTATAACGAGATTTGCACATTTATTGATCGGCATATCAAATTGCTGATCGGTATCCTTGCCGTCAGCTGGATGGGTATGTGCCTGCATTATTATTTAAACCGCGTCATCTTACATGAAAGCGATCGTGCTGCTCAGTCTGTGCATCAGCCTGTATATCTGCCCTACACTATTCTGATCATCGCTTTGTTGATTTTTATCGGAAGGTACTGGGCGAAGCGCAGGGAAACAGGGAGCGGGCCGGTGTTTAATCGATTCGTTCAGACCGCATCAATGACGTCGTTCGGTATGTATCTGGCGCAGCCTTTTCCGCTCTATTTGGTCAGTACTTATTTTGTACCCTATTTAAAAGTCGGTTCACTTGCTTTTTACTTGTCTCTGCCGCTTGCCATTCTTTTTGTTTACGCAGCATCTATGCTTATTGCCTATGCTTTTTATAAAACACCGATTCTGTCCTATTGCATTGGTCGTCGTTCAAAATGGCCGAGCCTGAAGCGGTCAAAGCCTGCAGCTTTGCCTGAAGAAACAAAATAAACGAATTAAAGGAGATAACGTCTATGTCACAATTAACACGCGAATTGCATGAGCATATGAAGCCAAGTGACAGATCTATGATAAATGAAGGCAATCATTGGTATTCGGCAGGCGAACTTCAATCCGAAATCAAAAGAATTCAAGCAATTATGGTGCATGCGGGGATTGAAAAAGGGGACAGGGTCGTTCTCGGACTGCCAAACTCCTATTCATTTCTTTGTTTCTTCCTTGCAATTATTGATTACGGAGCAGTTGTTGCAACCATAAATCCGGAAATGACGGATACGGAATTTAAACGATTCATACAGAGGTGCCGACCGGTTCACGGGTTCGTTCACGATCGGCATGCTGCCGTTTTATTCGATGACACGATGGCTTATTCTTTGAATTCGCTCTGCATTTATCATGGGGATTTGTCGGATCTGTCCTATTACTTCAGAAATAATCACCAATGGATAAGGGTATGGAATGCGGAGGCCGCGTTTGAATCATGTACTTCGGTCGAGCCTCCTGAAGATGCAACAGCCATTCTTCTCTATACATCAGGAACGACCGGGGCACCGAAGGCAGTCGGCCTGACACACCGGCAAGTGTATGCGGCAGCGCGGCATATTATCGCCTCGCACCGACTGAGCGCATCCGATCGTGCTTATAACATACTTCCGCTTTTTCATATCAATGCTCAGGTTGTCACCGTTTTGTCTACACTTCTTTCAGGAGGGCAGATCATAATGGCGCCAAAGTTCAGCGCGTCTAAGTTTTGGAATGTTGTCATCCAAGACAAGGTGACATGGGTATCGGCGGTGCCGGCGATCATCTCGATTTTGCTTAAGATTCCGAAACCGACGGTCATTCCTGATTCTTTGCGTATGATCCGATCCGCGTCAGCTCCGCTTGCACCGCAGCTGGCAAAACAATTTGATGATGTCTTTGGCATTCCGCTGATCCAATCCTACGGTATGACTGAGGCAGCAAGTCAGATTTGTGTTAACCCGCTGCCGCCTATGAAACGTAAACCTGCATCGGTCGGCATTCCGTACGGCTTGGAATTGAAAGTTGTTGATGATCAGGATCAGGAACTGGCGTGCGGGAAAGTGGGAGAGCTTACGATACGCGGCGACAATGTGATCAGATGCTATGAAGACGGCGCAGGAAAGGACGCTTTCCAAGACGGCTGGTTTCACACCGGTGATGTTGGCTGGGTTGATGAAGACGGCTATGTCTTCATATCAGGAAGGAAAAAGGAATTAATTAATCGCGGAGGCGAGAAAATCAGCCCTTATGAAGTGGAACAGGTCATCCGAACGGTTTCCGGGATAAAACAAGCTGCCGTTATTGGGTTGGATGATCCAAAGTACGGAGAACGAGTTGCCGCTTATATTGTCGCTGAAGAGAAAGTCCAGACTGATCGGCAGGAACTTATACGGGCTGTTTGGGAGCAATGCAAGCGATCCTTATCCGCACACAAATGGCCGGAAACCATAGAATTCTTGCCCGAAATACCCACCGGACCAACAGGGAAAGTTCAAAGAAGCCTGTTAAAGCATCATTTGCTCGTTCAAAATCTTGAAATAGGGAGTATTAATAATCATGCGTAAATCAAAGCTGCTCGCTCTGTCACTTATACTCATTATCGGTTTTCTTGTCTCCGGGTGCGGAACATCATCATCGGACACCGGAAACAAAGTCATTCGCATCGGATACCAAAAAGGCGATGAATTTAACATTGCTCAGATCAGGGGAAATCTAGCCAAAGCACTAAAGAAACAAGGATATAAAGTGGAGTGGAAAGAGTTCCAAGCGGGTTCGGCATTGCTTGAAGCGCTGCGGGCCGGAAGCATTGACTATGGTCGAACAGGAAATACGCCGCCGGTCGTCGCACAAGCATCAGGTACGGACATCGTCTACGTCGGCGTGGGAAAATCCAAAAATGTCGGCAGCGGCATTGTTGTTAAGAAAAACAGCTCAATTACATCGCTTGCCGATTTAAAAGGGAAGAAGATTGCTTTTTCAAAGGGATCCAGCTCTCATTATCTTGTAGTCAAAGCATTAAAAAAAGCAGGCTTAACATTGAATGATGTGCAGCCTGTGTACTTGCAGCCTGCAGATGCACGTATCGCGTTTGAGAAGGGCAATGTTGATGCTTGGGCAGTTTGGGATCCATTCACAGCGGCAGCACAGATTACCGGCAATGCAAAAATGCTTGTCAACGGCAAGGGGATTACGACTGATCGCGACTTCTTCTTGGCGAAACGCAGCTTTGCAAAAAGTCATACAAAGGTCACCAAAACAGTTATGAGTCAAGTATCAGAAGCCATGGATTGGGCAAATAGCCACCATACGGAATTGATTGCAAAGCTGGCAGACGCCCTCAAAATGGATAAGGACATTGTAGCAATGTCTGTCAATCGCCGCACCTATGGCATTGACAAAATGAATAGCACTATTCTCGATGAACAACAATCGATTGCGGATCAATTCTATCAATTAAAAATCATTCCGAAGAAAATCAATGTACGTGATGCGTTGCTGAGCAATTAAGGAGGCATAAATCATGAAAATCAATGTAAGAAAAGATTTGATGCATGTTCTCCCGTGGCTGATTCCGATCGTTTTGCTGCTCGTCTGGCAGGGATTATCGTCATTGGGAGTCCTATCCGCAACGGTGCTTCCTTCGCCGCTCGGTGTTATTCGTGCAGGGATTCGGTTGTTTAAAAGCGGGGAATTGATGAATAATCTCGGGATCAGTCTCTATCGCGCGATGAGCGGTTTCTTGATCGGGGGTATTACAGGCTTTGTTTTAGGACTGTGCAATGGAATTTTTAAAGTTTCCGACTCACTTTTTGATTCTTCTGTGCAAATGCTGCGCAATGTACCGCATCTGTCTCTGATTCCTTTAATGATTCTCTGGTTCGGCATTGGCGAGACACCGAAAATTGTCCTAGTTGCACTCGGTGTGCTGTTTCCGATCTATATTAATACGTATCATGGCATTAAATATGTGGATAAGGAATTAGTAGAAATGGGACAAGCCTATGGATTAAACGGATTATCACTTTTTACGCATATCATTTTTCCAGGTGCACTCTCATCAATTCTCGTCGGCGTCCGTTACGCACTCGGTGTGATGTGGACAACCTTAATTGTCGCGGAGACCATATCATCAAACTCGGGAATCGGCTATATGGCAATGAATGCACGAGAATTCATGCAGATGGATGTTATCGTCCTTTCCATTTTGATTTACGCATTACTCGGCAAATGTTCCGATCTGATTGCAAAACTATTTGAGAGGAGGTGGCTGCGTTGGTCACAGGTTTAAGACAGGCAGATGATCGACCGGTTACTGTACTTCATAGCCAAGATGAACTTTATGGATCGAAAAAGGTTGTGCTGGAATTGCGGAACATCCGCAAACATTATCAGGATCAGCAGGTTCTTAAAGGCGTCAACCTTACCATTCGCGAAGGCGAATTTGTCGCAATCATTGGGAGAAGCGGGTGCGGGAAAAGTACGCTGCTACGGCTGATTGCCGGTTTAGAGCAACAAACAGAAGGCGAAGTGGAACAGAACCGGCAGCCTCTGGCGGGGATCAATCATTCGGCACGCTTAATGTTTCAAAATGGCCGCTTTCTTCCTTGGAAAAAGGTGGTTGATAATGTTGGCATCGGCTTGAATGGCAATTGGAAAAAAAGTGCTGTGGAAGCACTGGAAGCAGTAGGTCTGTCCGGATTTGCTGATAAATATCCATTGACATTATCCGGCGGGCAAAAACAGCGAGTCGCGCTCGCGCGGGCATTAATCAATCAGCCGGAACTGCTCTTGCTTGATGAACCGCTCGGCGCGCTGGATGCATTGACCAGGATGGAAATGCAGGACTTGATTGAAAAGGTATGGAAAAAGCAGGGCCTGACCTGCATCCTTGTGACTCATGATGTGGAAGAGGCAGTTCGATTAGCGGATCGTGTTATTCTGCTTGAGCAGGGCGTAGTCAGCGAAGATCTTGCCATCCCTCTTGAGCGGCCGAGAACACGAACGTCGGCATCGTTTAATCACTATACCGAACAATTGCTTTACAAATTACTTACGCCTAAGAATAACTGATAAGAATTTGCTAGTCTGTGAAACGTGGGCTTTTTAATTGGCCTTTCGAAAGCATAAGCAGATTTCAATAAACAAAAAAATCGAGAGGATTCGTCTCCTCTCGATTTTTCATTTTGTTGTTGGGTGTAGGGTCTAGATGCCCTTGAATGCTTGACGATAGATTGCTTCCAGTTCGGTAACCAGCGGCATCTTCGGGTTGGCGGTCGTACATTGATCGCCAAATGCACGATCAGACATCTTTTCAACAGCTTTTTCAAAAGCTGCTTTGCTGACACCATTTGTTTCAATGCTCATCGGCATATTCAGCTCTTGAGTCAGTTTTTTAATCGCCTGAACGAGGTTTTCCACACTTTCTTCAGTCGTCTTTCCGCCTACACCGATGATCTGTGCAATCTCTGCATAGCGTTCATCGGCAATAAAGTGTTTATATTTCGGGAACGATGTGAACTTCGTCGGCTTCTGAGCATTGTAACGGATGACATGCGGCAGAAGAATCGCACAGCACCGGCCGTGTGCCAGATGGAATTCGTTGCCAAGCTTGTGCGCAAGGCTGTGATTGATTCCCAGAAATGCATTAGAGAATGCCATGCCGGCGATGGTTGACGCATTATGCATTTTCTCTTTTGCTAATTTGTCGCTGCTGTCCTTATAGGAGCGCGGCAAGTATTTGAACACGAGTTGAATTGCTTTGATACAAAGTCCGTCTGTAAAATCATTGGCCATGTTGGACACATAGGCTTCAATCGCATGCGTGAGCACATCCATACCGGAATCGGCGAGCACGCGCGGCGGTACAGTCATGACGAATTCCGGATCGATGATCGCCACATTTGGTGTCAGCGCATAGTCGGCGAGCGGATACTTCATATCATTTTCTTTGTCTGTGATCACGGAGAAAGAAGTCACTTCTGATCCGGTTCCCGACGTGGTTGGGATTGCGACGAATTTTGCTTTTTTACCGAGATCAGGGAATTTAAAGACACGTTTCCGGATGTCCAAGAACTTTTGTCTGAGTCCAAAGAACTCTGTTTCCGGGCTTTCATAGAACAGCCACATACCCTTTGCCGCATCCATTGCCGAACCGCCTCCCAGGGCAATGATGACGTCCGGTTTAAAGCTGCGCATCATTTCAGTACCTTTCATAACAGTAGTGACGGATGGATCCGGTTCCACATCAGAGAAAATTTCGTACTGGATCGGTTCATTTCGTTTTCTCAAATAGTGGACAACACGGTCGACGTAGCCGAATTTAACCATGCCCGGATCGGCAACGATAAAAGCGCGTGTAATATCCGGCATCACCGACAAATACTTGGTTGAATTTTTTTCAAAATAGATTTTCGGCGGAACCTTGAACCACTGCATGTTGTTGCGGCGATTGGCCATCGTTTTAATATTGATCAAGTTCGCTGTCCCGACGTTTGTGGATACTGAGTTGCCGCCGTACGTGCCGCAGCCCAAGGTCAGTGATGGAATAAAGTGGTTGTAAATGTCCCCAATACCGCCGAGTGACGATGGCGCATTAATGATCAGACGGCCGGCCTTCATCTTCATAGCAAAGGCATTAATTACTTTTTGGTCGTTTGAATGAATAACTGCCGAGTGCCCGATGCCACCAAATTCAAGCATTTCTTCACATCGCTGTAAGCCTTCTTCGGTTGTTTTCGCTTTGAAACAGGCGAGCACAGGACTCAGTTTTTCACGTGAAAGCGGTGATTCCGGGCCAACACTGTTCAGCTCGGCAATGATAACCTTAGTGTCATCCGGAACTGTGACGCCGGCAAGATTAGCAATGTATGCGGCCGACTTGCCGACAATTTTGGGATTGACGGCGCAACGCTTTTCATCAATGACCAGTGTCTCTACTTTTTTCCGTTCTTCATCATTTAAGAAGTAGCATTTGTTTGCGGTCATTTCTTGTTTGACCGCTTCATAGACTGCTGCGTCCACAATGACTGCCTGTTCCGAGGCGCAAATCATGCCGTTGTCAAAGGTCTTGGAAAGGATCAGATCGTTCACCGCCTGCTTAATGTCGGCCGTTTTTTCGATGTACGCAGGTACGTTCCCAGGACCAACGCCGATCGCCGGTTTGCCTGAACTGTAGGCGGATTTAACCATGCCTGAACCGCCGGTCGCGAGAATGAGAGCCACGCCGGGGTGATGCATCAGCTGCTGGGTTGCGGCAAGTGATGGTGTTTCAATCCATTGAATACAATTTTTCGGTGCTCCGGCACGTATCGCGGCATCACGAACCACGCGAGCCGCTTCGCTGCTGCATTGTTGCGCCGACGGATGGAAGGCGAAAATAATCGGATTTTTTGTCTTGATTGAAATGATGGATTTAAACATCGTCGTTGATGTCGGATTGGTCACTGGAGTAACACCGGCGATGACGCCAACTGGCTCGGCGATTTGGACAATTTCTTCATACGGATCCTCGTTAATGATGCCAACGGTTTTGTTAGTTTTTATTGAGTTATAAATGTATTCGGTTGCAAAAATATTTTTAATCATTTTATCTTCATAAACACCGCGTCCGGTTTCTTCGACGGCCATTTTCGCCAATTGCATGTGCTGATCAAGTCCGGCCAGAGCCATTTGTCGTACGATCTCATCAATTTGCGTTTGGTCAAGCGGTTTAAATTCATCCAGTGCGGTCTGAGCATTCGTTACCAATTGATCGATCATCGTTTCCAATGTTTCTTTTTTCGAATCCTTTGGATGTAATGCTTGTTCTTCAATAGCCATATGGTGGTCCTCCTTCGGAAAATAGGGATCATGACTTTGTGAATTAATTCACATATATAATTTACTTTATAACCAGTGGATTGGCAACAATTACGAAAACGCTGTCACAAAGTGGCCATTTGATTTTGTCTGATTTGTGTCGAGCAAATAATTGAGGTTTTAAGCAACAGTAAAGTGGGTTGCATCTTTGTTGCGCAGTAGACGGAAGAGGTGCAATAACTCGTAAGATGTGCGGATGTCTGGACTTGTAACGAATCGAGAAAAAGTCGTAACGAAGACTCTCAAATTCGTAACGAACTAAGGAAAAATCGTAACGAACTTCTAAAAAGTTGTAACTAATTTCAAACGAAGAGCGGAAATTCAACCCAACACTCGAAAAGTTCAACCCAATCTCTGGAAAGTTCAACCGAAGAGAGAGAAAACCCATTCGTCTCAACTGCTATCCGCTTGTCCCGCTTTCTCGGTTGAAAAAAGCGAATTGAGCGCACCTGCTCAATTCAGCTTAGTCCATAAAGCATTGGCGACATTAATACCCGCCCGTCATATCGCTGAGCAGTCCCTCGTAATCGTAATTTGCCGTGCTTTTTTCAGAATCGACCTCCCATTTGTTTCCTTCCTTCTTAAGATTGATTTTATAGCTGTCGTCGGATGTCTGTGTATCAGTATTTTTAAACACCTCCCCAATATTTTTTGCCATGTACACATACCAGCCTTTCAGCGCAGCATCATAGTCCGAATATTTGCCGCGGTTGTCATCAATAAACTGATCCTTCAATTTTTCAATCTCGTCATACATGTCGTCGAGGAAAAGTACTTTTGGAGTAACTTCGACAACGGCTGAATCCGGAAGGGCTGTATCAACCTTTAGAACGACGCTTCCTTTTTCACGATTGGCGCTTTCAAAGGCTTCATAAATTTGATTGGTTTGCTCATCAGACAACTGATCATCGAGCTCGCTGCCCATATTTTTGATGAATACGTCTTTCATTTGCGCTTTATCTTTATTTGCATCATTGGCGACAAGGGTTGCGTAGTTCGAATCATCTTTTCCAAAGAAAACAGTTTGTATATAGGCGTTCATGGCATCCTTAATTTGCTGCTGATCGTCTTTGAACTTCTTGGTATTAATTTTTACAACAATTTCATCAACCTTTTTATCTCCTTTATAGACGTTTGGCTGAAAGTGCAGTTCATAGGTTTTGTTCTTGGCGACTCGAAACGGAATGTAGCCGGTTACGGTTTTATCTTTGGCAAGGGAGTCAGTGTCCAGCATTTTAAAGCTGCCTTCTGAATCGTCATAGATGGAGTCATCCACCGATACTTTTTCATTCTTGGAATCATAGAGTGAGAAGTCATCAGTGAGCAGATCCAGCGAATCGTCGGAGTGGTTGGTAATACTGATATTGAGCGCGAGCAGTGCGCTATCGTCGGAGTTTTCTTGACCATCCTTTGTAATATATTGGCCGTTTTTCACTGTCACCGTCGCAATATCGGATTTGCCTTCTTCTTTCTTACTGCTTGAGTTGCCGCATCCGGCAATGAGCAGCAGAAGTGCGAGTCCCATGATGAGCAAAAGCTTAAGTTTAATCGTCATCGCCCCCCAAAATTGTTTGAAGTTCGGTTTGTCATGAAACCGTCAAAAAGTCTACGGTCAGTTCTATGTGATCACCTTTAAAAATAGACTGGATCAGTTTGTACCATTTTCATCCGCATGAAAAAATGCAGCTTTGATTAAATAGGAGTCACTTCACGAATTTTGCAGCATAGAATGGGCAAATACGGAAGGAGACGTGAAAGCGATGCGATTAGGAAAAAGCAGCATGGTGATCATCGGCACGTTCGTACTTATATTAATGTTTCTTCTTATTCTAGTCGGTATAGGTCACTCGAAGTCTTCTCCAGAACACCTGCTTCAGAGCTTTAAGGAGACGATCAAGACTAACGATGCGTCAGCACTCAAGCAGCTGCTCATTTCAGATAATAAAAGTGCTGAAATTACGAAATCCTCATCTCAGGCACTGCTTAATTATTTGCGTACGCACAAGGGAGCCTATCGAGAAATAACCGACAGCCTGACAAAGGCGGCACAGACAAAAAAATTAGATTCGGACGGCGTCCTGAGTATCACGCAACAGGGACGACGCTATCTGCTTTTTAAAAATTATAAATTGAAGCTTCAAACGCAGCCGATTACGGTAACTGGGTTGCGCAAGGGTGAACAATTGGCACTCAATGCTGATCAACAGGGAATTGCACATAAGGGAACCAAGTATGGACGAATTCTTCCCGGAACCTATGTTCTTCAAAAACAGCTGACCAATGATTTAGGCATTTTTGTAAAAAAAGAAAAAATAGCAGTGTGGGATCAACCGATAACAATCGACGTCAATTCGGCGGCCTGGATAGCACGTGATGCGTCGGTGCAAAAAGCAGTGATTGAGCGCATTAATCAGTTTAACAGCGAAGTATCCATTTGGGAGACTTCTGAATATGTACCGACAAAACTTCCTTCTGCTTCGGAACAATTTAAAAAGACCCAATCGGCTGCACGAATGATGCAATTCGAACAAATAAAGGGACAATTGGATGAAGTTCAATCTGCCTATTTAGGGATGGTGGTTGATCCGGACAGCCTGACGCTGACGCATTTCGGGGATCAATGGAACGCCTCAGTAGATACTGTTGTTTCCTATAAATACGGTTATAAGCTAAAGAAAGAGAAACAAATGAAAGACGATTCCTATCAGCGAGGCATCAATTTCCGGCTGGTTTATGATAAAAATCAGAAGCGTTGGCTGGTAAATGGAATTTCCGATAATTATATAACGCTTCAAACGGCATCTCTATGGACACATAAAAAGAAGCTGTCCGTCCCAAATCCGGTTGTTCACACATGGCCTGCAGACAAACAGCCGAATTTGTAGGAATATAAACTGCTTGAAAACTGGACCCTATCTCCATGAAGTATGAATAGGTGTTATCCCCAAAAAGAAAAGCCCAATGAAAAGAGCGAGGCAGTCTCAAAATCCGTTTTGGACTTTGAGACTGTCTCGTTTCTATGAATAACATAAAGGCGAATTGATTGATGGCAGGTTTTGCCTGAATGGGCCATTCTTTTTTCTAATTCCGAACGTTTACCAAAATAAATTATATAGCGTTCGCTGTTTCGTTGACGGCGGCTCCTATCTGCTGATATAATGAACGATGTAAAAAAAGAGTTTTATTTTGTCTGCATACGTCGAAATTAATTTTCAACATGTCATCATGAGTATTGCATTTATTCTATTCGCTTCATTGGCTTTGAAGCTTTTTTATTTTGGGTTCATAGCCGTTCATCGACAAATATTGGCGGATGCGGACAAAATAAGAAAATGAGGGGGATTATTGTGAACGAGAATTGGTTGTCACGTTATTTTCAATTTTCCGAGTTAAAGACAACTTTAGGCCGTGAAACACTTGCTGGTTTGACTACCTTTATTTCCATGGCGTACATATTGTTCGTCAATCCGAGTGTTCTCGGTGCATCAGGCATGGATAAAGGTGCTGTATTCACAGCAACCGCGATTTCCAGTGCGCTTGGCTGCTTGATCATGGGTATCATAGCTAAGTACCCGATTGCAATCGCACCGGGGCTTGGTGTTAACGCATTTTTTGCTTATTCAGTATGCATCGGCATGAAAATTCCGTGGGAGACGGCACTGGCCGGCGTATTCATTGCATCGGTAGTGTTCTTTCTGATTACGATTTTCAAGCTTCGTGAAATTATTATTGACGCAATTCCGCAAAGCCTGAAGCTGGCAATGGCTGCAGGTATTGGCTTATTCATCGCATTTATCGGCCTTCATGAAGGCGGTTTGATCGTTGCCGACAAAGCAACGACAGTAGCTTTCGGACCGCTGAATGTCGGCACAACTTGGCTGACCATCTTCGGATTGATTGTCACGATCATCCTTATGGTTCGAAAAGTTCCCGGTGCTATTTTCATCGGCATGGTTCTGACTTCGATTGTGGGCATCATTTTCAAACTGATTCCGCTTCCGTCTTCGATTGTTTCGACTGCGCCTAGCCTCGCGCCTACTTTCGGCAAGGCAATTACACATGTTCCGGACATTAATACATTACAGCTCGGCGTTGTTGTCCTGACGTTCCTGCTTGTTACATTCTTTGATACGGCCGGCACGCTGATCGGACTTGCTGAACAAGCCGGATTCATGAAGAACAACAAAATGCCGCGCGTCGGACAAGCACTGCTTGCTGACTCGACATCAATGCTTGCAGGTTCTGTACTTGGTACATCACCAACCTCTGCTTACATTGAATCATCAACAGGTATTGCAGTCGGCGGACGTTCCGGATTCACTGCGGTTGTTACCGGTATTTTGTTCCTGTTCGGCATGCTGTTCTCGCCGCTGCTGTCTGTTGTTACGTCACAAGTAACCGCACCTGCGCTGATCATTGTCGGTGTACTGATGGCATCTGCTTTGAAACAAATTCCTTGGGATAAATTTGAAATCGCGGTTCCTGCATTCCTGACTGTACTCGGCATGCCGCTGACGTACAGCATCTCTGATGGTATCGCACTTGGTTTCATTCTTTACCCGATCACGATGATCACGGCAGGACGCTGGAAAGAAGTTCATCCGATTGTCTACGTACTGTTCTTTGTTTTCATCGTCTTCTTCGCATTAATCTAAAAGCGATCTTTTTAAAAGCCTTCCTCATTGAGGAAGGCTTTTTTGCAGGTAAAGAAAATTTATCGTTCTGCCCTGCTGACGATGAGCCTCATAAGCTGCTGATTCCCATCTGTTCTTAGCGGTTGGGCGATGAGGTAAGCGCCCAATCTGATAAATAGACGGAGAAATTACCCTTATTTAGAAAATGAGCGAAAAAATCGCTTAAATAGACGGAAAAATTCCGCTTATCGAATCTAAAAACATGAAAATAGAGAGCTTTGCTTTGCATAAGCGGAAAAATTACCCTTATTTACCGGCAAAATAAGCTCCATGGTGATATAAGCGGAAAATTTCCGCTTATTTTATTCGTTGCTTATAAGGATCAGAATGCTTAGTGAAACAGAAGTAGGATGTGCCAGAAGTTGCCTGCGGGCTCGCTGTGCACCCGTGGTCGCGCTCAGTTTGCCCGGTTTTTCTAACGCGACCTGTGCGCACCTGCCTAAAGCAGAACCGATGTCCCTTTTCGATTCAAAACATTTTTCGCGGCATAATGCATTTTGCAGATCCCTGTATTGCCGAATACATGCACCTCGTCAGTGACATGATAAGGATAATCTATCCTAAAGGGCGTGAATGAAATGGCTGCTTTAATCATTGCAATTTTGTTTTGGATTCTTGGAATGGCTGTGCTCTGTGCAAGCTTTTATCTGACGAAAGAGATGAGACAGGCTGGTGACCACTTAATTGTGGAAGCGGAGCATGAGAAGGGAAAGGATGATTCTGCAAGTATAGCCATGGCGATCGAAGCAAGCTTCCTGAAGCGTATTCCAAGTTACATGATTCACATGGTGACAGGGACCATCGGTGCAACATTGATTGCGCTTGGCTTTGTCGCGCTTGCTTTTTACGTTCATTAATGAAGTGTCGATGAAGCCTGTCGAAGCAGCAGGTTAATTGATATAATAAAAATATGAAATTTCGATAAAAGACGACATTTAACGCGTGCAGCTGCGCGTGATTGACATGGAGCGGTGAACATTCATTGGGAAAACGAAAGCAAGGGAATTCGGATAAGCGATCAAACATTACGCTATTGAAAAAGCAATTTACTGTCGGAGAAGATGAGACCATCAATCAATGTCTCGAACGGATGAAAGCCGAAGGATACGCGCCGATCAGGCGGACAGAGCGTCCGATTTTTCGAGAAACGGAATCAGGACCGGAATGCATCGGTCGGCAATGTGTTTTCGACGGAAAATTGATTTCGTCAAAAGGCGAACAATAGTACGAAACATTTCATCTAATGTTCGATAATCCGGTTGACATGCGGTGAATGTTGTTGATATGATGAGAGGGTCAAAAAGAAAAGCGAACCCTCATATATTTTTGGGAATATGGCCCAACTGTCTCTACCTGGCGACCGGAAATTGCCGGACTATGAAGGGAAAATAGCAACGTTTTGTTGGAAGCCGCTGCCCGCGGTAAAAGACCAGACGGTTGTTTTCTCTTCATTTTCAGGAAAACAGCTGTTCTGGGCTTTTTATTGTCTGGATTTTGAATGTGTTTAAAGAGCCTGAGAGACAGAAAAAGAGCTGATGATGTCGATTCGGCTCGACAATGTGTTCGTTCACGCTCTTTTTAAATGCTTTTTATTTGGGAGGCAGTATTGTGAGTCAAGCAGTAGTTGGTGTGATTATGGGAAGCAGCTCCGATTGGGAAACCATGAAGAATGCGTGCGATGTTTTGGATATGATGGACATTCCTTATGAGAAGAAGGTTGTGTCCGCGCACCGTACACCGGATTTAATGTTTGAGTATGCGGAGACTGCACGCGAACGCGGAATCAAAGTGATTATTGCAGGTGCTGGCGGAGCCGCGCATTTACCGGGTATGACCGCGGCAAAGACGACCTTGCCGGTCATCGGCGTTCCTGTGAAATCCCGAGCGCTCAGCGGTATGGACTCATTATTATCCATTGTTCAGATGCCGGCCGGCATTCCGGTGGCAACTGTAGCAATTGGTGCATCCGGGGCGACCAATGCCGGTTTACTCGCTGCTCAGATGCTCTCGGCATTCGATGATCAGTTGAAGAACCGTTTAGAAGACTATCGTGAATCTCTGGCCAAGAAGGCAAAGGAAAGTGATCTGAAATGAAGCAGAAAACGATCTTGCCGGGACAAACCATCGGCATTCTCGGCGGCGGACAATTAGGACGGATGATGGCGATCAGCGCGAAACAAATGGGCTATCGGATTGCCGTACTTGATCCGACTAAGGATTGCCCGTGCGCGCAGGTCGCGGACATCGCAATTGTTACGGATTACGACGATCCGGAAGGCGCAAAGAAAATGGCGGCATGTGCTGATGTCGTCACCTATGAATTTGAAAATGTAGACGTTCAGACGGTGGACTACCTGCAGGAAAACAGTTATCTTCCTCAGGGCGGCCACCTGCTTGAAATAACCAAGGATAGACTGAATGAAAAGGCGGCAATCCGCGAAGCGGGCTTGCCGGTTGTTCCCTACATGCCTGTCCGTAATCATGATGAATTGGAAAAAGCTATTGCTGAAATCGGATTTCCGTCCGTACTGAAAACAACTCAGGGCGGCTACGATGGAAAAGGCCAGTACGTTCTCAAATCTGAATCAGATTTAGAGGAAGCACGCCCTTATATAGGAAAGACTCCATTTGAATTGGAAAAATGGCTTCCGTTTGAAAAAGAAATCTCTGTTATTGTTGTACGCAGCACGACCGGGGAAACCTCTGTATTCCCGGTTGCTGAAAACATACATCGTCATAATATTTTGCATCATACTCTAGTGCCGGCGAGAATACCTGAAAGTCTCCGCGTTGAAGCAACCGAACATGCGTTGCAGCTTGCGGAAGCCCTCAAGCTCGTCGGCACGCTTGCCGTCGAAATGTTTGTCGGCACGGACGGAAAGGTGTACGTCAATGAGACCGCACCGCGTCCGCACAACTCCGGACATTTTTCAATTAATGCCTGCGAGACGTCTCAGTTTGAACAGCATGTGCGTGCGATCTGCGGTTTGCCGCTGTCCAGCACGCAGCTGCTCAAACCGGTCATTATGATCAATATTCTTGGCGAGCATGTCCAGCCGGTTTTGGACAAAATTGATTTATTGAAATCCGCGCACCTCCACTTATATGGAAAAGACGCGGCGAAAACCGGACGCAAGATGGGTCATCTGACGATCCTGGGTGACAGTGTTGATGAAGCAATTGAGCAAGCAGAGAGATTAGGAATATGGAAAATTGAACAGGAAGTGGGTAAGCATTCATGATTGATCGGTATACACGGCCGGAAATGGGCGCAATTTGGACAGAAGAAAACAGGTACAGGGCATGGCTTGAAGTCGAAATTCTTGCCTGTGCCGGTTGGTCGGAACTCGGAGAAATACCAAAGGAAGACGTTGAAAAGCTGAGGAAAAATGCGACATTTACGGTTGATCGCATCCATGAGATTGAACAACAGACGCGTCACGATGTTGTAGCGTTCACACGAACCGTTTCCGAATCGCTAGGCGACGAAAAGAAATGGGTACATTACGGTCTGACCTCGACGGATGTTGTGGATACCGCTCAAGGCTACCTGCTGAAGCAAGCAAATGAAATTTTGGAAAAAGATATTGAACAGTTTATTGAAGTCATCCGCCAGAAGGCGAAGAAATATAAAAATACGGTCATGATGGGCCGTACGCACGGGGTTCATGCCGAACCGACAACCTTTGGCCTTGTTTTAGCCCTGTGGTATGAAGAAATGAAACGCAATCTGGAGCGTTTCAAACGCGCAGCCGACGAAGTGCAGTACGGCAAAATTTCCGGTGCGGTCGGCACGTATGCCAATATCGATCCTGCTGTTGAAACCTATGTGTGCGAACATCTCGGGATTAAGCCGGCGCCGATCTCAACACAGGTGCTTCAACGTGATCGTCACGCACACTATATGTCCGTGCTTGCGCTGATTGCGACCTCAATTGAGAAATTCGCGGTTGAAGTACGCGGCTTGCAGCGTTCGGAGGTTCGCGAAGTTGAAGAATATTTTGCAAAGGGTCAGAAGGGCTCATCGGCAATGCCTCATAAACGCAACCCGATTGGTTCGGAAAACATGTGCGGACTTGCCCGCGTGATTCGCGGTTATATGCTGACTGCCTACGATGATGTGCCGCTTTGGCATGAACGCGACATTTCACACTCATCGGCAGAACGGATCATCCTTCCGGACGCGACCATCGGCTTGGATTACATGCTCAATCGTTTCTCAACGATTATTGAGAAGCTGACTGTTTTCCCGGAAAATATGAAACGCAATATGAAGCGTACCTTCGGCTTGATCTTCTCGCAGCACGTTCTGCTTGCCTTGATTGAAAAAGGAATGAGCCGCGAAGCTGCTTATGATATTGTTCAGCCGAATGCAATGAAGTCATGGGAGACGGAAACGCCATTTAAAGAAATCGTTGAAGGTGATGCGCGTATTACCGATCAATTGACTCAGGCTGAAATCGATGCCTGCTTTGATGAAACCTACCACCTGAAAAATGTTGACTTTATCTTTGAACGTCTGGGTTTGAACGACTAAATCTGTATCTTCAGCGAAAAGGGGAAAAACAAATGAGTCAGCTTTTATATGAAGGAAAAGCGAAAAAAATGTTCACGACGGATGATCCGAACGTATTGCGAGTGGTGTACAAGAACGACGCAACTGCATTTAACGGTCAGAAAAAAGCGCAGTTTGAAGGAAAAGGCCGCTTGAACAACGCGATCTGCACCAAGATCTTTAAAATGCTACAGGGAAAAGGTGTTCCAACGCATTATATCGAAACGATTTCCGAAACTGAGCAATTAGTCAAAGCGGTGAGCATTGTTCCGATCGAAGTTGTTGTTCGAAACGTTGTTGCAGGCAGTCTGTCAAAACGTCTCGGTGTTGATGAAGGTGAAACGCTCGGACGCACAATCGTTGAATTCTACTATAAAAGTGACGAACTTGGCGATCCGATGATCAACAGCGATCACGCTTTGGCAATGGACATCGCAACAAAAGAAGAACTCGCGGAAATCCGCCGCCTTGCACTCAGCATTAACGAATCATTGCAGGCATTCTTCGCTGAAGCAGGCATCTTGCTTGTCGATTTTAAAATCGAGTTTGGCAAACTGAAAGAAACAGGTGCCATTGTGCTTGCCGATGAAATCTCGCCGGACAGCTGCCGTCTATGGGATAAAGAGACTCATGAAAAGCTTGATAAAGATGTTTTCCGCCGCAATATCGCTGATCTCCCCGAAACCTATGAAAAACTTTTGAAACGCTTGGAGGATGTCAAATGAAAAAGGTGAAGGTGTTCATTACATTGAAAGAAAGTGTGCTTGATCCTCAAGGTCAGGCGGTCATGCAGTCGCTGCACAATATGGACTATAAAGCCGTTAAAGATGTGCGCATCGGCAAATACATTGAACTCCAGATGGAAGACTCAGCAGATGTCGCGGAGCAGGTCGATACGATTTGCGACCAGTTGCTCGCAAATACGGTTATTGAAAATTATCGCTATGAAGTCGAGGAGGAGGTTCATTCGTGAAAACCGCGGTCATTGTTTTTCCCGGCTCCAACTGCGACCAAGATATGTATTACGCGATTAAAGATGGACTGGATGAAGAAGTAGACTATGTGTGGCATGCGGAAACCTCGCTGGACGGCTATGACGCGATCATGATTCCCGGCGGTTTTTCCTATGGCGACTATCTGAGATCAGGCGCAATCGCACGTTTCGCCGGGATTATGCCGGCAGTCATCAAGGCTGCCAAAGAAGGCAAACCGGTACTGGGTGTGTGCAACGGCTTCCAGATTCTGCTCGAAGCAGGACTGCTGCCCGGAGCAATGCTGAAGAACAAGCATCTCAAATTCATTTGTGAAACCGTTAATCTTCAGGTTAAAAATAACGATACACAATTTACAAAGCTTTACAATCAGGATGAAGTGATTCGCATTCCGATCGCACACGGCGAAGGCAATTATTTCTGCGACGACGAGACGCTCAAGGAACTGCAGGAGAATAACCGGATTGTCTTCACCTATTCAGGAGAAAATCCAAACGGATCAAGAGCTGATATCGCCGGCATTATTAATGAGGCCGGCAATGTGCTCGGCATGATGCCGCACCCGGAACGCGCCGCCGATGCACTGCTCGGCAGCGATGACGGTCTTCGTCTGTTCCAGTCGATCCTAAACCATTGGAGGGAATCTACTCATGCCGCTTACACATCTTGAACCATCACCGGAGCAGATTGAACAGGAAAAAGTATACCGCACAATGGGGCTCACGGAAGAAGAGTACCAAAAGGTGAAGAATTTGCTCGGACGCAAGCCAAACTATACGGAAACCGGGCTGTTCTCGGTGATGTGGTCGGAACACTGCAGCTACAAGACATCAAAGCCGGTGCTGAAGTATTTCCCAACAACCGGCGAACATGTCCTCCAGGGTCCTGGCGAAGGTGCCGGTATTGTTGACATTGGTGACGGTCAGGCAGTTGTGTTCAAAATCGAAAGCCATAACCATCCTTCGGCCATCGAGCCGTACCAAGGTGCCGCAACCGGTGTCGGCGGAATTATCCGCGATGTGTTCTCAATGGGCGCACGTCCCGTGGCACTGCTTGACTCACTTCGTTTTGGCGATTTGGACAGTTCTCGTGTCCGCTATCTTTTTGAAGAAGTGGTCAGCGGAATTGCCGGATACGGTAACTGCATCGGCATTCCAACGGTTGGCGGCGAACTTCAATTTGATCCGTGCTACAACGGAAATCCGCTTGTGAATGCGATGTGCGTCGGCATCATGGATCATGCCGACATTCAGGTCGGTCAGGCGCGCGGCATTGGCAACACGGTTATGTACGTTGGCGCAAGCACAGGCCGCGATGGTATTAACGGCGCGACCTTCGCTTCCGAAGAAATCTCTGAAAAATCGGATGAGAAGCGTTCGGCAGTACAGGTTGGCGATCCGTTCATGGAAAAATTGCTCGTTGAAGCATGTCTTGAATTAACGAAGCATGATGCGCTTGTCGGTATTCAAGATATGGGTGCGGCCGGGCTTGTTTCCTCCGCAAGTGAAATGGCAGCTAAGGCCGGCGTCGGCATTCATATGAATCTCGATCTGATTCCGCAGCGTGAAACGGAAATGACGCCATATGAAATGATGCTCTCCGAATCACAAGAACGCATGCTGATCGTTATTAAGAAGGGCAGCGAGGAAGAAATCAAAGCGATTTTCGCCCGTTGGGGTCTTCACGCGGTAGCGGTTGGCGAAGTTATTGAAGAAGAAGTGCTTCGCCTCGAGCATAAAGGCAAGATTGTGGCCGATGTTCCATCGGATTCTTTAGCGTCTGCACCGGTTCGCCATATGCCGTCCAAGGTTCCTGCAGTTTATCTTGCAAATCAAGCGGCTCCGGCGTGGAAGCCTGAAATCAATAATTACGCGAAAACAATTAAAAAACTGCTCGGTCAGCCAACTCTAGCTTCAAAAGAATGGGTGACTCGTCAGTATGACTATATGGTACAAACGAACACGGTTGTTGCACCGGGCTCTGATGCAGCAGTTGTCCGTGTGCGCGGAACGAAAAAAGGCCTCGCCATGACAACGGATTGCAATGCCAAGTATTTGGCACTTGATCCTAACGAAGGCGGAAAAATTGCTGTTGCTGAAGCAGCGCGAAATATTGTCTGCTCCGGCGGCGTGCCGCTCGCGATCACTGACTGCTTGAACTTCGGCAGTCCGGAAAATCCGGAAGTGTTCTGGGAAATCGATGAATCCGTCAAAGGAATGGCAAAGGCGTGTGACGTCCTGAAGACTCCGGTTATCAGCGGCAACGTCTCCCTCTACAATGAAACCGATCGCGGTGCCATTGATCCGACTCCGGTTGTCGGCATGGTCGGCCTCGTTGAAGATCTTGATCATGTCATGACTGCTTCCTTTAAGAACGAAGGCGACGCAGTCTATGTCATCGGCACGGCAAAACCTGAATTCGGCGGCAGTGCATTGCAGATCCTTATGGACGGCGAAGTGAGCGGTAAGGCTCCGGCACTTGATCTTGAACTGGAAAAGGGCCGTCAGGGTAAAGTTCTTGAGGCAATTAAGTCAGGCTTTCTCGCTTCGGCTCACGATATTTCCGAAGGCGGTCTAGCTGTTGCCGTTGCTGAGTCGGTATTTGGCACGGAGCTCGGCTGCGATCTTAAATTTGATACCGATCCTGCAGTAGAACTTTTCTCAGAAACTCAGTCACGTTATCTGATTACTGTACCTGAAATAACCAAGAAGGATTTTGAAGCATTAGTAGGCGACGCTGTTTTTGTCGGCAATGTGACACGCAGCGAAACCGTAAACCTAGCCTTTGCATCGTCAACCGTCACTCTGAATCGGAATGAACTCGAGAACGAATGGAGAGGGGCACTGTCATGCATTATGTCGGCAAAGAACTGAATGAAGAATGTGCGGTTTTTGGAATCTGGGGTCACGAAAACGCGGCAAAGCTGACCTATTACGGTCTTCACAGCATGCAGCACCGCGGACAGGAAGGCGCCGGTATTGCGGTTTCCGACGGAAAACATATTTATGATCACAAAGGACTCGGCCTCGTCAATGATGTATTTGACCATGATAAGCTCGATGCTTTGAGCAAGGGGTATGCAGCCATTGGTCATGTTCGTTATTCGACACAAGGCGGTAACAGCTATGCCAATGTGCAGCCGCTCGTTTTCCGCTCACAAAAAGACTCGCTCTCGATCGCGCATAACGGTAATTTGGTGAATGCCCATAAATTAAAAGGAGAGCTTGAAGAACGCGGCAGCATTTTTCAAACGACATCCGATACGGAAGTTATCGCTCACTTGATTAAACGCGACTATGCCGATAATTTTATCGAAAGCGTCAAGCACGCATTATCGGTAATCAAAGGCGCTTATGCGCTTGCAATGCTGACTGAACACCAATTGATCGCGGCTTTGGATCCAAATGGACTGCGCCCGCTTTCACTTGGTAAATTGGGTGACGCATGGGTGGTTGCTTCGGAAACCTGCGCGTTTGATCTGATCGGCGCGACTTATGTCCGCGATGTCAATCCGGGTGAAATCATTGTTATTGACAATGAAGGTCTGCACTCAGACTTCTTTACCAACCGGACCGAGCCTGCGATCTGCAGCATGGAATACATCTATTTTTCTCGTCCAGACAGCAATATTCAGGGCATCAATGTGCATGCGGCAAGAAAAAATCTTGGCCGTATGCTCGCCCAAGAAGCGCCGGTTGAAGCAGACGTTGTCACCGGTGTTCCGGATTCCAGTATTTCGGCGGCGATCGGCTATGCCGAAGCAACCGGAATTCCGTACGAACTCGGCATGATCAAGAACCGTTATGTCGGTCGAACCTTTATCCAGCCGTCACAGGAATTACGTGAACAAGGAGTGAAAATGAAGCTTTCTCCGGTTCGCGCAATTATCGAAGGCAAGCGTGTGGTCATGGTCGATGATTCGATTGTGCGTGGCACAACAAGCCGCCGCATCGTCGGCATGCTGCGTGATGCAGGCGCGACCGAGGTTCATGTTCGGATCAGTTCGCCGCCGATCACCCATCCATGTTTTTATGGGATCGACACATCAACGTCTTCCGAATTGATCGCGTCTACGCATTCAGTAGAAGATATTCGTGAATTAATCGGTGCTGACTCACTCGTTTACTTAAGTCCTGAGGGATTGAAGAAAGCGATCGGGCGCGACCCGGCAATGAAGAACTGCGGACAGTGCATGGCTTGCTTCACGGGCAAGTACCCGACGGAAATTTATCCGGATACGGTTCTGCCGCATGAAAAAGAACTGCTTGTCTGAGGAGGACCATCATGGCGAACGCATATAAAAAAGCCGGCGTAAACATCGAAGCCGGCTATGAAACAGTCGGACGAATCAAGAAGCATGTGCAGCGAACGTTCCGCCCCGAAGTGATCGGCGGATTAGGCGGTTTCGGCGGTGCAATTGATCTGTCCCAAATGAACATTAAAGAACCGGTCTTGGTTTCGGGAACAGACGGAGTTGGTACCAAGCTGATGATCGCTTTTGCGACGGAGCGACATGACACGATCGGCATCGACGCTGTTGCAATGTGTGTCAACGATATCGTCACGCAAGGCGCCGAACCGATCTATTTTCTCGATTATCTGGCCTGCTCCTCACTCAAGCCGGAAAAAGCGGAAGCGATTGTCAAAGGAATTGCTGACGGCTGTGCCGATGCAGGCTGTGCATTAATCGGCGGTGAGACCGCTGAAATGCCGGGCATGTATCAAGAAAATGACTATGATATTGCCGGTTTTTCGGTCGGCGTTGTGGAAAAATCAAAACGGATTACCGGTGAGAATGTAAAGGTCGGCGATCTCTTAATCGGGCTCGCATCAAGCGGCATACACAGCAATGGATTTTCACTTGTCCGCAAACTTATTTCCGATGCCGGTTTAACCTACAGCGATGCCTATGCACCGGAACCGGGAAAAACGGTAGGCGAAATCTTGCTCACGCCAACGAAAATCTACGTTAAACCTGTGCTTGATTTACTTAAAAAGGTTGATGTTCACGGAATTGCACATATTACAGGCGGCGGATTCTATGAAAATGTGCCGCGTATGTTCCCAGATGGCTTAACGGCGGAAATGGACGTCTCTGCTTGGAAACGTCCTGCTGTGTTTGATTGGCTGAAAGAGTTAGGCAGTCTGCAGCTCGATGACATGTTTCATACCTTTAACATGGGCATCGGCATGGTGGTGGCTGTTGCTCCTGAAGATGCAGACCAAGCTCTGGCTGCGCTGAAGGCGTTTGGTGAAGCACCGGTTGTTGTTGGAAAAGTTGTCGAAGGTCATGAATTGACGCTGGTGAATTGTGATGAAGCATAAGATCGCTGTTTTTGCCTCAGGACACGGTACGAATTTCGTCGCAATCAACAAAGCGATTCAAGAGGGACAGATTTCTGCAACCATCGAACTGGTTGTTTGCGATCAGCCGGGAGCAGCCGTTATCGAGCGCGCGAAGCGGGCGGGTGTCGATACGTTGGTCGTTTCAAGGAAAGACTACCCGTCCAAAGCGGCATTTGAACAAGTCATTGCCGACGCGTGCAAAGAACATGATGTCACGTATATTTTTCTTGCAGGGTACATGCGAATTCTCGGCAAGGTCATGCTTGCTGCGTATCCGCATCGGATTATTAACATTCATCCATCATTACTTCCTTCTTTTACCGGACTGGATGCGATTGGTCAAGCCTTTGAGAAAGGCGTAAAGATCACAGGCATTACGATTCATTATGTGGACGAGGGCATGGATACCGGCCCGATCATCGCCCAAGCAGCCGTTCCGGTGAAAGATAACGACACAGTTGAGACACTGGAAGCACGCATCCATGAAACAGAGCACAACGTGTATCCGGCAACCATCGCGAAGCTGCTCAGCAAGTGATCGAACGATCCAGTGGGGCGGGAGTTAAAGCTAATCCGATGAGTAAGCACACTATATATAGCAGTACTTCATAAACAGACATATTGCGGATTGAAAATAGAAAGGATGTATCGAAGTGGCAAAACGAGCATTAGTCAGTGTTTCTGATAAGACAGGGCTTATTGATTTTGTAAAAAAATTGGTAGACGCCGGAATTGAGATTATCTCAACCGGCGGCACGAAAAAAACGATTGAAAATGCGGGAATTCCCGTTATGTCGATCAGTGAAATCACTGATTTTCCGGAAATTCTTGACGGACGTGTGAAGACGCTGCATCCGGCCGTTCATGGCGGTTTGCTGGCTGTTCGCGGTAAAAAGGAACACATGGATGCAATCAAAGAACTAGGCATTCAACCGATTGATTTTGTTGTCGTTAATCTTTATCCGTTCAAAGAAACCATTTCAAAACCGGATGTTGCTTATGATGACGCGGTTGAGAACATTGATATCGGCGGACCGAGCATGCTTCGCTCAGCTGCGAAGAATCATCGCAGCGTGACCGTTGTCTGCGATCCTGGCGACTACGATCTCGTTGCGGAAAGTCTCGACGAGAATGCCGATGTTCCTTTTGAACTCAAACAAAAGCTTGCGGCAAAGGTATTCCGCCATACCGCGGCTTATGACGCGCTGATTGCCGACTACTTCACCAAGCAAGTCGGTGAGGAATTCCCAGAAAAGCTTACCCTGACTTATGAAAAGAAACAGCCGCTTCGTTATGGTGAAAATCCGCATCAAAAGGCTGCCTTCTACAGTGATCCAATCGAAGACGAATCAACGATTGCCGCAGCAAAACAGCTGCACGGCAAGGAACTTTCCTATAATAATATCCGCGATGCAGATGCTGCACTTGGCATTGTAAAGGAATTCAGACAACCGGCTGCGGTTGCTGTTAAACATATGAATCCATGTGGCATCGGCATTGGTGAATCCGTTAACGAAGCCTATGCCAAAGCCTATGAGACAGATCCTGTATCTATTTTCGGCGGCATCATCGCATTGAACCGGGAAGTGGATGCTGCTCTTGCCACAGAGCTCCACAAGATCTTCCTTGAAATTGTCATCGCTCCTTCATACTCTGAAGAAGCTCTGGCAATTCTCGAAAAGAAGAAGAATCTTCGTTTGCTGCAAGTCGCGATGAGCGATGAACCGCAAGACTTCGCTCAATATACATCTGTTCGCGGCGGTATGCTCGTTCAAGATTTGGACACGAAGGGCTATGCCGACATTGAAGAAAATCTGAAGGTGGTCACCGACCGCAAGCCGACAGAAGCAGAAATGGAAAGCTTGAAATTTGCTTGGACGATCGTCAAACATGTGAAATCAAACGCAATCGCACTCGTTAATGATGGACTGATGGTCGGCATGGGCGGCGGTCAGACAAACCGTGTCGGTGCAGCGAAAATTGCACTTGAAGAAGCCGGCGATAAGACAAAGGGTGCTGTGCTTTCTTCCGATGCATTCTTCCCAATGGGCGATACCGTTGAAGCAGCAGCCAAAGCAGGTATTACTGCAATTATTCAGCCGGGCGGCTCCATCCGTGATAAGGAATCAATCGAAATGGCAAACAAATACAACATTGCCATGGTACTCACCGGCATGCGCCACTTCAAACATTAAGTTTATTCGCTTATTGAAAGGGGTACGATCATGAACGTGTTGATTGTCGGCGGCGGCGGCCGCGAACATGCGATGGCTTGGAAGGTATCGCAAAGCAAGCTGGTAGAAAAAGTTTACGCTGCGCCTGGCAGCGACGGCATGGCTGCCGTTGCGGAATGTGTTCCGATTGATGCGATGGATTTTGAAGCACTGGCGACCTTTGCTAAAGATCACGATGTTGCACTGACGCTTGTCGGTCCGGAGCAGCCGCTTGTCGGCGGAATTGTCGATGTTTTCGCGGCGAATGGGCTGAAGGCTTTCGGACCATCGAAAGCGGCAGCACAGATCGAGGGCAGCAAATCGTTTGCCAAGGCATTGATGGCAAAATACAAGATCCCAACATCACATTATCAAACCTTTACGGACTATCAAGAAGCCAGTGATTATCTTCAGAAGGTCGGCGCACCGATTGTTCTTAAAGCCGATGGACTTGCTGCCGGAAAAGGGGTCATTGTCGCCATGACGATGGCGGAAGCCGAAAACGGTCTAAAAGAGATCATGAAGGATAAAAAATTCGCCGATGCGGGATCTCGTGTGGTCATTGAAGAGTACCTTGAAGGTGAAGAATTTTCATTAATGGCTTTGGTGAACGGTGAAAAAGTCGTTCCTCTGGCAATTGCTCAGGATCATAAGCGGGCCTATGAAGGCGACAAAGGCCCGAATACTGGCGGAATGGGCGCCTACTCACCGGTTCCACAGATTGCACAATCAATTGTAGACGGAGCTGTGAAAACCATTTTGCAGCCGACTGCTGACGGCATGGTGTCTGAAGGCTTCACGTTTACAGGTGTGCTTTATGCCGGATTAATCCTGACTGCTGCCGGTCCGAAAGTGATCGAATTCAACTGCCGATTCGGTGATCCGGAGACACAGGTTGTGCTGCCTCGAATGGAATCTGATTTCATTCAAACCGTACTCGACGTACTGGACGGCAAACAGCCTGATCTTGCATGGAGCGAAAAAACAGCGGTCGGCGTCGTGCTCGCCTCCGAAGGATACCCAGGCAACTATGAGAAGAATTTGAAGCTTGGAAATCTGGACGCACTTCCGGAAGATGCCCTGCTTTTCCACGCCGGAACGAAAAAATCCGGTGCGGACTGGCTGACCAATGGCGGTCGCGTACTACTCGTTACAAGACTTGGCAACGATTTGCGCTCGGCCCGTGACGCAGTCAACAAGGATCTCGAACGTATTCAAACGGATGCCGTATTCTTCCGCAAGGATATCGGGCATCACGCATTGGAAGTTTCAAAATAACCGATAAGTGATAAAAGCTGTCTTTGCCTGAAGGGTGAAGACAGC
>NZ_JANFOJ010000016.1 GCF_024385605.1 Sporolactobacillus sp. STSJ-5 | reverse complement strand
CATCCGGTATTAGCTGCGGTTTCCCACAGTTATCCCAGTCTGACAGGCAGGTTACCCACGTGTTACTCACCCATCCGCCGCTCACTTCCGGGAGCAAGCTCCCTTCCGTGCGCTCGACTTGCATGTATTAGGCACGCCGCCAGCGTTCGTCCTGAGCCAGGATCAAACTCTCCAAAAAGTGTGTTGCATACTTACTTACTTTATTGTCGTACTTCCAAAGAGTGGAACTTCTGCTAAGGTCGTGCACGTCCTGTGCACAACGCAGAAGTCACCACATCCTGTGGAAGCTCATAAGATCCATAGCAAAATTGAATTGATTATGGGGTTTAAAACCCTTATATCACGCTTGGCTTTTGTTCAGTTTTCAAGGAACATTCATATACATTAAATAATAATGGTGGGCCTGAGTGGACTTGAACCACCGACCTCACGCTTATCAGGCGTGCGCTCTAACCAGCTGAGCTACAGGCCCATTACAATAATGGAGCGGGTGATGGGAATCGAACCCACGACCAGAGCTTGGAAGGCTCTTGTTTTACCACTAAACTACACCCGCATATATGGTCGGGAAGACAGGATTTGAACCTGCGACCCTCTGGTCCCAAACCAGATGCTCTACCAAGCTGAGCCACTTCCCGACAATGGTGCGCCCTAGAGAAGTCGAATCCCCAACCTTCTGATCCGTAGTCAGACGCTCTATCCAATTGAGCTAAGGGCGCAAAATAATATGGTGCGGTCGAGAGGACTCGAACCTCCACGAAGTTGCCTCCACTAGCCCCTCAAGCTAGCGCGTCTGCCATTCCGCCACGACCGCATATTCAATTAATTGGTGCGGGTGAAGGGACTCGAACCCCCACGTTGGAAAACACTAGATCCTAAATCTAGCGCGTCTGCCAATTCCGCCACACCCGCATAAAATGAGCCACGAAGGATTTGAACCTTCGACCCTCTGATTAAAAGTCAGATGCTCTACCCCTGAGCTAGTGGCTCATGTGGCTGGCCCAGCTGGATTCGAACCAGCGCATGACGGCACCAAAAACCGTTGCCTTACCGCTTGGCTATGGGCCAAAAACAATTATGTATAGGAACACATATCGTTTTCTTTTATCAACTAATTAATAAATGGCGGATCCGAGCGGATTTGAACCGCCGATCTCCTGCGTGACAGGCAGGCATGTTAACCCCTACACCACGGATCCTCAAATAATTCTTATTATAAATGGTGACCCGTACGGGATTCGAACCCATGAACCCACCGTGAAAGGGTGGTGTCTTAACCACTTGACGAACGGGCCATAAAATGGCGGAGAAGGAGGGATTCGAACCCTCGCACGATTTACACCGTCTACTCCCTTAGCAGGGGAGCCCCTTCAGCCGACTTGGGTACTTCTCCATGGCTCCACAGGTAGGATTCGAACCTACGACCGATCGGTTAACAGCCGATTGCTCTACCACTGAGCTACTGTGGAATAAGTGGTTCAAAAAAACAAATGCATATGCTATTCTACACTGTGTTCATTCACTTGTCAACAAGGTTTTGAGCGACACAATCGCTTGTCCTTTTGACGACTTAAATAATTTAACACAGATTAACATCCCACGTCAACCCTATTTTTAATCTTATTTAAAATTGATTGATACGTGTCTTGCTGAGCAATTGAAGTGTACCGCCGCATGCACCGCAAACATAGCGTGCAGTATCTAATTTTCTCTTACGATAAAAGTTTGTTTCACATGCGGAACATTGATAATGATAACGAACGCCCGAACCATTGCGCGTGTTAGGAATTGCCTCGCAAAACCTTGAACCGCCCACCCTTGCCAGCAACGTGCGGAAATCGGCATCCCTATGACGATAACCCATACCAAGCAGATGGAGATGGTAATGACACAATTCATGTTTAATGATTTTCAAAAAGGCTTCTAATCCAAAATAGTTGAGCTGACGGGCATTGAATTCGAGCCGGTGCGAGTTCAGCAAATAACGTCCACCGGTTGTTCGAAGCCTTGAGTTAAAAATCGCCTGATGACGAAAAGGACGATGAAAGCTCTCCATCGATACCTGTTCTACAAGCTTTTGAAGTTCTTCATCAGTCATGACCTCACCTCCACGGGTCATCAATTCTGCATTTATTTGTTGGGAGCTACCATTGTTAATGAGATACGTCCCTTTTCTGCGTCCACTTGTTCCACCCAAACGGTGACTATTTCACCAACACGAACAACGTCAAGCGGATGGCGAACAAAGCGTGAGGCAAGCTTTGACAGGTGAACCAGACCGTCCTGTTTCACTCCAATATCAACAAATGCACCGAAATCCACAACATTACGAACCGTTCCTTCCAGCTGCATACCCGGCTTCAAATCGTCCATCTTTAGAACATCGGTCTTCAACAGTGGTTTTTTCAGGTCATCGCGTGGATCGCGACCTGGCCGAATCAGTGCCTCGATCATATCGCGCAAGGTCGGTTCGCCAACAGAGAGTTCATTGGCAGTTCGTGTCACATCCAATGCCCGCAATTTGTCAATCAGATCCTCAGTTCCGATTTTGTCGGCATCGCAGTCTGCTTTTTTGAGCAAATCTCCTGCAACATTATAGCTTTCCGGATGAATCGGCGTATTATCCAACGGATTTTTTCCTCCGCTGATCCGCAAAAATCCTGCCGATTGTTCGAAAGCACGTGCGCCAAGCCTCGGAACCTTTTTCAGTTGAAGCCGGCTTTCAAATTTGCCGAGCTTCTCCCGTTCTGCAACTACGTTACTTGCTACCGTTTTCGACAGTCCAGCAACATATTGAAGCAGCTGAGGCGAAGCTGTGTTAATGTTAACGCCTACCTGATTCACAACCGTCTCTACGACAAATTGGAGCGATTTTGCTAATTCTCGCTGTGACACGTCATGCTGGTATTCACCGACCCCAACAGATTTTGGATCGACCTTTACAAGTTCCGCAAGCGGGTCTTGAAGTCTTCGCGCAATGGACACGGCACTGCGTTCTTCAACATGCAGATCCGGAAATTCTTCGCGTGCAAGTGCAGAAGCAGAATAAACGCTTGCGCCTGCTTCATTAACAATCATATAAAAAAGTTTATGATCGGACACTTGTTTCAGTGTCTCGGCAATGAATGCCTCAGTCTCACGCGATGCCGTGCCGTTGCCAATCGCAACCATGTTGATGTGATACCGTTCAACCAGTTCCAGAACCTTTTTCCTTGCCCCTTCGATATCCGACTTAGGCGGTGTTGGATAAATAAGTGAGATGTCCAGCACTTTGCCGGTCGGATCGACAACAGCAAGCTTGCAGCCTGTGCGATAGGCAGGGTCAACACCGAGTACGGTCCGCTCCTTCAGCGGCGGCTGAAGAAGCAGACCGCGAAGATTCTCTGCGAAAATATGAATCGCCTGCTGCTCGGCCCTTTCTGTCAATGCCTGTCTCAGTTCCCGCTCAACGGATGGTGCAATTAATCGCTTGTACGCATCCTCAGCACATGCATTCAGCAACCCCTCTGCCGTCGTTTGCTTTCCCGGATTCAATGCACGTTTGATCGCAGGGAGAATCGATCCTTCAGGTGCTTCTACAGATACCTTGAGTATTTCTTCTTTTTCCCCGCGATTAATCGCTAAAATCCGGTGAGGAACAAGTGTTTTTATCCGCTCTTCGTAGGCATAATAATTGGCATACACATTCTTCTCATCAAGTTCCTGGTGCTTCACCTGAACATGAATCATTCCCTGTTCAGCCGTTCGCTTGCGTGCCAATGCACGCAATTCTGCACGTTCCGCAAGGCGTTCAGCAATAATATCCAATGCTCCTTGCAATACTTCCTCAGCTGATGCCACTTGAAGCTGATCGGAAACAAACTGTTCGGCAAAGGGCTCCACAGGATCAGAAGGCAAGCGCATCAGCCAATCAGCTAATGGCTCCAGTCCTTTTTCCTTTGCAATAGACGCACGTGTACGCCGTTTCTGTCGATAAGGAAGATAAAGATCTTCTATTTCCTGCAAAGTCAATGCCCGATTAACCTTCTGTTTGAGCGCATCAGTCAATTTTCCTTGCTCTTCAATTCGGTTAATGACTTCGATCTTGCGTTTATCTAATTGCTTGCTGTATGTATAGGAATCTTGTATTTTTTCAATTTGAACTTCATCCAGCCCACCGGTCATTTCTTTCCGATAGCGTGCGATAAAAGGTATGGTATTGTCGTCCTCCAGGAGTTCAATGGTGCGTGCTACCTGTGGCGCAGAAATATTCAGCTTTTTTGCTATATGTAAAACAACTTCGTCCATTATAATCGTCCCCTTCCCATCTATCATATCAGAAAACAGATTTGTTCGTCTGAGTAAACAGAATAGGTAAAACAAAAACAGCTCGTCCCTATAACGAGCTGCCTGAATAAACAATCACTTGTTAATTGAAAGTCCCACTTCGTCTTTCCGAGGAAGATTATCCCTTAACTTGCGAAGGGCACTTCTTTGCAGACGAGAGACATGCATTTGCGAAATTCCTAAGCGTGCACCCGTTTCTTTTTGACTGAGATTGTCGTAATAGGTGCAAATCAAGATCTTTTTCTCCCTCTCCGAAAGGACCTGGAACGCTTCGGTTAGAATGAGCTTCTTGTGTACCAGCTCATAGCCGTTCTCCTGCTTACCGACAATATCAAGCAGTGTCATCGCTGTACCTTCCGGATCCCCATCGATCTTTGAATCCACGGACAAGGTGTTGTATCCTCGAGCCATTTCTAAGGTTTCAAGAATACTTTCCTCGCTTTCACCAATGGCTTCAGCAATTTCATCAATCCTCGGAGAACGCTGGAGGGAGTTTGTCAGTGCTTCGGTCGCACGTCGGATTTTCGGACTGAGTTCTTTGACACGTCTTGGCACATGGACGCTCCACGTCTTGTCTCTAATGTAGCGCTTTATTTCTCCGACGATTGTTGGAACAGCAAAAGATTCAAAGCTGCCGCCAACTGCAGGATCAAATCGCTTAATAGCTGCGATTAACCCAATCATGCCGACCTGATAAAGATCCTCGCGCACATCGCTGTTCTTAGCAAATTTGCTGGCAAGTGCACCGACCAATTTCTCATAACGGCGAATTATTTTCGTCTGAAGCTGTTCATCCTCAGGATTTTTTTGAAAATCAGCGATCCATTTCTGAATCTCATTCTGTTGTTGAGACTTTGTTGGCAATGCGCTCCACCCCGTCTCTGGTTACATACTTGACCATTCGGACAGCTACACCGCATTCCGTACTGATCGTTACCTGATCCATAAGCGCATTGATCAAAAAGAGACCCAGTCCTCCCTCATTGACATCGTCAAGATCGGCGGAAGGATCGATCGGCCTCAGTTTCTGCAGTGCTTCGCTCGCATCAAAGCTCTCTCCGTTATGCAGAACAGTAAGTGTCAGCGCCTCTTTACCACATTCCATAATAACTTGGATCTGACCAATCCCATTTTGTTTGTATCCATGACTGACCGCATTCGTGCAGGCTTCGGACACCGCAACCTTGATATCTTCAACCGCGTCGAACGAATAGCCCATTCTGCTTGCCGCTCCAGAACATGCAAGCCGCGCAATTCCGACAAATTCAGGTTTTGCCGGAATGCTAAGCCGAATCACATCACTCGTTTCAGTCATTTGCGCTCCCCCCGCTTATCTGTGCTCTCGTAAGAAGATCCATTAATCCGGTGATTTCAAACAGTCTTTTAATTCGCGGCGTCATACCAATTACAGAAAATCGGCAATTGTGTTTGACTGCCGATTTGAGTGCAGCAACAATAACGCCAAGTGCTGTACTGTCCATATATTTTGTCTCATTGAGATCTAAAATCAATTCACCGTCTTCAACTTCTGTTAAAGGAAGCAAGCCTTTCTTTAATTCCGGTGCTGTGAATACATCGATTTCTCCTTCCACAGCGACAAGATAAAGTTTCTCTCCTTTTGCTTCCCGCTCAATTGATATATTCATGTTCATCCTCCTGCATGCAAAGCATCTTTAAATGATCCATACCCAATATCAGAATAGGCAAAACCTAAAACTTCATCGCAATAAATGTAAAATCATCAGTAAATGAACATTTCTGCATCTTCTTTAATTCATACATAACATGCCGTACCAAGCGTGAGGCGGGCAAATGCATCGATTTGCGGATGATTTCCACGATCTGTTTGCGTTCAATAAAATCGTGATCCTTCCGAATTTCGGTTACTCCGTCGGTCAGAAGGAAAATCATATCGCCAGGCCAAATTTTCCGAGCCCACTCCCTATACTTGGATTCAGGAGTGAGTCCAAGCGATAGTCCTCTAGCTTCCAGATCGACAAATCGGTTCTCGCGTGCCGAATAATAAAAACCTGGTTCATGACCTGCTGAAGAATTTGAAAAAATATGAGTCTCAGGATCATAGACACTGTAAAACATGGTGATGAACATACTTGGATCAACATTGCGCTCAACGACACGATTCAAACTTGAAAGAATTGCCGATGGAGCCCCCGATTTATTTTCAGGAAGGCTGTCCATTGCGTACTTGATCATCGACATACACATAGCTGCCGGGATACCTTTTCCAACGATATCGGCAATCGTGACTGCCAATCGTTTTCCATCGTTCACAATGCGATAGTAGTCTCCGCTCATCTTTTTCGCCGGTACACTAACCGCGCCGATGTCCGCAAAAGAACAGCTTGGAACTTTCCCTTCAAGAAGTGCCTTCTGTACCTCAGCAGCAACATCAATCTCGGTGTCTAACAGCTTCTGGCGGTTTTTAAGCGCTTGATGTTCCCTATAATCGCGGCCGTATCCCGACATCATCTTTATTAAAAAGTCAATGGATCGGAGTATCACGCGATCAGGGTTTATAACGATTTGTTTCAATGCATCAAGATGCAGTTCGACAAGATCATCAGGAGAAACCCCATGTTCATGCAAGTATTCGCTCAGCTGCTCACATTCCTCCATATTCGGTTCTGAACTTTGAGCAACGTAATGTGCGAGTAAATCTCGATATGCAGCAAGCTGCGGCTCTTCTTCCATTGTACCCACTGTAGCCCACTCCTTCCGAACACCCATAGACTAAAAAGCTAATTAATTAATGAATAGTCTAACTCAACTAAATAGAACGGTTTCAATCACCTTTTCTGTCGAAATAACAAACAATCAAAAATGCAAACTCGGTACCTAATTATTTCATGAATTGACGATTATGGCAAAAAATATGAACAGCAAAATTCAACAAAAATTCCCATATTGAGCAAATAGGCTGGACTGAATTGATTCCCACAAAAAAAGCGACTTTCTGATGGGAAAGGCGCTCTTCGTTCATTTATGTGTATGTATGCGATTCAAAAATCAATCAAACTGAGACTGATTTGAATCGCTTTGTTTACTCGACTCATCATTTCTTCATCCAAATGCGTGATTTTATCCGTCAGTCGCTGCTTGTCAATGGTTCTGATCTGCTCGAGCAGGATGACCGAGTCACGATCAAAGCCGTATTTTTTCGCATCGATCTCCACATGAGTCGGCAATTTGGCTTTTTGAATTTGTGCGGTGATGGCCGCTACTACAACCGTTGGGCTAAAGCGATTGCCAATGTCGTTCTGTATGATCAGGACCGGGCGTACACCGCCTTGTTCTGATCCAACGACTGGTGAAAGATCTGCAAAGTAGACGTCGCCGCGCTTAACAATCACCAGTTACACCCCGCTGACGGAGCGTTCCATAGTGATCTCTGCCTCCTCCTCAGCGAGGAATGCTTCAGAAGCAATGTTAAGGTTGATTTTAGCCATTTCCATGTAGCCCTGACGCATAATTTCACGGACATAGCCCCTGTTACGCTCACGCAGATACAGTCTGATGGCGCGATGGAGAAATTCACTGCGATTCATCTTGTCCCGACTCGCCATTCCATCAATTTCGTTCAATAAATGTTGCGGCAAACTCAGCATGATTTCCTTTATCTTTGATTCCGACATGCCTGCACCCCCACCACTTTCGTCAGAATATATCTTTTTTTGATCTAAAATTCATGTTACCATTTCAAAATTGTTTTGCAAAGCTATTTTCGCCAAAAATCGAGTACTTCTATGCTTAATTGTGTTATTTTTTTCATTTTTTTGCTGATTTATTGATCATGTTTCATCTGCGGCAGTTAGAATCGGATTGCTTGTCGCTATTTTCTTTCCGTTTTTCCAATAAACCCGTGGAACGCGGGGGTGAATCGTGCAGGTTACTTCATAATTTATTGTTTGCAGCTGCTGAGCCCTCTCGTCTGCCGTGATTTCCTCAGCGCCATTTTTCCCGATTAAGGTTACCTCTGTTCCTTCAGGGTATGCGTGCGGAAGCCGGCACATGAATTGATCCATGCAAATCCGTCCGACAATCGGACATCTTTGACCGTCGATCAGAACATCGGTATCGTGAAATCCCCGGAGCCAGCCGTCTGCGTAGCCAATCGGCACAGTGCCGATCCATTCATCATCAGGGGCTTGGTACGTTGCACCGTATCCGATAAACGACCCTTTTTCCACTTGTTTTACGTAGGTCAATCGGCTGTGCAGCGACATGGCGCGTTTCAATACAAAGGGCAGCTGTTTGACCATTTCAGGGGAAGGAGACAGGCCGTACATCGCGATTCCATAGCGAACCATGTTAAACAAGTGACGTCTTTCCGCAGGATACTTCAAGGTTGTCGCGCTGTTCCCGCAATGAATCACTGCAGGACGTGCACCAAGCTCCTGAATCCAGTCTACCATCATTTCAAAACGTCCGTACTGTTCATTAAAGTAAGCTTCGTCATCCTGATCGGCTGTAGCGAAGTGCGTAAACATTCCCTCAATGACAAAACGGGGATCCCGCCTGATTTCGCTGACAAGTGTGGATGCTTCGTCCTTGTTGCGGATACCGATTCTGCCCATGCCGGTGTCACAGGAAATATGCAGGGACACGGACTGTTCAGCAGTATAGTTTTCCCGGGCGCGTTTAACCCATTCTCCGTCAGACACAGTCAGAGCGATATGATACTTGGCCGCATGGTTGACATGCTGGGGCGGAATAGGCGACAACACTAGGATTGGCGCTTCAATACCTTGCTTACGAAGGGCAAGTGCCTCATCGAACAGAGCAACTGCAAGCCAGGATGCGCCGTTATCCAGCGCGGTTCGTGCGACCTGCAACGCGCCATGTCCATATCCGTTTGCTTTAACGACTGCAAGCAAAGCAACATCCTCCGGAATACGTGTCTTCATATTTCGGACGTTGTTCGCTACCGCGTCCAGATCAATATCCGCCCATGTTTCTCTATAAAAAGATGTAGCTGTCATCGCTGGCTCAACCACCCAATCCATTGAATAAAATTTACAGGAAGGTTTTCCGCTCGCCATTCGCTCATCACAAACAAGTGAAGCAAGTAAATAAGCCTTCCTCATCGCCTTGTTTCGACAAGGTTTTCTATTCCTATTTAAGCACTTCTCGCAAAAAAACGAAAGATGATTTTGTAATCCGTTTGCCCTAAAGCTTTTATAATAAAACACGCACCTCGATTTGGTTTTCTCAGCCAGACGAAGTGCTGTTATGCAAGCAAAAAAGCGCCCGATCACGAGGAGCGGAGCGCCGGCAGTTATTTGTTATTTCGTTGCAAGTCCGTTGACAGACTGAGCAATGGTCATCATTTCATCTTGTGTCAATTTATCTGAAGCGAGGAAGTAATCCGTTCCCCCATAAGACCAGTATAATGATTTATCTCCGCTGGAACCAATGGCAAATCCAAGATTTTCAGGGCTCCCGGTTGCAATCGTCGGTACGGAACTTACTGAGGTCCGACTTTTTGATTCAATGAGCGTGAACGGTTTCTTGCCCTCATATTTTAAAACATAACGATCGCCGACTTGAGTGGTTTGCGGTTTCACGGTCGCAAGCTTGGTTCCTGAAAGCATGGCCGTCGGATACAAAAGCTTGAACGAGGCATTTTCCGCCGTTGTCGTTTGTGTTTTTGTAATACGGGCCGCCGTCATGTTCGTTTTTACATCAAATGTTTTGTTATTCAGTGACGGATTCACTTTAAAGGATTTGAATTTGACCGTTACCACGACATTCTCATCCTTATCCTTGATCTGAACATTTTTTGGAGTCAGATCCTTTTTCAAAGAGATCGTTTGATTGGCCAGCTGTGTGGTATTGTAATTGGTTTTGGTTTTAAAAACGTACTGATTATCTTTTGCCGTGAATCCCGGATTCGGATCATTCAAAATATCCTTTGCCAGCGAGTGGTACAGGTAAGCTTGGCTTCGATTATTCGGCCAGTCGCTTTCAAACCGGTAGCTCTTATTTAATTCCGGAGTCAGGACAAAGACGCCTTCTTTATTGCGTAAGATCATTTGCTTGTTCTCTTTTTTCCCATCACTGAGCGCAACTTTGTAATAGTTTGGTTTCTTATACATGACATTAACTTGGTACGTTTGTTTCTTCCCATTATGCTGGAACGTCATGACTGCATCGGTTGAGTAGCTGTTGATATTTTCATAGCGCTTGTTCAGATCATTAATGACATCTTTTTCCGATTTGGTGCCGCATCCGGTTAATAACGCCAAAACCAGGATCGCGCCAAGCCATAATGCCGACCACTTTTTCATGTATCTCCAACCCCTTTGCCTCTATTCGGTGACAAAGGAGGAACTGCTTAAAGGTGCGCTGTTTCGCTGTAAAAGTGATGCAGAACAGGAGGAATCGCTTCAATAACATCAGTAGCCAGTACGTCGAGCAGAGAATGACCGTGCTCAACCAGATAGTCTGCAGTCGCGCCGTGCACATAGACTGCGTTACATATCGCATCCATCATTTGTTCGTGCTGCAGCAGAAAAGCAAGCAGGATGCCGGTCAGAATGTCGCCTGAACCGCCCTTAGCCATGGCGGCATTTCCGGTCGGGTTAACGACCTGCCGTCCGTCCGGAGCTGTAATGATCGTATACTTGCCTTTGAGTACCAGATAAACATGATACTTTTCCGCAAAAGCCTTGGAACAATTAAATCGGTCGCTTTCGATTTCCTTAACGGTATTGCCTGTCAGAGCCGCCATTTCACCCGGATGCGGCGATAGCACAGCAGGAACGCTGCGCCGAGTGAGCAGATCCAGATGGTGCTTCAAATGAATGAGCCCATCCGCATCGATGACGCAGGGCATCGCGCTGCTTTCTTCAACAACGCGGCAAACAAGAGCCTCCTCATGAGAATCCCTTCCAAGTCCCGGCCCAATCGCGACTCCGGTCACGCCATCAAGGCTGATCCCATCTCTTGGCATAAACATTGTCTCCGGCAGACGCCCGGCAATTAGAGGTTTAATCGCATTCGGAACACTAACTTTCAGCAATCCGATACCGGAACGAAGTGCAGACTTGGCTGAGAAAAAGGCTGCGCCCGACATATCGGTGCTGCCTGCAATCAGCAGCCCTTTGCCATGCGACCCTTTATGTGAAAACGGATCGCGCTGCGGAAGTGTTCGAACAACGTCCGATCGCATCCGCAGTTCACGGCGAATTCCTACCTCACGATACGCGAGGCTCGGAATTCCGATCGGAAGCACCTGAACGGTTCCAAATGATCTGGCGGCAGGCAAGACAAACTGAGCCAGCTTGGGACATTCCAAGGTTAGGGTCCGGTCGGCGGCGACAGTTGGGTGTGTGAATGACTCACCGTTAGCAGGGATTCCGCTTGGAAGGTCAATTGAAACAACCTCTGCCTTCGAATGGTTGATTTGCTTGATCACCTCACCATATTCTGGATACGGTGTTCCATGAACGCCTGTCCCCAGCAAAGCGTCAACAATCAGTTCCGACCGATCCAATTGTCTCGCAAAGCGTTTGGGATCATCTTTTACTTGAAAGATTGTTCCCCCGCAAGCTAAATAAGCGTTCATATGGTACGCGGCATCTCCTATAATTCGCTGCGGATCTGCTACAAGCCATGTGCTGACGCATACTTCGCTGTCCAGAAGCAGACGAGCTACGACAAATCCATCGCCCCCATTATTTCCTTTTCCGATAATGACCATGACTTGTTTTCCTGGTGTCAGTTCCGGCTCGATCGCCGCATAAACGGCGCGACCCGCATTCTCCATAAGCACCGGTCCTCCCAGCCCGATATGTGTTATGGTGTACTGATCAATGTTCTGCATTTCTTCTCTCGAAACAACGTGCACAATAGTCCCTCCTAGCGTAATAAACTATATGAGACAAGGTTCTTTAATATGCAGACTAGCATGACAAGCTTTCAATAATAACAAAAGCAGCCGCCGTGTGATCTGTATGTGTAATTGATACGTGGACGGTGTCGCCGGAAGCGGTTCGATCCTCAAGCAGCGGTCTGCCAAGGGAGTCGTTGATGATGGTCAGGTCCTGAAAGGAAACGGATTTTCCGATTCCTGTACCGCATGCTTTCGCATATGCCTCTTTTGCAGAAAAGCGACCCGCCAGAAATTCCAGTTTGCGCTTGTCGCTGAGCATGTCGAATTGTTTGCGTTCCTTCTCAGTCAGGACACGATTGATAAACGCGTCCTGATGAATCTGTTTGGCTACTCGATCCAGTTCGATCAGATCAACACCGATTCCTTTAATCATGGAATGCTCCCGCCTTATTTTTGCAGTATCTGTAAATTTCGGTTAATGAACCTCTATTAAAAAATAGATGAAAAAGGTTACATGCACATCGCTCGATCAATTGAGTTGACAAGTATTTATTTCTCGATTGTCTATGTGTAAAAGCTCTCAATGGCGGTTAAAATGGATGAACGATACCTGTTCGTCATGATCCGCCTATTCGGCGAACCACTTTTTCGCTACCACTGATTTCTATTTTACCCTATACTTAGTACAAGATCATTCCTCAAGGGGGTTTTATACTGCTTTGTTTATCAGAAACGAACCATTCAAGCTCTTTATAAAGCTTTACCCAATCACCACGATCATTCTGGCTGTCGATCTTTTCATTTATCTTCTGTTTTTAATCACCGGAACATGGCATGTTGCACCGGAATTTGCACTGCGTATGTTTGTGTTTTCCGCTGGATCCAATGATGCGATTTTGAATCAAGGTGCGTGGTGGCAGCTTGTAACACCCATTTTCCTTCATATTCATTTTTCACACATCTTATTCAACGCGTTCTCTCTTTTTATTTTTGGACCCGCGCTCGAAGTGATGTTGGGAAAATGGCGATACGCAACCGCCTTTTTGGCGACAGGGATCATTGCGAATATCGCCGCGCTGTTCCTTGAACCCGTGGGCTTCAGCCATTATGGGGCAAGCGGTGCGCTGTTCGGACTTTTGGGCATCTACATTTTTCTTGTTATTTTCAAGAGAGAGAGCATTTCAAGACAGGATCAGACGGTCGTCTTCGTCATCGTTCTCATCAGCTTGATCAGTTCATTCATCGGTGCAGATATTGATGTGATGGGGCATTTGATCGGTTTTCTGTCAGGATTGATACTCGCTCCACTGTTCTTTTTTAATAGAACCGAGTAAAGAATCCTATCATTTTATACTGCATCATCTATGAAAACGATTGTTTTTTGTTCAAAAATTGTTCATAATAATGGAAGTAGTCCATTTATCATGATTTCTATTCTGAAAGGAGTTCCTTTTCATGGCTTTCGTAATTACTTCTGCCTGCGAGAATGAAAAAGCCGGCGAATGTATCGAAACATGCCCTGTTGACTGTATTGTTGAAGACAACACACAAATGTATATTGATCCGGATGTCTGCATCGATTGCGGCGCTTGCGAAGCAGTCTGCCCTGTAGAAGCCATTTATCCGGAAGACGAAGTTCCGGAAAGCGAACAGAAGTACATTCAGATCAATCGCGATTTCTTCAAATCGAGATCTTGATCCTCAGATACGAAACCCCCGCTGCTCTTCATACGCAGCGGGGGTTTTGCTTTTTATCATTCAACGAACTATTTATTTAGTTGGGATAAGCACATGGGGATCGAGCCAATCCATAACTATGAGTTCAAGACATAGCGTTTAAGAAGCCCAATCCTATGACAATGATTTGCGGATGCGACCGTTAATGATGCGGATAAGCGGACACTACTTTGGCACTTTCCGTGATTGCCGTTAAAATTGTTGCCCGTGCCTGAGTGGTCATCAAACTTGCTTTCGCATACATTCTTCCTGACTGATCTCTGACATAATGAGGCTTGAGCCGATTCAGGCTCAATGCGTATACATCAAGTTTACATGTCTCGCAGTGGCATGAAATTGATAAATTCTCCCACTGTTGATCCAAAAGATCCTCTACCGCCGCTTCCATGACATTATGTACTGCATTCATGGTTAATCCTTCTTTCATCAAACAAAATCATATGTTTGCACGTAAAAAAGACATATTGCTCTACCACCGAATCGTAGCACACAACTAAAGCTCGCTCAAGATAATTTGGTATTATATTCCAGTATTTTTTTCTTTGATGATATCAACCCTTTAATTAGCGGATCAGCTATCCAGGGACACGCAGAAACCTAAAAAGGTACCAGACTGGATATATGGCTCTTAGGATACATTTTAAAAGGGGCAGTAGGCGGCTTGGATTTCCTCTTCAGCGCAAAAATTCACTCAATAGGTTTGTGCGAACCTGAAAAAAGACGTTACCAGTAACGGCAACGCCTTCTTTCAATTGTATCCGATCATTATTCAAGAATTTTAACTTTAACCGTGCGGCGCCCCCATTGGAGAGCCGATGAATTATCATTGAAGAATACATCAATTTTTCTGCCTTTAATTGCTCCCCCGGTATCTCCGGCAACGGCGTATCCGTAGCCTTCCACATAGAGCTTTGTTCCAAGCGGAATAACGGACGGATCGACAGCGATCACCTTGGCGTTCGGATTTTGCAGCAAATTGATTCCTGTCGCTGTCGTTCCGGAGCAGCCGTTACAGCGTGCCGTATAAGCGGTACTGTTCGCATAGAACTCCTTAACCGCAGCAACCGTCTCCGACTTTCGGATCACGCGTGTCTGCTTCGCCTTAGGTGCCTGTGCCGATTTGCTTTGGATTTTCTCAGGCTGTTGCACGTTTTCCGTTTTCACAGGTGCTGCTTTAACCGGTTTTGGCAACGGCTGCGGGTTGCGAAGCAGCTTCTCAATGCTTCCCCAGGTTTCCGGTCCAACAATACCATCAATATTAATTTCCTTCACCTTTTGCAGTGTGCGCACAGCATTTTCTGTCTTCTCGCCAAAATAGCCGTCAACAGGCAGATCATTGAATCCGACAGCTTTCAGCATCTGTTGAAGATAGGCGACTTCATTACCTTTCGAGCCTCTCGATAATAGATCCATATTCTTATTAATATACTCAATAAGTGCTGCTTTCGTCTGAGTCCCAACCACGCCATCGACATTGAGATCATTATTTTTTTGGAATTGCTCCACTGCTTTTTCCGTATTAGATCCAAAATACCCGTTCGTTTTAGTCAGAGGATATTCACCTGTCGCTTTTAAGATCGACTGTATGGTCTTCACTTCATCACTGTGCATCCCTTTCGTGAGAACGGTGTCATTGTTCAGGTGTGCAGCTGCAAAAGGCGGCAGGATAATGAATGTGGATGTAAAGGTTGTCGCCACGGCAACGCTTTTTGCAAGTGCAGTCCCGCTATAATACATTGATGTCTCCCCCCATCTTTGACCTCTTCTTTACTACTATGAACTGGGCCTGAGGAACATACTTTACATTTAGATGACAGGACTGGCCATTTGCACGTCTCAGCTTGTTCAAAGTACGACGTTTTGCCGGGATGAAGCATCAAAAGATAGGAACCATCTGACCACGAGAACTAATCATTGTGGGAGTGCATAGTGAATACAAACTGCTCATCATAGAACGGGAAAAGTTAAACAGGTGAATCGATTATCTAGCAGGTGAGGCCGTTATTCAGCAGGTGAGTCGAAATACGTTATGATTTCCCTAGGTTCGTTACAATTTTAATGTCTGCCTGCATATCTTCCATCGACTTTTCAGTAAGAAAATTAAAAACCCTGAGAAACGCGTGATCGTCTCTCAGGGCTCTGTATGGTTATTTACTGCTTTCCAGCGCGCTGTCTATTGACTGCTTCAAAAGATCATAATTCAGTCCGTCTTCAAGCATCTTGTCGCCGACAAAAATGGCCGGGGTCCCCGGGACACCTAGTGATTCGGCAATCGCTTCATCTTTGTCCACATCATCTTGGCGTGATTTAGTATCCAAGGCATTTTGGAATGCCTTTAAATCTATGGATGGAACCGTCTTCTTGGCAATGTCGGTGAGCAGTTTCTTTGTTACCCATTGTTCCTTCTCACTCTTTTGCGCATCAAAAACCGCTTTATGGAATGCCCAGAACGCTTTCGGATTTTGATGATACACTTCCTCAGAAGCATTTGCGGCCAAAACGGATCCGGAACCAAGTACCGTATAATTGATAAAGTACAAGCTGATTTTTCCAGTTTTTATATACTCTTTTTCAAGCTTAGGAACCACCGTTTCCTCAAATTGCTTACAGTAAGGACAACGATAGTCCGAAAATACCGTCACTTTCACAGGGGCATTACTGCTGCCGATAAAGGGCTGACCTTGATAGTCAATGCGCGTCGTCTGTTCCGTGCGGTGCGTCGGCTGTTTTTTCGGTTTCGCCTCTTTGTGACTCAGATTACTGAAGATCATGACTGCAATTGCCGCAATCAAAACAATGACAACGATCGAACTGAAAATGACAATTCGACCTTTCTTTGGATCATTGGTCCCTTTTGAGGGACGCTTAGTGTCTGACATTGTCTCACCTCTCATAGTTCTATTCGCCGGATGTCTGCGGATGATTATGTATCTTTAATTTGTTTCCTGTTATTGGCTGTCTGCCGACATTCAATGGGAAACGTCTTCGATACTTTATGATAACAGGTCGCCTGTCCATTCAGCTAGTAATCAGTTTCATTTATTTCCCAATCCTCTAATTTGAAACCATTGAGATTGTTAAAAGTTGCTATAATAATTGCAGGTGTTGACCATGCTGTTGATGAAACGTGTCATCAGTGACTTCAGATCATTAAGCGGGGACACATTATGGAACACATTCAGACATTATTTTATACATACGGATATTTTTTTGTTTTTCTTTTTCTGTTTTGCGGATTGATCGGCATTCCCGCTGCAGAAGAATCATTCCTGCTCTTTGTCGGCGTAACCCTTTCTCAGATTTCCGCTACTGATTACCAGCTCAGCCTCACACTCTGCATTCTCATGGCGGTTCTGGGTGCCTCCTCGGGAATGGTCAGTGCCTACCTCATCGGTTATTACATTGGCGAACCGTTTATGATGAGGTACGGGAAATATATCGGTCTGACTCCGAAACGGTGGAAAGTTGCTCAGGATCGGTTCCAGCGTCACACTGTTCTCGCTATTATTGCCGGTTATTTTATTCCCGGCATCCGCCAGATTAATCCTTATTTAGCCGGACTCAGTCGTGCGCGTTTTGCGTCGTACCTTCCCGCATCCGTGCTCGGAGCTCTAATTTGGTCATCTCTTTTTCTCATGCTCGGCTACTTTATGGGCAATCAGATTCACCACTTTCTTGGTTTAGGCTTGTTCCATTTTATTTTAGTCGGCGTTGTTCTATTCGTCGGATTTATCATTATTACGATCATACAATTTAAAAAGAAAAAATAAGCGGCCGATGTAAAGGCCACTTATTTTGCACGATTAATCATTGAAACAACGATGCGATCGCATTAAAAATGGAGGAGAAAAAGTCGCCAATCGCTTGAAACACCTTTGCTAAAAATCCTTTGGTCTCGCCGGAATTCGCAAGCTGATTGACTTTATCCTTGAGCTGCTGCATCTGACTTCCAACCTGACCCCAGTCAATATGCAAGGTGCGCATTTTATCGAAAAGATCCACAAGCTTCTGGATATCCGCGTCGCTCAGCTTCACATTTACTTGGTTAGCCGAGTCGCGTACCGCTTGTTCGACATCTGCTCTTGATTGCGGTTTGTTCTTAGCAAGGTTATCCTTTATGGCTGTGACGAGATCTGCAGCCTTTTGTTTGCCGACTCCGTCTTGATTTGCAAGTTCGGCCGTTGTAACGACTTCCTCATTAGCAACCTGTTTTTTCGCTTCAGGAATCACTTCACCGGTCTTGGCTTCATATGCCTTGATCAGACCGGTCAGTGCAGCAGTTCCTGACACAGGAAACGGCGCCGTCACATAAACATCGGCATCCTTCACGCCGGCTGTCGCGAGTGCATTGATGTACATATCTTTAGATACATAAGTAATATTATGCGTGCTCGCGGTCAAACCCGAGCCTGATTTCCCAATCGTAATCTTCGACGAGCTGAGTGCACGTGTGCCGATTTGTGCCGAAGATAAATAGTTATCAAGATATTTATGTTCTTCACTGTTATTGACCGTAATGATCTGAGCAGAATCAGGATCCACGCCCATCTCATTCAAAATCGACTGTTTCTGTGCCGCCGTTAAATTTGCACCTAGGGTCACCACGACGTCACCGGTCACAGCATCTGCAGATGCCTTCGCCGGCATAAAAACTGAAATTGCGAGTATCGCCGCAAAAACAATCATACTCATTTTTTTCATATTCATCATGAATTCCTTTCCGGGATGCGAGAACGAAGTTGGCCCGCTCCCAAAAGATCTATCCTAATTCTATTCGCTGCAATCCATTCTATTTGAACGTCATATTAGAAAATGTGCCTGCTTAACTACTGCCGGATCAACCGACAAATCTGCCTCATGAACCGCAAAAATCGAGCCCGAAACAAGTCTTGTCTACTCCTTTCAGGCTCACATTCGAAACAAAAGTTCACTTATTCCGCAATTTCGAAATCAATCGCAAGAGAATCCACAAGTCCGACTTCTTTCAGGTATGAAACACAAGCCTGATGCTCAGGTGACGGTGTATAGAACTCATGGTCTTTCTTGGAACGAAAACGCGTGGTCAGCGCCATTGAATAGCCTTTGCCGCGTGTCGAGTAATTCTGTCCGGATTGGATATCAAGAATACCCGGCAGTTTATCCTTTAATTCGCGCAGTCTGCGTGCGCCTTCTTCTTTTTGCGCTTCGGTTGTTTCGTCACTGAATTTGAAAAGCACAATATGTTCAATCATCAATAACCCTCTCTTCAACATGTTCTCTAACACTCGTCTGTTCCTATGATAGCATTTTTTCATCTGTACATGCTTATTTTAAAGATCTTCACACAGATGAATGATTTTTTCTTTTTTTCAGGCAAACAAAAAAAAGAAAACATGGTGATTGCTCAGATCATGTCTTCTTCTCATCATTTGTTTAAGAATTTCAGTATTGAATCTTAAAGAATTGCACTTGCGCCTTTGCCTTGTACTGCGCGTTTCTGTTCTTTTTCCTTAATATATCGAACCAATTCAACGGTCATTGAGTAATGGGTCATCGGCGTGATCAAATAAATGCCTCTGAAATGTTCCATGGCAGTATCAATCAATTCACAGCAAATTTCCAGACTTACGCGGCGCGCCCCTTCTTTTCCTTGAGCAGCAGCCATTCGAGCACGAACATCGTCAGGCAGTCGAATTCCCGGCACTTCATTGTGAAGAAATTCAGCATTGCGGCTTGAGGTCAGCGGCATAATGCCAATATAGATCGGTGCAGCGAGATTTCGCGTTGCTTCACTGATTTCGATGATTCGCTCCTTATCGAAAACAGGCTGTGAGATAAAGTAATCGGCACCGCATTCCACTTTGCGTTCCAAACGCTGAACGGCACGATCCAAATTACGCACATTTGGATTGAAGGCTGCCGCCACCCGGAAATGAGTCGGTTGCTTCAGACTTTTTCCAGAGTATGAAATACCGCGATTGAACTGTTTGACCAGCTTAATCAGTTCCATTGACGACACATCGTATACCGAGGTTGCACCGGGGAAGTCTCCGATTTTCGTCGGATCACCGGTGACCACCAAAAGATCATGCAAACCGAGCACGTGCAAGCCGAGCAAATGCGACTGCAACCCGATCAGATTCCGATCTCGGCAGGTAAGGTGTACAAGCGGAGAAACACTGAACCGTTCTTTAATCAGCTTGCCGACTGCAGCATTGCTGATTCGCGGCGAGGCAAGCGAGTTGTCGGCCATTGTAATCGCGTCTGCTCCCGCCTCCTCAAGTGCTTTGACTCCTTTAAAAAAGTGATCGGTATTCAGGTGACGCGGGGTATCAAATTCAACAAATATGGATCGTCCGCTCATGACCTTTTTATAAAGCGGCGAATCAGGAACCGCATCATGGCCACTCACTTTAATTACTTCAGGCCGTTCTGCAACCCGTTTCGACTCCAGAGGTTCAAGCGCCGCAATGCCTTGTTTGAAGGCTTGGATCTGCACCGGTGTCGTGCCGCAGCAGCCGCCAAGCAGCCGAACACCTTCATTACGAAAATCGACCGCGTATTTTTTGAAATACTCAGGCTCATTTTCATAATGCAGCTTGCCTTCGCGGTAATCAGGAAGACTGCTGTTCGGATATGCAGAAAGGAATGCTTTTTTCGGCAGCGGAATACCGCGCAGCGCTTCAATCATATGGAATGGGCCAAGCCTGCAGTTCGTGCCTACAACATCTGCGCCGAGTGCTTCCAATTCACTTAATGCTTCTGAAAGTGCCATTCCGTTTAACAATACGCCCGGCTCCTGCATCGACACATGCGTAATGATCGGCTGATCGGTCATCTTGCGTGCAATCTTCAGCATTTCCCGCAGTTCATCAAAGTCGTAATAAGTCTCAAGTAAAAGTCCGTCGACACCTTCATCAAGCAATGCATATGCTTGTTCACTAAATCCCGCGCGAATGTCTTTGATAGCCAGCGATTGTTTTTGGAACCCGCGAATACCGCCGATTGTGCCAAGTACATAGGTTTCTGGTTTTGCCGCTTCCTTAGCGAGTTGTACCGCCGCGCGATTAAAGGCAGCGACTTCATGCTTCAGCCCATATCGGTCGAGCTTGATTTGATTTGCTCCATAGGTATTCGTCTGGATCACATCGGCGCCTGCATTAATATACGCTTCATGAACATGCTTCACTTCTTCAGCCTGAGAGACATTGAGTTCCTCAAAACATCGGTCAATTCCATACGAGTAAAGCAGCGTGCCCATCGCGCCGTCACCGATCAAAATTCGTTTTTTTAATTCATCACGAATCGATTGCTTCATTAATCTACGCTCCTCACGGTCACCTTCTCTTGATTTCGCACAAAATCAAGTGCATTGCTGAAATCGCGAATAAGATCTTCAGCATCCTCAAGGCCTACTGATAAGCGCAAAAGTCCGCTTCCGATGCCTGCCTTTTCACGTTCTTCCTCATTCAACTCTGCATGCGACATTTTTGGCGGATACGAGAGAATCGATTCCACCGCACCGAGACTGACCGCGAACACCGGCAGCTGTACATGATTGACAAAGGTGCGCGCTGCTGCCTCGTCTTCCAGTTCAAACGACAGAACCGCACCGCCTGAGGCTGCCTGCTCAGCGTGGAGTTCGGATCCGGGATGATTGGACAGGCCTGGATAAAATACGTTGCGTACTTCCGATTGTGTCGTGAAAAATTCGGCAACACGCTGCGCTGAATCTGCTGATTTGCGAATACGGACGTCAAGGGTTTTCAGGCCTCTGAGGAGCAGCCAGGAGTCCTGAACACCGAGAACGGCGCCAAGCGCATTTTGAAGAAAATAGACTTTATCTGCAAGCTCTTCCGTGCGTGCAACGGCAAGACCGGCGATGACATCACTGTGCCCGGAAATAAATTTCGTCGCACTGTGCAGGACAAGATCCGCCCCGAGTTCGAGCGGTCGCTGGAATACAGGGGTCATAAAGGTGTTATCAACGAAAGTCAAACATCGATGCGCTTTGGCTAGTTTGACAACAGCTCGAATATCCGTCACGGCTAGCGTCGGATTGGACGGTGTTTCCACATAAATCACCTTTGTATTTGGACGGATTGCCTGCTCTACCTCATCAAGGTTTGTTGTATCGACAAAGGTATGATCAATTCCGAAACGACCGAGCACCTGGGTCAGAATCCGAAAGGTACCTCCATACACATTCTTCGGAACAATGGCGTGATCACCCGCAGAAAGAAGTAAAAATGCCGTGGAAATCGCAGCCATTCCAGATGCGAATGCAAACCCGCGCGCGCCGCCTTCCAAGGCAGCGATCGCATCTTCAAGCGCTTCACGCGTTGGGTTTCCGGAACGTGTATAGTCATACTTACCGTAATGATCAAAGTCCTTCTGATGAAAGGTTGATGATAAATAAACGGGCACATTTGCCGCCCCTGTTTGCGGATCGACAGCAACCGTTTCTTTTATTAGTTTGGTAGAAAAATGAATCGATTCACTCATGTGCGGTCACCTCTTCTTTTAACGTCTGAAATGCTTGATTCAAATCGCTAATCAAATCGTCCGGGTGCTCAATACCGGTCGAAAGACGAAGCAATGAATTAGACAGGCCGTATTCAAGACGCAGAGCTTCGGGAATATCTGCATGAGTCTGCGTTGCCGGATAGGTAATCAGACTTTCAACACCACCGAGACTTTCGGCAAAGGTGATCAAGTGCAGCGATTTGAGAAAAGGTTCGACATAATCCGGCGCGGTTAATTCAAAGCTGACCATTCCGCCTTTGCCTGGATAAAGCACCTTGGTCACAAGCGACTGCTTCTCGAGATAGGCAACAATCTTGCGTGCGTTCTCCTGATGCTGGCGCATACGCAGGGCGAGCGTTTTCAAGCCACGTATCAGAAGCCACGAATCAAACGGATCAAGAACCACGCCACATGAATTATGATAGAGTCGCAGTTTCTCAGTGACTTTTGTTCGATTTGAGATCACAAGACCTGCAAGCACATCATTATGTCCGGCCAAATATTTTGTTGCACTGTGCACGACAATGTCGGCTCCCTGTTCAATCGGGCGTTGCAGAATCGGTGTGTAAAATGTATTGTCAACGATAAGCAGCAATTCATTTTTTTTCGTAATCTTTGCGATTGCCGATAGATCAACCTCGTGCATCAACGGATTGGTTGGTGTTTCAATGAAAATTGCTTTTGTCTCCGGACAGACAAGATCAGCTAATTCACCCAGATTTTCGCCGTCCCAATAAGAGAATGAGAGATGGTACTGCTTACTCAGAATCTCAAAAAAGCGGAAGGTACCGCCATAGAGATCTCTTGAAGCAATAATATGATCCCCCGAGCTGAATAATGAAAAAGCGAGCTGAATAGCGCTCATTCCTGAGCTGCAGGCAAAGCCCTCCTGACCGCCTTCTATATCGGCAATTGCCTTCTCCAAAATAGATCGTGTCGGATTGCCCGTGCGCGTATAGTCATAGCCTTTTGAGATGCCGATTCCCTCATGTTTATAGGCGGTAGATAGATAGATTGGGGCGTTGACTGCACCCAATTCATCAAAACCATTCCCGATTTGTGTTAATTTTGTTTCTGTCTTATACGATGCCATGTCGCCATTCTCCCTTCAAAACAAATACATTTAAGTTCACCAGATGGATTGTGAGGCGCTTATACACTTCAAAAAATGGTAAAATAAAAAGCCTTCTTCGCAATAAGAAGAAGGCTTGGTTTGCCGGTATCTTCTTATCCCTCAGGCCGCTCGCAGCCTGCTGGAATTAGCACCTTGTCGCCATTCGTAAATCAGCGACGGTTGCTGAAGCGTCATCGGGCCAGTCCCTCGGCTTCTCTTGATAAGAATCAAAATGTCTCATTCAGTTGTTGATTAGTGTACACTAGTGCGCCCAATTTTTCAAGGCCTTATTCGCACCGAAAAGCAGCTGTTCAATCCTGACCTGAGCTTTCATTTCCCAGCTGATTGAACGAAAACGCTGCAGCGTCCAGTCACTTTTATCTCGGCAGATCATCCTTATACTTTTTTCTCAAAGCACTCAATTGATCCAATCTCTGCATATTTTTGTCTTGCTGTCTCTCACTGAGCGACAAGATCAGATTCTCAACCAGGTAAGTCGCTGCAATCATGGAGTGAAATTCATCCTGTTCTCCGCGACTCGCAAATAAAAGAGCATCGAAGGCGTGGTGCGTCCGAAGCACCGGCTGATCGGTGATGACAATCGTCCGATAGCCTGCCGACGCGCCATAATCCAGCAGCACGTCTCCTTCCTTTAATATTCGCGAAAAAGCAAAAATCAGCACGACGCAATTTTTGTCAATATGGACCAAATCCTCGAGCAGCTCGCTCCCCCATTTGCGCAGGATAACAACTGTTACGCCAAACCGGGCCAGTCGGTAATTCAGCAGTTCCGCAAGGCCGATCGATGGTCCCGGAGCGTAAATGTAGAGCTTCTTTGCTTCCTGAATCAAAGCAACCGCACGCTCGAAATAAGCCTTGTTGAAGTGATTCAACGTCACTTGCAGGAGCTGGACGCTCTTATTCAAATGATGAATCTGCAATTTGGTATGTTCAAAATCGCCAATGGTGTTCATCATTTTTTTTGCCGGAGTAATTTCAAGATCTTCTCTTAATTTCCGCTTGTAGTCTTTCAAATTTTTAAACCCGATCATCATCCAAAATCGAGAAACCGATGCGATGCTGACACCTGCTTCTTGTGAAATCTCTTTTTCAGTCAGCAGCATGACTGCCGATTCATTGTGCTGCAGCCATTGTGCAATTTTCAGATGTGTCGGCGAAAGCAGGCTGATATTAATGGGACTGCGACTCATGAGATCACCTTTTTTTGCTTTCATCATAGCATTGGCATCGCTGATTTCGCAGTTCTATGAAAATAAAATTACATTATTATAGAAAATAATAATTTATTTACATTAGATTCACATGATTCCCACGGTTCATTAACAGTGATTTTCTATACTACAAGAGAAGTTAAAATTCAGGAGGGACACCAATGACGCAAATCAAAGAACGCTACACGCTGACCCAGCCCCAGAAAATGATGGTCTTTATCTTGTCGATGTCTTTATACGGATTATCCAACATGATTACCGAACTTGTACCGGAAGTAAATATCGGACCCGTTAATTTCTCAATTGAGTACTTCGCGTTTATTCCTTTGACGCTGTGCATCCTGTTCCATCCTTTCTATGCCGCAATCGGCGCATCTATCGGTGAAGTTATTTTCGGCGAAGTGATGCTCGGTCAGTTCAGCGGTTTCGGAGAAATAGAGAAACTGGTCATCTTCACCTTGGCAATGTATGTTGCCGGAATTATCGTCAATAACCCTAAAAACAAGGTTCAGGTCGGTATCGCCGCAATGACCGGTGTGATCATTCATCAATTTCTCAATATGATCTCAGATATCACCAAGGTCTGGATCGGTGTGGATGACTTTGAAGCTGTTTCCGGTCTTCCTCAAAGTGTGGTTGCCATCGAAGGCTTCTCCTTTCTGAATGACGTGCTGTTCTCAGGGATCCTATTTGCCCTCCTACCAACGCTCTACCTTGTTCCGCGTTTGTATGGAAAAATCGAACCGCTGCTCGGCATGAAGCCGCGCGATAACAAGACCAAATATCCGATCAGCGGCATCCTTAAACCACGTTTCATCATCATCGGTGTCCTGCTTTCGGCTGTCGCGATGGGATGCGAGTTCCTGTCTGAAGCCGGGATTGATATCTTTGAATGGGAAGCAGAATTTGGAGACACGGCAATTTGGATCAGTCTGGCCGCAGCCGCTGTCGTTGCCCTGATCACCATCATTGTACTTGTTACAGGAAAAAACAAAGCGAAGCGCAGTATGGCCAATGAATGAACTCATTCATGTGGAGAACGTGACCTTTCAATACCCAGGCGCCGAACATCCGGTTTTAAAAAAAATGAACTTATCCGTTGAAAAAGGCGAGTTTCTTGCGGTAATCGGCAGCAACGGAAGTGGAAAATCAACCCTGTGCAAGCTCTTTAACGGGTTGATTCCCCATTTTTACACCGGAGATTTTGAGGGCTCCGTAACTGTAAACGGATTGAATATACTCAACAGCAGCGTCGCCGATCTATCCTGCCATGTCGGCTATGTATTCCAGGACTTTGAAAATCAGCTTGTTCAGGCGCGTGTTTTGGAAGATGCCTCGTTCGCTCCGCTTAATTTCGGCATGGAGGATTACTTGCAGCGTGGTCGCCGGGCACTGGAACTCGTCGGGCTCGCCCATTTGGCGGATGAATTTGTTTGGCAACTGAGCGGCGGACAAAAGCATTTGCTCGCACTCGCCGGCTGTCTGGCAATGAATCCAGACATCATTGTCATCGATGAGCCAACGGCGCAACTGGACCCTTATCATGCCAAAGAGATCTATGAGGTTTTGAAAAAGTTGAATAAACAGTATGGAAAAACAATCATATCGATTGAACACCATACCGAATTTATCGCTGAATACTGCGATACGGTTCTTCTGCTGAATAAGGGATCAGTCATTTGGAAACGGCCGATGCGTCAAGCGCTGTCTGAAGTCGATCTATTAACAGAATTGAACATTTACCCGCCTCAGGCAGCCCAGGCTGCCAGCCGGCTCGGTGCCGATCACGTGCCGATCACCTTAAACGAAGCGGTTGCTTTTTTCAAAGAAATGATTCCGCGAAGCACGCCATCTGTCACAAAGCCTGAGCCCGTACAGGCTCAGGAAGAGCCGGTCATCCGATTTGATCAGGTCGGCTTTTCTTATAAATCGATGAATAAGAAACAAGCGCAGGTTTTAAAGAATATTAATCTTTCACTATTCAAAGGCGAACAGGTCGCCATTGTCGGCAACAACGGTGCGGGCAAGTCAACCTTGCTCCGGCTGATCACCGGCGTCAAAAAACCGGAAAGCGGTACGCTCACCGTCCGCTCGCAATCCGTCGCTTCATGCACACCGGAAAAAATGGCGGATCACGTCGCCTATATCTATCAGAATCCTGAGCAGATGTTCATTGACGATTCAGTAAAAAAAGACGTTGCCTTTTTCCCAAAGGCGAGAAAAATCAAGGACTATGAAAACAAAATTGATGAGATTTTGGAGCAGTTCGATTTAGTCGACCTGCAGGACAAAGACAGCCGTCTGATGAGTGGCGGACAACAGCGCCGGGCATCACTTGCAATCGGTGCCGCCATGAATCCGTCGGTCATTCTGCTTGATGAACCGACTGCCAGCCTTGATATGGCAACACGAAAGCACCTGACACAATTCATCTTGAAATTAAAGGAACAGATCGATCTTGTCATGATCGCCACCCATGACATGCAGCTTGTCAGCGAATGGGCGACGCGCGTTATTGTGCTCCATCATGGGCAGATCATTTTTGACGGCGGCAAAGAGGAACTCTTTTCAAACCCGGCGCTGATGGATAAAGCCGGACTTGTCCCCCCGCAAATCGTTACGCTCAGTCTCGCATTGAACGTCGATCCGGTTGACTATTCGGTTGATTCCTTTATCAATCGATTTAAGGAGGTGCCAGAAGAATGGCCGCTGCAAAAAGCTTCGCAGATAAATTAAGCTTCGAACAGATTAAGATTGAGTTGCTGAATACAGCCTATGGCAATGACCGAACGCTGATCGCAAAGCTGGATCCGCGGACCTTGTTCCTTTGGTACACCTTTTTTGGGATCGCTCCGTGGTTCATCTATAGCAAAATGATACTCGCCGGCATGCTGGTCTTTGTGATTGGCACAACGATTATGACTAAAGTCAGTCGGCTCATTATTTTCATCTTAATCATGGGATTACTTGGCGAAAGCGGCTACCTGCTTATTGCATCGTTTTTTTTCGGAGGCAACTTGGGGATTATTGTCCCACTCCTCACGTTGACCATGAAACTATCAGTCATTTCACTCGCCAGTATCACCGCATTCTGTTCGATGAGTCCTGAGCGATTAGGTGAGGGCCTGCTTCGCATCGGCGTACCGGGTCAGGTATCGTTCAGTATCTCCTACGGCTACCGAATGCTGCCGACCTTGTTTGAAGAATATAATCACATTTTCATGTCCTATCGCCTGCGTGGAAAAAGTCCCGAAAAACATGGACTTTTCTACTTTCGAACAGTGATCTATTTTATTAAACTGGCGGTCAAGTCCTTCTATCCACTGCTGCTCAGCATGGCCAAGCGTGCGCGGACAACCGTTGAAGCACTGGAAACCAAGGGCGGTCAATATGCATTTAGAAATCCAGCAGTGAAAAAACTTAAGCTGGCAAAATTGAGGATCGGTAAAAACGATTATTTCTTTTTGCTAATTTCTGTTCTGTATTTAATGTCGATCTTCATTTCAAGTCATTATGTTCAATTTTAGGAGGCCGAGTACGTGAATATTGATTTTCATACCCATGTTAAAGTTGCAAAGAAGTCCGATTTTTCCCCGGACTATTTTAAAGAAATGATTCATGAGGCAAAGCTTGCCGGGCTTGACGCCATCGCACTAACCGAGCACTTCAATACATCCAGTCTTGAGACGGTCTACAACTACCTGGACGAAAACTATGATTACGTTCAAGATTATTATGACGCGGACGGTCTGAAGATTTTCCCGGGGATGGAAGTGGATGTTCGCGAAGTCGGCCATATCCTCTTAATCAGCCGCCGCGAAAACCTTCGTTCCATGTTTCAAACGCTGAAGCATCATTTAAGCAAGGACAAGTTCCTGCCATTCAGTGAGCTGATGGATCTAGCTGAACAGTATAACGTACTGAAAATCGGTGGGCATCCGTTTCGCCCGGCGACCCCTCTGACTCAGCATGCACCGCAGCAGCTCAAGCGGCTCGACGCTCTGGATCTGAATGGAAAAGATCTGTATACGCTGGGCATCGAAGAGAACCAAAATAAAGTTTATCCGTTCGCGCGTTCACTTGGTCTGCCCGTAACCGGGGGCAGCGACACTCACCAATTCATGCAATACGGAACGGTGATCAACACATTACGCGATGACTGCACGACGATTGATCAGCTTAAAGCAGCAATAGGCAATGGCGCCTATGCCATTCATATATCGGATGACCTGTCTTTACGTGTTAAATCAGCCACTATAATTAAAAAATTGGTGAAACAACTGCTTGAGAAAGAAAATGCGCTTCACATTAATTAAATTAAATGCAATTGCAGTAAAAAACCTTCCTGTCATTAAGACATGGAAGGTTTCTTTCATTTTATATAATTGTTCGTAATTAACGTTTTTCCCATGTTTCATGAATAAACGCATCGCGGCCGGATTCCACACGTTCAGCCTTGTAACGGTCCGGGTGCTTTTGGTAGAACTTCTGGTGCTCCTCTTCCGCTGGATAAAACGGTGCCGCAGGAAGAATTCGAGTCACGATCGGTTTGATAAAACGTCCGCTCACGGCTAAATCTGCTTTGGATTGCTCTGCCGCCTTCTTTTGCGCCTCATTGTGATAGAAAATCGCGGTCCGATAGTTGTCGCCGCGATCAAAAAACTGCCCGCCGTCATCGGTCGGATCGACCTGAGTCCAATATAATTCGAGAAGCTTTTCGTACGGAAACAATTCAGGATCAAAAAGTATCTGAATGGCTTCCATATGGCCGGTTGTTCCAGTTTTCACCTGCTCATAGGACGGATTTTCAACCGTACCGCCTGTATAGCCGGAAACGACTTTTTCAATTCCCGGCAATGTATCGAACGGCTTAACCATGCACCAAAAGCATCCTCCGGCAAAGGTCGCCGTATCAAGATTTACTGTCATCTGCTTTTTCTCCCTCTTGCTGCTCCGGCTCATTTTTCACCAAGGGAAGCCGCACATTGAATGTCGTCCCCTTACCGAGCTCGCTTTCTACATCAATCTTCCCGCGATGCTTTGCCACGATCCATTCGGCAATCGATAGACCGAGACCGGTACCTTTTTGACCGGTACGCGCGCTGTCCACTTGATAGAACCGATCGAAAATGTGTTTGGCATCTTGTTCTGATATTCCGCATCCGCTGTCGGATACGGTCAGCCGGGCATACTTGTTTTCTCTCGTGCAGTTAACCGCAATCTTTCCACCCTTTGGCGTAAATTTCATCGCGTTATCCAAAAGGATGACGAGCAGCTGATGCACACGTTGTTCATCACCATTAATGTAAATGGGATCGCCTGCTCCGTCAAGTCTGAAGGATTTCTCTTCGAACTCTGCCATTTCCGAGAAGGGTTCGGTTACTTTTTTCAAGACCGCGCTCAAGTCAAGCGGAGCCAGACTCACTTCGAGCCTGTTCGCGTCCGAACGCGCCAAGGTCAGCAGATTTCCGACAAGTTTGGACAGCCTGCGCGTCTCATCAAGCATGACCGCAATATCCTCGCCGACCTCCTGAACCTTTTGGCGCGGCTGCCTGAGCAAGCCTTCAATTTTCAACTGGATGATCGACAGCGGTGTGCGCAGTTCATGAGAAGCATCGGCTACAAAACGATTTTGCCGATCCCACGCCTTTTCTACCGGACGAAGCGCATACCTCGCAAGGAAATAGCCGACAATAACAGAGACAATTGCTCCGCCAATAAGCCCATAAACAATGATCATACTTAGCGTGTTTAAAAGATTTTTTTCCGGAGTCACATCAACGCCAAAAATAATCTTTACTGCTTTCCCATTTTCTAGTTTGCCTTTTTGGGCCAGCAGATGATAATAGGCGCCATTAGCTTTTTTTTCAATGATATCGCCCGGAGTTACATTTAAAAAAGGTTTAAAAAACGTTTTTGCCCCTTCATCTCCCAGATAAGTATCCATGTTTGAACTAATTTGTGCATTGCTGCTGTTCGTGGCAACCCAGATCAGTCGTTGGTTATTGCGCTGAGGCCGATCTATTGCTCCCTGGCCTTGACCCAGCGCGGGACTGTTAAACGGCTTTACTTCTCCCGATGCCGCACCCCTCAAAATTTTATTACTATCCCGAAAGGTCACGCCTTGCTCATAGAAATAAATCGTGCCACCTAATAAGCTGAGCAGCAGAATCAGCAAAGCCGAATTCAAAATCGTTAATCTGATAAGTGTCTTCCGAAAAAGTGTCATACGCGATCACTTATCCGTCAACATATAGCCGATGCCTCGAACGGTTTGGATATCGGCGTCATACGCATACTTTTTCAATTTTTTTCGCAGTTGATGGATATAAACTTCAACAATGCCAACCGTTGTGTCGGAATCAAAGCCCCAGATTCGGTCGAAAATCTGCTCCCGGGTCAATATTTGATCTTCGTTCTGTACCAGATATTCAAGTAAATCATATTGTTTTGTCGTAAACGAAAGAATTTCTCCATCGACTTTAATTTGTTTGCGTTTGTTGTCAATCTCAATGCCCTTATAGCGAAGGATATGGTCAAGTGCCATCGGCGAACTGCGGCGCAAGACTGCGGCCACCCGTGCCTTTAGTTCCTGGTTCTGAAATGGCTTAATCATATAATCATCGCCGCCCAAGTTCAGCCCCTTCACACGGTCATCGACGGCATCGCGCGCCGTAAGAAAAATAATCGGCGTCGCTACTCCTTTTTTTCGAATCCGCTCAGTGACCTCAAAACCATTCATCCCAGGAAGCATCACATCAAGAACAATCGCGTCATATATATTCTGCTCCGCTAGATACAGTGCATCGTCGCCGTCCTCTGCCGAGTCGACCGTATACTCCTCCTCAAGCAGGCGGACAATTTCTTGAAGCAGATAGTGATTATCCTCAACAACCAGCAGTCGCATCGTCAACACCTCACATTTCTCATTCCTGCACTTATTGTACAACATAACAAACCTTTATTGAAAATGGCTCACTCCATACGAAGGGCCTCAATCGGATTAAGCTTTGACGCTTTATATGCCGGAAATACGCCAAACACAATGCCGACAACTGCCGAGAACAGGAATGCGGCTGCCATAATTGGCAGTGAATAGACAATGGTTCCTCCTACAGCCAGCGCATAAATCTTCGCAGCCAGAACGCCGATGCCGACACCGCAAAGTCCGCCGAGCATACTGAGGACGGCTGCTTCAATCAGGAACTGAAGCATAATATCTTTTCTTTTCGCTCCGATCGCTTTGCGTATGCCGATCTCCCGTGTGCGTTCCGTAACCGATACGAGCATGATATTCATGATGCCGATGCCGCCGACAAGCAGTGAGATACCTGCGATTCCGGCAAGCAGCATCGTCATCGTACTTGAGACCGAGCTCATCGCTTCCATAACATCTTGCTGATTGACAACACTGTAATCATCTGAATCGCTGTATGTTTGGCTCAACACGCGAGAAATGCCCGCCATTGCCCAATTTACAGAATCCTGACTCTCAGCTTGTGCATAAAACTGTGTAATATAAGTCGTACCGATCAGCCGCTGCGCAGTCGAGAATGGGAGAAAAGCCGCGTCATCACTGCTCGATCCCATTGATCCGCCTTTGCTGTTCAGGACACCGACAACTAGATAGCTTTCACCGTCAATCAACACTTTTTTATCAATCGGCGATTCATTTTCAAAAAGGGTCGTCGCCAGATCGCTGCCCAGAACGACAACCTTCTGACGGAATTTATTATCCAATGAGGAAACAAATCGTCCCTGTTTGACGGTAAGCTGTCGGATCGATAAATAGCTGGAGGTTGTCCCGGTCACACTGACCTGGGATGTTGTGCTGCCGTTGCGCAGCGTACTTCTCCCGCTTAGTACCGGTGCCACCGATTTCACGCCGGTAGCCTGCTTGACTTCTTTCAAATTATCCATTGTAAAATGGGTATCCGTATTCGTAATGTTCACCGTAATAAGATTAGTTCCAAGACTATTGACACTGTCGGCAACCGACTTGCTGGAACCCTGTCCTATGGCTAGTAAAGCGATAACCGAGGAAACGCCGATAATAATACCAAGCATGGTCAAAAAAGAACGCATTTTATTTCCCTGGATATTGCGAGCAGCCATTTTTATCGAAGTAAAAAGATTCATCAGATATGCTCACCTTCCTGAAGCCTGCCGTCACGGATGCTGACTGTTCGTTTTGCTTTTCTTGCCACATTCAAATCATGGGTGATCAGCACAATTGTGCGTCCGCTATTATTCAGAGTGGTCAACAGCTTCATAATATCTTCACTGGTCTTGCTGTCCAGAGCCCCCGTCGGTTCGTCAGCAAGTAAAATTTGCGGTTCACCGGCGAGTGCGCGTGCAATGGCCACACGTTGCTGCTGACCGCCTGAAAGCTGGTTGGGAAGATGCGTTGCGCGATCTTCAAGCCCGACCAGTTTCAAGCATTCCAAGGCGCGGGTTCGTCTAATTTTTGCCTTAACGCCGCGATAGAGCAAAGGCATTTCCACATTTTCAACAGCAGTCAATTTTCCAAGAAGATTGAAGTTCTGAAAAATAAAGCCGATTTTTCGATTCCTGATTTCTGCTAAATCGCGATCCTTGAGGCGATCAATGTGACTGCCGCCCAGAGTGTATTCGCCTGCATCTGGTTTGTCGAGACAGCCCATCATATTCATGAGTGTGGATTTACCCGATCCGGAAGGTCCGACAATGGAAACAAAGGCACCTTCTTCAATAGTAAGATCGATATGATCCAGAGCATGAACGATATTGTCGCCTAATTTATAGGTCTTCTCAATCTTGCTCATCGAGATCATGACTTCACTCATGGCTGCGTTCCACCACCGTTTCCACCACGATTTCCGCCAAAGCTGCCACTGCCTTGTCCGCCTCCGAAGCCGCCGCCATTCATAGAAGGCATCATTTGAGTTTGACTACTTTGACTACTTTGACTACTTGATGATGAAGAGGTTCCGGATGATTTGGTGATCGCATTTAATTGGACAGTTTGTCCTTCCTGAAGCCCGGATTTAATTTCAATATACTGATCATTATGAATACCGACAGTCACCGTTTGCTGCTTGCCTCTTGTTGTTTCCACATTGCTGAATCGGCCCGATGCTTCCTCGCCGCTGCTATTTGAATTTGAGGAAGACAAATATACATAATAGCCGTCACCGCTTTGATGTACAGCACCCGATGGCAAGTATAGAACATTCGTTTTCTTTTCAAGGACGATATTCGCCGTCGTTGTCATGCCTGGTTTAAGTCCGGTTGATTTGGATAAATGCACCGTTACATCAAAAGAAGAGGTTCCGTTTGTATCACTGCCTTCCTTAGCAATTGACGTCACTTTCCCACTGAACGTTTTTTTCGGATAAGCAGCAACGACAACGGAAACGGATTGTCCGGTTTTAATCTTCGGAATGTCCAATTCGTCAATAGAAAGCACCGTGCTCAGATCATCATAGCTCTTTAAATGAGCGACCGTCTGTCCGTTATTTACGCGATCGCCTTTATACACCGTAAAACTTGTTAAGGTACCCGACTTAGGAGCTGTAAGCGTCGTGCCGTCTGTAAAGGTAAGAAGCTTATCACCTTTCTCCACTTTATCATTTTTTGCAACGGAAACGCTGTAAACCGTTTTCGATGCGTCATCCGCGTCAATCGTCACATCCTTATCAACGGTTGTTGTTAGCGTTCCTGATCCGCTCACGTCTGTGGAAATCGTTCCTTTTTGAACGGTGGTTGTCGGAATCATGGTTTGATTATCCGAAGACTTGTCCCTTGTAAAATACCAGAATGCACCTCCCCCTCCAATAGCAAGTACTACAACAATGATCAAAATCCAGATCTTCTTCATTATCCAAACCCCTTCGCTACTTCAGATGTTTTGTTATGGACTTCAGTTTAAGGGGGGATTCTTAAAATTTGCTTAAGGATAGAAAAGCCGGGCAAAAAGCGCCCGGTCTTTACTTCCGCAGGATGCGGTGGCTTTCGCGTTGCATACAGGACGTATGCGTATTTAGCGAAAGTTCCTTACATACGAAAGTTCCTTTGCTGTTAGCGCGAAAGTTCTTCTATCGTTAGCGAACGCTCCTTTACTCCAAATGCCATTTTGAGTCATCAACCTTGTGTTTGAACCGACATAGTCCTAAATTAAGTAACGTAAAAATAAGCGGAAATTTTCCGGTTATTTGCATCATGGCGATGGTTTTCCCGGTTTATAAGGGTAATTTTTCCGCTTATGCACAGAAAAAAGCCACCATTTTCACGTTTTTCGATTCGATAAGCGGAATTTCTCCGTCTATTTCAGCATTTTTTTCATTTGTTTTCTAATTAAGCGAAATTTTTCCGTTTATTTCTCAGATTGAGCGCTAACCTGATCGTCCAACCGAATCTTATGCCCTTATCGCCGTACCTATGTGTAAAATGTTTCTCGGGGGGATAAATTTGATGTGAGTGCTTGAGGATGGAGCAGCATGCAGCTCTTTCTGCTCGAATTATGCTTTTGGTATCCCCTTTTTGACTGGACGAAAAGGAGAAGGCTCCTTATTCTAAATGTATACCCACCACGGAATACATCAGGAATAGAGGCCTTCTCAATGGATAGTATAGAGGATTTATTAGGAATTTGGAAGAATCAAACGAGCTTGTTGGCATTTGAGGAAGAGGCTACTGCCTATATGTATCAGTTCATGAGGCATAGCGTTGAACAAGTGTTTTCTTTGCTTGACCAAGCGATTACCCGTGAAAAACAGGCGGAGGGCTGGAAAGTAGATAGTCATAAGGACCAGCGTGTTCTCCAATTCTTATTTGGACCGGTGACTTTCTCTCATACGCGTATGATTAACCCGGAAGGACATGCCTGTTATCCATTGGATCACCTGCTTAAATTGAGAAAACACATGCGTTATTCGCCAAATGTTGAATATGAAACAGCGACCTTAGCGAGCCGTATGACTTGCCGGGAGGTCGTGAAAACCTTAGCCACTTGGACTCAGGTTCAAATGAGTCACACCACGGTCATGCACTGTGTTCGAGCAGTCGGCGAAGCTCAAGAAAAGCAGGATCAAGAGCGCGTGATCCAAGCAGCCAATGGAGAGTTGGATGGAACACGACAACCGAATTTTCTCTTTGCGGAGGCTGATGGAACCTTTGTCCGTGGATTGAAGAAACGGCAACACATTGAAATCAAGCATTTTATTTTGTATGAGGGTTGGGTGAAGAACGGAAAAAGACGGCTTCTGAAAGAGCCCTACGCGGTTATGACAAGCAAGGGACTCGATACCTTCTGGGAACAGGTTGAAGCCGTAGTCGAACAGCGTTATCGCTTATGGCAGACACAAATTGTCGCTAATAGCGACGGAGGCGTAGGTTATGACGAAACGCATTTTAAAGATGCCTTTTGTGGGTCACACAAGCGCATTTGGGTTCAACTGGATGCGTTTCATGTCGCTCAATCCCTAACTCGTTCTCTACATGGTGATAAGTCTTGGATCACGCGTATACAAAAGGCGATTCAAAGAAAAGATCGTGCAGAGGTCATCCTGTTGCTGGATACGTTTGAAAGTAATCAAGACGAGGGTGGGCGCATTGAGCAGGTTGAAAAGGTCAAGCACTATCTCATGGAACACTGGGATCGTTTGTTTGATTGGCGAGAGAGTATGGCGAAAGAAAATCTTCCCGAAAATGCCGGGAGATTGGGTGCGATGGAATCGAATCAAAGGCATTTGACGTTCCGCATGAAAAAGCGTGGCATGCATTGGGGTGAGTCGGAAGAAGGCATGGTTAAAGTTATTCAAGGGATACGTAATGGGACGCTAAGAGCAGCGTATCTTTCTTCGTTCCTCCCATCCAAACGCATCGAACGCCTAACGAAGAAAACAATACGTATTGCATCCTTGTTGAAGGAACCGACGGTTCCTTCTATCGGTGCACATCATGGTCGAATCGGAATAAACGCTTCCTCCTCGAGTGCAGTAGGAAAACTGAACAGAGTGCTTACGCTTGCCTGAAGAAGTGTGGTTTAACACCTAAGGGGTACAAATTAAAGATTAAGAAGTTCTTCTCTAGCAAAGAGTTCCGAGAAAAGCTTGACACATACTCGCCGTACCCGGCAAGAAAAAACGATAAAAATTATCACCTGTAAAGAAAGGTGTCCTGAAGAACCTATTCGATTCAAGCGGCTCGGAATTAAGTAAAGTCTTCAAATTCGATTCGGCGTTTTGCACCATACGTGCAACTGAGGGCAGACCTAGCTTGAGCAGTTCCTTTTGGTTTCGGCAGCCCTATTGGTGTCTCATATGGAAAAAGCAGCTTCATTCTGATGAGGCTTTTGATGACAGCTCTGTTTGTGCGCGGTGACGGTTCAACAAATTGAAAAACGGCGGAAGAAGTGTACAGATGGCAAGCACTCTCAATACCTGCACTGCAACCACAAAAGTAGAATTGGCATGGAGTGCCTCCGATGTTACCGCCATTACGTCAATGCCGCCCGGTGCAAAGGCCAGAATCGATGTAACCGGGTCAATTCCGGTTAGACCCGACACGAGCAAAGCGCAGAGGAACATGGCTGCCGTCAGTCCGATTGAGCCCATAAGTCCCACAAAAGCAATCCGAGCAACGTCCAAAAACATACTTCGCTTCAGCCGTGCGCCGACACATGCACCAATCGTGATTTGAGCCACGATCACAAGAAGATGCGGCTGCCACACGGGCAAAGTATTCGCTGTTGCCACGCCAAACACGATCTGCGCTGCACCGGCACCGATCATGCTTCCGAGCAGCCAAGGGGCGGGCATTTTTATTTTTTTCCCCAACCAAGCACTTATTACAGCGATTATGATGAGCAGAAAGAGTCCTGCAGCGGTTGCCGGATTCAGCGTTTTCACAACTTCAGCAGCCGCCGGCTTTGCTTGAACCGGTGCATTCCAAATGGATACAAGGACTGGCACTGTGCTTTCAACTAGGATCACCCTCATTGTCTGGATAATGCTGACAACTGCCATGTTCGCCCCGCTGTCTGCCGCAATGCCCACCATCGAAGACAATCCTCCGGGTGTTGTTCCATAGAGACTTGTACTGAGATCCGTCTTACTGAAATGAAATAAAGTAAATCCGCTTGCAAGAGATAAAGCAATGGAGGTTAAGATCATGATGATAATCGGCAGCCATCCATGGCGCAATGCATCCAGGATTGATCCATTGACTTGCATTCCGATCTGCACACCAAGCAGGAGCTGGCCGGCCTTCAACCAATAACTCTCCATCCCTTTTTCAGTACAAAGCCGCCTGATCCACCTTGGATTCAACAGTGAAAGCGCGCCTGCCATGATCAAGGTTCCAATCATCCATCCGATTGAAAGTCCTGCCAAAGTAAGCATCAAGCCTCCGGCGCTGCAAATCATGATAAAAACTAGGTTTCTTCCGCTTAATGCTAGGCTTGACCTCATTTTCTTCCTCCTCTTTAAAAGCTTAGTATAGCAATATTCTATCACGCTGATTGATGAACACATTTAATTAAAAAATTGACGCGGTTTGCTGCCGCGCCAAGGAAATCAATGATTTATTTTTTAAAATGATAGGGAACCGTTGCAATAACAACATCTTTGTGACGGATCAGACTCGCCTTGATCAGAACACCGGATTGGTTATGCAGCAGGCTCTGCCACCATTCTTTTGTGTAGAACTGCGGGAATACCACGGTTACTGTTGCTCCCTGCTTATCTGCTCTGTATTTTACGGTGGTGATAAATTTATCAAGCGGACTGACAATGCTTCGATAGGGCGAATGAAGCGCAATCAGTCTGACACCCGGATTCCATTCATTCCATTCCCGATTCATTTTATTGATCGCTTCCGGACTGTCGCCGACAAATACGGCAATGACATTACCGGATAGTGATTTAGCGTACGTCAATGATTGCTCAACGACTTTTGTGATTCCGGCGACCGGCACAACAATTATATTATCGGACGCATGAACGATTGGCACAGGTTCGGAAAAATCAACCCGCAGCTGTTCGGCAACAAGCATATAATGTTCATGGATTTTATGAAAAACAGCAACCACAATCGGCACAAAAATCAGTACCGGCCAGATTTGCGGAAATTTCGTCAAAAAGAAAATGGCAAGAATCAGGTAACAAATTAACGCTCCGAGCAAATTGATCATCAGCTTGCCCTGCCAGCCCTTTGGACGTTTCTTAAGCCAGTGGACAATCATACCCGTCTGTGAGAGTGAAAACGGAATGAAAACACCAACTGCATAGAGTGGAATCAGATTTTCCGTTCTTCCATTAAAAATAATAATGAGCACAATCGAAAGAGCACCTAAAGTTAAAATACCGTTGGAGAAACCCAATCGATCTCCCTTAACCTTAAACGGTCTCGGCATATATTTATCCCTCGCTAAATTAAATGCGAGCAGCGGAAATGCTGAGTAACCGGTATTCGCGGCGAGAATCAAGATTAATGCTGTGGACACTTGAATAATGTAATAAAAAATATTGCGTCCGAACAAGTTGCCCGCCAGCTGAGAAAGCACCGTCTGATCACTTTCCGGATGAACGCCGTACCAATAGGAAAGATAAACGATTCCGGCCAGAAGTACCGCAAGCACGCCGCCCATCATGAGAAGCGTCCGAGCAGCATTCTTGGGTGCGGGATCCTTAAAGCTCGGAATAGCATTAGAAATTGCCTCGACACCAGTCAGCGCAGAGCATCCTGACGAGAAGGCACGCAGCAAAAGAAACAGGCTGACTCCCATCACCGGCGTACCCAATGCCGCATGTTGATGCATGGGAACAGTATGTCCGGTCAATGCAGCAAAAAGTCCGCCGCCAATGACCAGCAGCATCATGAGTACAAAGAAATAAACCGGATAAGACAATAGTGTTGCCGAATCCGTTAATCCGCGCAAATTCAGAATCGTGATCAAAATGACGATAATGACAGCAACCAAAACGGCATGCTCATGGAGCGATGGAAATGCTGAAGTAATCGCATCCGTACCTGCTGAAACACTAACTGCTACCGTCAAAATATAGTCAACGAGCAGTGCTCCTCCTGCAGTAAGACCAAAGTTAGTGCCAAGGTTTTCTTTTGCAACCATATAGGCTCCGCCGCCTTGCGGATAGGCAAAAATAATCTGTCGATACGACAAAACGAGTGCAATTAAAAGAATGAGAACGCCAAGAGAAATCGGTAAGGAAAACCAGAGTGCACTGCTTCCTGCTGCCATCAAAACTATTAGGATCTGCTCAGGTCCATAAGCAACCGAAGAAAGTGCATCAGAGGACAGAACAGCCAAGGCTTTGAATTTATTTAATTTTTGATTGTGCGATTCATTTGACTTAAGCGGCCTGCCGATCAGCAGCCGTTTTAATTTCGTTAACATAAATGTGCCCCTTCTTCATGCAGTATTACTTAACTCTTTGAAGTGAATGAGAATAGATTTTTGGCAATCTTCCACAAGATCTATTGCGTTATACTCCTTCGATTTGTGCAGATTGATTGTATGCCTCATTTTTGAATGAAGCAACACAGAAAAATTTGGTAATGATACGTCTTAGACATCTACTGAACAGGTGCAGAAACTGGAAGTTCTTATCTATTATAAGTTGAATTATTTTTTAATAAAGGCAGCGCCATTAATATCTTATCTTTACTCTTTATTATTTTATGAAACAAAAATCAACAGTTTAAGAATAAAAGCGCATCATTCGTCATCATTTCCCAGGTAATAATCAGCAAGCGACATCATTTCCCTTTATTTCCATGTTTACCGCAGCTTTTTTCGTGTCAGTGACAGCATGACGACTGTACCAATAATGCATGCCGCTCCCATCCAATCAAACACTGTGAGTGGAACATGCATCCAAGCAACACTGACAATGGCTGCAGACAGCGGTTCGGCGCAGCCAAGCAGACTGGTTTCTATTGGTTTTAAATACTTCAGGCTGGCCAAATACAAGTAAAATGCAAGCAGTGTGCCAAAAAGAATGACAAAAGCAATGCCCATTATTAATTGAACGGAAAGATTTCCGTTGAAATGCCAAGGTGGATACAGTACGCTCATTGCGATTCCACCAATGACCATCCCCCAGCCGACAACAACTCCGGGACCGAATTGTTTCAGTAGTTTTCCAGGCTGTGTCGCATAGATGGCACCGCCCAGTGCCGACATCAGTCCCCAAAAAACGGCAAGCGGAGCAATCGACAACTGATCCGGATGCCCTTTTGTCGCTATTAAAAAAACACCAAGCAATGCCATTAAAATTGCCGCTAATTCTACTCCGGACGGTTTTTTGCGCCAACGGATCATTAAGTAGAGCATGATCAGGACCGGACTAAGATACTGCAGCAGCGTTGCCGTAGCCGCATTACCTGCGGCAATCGCTTCAAAATACGTATATTGAGCACCAATCATCCCGATTAATCCAAAAATAAGCATACCTGACACTGTTTTTCCATTTTTCCAAACAGACCAGGTCAGATGACGTTCTTTTCCAAATTGCGTCAAGATGAGCAGCAGTATGCCTGCCGTCAGCATACGAACAGAAGTCAGCCACCCGGCATTGATGTGCTGAGCTTCAAATAAATACTGGGCAACATTTCCAGAAACACCCCATAATGTCGCACCGCAGAGCACGAGCATCATACCGATCGACCGCTGCCAAGATCGTGTGGCAGCAAAGCGCCGCACAAGTTCTGCCACTTTTTTCTTCCTCTCTGTGTTCTTCGTCACATCTTATTATAATGAGACCGTCAACCGGTTCTCAGTTGAATAGAAACGAGTTCCCATGTATGATATAAGAAGTTTAGTTTAGCACAGTTAAGCAGAGTAAAGAAGAGCAGAGTTGAGAACAGAATCGTACATTTTTTAGTGACTTGCAGACGGCCGCTTTTATTCGACGTCTCTTTCTGATTCAGAGTTGCTCTTCTGTATAAATCTATTTATACAGGAGGTTGATAAGATGAGTATCTTATCACAAATTGACAAATCACAAGCATCCACTCTTTACACCACTGACAAGGGTATGATCATTACCCGCAGCCAGGTACCGATCTCTGGTGAACCGGCTATTTTAAATCTTGCAGAACGCCTTGATGAACACAAAGGCGCACTGTTCTCCAGTACCTACCGTTTTCCGGGCCGTTATTCGCGCTGGGATATCGGGTTTGTGAACCCGCCGCTTGAACTGACATCAAAGAACCATTCCTTTCAAATTAAAGCACTCAATGAACGCGGGAAGGTACTGATTGCCTTTCTGACTGATCGCTTAACCCATCCTGATTTAGAAATAACGTCCCGTCATTCATCTGCTCTGATCGGCAACATCCGTGTGACCGATGAAGCATTGATTCAAGAAGAGAATCGAACAAAGCGTTCTTCACTGTTCACATTGCTTCGAGAAATTGAAACACTTTTTCACATTGATGATGATTTTCTCGGCCTTTATGGTGCTTTTGGTTTCGATCTTGTCCTCCAGTTTGAGCACTACACTCTGAATAAAGATCGAAATTCGGAACAAAATGATCTGCAGCTTTACCTTCCCGATGAGCTGATTGTTGTTGATCGGGAGAAAAACAACGCGTATCAATTAACCTATGAATTTGCTTACGGAAAGCTTTCTACCGAAAACAAACCGCATTTCGGTGCAGTTGCCCGGTTCGACAAAAAATCGAGTGCTTCATCCGGTGTCGCTGATCAAAAAGGGGATTATGCCGCACTTGTACGCAAAGCAAAAGCAGCATTTAAAAAAGGCGACCTGTTTGAAGTCGTGCCAAGCCGTGTTCTGACTCAGCACTGTTCAAGTCGGCCTTCACATGTTTTTCAGCGACTGCAGTGCATTAATCCAAGCCCCTATGGTTTCCTCATCCATTTAAATAATGAAGAGTTTCTGATTGGTTGCTCTCCGGAAATGTACGTACGTGTCGATGGCGCGACAGTGGAGACATGCCCGATCTCTGGGACGATCCGCAGAAAAGGCTCTGTCATCGAAGACGCCGAACAAATCAAGACCTTGCTTGGTTCTAAAAAAGAAGAATCGGAACTCACGATGTGTACCGATGTCGATCGGAATGATAAATCGAGGATTTGTATCCCCGGTTCTGTTGAAGTGGTCGGGAGACGGCAGATCGAAACGTATTCCCATCTCTTTCATACGGTAGATCATATTAAAGGACAGCTGAAGGAAGATTGTGATGCCATCGATGCTTTTATCAGCCATATGTGGGCGGTCACCATCACAGGAGCACCAAAGCTTGAGGCAATGCGCTGGATTGAACAGCATGAAAAAACCGCGCGCGGCTGGTATGGCGGCGCGGTCGGCTGGATCGGTTTCAATGGTGACATGAACACAGGCCTTACGCTGCGCTGCCTGCGGCTGCAGCACGGGGAAGCCCAGATACGAGTCGGTGCAACGCTGCTCTATGATTCCGATCCGGAAAGTGAAGAAAGAGAGACATTGACTAAAGCCGGTGCATTAATTGAGGCACTTCGTCCATCCTCGTCCAAAGAGGAGTCCGTTGTTAAGCAAGTCGCGGGAAAAGAGGACCAGCACCCTCTCCATGTTCTTTTTGTTGATCATGAAGATTCCTTTGTGCATACCCTTTCCGGCTATTTTCAATCGCTTGGCGCAATCGTGACCGTTCGCCGAAGTCCGGCAGCCCGGCAAATGATCCGAGCGGGGTCCGAGCCCATTGATCTTGTCGTCCTTTCTCCCGGGCCGGGTCGTCCGGAACGGTTCAACATGCAGGAAACGATTGACCTTTGTTTGGAGCATCAGCTCCCACTATTCGGCATCTGTCTCGGCCTTCAGGGTATTGTCAATTACTTTGGCGGATCACTCGGAATCCTGCCAATACCCACGCACGGCAAATCATCAGTGATTCATCACAAGGACAGTCCTTTATTTCACAATGTTCCTCGGAATTTTAAAGCAGGACGCTACCACTCGCTTTATGTCGACCAGCTGCCGCCAGAGCTCAATGCTACAGCAGAATCTGACGATCATGTCATTATGGCTGTGGAGCATCGAAGCCTGCCGATCACGGCTGTCCAGTTTCATCCCGAGTCAATTATGAGCCTCGGAGAAAATGCAGGTATGAATATTTTGGAGAATGTTCTTAGAAGCGTTCGTCTTTATTCAGCCGTTCAACCTTAAGGCGGCTATGTCGTTTCATCATGGAGAGCTATTGGGTTTATACGCCGCATAATCTCCATCATTACTTTAGCAGGTGAATCATAAAGTAACGAATGAATGGAATCTCGGTGCATGGTAAACTTTAGGTAAAGGCTAAGTTATCGACAGTCAGGTTTAGATGTATGCCTTCGATGATTAGATGTGAGGAGCTAATCCGTTTTTCTTTTTATGGATGAGGGAGGATATCTATGAAAACAGCAGTATATGCCCATCGCGGCAGTAAATGCAATTGTCCTGAGAATACGCTTGATTCGTTTGAAGAAGCGATGCGTGTCGGAAGCGATGGCATTGAGCTTGATGTTCATTTGACAAAGGATCAGCAGGTCGTGGTTATGCACGATGAAAAGATTGATCGAACGACTAATGGCAAGGGCCAGATTAAATCATACACTCTAGAAGAATTAAAGCAATTTGACGCAGGATCTTGGTTTTCGCCAAAATTCAAAGGAACACGTGTACCTACGCTTATTCAAGTGCTTGAACTTCTAGCCGATTATCCCGGCGTTCTGAATATAGAGTTTAAAACCGACCGCAACGTTTATCCCGGTATCGAAGCGCGGGTAGCGCAGCTCGTCGATCATTATCGGCCGCATCTTCCCGTTGTCTACTCATCCTTCAATCATGAATCGTTGATCCGATTGAAGAAAATTAATCCAACTGCAGACATCGCACTTCTTTTATGGGAGCGTTTGGTCGAACCGTGGCGCTACACCCAACAGGTCGGCGCGACCGCTCAGCATCTCTGGCAGCCGACTGCTTTTTCTGAGACAGCAGCACAGCTCCAAGAGCACGGACTCAAGGTGCGCGCGTGGACAGTCAATCAGCCGAAAAATATGCAGCTTGCTTTTGAAATGGGTCTTGACGCCATTATTACCGATCATCCCGAGGCTGCTCTCGACCTGCGGAAAAGTTTTCAGAAGGTCGCAAAATAATACGGAAATGAAGTGTCGGGCAAGGTGCAAGTTCTCACGGAACCATTGGCACTGCTCGGCACTTTCGCTATAATACAATGAGAACGTTACCATTCAATGGACAACTAATCAGAGCCTTAATCGAATAGAAAACGAGGGATGAGTATGAACGGAAAACAATCAGCAGGCAGAGGCGCTGTTGATGAAATTAAAGAGGGAATGACCATCGGCCTTGGTACTGGATCAACTGTTTATTACTTTCTTGAAGCACTGGCTGAAAAAGTAGCAAATGGATTTACGATGACCGGGGTCGCGACATCTCAAAAAACCATTGACCTTGCCAGCGAATGGAAAATTCCGATGCGTGCGTTGAATGACGTCGCAAAAATCGATGTAACGGTCGACGGAGCCGATGAAGTAGATTCAGAATTAAACGGGATCAAAGGCGGAGGCGGCGCTTTGCTCTATGAAAAGCTGGTCGCCAAAGCATCCACGCGCCGCATTTGGATCGTCGACAATACGAAAAAGGTTGAACAGCTCGGCGCCTTTCCTCTACCGGTTGAAGTCGTTCCCTTCGGATGGAAGCATGTCAATGCCTATCTGTCTGAAAAAGGGTACCGCCCCGAACTTCGATGCGCCGCGGACGGACAACCTTACGTGACCGATGCGCATCATTACATTCTTGACCTTCACTTGCAGTCCATTTCCAATCCCGAACAATTGGCGAATGAACTGGATCATCTCACCGGAGTCGTCGAACACGGCCTTTTCCTCGGTATGACAGACAAAGTCATCGTCGGCTACCCCGACGGACATACCGATACTCTGAACAAATAATCTCACCTAAACCCCCTATCTGAAGCGCAGATAGGGGGTTTATTCTAATATTGCACAGTAAGGACAGACCGCGCAATACGGGGAGATTCGGTCTAACTCTCACTAGATTCGGTCCATTTTTCCATGGATTCTGCCTAACTTTTCGAGCGTTCGGTCTAATTTTTTATTGGTTCGGCCAAACCTCCGCTTTTCAGTCTAACTTTTTATGAATTTGGCCTAACTTTCCATGGATTCGATCTAGATTTTCAAGCGTTCGGTCTAACTCCTTCTCTTCGGTTCAGCTTTTCTCATATTATAAGTGTTTTTTCAATTGATACGATGTTGCGCAGTACTCTTCTAATGCTTAGTAAGTTAGCTAAGTCACAAAAAATAGTGTTCTTTTTTAATTATTTGGTTGACAGGATGTATAGTTGTAATTATAATGGTTACAAGAGGTGAGGGAAATGATTAATACTCGAGTTGCAGTTGCTGTTCATATTCTTGCTTTAATCGCCTCCAAGCCTCATGATGATTTAACGTCGGACTATATCGCATCAAGTGTGAACACCAATCCGGTCGTCATCCGAAGGCTGCTCGGTATGCTGAAAAAAGCTGAACTGATTCAGACTACTGCCGGCAAGGCTGGCGCCTCATTAACACGTGATCCTGCCGACATTTCGCTGCTCGACGTATTCCATGCGGTTGAGCCTAAAGACAATCTCTTTGCAGTCCACGGCAATCCGAATCCCCATTGTCCGGTTGGCAAAGGTATTCGGCGCGCACTGGACGAAGCGTTTGGCGCTGCTCAGGATGCATTAGAGCGCAAACTATCCAGTGAGACAATCGACGGCATCCTACATCAGCTTTTTGATAAAGCTTGATTTTTTGACATCTAGATGTAACTATTTTTGTTACATCAATAGTTTAGAAAAGGAATAAGAAAAAGCGGTAATAAATCGGCAATGGCTCTGCCACGCTGATTTCAAAAATACATGAAAAATTTATTGGGAGTGGATGAAAATGGCAAAATGGACAATCGATTCAGCACACACAGAAACAGGTTTCTCTGTAAAACACATGGGACTTTCTAATGTGAAGGGCAGTTTCAAAACAACTTCAGGTACTGTAACAACTGATGAAAGCGGAAAGATTACGGCAGTTGCCGTTTCAATTGATGTCGCAAGCATTGAAACACGTATTAAAGATCGTGACGCTCACTTGAAGAGCGCTGACTTCTTCGATGCTGAAAAATATCCTGAAATTAAATTCGAATCAACTAAAATAACATCAGCAGATGGTGGAGATTATACCATCGAAGGCAACCTCACCATTAAAGAAACGAAGAAACCGGTAACCTTTGAAGCAGAAATTGGTGCGCCGATCGATGATCCATACGGCCTGAAGCGCAATGCTGCAAGTCTCAATTTCGCCATTGACCGCCGCGATTACGGTCTGGTTTGGAGCCAATCGCTTGCAAACGGCAATCTCGTTGTCGGCAACAAAATTAAGATTAGTGTCGATGCTGAATTCACCTTAAACGCTTAATAATTTCGTGAAAAAGAACGGATGGCTCATCTAAGCCATCCGTTCTTTTTTTGTACCTTATTTGTCTTTTTTTATTGCTTCTTCGCAGCGATCCATCCACTTTTGCAAAAATTGATCATGTGGAAGTATGCGCTCTTTCAAATCATCAATAAACATTACGCGCTCATGTCGGCACCAGTTCAGACAAGTCTGGTAGAGATCCATATCAAGATCATCTGTATCCCAATAGACAGGGATCACCGATATTTTTTCCTCACTATAGAGAAACGCACGCGTATGGCCGTCGGTCAGAAACGCTTCTCCCCCGTTTTTCTTAATCGGAAGCGGCGCATTGAAGCGTACATTGAGCGGATCAAATACGCCTTTGAGACGATCAATTTTATCCTGATCTAAGTATAGCTGGCTCGGACGGATTTGGTATAAGTCCATTAAAAATGATTTCATTTCATCAATCTTCTTTCATTTAACAATTTTCAGCGCTTTCTTCCTGATAAAAAGAACATAGACGACAAGTGCGCCAACATCACAGAATAGGATCATCAGCGCCATTGGGAAATAGGTATGGCTGCCTCCTAATCCGACGAGCGGCGAAAAAAGTGCTCCAATTGTATTCATGCCGAGTCCCAGAATCGCTGAGGCGCTTCCGGCCGCCTTCGCCTGGCTTTGCATCGCCAGTGAAAAGGCTGTTGAATTGACGAGACCAACCATTGAAACAACAAGAAAAAGCGGGATCATGATTGCGACAAGGCGCGGCGGTTCGAGCATCAAGCTGGCAAAAAGCGCAATACTGCCAATCGCTGCTATAACTATTCCGGTTCGCATGATTTTCCGTGCGTCTACACGTCCGGCAAGAAGTCCGGCAAGCTGCGACATCAAGACAATACCTAAACCGTTCGTGGCAAAAAATAGACTGAATCCCTGGGGCGATACGTCAAACATATCTTGCAGCACGAAAGAGGATGCCGAAATGTAACAGAACATGGCACCCATCACGAGACCAAGGACAAGCGCGTAACCGACGAACCGGCTGTCTCGGAAAATATGTCCCATTGCCGACATGGTTGTACCAAGCCCGCCTGAAATACGTTTTTCAACAGGGAGCGTTTCGGGAATATAGAATAATGCACTTAAAAACAATAAAAAACCAATCACGCAAAGGACAACGAAAACACCGTGCCAGGACGTAAACCGAAGCACAAAGCCGCCTAATATCGGTGCCAAGATAGGAAAAATACCGTTGACTGCCATCAGCATCGAGAAAAATTTTGTCAACTTTGATCCCGAATACAAATCACGAGCAATCGCTCGTGAAATCACCATACCCGCTGCCCCAGCAATCCCCTGGATCAGTCGCAGAATGACAAGCAAGCCAATCGATGTTGTGATCGCGCAAAGAAAAGAGGTCAGGGTAAATAAAATCAAACCGGAAAGCAGAGGAATCTTTCGTCCGAATTTATCACTGAGCGGCCCAAGAATAAGCTGTCCCGCCGCGAGTCCGATCAGGCATGCAGTGATGCTTAATTGTGCCAGAGATGTTGTCGTTTGCAAATCCCGAGTCAGAGACGGCAATGACGGAAGATACATATCCATTGAAAGCGGACCGAACGCGCCGAGCGCTCCCAGTACGAGTACAAAACGAACATAGCCGCCTTTGCTTTGACGCGTCATTAAATCTGTTTGTGCAGCTTTCACTTTTAAATCAGCCTTTCTCATCTCAAAAAATTCTCTTTTAAAGTGTCTGACGTTATCATAGCAGAAAAAAGATCCGTTTACCTGAAGCTTTGCTCATAAGGACGTTCAGTGCTGTAATCATTAAGTTAAAATTACTGATTAGAAAATCTTAATTAAGGCCCGTCTGTTCAGGGACTCCAAGCATGATATTCATGCATTGAATCGCCGCACCGGATGCCCCCTTGCCCAGATTATCTAATCGGGTCATCAGCACGATCCGGTCTTCATTTCCCAAAACGAATAGATCTGCTCTATTAGTATCGTTGCACCCGGTAATATCAAAGCTGCCATCTTCAAAAAGACCTTCCGTCTCATTAGACATAATGTTCACAAATGGTTCTTCGGAATAATAATTTACTAAAAAGCGGCGGATCTCCTCAGGCGATTTGTACTCGGACAGCTTATTTGTATATAGCGGAATACTGACCGCCAATCCTTTGTAATAGTCACAGATAACCGGAAGTAAAATCGGCTTCTCCTTGAGTCCCGCATATTTCGTCAATTCAGGTAAATGCTTATGATCTAATTGCAGAGCATAAGGTCTTGGAACAGCAAAGAATGGGGCACGTTTCTTATTTTCATAATCTGCAATGACCTTTTTGCCGCCCCCGCTGTACCCTGTAACTGAATAAATAGATACAGGATAATTAGCAGGCACGATTCCCTTACCGACTAAAGGAGCAAGGGCCAGCAACGCTGCGGTCGCATGACAGCCGGGAACACTGACACGTTTGGAATTTCTTATTTTAGCCCGCTGATGTGGGAACAGTTCAGGAATTCCATAAGTCCATTCTTCATCAATTCTGTGTGCTGTACTCGCATCAATGACCTTGGTCTTATCATTTTCAACCATTTTTACTGCTTCCTCGGCAGCTTGATCAGGAAGGCACAAGAAAACGATATCTGCTTCATTCATGCACTTCTTCCGCAACTCCATATCGCGTCTTTCCTCATACGCGATGTTCAGAAGCCGAATATGGTCATGCTTTGACAAATAGTCTCTGATTTTCAAACCTGTGGTCCCATATTGGCCGTCTACATAAACAGAATACATGGTGAGCACTCCTCTCTATTCTATTTAAAAAAAATTCGGATACGCATGACACGTATCCGGTGCTTCAAGTTAAAATAATAAGCTAATTTAGGGGGTAATAAACCTTATGCGTAAGAATACCTTTTATGGTATTCTCAAGGATTATATGAAACAGCCGATCAGAATGATCCATTCTGATGCAGTCTTGTTTCCGCAAGTTTCAATTGTTTCTCAATTTGGTGCGGCGCGGTGCCGCCTTCACTTTCCCGGGCACGCATCACATTTTCAGGGAGCAAAGCCGTAAAGATATCCTCTTCAAAAAGAGGACTGAATTGCTTGTACTCTTCCAGATTAAGATCAAGCAAATACTTTTTATTTTCAATGGCATAAAGGACCATTTTTCCGGTGACTGCATGTGCATCACGGAACGGCAATCCTTTTTTTGCCAAGTAATCTGCAATATCGGTAGCATTTGAATAGTCTTTTTCAACAGCGTGACGCATCCGGTCTTTCTTGACCGTCATCGTTTCAAGGATTGGGGCAAGTAATTTCAGCGCCCCTTCCAACGTTTTTACGGTGTCGAAAATGCCTTCTTTATCTTCCTGCATGTCTTTGTTGTAGGCAAGCGGAAGACCCTTGAGCACGGTCAGCAAGCCGACCAAATGTCCAAACACGCGTCCGGTTTTACCGCGCAGCAGTTCGGATACATCCGGATTTTTCTTCTGCGGCATGATGCTGGAACCTGTGCAAAATGCATCGTCCAATTCAATAAACTGGAATTCCTGGCTGCTCCAAAGCACCATTTCTTCAGACAAGCGTGAGAGATGAACCATGATCAGCGAGCAGTCTGCAAGTGCTTCGACGACAAAGTCACGGTCGCTGACGGCATCCATGCTGTTCGGGTAAACATCATCGAAATCAAGCAGTTCGGCAACGCGACGGCGATTGATCGGAAAGGTTGTTCCCGCCAACGCACCGGCGCCAAGCGGTAAAATGTTAATGCGCTTTACACTGTCCCGCAACCGCCCTTTATCCCGCTCAAACATCCAAAAATAGGCGAGCAAGTGGTGGGCAAAGGAGATCGGCTGCGCACGCTGAAGATGTGTATATCCGGGAAGGATCGTGTCCACATTGATCTTAGCTTGCTCAAGAAGGGCAAATTGCACATCTTCGAGCAAGTCGATCAGAACCTGAGTCTTCTTCCGCATGTACAGATGCATATCCGTTGCGACCTGGTCGTTCCGGCTGCGTCCGGTATGGAGCTTGCCTCCGACCGCGCCGATTTCATCAATGAGCATCTTCTCGATGTTCATGTGAATATCTTCCATGTCTGTCGAAAAATGTGCTTCACCGTTCTCTATCTTTTTCAGAATGGTTCGAAGCCCCTGTTGAATGGTCTTTGCCTCTTCTTCTGTGACAACGCCGCATTCACCGAGCATTTGGACATGTGCTAAACTGCCCTCGATATCTTCTTTCGCTAGTTCTTGATCGTAAGAAATAGACGCGGTGTATTCATCAACCAGTTTATTGGTTGACTTCGTAAACCGGCCGCCCCACAGCTTCGCCATGATCTGCCTCCTTATGCACTTCTGCATTCACTTTGGTCGGGAGTCCCCACAGCTTGATGAAACCTACGGCTGCGTTGTGATCAAAAGCGTCGCCCGTTGTATAGGTCGCTAACTTTTCATTGTACAAGCTGTTTTCCGATGCACGTCCGACGACAACATGATTCCCCTTGAATAATTTCACGCGAACTTTCCCGGTAACGACTTCCTGAGTCTGCTTAACAAAAGCCATCAGTGCTTCCCGGATCGGTGAGTACCAGAGACCGTCATAGATCACTTGAGAAATTTCTTTGTCGATCAACGGCTTGAACTTAGAAACTTCCTTGGTCAGTGTAATGGTTTCAAGCCCCTGATGGGCATTGATCAGAATGAGTGCAGCCGGATTTTCATAAACTTCCCGCGACTTGATGCCTACAAGACGGTTTTCAATATGATCAATTCGTCCGACTCCGTGAAGTCCGCCAAGCGCGTTCAGTTCTTTAATAATTTCAATAAATGGTTTTTTAACTCCGTTTAAAGCAACCGGAAGACCTTTTTCAAATTCGATTTCTACATATTCCGGTACATCCGGAGTTTTTTCGATCGGATTCGTCCAAGCGAACGCTTCTTCAGGTGCTTCGTTCCATGGGTTTTCCAAAACGCCGGCTTCGCACGCGCGTCCCCAAATATTCGCGTCAATCGAGAATGGGTTGTCGAGATCTACCGGAATCGGAATACCATGCTTAGCTGCGTATTTGATTTCCTCGTCACGCGTCATGCCCCATTCACGAACCGGAGCGACGACTTTAAGTGAAGGATCAAGCGCTTGAATGGCTACTTCAAAGCGGACTTGATCGTTTCCTTTTCCGGTGCAGCCATGGGCAACTGCCGTCGCGCCTTCTTTATGTGCTACGTCAACGAGCAACTTGCCGATAAGTGGACGTGAAAGTCCTGAAGAAAGCGGGTAAACGCCCTCGTACAATGCGTTTGCTTGGAGAGCCGGAGCAAGGTATCCTTCAGCAAGCAATTCTTTTGCGTCAACGACATACGATTTGATTGCGCCGACATCCAGTGCCTTTTGCTTCACTTTATCTAGGTCTTTGCCTTCTTCGCCGACATCAATGCTGAGTGCGATAACATCGTAATTGTACTTGTCTTGCAGATACTTAATGCAGACCGAAGTATCAAGACCGCCGGAATATGCTAAAACGATTTTTTCTTTTGCCATTAGTGAACCCTCCTGAGAATGAGTATGTTTTTTATGCGTTCTTTTCCATCAAGCATTTCAGAATTGCTTTATGTGCGTGCAGACGGTTTTCCGCTTCATCAAACACAACGGAATGGGCACCGTCAATCACGCTTTCCGTGACCTCTTCACCGCGGTGAGCAGGCAGACAATGCATGAAGATATGATCCGGTTTTGCTAAAGCGACAAGTGCATCGTCAACTTGGAACCCTTGAAAATCATGCAGTCGCTTTTCCTTTTCATCTTCATCGCCCATGCTCAGCCATGTATCGGTGATCACGACATCGCAGCCTTCAGCCGCCTCTTGAGGCGAATTGGTGAATGCAATGGTGCAACCATTCTTCGCTCCTCTTGCTTTCGCGGCTTCGAGAATCGCCGCATCAGGCTCGTAGCCTTCAGGACTGGCGACCGTCATGTCCATGCTGACTGCCGCGGCGCCTTCCATCAGTGAATGCGCCATATTGTTATAGCCATCGCCGATGAAGCATGCTTTTAAGCCGCCAAGCTTGCCTTTGTGCTCGAAAATGGTCAACAAATCGGCAATGACCTGTGTCGGATGATGCGTATCCGTGAGGCCGTTAATAACCGGAACATCAGCGTTCGCCGCCAATTCCTCAACCACTTCGTGGCCAAACGTACGAATCATAATACCATCGACAAATCGTGAGAGCACTTTCGCCGTATCAGCGATCGTTTCGCCTCGACCGATTTGGATATCCTTGCTGCTCAAGTATAGCGCAGAACCGCCGAGGTGGTACATACCTACTTCGAATGCGACGCGCGTCCGAGTCGATGCTTTCTCGAAAATCATTGCAAGCGTCTGTCCTTCTAAGAAATGGTGTGTAACGCCTTGCTTTTGCATTGCCTTCAGAGCAACAGCCGTCTGTAAGAACGTTTTCAGCTCGTCTTCCGTAAATTCGGCAATGGTTAGAAAATCTCTGCCTTGTAATGTTGATGCCGTTTCACTTGTCAAATGAGTCACTTCCCTTTATTCGTCATATAGCTTAAATCTCGATATTCATTCAATGTGTGCACGTCCGGTGAAGGTTCTCCCTTAGCTGATGAGAGCGTCGCTTCAAGCGTATCAACACATGTATACACAGGCACTTGATAGCGCAGCGCGAGTTCTCTGATCTTGAAACCAAAGGACTTCCTGTTGCGCCCCGCCGTCGGAATGTTGAACACGGCAGCAATTTTTCCACTCGCCATTTGAGCAGCCACGTCAGCCTCTTCTTCGTTCACCCTTGTCGCTGGAATACCCGCTTTTGTGTACTCATCCGCCGTGCCCGGTGTTGCCAAAATGTCGAATCCCAATTTTACAAGCTTCTTGATGAGTTTCAAGCTCTCGTCTCTCTGATTTGAAGTGATCGAGCAAAATACTGCTTTCTTCTTCGACATCGCTGAAAACGGATTTGATTTATTCAGATAAACACCTTTCATAAAGGCCTCGGATACAGACTGTCCCAAGCCGAGCTGCTCGCCTGTCGATTTCATTTCCGGACCGAGCACAGGGTCAACACCCTTCAGCTTCGTGAAGGAAAATACAGGCGCTTTTACTGCATAAAAGCCCGGGCGAGGACAGTAGCCGTCATTGAGATTTTGTTCCGGCAGGCTTTTTCCGAGCTGAACGCCTACCGCCTTTTCAACCATTGACATTCCCGTTACTTTGCTGATGATTGGAACTGTTCGCGAAGCACGCGGGTTCACCTCGAGAACAAACACCTTTCCGGAGGCAATCACAAACTGAATGTTGATCAAACCCTTCACATTCAAGGCGCGGCATATTTTGCGCGTATCCTCTTCAATCTCATCCTTTGCTGCTTGATCAAGACTGAACGATGGAAATACAGCAATGCTGTCACCTGAATGAACGCCTGCACGTTCAATGTGCTGAAAGATGCCCGGAATTGCGGTCACATCTCCGTCGCTGATCGCATCCACCTCGCATTCAATACCCGGCATGTAGCGGTCAACTAGTAAAGGAAAAGATTGCTCATTCAGATTTCGTTCACTGTTTATATAGGCATCAAGTTCTTCAGGATGATGGAATAAGAACATCGATTGACCGCCAATGACGTAGGACGGACGAACAAGAATCGGATAACCGAGTTTCTCTCCTGCGACCGGCAAATCTTCAAGACAATGAACGGTACGGCCTTGAATATGTGGAATACCAAGCGAGTGCAGAAGCTCATAAAATTGTTCACGATCTTCAACTCGATCAATGCTCTCGGTGGACGTGCCGAGCACCTTGATTCCTGCTTGTTCCAGTGCCTTTGCTACATTCACTGCCGTCTGTCCGCCGAATTGAACGAGCGCGCCTTGAACCTTTTCCTTCTCCGCAACATGCAAAATATCTTCAATTGCCAACGGCTCGAAGTATAACCGATCGGCGATGGAATAATCGGTGCTGACGGTTTCAGGGTTGTTGTTAATCACAATGGCTTCAAAACCGTTCTTCTTCACTGCCATTGTCGCCTGAACGGAACAATAATCGAACTCAATCCCCTGTCCGATACGAATCGGACCCGAACCGATGATTAGAATTTTCGGCTTATCACTTGCAGGTGCCTCATCAGCACCAAACCAAGTCGAATAATAATAAGGCGTTTGGGCTTCGAATTCCCCCGCACACGTATCAACAAGATGATAGGAAGGAGCGAGACCGGCGGCACGAACGCGAGCATCGATGTCGTTCAGAGAGCTATTGAGCAGTTGAGCCAGCCGCTGATTACCAATATTCATCCATTTCGCATGTTCGATTTGTGCATCGGATAACTCCGCTAAGCTTTTTCCTTTGATCATTTTCTCAAAGGCAACAATTCCAAAGATTGCGTTGAGAAACCAATAATCAATTTCGGTTGCCTGATGAACGTCCGCAACCGTACGCCCTCTTCGAAACAGTTCACTGATTGCGAACAGACGCAAATCGGTCGTATTTTTCAAATGATCTTCCAGAACATCGTCCGGCTGTGCAGCGAGCATCTTGCTTTCAAGTCCGGTAAAGCCCATTTCCATGGAACGAACGCCCTTATTCAGCGCGCCTTCAAAGGTGCGGTCAATAGCCATGACTTCTCCGGTCGCTTTCATCTGTGTTCCAAGACTCCGGTCAGCTTCCGTAAATTTATCGAATGGAAAACGTGGAATTTTAACGACTATATAATCAATTGCCGGTTCAAAGGATGCATAGGTCGTACCCGTAATCGGATTTAAAATTTCATCAAGACAGAAACCGATCGCACATTTGGCGGCGACACGGGCGATCGGATAACCGGTCGCTTTGGACGCAAGCGCTGATGAACGGCTCACACGCGGATTAACTTCAATAATGGCATATTCATCTGATGCCGGGTTGAGTGCGAACTGAATGTTGCACCCTCCGACAATCTTCAAAGCACGAATGATTTTTAACGATGCGTTGCGGAGCATTTGGTACTGCACATCAGACAAGGTCTGCGAAGGTGCTACTACAATACTGTCTCCGGTATGCACACCCACGGGATCCATGTTTTCCATGTTGCAAACGATAATGCATGTATCGTTTGCGTCACGCATGACCTCATACTCAATTTCTTTCCAACCCTTGATGCTTTTCTCGATCAGGACTTCGTGAATCGGACTGAGCTTTAACCCTCGATGGAGGACCAAATTTAATTCTTTTTCGTTGTAGGCAAAGCCTCCGCCGGATCCGCCGAGGGTATAGGCCGGCCGAATGATGACCGGATATCCGACTTCCTTTATAAAGGCTAAACCATCTTCATAAGAGCGAATAATTTTGGAATCGGGAATCGGTTCCTTGATTTCAAGCATCAGATCCTTGAATAACTCCCGATCCTCTCCATGCTGAATTGAATCAACGGATGTACCAAGAAGCTCAACACCATATTTTTCCAGAACTCCTTGCTCATAAAGAGCAACAGCAAGGTTTAGACCGGTTTGTCCGCCCAGTGTGCCAATGATCCCGTCAGGGCGTTCTTTTATAAGAATTTTTTCTATTGTTTCAATGGTTAAAGGCTCGATATAGGTTCGGTCGGCAATCTGGTCGTCGGTCATGATCGTCGCCGGATTATTGTTAATGAGGACAACCTCAATGCCCTCTTCTTTGAGAGCAAGGCAGGCCTGCGTACCGGCATAATCGAATTCAGCCGCCTGACCAATCACGATCGGGCCGGAACCTATGACAAGCACTTTTTTAATGTCAGTACGTAACGGCATGAGTCACTTCACCTTTGTTCTGTTTAATCATATTCATAAAGTTCAAGAAAATCGGATGTGTATCGTCCGGACCCGGATGGGCTTCCGGATGAAATTGAACCGTTTCAATCGGAAGGTCATTATGGCTTAATCCTTCTACTGATTGATCGTTTACATTAAGATAGCTGATCGAAAATTGTTCCGTATCGATGCTGTCTTTTTCAACCACATAACTATGATTTTGCGAGGTCATCCACACTTTTCCGGTGGTTAATTCTTTGACCGGATGGTTGGCACCGCGATGACCGAAAAGCAATTTGCCAGTTTTCGCTCCGTAAGCAAGTGCAATCAGCTGATGACCAAGGCAGATGCCCAAAGTCGGATAGGCAGATGCTATTTTTTTAATTTCGCCGAACAGCGGCTGCAGCTGGATCGGGTCCCCAGGGCCGTTGCTGAGCATGACACCATCGGGATGCAACGCAGCAACAGCGTCTGAGTTGGTGTTATAAGGAACAACCGTTACCTTGCAGCCTTCATCGAGCAGTGCCTTCAGCATTGACTTCTTATATCCATAATCAATCAGAACAACATGTGGCCCTTTTCCCTCATAGGTGGTCATTGTCTTAGCAGAAACCTTGGCAACCATATCCTGATCCAGCGGTTGACTCCAATCGATCAGTGAAAAATCAGGAGAATCGCTGATGATCGCCTTCATCGTACCGCTCTTGCGCACTGCCTTGACAACAGCACGCGTGTCTATGTTGGCAAGACCCGGCACATCTGACTGCTTTAACCATTGATCTACCGTTTTAATTGATTGATAATGACTTGGCAGTTCGCAAAGATTACTGAAAAGCACGCCTTGCATTTGAATCTTGGCGTTTTCATTATCTTTCGCATTGACCCCGTAATTCCCAATCAGAGGATAGCAAAAGGTCATGATTTGACCTGCATAAGACGGATCGGTCATGATTTCCTGGTATCCGGTCATGCTGGTGTTGAAGACAAGTTCGCCCATCACTGAGGAAGGAGCGCCAACGCGCACGCCTGAGAATAATTGGCCCGACTCCAGAAGCAAGTATCCTTTTTTCATCATCAGCAGCCTCCTAATTATTTTTCCTTTAATACATCGTCAAGTGCTGCAATAAATGTATCAATTTCTGTTTCATTCGTGACGAGCGGAGGCAAAATGCGCAGCACATGCTTGCCGGCTGTCAAGATCAGCACTTGGTGTTTTTCTCTCAATTGGTTGACAATGTCAATAGCGGGTGCCGTGGTCTCAACACCGATTAACAATCCCAGGCCTCGAACATCGATTAATTGATTTGCGTATTTTTCTTTAAGGTCGTTCAATTTTTGATTTAAATAATCTGCATTCTTCACACATTGCGCAATCACATTTTGTTTTTCAAATGCTTCAATGGTAGCTACCCCTGCTGCGGTCGAGAACGGATTGCCTCCGAATGTCGATCCATGAGTTCCCGGTGTCAGCAATTGGGAAATATGTTTTTTTGCTAGGAAAGCGCCGATTGGGATCCCAGAACCAAGTGCTTTGGCTACTGTCAGAATGTCCGGTTCAATGCCATATTGCTCATAAGCAAAAAGCGTACCGGTTCTGCCCATGCCCGACTGTACTTCATCGACAATCATTGGGATACCTTTTTCCTTGCACACAGATGCGAGCTTCTGCACCCAAACTTTATCTGCGGGAATCACTCCGCCTTCGCCTTGAACCATTTCCAGCATGACAGCAATACATTCTTCATCAGCTGCGATAGCCTCGATATCTGCTGCATCATTATAAGGAAGGTATTTAAATCCGGGAACAAGAGAGCCAAAACCGTTGTGTATTTTTTCCTGTGCCGTTGCTGCCATTGTTGCGAGTGTCCTGCCGTGGAAGGAATGATCAAAGGTAACAATATGCCCCTCCGGTTTATGCAGGACTAAGTTCGCGTACCGGCGCGCCAATTTAATGGCTCCTTCGTTCGCTTCTGCCCCGCTGTTCCCAAAGAAAACTTGATCACAGCATGTGAGATCCGTCAGCATTTTCGCAAGCTTCTCTTGTGGTCCAATATGATACAAATTGGAACAATGCCAAAGGGTATCGAGTTGCTTTTTCAAAGCTGCTTCTACTGAATCCGGTACATGACCAAGTGCTAGTACTGCGATACCGGCTGTAAAATCCAAGTATTTTGTTCCTTCACTGTCCCAAACATAACTGCCCTTGCCTTTTTCAATAGTTATTGGAAAGCGTCCGTATGCAGCCATAACCGGCGCGATTGTTTCTTCTGATTTTGTGTTAAGCATGGAGTACTTCCTCCTCAAGGAAAATTTTTGTCCCGACTTCAATGCCCTTAGTATAATCAACCAGACATTCCGGCATCATACCGTTCACAATGACAACTTCCTGAACGTTTTTCTTTAAACTGTCCACTGCTGCCTTCGCTTTTGGAATCATGCCGCCGCTGATTTTCTTCAGTTCAATCAACCGTTCAATTTCCAGATCGGAGACCTGCTTCAGCCGTGTCAGTTCTCCATCCTTTTCAACAAGAATCCCAGGAACATCACTGATGAAGCACAATTTTCCATTAAGTGTCGCAGCAATGGCCGCAGCCGCTTGATCAGCGTTGATATTGTAATGCTGTCCCTTATCGTCCATGGATATAGGAGAGATGACAGGAATATAACCTTGACCGCACAAATTGGTAATCACGGACGGATCAACAGCCGTAATTTCACCGACATAGCCGAGTTTGGAAAGTGCAAGCGGCTTTGCATGAAACAATCCGCCATCAATGCCGCTTAGTCCAAATGCCTTACCGCCGGACGCGCTGATCTTGGAAACAATTTGTTTATTCATCGTCCCGCTGAGCACCATCTCCGCTACGTCAAGCACTTCCTGAGTTGTCACACGAAGCCCGTGGTGAAAAACAGTCGGAATAGCCATTTTCTCCAGCATCTGTGAAATTGCCGGACCGCCGCCATGTACGATGACCGGCAGCCACTCGCCTTCTGCCTGAATCGCCTGTATGCTGTTAAAAAAGGCCGGAGTCAGTTTATCAAAGACGCTTCCTCCACATTTAATCACCAGATAACGGTTCATTGTTGTCCTCCTGACATCATCTTTTTCTCACGAACGATAAGAAGCGTTTATTTTCACGTAGTCATAAGTTAAATCACAGCCCCAGGCAACCGCGTGACCGTTCCCCTCGCCAAGGATTGTTTTAATCACAATGGTGTTACCATCTAAATAGTTCTTTGCTTTTTCCTCATCAAAGTCAATCGGAACACCATTCTTAAAGAGAGTTATGTCGCCAAGCGCCATTGACACTTTACTTGGATCGAAGCGTTCTCCGCTGTATCCCATGGCACAAACAACTCTGCCCCAATTCGCATCACTTCCGAATACCGCTGTCTTTACAAGGCTCGAACCGACAATTGATTTACTGATCACTTCAGCGGAATGATCATCTTTAGCTCCGCTCACTTGAACTTCGATCAGCTTTGTCGCTCCCTCGCCATCGCCGGCAATGAACTTTGCAAGACCTTGACAGACAATTTCCAGTCCATTCAAGAAGGTTTGCCATTCCGGATGCTGCTCACTCAACAACTGATTTTCAGCTTGCCCATTTGCCAGAAGCAGGACCATATCGTTGGTACTTGTATCACCGTCGACGGTAATGCAATTGAATGATTTATTAATCACTGATTTCAGCGCAAGACTGAGAGAATCAGGAGCAACAGCGGCATCTGTTGTGACAAATCCGAGCATTGTCGCCATGTTCGGGTGTATCATGCCTGAACCCTTGCACGCGCCGCCGATGGTTACTGTTTTGCCATCAATTTCGACTTGAACAGCCAGATGCTTCGGCTTCGTATCCGTCGTGAGAATCGCTTCTTCAAAAGGTGCCTTCACATCATCGAGTTCAATGGCCGCAATGCCTTTTTCCATCTTTTCCATCGGAAGCTGCATGCCGATAACACCTGTTGAAGCAACACCTACGAGGTGATCGGCGATGCTTAGGTGCTCCGCCATCCACTTTCTTGTTGTATAAGCATTGTCAGTGCCTTCTTGGCCTGTGCATGAGTTCGCACTCACCGTATTCACTAAAATCGCCTGAAGTTTCTTTTCTTCAGCAATACTATCCTGTGTCACTTGCAGTGGTGCTGCTTGAAACACGTTCGTCGTATAAACCCCTGCCGCGGAGGCCGGAGTCTCTGAATAAATCCAACCCATATCCGGCCTGCCGATTCGGAGTCCGATATTCTGTCCTCCAGCAAGAAAGCCCTTGGGCGACCCGACACTGCCGTTTTCTATAGGAATAATTGCTGTTTGATTATATGTTTTTTCCACTAATCTCGCCCTCTCACGGATAGATCGGAGTGAACCCTAGTCCTGTCTGTTCATCCCAGCCCTTGATAATATTCAAATTCTGGACCGCCTGACCGGCTGCGCCCTTGACGACATTGTCGATGACGGAAACAATGGTGAGTCGCCTCGTCCTGCCATCGACATGTAATCCAATGTCGCAATAATTTGAGCCGAGTACTTCTTTTGTAGCCGGCCAAGTTCCAATGGGCCTGATCCGAACAAAAGGCGATTTTTCGTAATAATTTTCGTAGTGTTCCAGCAGCTCTCGTGTTGAGAAGCCTTGTTTCAAGTTCGCATACGTCGTGCACATCAATCCGCGTGTCATCGGAATCAGATGAGTGGTAAAAGTTATTGCGGTCTGTTCTCCGCTCTCCTGCGCGATCATCTGTTCAATTTCCGGTGTGTGCTGGTGCTGACCCAGCTTGTAAGCCCTCACGTTCTCATTGACTTCGCAAAACAAATTGCCAAGCGCCGCTTTCTTTCCCGATCCGGAAACTCCTGATTTTCCGTCAATAATAATGGATGTCAAATCGATCACATCATTTTTCAGCACCGGTGCAAGGCCAAGCAACGCAGCAGTTGGATAGCATCCGGGATTTGAAATGAAGGTTGCGCCCTCGATCTGCCTTCGGTTAATCTCCGCCAGTCCATACACTGCGTCATTCAGCAATGTCTGATCAGCAGGATCCAAATGATACCATTCCGCATAGTCCTGCGGATTTTTCAAGCGATAATCGCCGGAAAGATCGATACAGATCAGACCGCGTTTCAAGCATTCGGGAAGCAGATCTTTGCTGATGCCGGCGGGCGTTGCAAAGAAAACAGCATCAACCCTGGCCGCCAACTCATCCGCATCAAAATCCTCCAATGTTCTTTCAATAATACCGTCAAGATGAGGATAGATGCTCTGGATATCCGTGCCCGCGGTTGTATGCGCAACCAGCATCTCCAATTTGATTTGCGGATGATTCAGAAGCAAACGGATCAATTCAACGCCGCTGTACCCGTTCGCCCCAACAATACCTGCCTTCACCTGAAAGCCTCCAATAATTTGTTATATTTTCGTTCGGTGTCTCATTAACACTTCAGATAGTTAAATCAAAAGAGTAGTACTGATCCCCAAAAGATGTTTTCTGCGGAAAATTAAAAACGCCCGCCTCTTTTCATTTGAAAAGAGACGAGCGTTGATCACTATGCCCGCGGTACCACTCTGATTATTCCCAAATTAAAATGTTCAAAAAAGGGAATCTGCTTGAGACTCTGTAACGGGAGTTCCCGGACAATCCTACCTGTGATTCAGACCGTCATCTCCGAAGTGCGGTTCGCAGTATTACTTGCACCGGCTCTCACCAACCCGGCTCGCTTAAGCATTGCTCTACTGTTACTCTCTTCTTCACCGATTTTCAATAAGCAATTTTTAGTTATTTCTAACTTGTGTGATACTTATTATACATTGCTCAACTAATAAGTCAACCCTTATTTTAATTTTAATTAAATAAAAATGCAGCTGATTACTCAAACAATATATTCAGCAGCATTCCTCTATAGAAGTAAAAAATTTTTATAGTTTATTCTTCGGCCCCCAATGATGAATCTAGGGTGGCGAAATGTGAATATGCTATAATGAAAAAGCTTGTTCAATAACGAAAATACTCCTTATTTAAGGTTGGTGAACTTCTTGATTCATTTATTAATCGCGGTTATTCTTGGTGCCGTTGAGGGATTGACTGAATTTGCTCCGGTTTCGTCAACAGGACACTTAATCCTCGTGGCTGACTTGCTTCACTTTAATGGGGATACCGCAAAAACATTTGAAGTCATTATTCAGCTTGGGTCAATTATGGCTGTGGTTGTCCTCTACTGGAAAAGACTGTGGAGTCTCTTCGGTTTTTATCGGAACGAACCGAAGAACGGCCCTGAACATCTGAATCTTTTACACATCATTGTCGCAGGCATTCCGGCCATCATCCTCGGCGTGCTTTTGCGCGATTTTATTAAAAATGTTCTTTTCTCGCCTCAAAGTGTATTAATTGCACTTGTTGTCGGCGGCATCCTGATGATCATTGCTGAACGAATCGCCGCAAATCGCGGAGGAGCAGGCACAAAGGAATTGTCCTATGGACAGGCCTTTGTCATCGGCCTGTTCCAATGCTTGTCGCTCTGGTCCGGATTTTCCCGTTCCGGATCAACTATCGCCGGAGGACTTATTGCAGGCGTTGAACGGAAAACCGCGGCTGAATTTTCATTTATTCTTGCTGTTCCGATGATGATCGGCGCAAGCGGCTACGACTTCTACAAAAGTCTCGATTTTCTGCATGTCAGCGACATTCCGCTCTTTGTAGTCGGTTTTGTTACGGCATTTATTGTAGCCATGCTCGCCATTGTCTTTTTCCTTAAATTATTGCGCCGCTTTACCCTTGTACCGTTTGCCGTTTATCGTTTTATTCTCGCAGCGGTTTTTGCGCTTTATCTGATCTTCTAATAACTATCTATTATCTTCTTAAGTGTATAAAAAGAGCCGGAGAGAAATCTCTCCGGCCCTTTTTATTTTTCAATCGATTAGTTCGCATATTCCGGAATATCAAAAATCAAGTTATATTTAGAAACCACACTGTACAATGTATCGATCATTGGCGTCTGTTTCACAGCCCAGGCGACGTCGGTCGCATATTGATGAGCAGCACTGCCCATAACAAGTGCTTCCGGATTCCAGCGCATTTTGTACAATGTATCCTGGCGGTAGGTAGCATTATAAACGTAATATTTTGCGATCCAAGCAGCCCCGCCTTTGATTGCCTTTTCAGGCGTTGTCCAGCCTTGTTCGTAAGCATACTTTGCTCCACTGTTCACCGCACTTCCGTCGTAAGCGCCGATGCCGAACATATTATAGACCGTCGTACCATTATAGTTGACGCCATTAGCAAGTGTCGAACTACCGTTTCCTGTCTCAAGCAGCGCGTGGGAAACAAGATATACCTCGTTTACTTTGCTCTCATTTGCCGCATTTATAAAAGCCGCACCTTGTCCGGCCAAAATCCCCTTGCCCTTCAGCATCGTGTTCATATCACTAAGCGAAATATTGGCCAATGAGGAAAGCTGTAAGAATTGGTAATATTCTATACTTCCCTTTGAAAAATTCTTCGGGTTTAAGTATTGAGCCAGAGAAGAACTGCTGTTTACATTCTGTTCTTCCGCCAGTGCCTGACCGAATGAAATTGAATAATTTGTTGTGATATATGCAGCATTACCGTCTTGAATGGTTGTTGTTGTTTCTTTTTTTACATAGTCCCCGTATACATAACCGTCTTGACCGTTATAACTGACCTTAACCCATCCGTCAGGAGCATCAGCAAGTATTTCAACAAGTGTTCCTGCCTTTAATACTTCATAGCTCTTATATGATGTTCCCGGTCCTTGACGGAAATTTACTCCAGTAGTGATTAACCCACTGGTTTCTGTTGTTTGTGTACCTGACGAATCCGAGTTGCCGGAGTTATCCGAGGCACTATCAGGCTTTTGTACATAATCGCCGGATACATATGCCGTTCCTCCGGCATAGTTGACCTTCAGCCAGTCTCCACTTGTT
>NZ_JANFOJ010000015.1 GCF_024385605.1 Sporolactobacillus sp. STSJ-5 | reverse complement strand
CCAATTACATCAACATCATTAAGCTTCTTCAATACCTCTGTAATCGTAATGTTACGTTGTTGATCATCTGACCCTAGTTTTTTTGAATTCAAATCGACATCGTCAAATAAACCATTAAACTGATCATATTTGGTAGACAAATCGATAAATGCTTTATTTAAGTCATTCAACTGAAAAACATTTTGTTTTGCTTGATCTGTCAATTTGTTAAATAGATATTTTGGTTCAATATCATAACCTAACGTATCAACTAAAGTTTCAATCAAATCACTTTTCGTGTCTTTATCGGCCAGAAGTTCATGATACAAATCTGTTTGTTTATCCTGAGTATCATATTTTTCTAACGATTCATCTGCCAATTCAACAACTTTCTCTAGCAATTTATCCGAAAGATATTTATAGAAAATCAGTCCTAATAAGTAGTCCTTGTACTCTGATGCATCCATCTTACTACGTAAATGGTCCGCAGCACTAAATAATTTTGAGTTTAATTCGGATCCCATGTTCTAACTCCCCTTAGGGTTTTTAGAACCATTTTACCATACGAACTTACGCTGTGATACAGCGACAATGTTCAGATGACATTTCCACTATTTTTAATTTAGTTCCTATCGTTCAAAAGTTTTTAAGCCCCCTTACATAATCACCATTAGTTCAATTTCACAAAGAAAAAATACCATCTAAAAAAGCTGGTATCCTGTCATCGTGTTTAGATATTGTCATTTATTATAGGCTCACCATTACGTACCTAAGTGAGGTTAGCTATTTTTTTCTATTCTCTAAATGCCACGTTTTTATGAAAATCGATAATTAAGCCGGATTTCATCATAAAATCAACTCCAAGAATTCCTTTAAACCCATACGTCTCCTTGGTCAATCCTAATTGAATCTGAAATGAACCCATTGAAAAATTTTCGATAGCTAAATCTGTTACGATTTGCTCGTAGCACAATTCACTTTCACCACCAACCGCCATACATTCTTTTCGGTCTGCCATTTTTGCTGTCTATGATAAGTCCAACTTTTTCAACTTCATCCGTATCAAAGATTGTGTTTGAACATCCTGTATCTAAAAGTACGTCATCTAATTGAATCATAGCTCTCTTATAGGCAAGTGACACAGATACGATTGGCAGTCCATCTTTTATAAGAATATTCATTGGAGCTGTTTCCTAATTCCAATAAATTTCTGTTCTTTTACCTCTAGAGTTTCATGATCTGTATGAAAAATATAATATTCTTGAGTAGGGTCGGCTAAATGTAGTTTTTTGTATGCTTTCCAGGCCAAAGTGGATTCGGGGAAATTTGCTATGACTGATAGTTCTTCAAGATAGCGGATTGAATTTTTTGAGTAGGCAGAGATTGCTTGAACAAGTACCCATTGTTCTGGATAGTGTTCACGAATTTGCTCCCATTTCAATTTTAACAGCTCCTTTCATTCTGTTTTACTTACTACATCTAATATATCATTTAATTGAAATTAGGGAACAAGCTGCACAAACTCTAGTGTATTCAATTATTATTTTAGCATCTGTATCCCCTAAAACTTGAATCAGTATTGAAGGAAAACAAGACCCTCCCGGTAGTTTAACCAGGAGGGCAAAATATTGTGAAATGCGTTTATTTTAATGGCCGTGATTATTTTTGTTCAATTCAAGCTTTGCGATGTAGTTGTTCCCTTCCGTGCCAAGCACATAAATGGTTAGCTTTGCACTTTTTCCGTTCAAATCTGTTTCCAGCTGCTTGACATCAAGCGCAATGTTGCCGTCTGATGTTTCATGTGTGTAGTAAGTTTTTGTTTGTGTTTCAATCAACAGACGCGTTCGTACATTCCTGCGTCTGTCCAAGCATAATTTTTATAATTTCACGATCGGTCTGCCGCATCCCTTTTTTTGCCAGAACGCCGACATTATGGATTGTGTTGTCGACTCCTTTTGTGACGATGCCGTCTCCGCTTAAAAACTGCTGATCATTTTTGTACATATTATATCCGAGGATACCTGCATCCACCGCCGCTGATATTTTGGCTGCGCACGAAGGCTTAGCCCCGTCACAGACAATGCCCGAAGTGATAGCGAGGGTGTTCACGATGGTGTGAGCAATCACATCATAATCTCCGCCATAAAGATAAGCGATTCCCGCACCTGCTCCGCAGCCCGCACTGACCGCCCCGCAGAAAGCAGAGAGGCGGCCTATTCCCGTCTTCTGATAGATTGTGACAAGATCGGACAGTACAACAGCACGGTAAAGCTTGTCACGGGATACGTGCAACTCCTTTGCATACTCAATCACTGGAAGGGACGCAGTCATCCCCTGGTTGCCGCTCCCTGAGACGATAACGACTGGCTTTTCGCATCCGCCCATCCGAGCGTCCGATCCTGCTGCCGCTGCAGCCCGGGCACGTGTTCTCACGTCGTTACCATAAGCACTCAGCAGCACCTTGCCGATATTCGCCCCCCAATTATTTTTCAGACCGTCGACAGAGATTGCAGCATTATAATCGATCTGCTGCCCAATCACTTCTGATATGTCTTCAATGCGCACACTGTCGGAAAAATCAACGATATCCTGAACGTTGAGACAGCTTCGATCAGTCAATCGGGTCTTTTCCTTTGATCCAGAGCCCGAGTCATACAATGTTTTTCCACTTCGTGTCATATGGACGATATTTGTATGATACTGTTCGATCACAACGGTTGCTTCATCCGTACCATTTTTGAGCGTAGCAGCAATATAAAAAACAATGTCGTTATCAGCAGGAACAACTGTGATCGGATGGGTCTCCATATATTCAAGCATACGTGTTTTGTCCGTTTCTTTGATGTCTGCCAGCACTTCCAACTTCCGCGAAGCGTTACCCGCGATAACCCCGGCCGCAACCGCCGCACTGATGCCTCTCAAACCATTCGTATTGGGAACAACGACGCTCTTAACATTTTTAATGATATTTCCGCTCACCGTTATGGTGCAGCTTTCAGGCAAAGTTCCCAGCAGCTCCCGCGCTTTCGCCGCTGCATAGGCAACAGCAATCGGCTCGGTACAACCCGTGGCAGGAATCAATTCTTCTTTCAGGATTTTCAAGTAATCGCAATAGATTTTATCGTTTGGCTTCATATTATTAATATATCTCCCTATTGTGCTGGATCAAAGAAACGTAGCAAAAGAGCATCCACTTACTTTTGCTCCGGCAGGCTACCTGACAAGACGGTTAAAAATACAGTTCTGTTCAAGCTTTCACTACCAAGCGTCATCTCTTCGAACCTGCTTATTTTCATCTTATTATTTAATAATACGTATATTAACCCTCATCAATGGAGATACAAGATGAAAATGTGTCCATAGATTGAAAAATGAAACAAAAGGGTCTTTAGGACCATCGCAGATGTCCTGCTGTTGCAGTTTTTATAGTCTACAGGATTCAAACCAACAGTGTGAACCAAGACTTCCCCCTGTTTTGGTTGAGGATTTGGAACATCCTCAATACTCATCTTTTTCCATTGTCCTTTATTTTTAACTATAATGCTTTCATCGCTGCCATCCCCCATCTTCTTACCTCACAAAGTTTCTCTTATCTATTCCTTTTCACTTAAAGACAAATCTTTTCCTCTATTGAACCCACTCAAAAATAAACTTCTAACTTAATCCTTGTTTCTTTTATTTTCTGTGCAACTTCTCATCTATCTTTAAAGATTTTTTCATTTAATAATTATTATAATTACTATTGTAATCTATCAAACCTTCTGCACTGGAGGACAAAGGACATGTTAAAACTAATGAGAGCGATGATTTTGCTTATCTATTTATTGAGCCCTCTCCCGGCAATTTGGATCGTCTATGCAGCGAATCCGCCGGCCTATCAAACACTAAGAAATTTATTACCTATGGTCCTTGGATCCATCTCCTACACATGGCTGCTGGCTGAGCTTGTCATCAGCGCTCGTCCCAAATTTATTGAACGATTTTTTGGGTTGAATCATTTCTACCAATTTCATGGTGCCGCCGCAATTGTGGCGATCACGCTCTCGATGCTCCACAAACAGCTCGAGGAGGCCATATGGTCCGGTTATCTGCATACGGTACGTCAATTTGGCGACCTGGCGCTCACACTATTCCTTGTTCTCGCTGGTCTCTCACTGATTTTCATGACCGGTTTCATTACTCGGCGAATTAGGATCCTCGGGTTTATTCGACATTGGCTTGAAAAAAAGCATATTCTTGATTTTAAATATAATGTGTGGATTCACAATGCTAACGTCATCGCAATTATTTTAGTTTTCCTTCACGTTTTCATATTCAGTGCCTTTTACCGGCAAAATTTCTGGATATGCGGCGTTTATACCGTTTATTTTCTAATCGCCTTTGGCTGCTATCTATACCATAAAATAATTAAAATCAAGCTTGCAAAACGTCAGCCCTATACTCTTGTACAAATCACAACTGAGTCGCCAAGTATCCATACTCTTGTTTTCAAACGCGAACGAGGTTATGTACCTCCATATAGAGCAGGTCAGTTTGTTTTTATCCGAATTCTTGATGGTGGTATTTCAGAAGAAGAACATCCTTTTTCTATTACTTCCAATCCAAATGATCGGCGTTATCTGTCTGTCACGGTCAAATCAATTGGAAACTACACCTCTTCGATTCCAAAATTATCTCCTGGAACGCACGCGACAATTGAGGGACCTTACGGGATACTTGGAAACAGCGCATACCGCACCAAATCCGATCTCGTACTCATCGCTGGAGGAATTGGCATTACACCTATGCTCAGCATATTAAAAGACTTAAGCTATAGAAACAGAAAGCGGCGCGTTATTCTTTTTTGGAACGTTCCGAATAAAAGCGATCTGATTTCCCCAAATTTATTTACTTCTTTAACCGAACAAATGCCTAACTTCACCTTTGTTCCTATTTTATCAAGGGAAGCAAATGATTATGGTGAAACCGGGCACCTGAATCGAGAAAAAATCATTCGTTATTTAGCCGCCCATCACTATCGAATGAAACGGACACATTATATCATTTGCGGCCCGTCGAAGATGATGGATTCGGCTATTGAAACGTTACGTAGGCTGAATGTGCAAAAAAAGAAAATTCATTATGAAAATTTTTCAATGTAAAAGGAGCGTTTCTAATTATGCTATTTATTAAAAAATATACAGTTTATATACTACTCACAGCCATGCTTTTATTAGCTGGCTGCGGAAATCTCGACGCACAGCCACAGAATAAATCGGCGAACAAGTCACAATCAGGAAAACTCAGTTTAAATAAAAAGCAGAAATTCACACTCACAGAATTAAATAAATATAACGGGAGAAACGGACGACCCGCTTACATCGCGGTTAAGGGAATGGTTTATGATGTGACCCACGCACCTGACTGGCATAACGGCAGTCACCATGGTGTTCAAGCCGGACAGGATCTAACTGCGGCGATTGAGAGCGCGCCGCATGGGGCATCCGTTCTCGCAGCCGTTCCAATAGTTGGCTATTTGACGAAAGATAAGAACGCGGTGACAAAAACAAATAACAGCACAACGAATAGCAGTCAATCGAATTCCAGCAAGAATAATAGACGAACATTCACATTAGTTGAGCTGAAGAAATATAACGGACAAAATGGGCAGCCTGCTTATGTAGCCGTTAAGGGAAAAGTTTACGATGTAACCCACGCATCAGGCTGGCATAATGGTCGCCACCACGGTGTTCAAGCCGGACAGGATCTAACTGCGGCGATTGAAAGTGCGCCGCATGGGACATCTGTTTTATCTGCTGTCCCGGTCATTGGCTATCTGACGAAAAATAAGAATACTGCGACAAAGAAAAATTACAGTACAAATCAAAGCAGTCAATCAAATTCCAACCAGAGTAATAAGCGAACATTCACATTAGCCGAATTGAAAAAATACAACGGACAAAATGGGCAACCTGCTTATGTGGCCGTCAAAGGGAAGGTCTATGATGTGACGCATGCACCCGGCTGGCATAACGGCCGCCATCATGGTGTTCAAGCCGGACAAGATCTAACTGCGGCGATTGAGAGTGCGCCACATGGGACGTCTGTGCTCTCATCACTTACCGTTGTCGGTTATTTGAAATAATCATTTGCCCTTCGTCTAGCTCGAGACTCCTATGTTATATCAGGTTGAGCTTGGGAAGAATAAATTATTGAGAAAAACAAAACCCTCCTTTTTGAAAATGGGAGGGTTCAACACATTCGTGATATGCATCTGTTTTATTGACTATTATGTTTTTTGTTCAGTTCAATTTTTGCAACGTAATTATTTCCTTCTGTGCCGAGCACATAAAAGGTTAGCGTCGCATGCTTTCCGTTCAGATCTGCTTCCAGCTTTTTAACATCGAGGGCAATGTTGCCGTCCACTGTTTCATGCGTATAATAAAATTTCTTTTGCGCGTCTGTTTCGTATTTTTTTCCATCGGAAATCGTGTAGCCAATGTACCAGATTGCTCAGTCAGAGGGCTGACATTTGCGGTAACGTTTGCTGGAATAGTGATCTTTTTCTTGCCAACGTAAAGTGCGTATTCGCTTTCCTGTTTCGTTAGCAGCGAAGACGCACGCACACGTTTCGCTGCGGCGTACCCTGCACCTTTTTCCTTGTCATGAACAATATAAGCGACACCGTTTGCCCATGCTTTTTAGAACTGATCGATCTTATATTTTCGAACAGCTGTATCATCGGATGATGCGAATGAATCGTTGACAATGACATAGTCCTGACCGTCAATCGTCTAAGCCCTCTGACGAGAATCAAATGACCAGGTATTGTCCCAGGCGCACCTTTCACATAATGATAGCGTGTGTTGGTTGGATCATTTGTATATTTAACACTGACCGCCGCCGGATATCCTTTGGCAATTTTCTTCTTCAATCCATCGATGTCGGTGAACACGGAATACGATTTATAGCCGTAGCATCCTGCAAGTGCTGAGCTGAATACCCATTTGTCAAAGCCGTCATAGTCATAATAAGCCGTTTCTTCGAGCAGTAAATTTTCTCCCATGCGATTCATCGCCATCGTAATCGTTGTCAGACTGCAGATCGAGTTAGCAATCTTCGGATCACGAATCATTTGCGAATAGGCAGGTGTATCAATATCTTTATTCAGCGTGATCGTGCTCGGATGTTTGCTGGTCGAGTTCCAGCCCAGTTCGGTCGAAGTACCAAGCAGCCGAACGGTCGGTGCCACACGCGGATTGTCGCTGAGCTGGTGATGTACGTATGATCACTCTCTTTCTCATAACCTGACCTTTGGCATGTGCCGAAATGACGGTGCAGGCACAATCGCCAGCATAAAGGCCGCCACGAAAACCATAGCCACTCTAAACATATTTACGAGATGCTTCCTGCCAACCATTATTTGATAGATTATTAAATAAAGCAATAGACAACCAACAATCTCTACCATAGCCCGTAAAAAAGAACGAGACTTGTGTCTCGCTCCCTATTTTCAGTAGATTTATAGAATTCTAAATTTTTAACAAAATCAGCATTACATCACCTTTGTCACTCGGTTTATGCCTTCTTGGAGAAAAATATTAGGAATTTATTACCATGAAAAACGAGTGGGTTAACTAGATGGTAGATTTGTACATTCGGAATGCACGTAGAGGGTGCCTGTTACGATGCTCCATGGAAGAGGGGTGCCCGCACGAACTCCATCAAGGGTCACCTAATGATTGTGGATCTTGCCCAAATGATTGAGCATCCCTCTGATCCGCACAATCTTTACATGCAGCGCATAAATTATTGTTATCAGCCTATGAAAGGATTGACCTAGATGTATCCTTATCAAACATGCTTTAGTCCTAATTTAAGACATGCGCCAAGAAACATCATGTACAATGCTTGTCCCTACCCTTACTACGTAAACGTGCCGAGACTAAATACGTACTTTTCAAATCAGTATGTTCCTTTTCCCTATGGAGCGGGGTATCAATCACGATCTGATGTATCACCGACTGCAATTAATCTGAAGGATTACGGACAGGAGCCGTTTGTCGTTAATATTGAGCAAGCGACGAAACAAAACACTGCTTTTCGAAGAGCTTTATGGACGGGATCCCATTTGCAGCTTACCTTGATGAGTATCAATGTCGGCGAAGACATCGGTCTTGAAGTTCATCCTCACCTTGATCAGTTCATACGGATCGAAGATGGCCAAGGGCTTGTCGCAATGGGCGATCAACAAGATCAACTTAATTTTCAAAGACAATTATACAAGGACTTTGCGTTCATTATTCCCGCCGGAAAATGGCACAACTTAATTAATACTGGTGATCGGCCAATCAAATTATATTCGATCTATGCACCGCCTCAGCATCCATATGGTACCGTTCAAGAAACAAAAGCCATTGCAGAAGCCGCAGAAAGATACGGCAGCGACTAATTAGAGCATCACAGCCGAACATTGCATAAGCGCATCGCATAAAAAAAGTTTAAAATGATAAGTGCATAAACAAGCATTTATCTTTTAGAAACGGCGGTGCATTTCTGTGTCATCTCTTGACTTTTCTCATGTGTTCTTCACCAACGACAATCAATCTATTCTTAAAGACGTATCCGTCAGCATTGATGCTGGGGATTTTCTTTCAATTGTTGGCCCGTCAGGAAGCGGCAAAAGTACCTTCCTCAAGCTTTGCTGCCATTTAATCAGCCCGACCGATGGAGCAATTTCATTTAAGGGGAAAAATCTGAACGATTATAATCCGATGGAATTAAGGAAACAGATTGCTTATTGCTTTCAAATGCCCTATTTATTCGGTGATCACGTCAAGGAAAATCTTGAATTTCCTTTTGTAGTCAGAAATGTTCCCTTTGAACAAGAGCGAGTCGATGAACTTTTTTCCGTCTTCCATATGGCAAACGATTATTTACATAAAGAAGTGAAAAACCTTTCAGGAGGCGAAAAGCAGCGGATTGCATTGATCCGCAGCTTGCTATTCAAGCCGGAAATTCTGCTTCTCGATGAAGTGACCTCTGCCTTAGATACAGCAAATACCGAAATCGTTGAGCAGGCTGTCAAATCACTCAATCAAAAGGGGACAACCATTCTGTGGATCACACATAACACGGAGCAAAGCAGGAAACATGCCAATAAGCTGCTCACTATTGAAAATGGCGAGATTCACACTTTGGAGGCGATCCAATGAACGGTTCAACAACTATCCATGTCACATCGCTGATGATCGCTTCATCACTGGTCTTTGTCACCCTTTTCTTCTCTTATTGGCAAAAGCTGAAGCTTGAAAAAGAAACCATTATTAGTGTGGTTCGTGCGGTCATCCAGCTCGTCGCAGTTGGTTATGTCTTAAACTTTGTATTCGGTTATAAAAACCCGGCATTTACAACTCTTTTGCTGCTGTTCATGACCTTTAATGCTTCCTACAATGCCGCAAAAAGAGGCCGAGCCATCAAAAGAGGTTTGTTGATCTCCTTCTTGTCCATCGCCGTCGGCACACTTGTGACGTTATTGATCCTGATTCTGTCGGGAATCATCCGCTATGAGCCCTATCAGATGATTCCGATCGGCGGCATGATCATCAGCAACTCAATGGTTGCGCTTGGACTATGCTACAAACAAATGGCATCCGATTTTAAAAATAAGCGAGACGAAATCGAAACAAAGCTCGCACTCGGCGCAGATATTCTTCTTTCATCCAAAGAAATCATCCGCGACTCAATAAAAACCGGGATGCTTCCGACCATTGATTCAGCCAAAACACTCGGCATCGTATCGCTTCCCGGAATGATGACCGGTTTAATTCTTGCCGGTACATCACCGATGGAAGCCATCAAATATCAAATTATGGTTACCTTCATGCTGCTCTCGACAACCGCGATTTCTTCATTCATTTCGTGTTATCTGTCCTACAGAGGGTTTTTCAATAACAGAAAACAGCTCGTTAATCGGCGTGAAAATTAAAAGCACGGTACTTTTCTCATCGAAAAGTACCGTGCTTGTTTTTACTCTTGTAGGCTTTTTCTAAAAGCAGCGCGGTCTAGCTATAGGATTAAACGGTGGAATCGGCGGAATTGGTATTGTTGCCGGCCCGGTGCTTGGAGGATTGTTGGTACATGGAGATAATTGGCGATGGATATTCTTGATAAATGTACCCTTTGGAATTGCGACCGTCCTCTTAACGCTTCTGTTTGTACATGAGAAACAGAACAATAAGGCATCAAAAAAAATAGATTGGAAGGGTCTCATCGTTCTATCCATCGGATTACTTTCTATCCTATTATCTTTTACTCAAGCCGAAAAAAGAGGGTTCCAGTCGGAAAGTGCCTTTTACCTAACAGCAGGCTTAGTCATCTTGTATTTCTTTATACGGCTTGAACGTCGAACACGTGAACCGTTGATTGACTTTGCACTATTTAAATCGATTCATTTTACTCTGCCTTGTATCAGTATGCTGCTCTTTTCGGCCTCATTATTTGGTTCTCAGCCCTATTGGAGCATGTTCTTCCAAAATTTCTGGGGCTTCTCACCTTTATACGGCGGCCTTGCCTTTTTACCTGCTACCTGCTTAATTGCAGCCCTCACACCGATTGCCGGGATTATCGGTCAGAAGAGCGGAGATAGACTGCGTTTTGTCGTCATGTTTGGCGCGCTAATGACCGGTATAAGTTTCATATATGCAGCCGGTATAAATACTGAAAGCTCATACTCAACCGTGCTTCTGCCATCCTTGTTGATTCGCGGAATTGGTATTCCCTTTCTTGTCTCTTCCACCTCATTAATGATGATGAATTCTGTTCCACCCGACAAATCCGGATTAGCCGCCGGAATACTGAACATGAGTAAGAATGTTGGCACTTCATTGGGAGTGGCTGTTCTAGGGCAACTCTTTACATCTGATACCGGTCATACGATTTCAGCTCTTTCCAGGGGATTCTCTGGAAGCACCTTATTAAAGGTAAAGGAATTGGCAACACAATTTATTGTTGTAAAAGATTCAGCCGCAGCACCTATCGCTCAAACGGCAATCATACGCGGCTTTAGTCATCTCGCATTATTCTGTGCTCTTGCATTAATTCCCGTTTTTATCAGCGCCTCAACGCTAAGAAAGAAAAGAAAAAGAAACTAATCTTGTTTCAAAGTGGCAATATCTATTTTTTTCATTTGAAGCATCGCCTGCATCACACGTTGTGCTTTTTCCGGATCAGGATCTTGCAACAGTTCACCTAAAATAGTCGGGATGATTTGCCAGGATACGCCGTATTTATCTTTGAGCCAGCCGCATTGCTCGATCACACCGCCCTCGGACAGCTTGTCCCACAAGGTGTCGACTTCTTCCTGAGTCTCGCAGTTCACAAACAATGAAATGGCTTCGTTGAAAGTAAATGCGTGATCCAATCCGCTGTCCATTGCCTTGAATTCCTGCCCGGCAAGGTGAAACAATGCGTGCAGGACGGTTCCCGCCATCTCCCCTGCGTCATACCCATAACGCTCGATTTGATCAATCGCCGAATGATCAAAAAGGGAGATATAGTCACTCATCGCTTGTTCCGCTTTTCCATGCTGCTTCCCGACGAACATCAGCGACGGGGTGATCATCTGATCGCGATGACCCAGATTCATCTGCCATGAGATACCGAATTGATCCTGAATCCAACCGAATTTCTTGCTGAACGGATAGCTGCCAAGCTCCATCAGAACGATTCCGCCTTCCGAGAGTTTCGCCCAATAGCTGTCCACTTCTTCGGGTGAATCACAATTTACGAAGAAGGAAATTGCAGGTGTGAAGGTAAAATGCGGACCGCCGTTCAAAGCGATAAAGGTCTGACCTTCAAGTTGGAACGTGACGCTCATGATTTTCCCATTTTGTGAGGAATCCGGAGCTGCATCACCATAGCGAGATGTGTTCATGATCGTTGACTGTTTAAAAAGTGACGTGTAAAAAATCGCTGCTTCTTCTGCCTGATGATCAAACCATAGATATGGCACAATTTTCTGCATCAAAATTCCTCCCGCAACTGTAATCGAAGCACATGCTTCATTTCTTCCTTTTTACTTTGCTTTCCGCCTTTTTCACGTTTTCGTCCATGCGAAACGCAACGATACGGTGAATCAATTCATAGGGAAGCGGCTGATCAATGGGAAACTGAATGGCTCCCTTTGAAGTTTTGAGGCCGGTGAGCTCACTTTGAAAAGCGGCAACTCCGCTCGGCGTCGGATAAAAGCCAATATGATTCGCGTATGCAGCAAAATGCACCAAATTTCCGTGCAGCACGAAGGTCGGCATTTGATAACTGATCTTCTCAGTTGCCTCCGGCGCTGTCTCACAGATCACTTTTCGTAACGTTTGAAGTGTTTCCTGTACCTCAGCAGGGAATTGCGCGATGTATTCATCAATGGTTTGGTAAGTCGATTTAGTTTCCATAGATTGCCCCCTCTAAAAACTATGTACTCTGCTCTTGTCATACCCTTTCGAAACGGATCATATGCATCAGTCGCCATTGAGTCATTCGCTGAGGCAACTGTTCTTTTCGTTTTGACGTCTTGTCCTTCACTATAACAAAAAAAACACCTTTAGATGTCAGCGGACACTCTAAAGGTATTAGCACTTATTTTATACAGATTGGTCCATAGAGAACGGATCAATCAAGCGCTTTGACAATCGCCTCATTAAATTCAGGCAGATCATCGGGAACACGACTTGTCACCAATGCATGATCAACGACAACCGGCTGGTTCTTAACTACTGCTCCTGCGTAATACAGATCAGGCTGAATCGATTCATAAGCAGTGAGCGTACGGCCCTTTACCAAACCGGTCTGGATAAAGAGTTGCGGACCATGGCAGATGGCAAAAAGCGGCTTGTCATAGCCCAAAAAATATTTTGTGAATGCCACGAAGCGAGGATCCACGCGTAATTGATCCGGTGAAAAACCGCCGGGAATAAACAAAGCATCGAAGTCTTCCGGTTTTACTTCGTCAATACTTTTATCAATATGAATCTTAGTCCCATGCTTGCCTGTCACTTCGCTGCCGGCTTCTTTTTCGATCACTGTAACTTCGTGACCTGCAGCTTCTAGTGCTTGCTTTGGTGACGTAAATTCAATGTCCTCAACATCATTGGTAACAATAATTGCAATCTTGCTCATCGAACGGTTCCTCCTTAGTTTCTTTTTAATGCCTACAAGATCATGATATACTAGGGCTGTATTTCCTTAAAGTACGCACTTTTTTGTTATTCGGTAACTTAACGGTAACTAAGAATCTGAAATGGGGCAGTAAAATGACTGATGAAGTACGCACAGATGTCCAGGAAAAATTGCTCTCCGGAGACTACAGCTGTGCGAAGGAACTGACACTATCCATGTTCAGCGGAAAATGGAAAATCGTCATTCTCTATCATTTAGGTAAAGACGGTATCTATCGTTTCGGTGAATTAAAAAAATTGTTGCCGAATGCTTCCAATAAAGTGTTGACACAGCAGCTGCGCGAATTGGAACAAGACGAGCTGATCACGCGCACCGTATACCCTGAAGTTCCGGTACGTGTTGACTATCAAATTACAGAGCTTGGACTTAGCCTGATTCCGATCATTGATTTGATGTACGAGTGGGGAACGCAGCGATTAAAACAGCTCACACACGTACCACCGCACAATATTAATGAAGATGCCATTAAAAATAATGAGTGAATCCAACATTTCTCGTGTCGCTTGACATGAGAGATGCTTTTTTTATGTGATTTTTTTTGCCAATTTTTGTTCTATTAGCAAAAAATTTGTTATATTATGAATAGCAAACAAATTGAATGTTCGCGCGCTAAAAATACATCAAAGGGAAGACTAACCATGGACACGAACCTAAAAACAGCTGATCATGATGCTGCCTGCATTCCTCCTCTTATTCTGATCAGCTGCTATTTCTTGTCTTGCTTCATTACGCTCATTGTGTATCTTACAGATGGGACGTCGAACGTCTATTCCAATTTTATGTACTTGCCCATTGCCATTGTTTCCGCATCACAGGGCAAGAAGCCAGGCATGATTCATGCTGCTGTCAGCGCGCTGCTCATCGGCCCCTTTATGCCCTTAGATGTCTCCCTGCATCAAAGCCAGCCACTCGAAAACTGGATGATCCGCCTTACCTTATATGTGATTATTGCATTTGTTATCGGCTTCTTTGCGGATTATTATAAACAAGAATTTGATCGAAACCTCAGACACGAAAAAGAACTCTATGAATCTCAAATTGCTACGATCTACTCATTGGTGCGCTTATTAGAATCAAGAGATGTGACATCCGGTTTTCATGTTGAACGCGTTTCCACACTGTGCAAGCTGCTCGCTGAATATCTGCAGCGTTTGCCTAAATACAAAACCATAATTAATGATGTATTCATTGATAACCTGTATAAATCAAGTCCCTTGCATGATATCGGAAAAGTCGGCATACCGGATAAAATTCTGCTTAAGCCAGGTAAGCTTACTGTAGAGGAATTTGAGGTGATGAAGACACATACAACGATTGGCGCAAATACACTCACACAAGTGCAAGATAAGTATTCGGGAAATAAATTTCTCGAGCTCGGTATTGAGCTCACACGTTGGCACCATGAAAGATGGGATGGAACCGGATATCCCGACGGACTGAAAGGTGAAAAGATCCCGCTTTCCGCACGAATCGTTGCCATAGCTGATGTCTATGAGGCACTGCGATCCAAGCGCGTCTATAAATCGGCTTATTCCCATGAAAAAGCTACTCAGATTATTAAGGAATACCGCAGTTCACATTTCGATCCGAAGCTGGTTGACGTATTTCTTGAGCATGCGGATGCGTTTGAAGCTGCCTTTGATCAATTTAGCAGCTAATTGTCTCAGAAAAACCATGTCATCAATTCCTTGGCGGTGATGCAACCCATTCATACAAAAGGTCATCCAATCCCTCCTCATTTTCATGACCCCGCGCAATAACCACAAAACCATTCCGTTCATAAAAACGCTGCGCCTTATGATTGACCTCGAATGTGTAGAGCCGAAGCCTCCCGCCGGATTCTTTTTTCGCTAAGCCTACCAAAGTCCGTCCAATCCCGCGATTTTGGCAGGCTGAGTGTACGTACAATTGATTAATTTCTTGCCGATTAAAGGCAAGCAGCCCGACAACACGATCTGATTGGCTCTCAATGGCAAGCTTAATGTCATTGTCTTTATTCAACATGTGATTGAGAAAAAAGATGTGATTTTCAAACGAATGGCCTTCTTTCTGACCAATCGCCTGCTCCTTGCTTTTCCGCCACATCGCCACAGTTTTCTTGGCGTAGCGCGGATCATAGTCGATGATTTTGATGGTTGGGTTCATGTTATGCCCCTTATTCGTTTCTTACAGCGATCTTCTTAGCCTTTGATTGACTGTTCGAGATTAAAAACATCGGATATTATAATCTCTTTGAGCAAATTCTGTTTTCTGCAATCTATATCAAATTACAGTAAGGAACTATCTTCTTATTCAGACGGTCACAAAAATTTCCCAGCACCATATCCACAAACATGGGTTTCGACCGTATTCTTTTATTTTTTCTGTGGAACGATACAATGGCCATCAGCACAAGATACATCATCGCCGCTGTCTGATGAAAGAATCTGTAATTTCGATGCGGGATTTTCTTCTTCCCACACTTGCTGAAGCGCAGCGGTGAAGGTATCTGTCGGCTGTGCGCCTGAAATCGCGTATTTGCGATTAATAATAAAGAAAGGCACGCCACTGATCCCGAACTGTCTGGCAGCATCTTCATCCGAACGCACATCATCTGCATAGAGATTCTTGTCATGAAGAACCGTTAAAGCTTCATTTCTTTCTAAACCTGATGCTTCTGCAAGATCAGCCAGTGTTTCCAAGCTCCCCAAATTCTTAGATTCAGTAAAATGGGCGCGGAACAATTTTTCCGTGATTGTTGCTTCTTTTCCGTGAATCTTTGCCCACTTAATCAGACGATGAGCGTTAAACGTATTTGTTAGTTTCATCTCATCAAAGTTAAAAGTCAGCCCAACACTCGCCGCTTGCCTAGTGACACCTTGAACATTCTGCTTCGCCTGCTCAATGCTGATTCCATAATTTGCTGCCAGTTTCTCATAAATACTTTTTTCGGTGCTTATTGGCGCATTGGGATCCAATTCAAAGCTTTTAAATTCAACCTCCACTTGTTCTTTATGAGGAAATTGGCTGAGCGCTTTTTCTAATCTGTGCTTTCCAATGTAGCAAAATGGGCAAGCGATATCTGACCAAACTTCAATTTTCATTATGAATACCTCCGTAATTACTTCCTGGTTCTAAGACCAAAATTGGCATCTATTCATTTTCATCCTGTGGTTCAACAGTGCCGCTTGAACCTTTATTTTTGTTTCGTTTCGTTGTTCCTGCGGTTCTGTACACGGAGTTTACCATACGAACAAAAAAAAGCACAAGCAACTTGCTTGTGCCGATCCAATCCTGAAAGCACAAAATCTCACTAGCATTTTCCCCTAGAAAAACAACGATTTTCAAAATCCATTGCCTATGTTCTGCAATTAAGATCAGATCCAATAATTTTCTACACTGCTGACTTTTAGATCGTATTAAATATATAGTAAGGCTTATAGAGTCTTTTTTTGTATAACCTAACCACATCGCTATGATGTTTTCCGTGATCTTTCCATTTCACAAGAACTTTTAAAGTGGTTTTATCTGAAGGTGGATCATCCAACTCTACAAAATTGACCCTGTTTGTTACATTAATTTTATCCTTTGAGTTAACCGTCACCTTGTTGTTTTCATAAAGAGTTGTTTGATTAACGGTGATCTTCTTTGAACTTTGCCAATATAGATAACCTGTGTACGTTTTTGTTGGCAAACTATAGTAATAACGTGCCGACCAATTCTTAGAACGTCCTTCCCATATAGGGTGCTGATAAAGATAAATTAAGTAAACTGCAACAAGGACAAGAACAATAATAGAGCATGAGAATACTATTTTTACCTTTGACTTGTTCGTTGTCTTCGCCCACTTTTAGATTCAATTAATTTCTTAATTATAGGTCAGCTATTCTGTTTTTTCAGCTATTATTATGCGAATCTCCAAATAATATTTTCATGTAATCGCGTCTACCATAAAGCACACGCAAGACATAGATATGATCACGCTCATGACGATAAAAAACAAAATAACTTCCGACTATTAAGAAACGACAATCAATTTGTATGCTCGCTTTTGAAGATAAAAGAGCTCCTGAATCAGGAAATTCAGAAAGTCTGTGGATGGATTTTGTGATTTTGGTAATCGTATTAATCGCTGCTTCTGAGTTTTCAAGCTCCGACTCAATATATTTCTTGATCTCTTTTAAATCGACTTGCGCCATGGGAGATATAGAAATGATCATGTTACAATCCCAATGACTTTTCTACTTCATTAAGCGTTAACCAGCCTTTATCACGTCCGGCTTTTTCGCCTTCAGCGAGCTGTGCCATCAACTTCATGGTTGCTTGCGTTTTCTCGTAATCGGCAAGATCAATGATCGCGTATCTCCCTCTTCCATTCTTAGTAAGAAAGACCGGCTCACCTTCAGCAACATCACGCAACACTTCATTGTAGTTTCTTAAATCCGAAACAGGTTTAATATTCGGCATTGGCTCACTCCTTTAATCGTTGTTCTTATTATACGTTAATTTGACGTAAAATAACACATCAAGAACAACAGCAAGATGACTTATCGGGGCATGTTTAATTCGATATTATCTTGAGCTTGCTTTCATGTTAATCCTAAAAAAATATAATTGCCCAAGACAAATGGGGCAGCTTCAAAAAAGCTAAAAAAGCTCTCCTGCTCGTCTCTTATGTGTCAAATGACAGAAGAGGAGCAGAAAAGCTAAGATTTATTATTGGAGTTTAAAAGAATGAAAAACAGAATTAAAATCTTGATTCCATAGCCGCGTCTTCATTCAGCGCAACGGAGAGCCGTCCGCCTCGCTGCTGCACTGTCAAATGCTCGTATCCATTTCAGCAGTCTTTTTTTGTTCATCTTTTACTAGTTTTGCATCATAGTATTTGATGAATGGGAAGTAGATTAAAAACGCCGCTGTCGCACAGATTATTGCTAGTATAATGGCCTTCCAATCCCCGGCCGTTCCGATAAAAGCACCAAGTCCTATTGGTGTCGGCCATGGTACTTGGGCGATAATCGGAAGAACGATTTTTAATTTGATGGCAAAATAAGCAATTGATGCGGAAGTGATGGGTGCTAAGAAAAATGGAATCGCCAAATATGGGTTATATACAATCGGCAGACCAAAGATAATCGGTTCATTAATGTTGAACAAACCCGGCACGATCGATGCACGGCCTAAAACCTTCAGCTGTTCTGATTTGGCAATAAAAGTAATAAATAGGATCAACCCCAACGTTGCTCCTGAACCACCCATAAAAACAAATGAGTTTTGAAATTCTCCGGCAAATGGTATGTTTGCGCCATGTATGTTTGCTTGCATGTTTGCTAAAACAATCGGAGTTGCAAAGGCAGAAACAATGTTGGCACCATGAATTCCTACAATCCATAGCGCACTGATGATGAAATAAATCACGCAGATACCTAACCAACTATTCGTTAAATAAGTGACAAACGCAAATGGAATCGCTACCATTTTAAAAATATCTGTTCCAAGAAGAACCAATGTCCCATTAATGATTAAAACAACAAAAGCGATAGCGAATGCCGGGATCAATGCGGTAAATGCGCGCGATACACCTGGTGGCACAGTATCCGGCATCTTGATGATCCAGTTACGTCTTACACACAAGCAATAAAGTTTAACGGCAATCACAGCCATAATGATGGCAGTAAAGATTCCTGATGTTCCTAGTCGTTGAATCGTATCACCGATACGAAGACCACTGATGACTTTGTCAGTATCCGTGATGGAATTTACTAAGGCCATTTTTCCATTGTTGAACAAAAGTTCCGGAACACATAGGAAGAAGGCAAACAGAGAGAGTAACGCACCATTTAGTGGGTTGACATTGAGTTTCGATTCGGTTTCTTCGATTCTGGTTAATTCGTAACCAATAACCAAACCGAAGTAAAGCGCTAAGATTCCCATCGTACTTGCATTTGCTAACATGTAGAGATCACTGAAACGATAAAACGTATTATTAAAGAATCCGTTTAAAAATGGAAAGGTTAACGGCAAAACGTTGAGTACCAAAAACATAGAACCGACGATCGTAAATGGGATGCTTGCCACTCCGGCAGCCATTACGGCTCTGACGATTTTCAACTGAGAAATCTTGGCCATAGGTTTCATTAAATATTTTTCCAGAACTGCAAATCCATTATTCATGTTGTCGCTCCCTTTCAAATGTGTAGTGTCTTTTCGTATTGTTTAATTCTTTCAAAATGTCGATCTTGATCGCAGCGGATCAAGCGCAATCTTCTCGATATGACCAAGCAGAGTAAGCTGCCAATGAATAAAATGGCAGAAAGTAACTGTCCTGCTTTTTGCGTATTTGCCATAAATGGAAACAGCTCAGAAGACTGTGATGACAAGACCAAAGGAAACAGTACTAGATTGATGAGCAGTTGGAGCCAATAATACAATCTGGTCATTGGTGTATTGTTCGTATGGGTACTATACAGTTTCACTTGTTCAGCTGCCACGACGACTAGGAATACCAGTAAACTAAGCGGAATAAAAGTAAATTTAGAATGAGCCAGCAGTAAAAACAAAAACCAGTATAGATTTACAAAGAAAAAACCGGCAGTTAGATAACGGACTAGTAAATAGCGATTATAATACATATTTTTTAAGCTTACCTTGGCCCGAGTGCGATCCAAATTTCTTTTAGTATCTGCCATTTTGGGTCCTCCTTTCTTTGAAAAAGTTATCATTTGTTTTGATACAAATGTTCCATTTCAATAGCGACCTCCCTTAAAGTCATGGTCGTCATCAAATGATCCTGCGCATGGATCATGATGATCTCCATATCAATCTTTTTGCCCTTCGCATAGTCTTGTAATAATTGTGTTTGAGAGTGGTGGGCTTTCAGTAACTCTTGATTAGCCTCAACTAGTTTTGTGTCCGCCTTTTCAAAATCACCTGCTCGCATAAATTTAAACGCCTCATGAACCATCGTCCGAGCAGAACCGCTGTGAAGAATAATATCAAATGCAATGACTTGTACATTTTCATCCATGTTGAACCCTCATTTCTTACATTAACTTAATAAAACGTTCTCGGAATTGCTCAAAGTTATTTTCACTCAGAATCTCTTTTTGACTTTCCGGTAAATCGATCAGACGTACAATCGTTTTCGTGATTGCGGTAATCGCCTCATTTTTCAGATAAGAAGGTGACAGCAAAAATATCAGTTTGATTTCTGGAAAATCTGGATCCCAATATAATCCATCGGGAACGATCCCCACAGCAATCTTCGTTTGCAGGCCCATAGGTGACGCCGGATGGGGAACGGCGATCGTGTCACTGAAAACGACGGAGCTCATCCGTTGTCTTCGTCTCATTTCTTCCTTCATTTGTTCTACATAGTTTTCCGATTCGTCTTCACTTAATCGTTGGAGCAAAGCATCAATGACTTCTGTTTTCGTTCTTTTTCCTTTAAAGATTTCAAACCATTTTTTATTTAGTTGCCGATCAAAGAGTTGCTCCTTTTGTTCGAGTGAGCTTGCTGTTTTTGTTGATGGCATCGGCTTAGAACTTTTTTTCGTGTAATACCCGTCAAGATACGTTCTAATTTGAGACATATCCTGCTCATTCAAAAAAACACTGACATGCAGGACAGGAACTCCAAATACCACAGTAGAGAGATCGATGGAAGAAATGATCAGATCAATAGTGGCTAAACTTTGATTCGTGATTTCATAGTACCCTTGAACATCCGCTATATTTAGATGTTTTCCAAATTCTTTGATCACACGATTTCTTAATAGCTGCGCACTTCCGTAACCGGTCGCGCAAATGACTAATACCTGTAACTTATGACGGTCTTTATATTTCTCGATGGCTGCCATCAAGTGAAGTGCCAAATAGGCCCATTCGTGATCGCCAACAGTGTATCCTACCATTGTCGGCATTTTTTCCAGATAGCTTTTGGTTAATTGAAAAGCATCGGCATGTTCTCTCATAATTTCATTAACCAAAGGATTTTCTAGATGAATGTCTTCCTTCAGACGAACGAGCAAAGGCTTCAAATGGTCCAAAAGCCCATTTCTAAGCGAATAATCTTCAGCGACCGGATAACCTGTATCTTCTTCCATTTCTTTTAAAACGGTTTGTAATTCACCCTCCAACAGATGATGGATCTGCTGATGACCTGTCTGCCGATGATTGGATTTAGCCATCAAATGGAGCGCCAAATAAGAAATTTCTTCTGGTGGAATTTCGATACCAACGGTCAGCTCGATACGTTGAATGATTTTTTTCGCAACTGAGTATTCGATACCGCCGACCAGTCCATGCTCCACGCCTAGATTGCTAACCTTGAATCCTTTTTTAATTCGCTTAATACTCAACGCTAAATGCAATACTAAGTTTTGAATGATAAAATCGGATAATTTGATTTTTGCTTCACGACATTCATCGATCACAATGATTGTGATCTCTTCAAGACGAACATCTGTAAAATAGTGACTGCTTCCCATATATTTTTGAAAAGAATTGATAAAGGTATTACCAAAAAAGTAGTTCATGATGAAGTGACGTCTGTCCCGTTCGCTGCCTTCGATCCGAATCCCTTTGTTGGCATAACTTTCGACCGTCAATCCATAGGGCTTCAAAAGATGTTTGATCTCGGAAAGGTCCTTTGTTAATGTGGAACGACTCACATATAGACGATCGGCTAAAAAATCCAACAAAAGAGTCTCATCTTCGAATAGTAGTTTATTCAAAATATAATTCTTGCGATCAGACATTTCTTCTGCTGTTGCATCATTTTCCTTAGTATAGATTTTCGTGTCTTCACAATGAGTCAAAAACAAATCAAAGGTCAGTTGCTGAGTAATCATCAATTGAAAACCGTAGCCTCGCTTTGAAATGATCTCGCCACCATTTTCGTGAATGGTTTTCTTCATGATTTGGATATAGGAACGTATGGTGCGATCAGTTAAGGACAAGGCTGCAGCAAGTTCATGACTGGTCACAAAGCGATCCTTATGCTCTATAAGAAAATGAAGCAATTCCCGTTCTTTTTGTTTCATCCTCATCCCGCTTTTCGTGCAAGCATATTGCAAAAATTTAAAGAGTCATTTGACATTCCTTTTTACAAATTATCGGTGATTAAATCCGCCATTTTTTCGATTCCTGAAGGTATTGGAATATAGGCCTGAAATGGAATGCCTACTACCGGTTTCCCGACTTCAACACCGATTGCTTTGAACTGATCGAGATACATCTTGGTTTGTGGACTGATTAAGAAAAGATCAAAATCACTGCTGCGAATCAATTGTTCACCTTCAGTTGCAGGCACTGCTTCCACTTCAATGTCGTGTCCCTTTTGTTTGAATAAATCTGTTGTTTTACTTGCCATCATAGAAGATGACATACCAGCTGCACAAATGATCAATACTTTTTTCATCTTTAGCCCTCCAATATATTTAGTTTAAGCTTTCGCCATTTGAAGCGATCACTTGTTTGAACCATTCAAAGGAGTCTTTTTTGCTGCGTTCCAGTGTTCCTTCGCCCGCATTGTTTTTATCGACATAGATAAAACCATAGCGTTTGTCCATTTCACCTGTACCTGCCGATACAAGATCGATGCATCCCCAAGGCGTATAGCCGATCAGATCCACACCGTCTTCGACCACTGCTTTTTTCATTTGTTCAATGTGTGTTCGTAAATAATTTATACGGTTTTGATCATGGATCGAGCCGTCAGTCTCGACTTTGTCATAGGCACCAAACCCATTTTCAACGATAAACAACGGCAAATGATACATATCCGTCAGCCAGTTCAATGAATAGCGCAGACCCTCAGGATCAATCTGCCAGCCCCAGTCAGAAACGTTGACATATTCATTTTTCACTAAATCACGACTTTCATCATAAGCGTACTTATCGTTGGCTTCTTTGTGTTGGATCGCAAGCGACATATAGTAACTAAATCCGATATAGTCGACACAACCTTGTTTCAAATCTTCTTCGTCTTCTTGGGTGAAACTGATTTTGAAGCCCTTTCTCTCCCAATCATTCAAAATATGTTTTGGATAAACGCCATGAACATGAACATCCGCAAAGTAATAACGTTTTTCCATAGCCTTTAGAGCCATCAATGCATCACTGGGTTTACAGGTTTTTGGATAGATGGGTGCCATCGCAATCATGCAACCGATCTGGAAATTCGGATTAATCGCATGACCGATTTTGACGACTCGGGCGCTAGCTACTAATTCATTGTGAGCTGCTTGGTACATGATTTCTTCCCGATTATCCCCTTCGCGATAAAAAATCCCTGAATTGGTAAAGGGAGCAAAATCCGCTTCAAAATTGGCTTGATTATTAATTTCATTGAAGGTCATCCAGTAGTTCACTTTGTTTTTATATCGTTTGAAGCAAACGGTTGCAAAGCGCTCATAAAATTTGATCAATTTTCGATTTCGAAATCCGCCATACGCTGTTACCAGGTGATAGGGCAATTCGAAATGAGAAAGTGTTACCACCGGCTCAATGCCATACTTCAAACATTCATCGAATAAATCATCATAAAATTTCAATCCTTCTTCATTTGGTTCAAGCTCATCGCCGTTTGGAAAGATTCGTGTCCAGGCAATTGATGTTCGAAAACACTTAAATCCCATTTCGGCCAGCAATGCTATATCTTCCCTATAGCGATGATAAAAGTCGATTGCTTCATGATTGGGGTAATTCTTTCCTTGAACGATACCTTCTGTGATTTCACGCGGATAATCTTTTGATCCAATCGTCATCACGTCTGCAACACTGATTCCTTTGCCGCCTTCTTGCCAGGCGCCTTCCAATTGATGAGCCGCTACTGCACCCCCCCACAAAAAGTCCGGGCGTAAACTATGTGTCATGTTTTTTCCTCCCTTTATTGTTATAGCAAGCGATTGATCCGGTTGAACTCCACCGGATCAGAACACTTGGAATAGCACTCGTTTCAACTTCTTCAGTATAAAATTAAAGCGCTTACATAACCAGCGCTATTTTTTCCTTATCACTACGGAAATTTGTAATCCTTTGGTGTTTTCGCTGATGAATCGCATTACGGATTGAAAAAAGATGAAGGATTCGAAATCAAATAATCTTGTATTTGTCAGGCGAAAAAATTATCTATATATTCGGTTAAATGCAGCCTTGATCGTACTCATTCAATGTGAATACGTTGTTTTTAGTATTCTATCGCCTTATTGGAATTAGGAAAATGGGGCGGCTGCAAAAACGCAAAAAAGCTTTTCCACCTTCTCTTACATGTCAAATGACAGTAGAAGAGCAGAAAAGCAAAGTTCTATTATTGGAGTTTTAAAGAATGAAAAACAGAATTAAAATCTTGATTCCATAGCCGCGTCTTCATTCAGTTCAACGGAAAGACGTCCGCCTCGCCGCTGAACTGAAACACGGTGATCGTAGAAAGCGGTCATGATTTCAGGCGTCATGACCTCGCTCGCGTGTCCGGATTTGAATACAGTTCCGGCTTTGAGCAGAAGCGTATGGTCAAAACATGGCAGAAGTTCTTCGACATGGTGCGTCACGAAAATCATAGACGGTGTATCTGCCGATTTTGCCAGTTCGGCAATCATCGACAGCATCTGTTCTCTTGCGAACAGATCCAGCCCATTGCAAGGTTCATCCAGAATCAGCAGCTCGGGATCCGCCATTAACGCACGGGCGATCAGCACCCTTTGCTTTTCGCCTTGCGACAGAAGCCCGAACGCTCGGTTTTCAAATGATTCACAGCCGAGTTGGTTTAACAAGGCGTGTGCCTTTTCTCGTTCGGCGGGCGACGTTTGCTCGTATAAACCAATCGAGGCGAATTTGCCGCTGAGCACAATCGCTTCCGGACGTTCGCCCGATCTGAATTTCTCAGAGAGTGCAGAACTGACCCAGCCGATTTTCTTGCGCAATTCGCGCAGATCGCATGTCCCGAACGGCCGATTCAATACAGACAGTGTGCCGTTCGTCGGCCAGATATAACCATTAATCATTTTCAGCAAAGTCGTTTTCCCCGAGCCATTCAGCCCGACAAGCGACCAGTGTTCACCCGTGCGGACCTGCCAGTCCACGTTCTTGAGAACTGTATGATCCGAACGCACCCAGCTGATCTTTCGAGCATCAATGATCATAAATAGTCCCACCTTTCAGAGATTGCAGACATTCCGATTTTCAACCGAAACCATTTGTTTGAGCAGGGCTAGTTCTTCCAGATCAGCATTGCCGCCGCTGACAATTAAGCCGACGTGCTTTTCTTTCACAGGCACACGGTCGAAAAGCACTGCCGCAAGCGAAGCAGCCCCGGCACCTTCGACCAGCATCTTGCTTCGTTCAAGCATCAGAAGCATTGCCTGGGCAATTTCCGAATCTGTGACGGTTACCAAATCATCAAGATAATGTCTCAGGACAGGAACGGTACGTTCGCCTGGTTTATCAACGAGAATCCCTTCGGCTATGCCTGGCGATTGGCGATTTGCCTGTTTCTTAGCATGATGAAAAAGGTTATACGCCGCTGGTGCATGATCGGATTGAACGCCAATCACACGTATGCTTGGCTTAGCACTTTTTAAATAACAGACCGTTCCGGCTGCCAGTCCCCCGCCGCCTATCGGTACGAGAACGGTGTCAAGCTCCGAACATTGTGTGAACATTTCTGCGGCGACTGTCCCTTGGCCGGCGATCACTTGATTATCATCGAAAGCATGAACAAAAACAGAATGATTAGCTTGACATTCGGCAAGCGCCGCTTCATAGGCTTCCTGATAAGATGCGCCCACCAGCACAACCTCAGCACCATAAGCGGCAGTTGCTTGAATTTTCGCCTGCGGGGTACGCTCCGGCATAAAGATTTTTGCCAATGCACCTCGTTTGGATGCTGCATAAGCAATCCCTTGGGCATGGTTGCCCGCAGACGCGGTCACAATACCGCGGTCCAGTTCTTTTACTGGTAAATGAGCCATTTTATTAAACGCCCCACGAAGCTTAAATGATCCGGTCCGCTGCATATTTTCCAGTTTCAAATGCAGATGTGCTCCGCTGATTCGGTTCAAGGTTGCCGACTCAAGCATCGGTGTCCGATGAACAACAGGCGTCAGTATTTCACGGGCCTCTGCGATATCCGCTGCTGACACATAATCCCCAATGGTCTTCACCCCTTCATCTGTTGTGATTCGGATTGGTAGGACGGTTTATTGTGCAACATTTGCTGTGATATCTTCGCTGTCCTGCTTACCTTCTTTAACAAAAGGCATCAGTTTGCGCAATTCTCGTCCAACACGTTCAAGCTCCGAATTGTTTTCTTTCTGCTGAAGTGCGTTGAACATCGGACGGCCGACTTTGTTTTCAAGTACCCAGTCACGGGCAAATTTACCAGACTGAATATTTTCCAGAACTTTTTTCATACGGGCTTTTACACCGTCATCGATGACATAACGTCCGACGGTGAAGTCACCGAATTTAGAAGTATCGGAGCAGGAGTAGCGCATACCAGTAAGGCCGTTTTCATAGATCAGATCAGTGAGCATTTTCATTTCGTGACAAGTTTCAAAATAGGCATTTTCCGGCTGATAGCCCGCTTCAACGAGCGTCTCAAATGCAGCCTCAATCAAGTGTGTCAATCCGCCCATCAGTACCGCTTGTTCACCAAAAAGATCTGTCTCCGTCTCTTCTTTGAACGTGGTTTTCAGTACACCGGCACGAGCCGCGCCGAGAGCCTTGGCCCAAGCGAGTGCGAGTTCCTCTGCTTCACCGGACGGGTTCTGCTCAACAGCGTAGAAAGCCGGAACACCGCCTCCATTCAGATATTCACGACGGCAGAAGTGACCTGGACCTTTTGGAGCGACCATGAATACATCGACGTCTTTTGGAGGAAGGATCTGAGTGAAATGGATGTTGAAGCCATGTGAGAAAGCGAGTGCGTTTCCTGGTTCAAGCCCTTCTTGAACTTCACTGTAATAGACCTCCGGCTGACGTTCGTCAGGGAGCAGCATCATGACAATATCTGCCTCAGCAGCAGCCTCCTTGACACTTTTCACCGGAAAACCATCGCGCTGCGCCTTATCCCAAGACTTGCCCGGCCTCACGCCGATTGTTACAGAAAAGCCGCTGTCGCGCAGGTTCTGAGCCTGAGAATGTCCTTGTGAACCGTAACCAAGAACCGCTATGTTCTTTCCGCGCAATACATTTTCATTGATATCTTTGTCATAGTAAACGTTCGCTGTCATTTTCGTATCCCCTTATCTATTTTTAATTTATTGCCAATAGTGAAATATTTTTAACTAAGCGTGTTCAGCCGCGTATCCATTTTCACCAGATGAGGCAACTGAATACACATCAACCAACTTTTCTGCTTGCCTGACAAAACGATTCAACTGACGTTCGCAATCCGCAGCCAGTGTCATCGCCATCTGAAACCGATCCCCTTCTCGCTCAGCATGCAGATCAGCAACCGACAGATTTCCGCGTGCAAGCAGCATAGTTACCCGTGCAAGCACATCAGGACTCGCCGCGGTTTCAACCATTACCGTCCGTTTCATTGACTCACACCCCCGTCATTTCCATAAGGCCCTTGCCGGGAGGAACCATCGGCGCAACATTTTCCATTTGTTTGACAGTACAGTCGACAAGAAACGGTCCATCGGTTGCAAATACTGATTCGATCACCTCTGCTGCACAGGAAGGATCAGTCAGCTGCTGAGCAGCAATACCATAGCTTTCCGCAAGCCGGACGAAATCGGGCTGCATTTCGGGAATTGATTCGGCATAGCGTTCCCCGTAAAACGCTTCCTGCCATTGTCGAACCATGCCTAACGTATGATTGTTCAGAATAAAAATTTTTACTGGAAGCTTGCGCTCTGTAATGACCGCAAGTTCTTGAAGCGTCATCTGAAAGCCGCCATCGCCTATAATCGCCACAACCTTTTTCTGCGGACAAGCAATCTGAGCGCCAATGGCAGCCGGAAGACCGAAGCCCATGGTCCCCAGTCCGCCCGAGCTAACAAAGCGGTTTGGCTGTTCAAAATGATAATACTGAGCCGTCCACATTTGGTGCTGCCCGACATCGGTCGCTACAACAGCATCAGGTCCGGCAAAGCGGCAAATCTGTTCAATGACGTATTGCGGCAGCAATTCCCGGCTTGCCAGCACGTGATCGTAATGTATCGGATGCGCATCTGCATAGCCATACAGATGATTCAACCAGGCGCGGTGCCCCGGCATCGGCTCTTTTAAAGCACTCTGCAATTGATCAAGGACCGCCCCAGCATCACCAACTAAACCATAGTCGGTGTGCACCACTTTTCCAATTTCTGAAGCATCAATATCGACATGCGCCACTTCAGCATTCGGGGCAAATTTTTCAAGATTCCCGGTCAGTCGGTCATCAAAGCGTGAACCGATATTCAGCAGCAGATCGCATTCGGAAAGTGCCATATTAGCAGCAAACGTTCCATGCATTCCGCCCATTCCAAGAAACAGCGGGTGCGATGCGGGCATACTTCCGAGGCCTAGAAATGTCGTAACCACCGGCAAATGACATGTTTCAGCAAATACCCGCAATTTTCTCGCTGCATGAGCATGAAGCACACCTGCTCCGGAAAGCAGCACCGGCCGCTCAGCCTTCTTCAACGCTTGAACGAGTTGATTCACCACACGGGCATCTGCCTTGTTCGGCACACAATAGCCGGGAAGCTGAAAATCACGAACTAAATCCGGTGCATTTTCCAGCCGTCCCGCGCAAATGTCCTTCGGCAGATCAACCAAAACCGGTCCCGGACGCCCGCTTGTCGCCAAGAAAAATGCTTTGGCAACCACCTCAGGAAGCTCGTTCGCATTGCGGACGCGGAAATTATGCTTCGTTACCGATCCGGTAATTCCGATCACATCCGCCTCCTGAAACGCATCGGTATTAATCGCCTGCCTCGTCACCTGTCCGGTAAAAACAACGAGCGGCAGTGAATCGATCAGCGCATCCATCAATCCTGTAACAAGATTCGTCGCACCAGGACCGCTCGTTGCAAACACAACACCGGGCTTACCCGAAACGCGGGCATAGCCTTCGGCGGCATGCACCGCCCCCTGTTCATGCCGAGCAAGCACATGGCGCATGTGGTGACGATAAACCGCATCATAGAGCGGCAATACCGCACCTCCCGGATAACCAAAAAGCACTTCCGCTCCCGATTGTCTGATCAAACGGATCAGTAAATCTGCGCCTGTTTCTGTGCGTTGTTCCGTTCTTTCGGTCACTTAAGGTTCCTCCTCTCTTTTTCTGTATAAGCCTTTGTCTCTGAGGCACTTCATCCTTTTCTGTATTTTTCTGCCTCAAGCCCTCGAAATCCACCTCCGATTTTTCATATCTGCAAGCGGAAATTTTTGGGTTGGCACAAATGTTAATCACTTTAAAAAATTCAGTCAACCCCTCTTTTTGTATTTCCCTCACCGTTTTCCAAGCGCTCTTATGGAAGAAAATCACTCGAAAAATTTTTTTGAATAGCAAGCAAACCCGCTGCAATCAGCACAATCAGTAATTTGTGCAAATTTATTATTGACACGGATTTCCAGCAGTGCTATAGTTGCGGTACTAAAAAATTCGACAATTCAGGTAAGGAGCAATTTGCTATGAATCGCCCATTACAATGCATGGTTAAAGCCATTATTATTATTAGCTAGGGTTCCGGCATTCGTTGACAACTTAACGAATGTTTGGACCCAGCTTCGCGTTGGATGGGTTCAGGCAAAGCCGCCCATTCATAATCGAATGGGCGGCTTTTTATTATGATCACATATTTAAAAACGAGGAGAGTTTTCTGTGAATAATCAATTCTGTACGAAACCAAACGTTCACATGTATCTCACATGGCTGTTGCTAAGTTTGTTCCGCAGCGTTTTCGGAAATAGCTATGCTGCATGTGTTTCTGCGAAAAAGACAAGCGGCTACCAAAAGCGGGCTTCATTTTTGTTCGTTCGGTCTGCGTTTCTCCGTTTGCCAACCGCCAGAGGACGGCTTGTTCTCAGCAAAGGATCAAAACGTTCATGCTCTGTTACTCATGACGGATTTTCATCTTTGAGATTCATATCTATCCTCCCGGCAAGCACGCAGCAGCAATTCAAAGCAACACGAAAAAACCAGGCAGCATCCCGCCCGGCCTTTTATCGTTTGATTCAATTTTTTCACCTATGCATTATCAACATCAAAAGCATTATTCATCAACAGTTAGTCATTCAAGAGCTCGGAATTGCCCGTCGAAAAGAAATTGTGTTTGATTTTCACTTGATTGATTTATTGTTCAATTTAGAGTCGAGCAAATATAAAAATTAAAAAAATAAGTGGAAGAGAACTCAGGTCTCATCATTCGAGGCATTCATGCTAACTAGTGGATGCTGAATTAGGCTGGTAAAAATTCAGTCTCTTTCCGTATTTTGTAGCTAATCGTTAGGTATGTATCCTTGATTTTTATGACCAGTAAAAGGGCCAAAGAAAAAAGGCGTAAGACCGTATCGATATTCGCCATCGTGATCCCCATATCAATGGTGACCGCAATCGTTTCAGCGGTTTTGGCGCGCACTAAACCAAGACCGCACTTTTGCTTGATAAAAGCAAAACGACGTTCAATTTCCCCTCGACGATTCTCAGCGTCACGTGCTGCTGCGTTATCGACGCGTCGTTGCTTTTCATCAACGTTTTTGGGCTTGCGCCCGAGTTTGGGTCCTATAATCGCAATGCCTCGCTCTTTGGCAAACGCGATGTTTTCACGATTGCGGTACAGTTTGTCGGCCAACACTTCGTCCGGGTAATGATCGTGCTGTTCTTTATAGCGCTCAATGGCCTTTTGGAAGTCGGTACTTTCATTAAACGCGTTGAAATCGACACGTTCGATTTCGATGATCCCATCTTGAATCGAGGCATCCATTTTCGGGCCAAACTCAGTGTTTTGTTTCGCCTTGCCCCGCTTGATTGGGCGCACGTATGGCTGGGACAGACTGACAATCCGATGATCCACTCGATGGGTCTTATTTCGGTATATGAACTCCTGCTGCGTAAACAGCTGCTGGATCGTGGTCAGTCGGCTGCGTTGCTTCTCCGTCAGTTCACCGCCTTTTGCGCGCAGCTCGTCGACATAACGCAAGTCACGTCGCACGTATTGCAGTTGCACTTTGACTTGGTGGCGCGTTTCCTTAGCTGTGCGACGGGGCTTCTTGGTGAAGGTGACATAGGCTTTATGGGCTTCTCGTTTGTACGTCCGTGGAATGGGGACGTGGAGCTGATGAGCCAGTTCCGTAATCATTTTTTCAAGGAAGGTGCGGGCCTGATTGAGTAAGGAATGGTCTTGTGGAAAACGAATGTTGACTGGCGTGACCGTGGCATCAAGGATCATCGTCCGGTCGTTGCCCACGCTGCCTTGAAGCCGGTCTTTACACCAGGCGCCCATGATCTGGCGCAACTGGGTGCTGATGGGGGCGATCCGTTTCCGAAAATGTGTAAGGGCAGAAGGGTCAAAAGGTCGGCTGACCACGTACGTGGGACAACCGATGAAGTACTGATAAGCGGGCGTATCCCGAATGGCCTTGACCAAATCAGCATCAGAAAGGCCCGTGGACTGCTTAATGAGCTGGGCGCCAAAAAGAAGCCGAAAGGGTTTGCCTGCTCGGCCAAGTGGAGACGGAAAAACGACACGATAAACATCCTCCATCTGGGTCCACGGCAACTGATCCGCGAGCTGAACCCATTTATTTTCCGGGCTTAAGGAGACACCCAGTTCCTGACCGAAAGACTTTATTGAAAGTTGAACCGTTTTTGACCGATAAACCATTCCAAGCACCCCATCTATTGAAAAATGCACAGAAAATCGCATCACAGCGCGTTATTTCATGCATTTATTATACAACAAATATGAGATTAATTCTTTAAATATAAAGCATTTTATAATTATTCAGCATCCACTAACTAACCGTCACCTTTTTCTGAAAAAGATCATTCTTTTCAATCCGTTTGCATGTTTGATTATGAAACATTATTTTCATAATCCACGACATGGGCTGATTCATTCACTCATAGTCCGAAAATCTACAGGAAGGATCATCATAGTCGATGATTGTACCAAGTGCGTACCATGACTACCTATCGCCAAAACTTGATTATTCTTTTCGTTCTGAATCTGGTTTCGTACATAGATCAAGCAATTCTGAGACTCCCGCCACCTGCCAATATATCGAGAAAGTCATAAGACTGCCGATTAATATATGCATGGAAATCATCTACCCATTCGCCTATTCTACTCACAGAAATCTTTATCAATTAAAAGTATAAATTTTTGGAGTCAGATCGTTGCGCAAATAAAGTGGATGCCTTGGAATCCCATCCTTAGTCACTTCTAAGCAGTACAGAGTATATCCATTTAATAGATTTCTGACTTCCTTTACCCTTCTCCAAAAGATTGGTTTGGTAAAGCTCTGACCCCAGGAAAGGATGATTTTCTCAGACTTTTGTGCAAGCTTGAGAAGATAATGATCACAATCGTATCCTATACAATCATCTGATTCCGTCAATTCTTGAGGATTGGTAGAAATGTAGGCAAATAAATTGGCAATACTGATTCCTCCATACCCCCATGTGCGAGCAAAATTAGTGCATCGTAAAACAGTTGGATCACAGCCTTCGAGACTAGCAATGCTTGGATTAAGCATCACAAACATTACTTTCGGTTTTGACGTGTCCCAGTCGCACCCCAAGGCATAGCGATATTTTTTCGAATCGTCAAATACAGCATTAACCACTTCATCTTTCTTCCATGCATGCAGCACTTTATATACTTCCCTCCATATTTTATCAAACTCTTGATTCTACTTTGATATATTCACAAATCAATTCGATCACTCTAAATTCGTTTTTGCCTTGAGAATGCTCAGCGCCCAAAAATTGTCCTGTATAATCAGCGAATGTAACCTTCCACGATTGCAAAAGCAAATCTTTATGAGTTTCTTTTCTATGTTACAATTTTACTGTGACTAACGAATGCCAAAAAATCAAAAAAAGATGCGAACTGAAAAAAAGAATGTGGAGGATTATTAATTGACAGCATCCTATGACAAATATACTGTTACGCAATACTCGATGAGTTCACTGCTAGGTTACATTGATGCGGGAGATATCGCTATCCCTGAGATTCAGCGTCCTTTTGTGTGGAAAGGTAAAAATGTCAGGGATTTAATCGACTCGCTATATAACGGCTATCCGACTGGATATTTAATCATTTGGCAAAATCCCAATGTCCGACTGAAAAACGGGCAAGAGTCCGTTGGAAAAAAAGTTCTAATTGACGGTCAGCAACGTATTACAGCACTAATGACGGCGATTGCTGGTAAACCTGTTTTAAATGAAGATTATGAGGAACGCACAATAAAAATCGCCTTTAACCCAATTGCTGAGGAAGAAGATGGACGCTTCGCAGTACAAACCCCTGTCCATTTAAAAACCAAGCACTGGATACCCGATATTTCAGAATTGTTCAAAACACAATTTTCTGTAAGAAAATTTATTAATCAATATCTTGAGGAAAATCCGAAGGCTGACGAAGATCTGGTCGATCAAGCTATTACGCAACTTTTGTCTATTAAGAGCTGCCAACTCGGAGCAATTGTTCTCATTCCCCAGCTGGATATTAATGAAGTAACAGAAATATTTGTACGTATTAATTCTCAAGGAAAGCGACTTAATGAATCCGATTTTGCAATGTCCAAAATTGCTGCGGATGAACGTTATGGCGGAAATCTGCTGCGAAAAGCTATCGATTATTTTTGCCATTTAGCGGTTGAACCTAGTTTTTATAACAAACTCGCTTTAAGTGACCATGATTTTATGAAAAGCGAATTCGAACCGAAATTGCGTTGGCTGAGAAATGATAAAGAGGACATTTATGATCCTGATTACAGCGACATGCTGCGTGTGTCTTTTATGCATACCTTCAATCGTGCGAAACTAGGTGACCTTGTCAGCCTACTATCCGGCAGAGATTTCGCAGACAGAAAATTCAAAGAAGAAATTGCCGCCACAAGTTTTGAAAAACTGCATGTCGGAGTATTGGACTTTATGAATGAATATAACTTTGAACAGTTCATACTTGCTATCAAGTCTGCCGGATTTATATCATTGAAACTGTTAAATTCAAGGATGACTCTGGATTTTGCTTACACATTGTTCCTGCTCCTTCAAAATAAAAATGAAGTGTCCAAAATTGAAATAAAAAAATACATTCAGAAGTGGTTTGTCCTGTCGACACTGACAAGCCGATACGTCAATTCTGCAGAATCACAGATGGATAGAGACTTACGGAGCATTGCTTCAAAAGGTTTTATATCATTTTTCAAAGAAAATGAATCATCAATGCTCTCTGATACATTTTGGACTGTACGTCTAGTACAAAACATGGAGACTTCATCTGTGAACAGTCCGTATTTCAATACGTTCATAGCTGCGCAGATTTTCAGCGGAGATCGGTCACTTCTTTCGAACAGTTCTAAGGTCGTTGATCTAGTCTCTGTAGCAGGAGACGTGCATCATATCTTTCCAAAAGATTATCTAAGGAAAAATGGTTTCAATGAGCGTTCGTTATATAATCAAGTTGCGAATTTTACTTATCTCGACACTGGGGTCAATATCTCAATTGGCAATAAATCTCCAAGCATTTATTTTTCAGAGGCATTAGCTCAGTGTGGAACGTCTACTATTGTGTCCGGAACGATTACCGATCCAAATGATTTTTGGGACAATTTATCAGTAAATTGTATACCCAATGAAATTATCAATATGACCGTAACGGACTATCCTGACTTTCTGATGGAACGCCGTAGACAGATGGCACAAAAAATCAAAAACTATTATTTTGCTCTATAATATTCTTGGGTTACCGGTCAGCGTCCCAAGACGTTGACTTTAATTTTGTTTTGGCTATCTATATTGCTTTCAGATCTTTTGCCTATCCATCAAAAGGACTCTGTACTACTCAGCGAACTCTAACAGGTTTCCGTATTCTCGTACACTTAATTTATCAAATGCGTTGTTTTGTTTTCCCAAGTCTTGAATGTATTTCTTGATGCTTGCTTCATTTTAACAAACATTAATACAATAATAGCCTTTTGCTCAAAAATGCCGATGCTCAAACTTAAATTTGGTATGTTTATGAAAGTGATTTATCTTTTGCCTATAGGATTGATCAATAAATTCTTTGGATCAACTATTAATCACTCAAACTCATAACGATGATCAGTAGCGTACTCACAACCACACAAGTGATCAGCACATAGCCAAGAATTCGAATTGGATTCGGGAGTGTTTTCATCTCGATTTTCTCCGGTCTGCCGGTTGTCTTATCAAAATGATCCATGATATCGTTGAAGGGCTCTTCGTCTTTTTCGAGCATGATCACTCATCTCCCTAATCTTTTTTTTCACATGACCGATGCTTTATTTTGAAAAAAAGCTTCCTTAATATGAATTGTATAAAGCAAAACCAGAATTGACCATATCATATTTCCGTTAAAAGGCTGTTGATGATGTGTTGACGATAAAGTCATACTTATTGCTCCAAAGAATAACGAATAACTGATCATCGCCCAAAAGCCCCATTTTCTAAGCTTCATATATCCATAGACCATGACCAGTGTGGCAAGAGCAAGCACTACTCTAAATAGGCGGTCATATGAGCTGGGCAGCGCAAACCGCATCGCTATATTCAGTTCATTTGCATCAGCATCATAAAAAATCGAAGTAGATAACAGGACAAAAGAGCTCAAGTACATAAAGGTGCTTATTAATATAACACCGAACGGCTTTTTCACAAGGCTCCACCTCTGAATAAATAATCTTTCCACTGAGGATCCCTACACAAAGTATGATAAATTTTACCTTCATTTAATATTTAATAAAGCTTTCTAGGTTGATCGTCGAATTTTTATTCAACCCACCACCAACGCTCTCCGCCCCATCGCATCATAGATCTTGATGAACTTGTACTTTTCCACCTTCACATCTTTCCCGCTCAGTTCGGTGGATTCACAGTCATTGAAATAAACGTAGTTGCTGTCTACACCGGTGACGACGATGCAGTGCAGCGGTCTCGGAGCGAAAACTTCTTTGCCTGCCGGTGTATGCCAGTATCTAAGGATCGGCATTTCATGAGAGATGGTGAACCAGACGAGGACGGGTTTGCTACTCGCCACATAATTCTGAACGACGTTGAAGTCTTTTCCATAAAGAGCAATGCCGCCGCTGCGATATTGATTAAGCACTTGTTTTAACGGGCTTGGATTAATCGTAATACCGTCTCCGCGGGGATCGCCGACAAAACCATCTTCGGGATCGCCCCATGTTTTAATCGAACCGTCTTCATTACTTGTCATCGGTGTCGTGTCGAGCGGCATTTGGTCAACGATCGTTTGCTTATCGACGTCTATTCCGTAGTAGTGGAGTGCCATTGTTAAGGCTACGCCTTCACATCCGGTAGGCAGCTCCGGTCTTTGCTTGATCAGGGGTACATCTAATCGTTTTGTCGTGTTTGGTTGTTCATTTGCGGTCACTGTTTCCACGTCCTCAAGTCTTTTTTCCGTTGCTGTATGTATTGGGGCCTATGATCTTTTTTTACTGATTTCCATAATTATTATAGCAGATCATAGACAACTGCTTGAGGTGCAAAGTTAAGGTTGGAATGTGGCCATTGTTTTCTAATTTTGGAGCATCATGTGTACATGACTGGTAATGATATCTTTGAGGCGATCCCAAACTACAAGCTAGATTTGTTGAGAAGAAGGAATGAGGGAAAAGCTATTTTAATTGATGATTAGTTTCCTTATGCATTGAGAAGATAAGGCTGCAAAACCTTACAACAAATGCTCCCAGTTTCGCTTGCCGTAAAGGATTCGGATAATCGAAACGACGCGCTTCTCTTTGTGAATAAGATAAAAGACCAGGTAATGATCAACGACTATTCTTCGAATGCCCAGAGAAGCTAAATACCGATCAGTCACACAAGGATAACGAGTCGGCAGTTCAGACAAACTCATCACGGTTCTTTTGAATCTGGCAATGAGCTTTTCAGCTGTTTCCGGTTCTTGTAATTCCTTTGCGATATATCTTGAAATTTCCTGCAGATCATTCACTGCCGGTATACTCATCATTAATTTATACGTACTCATTCATTCAGTCCGTCCTCGATTCGCTTAAACGCTTCGTCAGCAGGTATGGCTTCACCTTTTTTTAGAGACTCTTCGCCAGTGGCTAATAAATTGTAAAGTTCGAACTTCCCAACCAGCCGTTCATAAGTGTCAATACTCATAACCGCCAGATCCCCTTTGCCGTTCTTCGTAAGATAAACAGGCTCAGAGTACTCATGACAAAACTGCGAAATTTCATTGTACTTATTACGCAAATCAGAACTTGGCCGTATCTCAGGCATCATCCATACCTCCAAATTTAATTATATGCATATTTTATCGTTATATTGATATATAATAAAGTAAACCATTTATGATAGCAAATCATTTAGCATGACTATTTTTCCATCTGAAGCGTACACTGCATAGTCGCAGTCTAATTTTCCACAGAGAATGTATTGCTTTTGTTTAAAGTCATAGACGTAATAAGGGTTTAATTCAAGGAACGGTTTGATTTTTGTGTAAGCTTCCTCTTTCGTTACCGCTATTTTTTCCGACACTTGAAACTGATCAATCTGGTCTAAAAAGGGTTTATTATCAATAAAATTGCATAGGTGAAGGCTGTTTCGATCAATCATCAGCGTAAGTTTTCTTTGGAATAACAAGCGGTTCTTATGAACAGGTCTTACAACGGCAAGGATGTACCCTTTATAACGGTATAATGCCTTTAAGATCCATTTTCCTGAGTCGGACGAGTATTCTCGGCTTAAGAATGCCTTGACCTCATAAAGACACATCTTCTGTTCCGTTTCTGTGATTGGTAACGAATCCGGACTTGGCTCGCGTGAGAAGGCTTGCTCAACTGTTGCTTCGTCAGTCCAGTGAAGTACTTTTCGTTTGCGAGATTTACCAGATGGTTTATCCCAATAGATCATCTTGTCTATTGGATTGATTTTGTATTCAATGAATTCATAAGGGACTTCCACCATACCAACATTCGTCAGATAAATTTCATCAATTGCATAAACCGGAATGCTTTTTTTCTGCTCAAATAAGGGAAGGTCGGCTAAAACAAGCCGATCTATCGCCAAATCCTCTACTTTATCGAGTGTCAGCGAGTACGTATCTTTTTTAGTTTGTTCTTCAGTCGGTGCATGAGTATAAGCTGAGAACATCGTTAGATTACCTTGTGAGTCCCGTTTAATCTCAATCCAGCCTGAAGGATATAGCGCAATGCCGTCCACGCATTCATTAAAGGAAAGTTCGTTTATTTCGTTTTTTTGCAGCTGAAATTGCTTTCTAAAGGTGAGTCCTGTCTCTTGTTCCACCCATTTGATCATGTCTCGTTTATCAGCAAATGTGACGCCGTCGGCAAAGGACTTATCGTTGACAAAAATGACACTCTTGACTTTCTGCGTAGTCACATCAATCTCAATCACTGCAGTTCCTTCCGGATTTTCATCCTCTGCGTGTGCCACACTTTGATTTGGAACCCATTCCATTGATAATATGTATTCCGTATCATTGAACAGGTTAACTCTTCGGTACAATTGTTGACTCTCTAAATAATAATTTTGCAATCCGAATTTTGCATGTGTTAAATCAATGAGTGCTTTTAGTCTCGTATCCATCTCCATTCAACCATCCCTTCACTGTACATCGTTCTTTTTAATGCATATTAGTTTTAATATAGTAGTAGATATGTCCATAATAAGGGTAAAGACAGTGATTTGAAACATTCTGCCTTGCTTTTCGTAATTATCTAGTGATAGAAACAGAAACTGAATGTTTTGACATGGGAGTGACTATTTTGACGTTGCAAATACCTGAAGATGTGAACTTATTTGATGAAATGGTCAAACAGGCGAAAGCACATCCGAAGAAAGTCATCATTGAGGATACAAGCAGTTCCTACACCTACAATAAGTTCTTAATTGCTGTAAATATCATGAGCAAGAAACTGGAACAGGCAGTCGGAAATGATCAGAGGGTCGGCCTCTATCTACCTAATGTGGTCGCACAGGTCATTGTGCTCTTCGGTCTGTTTAAAAATGAACAGACGCCTTGCCTTCTAAATTTTACGATGGGCACGACAAACATCATTGACTGTATAGAGACAGCTTCCCTTGGAACTGTGATTACATCAAGAGAATTTGTTAAAAAGGCGGATCTCGGTTTCGTCGTTGAAGAAATGGAGAAACAGGTTAAGGTGATTTATCTCGAAGATTTAGCGCACGGGATTACTGCCTTTAATAAAATTACTGGTCTGATCGAATCAAGAACATCCCGATTAAAGAAAAAGGCACCTGGCGAAGTGATTCTCTTCACATCAGGAACCGAGTCGAAGCCAAAAGGAGTTATCCTGACCCATCGCAACATTTTTGCAAATATCAAGCAGACCTTTGCGCATATCGAAGTCAGGGAAACGGATCGCATTTTCAATCCGCTGCCGCTCTTTCATTCATTCGGAATGACGGTCGGTTCCATTCTGCCGCTTGTCACTAACGTAAAAGCATACCTTTATCCATCACCGCTGCGCTACAAAGACATTCCAAAGGCAATTGAAAAAGATAAAAGTACGCTTTTTGTCGCCACAAACACCTTTTTTGAGAACTACGCCAAATTTGCGACGAAGGAACAATTCCAAACACTGCGAATTGTGGTTGCCGGTGCGGAGAAACTGCAAAATGATGTCAGGAAAACCTACCAGGATAAGTTTGGGATCACCATCTTGGAGGGTTACGGGGCAACCGAAACCTCACCGATTATCTCACTGAATACGCATGAACGTTATAAGGCAGGTACGGTTGGTCCGTTAATTCCCCTTATGGAAGCGAAAATTGCTAAGGTTGAAGGGGTGAACGAAGGTGGAAACCTGCTGCTTAAAGGCCCGAATGTAATGAAAGGTTATCTCATTCACGGACAAGGCTTTATTCCATGCGGAGAGTGGTATAACACTGGCGATATCGCCGAGATTGATGAGGATGGCTTTATTCACATCATCGGCCGACTCAAGCGATTTGCAAAAATTGCCGGCGAAATGATTCCCCTGAACAAGGTCGAGGAATTGGCACTGGAGTGCTTTGGCGAGTCTAACTTCTATGCTGTGTGTATTCCTGACAAACGAAAAGGCGAACAAATCGTCATGTTCACAACGAAGTCCAAGGTTTCGTCGCGAGATCTTAAAAAGTTTATCAAGAGTAAGAAAATGTCAATGCTCTATATGCCGGCCAGCATCGAAACCATTGATGAAATTCCACTTCTTGGCAGTGGAAAACCGAACTACTGGAAGCTGGAGAAACTAGCAAAAAGTAAATAAGCGATATATGAAATCTCTTAAATAAGCAAGAGCTCCCACACTTTATTCCAGTTGGGAGCTCTTTTGCATCGTCCAATGGCCAGTTTTACGGTTTACAAGATGAAACAAGATTTTAGTCCCTTGGTCATTCATTTGAAGACACAGAACTCCCCAAAATTTTGGCAGCAAGGGCAGCCAGTTGTGAACGCTCCGTCTCGGAAAGCCCTTCGACAGCAGCACTCAGTTGACGCTCGACCTCCTCACTGCCTATCTGAATCAATTCCCGTCCCGCTGAAGTCACACTCACATTGTATCCGCGCCGGTCGTTTGGAGAAACGTTACGTTCGACGAGACCGCGACGTTCCGCTCGATCGACAAGTCCGGTAATGCTGGATTTATCGAGGTTGAGGTGCTTTGCAAGCTGCAGCATGCTTGGCTCTCGATCGCGGAGGATTCCAAGCAGTCGAAGCTGAATGATTGAGAGTCCATGCTCTGCACCGACTCGTCCGAGGATTTCCTGGACAAGAAACGAGAGTTGAACCAAGCCGTCCACGATTGACAGATCGTTCTGATTTTGTAATGGATTATTGTTCATGTTTTTCACCTTTTTAATTTGGACATTTTCTTCTCATAGTGTACCACATGCTTGACTTAGTTTGTTTTACAAACTATATTGTTTGTAAAGCAAACTAATTATTTATGCAATTGACGAATGGAGGTCTCTATTATGTACGCTGCTGTTGTACGTTCGTTTGATTCTGATCCAAATTATGAAATATTTGATACACCGCAACCTTCAGGCAAAAATGAGGTGCTTGTCGATGTTCTTGCCGCAGGATTACATCCTCGAGTACGTTCTCAGGCTAACGGTTCCCACTATACCAGTACTGATGAGCTGCCGCTAATCCCCGGTATTGATGGTGTCGGACGACTGCCTGATGGTCAGTTGGTCTATTTTATTGCACCCGATACAGCGCTGGGAACATTCGCAGAAAAGGCAGTCATAGATGTGCGGCGCAGTATCCCTTTGTCTGAAGATGCCGATCCGGTTGAAATCGCCGCAGCAATGAACCCGGCAATGTCTTCATGGGTAGCACTCCGTCGACGGGTAGCTATTCAGCCGGGGCAAAAGGTTCTGGTCCTTGGCGCGACCGGAAATTCCGGACAGATGGCCGTCCAAATTGCCAAGCTTCTCGGTGCAAGTCAGGTCATCGGTGCCGGTCGTGATCCGGAACGTCTCGAATCCCTGCCTGCGTTAGGCGCAAATGAGACTGTCTCTCTGGCGGGTGATCTGGAGGCAGCTGCCAAACGTCTTGGTCAAGCTGCATCTGAGGTTGATCTCGTGATCGACTATCTTTGGGGAAAGCCAGCTGAGCTTGCGATGCTCCCGATCCTGATGAAACGGTCAGATCGCAGCAAACTGTTGTCCTGGATTCAAATTGGTTCCGTTGCCGGCCCTACTGCCGCTGTACCTTCCGTTGCCCTTCGCTCTGCCAACTTTCAAGTACTCGGCAGCGGTCAAGGCTCTGTCACGACTGCCGGGTATCTTTCCGAACTTCCGGCACTCACTCAAGCAATTACCGCTGGTCAGCTGAAGGTAAACGCAGCACCTGTCCCGCTTTCCAAGTTGAAAGACGTTTGGAATGCTCCCGCTGAAACCGGGAAACGGATTGTGTTCATCCCAACGATATAAGTGAAATGCAAAAGCGCACAATATCCTAAGATATCGCGCGCTTTTATTACAGGCATGACCTTCATCCATTCTCAGATTCGGCAGGTTTGCCCGCCTCGATCAGTACTTTATTCCTGCCCATGCCGAGAGCCAGCATCAGCATGATGGCACCTGTTCCGAGGAGCAGCCATTCGATCCGGATGAGGTCTGCGATCGGCCCAAAAATCAGCATTCCAATCGGCATCATTGATGTTGAAATCATTCCCATCACCCCGAAAACACGTCCCAAATAATCTTCTTCGACTTTTTCCTGCAGAAGCACGGTCGTCGGAGTATTTAAGATCGGCATAGCCACACCGAACAAAGCCATAAATGCAAGGTAGACCCAAAAGTTGAAAACAAACGCCCCCAACGCAAAGGTACAGAATCCCATCAATATAGCCGAAAAGGTCATTGTCTTCACTTTATTTTGGAAGCCGCCCCATGACGCGATAATCCCACCTCCGCTCATCATGCCGACGGAAAAAGCGATCTCAATCGCAGTTAGGCGCCATACGTCGCTGCCGAATGTACGCGTTACCTGCAGTGGAGTCAGAAAAGCTGCCGGAGCCATCAGCACAAAAAAGACGGCAAAGTACAGGAAGAAAATTTTCAGAAAACCATGGTTATTAATGTAGCGCAATCCTTCTTTAAAATCACTGAGATAGCTTGTTGTCTGCTTCGTCATTGCTTTTTTATGAATGGATATCTTAACAAAGGCAAGCATTGTGCTGATTGCGATTGCCGCTGTAATGACGTCAATAAAAAAGATCACTTCAATGGATGCCATGGTCAGCAAAGCGGCACTGACAATCGGCGAGACAAACATGATCACCGCTTGGATGCTGCCGTTCGTGCCGTTCACTTTTGTCAATTTATCCTTGGGCACAATTTGTGGGAGGACCGCACCGACCGCAGGTGTCTGGATCCCTGTTCCAAAGGCGCGGATTGCCGCCATGAGAAAGAGCAGCCAAATCGAATCAAATCCGGCCAAAAAGAAAATGGCTAGAATGAGCGTTGCCGTGGCCACAAGCCCATCTGATAACATAATAAGGTTCTTTCTATTAAATCGATCTGCCCAAACGCCCGCAACTGGGGACAAAAGAAAAGTCGGAATAAACCCGCAAATAATGTATACCGTCATCATCAACCCGGATCCTGTCCGCAGCGTGACATACCACATCATCGCATATTGAACGAGGGATGATCCAAAAAGTGATACCGTCTGGCTGCTTAAAAAGAGGATAATCGTTCTTAGCCAATTTTCATTCGCAGGAGGCTTTAGTGTCGTCACAGTGAATCACTCATTTCTCTTTAATTTTTCAAATTAGCTCTGCATTGCTGACGCGCAAATTTCCCCCTTCCGGCAGCAAAAAAGAGGGGAGACCTATCCCCTCTTTTTCATCACCTATACTATAAGGTTTCCAAAAACAGACAGACCAATCCCGCTGCTCTAAGCGCAGTCAGAGCTCTCAAACGTATTTAGTTAGCGATTGAAAGCAGAAATTCTTAATCTTATTGATGCTGTCAAACGGAAAACCTCCAAGCTCTTTTGTCATTGATTTAATTTTAACAAAGGTAAGGGCCTCAGACAATGGGTTAGCCTCCACCCAATTGATCACCGCGCCTATTGTATAGACTTTTCATGTTCCAGCAGCCATTTTTTTCTTTCCAATCCGCCGCCATATCCTCCAAGTGCTCCATCCGATTGAATCACACGATGACATGGGATAATGATTGCCAGTTGATTTGCGCCGTTCGCATTTCCGATTGCACGAACTGCTTTTGGGTTCCCGATTAATCCGGCTAGATCCTTGTACGTTGCCGTCTCGCCCATCCGTATCTTCAATAATTGTTCCCAGACGCTTTTCTGAAAATCGGATCCAAAGAACATAATTGGCGTTTTAAACGTGTTAAGACCTTTATTAAAATAGTCATTAAGTTCATTTCTTATTTGATCTGATCGATCAGTCTTTCCTGGTATAATCGAGGCATTTAATCGATTTCTTAATCGTTCAATTTCTCGTTCCAACCCTCGTCTGTCGGCAAATTCGAGTAGATAGAGAAAATTTTCGTCCACGATACTTACCATGGGACCGAGTGGCGTATCAATCCAATCTGCGTAGAGCATTTTTATCTGCTTAGATCGATTCGGTGTTCTGCCCATAATTTTGGAAAACGCATCATGAAATCCGCTTGACGATATGTAGCCTATATCAATTTGCGTATTGATCACTTTTTCTCCTGTGCGTATTGATTTCATCGCAATCCCCATTCTTCTCGCCCTGGCATATTGTACAAAGGTCATGTTGTAGTTTTTCTTGAACTGTCTTCGAGCGGTCGCAGCATGGATTCCCAGTTCATTGAAATCAGAATCCTTCCATCTCTTTTCAGGATTTTCTTCAACGAGAGCTACCATTTTTTGAATGAGCGGCGATTGCTTTTGTGGAAACGATAAAGGATTGCATCGCTTGCATGGGCGAAAGCCCGCTAATAGTGCTTCCTCCGCCGTCTCATAAAACAAACAATTTTCATAATGCGGCTTTCTTGCGGGACAAGTCGCATGACAAAACACACCGGTTGTTTTAATACCTGCAAAAAAGATCCCATCATATGTTGAATTTCGCTCAACCAGAGCGTGATAATATTCTTTTTTCATCGACTCATCTTTAATCACTGCCACGCACCTCATTTCGATATGGAGAAAGGTCTTAGTTCTCTAGCTGTATCATTAATCAAATTATATCTGCAATCTCATGATGGCACATACGAAAAATGAACATCTATTTTTTCAAAATTTATCTGATCCATGTTCATGCATTGGTCTCACTTGTTATCTTTGCCATGGTTCAATTTCCACAAATCGCTTAACGGATGACCTAGTGTCCGGTTCGCCACAGGACGTACTTCCGCACGATGCGATGACTTCGGCGTCGCTCACAGGAAATGAGTGTCATGAGCCGAAGCTCCTTAACTTATCGGACCACTTATACTAAGTTTCTCTAAATCTTTATACTTATTTGTGTAAAAAAAGAGCTGCCTCAAAGTCAAAATGACTTATCAGGCAACCCTTATATTTAGTCCATCTGTTTATGCCGTCGTTAATGATGTATGCTACATATTGCTTTACAATCGAAATTCGATTCACTTGATGCTCCCTTTAAACATGTTTGTTGCTCCATGTATTTGTCCTTAGACATATAGAACCAAGTCCGAAAAGTAAGATAAAAAGAAGCAAGGTCAGAAGTACGCCACATCAAGTTAAAGCAGTTCACCATACATCATCCAATTTATCGGTATAAAACTCGATTGCTCTTTTATAACTCAGAATTTCAGTATCTGCAGTGGTTTCGATCAAACATTTAAGTAATCGTTCCATAGCTTCTGTATGTTCTTTTAAGTTGTATAAGGTCATCGCATAGAACACTTGAATCGCTCTATTATTAGGAAATAATTCAATCCCCTTAAGAAAGGTGCGCTTTGATTTTTCGTATTCGCCCAATGTTCTATAGGTACTCCCTAATCCCAGTAGTGCTCCTTGCATTTCATCAGAAGGCAATCCTAACTCAATCGCACATTCATAATAGGGGACCGCTTTTGTTTCTTCGCCTAGATTATCAAAACTCCATGCACAATGATAGTTAATCAAAGCGTTTTGCGGTTCCTTCTTTACAAGCATCCTTAATACATCATTAGATTCTTTATAGCTTCCACTTTCCCTTAAACTTATTGCTTTTTCTAGTTCTTTACTCATTTAATCTCCCTCCGGTATTGATCTATTGTCTTATGAAAGCTGCTAATAAGTCAACGTGATCGAACATGCTGCTAAAATGAAAACCCCGGAGAAAAAAGCTTTCTCTGGGGTTTCGTCTGTGCTGATCGCGGCAAAATGATTAAGTTCTGTTTTAGTCATTCATCTGATCCGGTCACAGCTTAATGTGCAGCTCTCCTTCTTTAACAACGAGGACCGTTTTGTTCCCCATGACTTTGAAAGGTATTGGCGCATCATTCTGCGCCACTGATGTTGCTTTGGTGTTGTTCAGAATAAGTTTAAAGGAATCATAGCTTTTCTCGTAACCGTGATGTGTCGCGTTAATCGATACATAAAGTTCCTTGCTCGACTCGCTCAGTTGAGCGGAAAATTCGTAAAGGTTGTAGCTGCCATTGCGATACTCGAAGCTTTCTCCGTCATCCTGATAATGTGTATAGCTGCTTGTTTCTCCATTTTCAGGCGGATACAGATCCAAGGTCAATTGGTCAATGGCTTTTTCTCCAACGTAGTTCTGAACAGGATAGAGCGGGATGATGCTCCCCTCTTTTATATAGATCGGACATACATCAAGCGGCGCTGCCTTCACAATGTATTGACCGCCTTCATAGCTTTCCTTCGTCCAAAAATCAATCCAACGGCTTCCTTTCGGCAAGTAAACAAGCCGCGTTTTGGCACCTTGCTCGACTACAGGCGCGACAAGAATCGCTTCCCCGCAAAGAATCTGATCGTTGATTTCATAGGTTGCCGGATCGTTTTGATAATCAAGCAGCAGTGGCCGCATGATCGGCAGTCCGGTTGTCTCTTCATCATGCAGCAGATCGTATAAATAAGGAAGCAGCTGATACCGCAAACCGATGTATTTTCGATTAATGGATTCAGTTTGTTCATCAAACGCCCACGGTTCTTGATCACGCGTGAAAATACTGGAGTGATTGCGGAACAGCGGCGTAAAAGCACCAACCTGAACCCAGCGCGACAACAGTTCAGATGTGCAGTCAAAACCGAAACCGCCGACATCCGTCCCGCAAAACGCAACACCGCTGAGTCCGAGATTCATTAGCATCGGCAGTGCCATCCGCAAATGTTCCCAAAGGCTCTGATTGTCCCCGGTCCAAACGGTGGAATATTTCTGCGTTCCGGCATAGCATGCACGTGTAATGACAAACGGACGTTTACCAGTAGCCTGCTTGATGCCTTCATAGGTTGCTTTCGCCATATAATGTCCATAGACGTTATGAATTTCGCGATGATCGGTTTGAATCCCGTCATTGTTGAATTGAACATCATCCGGAAGCGGTCCTTTAAAACTGGCCGGCTCATTCATATCATTCCAAATACCGGAAACACCGAGATCAGTCATGATCTTCTGATTGTCCGCCCACCATGCCCTCACCTTGCCATTTGAAAAGTCTGGGAATAGAGCATCGCCAGGCCAAACCTGATTCACATAAGGGAGATGATCCTTATCCGTCGCAAAGTAGTGATTGGCAAGCCCTTGATCATAAATGGCATAGCCTCGATCCTTCTTAACCCCCGGATCAATAATGGTGACCACCTTGAACCCCTCTGCTTTCAATTTCTTCAGCAATTCTTCCGGATTGGGAAATTTCTTGCGATCCCATGTGAACACACGATAACCGTCCATGTAATCGATGTCGAGATGCAGGACATCGCACGGAATCTCTTTTTCACGGAACGTATCAGCAACCTCATTAAGCCGCTCTTCAGGAGCATAGGCCCAGCGGCTTTGCTGATAGCCCAGTGTCCAAAGCTGCGGAAGCGGCGTTGTCCCGGTTAGCTTTGTATAGCCGGTGACGACTTCTTTAACCGAAGGTCCGTAAATAAAAAAGTAATCAAGATTACCGCCAGCTGATGCAAAACTGTAGTAATCGCTGTTCTCCTTACCTAAATCAAATTGCGATTCAAAGGTGGTATCAAAGAAATAACCGAACGCTTGATTGTCCTTCAATGCAATAAGAAACGGAATTGATTTGTACAAAGTTTCAAAGCTCTCAACATGCGGGGACGGATCATCTGTATTCCACATTTTGTAATGGTACCCTTTTTTATTTAAGTGACCCGTCTTCTCGCCAAGTCCATAAAAGAAGGTGTTCGGATCCAATTTCTTTTTTAATCGATAGCTTATTTTCTCTTCTTCCGAAGCAAGTTTATGACCTTCCTCAGCCGCCATGGCAATTCCTTCTCCTGCCCCCCTCCGAATAAAGGCTGTGCCCGTTCCGCGATAGTCCTCACTGAGAATCGTACCGGAAGGATCCGAGATGTTGACTCTAAAGTCGCTCGTTACTTTAACAATTAATTGTTCTGTACGAATGGTCAGCGTTTCCCCAGTAAAATCAACAATGAGTGCTCCCGGCTCTTCTTCAAGATGTTCAATCGCCTTTGACGGACGCCGCTCACCTGCGATCGGTGCAAAGAAGTTAATGATCGAAGGCGTGATCACTGCAATCGTGACTTTATTCTTTTCAAATTCAACCGTTATTCGGTTTTGTTTCCGTGCGTAGCCGATGATTTCACCAAACATAGTGCACCTCCATAATTCGTTCATCCTAACTTATCTTTCAAAACCGAACGTCTCAAATCCTGCAAATTGCTCAATAAAGCCTTAAATATTTCAGGCAGTTTTACATATAAAGTTGTAATCGTTTACATTATAATGCAAACATCTGATGAAAATGCCGCTCCGTCTCAATCCATAACATTTCATCACAATTTGCCTTTTCTTTCAAGCATCGGAATCATTTCCAATGAACAAAATCCCAGGTGAAAACACGAACTGTTCTCCCTGGGAAATGATGCTGAATGAATACCTTATTTTCAATAAAGCTGCAGCAATCATTTGGAAATACGTTTTACCGGTATCCAGATTTCACTTCTGAAATTTGGTGACGTTGTGTCTTTGCTTTCATTCCACAGTATCTCCGGTCCTTCAACCGCTTCATAATTGGACGAAGGGAACCATTCGGAATAAATGCGGCCCCACACGTTTTGCAGCGCACTTGGAAACGGCCCAACCGCCTCGAAAACCGCCCATGTAGATGCCGCAACCTCAAGGACTGCAAATTGATCTGGGCATTCCTTTGTTGTTGCTGTTCCGATGTAGTGATCAAGAGCCCCCTTTTCTTCCATTCTGCCTTCAGAAAAGTTGGTCGACGCACTGATAATTCCGGATGGCTCGACATTTGTGAGTGCCTTCAGTTCCTTAATTTTTTGTTCGTCTAAACGCTTCCACATGGCCTCAATTTCCGGATTGACACCACTGAAAATGATCGGCACTCTTTTTTTCAAACCGACAACTCGAAAGGCTTCTTTTTCGACAAGTCTATAGTTCATTTCTCCAACTCCTTGAATCGTCAATTGGAAGGTCATGGGGGGAAACGCTTTAAGTGTTTTCGCCGTGCTTCTTACTTCTGAAGGCGTGATGCCGTGCAATGCCTGAAAAGCTCGAGTAAATGCATCAGCAGAATTGTATCCATAGTTAACGGCGACATCAATCACTTTGCGGTTGTCTTTGAGTTCAAATGCCGCAAGAGTCAGCCGTCTGCGGCGGATATACTCAGAAAGCGGAACACCGGCAAGAAAGGAAAACATCCGCTTAAAATGATATTCCGAACAGCAAGCGCGCTTTGCTGCTTCTTTGTAATCGATGGATTCCGTCAGATGCGACTCAATATAATCCATGGCACAATTCATCTGCCTCAGCGAATCCATAGTCATGACCTCCTTGAACTAAATGTAACAAAAGCAGAGTGAGCAAATCCGACAATTCGTGCACCATTATGTCGGAGTGACGACTTGCCAAAATAAGGAGCTACCTTTGAGTGACCAAGTATCCATGAATGGAGCAGGCCTTTTACTCTTCTATTTTCTTCAAAATTTTTGCAGGATTGCCAGCGACAACTACGTTATCCGGAACATCCTTGGTGACGACTGAACCTGAACCGATGACGACATTATTGCCAATCGTAACCCCAGGATTAATCACCGCGCGCCCGCCGATCCAAACATTGTCGCCAATCGTCACCGGTTTCCCAAATTCCGCACCCGATATACGCAGCTTCGCGTTGAGCGGATGAGCCGCAGTATAAATGTGAACACCAGGAGCGAACATGCAGTTATCGCCTATGTGAATCTCGCAAATATCTAAAAACACACAATCAAAATTCGCATAAAAATGCTCGCCAACATGAATGTTGTACCCATAATCGCAGTGAAAAATTGGTTCAATGTATAACTTTTCTCCTGTCGAACCGAAGAGCTGTTTTAATAACTCAGCCCTTTTTTCGCGATCGGTCTCAAGCGTTTCATTATATAATCGTGTCAACCTCCGCGCGTTCAAACGATCGCTTTTTAATACCGGATCCGACGCATCATACAGCTCACCATGAATCATTTTTTCTTTTTCAGTTGTCATTAATTGAACTCCTTTTTTTGAATTTCATAGAAAAACGGTGGCCGAATTCCGAGTGTATCGGATCTTAACCACCGAGTATATGAAAAGTTTTAGTTTTGCATTACTAATCAATTAGGCTGTTTATCAAAAGCCTGAAATTTCTCCTTAATCGTATCCGCAGAGTGTTTGAATTTTGCTTCCTCTTCAGCGGTTAACGGCAGGGTGATGACTTCTTCCACTCCGTTCTTACCGATGATCGCCGGCTGACCCACATAGGTGCCGTACTTTTCATTATAGCAAGAGCAAATGTATGCAGCCTTGGCATCCGAAAGCACTGCTTGACTGAGCTTAACAGCACAAGTTGAGATCGCCCAGCTCGTATAGCCTTTGCCGGAATAGACTTCCCAGCCGCCGCGACGAGCTGCCTCTTCCAGATCATCCAGGTTTAGGTTCCGCTCTTTGGCAAGCTCAGTGATGTCCAATCCGTTCACACGAACCGTTGACCATGCACTGAATTGGGATTCCCCATGTTCGCCGTAAACATATCCGGAAACGTTTTTCGGATCACAATCAAATTGATCTGAAACTACTTTTTGCATCCGGGCCGTGTCAAGGAACGTGCCCGTCGCAAAGACTTGCTGCCGGCTAAGTCCGGTATTTTCCTGGAAATATTGCGTAATCGCATCACATGGGTTCATCGTATCGATGGCTACACCGTGAAAACCGGATGCTTTGACCTTCGGCGCTATGTCCTGCACAATATACTTCGTGTATTTGAATTCAGCCCAGCGGTTGCCTTCCGCCTGTTTTTCTTTATAGGCGAGAATATTGCCGGCAGTAATGAACAAGATGTCCGTATCGGCAAGCTCACTGTAGTCATTAATTTTAATAATCGTTCGCGTGTCGATTCGTCCTTGCATATCCTGTAAGTCGAGTTGTTCGGCGCGTGCCAGGCCCTCATTCGTATCAATTAATATCAGTTCATCCGCAATTCCCTTTGAAACCAAAGTGAACGCAACGGCTGCGCCAACGTGACCGAGACCAATAATTGCGTACTTTCTCATATCTGTCTCCACCCTTCTCTTTTATTGATTATGTACATCCCAAGTCTATCTTAGCACAATACGTTTTTACTGAATCAACCATATTTTAAATAGTTTGTGATTTTTAAAGGAATTTTTTTCAAATCATAATAACAAAATTAAGATTTGCTAATGATGCAAACACAACTTAAAATCATATAGTCAAAGTCATACGAATGTACTATTATTTATATCACAAAGATGTCTTTGCGCACATGAATCGATTGTATTTCCCCCAGTTCGAATTAGGGAGGCATAAACCATGCTTGATCATAAATCTAAAAAAAATACAGATCCTTCAACAGACCATGTAATCGAATATCCGGATCTGTTTTTTCGATCATTATTTGAAGGAAACCCGGACGTAACTTTTTATATGGATGTTAACGGGGTGATTGTATTACCAAATAAACGTTTTTCTGAATGTTTTGGCTATATTAATGATGAAATCATTTTAAATAAATTTGAAAAGTTCCTGACGGAAAAGGAAGTACCATCCTACAAAGAAACGTTTAAAAAAGTGATGAGCGGCAAAAAACAGTACATCAACACGACACTGACACACAAAAACGGTACACAAATCGAGTGTCAATTAGCCCTAATGCCGGCACGTTCAGCGGGACAAATTATTGGCGCATTTGGGCTTCTCCAGGATCTAACAAACAAAAATCGATTACAAAAATCCTTAATCGAATCTGAACTGATATTCAAGAGTCTTGCAGATGAGGCATCCTTTGGCATTTTTATTCTTCAATGCGATAAGCTGATCTATGGAAACCCTAACTTCTATGCATCTGTTGGTCCAAATTTTACGGATGGCACCTGTTTCCTAAACACTCTGCATCCTGATGATCAATCAACAACTCAATTAATAATGGATGAATTAACCGTTGGTGGAGCCGGCAAAGACGTGCCCTTACGAGTCATTAAAGAGGACGGCACACATTATTATGAATGTCATATGAAAAAAATTATCTACCAAAACCAATTAACGATTGTTGGCTCGGTCCAAGATGTAACCAAGTATAAAAAAGCACAGTCGCTAACAAAATTTCTTGCGAATCACGACGAACTTACCGGTCTCCCGAACAGCAGATTCTTTCGAGAAAAATTGGAACAGGAAATGGTTATCAGCAACACTTTAGGGCAGAAATTGGCCGTCATGTATTTGGACTTAGATCGCTTTAAATACATTAACGATACGCTAAGTCATCTGGTTGGCGATGAACTGTTGAAGCAGTTCGCAACAAAATTGACTAAGATCCTTGGGCCTCATCAATTAGCTGCTCGAATTGGTGCCGACGAGTTTCTGGTTCTTTGCCCAAATGTCTTTGATCACACCGTAATCAGCCAAGCAGAAGCAATCATCAATGCATTCGATCACCCATTTATTATTAGCAATTACCGATTGCAGATTTCACTCAGCATCGGCATCAGCATCTATCCGGACAACGGTGATCATTCGGCGACGTTAATCAAGCATGCCGATTCAGCTCTTCATAAAGCAAAAGGGAAGAAAAACAGCAAATATCAACGCTACACCTCCACAATGGATATCGTCGGCTATAAGCGTTTTACTTTAGAGGCGGATTTACAGAATTGGCTTGAATTAAATCAGTTCGAATTATACTATCAGCCTAAGGTAGACATCGGCACCAAACGTATTATAGGCGCTGAAGCACTGATTCGATGGAATCATCCGAAGTGGGGACTGGTCTCACCAGCAGAGTTTATTCCTTTAGCCGAAGAAGTCGGCATCATGCGTAAAATCGACCAATGGATCGAACACACTGCTTGTTTCCAAAACAAAGCATGGCAAGATGACGGTCTGCCCGCGATTCCGATCTCAATCAATCTGTCTGCAAACCGTTTTTTGGATCATGATCTGACTGTGGATCTTTTGGATGTGTTGGAACAGGCACATTTGGATCCGAAATACTTAGAGGTCGAAATCGTTGAAACATCTCTTCTGGAGAATGAAAAAACAATTTTTACAATTATCGACAGTCTTAGACGCAAAGGAATTAAGATTAACTTGGATGATTTTGGAACAGGTTATTCATCACTATCCTACCTTAAGCGTTTCAAAGGACGAATTGATACGTTGAAAATTGATAAGTCTTTTATTGATGCGTTAGATGACACCACCGATGAAAGCTCAAAATATATCACCCAATCAATCATTGAATTGGCCCATTATTTAAACATGAATGTGGTTGCTGAAGGGGTGGAAACTCAGGAACAATTGCAGCTGTTACAAGATTATCACTGCAATATCATACAAGGCTACTTTTTCTCCAAACCGGTTCCAGCCGCTACGTTCGCTAAGCTGTTGCGAAAGGAAAAAGAGGGAGCTCCTGCTGTACCTGTCTCACGAAATCGTGGAGTCTATGAAAACCGAAGAAAGCATTTCAGAGTGGATCTTGATTATCCTCTAGTCGCAATGATAACCCTTGTGCAATTTCATGGGCAGCATGTTAAACTGGGCAACACGCGCATCCTTATTGAAAATATTGGCTCTGGTGGACTGCGCTTTCTTTCTGACCTACGTTTTGGAATTGATTCATCCCTGGTCTTAAAGATTGAAACAACCATTCTTGGAGAAAAAATTACACTTTTGGGTTCCGTCGTTTGGGTGAATGAACTGAAATCCGAGGTATTCCAGTATGGGTTCAAACTTTTGATTGAAGAGAAGAAGCGCATCATTTTTTCTCAGTTATTAAATAAACTTGCACTGCTTCTTAGAGAAAATCCAATGCCACCAGATTGTGATTTTGTGACAACGGGTAAATACGAATTTTTTGCAAAACAAATAGAAAGTCACTCCTAGGCGGATTACTTGTATAAAATATGATCCTGTTTCTTCTTTAATAAAGATGGGAAACAGGATCTTTATGTTATACCGCTTCCGCTGGTTTTCAATCAGCTCTGTTTTAAGTTTGACACATACCTGAAGACATGCCATATTGATTCCACCTGACTTTTAATCTATAGTTTAAGTGAATATCCTTCGATGATTAACACAAATAGTCTTATAAGCTGTTTTTTACCGGACAGCAATTTTTGCATGGATTTTTTTACAAAAAGGTACCTTTGATTTTAAAAAGAGAGATGATGAGTATTGTGAAAGTACTTGCATTGGTTAATAATTTTATCATCTTCATGATTATTTCGTTGATCAATACGATTATTTCGATCAAGCTTCCCATAACCATCTTCCAATTGGATAGCTGGCTGTTTAGGGAAAGGCGCTGGGAAAAAGGCGGCCATTTCTATCAGGACTGGTTTAATGTGAAAAGGTGGAAGAGTCTCTTACCGGAGCTCAGTGATTTTCTGTCCTTCCTTTTTTCAAAAAAACAAATGAAGCGATCCAGCCCGGATTATTTGTACAGATTTGCTTTGGAGACCTGCCGTGCCGAGCTCGTTCATTGGTGCATTATGATCAGTTCTTTGCTCTTTACGCAATGGAATCATACAGGTGTTTCGATGCTTATGATCTTCATTGCTGTCGTGTGCAATCTTCCCTATATCATGATACAACGTTACAATCGACCGAGAATTTTAAGTATTCTTGCCAATAAAAAAACGAACTTAAACGGAAATAGGATAAATGATTTGGAAGTACTCCATAAAGATATATGAAGGGGAATTTTTCTGTGAGTAGAATTCTGTTTATTTCATCTGAGCATACGGGATGCGGACATAAAAGTATCACGGAAGCGCTGAGCAAGCAGCTCCGGCTTTTGTCACCGGATATTCAGTTTACAGTTATTGATGGATTCGACCTGGGAAGCCGTATTCTTCGTTCATCCAGCCGAGGTTATGACTCATTTGCAGTGAAATTTCCTGCTCTTTGGGGTCTCATTTACCGATTGAGCAGTCCATTTAAGCAGCTTGTCAATTGGTTTGTCGCACATAACATCAGAAAGTCATTGTTAGAAAAAATCGACGCCTTTCATCCCGATGTCATCGTATCCGTTCATAATCTTTTCATCGGTTCGGTAATCAATGTCTTAGATCGGGCACATTTGTCTATTCCTGTTATCTCGTTGATTGCGGATTTAGACAATGTCACGAGCCTTTGGGCAGACAAGCGGGCAAAATATATTATATGTCCTTCTGACGAAGCGGAACAAAGAATGCTAAAGGCTGGTATGTCTCAGGATCAATTGTTTCATACCGGCTTCCCGACACGCAGCGACTTCTGTGACTTGAAACTGCCTAAAAAGCCTGATCTCCGTCACATGCGCAAAAATTTTATTTCTATTCTCCTAATGAGCGGGAGTCAAGGCTCGACTCAGGTTCTGAAAATCGCCAAAATCTTGCTAAGTGATGAGAAAATCCATCTAACGATTATTGCAGGACATAACACGGCATTAATCAAATTAATGGAAAGCACTTTGTCCCCCTACATTGGAAAACGAGTGACCATTTATGGATTTATTAAAGAAGTAAAGGCGCGCATGATGGAGGCTGATCTTCTGATCATGCGGGCTAGCCCTAATGTATTAATGGAGGCGGTCAACCTGTGCAAACCCGTCATCGTCACCGGTGCATTGCGTGGACAGGAGGCAAAGAATCCTCATTTTGTCCTTAAACACAGATTGGGACTCTATTGCAAAGACTTGCGCCAATTGCCGACTATGATTTCAGCATTGTTGGAAAATGACGGGGAACAGCTCCTGCAGATCGCTCAGAACCAGTATGAGTTCAAAAAGCCTGAATCGGCGCGCAAGATCACTGAATTGCTCATACAAACAGCAAAGGAACCCAACGCTCTGAAAATCAGTCAATCACTTGAACATTCTTTGACCGACTAAAATTCAAAAAACGTGCAGCAGGAGCAGTTGAATGGCAACAAAAACAAAATTCAAATTACTAATAGGAATAATCATAACTGTTTTAGTCGTCTATTATTCATTCAAAACATTCGGCAGTCTGGATCTAAGCACTGTATTCAATGCGAAAATAAATTGGTTCTTAGTTTTTTGTTCAGTTGCCATTAATATCTATTCAAACTATGTTCGGAGTCTTGGATACACATTGGGCATTGATCCGAATATTAACCGTCTGAGAGCTCTGCAAATCGTTGGTATCGGTCATGCAGCAAATATGATTCTGCCCCTTCATATTGGTGACGGATTACGTTTTGCTTTTTTCCCGGACAACTACAGCGCATTTCGTCGGACGGAATTGGTGATGATACCGGCGATCGCCGACTCGATAGCAATTATCGTCATCTCCCTTTTCGCCGTACCCTTTTCCGGATTTAAAGAGCCCATGATTGTTACAATCTTATGGATTTCTTTCTTTTCATGTATTACCCTCATCGCGTTGCTGCTGACTGTTGTTTCTTTTGTTCCGCGATTTCGAAACTATGTTCATGGCTATTTAACAATCGGAATGCTGAACATGATGCTTTGGGTGCTTTTCTCGTATATACTTCTCCTCCTTTCCATTTGGATGGGACTAATTGCGTTCGGCTTCGGCTGGGGCGCATCTTTGCGTATGTCGCTGGCCGTTTTTGCCACAACAAACCTTATTGGGTTTATACCTGCCTCACCCGGTTCCGTGGGTCTTTTCGAATACGGAGTCATTATCGGTCTTGCCGGACTAGGCATTCAGCAGAGCGCGGCGCTTTCGGCAGGCTTACTGCTTCATTTCATACAATATGCCGCACTGCTTCCATTGGGTGTTGTTCTATATATTCTGGCCCTGCACGGGAAATATGGAAAAGCACTCAGAAATATGCTGCATCAGAAACTGTAAAAAGCTGTTTGGGCGATGCACACTTATCATTTGCTAACTCAGTTTAATTAAGCGATTCGATTGGTAAAGTTACAAAGCACAAATAAATGGATTTCATAAGAGGATTAAAAAAGGTGTCAGATGATCATGAAGAATATTACCATTCATTCACCGCATAGAGAGTCGCTAAACATAACTGTCTAAATAATTCCGCAGATAAATGTTCATATTGTTCGTCTACATTTTTTTCATGAGCCATGTATGGCGGAGAATCATTCCATGAGCCCATAGCACCAAAAACATCAGCGGTACTTGCTGCTTTAAAAAGATTCAAATTCTTCTTCGGCATATCAATGAGCAGTTTCATTTCTTTCGTAGATTCCCCTTCTGCAGCAAGGGCAGCCTCATGAAATAAATTTGCAAAATGGTCACATTCAATGAAGTGCGCGAATTTCTCAATTTCATTTAAAACGTTTACCAAGTCTGCTGTATTATCGTAAAATTCCGGCTTCTCTTGAGGTGGATTATCCCAGCGGTGTTCTGTATAGGTGATTGTCCAGGCGTGCCTTTCTTTCTGGAAGTCCCAATGCACTGTATTATAAGTTACATGACCACTTTTATAAAAGCAGACAAAAATGTTTTGTCTTGAGTTTGAAAATCCAAGCAGATTTCTGTCTTCTACCTGCATCGGCGTTAAGCATTTTATATCTTCTAACCCGCGTTTACAACATTCATCAAACCATTCTGCTACATTACTAGCTTTAAAAGGCTTTTTCCCAAACCATGACTTCTTTTCAATAAGCTGAAAAGTAATGGAATCCTCATATTTGAACGATTCAAATATGATTTTCTTGTTCTCTTTTAGCGCTTTTTTTGCACTTGCAACAATTCTGCATACCTGAAGCAGTTCACCATTCATTTTTTGATTGTGCCCCCTCGTTCCTCTTTGTCCTTATCAGTGGTATATGTCCGATTCCAGTATATTTCAACAATTCCCCATTCTCAATGATAATTATTCAAAATCCAATGTTCTTTTATTAACATTCTTATAGACTCTGAATATATTGCCGCTGTTGCTCTCGGAAATAAACTTCTTGAACTTGCCTTTGATCTGGCTATTATCAAGTACAGCTGCTGCTTTCGTATGATACAGTGCAAATTTCTGTACGATCGCCTCCGCAACACCAAGCTCTGTCACTAAAAAGCGGCGCTTACGCCAAATCTCGATTATGCATCGATGAACTGCTTGCCTGTACCTGCTTGTATTCATGTTCCAGTTCAGACAGAGATAATTCAAAGAGATGCCTTCCGTCTTTCTTATAAACTCGATGTGCAATCAGCTGTTCAATTAATTGTTCGCGTCTGTCTTCCACCATCTTTCTCAGTGCACTGCTCATTTGCCGCATCTCCCTATAAAAAGATAAAAAGCCCAATTGTTCTCTTCCCACAGTGATAAGAAGAGAAATCAGGCTTTCTTTATGCTGCTCTCAACTTATCTCCAAGCATTGATTCTGCTTTAGGAATTAGCACCGTACCGCAATCAGCCGGTTGCTGAGGTTTCGCAGGGCCAGTCCCTCCGCCTCTCTGGATAAGCATTTTTCAATAATTTATATTAGGTATAGTATGGTCGATTATTTATTCCTGTACTCACTATTTAAAAGATCCGCTAACGAATTCTGATCATAAATACGATGACTCTATCATACGTTTGCGTTCTTTAATGCTTTCAAAACGGCAACCGCAGAGCGATAATAGAATTCTGCGGCAACGCGGATCCCTTTAGGGTCACCCGGTACGCAGGATGATGCCAATCTTCGGGTCCGTTCGATCCTACAAATGCGAATACGCCGGGTACCTCGCGTTGGAAGCAGGAAAAATCATCCCCGGCCACCGAAACTTCAGGTGTCACCACCCGCACTTCATTTTCATTTGCTTCTCGAATAATTCGAGCTATTTTTTCTTCATTAAATACGGATGGCGTCCCTTGGCCCCATTCCACAGCAATCTGTACGTTGAACGCCTGTTGAAGTCCGTCGGCGATTGCGGCAAAGCGATCAATGATCAAATCACGATCCTGATCGTAAAAAGTGCGTACTGTTCCGAGCAGTTCGACCTTTCCAGGCAGCACATTCCACACGTCACCGCCGTGAATACTGGTAATGCTCACGACCGCTTCATGCTTTGGCGAAATGTTTCGGCTGACGATCGTTTGCGCTGTTTGAACGAACGATGAAGCCGCTACAATCGGATCTCGGGTCCGCTCGGGAATCGCCGCATGACCGCCGATTCCATTAAACGTAATTTTAAATTTGTCGCAAGCCGCCATTAAAGGTCCTGCCTTGATTCCAATGGTTCCCACCGGCAAATCTGGTTTGTTGTGAATACCAACGACCGCATCCAGTCCTTTGAGCTGACCGTCTTTGACCACCTTGAGTCCACCGTGTCCGGTTTCTTCTGCAGGTTGAAAAATCAAACGAACGGTGCCGGGAAGATCCAACTGATTTTGTTTCAGTAAAGCAGCGGCCCAGAGCAAAGCGGTCGTATGAAAATCATGACCGCAGGCGTGCATCACACCTTCATTTTGTGATTGATAGGGTAAGTCAGTTTGTTCATGAATCGGCAAGGCATCAATATCCGCGCGAAGCCCAACAGCAGGACCGTTCAGATCACCTGAAATTTCGGCAAAGACGCCGGTCGGCAGGCTGGTCTCTCGCAACGTAACTGATTGACCCTGCAGCCAGTTTTTAATTCTTTTTGTTGTCTCATATTCATGCAACGACAGCTCCGGGTTCTGGTGCAGCTCTTCGAATATGGATTGAAAGGTCTTACCATCATTTGCAAATCTGCTCATACTTTCGATTCATCTGCCTTGTAGTCGAATTCACCGGTTGCCTGGCCTTCACTTCCGCTTTCGTTCACCAACGTTTCCACCCGGTTCAAAGCATTCAGGATAAACGCCTGATCAAAATTTTTGAAGACAAAACGGAAGCCAAGCTCCGTTTGACATTCTCTGGCAAGAATTTCTTTAGTTTTATCTATATCCTGAAGTTTGAACTGACTCAGCGAATAACTCAGACCCACTCGTTTGTAAAAAGGCAGCAATTTCCGAACTTCAGCATCCTGCCCCAAGGTCGCGAGTAGTACAAGTAAACCGTACGCAACCTTTACCCCATGTTGATAACGGCTCGTCTCCGGAATCTTGCTCATTGCATTATGGACTGCATGAGCGCCGGATGCACGGCCATAATCTCGAGCAAAGCTGCCAACTGTTCCGGAAAGACCGACAATCACATCCGATACAATACGGAAAGCAGGGCTGAGCTGATGGTGTTCCAGGCTTACCACTGCTTCCTCCGAATACCGGAGCAGCAGTTTTTTCGTTTGCAGGGCCGCAGTGAGTCCCAGTGATACAAAGGGATCGATCTGCTGGCTCACATCTTTCGGTATCGCTTCCGCCTCATACCATTTCGCTAACGTATCCCCTATACCGGCAATGTAGTAGTCTTTCGGAGATTCAATCAGCAGAGACAAATCGACCAGTACCGCATAAGCGGATTCTTGAAAATGATCGCGGCCGATATGCTCGTGCTGCTGATTATAGATGATGGCAAGCGGCGTGTACGCAGAACAAGTGCCAAGAACCGTTGGGATACAGATGTATTGAGAACGAAGCCGATGATTGACACCCTTAGCCGTATCTAATACACGTCCGCCGCCGATCCCGATGATCAGGTCTGCTTTTCCGATCTCACTCGTCAAACGGTCCATATCTTCATGACTGGATGTTCCGTCATAGCGATGAACCGGCCACTTGACTTCTTTTTTATAGACCTTCTGAAAAGCTGAAAATGATTGTTCACCCGTAACAATATGAACAGACGAAAAAGGAGAAACAAGTTCATCCAGTTGGCTGATGGCATCCTCTGTACACAGATACTGACTTGGACCGCCTCTGACGATTTTTCCTAAATCCATTTTCCCCACCCCATTCTTATTCATATGCTTTGTGGATCGCCTGATCCAGATCGTCAATCAGGTCATCCGCATCTTCCAGTCCGATCGAGAGGCGAATCAGCGTGTTGCTCAGCCCGGTTTTTTCACGATTTAATGAAGGAATTTCGCGATGCGTGGTTCGGCCGGGATTAACAATTAATGAACGCGCATCTCCCACATTTGGCAAATAGCTGAAAATTTTCACAGAACTCAGAACCTTTTTTGCCTGTGCTTCGGTTCCTTCAATCTCAAACGCAAAAATTGCCCCAACTCCATGTGGAAAGTATCGGTTCACCAATTCGTGCTGCGGATGCTCTGCCAATCCAGAATAGTGTACTGCTTTAACATGGGGATTGTCTGCAAGGTACCGGGCAATCTTCTTCGCACTGTTCACTTGCTTAGCTAGCCGTTCGGACAATGTTTCAATACCTAAGAGAACTAAATAAGCTTCAAAAGGGCTCAATACAGCACCGAGCAAGCGAAGGTACTTAACCCTGATCCGTGCTGCAAATGCGTTCGAACCAAACGCCTCAATAAAGCTCCGCTCCACATGCTCGTCTTCATTCCCCAGAACAAATTCTTTTTCCTCAAATTGTTTAAACTTGCCGTTCCCATAATCAAAGGTTCCAGCGTCAACAATTAATCCTGAAACAACTTCTCCGTGTCCGCTGATTCCTTTTGTCGATGAATAGACGACGATGTCCGCACCATATCGGATTGGGTTAAAGAGATACGGGGTCGGAAACGTATTGTCAATAACCAGTGGAATACCATGTCGATGAGCCAGTTTTGCCAGTGCCTCTACGTTCGTCACCGTTGTATCCGGATTCGTGACGCTTTCTGCAAAAATTGCTTTCGTATCCTCTTTGATCACTGCTTCAACACATTCTAGGTCATTAATATCATCGAGGAAGTCAAAAACAATCCCGAATTTAGGAAACAGGGTTCGAAATTCATCAAAGCTTGATCCATAAATATTTGCTGCGGCGATAATTCGACCACCGCCTTCGGCTAGATTTAACAATGTATAGGAAACGGCCGCCATACCGGATCCGACCGCCACCGCTTCTGCGGCACCGTCCAGATCAGCGATTCTTTGTTCAAGAACAGCAGTCGTCGGATTACCGATTCGCGTATAGCTGAAGCCTTTTTCTTTAAGGTTGACCAGCCGTTCTGCACGCTCCGGATCGCCAAAGCCAAAGGCAACCGTCTGATAGATCGGTACTTGTGATGCATAATTATGTTGTTTCGGATCGTACCCCGCATGTATTTTCAAAGTATCAAATCGTTTCTCCGATTTCTCCGTCATCTCTAGTCCCCATTTCTCATTCAAAAAATTTCCATGTACACGTTAAAGATATGACTGATAGGGTATATGCAATCGTTCCGAGACTTCCGCCATTTCTTTCAATGTTTCAGGATCAATTGGAATCCCGTTTTTCAGGCGGTCTTCAAACGCAGCAGCTTCTTTGTCGCCATGTATGTACATCTTCTTCCCAGGTTCAGTTGGAAGATTCCGAATTCGTTTAAGCATAGCAGATAATGCTTCTGAAATATCGCCGGGATCACCAAACAAACGAAGATCAATTGCGGTAAAAAAGTGACTGATTCCCTTTACCTTGCCACTGCCCAGATCAGCAGAAAGATGTCCTTGCGACAGAATCGACGTTAAAATTTCTACAATTAAAGAATGGCCAAATCCTTTGTATCCGCCATTTTCTTCTCCGCGTCCTCCCACAGGAAGCATCCCTCCTATTTTTGGATGCTTCGACAGATTTTCGCGCAGCTTTGTTGCGTCTCTGTTCACCTCATTGTGTTCGTCAACCGCCCAAGCTCCGGGAATCGTCTTTCCCTGTTTGGCATACACTTCGATCTTCCCGAGTGATACGACTGTTGTTGCCGCATCAAAGAGGAAGTCGTGAGGCTCGGCAGGCATTGAAAAAGCAAGCGGATTACTACCGAGAAACGGCTGCACCGCATGAGTAGGGATCAAAAAAGGATTGGAATTCGTTGCGGAAATTCCCAGCATTCCTTTGTCGCTCGCCATTTTGGCGTAATAGCCGGCCATTCCATAATGATTCGAATTGCGAACCGAGACGATACCAATGCCGCTCTGTTCTGCTTTTTCAATCGCAAGGCTCATCGCTTTTCCCGCCACGAGCTGCCCCATCCCCTTATGTCCATCCACTACAGCACTCACCGGCGTTTCCCAAATAACTTTAGGAATTGCGCCAACTTTAATATCACCGGCAGCGATCTTTCGGTCGTACATCGCCAAACGCTGCACACCATGTGATTCAATACCGAACAGATCAGTGGTCACAATGGATTCGGCAATGATTGAACTGCTCTCTTCTGAAAAACCGTACGCCTTGTATATACTTTTCACCCATTGCTCGATGCTCTGATAATCGTATCGATTTCCCATCTTCGCTTACCTCACAAATCCCGATCGAGATACACGATGTCTTGCCTAAAATTCCAACCCTTTTTTCTCCAAAACTGCTTGCCTTCCTCATTATCAAGCACCACGAACAAACCAATCTTCGTAATCTGTTCTTTTTTAAAACTCGTACAGACTCGGTCAATTAAACGTGTACCGATTCCTTTTCCCTGCTGGTCCGGATCAACTGCCGTATGGTAGATGAATCCCTTGCGTCCATCGGTTCCGCCGAGTATCGTTCCGATGACCCGCTCGTTATCGGCAGCGACGAAACAGGTTTCCGGATTCTTGCGAATGATCCGGGCAATTCCGGCGTAGCTGTTATCTAAGGATGCTAGATTCATGCCGGGCACCCGTGTCCATAGATCATAAGCGCCTTCATAATCCTCAGGAACCATCTTGCGAATCTCCATATCTTTTCAACTCCAAGTTATCTTTTTGCTTTTTCCAGTGCGCGCGCCAGATCCTCCAGCAGATCATCTGCATTTTCAATGCCGATTGCTAAGCGAAGCAGACCTTTTGTGATGCCGATTTTCTCCTGAAGTTTTTCATCAAAGGATTCATGCGTCATTGTTGCCGGCTGACAAATCAGGCTTTCAACCCCGCCAAGACTGACAGCAAGATCAAACAATGAAAGTGCCGCCACAAATTGATCCTGATCATAATTCGATGCAAGCCGAATGGAAAGAACGGACCCATGACCCGATGCCTGACGCTGCTGAATTTCTTTTTCCTCCTGCGAGTACGATCCGGGATAGTACAGGCGTTCAATGCCGGGATGAGTGCTGAAAAAATCGATAATCTTATCCGTATTCGCCTCTTGGCGATCCAAACGCACACTCAATGTCTTGATTCCTCGAATCAGTGCATAGGAATCGGTCGGACTCAGGATTCCACCGAGTGTATTCTGCAGAAATTTAAGCTTTTGCGCAATATCCTCTTGATTCGTTGCCACAAGACCGGCAATGACATCAGCGTGACCGCTCAGATATTTCGTTGCGGAATAAAGAACGAGATCTGCGCCAAGAGCGAGTGGATTTTGATAATAGGCAGTTAAAAATGTATTATCAACAATCAGCAACTTGCCTTTCTCATGCGCGATCGTTGCTAGCCGCTGAATATCGGCAACACGCAGCAGCGGATTCGACGGCGTCTCAATATAGAGTGCCGCCACATCATCATCTAAATCCTCTGCCCTCAGTTCATTAAAATCGTGCACCAATTCATAAGCAATGCCTCGATCCCTAAAAAGATTGCTGGCATAGCGATAGGTTCCTCCGTACACATTGTTGTTCAGGAGAATTTTATCACCGGACTGAAACAAGCTGAAAACGGCGGACACCGCCGCCATTCCTGAGGCAAACGCATAGGAATAACCTGCCTGTTCAATTTTGGAAAACAAGGTTTCGAGATTATTTCGTGTCGGATTCCCGCCTCGTGCATAGGCAAAGGACTGAAAACCATGCAGATCCTCTTGAACATAAGTTGTTGCTAGAAAAATCGGCGGTACCACTGCATGATTAGGATTGTCTTTCGCATCAATCCCTTTTACGATCAATGAATCTAGTTTCACTGTATTTATCCTCCTCGCAGTTCATTGCCTTTGTCTTTGAAAACTGAATGTTTTTAAATGTGTTCTTAGTATGCGCCACAGGTACGGCTGCATTGCTGAATGCTTCGCACTCCCAGGGCAGATAAATCGGCTCCCACATAAGCGATTGAATTAATTGAACAAAATTGATTTTCGCTATACTCATCAATGATCAACCTCCTATAAGCTTTAGTCCGAGACTTTTGCCCAGCGCGTCATTTGCGGCAACTAAGCTAAAAAAGGCAATAAAAAAATGCTTTCTTATGAGAATAGATAAGAAAACATGATGCGTCGGTTCTCTTATCTCTCAGTTTAAACTGCTGGAATTAACACCATACACTGTGTGCTGGTTGTCGGGTTTCATTGGGCCAGTCCCTCCGCCACTCTTGATAAGAAGTTTACTATTTAATTTTGAAAAGAACGTTTAGGTGACAAAACTGATGCACGCGTCACCGCTGAAATAATTCGTATGTGTTTACTAGGTAATATAATAGTTTAAATTTATTATGTCAATGCTTTTCTGAATGTTTGGTGCAAGAACTCAAACCGGCAGATGTTCACACGTATGACTTCTTGACCAATCGCATAGATCTGCTTCTCATCTTCTGCTTAAGAAAAAACGGGCAAAAAATTCCCGGTTCTTACTACCACAGGATGCAGTGACTTTCGCGTTGCATAAAGGACGTACTTTCACACGATGTGATGGCTTTCGCGTTGCATACAGGACGTATGCGTATTTAGCGAAAGTTCCTTTTTCGAAAGCTCCTTTACAGTTAGCAAAAGTTCCTTTGCTCCAAATGTGGTTTTTAATCATCAACCCCTTGCTTGAACAAACATTTCAATTTCATAACGCATTCTGGTCCTTAATTAAGTAACGAGTAAAATAAGCGGAGATTTTCCGCTTATATGCACCCTGAACATGTTTCGCCGGTAAATAAGGGTAATTTTTCCGCTTATTCAAAGCAAAACCCTTCATTTTCACGTTTATCGATTCGGATAAGGGGAATTTCTCCGTCTATTTCAGCTATTTTTTCGATCATTTTCTAAATAAGCGGAATTTTTCCGTCTATTTTTCAGATTGGGCACTTACCGGCGGGGCAAAATCAAAAACGTTCTTTGCTTGTCAGAGAAGCTGAACGGAGCCTTGCGATTATAGGTGTAGGGACATTTCTCAATAAAATAATCCCGTTTTTGTACTTTAAATCTTCACCAGGATAGGAATCAAACAAAATTTTTTTGGGGGTTGACAAGGATAATCGAATGGTTTAAATTTACCATCAACAAAGTAAGCCGTTCATCAGCTGCTAATCATTAAGACGTTAATGATCGGCAATGAACGGTTTCGCAGTGAGAATCGCAGCAGATCAATAGGTCTTGTCAGCACCTTCTTCATGCGATTTATTGCGGCCGCAATACTGCGTATCTGGTTAATCCCTTAATCAAAGAAAAGAGGTTTTGCACAAGAATACGAATTTTGCAGACACTGAACTTGATTGGTGTGCATTTACGAGTTGTTTTTTTTTAAGTTTAATACCAAGTAAATAGGGCTGTTTAGTTAAATTAATAAAAACTAATCTTTACCTAAACATTTGAGGGTTTGATTTAAGTAAATTGAATTTGCTCTACTTAGAGGGGGAAGCAATCAACATGGCGAAAAAAAGAAAAGCAAGCCGCTTAGTCAAATGGATTCTTTCAGTTGCTGTGGTTATTATTGTGGTACTTGCAACTGTGGTTTCCATTAACCAAATTACAGTGAACAAGAACAAAAGTTCAGCTACTGCAAAAGATGACAATTATGTATTAAAACTCGCAGACTCATCAGGCTTATGCGAAGCACCACAGCAAATTGCGATTGAGAAAGGGATTTTCAAGAAATACGGCGTCAAATATAAGAATGTCAAAATCGGAGACTTGTCAGGTACTGAAGCCCTAACAGCCGGAAAAGTTGACGCGACGAATTCGCTCCTTGCCAGCGTTGTGCAACCACTGACGAACGGTGCAGAGCTAAAGATTACAACCGGTTTGCATACAGGTTGTCTCCAGATCTTAGTAGGTAAGAATTCTAAAATTAAGTCGATCAAAGATCTTAAAGGCAAGAAAATTGGTGTGGGTACGGTAGCCGGCAGTCCGGCAACGTTTGCAAAACGCGTCCTTTCTTACAACGGATTAAATGTATCGACCAAAAACTCAGACGTACAATTTATTCAATATGATTCGGCCAGCTTGCCAATCGTCCTTAGTAAAGGGCAAGTAGACGCGATTGCTGTAGGCGATCCGGATACACAAATCGCTATTAAGAACTATGGCTTTACATCACTAGCTAGTTCCGCAACCACAGCACCATTTAATAAAGAATATTGCTGCGTAGCCTATGTTTCTAATAAACTAGCTAAAGAACATCCGGAAATCGCACGCAAATTCACTCTTGCATTGCAAGAAGCTGCAGAATGGATTGCAAATCACCAAGATGAATCCGTTCATATTCAAACAGATAAGAAATATATTGCCGGCGATGAAAAAACAAACTTGTCCGCTTTGGAAACCTACAAATGGGAACCATCTTTTACAGATGCGAAAAAAGCGTTCAAACAAACAGCCGACAGTCTGCAGGATATCGGTGTCATCTCAAATGATGTTGATACTCAGGCACTTACTGATCACTCCTTCCTAAAATTCAAAGGGGTAAAATGACATAAATATCAAAGAAAAGAGGGAATTTTTTTGGAAAAGGACTCGGTTTATATCAAAAAAATTACCCGGATAAAAGATCGCCAAATTGGTCGGGCTTACTTTGCAAGTATCGCGATTGCAATCAGTCTTGTTGCTCAGCTCGCAATTCCTAAGAGTGATATTTTGATAACCAAATCACTGCCATGGTATACCTGGCTATTAATCATAGCGCTCATCATCACGACAATACTCGCAACCTATTATATTTTTTTCGGCGGACTTGAGAAGTTTGTTTTTAAAAGCTACTTTATTGGCGCAGCATTTCTAGCACTAGGATTATATAATTTAGTCACGCTAAAATTCGCTTTGATTAAGCCGATTTTCTTTCCCGCTCCTGAAACGATTATCAATGTTCTGATTGTCGATGCCGGGTTCTTACTAAAATGCCTGCTTCATTCAGCTTTATTGCTTGCGTACGGATTAGGTATTGGCATCATCACCGGACTTGCTACCGGTATATTAATTGGCTGGTACTCATCGTGGAATTATTGGCTGGAACCACTCGTAAAATCAATAGGGCCGATACCATCCACTGCGTTTATACCGATTGCTCTGTCGGCTTTTGCGACCAGCTTTCAAGCAGCCGTCTTCTTGATTGCTTTAGCTTCATGGTTCCCGATCACTGTATTAACGCAATCCGGTATTGTAAACGTCAAAAAAACGTTTTTCGAGGTTGCCGATACGCTTGGTGCGACGGATTTTCAAAAGATTTTTCATGTTGCCGTACCTGGTGCTCTGCCAAACATATTCGTAGGCATCTTCAACGGAACATGCGGAGCATTCCTAACCCTAATGTCCGCCGAGATGATCGGGGTTCGCTACGGCATCGGCTGGTATATTAACTGGCAGCGTGAAATCATGTCTTATGCCAATGTTTATGCCGGTTTGGTTGTTATTGCAGTCAGCTTCTCACTGATGATTGCGATTCTCTTTAAAATACGCGACTATGTTTTAAGATGGCAAAAGGGGATTATTAAATGGTAGCTACAGGACAAATCACATTCAACAATCTTCGTAAAGTCTTCCCGCCGCGTACAGAGACCGGTTCACCGGTTGAAGCGTTGCATCATGTTAATGCAGAGGTTCAGCCTGGTGAGTTTATCGCACTAATCGGGCCTTCCGGTTGCGGCAAATCAACGCTGTTAAGGCTATTGGCAGGGCTGGAACATCCTAGTCAAGGTAAGATCTTGGTTGATGGCGATCTTGTTGAACGTCCCAGCCGAGAGCGTGGATTAGTTTTCCAAGACCCTACCCTATATCCATGGCTGACGATCGAACAAAATGTCGGCTTAGGACCAAAACTAGCGGGCGAATACCGTGAAAAACGCGATTTGATCCAGCAATTCATTGATTTGGTCGGCTTAAAGGGATTTGAAAAGAATTATCCCTATGAACTCTCCGGCGGTATGCAGCAACGTGTTGCTTTAGCACGAACGCTGATCAATTATCCGAAGGTCTTATTGTTTGACGAACCTTTTGGCGCGCTCGATGCGTTTACCCGGATAAAAATGCATGATGAGCTTTTGAAAATTCGGGAACGTACAGACATCACGATGGTCATGGTCACGCATGATGTTGAAGAAGCTGTATACTTAGCGGATCGTGTCTTCACAATGACGCCGCGACCAGCCATTCTGAAAAAAATCGTTAATGTAAATTTGCCGCGTCCGCGACGTAGAGACAGTCAAGCATTCATCGAGAAAAAAGAAGAAATTTTGGACATTCTGAACTTTACTGCTTGATGTCACTTGGTCCTGCCAAAAAAGATAATTAGAAAAATCATTCTCTCATGTTATCGAGGGAATGATTTTTTATTGTTCATATGAGTAGATTAATCAGGATTCTTGTGCTCGTTGCACAAATCGCACAGCCTAAATTCCGCCAAACCTTCTCTTTCGCTGCTGGTATGCATCAAGTGCTTGCATAAATTCCTCCTCTGAAAAATCCGGCCACAGCACATCGGTAAACCAAAATTCCGTGTAGGCGAGCTGCCAGAGCAGGAAGTTACTCAAGCGTTTTTCCCCACCGGTACGTATCATGAGATCAGGCTCCGGCATACCGGCCGTATTCAGATACTGTGAAAACCGTTGTTCATCCACATCGTCGAGCGACAATTTCGCATGATTTATATCCGAGTACATGTCTTTCATCGCTCTCAAAATCTCGTGCCTGCTTCCATAGTTCAGTGCGAAGTTCAACTGAAGGCCATCATTGTTGCGCGTACGCTTAGTCGCGTACTGCAGCGCTTTTCGCGTATAGATGGGAAGATATGCCACATCGCCAATTGTTTCAATCCGTACATTATTAGCCATAAGTTCCGGTAGATAACGATTAAGAAACTCCATTGGAAGTTTCATTATAAAATCAATCTCCGATTTCGGCCGTTTCCAGTTTTCCGTTGAAAATGTATAAAGTGTCAAATACTTCACCTTGCATTGGACTGCCGACTTGACGATCTTAACAACGGTTGTCAATCCTTCTTTATGACCGGCAACTCTGGGCATACCCCGTTTCTGAGCCCAACGTCCATTTCCATCCATAATTATCGCGATATGGTTGAGCTTATTATCCTCTAAAGAACTGATCCGGTCTTCTGATTGCTTATTATCGATAAAAGAAGTTTTCATTAATGGTATCCATCCTTTCAAAAGGTATTGTTATTCATTTCTCTTCGCGTGCTCCTAACCTCGTCAGCCTCTTTTCTTTCCTTAACCTGCTTTAGCGTTGCCACTATAAGAAAGCTTACAATCACTAACAGTATCCAAGAACTCACTTTTCCAATGTGAACGAGTCTCCAGGAACCCGTTTGATTGGGGTATTTCCAAGCACCAAAAAGCGTTGCAATATTTTCAGCGATCCATATAAAAAATCCAATAAGTACAAAGGAAAGTGTGAGCGGCATACGATAACGAATGCCATTAACTTCGTATGTGACCCACGATCGCCAAAAAACGATCATGACAAGACCGGTTAGCCACCAACGAATGTCAATCCAATAATGATGAGTGAAGAAATTCAAATAAATTGCAAGGGCAAGAGTGACAACAATCAGAAACGGTGGCCATTTAATCAGTTCAACCTTTAGTCTTCTCCACGATTGACAAAGATAGCTTGCTACACTTGCGTACATGAATCCGCTATACAAAGGCACACCGAGTAGTTTAAAATACCCTTTCTCCGGATAAGCCCAGGAGCCCATGTGCACCTTGAAAATTTCAAGTGCTAGGCCGAGAAGGTGAAACAACGTGATCACCTTTAATTCATCCTTTGTTTCCATCCCGGAATGTACCATCCACCACTGCATCAGGATGAAAATGACAAGCAAACAATCGTAACGTGGCAAAAAAGTGAAAGGTACAATTTGTGTTAAAGCCAGAGAAGCAAAGATGACAACAGGAACTATACACGCTTGAGTCTGTTCCCAAGCAAAACGAATAAGCTGCTTTAGTGCATCCATAATCTTTAACCTTATTATCCTTAAGTGTTTTCAAATTTTTTGTCGGCAAAATTGTCTCCCAGCTGAGGGTCCCTTCATCAAGGTCATCATTACACTAAAATTAATGATCATAGCCATACGTTCGTCTCAGACCGTTAAATCATTTTCTGATTTTATAACAATTGCTTCTTTTATTAGTCTTTGAAGAGCAGCAGCAAAAACTGCGATAACCAGTGATACAAAGATAGGAACCATTCCGACTATAATAAGTCCTGGGGCATCGTCTTTATCTGCTAAGAAATAAATAAACGGAATCATGAACACAAACATGCCGCTGAATGTCATGGCACATTTTTTTATAATCTTTAAAGCTCTTACAGATAACTCGGAAAAAGCATGGTTATTGTCAATAGAGTTTAAAATTCTCAAAGCCTGATACAATGCAATGTAAAATGGTATGACGGATCCATAGATGCCAATTACTATGGGATACAATATATGGGCATACTCCGGATTCACAGGATTATTTGCTAACCACGGCAGTCCAATGATACACAATGCAAGAACTGGAGCTCCAAAAAGACAAACAGCTATTTTTAAAAGAAAAACTGAATGTTGTTTCATAATAAAGGCACCTCACTATATTATTTTCAAATTGATTTTAACCCAATATTTATTGTTTTTCAATAAATATTTATTGTTTTATGATATTTTTTATTGTTTTATTCGTACACACTCTGTTCCCATATTTGTTTTCTAACTGTTGGATCGAACGACATTTTGCCGCCGGCTTAGATAAAAAAGAAATCACGTCAATAAATACTTACATCGGGCTATCAAAATTGCACCAACCGTTCATCGTCATTGTCAGGAAATAAT
>NZ_JANFOJ010000014.1 GCF_024385605.1 Sporolactobacillus sp. STSJ-5 | reverse complement strand
TATGGAATAAATCTGTACCTATTTGTGCGGAAATTCAAGACTATAGAGAAAAATATCTCTGAACCCTATATTTATATCGGAACAGGAGATGTGGTTAAATATAGCGGGAACAAACCAATTACTACTGAGATTGCTTTGCATCATGAAGTGCCGATGCCGCTGTATCAAGAATTTACGACGAAGGTATAAAAGGATTCTATTAATCTGTTATAATTTGGTAAGGTAATAGATGAAGTATGTGAGTGGATCGGTGACGCCCTGATGATTGGGGGTGGCGCTTATGACAACATTTCAAGTACTGACACTCATGATTTCCTTTGGAATGTTAGTGCTGATGTTGTCAAGAAACAAAAAATGATCCGTCTCATATCTCTCCACAGATAGCTGAAACGGATCATTTCAATTGATTCAGTTCATGCACTGATTCCGCTCAATGCGGATATTGCCTAGCTCAAGCCGTCCGAGGTGATTGCGTCACTTCGGACGGTATTATTTTACGTATTTCCTGTCTTTATTATACACATTTTTCGAATAAAATAAAAAGACTATTACATGCTCTCTTTTACAAGTCGTTCCACTGTTGCGACATCGGCCGGTGCCCATTTTAGCGAATCAAGATTTTCTCTTTTTAACCAAATGAGCTTGGAATGTTCATGTGCGGTTGGGAACCCCTCTACAAGTTTGCATGTAATGGCAGTCAAATCAATGGAGAAAGTCTCGTAGTCATGATGACTGGTGAGGAAAATTTCTTTAGCCTCGATGGAGCATTTCAGTTCTTCTCTGATTTCGCGTTCAATAGCTTCTGCAGGTGTTTCGCCATCTTGGATCTTGCCGCCGGGAAATTCCCAGTGGTTTGAGATCGACATTTTTGGCGAACGCAGAGCACACAGAATTTCCTTATTCGCGTTTTCTAGTATTGCGGCAACAACAGATAAAGTCTTGCGCATCAAATCACCTCAAATCAAATTCGTACATGTGCGATTATACACCTTTCTCATCATGAAAATGAATGGTGCAACGAAAAGCGATGCAACGTTACCCCGATTAAATGACGCATTTCTCATTGAACAGACGCAGTGATACTTTTCAAAATCGTACGGACGATTTCTGACGGCTCTTTATGATCGGTAGTCAACTTAATTGTTGATGACTGCTCATAGGCATTTTCTCTTTCGTGATGAAGCTCAATCAGCTTCTTCTGGTCCAGTGATTGAAAAAGCGGTCTGCTTTGATCCCCTTGTAGGCGATTGTTAATCACTTCTGGAGATGCTTTTAAATACACGACAGGGATGCATGAATTTATTAATAAACGGCGATTGATGGAGCGCACCGGAGTACCTCCGCCGGTGGAAAGAATGCCTTCACGTTTGAACGCTTCGGCAAGCATTTCCGATTCCAATGAACGAAAGTATGCTTCACCATGGTCCGCAAAAATTTGATTAATTGTTTTTCCCTCATGCGCGACAATGAGTGCATCTAAATCGAGATGGGGGCAGTTCAGACGCTCTGCCAAGAGTTGTCCGATGGTTGTTTTGCCGCTTCCCATAAAACCGACGAGTATGCTGTGTACCATTTCTTATTCACCCCTTACTACGGACAGTCCATGCTGCTTAAGTTCACATGTCGCATCCGCAAGATCATTTTGGTTGGAAAAGGACAACTGAAGAATGCCATTAATTTCTTCTCTGATTTCCAAAATATGAATGTTGATTAAGTTAATTTTTGCTTCTGCCAAAACCCGTGTCACTTCGGCGACTGAACCCACCCGGTCGGGAATGTTGACAAATAAATCATAGAAATTAGGTGCATAGCTGGAAGCTTGGGCATTGATGCTGTCTCTAGTAATTTTGGCACGTTGAAAGTAGTTTTGAATGGCATGGCGATCTGATGAATGGAGCGCTTCTTTGACATGTTTCAAAAGCTTGCTGAACGTGTCGATTTTGTCAATGAGTGTCTGACGATTGCTTAAGAGTATGTCTGTCCACATGTCCGGATCGGAGGACGCGATCCGTGTGATGCTTCGAAAACCGCCGGCAGCTAGTTTTAAAGATAAAGTTGAGCTGCTGAATTCCTTTTGCGCCATGTTGACTAATCCTGAAGCGATAATATGCGGCAAATGGCTGATCTGAGCGACAATTTGGTCATGCTGCTGCGCCGAAACAAGTTGCCATTTGACATTCAATTCTGAGAGTAATGCCTGCAGTTCACCCACTGCTTTTTGTGCATGTTGATCGGTGAGCGTATCGGAAATTAAGAAGTAGTAAGCGCTCTGAAAAAGATCAGCCCTCGCTGCCGTAATGTTTGTTTTATGTGAACCGGCCATTGGGTGTCCGCCGATAAAAAGAATACCCTGATCAACAAATACGGATGCTTTAGCCATGATCTTCTTTTTTGTACTGCCGACATCAGTAATGATGACTTCCGGCTTCAGCTGCATCTGTGCCAGCTGCTCCATGTGTTTTAGGATGATGGAGACCGGTGCTGCTAAAAGAATGATGTCTGCTTTTTCGGCACAGCCTTGCAGCTGTGTAAAGCCGTCATCAATGATCCCTTTTTCTTTTGCGTGCGTCAATGAACGGTGATTGATGTCGACACCGATGATTTTATGCTCCGGCCACTGCTGCCTAATCGCTAAGGCGATGGAGCCGCCGATGAGCCCCAAGCCGTCGATGACAATTGTTTTCATCATAAAGCAGCCCTGCTTGATGGAATGAGTTGATTCAGATCAGCGAAGAAATCGGGATAGGAGATATTGATTGCTGATTCATTGGCGAGGGTCAGATCGCTTTTAACAAGTAAGGCAGCTACTGCCAGCATCATGCCAATTCGATGATCTCCGTGCGAGTCCACCTGATCGGTTTCCTGCGGAGCAAGTCGTGTTCCGCCTTGAATGATCATCCCGTCAGGAAGTTCCGTAATTTCTGCGCCAAGCGTTCGTAGTTCGGCAGCCACAACGGTGATACGATCTGTTTCTTTAACGCGCAGTTCTTCAGCTCCGGTTATTTTCGTTGTTCCCTCAGCCTGAGTCGCCAAGAGAGCGATCAGAGGCAGTTCATCAATGACGCTTGGAATGTCATCGCTCGTAATCTCAATCGCACGCAGAGACGCACTCCGTATGTGCAGGTCACCTGAAGGTTCTGCATGAGTTGAACGATTCTGAATGGTGATATTCGCTCCCATTCGCTTCAGGACACGAAGAAAACCGGTACGGGTCGGGTTCAGTCCGACATTATGGAGCGTAATCGCACTGTGCGGCACGAGGGTGCCAGCAGCAATGAAAAATGCGGCCGATGACAGATCTCCAGGTACCCTAATGGGCTGACCGATAAGCTTCGGTTTTCCAGCTACCTTTAGTGTCAGCCCTTGCTTTTCAATTTGTCCGCCGAATGCGCTTAGCATAAGTTCGGTATGATCGCGAGTTTGCTGCTTTTCAATAATGGTTGATGTCTTGTTTGCACACAGTCCTGCTAAGATCAGCGCACTTTTTACCTGAGCGCTGGCGACCGGCAGGCGGTAGTCAACGGGATTGAGATTCGGTGAACCGTAAACCGTGATTGGCAATCTTCCGTCCTCCGTCACTTTGAACCGCGCGCCTAGTTGGCTGAGCGGTTCGGTGACCCGTTTCATGGGTCGCCTGCTTAGTGACTGGTCGCCAAATAATTCTGTGGTGAAGGGCTGCCCACTCAATAATCCGAGCATCAGCCGCGTTGTGGTTCCTGAGTTGCCCATATTCAACGCATGGTTTGGCTGCCGAAGTCCATTTAATCCGACGCCATGCACCAGGACACGATCTTTTGTCCGTTCAATCGATACGCCCATATCCCCAAATGCCTGCATGGTTCTCAGGCAGTCCTCAGAGGAAAGAAAATGAGTGATTTCCGTGTCGCCGGTGCTGATTGCACCGAAAAAGATGCTTCGATGGGAAATACTTTTATCCCCGGGTACCTCAAGTGCGCCTTGAAGTCCTTGTTGCTGATTCGTTCTTAGGGTTTTCATGTGATCACCTGTTTTTTCAAAATTTGATAGAGACACCAGACCATGTCCGGCGTGTAGGTGCGCTCAACTTTTTCATCGTCCCCCAATTGGACATTTTTTTGATTGGTAATGACATAGCGTGCCTGGGCATCCTTGTAGTTTTGATACGCCAAATACTTACTGTCGGTATAATGAATCACAGCTTCATCTTGAATGGAGCGTAGATAGTTCTTCATCAAGGCGGCGGTTGATGGATGCGTATAGGCGGCATTCGTGTTTGGTTTCAGGCGCCGTATCAGTACGAGCGGATCAAGTGCATAGCGAAAGCACGTGACAAGCTTCAATTGATCCAAGTAGGTATAGTGAATGTCCGCCCAATCAAGCTGTTCATGACATGACTTAAATGCAGCGGGAATCATAAAATAATCGCCTTGATAGTCATTAAAATGCTCAATAATACTTTCAAAACAATCATGAAGCTCAATCTGGATGTCACCAGGATGCTCATTCAGATAATACTGCGCAGCACGACAGCTGTCCGTTGCTTCAGGTCCCAGAGTATGAATGATCACCGGCGTGGTCTCCTTAATATTTTTTCAACTCATCACAATAATCGAGATACTGTTTTTTCAAACGTTCCATGCTCGCGCAATCAAAGGTGTCCAAAATGATTTTGCATAGCTCGATTGCGACGACGGCTTCAATGACAAGCGATGCCGGGACGATGGCCGTGACATCAGAGCGTTCGATACTGGCTTTATGTTCCTCTTTTGTATCAATAGCGACACTGTGCAAAGGCTTGTAAAGCGTAGGTATAGGCTTCATGGCTGCGTTAATAATCAGTGGCATTCCGTTCGTCATGCCGCCTTCAAATCCGCCGAGATGATCGCTGCTTCGGTACCAGCCTTGATCTTGATTCCAATAGATGGGATCCATCACTTGACTGCCTGGTTTTGTACCCAAGTCAAAGCCGTCGCCAAAGCTCACACCTTTGAACGCATTAATACCGATAACCGCCGCTGCTATTTTGGCATCCAGTTTCTCGTTCCATGAGGTATAGCTCCCCAATCCGGCCGGGACGTTCTTGGCAATGACACGGACGATTCCTCCCAATGTGTCTCCTGCCTTTTTGGTTTGATCAATAAACTCATGAATAGCCTCAACCTTATCCGAATTGACGATACGAAGATCATTGCCGCTGATTGCGCGCTCAATTTGATCAGGTGTTAATAGCTGATCGATATCAGCTTCAATGGTACCGATTTTTCGTACATAACCGGCGATTTCGATACCCAGCTCATTCAGAAGCTGCGTGCAGACAGCACCAATAGCTACGCGCATCGCTGTTTCGCGGGCGGAAGAGCGCTCAAGCACATTGCGCAGATCCTGGTGTCCGTATTTCATGCCGCCAACCAGATCTGCATGGCCGGGGCGCGGATTTTTCACTTCACGCAGGTTCGTTTCCGGATCGGGCTTATGGACCGGATCCATAATTTCACTCCAGTGCTTGTGATCAATGTTGGCAATGGTTAAGGTGATCGGTGAACCCAAGGTGATACTGTGGCGCACGCCGGAGGTGATTTTGACTTGGTCTTTTTCGATCTTCTGGCGATAACCGCGTCCGTAGCCTTTTTGCCGTTCACTTAGTTTCTGATTGATCTTCTCAATGGACAAGTGGAGTCCGGCTGGAAACCCCTCAATGATTCCCGTTAATTGCGGGCCGTGCGATTCTCCTGCTGTAAAATAAATCATTTAACTCTTCCTTTCTCCTGCAAGTCCGTTTGACATTGCTTTGAATTTGTTAAGATGGTTTGGAAAATTTCTTGATAATGGTCACGGTTCTCATGATCTTTTACGCGCTGATCAATCCTCGAAATAATTTCTTTTTCCCGAAAGGGATCTAAGACCTGCAGACCTTGATTCATCTTTTTCATTCCGATTGATTTGGCCAGTTTGAAACGCCATTGAAGCAATTTAAGAATCCAGTAATCGATAAAATTGATTTGGCTACGCTCTGTCTCGTAACCCGTGCAGTCACTGGATAGGGTGAGCAGTCGATGACCAATGATCCATAGAACGAGTGAAAACGACGCGATCACAAGGTCGCTGCGCAAGGCGTATGCCGTTCCAATATTGGACAGCATGCCGGTGAAAATAGGAACTGTGAATGATGCGATACTTCCGAAAGAAAAAAAGATGGCCGTAACACGCCCTTTAGCGTGAGGAAACATGGAGCTGAATATAGTCAAACCGACCTGCATAATGCCTCCCGCTGCCGTGACACCGAAGAAAAAAGATGCGACGGTGACCGCTAAATGGTTGAGTGAAAAAGAAACGGTTAAAAGAAAGAGCAGCGAGAGACCGTTCATAATGACCATTAGTGTGCCCTCTTTGATCAGCGCGCTTTTTAAAATAGTGAAGACCAGCAAAACGCCGACAATCGATCCAATGCTGTAAAGCGACAGCAGAAAGTGCGCCTGCATATTGCTCATATGCAATACATCAATTCCGTAGAGCGTGATCCATTGGGTAAAGAGAATCATCAAGGCCATTGAGGTGTAACCATATAAAGATAAAATGGTGACTAAACCGATCTTTGCTTTTGACAGCTTCCCATTAGAAAATAAATGATGCTGTTCGGTTTTCTCAGGCTTTGCTTGCAGTGGAAATTGCGATTGGCTGATCAGCACGGCATTGATCAGTAGGAGTGCAGCCGCAAAGATAAAGCTTAATCCGTACCAGCCGCCCAGATTTTCATTCAGGCCGATGTATAGAGGCAGAACAAACTCTCCAATTGACATCGCAGCTTTAATGAGGATGCTCGCCGCTCCATTGTTGCGGTTCATTTCCAAGAAGGTTGGATAGGTTCCCGAATCGAGTGCCGAGTTCGCCACTCCGGCGAGGATTGCAAGCAGGTAAGCGACTTTAAAATCTTTGGTCAAAAGGATTCCGATGAAAAAGATGGAGTAGCTGATCATCCCGAAGAGAATAATTTTTTTTCGACCGTAGCGGTCTGACAAGCTGCCAAGAAAATAGTAGGCGAGCAGTCGACCAACTCCGACTCCGGAAATAACGTAGGATACGGTTGCGATCGATGTGCCCCATTCGCTGCTGAGCGGCCTCATATTTTGCGTTAAAATTAATAGTCCGATACCATGAACGAAATAGTTCAGGTACAAAGAAATACTTAGTCTGAGTTTGTTTGATTTCGTCATTGTGTTCATGCCCCATTTCCTCCCAAAAAAGTGTAAAAAAATAACCAGTCAGATGATTAATCTAACTGGTTACGAATTTCCGTCAGGAAAATAAAAAGGTCCGGATTGTAATGGCAACCAATTAGATTTAATCTTGCGCATCTAGTTGGTCAGACCAAAACAGCTTCCCAACTCTAGATACTTACGCGTTTGCGTTCGTATCCAGAGCGGATACGAACTATCTAAAGTAGTAATAGAAGCCATTAAAGTATGATTGAGCCAATTGCAACTTTTTCATTTTATTTTTCCTCTCGATTAGGTTAGATACCATTTAATCACTGTCATCTGCTTTTGTCAAATACTGTTTTTAATTGCTAAATCTTTTTTCAAATTGGGGATTGTGATTGACCACTTGTAAGAAATGAAAAGGTAATGTATTATCTAAATGGATAATACATTACCTTTTTTTGTATAGGAGAAGAAAAATGCAGTTTAAAAAAATTGATTCTATGCCTGATCAGCAGTTCTTGTTTGGCTTTATTTTTGTCGCGGCGAACCGGATTGATACGCTGCTTCAACATGAATTTAAACGATTTGATGTGACGACAAAGCAATGGTTTTTGTCCGTTGTCATTGACAACCTGTTTGACGAGGCGCCGACCATTAAAGAGGCGGCAAGGGAAATGGGGAGCTCACATCAAAATGTGAAACAGATTGCTCTGAAACTGGAGGAGAAGGGGCTGCTTGTTCTTGAAAAAGATCAAAATGACGCGCGCGTGACTCGTCTTAAGCTGACTAAGCACAGCATGGATTTTTGGAGTGATTTGAGAAATGAGGGACTCGTGTTTACTCAAGCATTATTCAAAGGAGTAATTGATGAAGATATACACACAGCAAGAAGAGTCATGAGACAAGTATTCAAGAATTTGTTCGAGATGGAACAGGGGGAACAATAATGAAACAAACGGATAAAGGCATTTTGTTCTTCACAGTGCCTGTAGTTATTTTAATGGTGATCACCTCGTGCTTCGGCATCTTGCATTCAGCTACTTATGCAAAAGAGACCAGTGCTTGGTATGCGCAGACAATTGGCCAAGATTTTTCGAATCTGTTTGTTGTAGCTCCATTGTTATTCTTTTCCTCTTTTCTTGCTTCGAAAGGGAGCAGAGTCGGCATTCTTATCTGGCTTGGAGCAATGATTACCAATATTTATTCTTTTGTGATCTACTGCTTTGCGCTTCACTTTAATTCCTTGTTTCTTTTTTATTGTGTAATCCTTGGTTTGTCCATCTATTCTGTCTTGTATTTCTTTTACAGGAACATAAAGGTTTCTTTTAAGTCTTGGTTCAAAAAAGTTGTCCCTGCAAAATCAGTTGGGATTTTTCTTATTATGATTGCTTTGGTGTTTGCAATGGCGTGGCTGGCGGATGCACTGCCGGCAATTCTGACGGACAAGACGCCTGAGAGTATTACAAAATCAGGTCTTTTATCAAATCCGGTCCATGCACTTGATTTTTCGTTTTATCTGCCGCTTATGATTCTGGCCGGAGTCCTTCTCATTAAGAAGAGATCGATTGGATACATCTTAGCTCCGCCAATGATTCTTTTCGCGGCAATGACGGCAATGAATATCGTTTCGCTTATGATTGTCTCCATGTGGTTTCTAAAAGTGAATACTTTGCCACCGATTATCATTTTCTCTGGCTTGACCTTGACTTGTCTCTTTTTCTTTTCGGCGATGTTGCGACAGTTAGAGGAGGAAGAACAGCGTACGCTTAGTTAGGCTGCAGGATCACCATATGGCTGTCTAGGCATAAAGTTTCTGTAGCGTTACTTGTACCACTTCAAGGCTTGCTTGAATGCAGGCTTTCTTTTTCCAAGTGAACTTCTTTAGGGAGATGCGCGGAGGCGCTCGGTACTTTGCGCGGCGCGACATTGATCATGTCGGATGAATAAAGCGCGAAGGAGATGCTGCCGCCATATTTATGTGCGCGGATCAGGATTGGCTGGTTGTATGTATTCTTAAAGCGAAAATCCGGCCCATACCAGCTGACAGTGGCGTCACGTCCGGATGGAACATATGGGACACGGCGGCTGTGGGAATAACGTTCCACAATCTTGAGCCCTGCACGATCGGCAGCATTAAAAAGGGTGGAGGATACTTGGCAGATCCCGCCACCTACTCCCTCGGAAAATTCCCCGCGGACGATGATCGGTGCGGAGCGATAGCCCTTCTGTTTTGTTCGCATGCCGACCGTCTGATTGAACGAGAATATCTCGTTAGGGAAGACGACATGGTTGTCGAGGGCCTTCGCTGCCAAATCAATATTGTGCGCACGACTTTCATTCCCTGCATTAAAAAAGGTGGCATAGCTGCTGATTCGCTGCACGCGAATGTGGGCGAGCAGTTCCGCATCTACCTTTGGATAATCTTTAATTAACGGGGCGTGCATTTTTGCATGGCCATGGCCATAATAATAGCGATAAAAATGGTTTTTGAATGCGGAACGATACAGCTTATGTCCATTTTTCCCCGGAACAATGGCACCTTGATCATTAATTTTAGCGTTCACCGGTGCCTGATCGACCTTTTGAGCAATGTGATCGACTAAATGATCGTATTTGTCTTGATTTAGAAGAGAAGCAAATGGATAGGTAAACTCTGTTCGATTAACCGTGGCAATCGTGTCTCCGTGGTACATAATTAATAAATTGCCAGCAATGCTTTGCGGTTGAGCAAAGAGCAGAATGCCTGCCAACATCAGTAGTCGCATAGTGAGCGCACCTCCCGAGGTTAGTATGAGCGCTTTTCCGCTTTTTAGCCTCAATCATCTGCCGGAGAGGACTGCTTAATCGCCTTAATAAAGCGCAGGACTCCTTCAGCTATATTTTCCACTTGATTGCAGGCAAAGCTCAAGCGTACAAATCGAGGATGGGCACCATACACGGTTCCGGGCACAATGAGCACTCCTTGCTTGATACATGCCTCAAGCAGTTTTGTGTCGGAGACATTTGGCGTGCAGCGGCACCACAAATGATAACCGCCTTTTGGCACCGTAAAGCTGAGTATTCCCCCACAATTGGCGAACAACAGGTCGACCATTGCCCTTCTTCGCTGCTCAAGCAAATGCCGCAACTGTTCAACCTGCTTTTCCCACAAATCCGAGCGAAGATAATGTTCAGCGATTTGTTGCGTTATGATGTCTGAACCATGATCCATTTGATACTTGGCTTCACGAAGCCGTTTCAGCACAGGCTCGGGTGCGACGATCCATCCGATACGCAGTCCCGGTGCAACGGTTTTTGACAAACTTCCGATATAGATCACGCGTTCGTGTGAGGCATCTAGAGAAAATAATGGTTGCGGACTTTGGGTTTCATCACTCAACTCGAGCGAACGATAAGCATCGTCTTCAACAATGGGCACACGCCACTTTTCACAAATAGCGAGCACTTCTTTTCTTCGGCTTTCAGTTAACGTTCGTCCGGTCGGATTCTGATATGTTGGATTTAAGAAAAGCATTTTAATCGAACGCTTGCTGAGCAAAAGCTCCAGTTCACCAGGAATGAGTCCCTCTTCATCCATCTGCACCCCGTACATGCGCAGTCCGGCCGAATGGAACAGGGGCAATGAATAGAAATAAGAAGGACTCTCAACAGCGATTGCCTCGCCGGGATTTAAGAGGCATTGGGTGATGAGCAGCAGAGCCTGCTGCGCACCCGAAGTCACTAGGATACCCGACGGATCGGTGTTCATTTTAAATTGTGTGTCCATGAATTGATGAAGCGCTGTTCTAAGCGGTTCATAGCCGTTAGGATCGGGATAACCAAGCGAACCGTTGAATGGAAGCTCTTTGCAGATCTGTTTAAGTATTGAAATGGGGTAATCCTCTTGAGTCAGTTCGCTGGATGACAAATTGATCCCCAATTTTTGCTGCTTTGCTTCAGCGAGCCGTTGCACAATTGGCAGTGTCGGAAGAAAGGTTCCGCCATTCGCATAGTCCTGCCAGTTTGGGAGATGAAGTGGACGCACGCCCCATTGTTCCTGAGCGACACAAGTCCCGCTTCCCTTAACTGATGTCACAATGCCGCAAGAACGCAAAAGGTCGTAGGCATGAACCACTGTCGTACGATTGACGCCGATCTGTATGGCCAACTTTCGTTCTGCAGGGAGTTTATCCCCTGGGCGAAGGATTCCTTTCAGTATGTCCTGCTCAAAATGACGGGCAATTTGCTGATAAACAGGCAGTCGATTTGTGTTGTCCGGATGAAAGGTCATAACAGTCTCCTCATTAAATTGGATGGCCTTTTAAGGATCCAATTGGATGTTTTCATTAGAATAGCATAGTTCTATTCTTTCTGTAAGAGGTGATCGATGATGTATCGTCCAAAGCATTTTGCGATGACTGATGAAAACGCTATGTTCTCAGTCATTGAGAAAAACAGTTTTGCCACTTTGATTTCCGTGCAGGAAGGTGGGCTGTGCGCCACACATTTACCAATGATTTTGGACCGGAAGGCAGGTGTGCTGTACGGACATTTTGCGCGAGCAAATACACAATGGAAAAGCATAGCCGCACAGGAGGCACTTGCCATATTTCATGGACCGCATAGCTACATCTCTCCTTCATGGTATGAAACTGAGCAGGCGGTGCCGACTTGGAACTATGTGGCGGTGCATGTATATGGAAGAGCAGAGATCGTCAATGATCCTGTTGAAATCATGACTTTGATGAAACTAATGACGATGAACTATGAAGATGAGCACCAGCCATATCGTGTTGATGAAGTTTCACCTGCGATGATCAGCGGACTTTTAAGAGGAATCGTTGCTTTCAAAGTGTCTATTGATCGAATGGAAGGAAAATGCAAGCTGAGCCAAAATCATTCTCAAGAGCGGAGAAAGCGAGTCATTGACAACTTAAAAATGAGTCCTCATGAAGCAGAACATTTGATTGCTGAGTTGATGGAGGAAGATTTGAACTAAGTCCCAGGACTCAAATTATGTCTCAGGAACGTATTGACGAAGTCATAATGGTTCAAGAGACTGATTTTTTCACTCATGTGCTGTGCATATCGGGTGCTTTTTTTGTTTGGGCAGAAGTTGATCATGTTTTAATTTACATTAAATAAATTTTATCGTAAGCTTACTAATAAAATGAACTATTGCTATTTTCTGAAAATAACAGAATATACGTCATTAGATGTGCTGCTTATGCCTAGCATAGCGATCAACATGGAATGGATCAGGCGGTTGGTCCGATAGTTTCTCCCACATCATCCCATTAAAATGATAGTGTTCATCCTTTTGTGCGTGAAAGATTCACACGGCCCTAAATAGATCAACATGTGTACAGTTTAGCCAAAATTAAATGAAAAAGAGGAGACATTTATGGAAAACAAGTCTGAAAGCTCTATGGCAGTAGATGTCGCAATTGATGACGAATCAAGGCTGTCGATTTCGGTGCAGGTTGCAAGTACATTAACAAGCTGGAGACAAAGGCGTCATCGTGTGATTAACATTCAACTTTTTCAAAATCCGGAAAACCTGCCTTTGCACGCGGCTGATCAACCGGAAAGTTCGGAATTCCGAAATGAAGATGGGGAGCTGGACTTTTCCTTACCGCTTCGTCAAGAAAAGCAATCCATAAGTATTCCACAGGCGGCAATGCCATCATTTACGTATGGCGATTTGATCAATCTCAGAATTAGTTTGGAAAATAAAGTAACCGGAGAAGTGCTCAGTTATGAATCCGTAGATTTTCTGGTAACGAAAAGCGGTTTGCTTGATTTCTTTTCGCATCAGCGTATGCGTGATTATCTCAAAACCGAGCAGCGGACAGAGGTTCAATTGGCTAAAATTGATTATTGGATCAGCAGGAATGCGGATAATGATAAAGTGGTGAACATGGGAGTCGCTCTTCTAAAAGAGCTGGCAACACACGGTTCCTATGAAGCGGCAGATAGGCTTGCAGAACTGTACAGCGACAGTCGCTTTACGATCCATAATAAAAGTGAAGCTGAAAAATGGAAGAATCATTCAATAAAAAACCTGCCTAAAAAAAACGAGACGCAAGCACAGTCTGACACGACTAAGAAATTGCCTGCTCAAATCAGTGATGAGTCTTCGTTAAAAACATGTGAAAAATGGGCGGGAAACGGCGACAAAGAAGCTCAGTTTATGATTTATGCATACAGCTGCCTGCCTGAAGGATCTTCGTACAATGGCAGCCGTGCTTTTACCTATGTGAAAGCAGCAGCGGAAAGCGGATTTGATAAGGCGGTCAGAGCTTTGGCAGGCGCGTACGAGAAGAATTTGATCTTTATTTCAATTGAGGACGCGCAAGAATATTTAGGCATTCTGAAGATGGCAGCAAAGAAAAAGCAGTCTCTTGCGGAGTATTTACTTTTTCGTATTTCATATGAAGGCCAATGCTTAGGTCAACCGGTGGAGGGAAACAGAAAGGATGCTTATGCATGGCTGCTTTCCTCCGCGGAGCATGGCGGTATTAATGCTGCCTTTGATCTATGGCACTATTTTGAACAGGGAAATGAGTTTTTAATGGACCAAGAAAAAGCGCTAAAATGGCTGATCTTTGCCGCGGATCATGGCCTTGCAAAAGCAAAGACGCGACTTGGGGATCTTTACATAGATGGACATTATTTGGACAAGGATGATCACAAAGGCATTGCTTATCTAAAAGAAGCATCTGATCAGAAAGATTGGGAAGCTCAGATGAAGCAATATGAAGGCTTTTATGAGGGACGCTACAAAGATATTCTATGCGAAAAGAATCAGACAAAGGCACTTAAACTGTTAAAGTCCTTTGCTCAGTCAGGAAATCCAAGGGCATGTGTTTTGATTATGGATAAATATGAACAGGGCAATGAGATGATGATGGACCACCGTGAAGCAGTAACTTACTTAAGAGCTGCTGCAAAAAGTGGCGATGCACCAGCAATGTACAGGTACGCTAATGTGCTGCTCGACGGATTTTATGTTTCTGCTGATTTGGCTGAAGCAAAGCACTTAATTGAAACATCGGCAGCGCTGAATTATCCAGAAGCACAATTTGCGCTGTATCACTACTATTTTTCCGGATATAAGTCATTACGTAATGATAAAATCAATAAAGAACGTGCCTATCAATGGCTGTTAAAGGCTGCAAGAACATTGCCTTCTGCACAATACGAGCTATGGGTGCTCAGCAAAAAGGACGGTGCAGAAGATCGGATCATTACAGACAAGCGCGCAGTTGAATATCTCTTCCGCAGTGCCGCACAAAAATACAGCCCTGCTCTATTTCAGATTGGTATGGCATTCGGATCCGGTTCTGATATCGAACCAAATCCGGAGCGCGGCTTGTGTCTTATTGAAGAGGCAGCAGGTCTTCATCATCCGGAAGCAGTCTACGAACTTGCACAGATTCGTCTGCGCGGTTCGTTCGGTGGACAGGAAGTGGCAAAGGACGAAAATCAAGGCCTGCATCTTCTTTTATTATCAGCAGAACTCGGCTATCCGCTCGCTTGTAAACAAGTAGGAGAATGGTATGCGAAGGGACTGCTTTCAAACGAATCCGAATTGTGGGTTCGGCAGATTGTTCAAGCAGCGATTGATGCCGGACTTACTTTGGATGAGCACGCATCGCCTCTATTGAAGCAGGAGGCTGCGAGTACTGAATGAAACAGTGCGAAGATGCCATTAAAAAAGCCATTTAAACAGGTTTCCTATATGGGAACCTGTATTTTTTTGCAGTAAATGAAGGCTCACTCACTTGTTTTTGGTTAAGTGAAGGCAGGTTTGCACAAAATTGATAAGAGAAAAGGATATGGTTTCATTGATTTACTTTGATTGATACATCAATAAATGAATTTTGTTGTCCGCTTTCTAGGGGTCAATTCACTTCTTTTTTTAAATTCCTGTCAATTTATATAATAATTCGACTAGATTTGATAAAATAAGTGCACAACCTTGATGCAACGGATGAGGATGATCGGTCGTGAATATATTGCTTGATATGAAAATGTATTTATCATTCATTATAAGTGGAAATTTAGTCACTGTAGCGTTGATCGGCGCCTATTTATGGCATCATCGTGATGATGAGACGTTAAATACATTTTTCTTTGGAAAATGTATCCAATTGGTGGCATGGATCGTTGCTGTTTTTCGCAGCGGCACATTTGACCTTGTCGCTATTTCACTTGCGAACAGTCTCTTGTTCGTCGGTTATGCCCTGGACGCAGTTGCTTTACTCAAACTGACACGATCCTATGGAAAAAGTTCTTATCGAACTTGTCTTTGGATTACAATCTTAAGCATCCTTGGATTCAATTTGATCTTGATTTTTTATAATCAATTTAATCTGCGGGTAGTTTTTGCTTCCTTGAGTCTGGCAGCGTTACTCGTTCTCCCCATATATCGTATGGTTCAAGGTAAGAATCATTCACTGCTGATGCATTTGATGGGCTACCTTTATCTTGCACTTCTGGGCTCTTTTCTAGGAAGAGCAATGATGGTGCTATTTATGTATCATGCACTTGAACCAGGCACTTTAAGTGCGTCTTTTATTTACGGTTTCACTTTTATTACGCTTAATTTGTCAATGATTTTAGGCGGTACCGGTTTCATCTTACTCCTAAAGGAAATGACAGACAGAGAACTTGTGCGTCTCGCTAATTATGATGATTTGACACAGACGCTCAATCGTCGCGCTTTTTTTGCACGGACAAAACAGTATCTTGAACAATACACAAAGAAACAGCAGAAGCTTTCTTTCTTGCTATTTGATGTCGACCAATTTAAATGCATCAACGATACTCACGGGCATGATGTCGGTGACCGTGTACTTCGCGATCTGTCGCGACGTATTTATGGATTAATGGAGACGGACCAGCTGTTGAGCAGGTTTGGCGGCGATGAATTCGCCATATTAATGCCCGGAATGGATGAGGAACAGTCTGCAGTCTCGGCTGAGCGGATAAGGTCAGAAATCGCAAACGCTGAAATTGATCTTCTTGATAAAACGCTGCGCTATACTATCAGTATTGGTCTGCTTACGATTCGCCCCAATCGTTTTACAGACGTAGAAAATCTTTATATTTCCTGTGATAATGCTTTATATGACGCCAAGAAAAATGGGAAAAACAGTGTGCACCGTGGGCAATATCAGGATGAACTTTAATTAAATTTTACTTTTTTCCGAATGAAAAATTGCTGCACTTCTGATACTAGTCATAAATGTTTAGTTGAAGGAGTGTTTTTTCTATGTCTTTAATTTTGGGAAGATTGGATTTAGAAGCAAGAGGAATGTGGTATCCAATTTCATTTTCAGCATTTGTCGTTCTATTTATTTTGTTCATGAAAAAAAGGCACGTAACCTGGAGGCAGATTTACGCGACATTTGGTGTAATTTGTTCTCTTTCTTGGATTATGGATATTACCTCAGCAATTTATTTTGATGCCTTTCGTTACGGGACGGATCATGGTATCGGTATTGCCGATCTAATATCAATAACATTTATTCCCTCGGGGCTCGCGATTATCTACCTTAATTATCGGACGCAGTCAAATAAATGGTTGTTGCTTATTCTGTTTACACTGTTGTCGCTAGGTATTGAGTTCATTACGATTCAAGTTAATTATTTTCATCTTATTCATTGGAAACTATATTATTCAGTAATCATGTACCTTATTGTTTACGGGTGTTTGCTGCCGTTACATAAACGCGTGATTGAAAATGGATTTTCTTCTTACCCGCATTTATGATCTTCTTTTTTTGACCCAATAAATAAGTACTGCTGCAACAGCAATTAAGATCAGCACATACGTCACGTGCGAATACACATCCATCCATTCAAGGACCTTGTCCCATGATTTTCCGAGCGAAGAGCCGAGCAGGACTAAGATGGTATTCCAAATAAGCGTACCGGCTGCCGTGATCAGGAGGAAATACAGCAGATTCATTTTCGCCATACCAGCAGGAATGGAAATCAGACTTCGGATCAAGGGAATCATCCGACAAAAGAACACTGCCGGGTAGCCGTGACGCTCGAACCAGCTGCTCGCTTTTGTGAGATCCCCCGATTTAAGACGCAGTACATGCCCCCAACGTGCAACGATTCGTTCCAATCGCTCAATGCTCAAGAAACGTCCTATGGCATATAGTACGGCCGCACCGGTAACTGAACCAAGAGTCGCAAAAAAAATGACTAGAGGTGCGGTCAAGCGCGAATGAGTGGTCATAAAACCACCAAACGTAAGAATGACTTCTGAAGGGATTGGAGGGAAAACATTCTCCAAAAAAATCATAAAAAAGATTCCTGCATAGCCATGCTGTTCCATAAATTGTACAATCCAATCCTGCATGAATGCTCCTCACTTCCATTGATGGATGGGGTAATCTAAAAAAGTTAACATCTCTCAACACAATGCCCTAAACTGTGTGACACTATACCGTTTGCGGCGTTTCACCAAAACGCAATGAATCAAAGAATACTGCTATTTATCGGCAGTAATTTTATGATAACATACTGATAAGAACAACATTAATGATACGAGGTAACTATGAATCCGAAAACATTGAATTATAAAATGCCTGCGGAGTGGGAGACTCACGAGCGCACGTTTCTATCATGGCCGGTACGGGAGTCGATGTGCTTTCCAAACGACTACGAGCGTGTCTGCCTTGGCTATGCAGGCTTCATTGAGGCGATCGCTGATTTTGAACCGGTTACTGTACTGGTCAATCCCAATGAACAGAATTTCGTAAATACGTTTGTCAATCAATCTCGCTTTCAGTTCGAGCAATTTGTTTTGCCGCATAATGATTCGTGGCTGCGCGACAACGGTCCGACATTTGTTCAGGATACACAGGGGAATTTAGCAGGCATTAATTGGCATTTTAATGCCTGGGGTGAAAAATATCAGCCTTGGGACTTAGACGATAAGGTGGCTCATGTGCTCCTTGACGACTTACAGGTGCGTCGATTCGATGCACCGCTCGTCATGGAAGGCGGATCCTTCCATGTGGATGGTGAGGGAACCTTGCTGACGACGGAGCAATGCCTGCTCAATGCGAATCGAAATCCTGCGATGAATCGTGATCAGATTGAGCAGAGTCTGCAGGAGTATTTAAATATAAGTAAGGTCATTTGGTTGAAAAATGGTTTGTCCGGTGATGAGACGGATGGACATGTAGACAACATCGCTTGTTTTGCGGCACCAGGAAAAGTTCTGATCCAATGCTGCGATGATCCGGAAGATGATAATTATCTGATTACAAAAGAAAATATCGCACGTCTAGAAAAGGCGGTTGATGCCCAGGGAAGACGGCTTGAAATTATTCGCATACCGCAGCCGCCGGCTCGTTTTTACCAAGGTACGCGATTAACTCTGAGTTATCTTAACTTTTATTTTGTAAATAACGGCATTATCCTTCCTGTATTCGGAGGGAATGCGGATAAAACAGATAGACAGGCAGCATCGATTCTTGCGGAGATGTTTCCTGACCGAACCATCCGAACGGTTGACGGTATGGCGATTATCCGTGAAGGCGGCAATGTTCATTGCAGCACGCAGCAAATGCCGAAAACGAAAGAAGCAGGTGAAGTGAAGTCATGAGAAAAGTTAAGGTTGCAGCAACGCAAATGAGCTGCTCTTGGACGATTGATGAGAACCTCAGTAAGGCTGAAAAATTGGTACGCCGAGCAGCAGCACAAGGTGCGCAAGTCATTCTGCTTCAGGAGCTTTTTGAAACACCATACTTCTGCCAAAAAGAGAAGACTGAGTATTATTCGCTGGCGAAATCACTTGGCGAAAGCCGTGCAGTGGCACACTTCAAGAAGTTAGCTCAGGAACTCGGAGTGGTACTCCCAATTAGCTTTTATGAACGGAAAAATAATGCATTGTACAATGCGCTGGCAATGATCGATGCAGATGGAACCGTGCTCGGCACTTATCGAAAAAGTCATATTCCCGATGGACCGGGTTACGAAGAAAAGTTTTATTTTAATCCGGGCGATACCGGGTTCAAGGTGTGGGACACGCGTTTCGGAAAAATCGGTGTGGGTATTTGCTGGGATCAGTGGTTTCCGGAATCTGCACGTTGCATGACTTTAATGGGTGCGGAGCTGCTTTTTTATCCGACGGCAATCGGAACAGAGCCGTATGATGCGACTATTGATTCTAAGGATCATTGGCAAGCGTGCATGCTTGGCCACGCAGCGTCAAACCTGGTCCCGGTCATCGCATCCAATCGAGTTGGCACCGAAACAGATGAGGATTCCAAGATCACTTTTTACGGCTCCTCTTTTATTGCCGGACCGCAAGGCAACAGGATTTGTGAAGCAGATCGAACAAGCGAAACGACCTTAGTCGCTGAATTTGATTTGGACAAGCTTCAGGAGCAAAGGTTTGAATGGGGCATTTTTCGTGATCGCAGGCCGGAACTGTACCGAATTCTGACATCGAATGACGGGGAACAGAGCATTTAGTGGAGATGAAGAGATAAACGAGGAAGGGTTCAAATGGCAGGCAAACTCTATATAAAAGGCTTTCGAATCGACCATCATGCACCGGAATATGCAGACAGTTATCTATCGAAAATTGCAGCTTTGCGCCATCTTTATGACTTCTCTTTTCATCGCCCGGTAACCTTTTTTGTAGGGGAAAACGGATCGGGAAAATCAACAATTTTGGAAGCATTGGCCGTTAACTTGGGATTTAATGCTGAAGGCGGATCGAAGAATTTCACTTTTTCTACCAGCATGACACACTCAGATTTATATAAAGCCGTGCGTGTCATCAAGGGGCCGGATCATCCTAAGGACGGTTTTTTCTTGAGAGCGGAGAGCTTTTACAATCTTGCATCTAACGTTGATGAAATAGGTGATCCGATTTTTTTAGAACAGTACGGTGGGAAATCGTTGCATCAGCAATCCCATGGAGAAAGCTTTCTTTCACTCATGCTGCATCGATTTCGCGGTCACGGTGTTTATATACTAGACGAGCCTGAAGCGGCTTTATCTCCTACAAAATTGATGACAATGCTCGTAAGAATTAAGGAATTGGTGAATCAGCAATCACAGCTGATCATTGCCACTCATTCACCTATGTTGATGGCTTATCCCAATGCGGATATCTATTTTATATCAAATGAGGGTGTTAAGAAGACTCGTTATGAGGATACGGAGCACTATAATGTGATGCGTCATTTTTTGGAGGATCCGCAGAAAATGCTGCATTATTTGCTGGATTAGAAATGGAAAATTGAATCTTATTCAAGTTGGCCTGCTTAAAGGTTGAGCAGGCCCTTTTTAATTGCATTGACAACGGCGCCAACACGAGAATCAGCGCCTAATTTTTGGATTATAGATGATATATGGTATTCAACGGTCCGTTTGCTGACGGACAGTTTTTGACTGATTTCATTAGTTGTCATATCTTCAGCAATTAGTTTTAATATATCAAGCTCTTTGGAGGTTAACGATTCACATGGAGTTTCCGGCTTAAGCCTTGGAAATACCTTATCCCCGTGAAAGACTTGGCGGATAACCTTTGCAAGTCGTGAATTCGATTCTTCTTTGGTGACATAGGCATCCGCTCCCGCCTGTTTTGCTTGCTCAATATACTCGTCATATTGATAGCCGGAGAGAATGATAATCTTAAGCGGAATATGACGCTTTCTTATTTCTCTGGTGAGTTCGATGCCGTTTGTGTTCTTAAGACGTACATCAAGTACAAGGACGTCTGGAGGCTGCGCGCTGATTACCTTTTTAAGATTTATCGGGTCAGGCAGAGTGTCGACGACGTGAAAATCGGACTCTTTCTCAAGCAGTTCTTTTAGGCCCATGAGCATGAGCAGATGATCATCCACTAAGATGATGTTGATTGTCATGTCCATCATTCCAATCTAGGGGCAGTGTGATATTGATTGTTGTTCCATTTCCCGGTGACGATTGTATGTCGAAAAGTCCATGCATCAAATCGACGCTTTTCTGTACCGAGAGCAATCCGATATGACCGGAGGCAGTACTTAATATGTTGGTCAGATCAAACCCTTTTCCATGGTCGCTTACTATGATCAGCAGGTAATAATCCGTACACTTAAGGGAAACTGAGACAACAGGAATCGACGCATGTTTGATCGAATTGTGGAGCAGCTCCTTAACCATGCGAAAGGCTGCAAGCTCAATTCTCTTCGGAATTATTTTCATTCCGAGATCAAAACTTGTATCAACGATTACATTATAGTTGTTTTGCAGTCTCTTTTTCAGCGCCTGAACACTTTGCTGCAATCCGAGATCTTCTACAATGAATGGATGCAATTCGCGCGACTTTTTCCTAATTTCATAAATGGTGTTTAAGAGTGATTCCTTGATTTCTCTGTAGGCAGCCTGATCAATTTTATGCGAATGATGCAGACCATCGATCCTATTTTCTAATAGTATAACATTTTGAAGAATCTCGTCGTGCAGAAAAATGGATAAATCCCGTCTGCTTTCGTCAATGGAATTCATGAGCAATTGATTAAAATGCTCATGAGAGTATGACAGACTTCTTGTTTTCTCAAGCTCAGTATCCATCTGAGAAAGCACTTCAGAGCTGTTTAACAGATTAAGAGCATCGGCACAAATTCCATCAATCAATGCAAACTCATTTTTTTCAAAGCGTGTTCCGTTCTTTTTCTGACCAAGAAAAATCCATCCTTTGATGCTTTCTTGATCCGATAACGAAAGGATGGTTACATCCATTTTTTTCTGAATCGTCTCTTTTGTATCTGAGTTTAGGCTGTTCAAAATTTTAAGTGTCAACGATCCTTTTGAAAAAATCCCGGTTTGATAATAAATCTTTGGAATTTGGTTTTGCTTCCACACGAGGCAGGCACCATTAATTACGATTGTTTGCTGAATGAGATTAACAATTAACCGTGCGCAGGAGGTTAGATGCTGCCCGTTTAAAACCTGCTGCATGATTCGATGCGTTTCTCTTTTAATTTCTTGGGTTTTATCAACCTTGTGACGATAGGAGCGTGAACTGAAAAATTGATTGAATCCAATGAAAATGATGATGGCAGCAGACATTAACAGATTGATGCGAAAAAATAGATCCAGATGATCCTGAAAAAATAAAAACAATAAGTTGTTTGTTAAAATTAAAGAAAGGATGATGATGCCTGTTTTCGATAGAAGCGTCATAAATTTTATACGAATATCGATGATCTCTTGACGCGTCAGCATGTAGGTAACTGAGATTGGGAAAATGATGACACTTATTAAACTATAATAAAAAGGAATATGATTTTCTGAAGCAAAGAAGATATACGGGATCAGACTCAAGAAAATAACCGGAAAAAAGGAAAGACAGAAAGAAGCAATGAGAATATAGAGCTGATTCTTGACCTTTGCAGAATTGGATTTCAGCATTAAGCTGATTAAAACAATACAGAGTACAAGTGATGTACAAATAACAAGGATAAATAAATATCGAGACAGTCTTGCAAATGAATTATGAAATTGCTGAAAAATTGTAGTGAAAAAATAGATTATTGAAAAGCAGAAAACAATATTTTTTAAAGTTACAAAAAGCAACCTGAACAGCTTAGGCTTTGTTGTTGAGGGGAAAAAAAGAAAAAATTGTAAGAGACAAATGGGCGTAAAGAGCCCGGAGATCACCTCTAGCGGCTGGGCAACCATGTTATTGACGCCGGAAGGAATTGCAGAAGTGACTGCAATTCCGGCCACATACATTAAATAGAAGAATTGCTTTGTAATGACTGAATGAGGTTTTAATCTATAACAATAGATACCGCTGCATACAAAAAAGAATCCAATAGAGGAAAGAATAATGAGCTGATCTAGTTGAGGAATCGGATCTGCATCAATTTTACTGAAATTAGTTTGGAATTGAAACGAATATACGTAATACACAGTGAGAAAAATGAATAACACAAATAATGAATAAGAAATTAGTTTCGCCTTAATGATCATCATCTCCGAGAAACTTTATCAGGTCTATATAGTGCATTTTATTAGTACTTGTTTCTTGTTTTTTCTTCAAAAGAAGTAAGGCTTTGTTTAAATAAAATTCAGAAAGAATATCGCAATATTTAATTGCGCCCGTCTTTTTTATATAGGAACGAATAATTGGCAGCAAATCTCGGCTTTCTCTTAAATTCTTGGTTGTCAGCATCATTAAAAGCCATCCGTCATCCTTTGTTTGACTAGCTTCAATCGCTTTAATCAAAGGTAATGTGGCTTTTTTATCCACAAGATCATTTTTCGTATCGTCAAAGAGATCTCGCGCGTCATTACTGATTTGTCCCGAAAACCCTATGCAATCTGCAATCTTAGTCCAAAATGCGAGTTCTTCATGTGGCACATTTAAATGAAAAACTAAACGAGTCAATGATACCGATTTGCGACTGATTTGCGCAAAGTATTCTTTCTCAGTCGGTACGTGTTTCCTGCTAATACAGAAGGACAAATCCCTGATCTGTCCTTGAGCCGCTTCTCGTAATTGCTCTACCACATTTAAAAATAATTGAGGATTTTTATACTGACTGACGATGTGCAATCCTTCCATTAAAAGCACACTGGATAAGCTTACAGCTTGGGGAGCAGGAACCCATGTTAAGAGTTCGCCATTTAAATCTTGGTCCGCCAAATCATCAAGAATATCTGTTGCGAGGACAAGAAGTTCAATGGCTGCAGAGCAGGCAACTATAGAAGAATCCCTCTTATCAGTCGATTCAAAGAGTGAGGCAATATGATAATTGAATTCTGCCCATGTAAATCCCGATTCGACATTAAAAATCTTCCCTTTTAAATGCAAAAGAGAAGAAATGAAATCCTTCGTATCGCTATTAATTTCACATTCTGAAATATACTCATTTAAAAAATTTTTTATTTTATCTCTGTTCTGCATTATTAAACCCATTCAAGTGGTCCGCTCGCAGGCAACTCGCTTATTTGGCTCATATGCTTGGTAAAAATCGAGGATACATCCGAATCCAAATCTGCACCTGCAACTGCCAACTCTGCATTGCCTACATGCGCCTTATCGACAAATTCCTGTACTAATGCCCACAATTTTTCATTCATTGCTCAAACACCTCCAAAATTTGTCTTACATATAGTGATAATTCGACTTATGAAGCACAACTCCTTTAAAAAATTTAAAATAATAATTTGAAATAATTGCGGAAAATACGGATTCCAAAATAATATGAATTGGGTAAATTAGGCATAGGGGAGAAATATATCAATGGGTATTTTCAAGTAGAAAAAGAACAATTTGGTAAAAAGAAAAAGAATTTACTTATTCGAATTAATAATTAGGTTTCACATGTGGGGGGAAATAAAATGAGTTCATATGATCAGTATTCAACCACTTATTTAACAGAATTATATTATGTGATCAAAAAGAATATTGAAAACGGTTTCCTGTCAAGCGCAATGCGACAGGAACTGGCACTCATTGCTGAAGCAGTAAGTAAACAGGGTGTTGCAATTATCGAGGATAAACGTATGATACAATTCCGTCATCAAATCTGCGATCAAAAATAAGTGAATCTAATTCCTAGGTGACAGTCGTCGGCTGTCACCTATTTGGCGTGCTTAAATTATGATGGTAAATAATTGGAATCCAAAAAATAAATGTTGAAAAATTTGGAAAAACAAAAGAAAATAAACAATATATTGATAAAACAAAGAGAATCGGAGGTTAGTGATGGACACTGAATGGATTCATGACTACTGTTTAACGAAAATCGGCACGGAATGTGATTTTAAAGAGGAATGGCAAGCGACCAGATACATGATACGCGGCAAAATGTTTGCGATGCGTGGTGGAGACAAAAAGGGCAGCCCAATTATCACGGTTAAATTGTCTCCTGAATTTGGCGCACATTTGCGTGAAGAATACGATGCAATCGTTCCGGGGTATTACATGAACAAGACGCATTGGAATTCACTGTATCTTGAAGCGGATATTCCAGTGAGTGTATTAAAGACGATGTTGGATCAGGCACACATGCTTGTGCTGTCGTCGCTCAGCAAGAAAGTGCGTCAAGAAATAGAAAAAGAAAATGCATAGTAATAGATGTAATCTCCGTGACGTGATCTTACTGAAGCTTGGTAGTCTATTTCTTTCTTTAATGTGTGCTTTTTGTGTCGGTTTAGAGAAAAGATGAACAGATTATAGAGGATTATTATTCTTGTCTTTTCTCCGCATCTATTTATAATTAATAGTAGTAACATATTTTTTTTTGAATTTTCAAAGGTAAAAAGGCCTAGTTATTATTGCTTATCGTAATTATGGATTGTTCGCACAATCTCTTTATTGATGCTATGATCAGTGACCAAAACGGAGAAAGGGTGGTATTTTTGACAAAAATACTTATTGTGGATGATTCAAAGTTTTCACAGAAGATTACATATTCATTTTTAAACCAATACTTAAAAAATATAGAGTTTGTTTTTGCAAATGACGGACAGGAGGGCCTTGAGAAATTCACGGAGACTCAGCCTGATTTTATGATTGTTGATCTGTTAATGCCGAAATTGCGCGGACAGGATTTGATTGAAAAGGCGAAACAAATTGATCGAAATGCCAATGTTATTGTTTTGTCCGCTGATGTTCAGAATCGGGTACGTGATGTTGTAGAAAAAATGGGTGTGCTCTCTTTTATTAATAAGCCTTTAGATGAAAAAAAGGCGAAAGAGATCTGCGACATCATAGGGACGGGTAGCTGTGGCCGATAATATAAGCAGAGAAGATATCCTAACTGAATTGTTTAATGTTGGTGTGGGTCAGGCTGCAAGCACGCTTTCGGATATCATTGATAAACGAATTGGGCTGACGATTCCTAATGTCCGTATTTTGGACGCTGCTAAAGGGAAGATTGAACTTAACAAGTATCTGCTGAATGTTGCCGAGGGAGCGGTTATGGTCTCCTCTATTTCGTTTGACAGTCAGCTGGAAGGCAAAGTCAGCCTGCTTTTCCCAGCAGATAAAATGCATCATTTTATTGATCTCTGCCTTCATGAAACACGTGATGAATTTGAGAACAGTTTGGAATTTACGGATATTGATTTTGATACGATTAAAGAAATCGGCAATATCGTCATTAATTCAATTATTGGCGAACTGAGCAATACGGTAAACATACCGGTTGAATACACTTTGCCAGACATAGATGTGTTAAATGATGCCAATGCGGAACACTTTGTTGATTGTGAAGATTATCGGCTTGTACTGATGATGTTTCTTGCTTTTGACATTGAAGGGACTGAGATTGCCGGAGCAATTGTCATTAATATGACGTTGAATTCGCTCGACGATATCCTGAATAAGATCGATAAACTGTACAATGGAAGATGAGTGATTATGGATTCTATTATTCCTGGTATTCTAAACTGCATAAATGAGGGAATCGTAATGATTACTGAAGACCTCGAGATTACCTACTGGAATCCTTTTATGGAGCGATTATCAGGTAAGAAGAGCAGAGAGGTTCTCGGGAAAAAGGTGGATCAGGTGCTTCCTGCGCTTGAACGTCCGTTCTTTTATAGTGCAGTGAAGCGGTTGACTTCCGGAGGAAACCCTGTCTTCTTCTCAGCTGCCATGCATCGAAAATTGGTGAACCCGGATCATCGGGTGAACATGAAAATGAATCGTGTGATGCTGGAAGGCCGAAGCGATCTTCTCCTTGAATTTATCGATGTCACGAATCAGTTTCAAAGGATCAGTCAATTAAGGGATTATGTCAGTCAACTTTCCCATCTAAATAATCAGTTGAAGCAGAAGGAAAAGGTGATTGAAAAACTCGCCTATTATGACAAATTGACTGGTGTTGCAAATCGAGCATTGTTCGACAAGTTCGCAGACAAATATTTAAGTATGGCCAAAGAACACGGTACAATGCTCGGCCTGATGTTTGTCGATGTTAATGAGTTTAAACTGATTAATGATACCTATGGGCATAATACAGGTGATAAAGTCATGACGCGCGTGGCAAGTCTACTGACAGAATCCACGCGTAAAAATGATATTGTTTGCAGATATGGAGGCGATGAATTCCTGGTTCTGCTCCCTGACATTCGAACCGTTCGAGATTATCAGGCGATCGCTGAACGCATTGAAGTGAATAAAAAAAGACATATCGTTCAGGACGGTTATGATATTTGGCTGTCTCTGAGCATCGGAATCAGTTTTTATCCCGATGACGGTACGACGATTGGTGATTTGATTGAAAAAGCTGATGAATACATGTATTTCAACAAGCATCGATTGAGAGCGCAGCAAAAAGATATGTTTTCAGAATAAACGTCGGGCGGATGAGTCATAAATCCGCTCGATTTTTGGTTAATCAGCCGCCATCTGCATGTTACGGAACAGGCTGATCATGTATTTATTTGCCGACTTCTGATTGAAATTCATCGAATGAAAAAAAGTGACGGTTGACATACCTGCCGGGCAATGGCATAAATAATAAAGCAGGAAGTTGGCGAAAAAGCCGAGAGGGAATGGTCATTGCGATGGATAAACAAGAAGTGCGCTCTAATTTATTGAACATCATGTCAAATGAAGAACAAGTAAAAATAGATGAAAATTTAAGTACATATACCTTTACTCACACTGGCGGAGAAGCTGATCTTTTTGTAAAGCCGCAAACGTATGAAGAAGTAGGAAAGACTGTTGCTTATGCCAATAAGCATCAGCTGCCGCTGACAATCCTCGGACGGGGATCCAATCTTATTATACGGGATGGCGGAATTAGAGGAATTGTCATTCACTGCGGCTGTCTAAATCAAATCAAATGCGAAGGTGAGACGCTGATCGCACAAAGCGGTGCATCGATCATTGATGTTTCTCGTTTCGCTTTGGCACATGCACTTACAGGTCTGGAGTTTGCTTGCGGCATTCCCGGATCAGTCGGTGGTGCATTATATATGAATGCCGGTGCCTATGGGGGAGAAACAGCCGATGTGCTGCGCGGAGCGGTTGTCGTCGACACAAATGGATCTATTTTGAAGCTTGAAGATCATGAACTTGAAATGGGCTATCGACACAGCGCATTTTCTCAAAAAGGTTATTTAGCCCTTGAAGGGACCTTTGTCCTTAAAAAGGGCAATCCAGTTGAAATAAAACAAGAGATGGACCGATTGACCGAATTGCGTGAGTTGAAGCAACCGTTGGAGTATCCATCATGCGGCAGCGTATTTAAAAGACCCACAGGTTATTTCGCCGGGAAACTGATTCAGGACAGTGGATTGCAAGGAACGAGAATTGGCGGCGTTGAAGTGTCGATGAAGCATGCCGGGTTCATGGTTAATGTTGATCACGGCACCGCTTCAGATTACATACGCTTGATAAGGCATGTGCAGGAGACGGTCAAGAAGAAGTTCGGAGTGAATTTGGAAACAGAAGTGAAGATCATTGGTGAAGAACCAAATAAATAACAGGCCGTGCCGGCCTGTTATTTTTAAGTTATAGTGTTATTAAAAATTGACTTATTCTGCGATTCGCTTGCCCATGATGACTAAATCGCGTTCGATCCCATCCAATTCGGCGACTTTCGGAAACGTTCCCCAGCGCTCAAAATCGAAATGTTCAAATAGGCGAAGGCTTGGCATGTTTTGAGCAAAAATAAATGCGAGTATGGTCTTGATTCCAAATTCACTGCAGTGGTCAAAAGCGTAACGAATGAGAAACGAGCCGATCCCTTTTCCTCGAAAGCGTTCATCAAGATAAATACTAATTTCTGCAGTTGCTTGATAAGCAGGGCGTCCGTAAAAATTGCTGAGGCTGAGCCATCCACAAACTTCTCCCTCATATTCAGCGACCCAAAGCGGCCGATTTGGGTCTGCTTGATGAGCGTCGAACCACGGACGCCGATCATTAATGCTGACCAGTTCCGTGTCGGCAGTGACCATGCGGCCAGGAATGGTTGAATTGTATATCGATACAATGGTTGCAAGATCCGATTCAACGGCATCTCTGACTTTAATTAAATGGGACATAAAGTTCCTCCATTTTTTGATTGGCTGCATCTTTTGCAATCAATCGGATAATAAATTGACCATTGCGTGCGCATCGGCTAAAAGGCTGGTGCGCACTTTTTCAGGAGCGGTCACTTTATAAATAAATGAGTTAATCAATTGAACATAGGTTTGCATGTAATAAACAGATGACGAAAGATTCCCACTCATATAAGCCGTTTGCGCTTTGTTCAACGTGTTAGAAAGTGACGCTGTTTCCGACTCATTCAAATTTTTCAACCCGAATTGATGGATGATCTCGTTGCGCATCGTATCAAAGCCGTCACGTATTCCTGAATAGCCAAGCAGCTGAAGCTCGCTGATCGACAGAGGGTTACTGCTGTTGTTTTTCGTTATGGTTATTTTGTAATAAGAGTATATCTTTGGATTTTTTATCGAGAACGCACGTGTCATGGAGCGCCATTTGAATTTCTGGTTAGTTCTTGTATCAAGAAGATCCCAGATTGTCCCATCATTTGATCCCCACACTGTCCAGCTCTCCGGATCGCTTGAATCCCGGCTGTTTGTCGAGGTTAAGGTATACATTTTTATCCTGCGATTCTCTGCTTTAAAATGAAAGATAACTGACGGATGATCTTTTTCGAATTTAACAGAAGTCTGCCACTTGTTGTCGACCAAATCGGTCAGACTGCCTTTCCCGTTTTGAGGATTGATTGTTGCTTTCTCAGTAAGATCATTCAACGCTTTCGGATAAAGAAATGAACCATTTGTCGATTGTGCGGTAAGTGATTCAGGTACAGTATCTGCGGATGTTCCCCAGCTGGATGGCTGAGCACCCATATTAAAGACGAGTGTTCCGCCGTTTGCCAGATCGCTTGCTGATAACGTCGTTTGTTGCAACGAACGGCCATTGAGTGAAACACTTTGGACGTATTTGTTCTTATTGCTTACCTTAGGAGCGCTGATGATCAGCTCTTTTCCGTTCTCCAAATGCAGCGTCATTTTCTTGAAATACGGAGCGCCGATTACATAATTCTGTGTTCCTTTCTGCAGCGGATAGATACCCGCTGCGCCAAATAGATAATAGCCTGAAAGCATCGCTCCTGTATCGGAGCCTAAATAGCCTTGACCGATTGATCCGCCTGTATAGAAACGGTTCAAGAGTGCCCGAGTCATGTTTTGTGTCTTCCAAGGAGCGGAAGCGAATAAATACATGTAGGGAAGTGAAGGCGATGAAGTATTGTCAAGGGTGAACATCCCCATCTTGCTGCCTAAAGCAAGACGCGCTTTTGCTTGTTTTTTAATTGATTGAGCAGAGGGCTCTGTGCTGAGATACTGATCGAGCTTATCAATCAGTCCAGCCTTTCCTCCATACAAATTAATAAGGCCTTGACCATCCTGGGGAACGTTAAAGGCGTTCGCCCAGTCCTCTACAGTTTGATTGCTCAACTGGCTGCTCTTCAATGAACTGATCGCCCATTTTCCGTTCTCTTTCCGCGGTGTGAAGGCATCGAGTGAGCGGTTAAAAAGATTAAGATAATCTTTCGAACGGCTTAAATAATAGCTGCTGTCCTCTGAAAGAGAAGAAGTATTCGGCTGTTTGTTTGCCAAAGTCTTGCCAAAATTCCCTAGGGCAAAATCGTTGATCGATCGGTTTAATGTTTGACTGATGCTGTTTTTTTGACTGGACGATGTATATCCGGTAAGTAACTGTTCCTGTTCATTTTCAGGTACAGAAGCGGCTTGCAGCATAGCAGTATACAGCAGCGACGTATTGATACCAGGAACTCCTTTTGCAACAGCATCAGCAAAGGCGGTCCCTGCATCAGCGTCGAAACGTCCGCCATTTTTATAAACCGTAAGAAATCCGTTTATTAAGCGGGCGGTCAGTTTCGGTTCAAGAAGTGCATAGGCAGGCCAAGCAGTTTGTGCACTATAAGCGAACGTGCTGTTGACATAAATATGCCCATTTTTGATTGACGCTCCCGTGTGATCGGCTGTATTCGCAGAACTCGCCGGAACGCTGAGGTCCGCATATCGGTACTTCGGGTTTTTCTTTGTTCCAATATTTTCAGAACCATCGTTCGGCGATTGATAGAGTCGATAGAGGTTCGAATACAGAGTCGCTTGCTGATCTGTTTCTGCACCATCGACCGTAATTCGGCTGAGTCGCTCATTCCATTCTTTTTTTGCTTTCTTTTCAACATCTTTAATGGAGGTCTTCTTGCCGATTTCCTGGTTCAAATTTTTCTTCGCCTGCCCTATGCTGATCAAAGAACTTCCCACTTTTAAGGTAACTGCGCGGTTCTTTGAGGTATCGAATTTGAAGAAGGCGGTCACAGAATCACGATCTTCTCCGGACAAATGCTGTGCATCGGTAACCGGCTGATCTACGGTTGCGTAGAAGAACATTCTGTTCATGTTGCCGGTGGTTTTATCTTTGATGTCGGAGTAACCTTCAATTGATTGTGTCTTGGGATGCAACGTCAGGCTGCCTTGCCGATCCAGATTGTCAAAGAGCAGATTGCCTTGGCTTCCCGTAAAGGTGTAACGCATGACTGCAGCGTGGCTGGTTGCGGCAAGCTCAGCGCTCATGCCATCAGTAAACGTGACTGAATAGCGATAAGGGCTGGCCGACTCGTCCGATCGATTGAACGCCTTGCTTCGTCCAAGCCGATTGGCGCTTGGTGTACCGGAAAAGCTTGAGGGCATCACCTGCAACGTTTGCCTAATGCCGCTCTGATCATTTGCTGATTGGCTGAGTGAAAAGGACTGAAGTTCAGGCAAATTACTCGGATCATTATTTTGGCTATATGGATAAATCTGTTTCTTCGCACTGCTGTCAATTGCCGGTGACCAATAATTGAATCCGTTGGGCACGCCAATTGCCGGAACCGTATCCCCACGCGCAAATTGTGAATCGGAAGCTGTGCCGCGGAGCACGTTTACCTGATCAACGGGCTGCACCTTTGCAGCAGATGCCGCGGAGACATTGCTGATGCGCAGGTCGTCAACTGCTCCTTTAAATGTGCTTTCTGTCCTTGATGATTTATAGGCGAGAAGAATGCGGACAATTGTTTTTCCTTTTGCAGCTTTACCGAGCGAGATCGTTTTATTATTCCATTGATTCATGAGCATCGTGCCGGATTTTCCCTGAGCTTCCGGGGTTATGGCCACACCATTCTGATCCACTGCTTTCAGCTGATGAAGATAGCTACCATCCGAAAACTTAAGATCGACGGATACATAGCTTGCTGTCTGTGCATTGGGATCCTTTTTTGTCGCTTCAGGAGCGATAAGATAGGAGAGCTGTGTATCTTTTGTTACCGGAATATGTACGTTGAAGAGCTTATTATAGGCATAACTGTCCTTCTTTTTGGCAGTTGAACCTGCATAAGTGAGGACATGACTGCCTGTCCATCCTAACTTTGAGGGAGCATTATACAAATCGCTTGGTCCGCGTGAGATATAAGTAGCCATAGTTTTGCCGCTGCCATCGAACGCCTTGACACCATTGGACGATATTTCTCCGTTTTTACCGTTTTCAGCTGTGTTCTTCCAAGTCAGTGCCGGATTGCCGTTCTCAAAGGAAGTGAAAAAGAGGTGCTGCTTAGTCTGTGCCTTTACTTCGTGACCAGGTAATAATGGAGCGGTCAAGCTCAGACAAATACAGCTGATGAAAATTTTAAAACTAGTACTTAAACTCATGATGCTGCCCCTCTTCTTTTTATACGGCGTACCCTGTCATTCATTATTCGCAAAGAAGTTGATAGCCGTGCCGGCCGATCAATTATTCTATGGTATGTAAAAAATTTCACAGCAAAATAACAGCCAGTAATTCAGTGACTTAATCATTTTATTATAACGGAACGCAGCTTATCTATAAAGAAGGCTCTGCAATGACATTGATTTTTTTACAGCACGTTGATGATGCGGATCAGACAGCATATTGCCCACAAAAAATGAACAGACGTCGCTCGAATCAAAGCTGAACGCAAAAAAAATATGCGACAAGAATGCCGGTCAGCATCTCATCGCAAAACGAGTAAATGATGGTTTCCTAAATCAAGATCAAACATCTTAACTTAAGGTTAACTGCAACAGAAGGTGTGTTAAAGCTTACAAGAACATAATAGCACCGTTTGACCACCATTCAATAAAACGTGTCATGAAATCTGACATATTATTTTGTTTTTATAAATTGTCGATACATCTGTGTTGCAAGATCTGACAGAACTTACTTTGTAAAAGGCGTGCTCATTTCCTTAGCACGTACGATTGCCTGATGAACACAGTCAATGACGTCTTGTTTTACATCTTGTTTGTCTAACGTGTCGATGCCTGCCTGAGTTGTTCCTCCGGGGGTTGCAACAGCCTTCAACAGGTCGGAGGCTGACTTTCCGGATTGATTCAGAAGATGTGTTGCGCCAAGTAGCGTCTGCATGACAAGCTGTGCTGATGAAGCCGCAGGGATTCCTTCACGCATTCCTGCTTCCTGCATTGCCTGAGCAAGATAGTATAAATAGGCGGGTCCGCTTCCTGCAAGCCCTGCGATGACATCAATCTCGCTTTCCTTAACGACGGTAACGGTGCCGACGGTTTCGAACAGCTGTTTGGCGAGTTTCAGCTGCGCATCCGTGACAAAAGAACCTGCTGCTATTCCGGTTGCAGAGAGACCTATGGATGCGGATGTGTTCGGCATCGCTCGAACTATCGAGAGATCGATTCCGGACGCCGATTGAATGAATGAGGTAGGTACGCCTACCATTAACGATATGACCAGTTGTTCCGGACGCAGATAGGCTTTCATTTCCTCCACTGCACTCTTTGTGTCTGCGGGTCTGAATGCAAAGATAACAATCTCAGCATTCTTCAGCGCCAATTCTTTATTCTGAGTTGTGTGGACATGAAACTCCTGTTCAAGTTCTACGAGGCGTTCCTTGTTTGCATGATTGTTCATCCAAACATGATCTGCCGTAACAAACTTTTTATTCAGAAAGCCCTTTAATAAAGATTCCGCTAATTCGCCGGAACCGATAAATGCTATTTTTTCAACCAACATCTTCACCCTTTCATTCCAAAGGTGGGCACCTCCGAGTCAAGGTACCCACCAAAAAAATATCAACGCTATCATATCATTAATTGATCTTACCTGCCAGATGCTCCTTTGAATGTCTGCAGCATTGCGGGTTTTTGCCGCCTTCTGTTTCCGAAGTGAACTCTATTGCCTAGAACCAGTTTTATGGTCTTGTGCAGGCGCGCGAATTGATTCATGCGTGCCGAATATCTTACCCAGTAGGAAAGCAGCACAAGAACCATAATCATAACTTGAGGCGAGGACAAGGTGAAGTCCATAATGCCATACAGAATGATGGTCGGCAATGAAAAGAGAAACAGTGCTGCTGAATAGTTGGTCTTAGCACTCATTCGCTGCGCTTTGAACAGCTGGAACGTATTAATGACAATGACAGCAAGAAAAAACAGACCGCAAAAAATGCCCGATGAAGAAAGAACGGACAGAAACAGATCATGAGCATGCGGAATCATCTCGCCATTAAGTGCCGCATAATCTCTGCCGAAGCCAAACGTAGTGGCACCGAAGAACGGATTCTCCGTAAAAATATGCCAGCTGTTGCCCCAAATTTCAATCCGTTTTGCCATCGATGATTCTGTTCCGCCTGATCGCGGCATCCATTGGTAGAGAAATGGAGCACTGATCATAACAAGGGCAGCAACGGGAATGAATGCCCGAATGCTCAGCTTATAAAGGAACAAAAGGTGAATCAGGAACATAATGGCGAATCCGGCTCTCGATCCCGTTTGATAGATACCTAGATCAAGAATCGGAAGAATCAAAAGTGACAAGACAATAAGCTGCTTGTTTTTTAGCTGCAAGGCTCGCAACAGTTCGACTGAAAGAAAAGCGAGTGCGAGTATTAACAGGTAACAGGCATAGTTCGGATTGAACGTTGATCCGTATAAACGCGGCATACCCCTGTATCCAAATAAAAAATGTCCGGTTAAGAAGGAAACCGCTGTTCCGACAATTGAATCATGAGGAATCAGATTCAATACTTTTTCCGAGAAGAAAATATAAACTCCGCCCCAAATTGTAATCCACACAAATTGTCTTATATGAAGATGTTCGGGATGACGCAGCCAATACATGTAGATCCCAAGGTAACCAATCAGAATGAGCGTGGAAAGAAGATCAGTAACTTGCCAATTAATCAGTACAGAACCGATCGACGCTATGGCCATTAAGGCAAGCAAAAGGCTGATGAGATCGGTAGGCAGCGCATGTTTTTTCGAAATTTGACTGCGCCATTCCAGGATGGCGCAGCCGACAAACCAAGCCATTCCGATAGGCGGGAGCACATATAATAGGATAAACCCTAAAATAAAAGGCTTTTGTTTGACTTTATCAAGTCCGTTCATCATAAATTCGTCCTCCGAATTGTGTTTTCGTTATCTATGCATCATTACTTATACTTTAAATTGATCATCTATATTAAGTTTGTGGGGAAATTTATATATTTGTGGGTTTATCGATGTAAGGGCTACCAAAATTATACATCGATCGTTATAATTAGTGTAATAAAAATGATCAAGCAGGGGGAAGACAATGAAACTTGCCACTATAGGAACAAGCAGCATTACGCAACAATTTGTGAAAGCGGTTAAGAAGACAGGGCGGTTCGATTACGTCGGTGCCTATTCCAGATCGGAGGAAAAAGCAAAGCAGTTTTCAGAAGAATTTGGTGGGAGCCGGTGGTTCACGACACTCGAAGACCTGGCTGCAAGTAATGAGGTGGACGCCATTTATTGCGCGTCTCCGAACGGGCTGCATTTTCAGCAAGTGTCAGTCCTGTTGCGCGGCGGAAAACATGTTATATGTGAGAAACCGATTTTTGCTAATTTAGAAGAATTTGATGAGGCAGTGAAACTTGCAGATGAGCATCACGTGTATTTATTTGAAGCCATCCGCAACATTCAGACGCCGGTTTTTAAAAAATTACAGCAGGAGCTTCCACGAGCGGGACAGCTTCGTTCCGCTGTTCTGCAGCTCATTCAATATTCCTCGCGCTATGATAAATTTCTGGACGGAGAGATTACAAACATCTTCTCACCGAAGTTTGCAGCGGGAGCACTGCAAGATCTTGGCGTTTACCCGACCTATGTAGCGGTCGCTCTTTTCGGCGAACCGGAGCGATCCGTCTATTATCCGGTCAAATTATCCAATGGAATTGACGGCGGAGGTACCTTGGTGCTCACCTATCCCGGCTTCGTCTGTACGATACTCTGCTCGAAGATCGCCTATTCCGATGCACCGTCGGAAATTCATGGTGAAAAAGGAACGTTCCGGATCAATAATTCATCCAATATCGCACGCCTTGAGTGGATTGATGCCCATAATAAAGAGGTACAGCCGATTGCAACCCATTTTGAAGAAGACGATAAGATCTATGAAATCAGCAATTTTGCGGATATCCTTGAACAGAACAATAAACAAGAGTATTTACGTCTACGCGCACTTAGTCGGAGCGTTGTCAAAACCATGAGTTCGGCACGGAAGCAGAGTGGAATCATTTTTCCAAATGATTAATGAGGCACGTTGTACGATCCGGACCTCGGAAGGTATTAAATTCAGACCTGCGACTGATCACGTCCACTTGATTAACAGCTAAAGTAAAGACATCAAAGATTTAATCGTTTGAAAGGCGTGAACAGTATGCGGAATGTATTGGAAGAAACTGTTGATATGGATGGAATTGATGATCTTATTGTCAACACCTCATCAACGGATGTTGAATTGATTCAGACGGAAGAGACGGTTTTAAAAGCTCAGGTTTGGACGGGAGATCTGGATGAGCAGAATTGCCCTGTTGAACTGGTGATGAATAAAAAAGATGACAAATTAGAAATTCATATTATCCGCAACAGACAGGATTGGCTGACTCGCCTCAAGACGTTAAGCTTTGCAAACGTAAAAGTCGTTATCGAGTTACCGACACGACTCTATGACCACATTGTGATTGACGGGCAATCAAGTGATATAAGTGCGTTTGAACTTGTAACCAATCGGATGAATTTCTCATGCCGCTCAGGTGATATTGAACTGATGCATTGCGCCGCAAATCAAGAACTAAATGCGACGACATCAAGCGGTGATCTGACTATTTGCGATACACATGTAAAGGAAAGATTGAATGCGAACACGTCGAGTGGTGATGTTCGTCTGAACAAATCATCTGCGGATGATTTGAGACTGCTCACGCATTCAGGTGACATAACGGTAACTGACTGTTGCGGTGATCTGGATGCTTCGGCCAGTTCCGGTGATATTGACTTGACTAGTGACGAGCTTGCCGGCGATTTGAACTTGGAAACAAGCAGCGGTGATGTCACGGTCACATTCGGGGATGAGCCTGATTCAGTTTCCGTTTATTATCAAGGATCTTCAGGTGATGGTTCTGTACATTTTAAAGATATGCTTTATAAAGAGAAAAGCGATCATCATATCATTGGTAAAAAAGGAGACGGCAAATATAAGATCAAGGCTCGGACAAGTTCAGGAGATTTCAGTCTAAAATAAGCAATCAAAAGCTTCGACGGGTGATAGACCCGACGAAGCTTCTTTTGTAAGATAAGGAAGTTTATCGTTCTGTCTTGCTGGTACAATGATCAGCGCCTTAAGATTTGGTTGGGCGATCAGGTAACTGCCCAATCTGATAAATAAACGGAAAAATTACCCTTATTTACCCGCGAAACAAGCGTCATGATGCATATAACCAGAAAATTTCCGCTTATTTTACTCGTTACTTAATGAAGGACCAAAATACTTTATGAAATAGAAATGTCTGTTCAAGCACATGGTTGATGATTAAAAACCGTATTTGGAGCAAAGGAACTTTCGCTAACTACGCATACGTCCTGTATGCAACGCGAAAGCCATCACATCCTGTGAAAGTAAGGACCGGGCGCTTTTTGCCCGGTTTTTCTAACAAGTAAAGAAAGTATATCGTTCTGCCTTGCTGGTACAATGATCAGCGTCATAAGATTCAGGTGGACGATCAGGCAAGCGCCCAATCTGAGAAATAGACGGAAAAATTCCGCTTAAATTGAAAATGAATGGTAAAATCGCTTAAATAGACGGAGAAATTACCCTTATTGAATCGAAAAACGTAAAAATAGAGGTTTTTTCTCTGAATAAGCGGAAAAATTACCCTTATTTACAGGCAAAACTAACGCCATGGTGCATATAACCGGAAAATCTCCACTTATTTTACTCGTTACTTAATGAAGGACCGGGCGCTTTTTGCTCGGTTTTTCTTATGAACGGAACGGATACATTTAGTCATTAAGTACGATGATGTTCATGGAGCGATATCAAACATGATGTGTATTTGTGACTGATACGCATATTTTCTTGCACTTAGGAGAGAATGTCTTTGATGATTCTGAACGGAAAAAGAAAGGTGGATGATCCGCATGGAGCAGCAGAACAAGAATTTTTCAGACGACACCTCATCCTTGTGGCGGGATACGGTACATCTGCCGGTATTCAGCTCATTGAAAGAAAATAAAACAACCGACACACTGGTTGTCGGTGCCGGTATTACCGGAATTACAGCAGCGTACATGCTCGCAAAAAGCGGTGTTCCGGTTATGTTAATTGATGCTGATCGTATTGCCGGAGGTACAAGCGGCAATACGACCGCGAAGATCACAGCGCAGCATGGATTAATTTATGATCATCTCATTCGTACCATTGGCGAAGAAAAAGCGGGGCTCTATTACCAAGCAAATAAAGAGGCACTTCATTGGATGGGAAAGCATGTGAGCGACCGCGGTATTCAATGCGATTATGAAATCCAGCCGGCAGTTGTTTACGCGACGACAGAACAGGAAGAAAAACAAATTGAGAAAGAAAAGGAGGCTTACGATCGGCTTGGAATTTTGGGATCAATGGCGCATTCAATTGATCTCCCCTTAGAAATCAAAAACGCGATCATCATGCCTGGACAGGCGCAGTTTCATCCGCTGATGTATCTGCATGAACTGCTTGCAGATCTTGTGAAATTAAATGTACCCATTTTTGAAGAAACATTGGCAACGGATATACAAGACCCGAAATCTGAGCCGCTTGTAATGACCAAGCAAGGGTTCGGAATACGCTGTCAGCATGTGCTGACCTGCTCTCATTTTCCTTTCTACGACAACCGTTTTTATTTTTCTCGTATGTTCCCGGAACGCTCCTACTTGATTGCTTGCGAGACAGCCGGTGATCCTCCTGATGGAATGTATATTAGTGCTGGCGCGCCGAAGCGTTCCATTCGCGGCTTGCGTCTTAACCACAAGAACTATCTTTTAATCGGCGGTGAAAATCATAAAACAGGGCGCGGCGAATCAATGGCTGTCCATTACCAGCGACTAGCAGAGTTTGCCTCCGTGCATTTTGGATTGGAGACGGCGGCAGCACATTGGTCTGCCCAAGATTTCACGACATTGGATCAAGTCCCTTATATAGGAAGACTTGCAAATAATAATCCGCGTATTTTGGTTGCCGCAGGTTTTCATAAGTGGGGAATGACCACAGGTACGTTAGCTGCCCAACTCATGACCGACTTGGTTTTGGAACGTGTTAATTCCTATGCGGAGCTGTTCAGCCCCGCTCGGTTTGAAGCGGCTCCAATGCTCGCAAGCTTCCTCGTTGAAAATATGAAAACCGCCGGACAGTTGATTAAGGGAAAGGTCAGCAAACCTGCGCCTCTTGACGATCACTTGCAACGGGATTGTGGCATGATCGCATCGCTTCATGGACGAAAGGTCGGCGCGTACCGCGACAAGCACGGGGACTTAACTGTAGTTGATGCGACTTGCCCCCACATGGGCTGCGAAGTAAACTGGAATCAAGACGAGCGGACATGGGATTGCCCTTGCCACGGCTCGCGCTTCAAAGCCAATGGAGAAGTGCTCGACGGTCCGGCGAAAGAATCATTAGCATTGCTTTTTTCGGAGTCTGATCATCAAAGCAAAACACAGAATACCTAAAAATGGGAGTGTTAACGATGGGCATTATCGAAATCATGGCTGAAGAGAAAATTCAGGAAGGCTTAAAAGCAGGTGCGTTCGACCATCTTCCGGGTAAAGGAAAGCCGCTTGTGCTTGAAGATCTGTCGGCGGTGCCGAAAGATCTGCGTGCCGGTTACAAAGTGTTGAAAAATGCCGGCATGCTTCCTGAAGAATTGCAAATTAAAAAAGATATGGTCACACTGAATGACTTGCTCCAGTGCTGTGAAGATGATAAGGAGCGCGACCGCCTGAATAAGCAGCTGCGCTATAAACAATTAAAATTCAACCAATTGATGGAAAAACGTTCGATCGCCCATTCATCAGCTTTTCAGAGCTATCGTACGCGCATTTTCAATCGGCTTCATTTCTTCTGAAATACTTATTTTTTCTTCCAGATTGTCAGAAGCGGTCCACGATTCCCATAAACAGGATCCTGTTTTGGTTTTCCAACCTTGCTAATATTTTTCTTGAATGTCGGAGTTTCTTTAGTTTGTGTATCATAATCCTGTCCGTTCGGGTATCCGCCGGCAATGGAAAAATCGCTGCTTGCAGAGAGCCGTTTATGCCCAGTTCCTGCGGGAAGAACAAGTACATCACCAGCCGACACTTTGAGTTTTTTGCCCTTCTCTCCGCCAATCATCAGTGTTGCATGTCCTGAAATAACACCGAGTACTTCATGAGATGTGCTGTGAAAGTGATGAAAAGGAAAGACACCGTCGACCCAGTTATTGCCCCAATTGTTTTTCTTGAAAGTGTTCACAATCTGCCCGGTCCTTCCTTTAAATGCACCGGGATAAACCAAGACCTGAAAATACGGATTGTTGGGAATGGTTCCGTCATCTTTAAATGTGTAAGTTTTCACTTTGACGAAGTTGTTTTGTCCTTGTGGTTCGTGCTGCTCAGAAACTGATGTCTTCGCTTTGTCTGCTGAATGAGTGTTTGAGGCTGAATTGCTTCCGCAGGCGGAAAGAATCAGGAGCGGAGCAATACCGGCTATTTGAACCCATTTCTGCATGATGAATTCCTCCTTCGATAGGATTTACCAATTAGTATAACACCCCGAATATTTTGATAATAATGATCTGCTTGCAAGCACTTTTTAAATATCTTCAGTTTAGTAGCTTTTTAAGATTGGTGATAGATTGACGATTTTATTGGTCAGAGTGTGAATGTTTGCGTTCATCTCAGCGTCCATCAAAAAAAACATGAACTTTTGTCAAGTATTCTATTAAAGAAGCAAATCTAATATTGTAATAAAAAATAGATTGCTGTATAGTTAAATTAACCTAATACTTTAGAAAGAAATCTTTTTTCTAAAGGGCAAAGCTACTGAAAAGTAGTGACGCAAAGTCACAGATCTAAGGCGAATATTCGCTAGGATGGCTGGGCCGCCGTATTTGATTATCAAACGTAAATGAGAGGAGATTTTTTTATTATGCGTTTTTTTAAGCATACTTTAGTAGGTTTATTGATTATTATTCTATCCCTGACAACCGCCTCCATATCAAACGCGGATCAGTCGAAGTCAACTGCCGGCTCAACGAAACAATCCCAACCAGTTGTTCAACAGAACGAGTCGATTACAAGCGGTGTTGAAGCAAAAACGGTCAAGAAGCATGCAAAGAAAAAGGCGAAAAAGCCTGCAGTTAAGAAAAGTATTAAAAAGAGCGTAAAGAAAAAATCGATAAAGAAGACCGTAAAGAAAGCAAAGAAGTCAGTTAAGAAGAAAAAGACGGTTAAAAAAGCAGTAAAGAAAGCAGTTAAGAAGACAGCAACGGTACATAAGGCTGCTGTAAAAAAAGCGCCGGTAAAGACAGCAGCAAAAGCACCAGTTAAAGCTGCTGCGCCAAAGGCTCAGACAACTGCTCCCGGTCAATATAATGCATCAGTGGAACAACAGATTGTCTCGCTTGTAAATAATGTTCGCGCACAAAATGGACTGCAGGCACTTCAAGTAAAGCCGGAACTTCAAAGCTTTGCCCGTCAATGGAGTCAGCAGCAGTTTAGCAAAAGTGCAATGAGCCACGGCATGATGAATTTCTCACGGAATACAATAGCAGGACAGAACGTGGCCTATGCTAAAGGTGATGTAAACTATTTCGGATGGGATCAGATTTGGAGTGCTCAAGCGACGATGAATGATTGGATGAATTCTCCGGATCATCGTGCAAATATCCTAAAGCCTCAATATAAATATATTGGTGTCGGAGTTGTCTATGGACAAAAGAACGGCAGCTCAGACGGTTGGGCTTTCTTTACACAAGATTTCTCTGATTAAAGTTCATGAATAGAAAAAAGCTCTGACATTGTCAGGGCTCTTTTCGTTTCGGTTACGGTTTCGCAGTGTAGATCTGTATGGCATCACGGAGCATTTCCGCAGCTCCTTTTGCGACATTGTTTTCGTAATACTTTGTAAAACGCGGATCATCGACGTACATTTGGGCAAGTCCTGCATGGGCTTTTTTTGAATAGGTTCCCTTTGGCCAAAAGAAGCTGAGCCATTGCCGGTGAAGATCCGCTGCTTTCTGAGCACAACTGCTCTCCGGATCATTCAAACTGAGTGCTTCTCTTAGATTTTCAAACATCTCATTTTGGATCATTACCGTTTTTTCATAATCTTCCTTGCTTATATTGGCGAATTGTTGATTGGACTTCTTCACTGTTTCTTCTCCGTATTTTTCACGAATCTCTTTACCGTATTTCTGTTCATTCTGATCGAGCATCTTCTTTTTAAAGCCTACAAATTTTTCTTGATCACTCATAACGGTCTCTCCTTTTTGCGAAGCGAGCGTTTTTTCAATCGTCGCGATCAGTTGATCAAGGCGCTTTTTCTCCGCAATTAATTTCTTACGCTGTTCAGTCAGGGCGTCCACTCGATTAAAATCGTCCGCAGATAAAATGTCAGATATTTCTTTGAGGCTAAATTTTAATTCACGAAAAAAGAGAATCTGCTGCAGACGATCCACTTGTTTTGGTCCGTAAATCCGATATCCGGAAGTGTTAATGGACTCCGGTTTCAGCAAATTGATCTTGTCATAGAATCGCAGTGTGCGTCCGCTTACGCCGGCTAAATCACTGAGCTGTTTGATTGTATAGTTCATGGAACCCCTCCTGACACCTTTACTTTACACCTTGACGCAGCGTCAACCTCAAGACTTTTGTTAGAAATTAATCTGATATTCATTTTGAATTAAATCTTACAAAATAAAACATAGTTTTGTCATCATCAGCATGCAGTGGTAGACTTGGGAGTGTTTTTATTGATGCGTATAAAGGAAGGTATTGGTGACATTCTTCAATCAGTTCCCTTGAACGGAGTGATCTTAGTGTTCAGTCATTCATTTCTCCAATTAAACACAATCTTTATCAGTATTATTATTGAAGCAGTCCCCTTCATCATTATCGGGGTGTTTATTTCTGCAATCATTCAGATGTTTGTTACCGATTCTTTGCTTGCGCGCATTGTACCGAAGAACAGAATAGGATCGGTCGTTTTCGGAACATGCATGGGTTCTCTTTTTCCTGCTTGTGAGTGTGGGATTGTCCCAATCACCGAGCGACTAGTGAAGAAGAAGGTTCCGCTGCATGCAGCAATCGCATTCATGCTTGCCGGTCCGATTATTAATCCAGTGGTGCTGTTTGCGACGTATATCGCTTTCGGAAGCAGCTGGCAGATGGTATTCTACCGAGCTGGTCTGGCGATTGCGGTATCCATCGCCGTCGGAATTCTAGTTTCCTATTTATTTCCCGAAAATCAATTGAGAGACTATGTGGATAAAAAAATAGAAAAGTACCATCTTCACCATGATGAAGCCGCAGCTTCAGAACGAATTTCGTTTATAGAAAAATTCAAAGGTACAATGGATCATGCTATTGACGAATTTTTTTCCGTTGGTAAATATCTAGTATTTGGTGCATTTATAGCCGCAGCGATGCAGACCTATATCAAACAAAGTATTTTGCTCTCATTTGCCAATACACCCTTTACAGCTATTCTCGTCATGATGATACTTGCCTTTATTATGTCGCTTTGTTCTGAGGCTGATGCCTTTGTTGCCTCATCATTCCGAAGCACCTTTCCTCCGGGACCATTGACTGCATTTCTTGTGTTCGGTGCAATGGTTGATATTAAGAACTTGATTATGATGCTCTCGACATTTAAAAAGAAATTCGTCGCTGTGCTAATCACGCTGATTTTTGTCTGCGTGTTTGCAGGCGCGTTGCTCATTTAAGGAGGGGCCGGTCATGATTCGTTTTATCATTCTGTTTGGATTTGCCTACCTGTTTTTGCATCTGCATCTTACCGGAGACATCAGCAAATACATTAATATGCGCTATGGCTATCTGTCTTTTTCAATGATTTTTATTATCGGCTTTATGGCTGTCTATCAAATAGTCAAATGGAATGTCGAAGGCGGCAAGGTGCATGCCAAAGTGGAAGAAAAGCTATTTGGCCACGATCACAGTCATGAGAATAATACATGGTGGAAGAAAGGGTTAACCTATGCCCTCGTTGTCTTTCCACTCATTACAGGGTTGTTTTTACCCATCGCAACATTGGATTCAACGATTGTCCGCGCAAAGGGATTTCATTTCGCAGAAATTGACAATGACAAAGATCAGTATGCAAATCACCAAATTCTGAAACCGGACACGAGCCAATATTATGAGAGCAGCACCTACAAAAAAATGCTGAAGTCAGATATGGTGAAATACAGCAAACCGAACTATTTGTATCTCAATGACGATAATTTTCTTCGTGCGCTTGAAGCGGTTTACAATTATCCTGGTGATTTCTCGAATAAGAAAATTTCCATTATGGGATTCGTCTACCATGGTGATTCCTTGGAGAAAAATCAATTGTTTCTATTTCGCTTCGGCATCATTCATTGCATTGCTGATGCAGGGGTGTTCGGCTTGATGGTTCAATTCCCGCATAATGTTGATTACAAGGACGACACATGGATGCGTGCTGAGGGGACGTTGACCGAAACCTATTACCAACCGTTTAAACAGACCATTCCTGTAATTAAGGTGACCAAATGGAAGCAGGTTGAAAAGCCGAAATCGCCTTATGCCTATCGGAAGTATTAATGACTAAGCAGATTTCTTGAATACACTGCCTAAAATTACCTATAATAAAAGCTGTGAACTTGGAATTGCCTGTTTGTTCGCTCCATATTTTGGACAGGTTCATTCCAAATGATAGTGAGGAGGATTTACATGGCAAAGAAAATTGCTGCAGTACTTGCAAATGATTTTGAGGATGTTGAATTCACGGGACCGGCAAAAGCGTATGAGGAAGCAGGTCACACAGTCACTGTTATTGGGAAATCTAAAGGCGAGGTAATTACCGGCAAGCACGGTGCGAAAGTGACAGCTGATGCTTCGATCGATGAAGTAAAGCCAAGCGACTTTGATGCTTTATTAATTGCAGGGGGCTATTCACCGGATAATCTGCGCGATGATGATCGTTTTGTCGCATTCACAAAGGCATTTATGAATGAAGATAAAGGTGTTTTCGCAATCTGTCACGGTCCGCAGCTGCTGATTACAGCAGAAGCCATTAAAGACCGCAACATTACCGGGTACAAATCAATCGCGGTTGATTTGAAGAATGCCGGTGCAAAGTACAAAGATGAGGAAGTCGTCGTTTGCCACAATCTTGTGACGAGCAGGACTCCTGATGACATTCCCGCATTTAATCGCGAAAGCTTGAAGGTTCTCGCGTAAGACAGATGAATCAAAAACCGCTGTTCCCTGGTTTTACGGGGAGCAGCGGTTTTTAGTTGAATAAATAGGTTCCTTTTATCGTGAATCATTTAAATCGCATGTTTCGATTGTTTTCCGCAATTTTGCATTTGTCGTATAAATGTACGGGTGATGCTTAAGTTACTATGCTCATTTTTGCTAATCCAAGCTCGTGTTTGATGATCAAACTGTTGATGAGGCCGAACCGGCCATTCACCGCATACATCCATTCCTTCCACTAGTCTTTCTTCTATTAGTAATTCAAGCAGGGGATTGAGTTGGTCTATGGAAACGGTTCCTTGATTCCAATTTGTTTTTGCATCATTTTCAGATAGAACATCCTTGTCGATACTGACATAAATATGATCGGTTGTAAGAACGTTCAATAACTGTTCCGGTGTAGGAAACCGTTCTTCCGGAAAGAGGACAACCCGAGATCGTTGAGTTATATGTCCCATCAATGCTTCGTTCAAATCGGGACCAATGATGACGACTTTTTGGAGATTTGCAAGCTGGGAAAGCGCATGACGCACCCATGAACCGCATGAGAGCAACGAGTCGATTCTTCCTTCCTGCAGATCCGTGTGATGATCAAAGAGAACCAGTGAGAAGGGATGATGGATGTTCTTTAATAATGCGAGTGTTGCATAGTGATAGTTCCCGCTGCCCCAGAAGGTCAAACCATGATCAGGAACAGTACTTAATTTGTCGCAGATGTGAATGAATGCTTCAGGCGAGCAGTAGAGGTGCGTACCGCGAAGCTGACTGAAATCAATCCAATGATGCGGCGATGCCGCAAGCAGCTGCGGTTGTGATTTATATGAGTTGTCAAAATTGCAGAATGTGATATCATGATGCAACAAAGTCATGCGCAAACACTTCTTTCTCGAATCAGTAAAGATCACAATAAATAAAACGTTTCCATTTTCTATTTTAATGCAATCTATGAAAAAATGAAACTGAGAAAGGCAAGGTTCCGCACGAAACGGTATAAGAAAAGACGGGGGCGAGAGCATGCGCGCATTGCTTGTTATTGATGTTCAGCAAGGATTTGTTGATTCAGGCGATTTCGAGAAAGTCATCAATCGCATTGACTACTTGGTACATAGATTTAAACATAGCCATGAACCGATTTTCTTCATTCGTCATAAAGATGAAAATACGCACAGTTTAATACAAGATGGTTCGCCCGGCAGTGCCATCTGCCGCAAACTTGCTCCTTATGCTACAGAGATTATTGATAAAAATCTACCCAGTGCTTTTTACCGTACGGGTTTAAAAGAGAAACTGCGAATAGCAGGTGTTGATGAAGTGGTATTGTGTGGATTTAATGCGGAATATTGTATTTTCTTCAATTCTGCTGCAGCTTTTGAGCATGGGTTCAAGGTGCGTGTGATTGAGGATGCATGTGCCAGCGTTAATACAGGGAAAACTTATGAAATGAATGATCTTGATATTCCCGATTTCATCTGTACGGTTCTGTACAATTCTGGTGAGGTCACTGTGAATGAACTTCAGGAGTTTTTGGCTGGGATGAATGCAGAGCACAGTTAAAGGCAGTTATTCATTATTAGTGCGTTAGAATTTCGTTCAGTAAGCCGTTATAAAAAAATAGAATTAACAAAAAATTGACAAATAGATAGATATTCTTCCATTTTTTATCAATTTGTTTTATTATGACAGGTACAGGTCATGTAGACCTGAGTAAGAAAACGCTTTGTGCCTGAGTTAAGGAACAAGCGGCTCTTTTTGTTTTTCTTGGCAGTCACTTAATCTGATCGTCATCCTTGGGATGCTGATCGGACATGTGACTGTTTTTTGTGGCGAATCAATGCAGTAAGAAGTAAGGTTATAGGCAGCGATCCTTATTGGCCCTTTTGAACGCTTAGGATTACAGTTTCATTTACGAGTCAGAATTATCTGATTATGAAGAGATTGTTAATTTATATATACAGAAAATTAATACTTTCTTTTCGTCCATTCTTGCTATACTTAGTTCATTAGGAGGCGAATCATGATGAAAATTTTGTTGTCGGGAATTGCTGTCGGCCTTTTGTTACTGCTGCTCGGCATTGTTACACCTTACCACGATACTATTTTAACGGTGGCATTTAGCATCGCAGTTGTTTGTCTCATCCTAGCCGGCATGTTTGTAGGTGCGCTCATTAGCGGAGATCGCAATCGAGCAAATGTTGCAAGTGAAAGTAAAGAGGATTCGAACAATCGCTTGAAGACAGGTTGGCTTTTCTTTTCATTCGGTATACCACAGCTTGTAGTATGCATTTTATTATTTTTTATATTTCCTTAACAATTTGATTTAATAAATTAATACCATGCGTCGCACTGCGATAACTTCCTTCTTTTACAAACCTAATGAATACATAGAATTGATCAACTTGCTCCGCACAATACGGAGAAGTACTGTTTTGATTTTGCCTCAGTCAAAGTTTTCCAACCCCTCTCCGTTATTATCTTTTTGAGCTGCAGGCTCTTCTTAATTGAGTATCCTTATATAACAAGTGAGTTGGAAATTTCACCATCTCACTGTCTAGTTTCAACAAACCTCATGGGCAGACCGATCGGCAGGGAGTGGGCATCTTCACCATGACCGAGCTGCTCGGTCTTTGCTAACGGCAAGTGACAGCGTTCAGTGATTTCAAGCACGAGCTGTTCAATTGAAGGCTCAGATGATTTTGCCTGCATGGCAGAAAATGTGCCAAGTAATACACCCGAGCACTCGTTAAAGAATGATAATTGATCGAGCTGAGCAAGAAGTGAAGCCATACGTGCAGAGCCGCCTCCGAGCGCTTCCAGAAAAATGATTTTGCCGGCAGGATCAGGAAGAAAGTTCGTACCTGCAAGCTTTAGAAAACAACGAATGTTGCCGCCAATAACAATGCCTGACATCTGATTGCCGCGTAACCATCGCACGTTAAAGGTCGGAACTGATGCATTACCCATAAAGGCGTGTTCAAAGATGGTGCGCTGCGTTTCGGCAAATCCGCCGGCAAGGTTTTTAATGCGATAATGATAGGCTGGCAATCCCGTTCTGGCATAAATCGCATTATTGATCACGGATAAATCGCTGATACCTACAAACGGAACAGCTGTTTCGCGAATGGTATCGAAATCAAGAAAGGGCAAAATCTGATTGGCACTGTCGCCTCCCGACACGTCAAATACAGCTTTGATTTCTGAATCGCGAAATAGGCGAAGAAGTTCAGAAGCACGAAGCTGAGGAGATCCGCTGAAGGGTGAATGTGCACCGCGATAAATAGTTTCAGCAATCTTGACTTTTAGACCCAGTTGATTCAATTGTTGTTCTATTTTGTTTAAGACTGAATGATCATCACGGCAGATTCCATCCGAACACGAAATCAAACCAACCGTATCTCCGCTTTTTAATACAGACAAATCGTTCAACCCCTTACACAGTTATTATTTCAATCCTCTTCGGCGCAAGCCTTTCGGGTAGAAATTTTTCAAGGTTCCTGCAGCTGCTTTTCCCCAGCCCAGTGGAAATCCGTCAATCGTTACAACAGTCCAGCCCTTGCGGCTGTCATTTAAGGGCAATGTTTCACCGCGAAGATATTGATCCCACTCTTTACCCGAATAAGTTAACGGCATTTGGTTGTTAAATGATTCTACAGACAGTGCGAGCGCAAGCGCGTGATTGGGCTCAAAACGATTCTTCTTCTGCTCGCCTAAATGCAGGCCAGCTCGAACAATTTTCAACTTGTCAATGTTTGGACAGCCATCAGGAAGTAAAAAGAGCTGGTTGCCGATAAAATGAAAAAGTCCGGTTAATTTCTTGGTCAACGTGCTGTTCTCGAATACTCGGTAGTCCTTTAACAAATTCTCTTTGACAGATGAGGCTGTCGACTGTTTGCACGTTGAAGCATCCCCACGCTTGCATAGCTTAGCGGCAAAATGACCTTCACCGCGCAGCTTATGCGGCCACAACCTGGCCGTTCTGGATAGTTCAGATCTTTTGGTATCCGACCATTCCGGACGGCCGTCAGCTACACCAGCTGTTTTATCAATCGGTAAAAGTTCAAGATCAGGATGCTTTTCAAGAAAGGCATCAATCATTTGTTCATCCTCTTCTGGTGAAAAGGTGCAGGTTGAATAAACGAGAATGCCATCAGTACGCAGCATGACATAGGCTTGTTCCAGAATCTGTGCTTGTAGACTCGCACATTCTGCGACATGCTGCGGACTCCAATACTGCATGGCTTCCGGATCTTTTCGAAACATTCCTTCACCGGAGCACGGAGCATCAACGAGAATTTTGTCAAAATAGCCCGGGAAATAATGAGCCAAACGCTCAGGCATTTCATTCGTAATTATGGCGTTGGCAACGCCCATTCGTTCAATATTCTCAGAAAGTATTCTTGCTCTCTTCGGATAGGGTTCATTCGAGATCAATAGACCCGTATTGTTCATTATGCCAGCCAGCTGCGTTGATTTTCCGCCGGGAGCGGCACATAGATCGAGCACACGTTCTCCGGGTTGGGGATTGAGTGTCTGTGCAACAAACATTGCACTTGGTTCCTGAATGTAGTAAACACCGGCTTGATGAAAGGGGTGCTTTCCGGGTGCGTCCGATTCTTTATAATAAAAACCATTCGGGCAAAACGGAATCTGCTCGAGCAGGAATGGTGTGCTTTTTGCTAGTACATTCGAACTGATTTTTAATGGGTTGGCGCGCAAGCCGAACGCTCGATGATGATTATAGGTTTCAAAAAAGGCGTGCGCTTCATTCGTTCCCAATAGCTCGCTCATTTTGTTTGTAAAATTTTCCGGTAAATCAATCAAGAAAAATCCTCCTTGTTAGAAACGTCTCTCCGTTATTCTGCAGATACGGGAATATGCTGAAACGAGCGCACATCAAACAATCCCGTATCTGTAAGCTTCAAATCCGGAATAACAGGCAGACTGAGAAATGAAAGGGTCAGAAAAGGGTTGAACGATTCGGAAACGCCAAGTGAGGTTGCTGCTTGTCTTAAGTTTTTTAAAGTCTGAGCTACCTTTGCTGCCGGCGTATCAGTCATTAATCCCGCGATCGGCAGGGCGAGTTCGGCAAGCACTTTGCCGTCATTGACGACAACCATACCTCCGTCTATTTCTCTCAATCGTTCCGCTGCAACAATCATGTCCGCGTCGCTGCATCCGGTGACGACTAAGTTATGTGAATCATGTGCGATCGTTGTTGCCATGGCACCGGATTTCATCTCAAATCCTTTAACAATCGCCAAACCAATGGTACCTAGGCCATTGTGCCGTTCGATAACGGCCAATTTTAAATGATCGCTGTCCGGTGAACATGCGAAGCAGCCGTTTTTGACCGATACCTTTTCAACCAGATCGCGAGTCACAAGGCTGTTCGGAATAATCTCAATGACGTGCGCTTTTTGTGCAGATCCGAGTGGAATGGCAAAATTACTTGGTGAAAGCTCCGGCCATGTGAGCGGATGCTTCTCTGCCTTTATGGAAGAATTTGTATGTTCTTGAACAGCATGCCCTTGCTCAGCGACAAGCTTCCCATGGGCGTAGACCTGCTGAATGGAAAACTGTTTTAAGTCGTCAAGAAGCAGAAAATTAGCCTCATAACCTGGGGCAACAGCGCCTTTTTCACGGAATCCATAGCATTCGGCAGCGTTTAACGAGGCCATCTTGATACAGGTGATCGGGTCCAAGCCATGTTCAATCGCCAGACGCACATTATAATCGACACTGCCTTCTTGTATCAGGTCGTCAGGATATTTGTCATCCGTACAGAAGAGGAAGCGGCGGCTGTTGGTTTCATTGACAAGCGGAACCAGCTGCGGCAGGTCTTTAGCGACTGTGCCTTGGCGAATCATAACGTAAAGTCCGCGCGAGAGCCGATCCTTTGCCTCATCAACGTTGATGCATTCATGATCGGTACGAATACCGGCTGCTTTATACACATTGATGTCCTGTGCATTCAGACCTGCAGCGTGACCGTCTATGCGCCAGCTGTGTTTCTGCGTCATGGCAAGTTTAGCAACCATTCTCTCATCGGCATTCAAGACCGCAGGAAAATCCATGACTTCGGCAAGGCCAAGCACATTGTCATACTGAAAAAGCGGTTCCAGATCATCAGCTTCGAGTGTTGCACCGTTGTGTTCAAATGAGGTTGCCGGTACTGAAGAGGGCAGCATGAAGTAGAGATCAATGCTGCTTTCTTGCGCACGTTCCAGCATGAACCGGATGCCGTTTGCACCGAGTACGTTGGCAATTTCATGCGGATCAGTGATCGCGGCTGTGACGCCATGTGCGGCAAGAACATCGGAAAAAGCGCCCGGTGTCAGTAGTGATGACTCAATGTGTACATGAGCATCAATAAGAGCGGGGCTGATAAACCTTCCCTGGGCATCGATTATTTCTTTCCCTTCGTAGTCGCCAAGCCCGATAATCATTCCGTCTGTAATCGCAACATCTGTTTCTAATAGTTCGCCGCTGAATACATCAATCACTTTTCCATTTTTTATGACTAAATCCGCAGGTTCCTTCTTTGAGGCCGTACGGATCTGATGAATTAACTGATCTTTATTTAATTGCAACATTCATGATCCCCTCTCTATATGTTCCGTCCCGATATATATAGAACATTATAACTGAAATACTTAGAATCGGCGAAGCGGATTCCAGGTTCACACATTGATACCGGCCACATGGGGTAATGCGTTTCACAAAAGATTGCCGACAGTATAGGTGATGGCCATTGTCATTGCTCCGACTAAGATGTTTCGAATGACGGCCGGACGCTTCGGAGCACCGCCTAATTGTGCGCTGACAAAGCCGGTCAAGCCAAGTGCAAGAAGCACCGTGATAAACGTAAAGAGAACACGCACGGATTCAGGTAAGAGCAAAATAGACAATAAGGGAAGAAATGCACCGATGGAGAACGAAATCATCGATGAAAAAGCAGCCTGCCACGGATTGACATATTCATTCGGATTTACGCCAAGTTCGGCAGCGGCGTGGGCACCGATCGCATCCTTGGTCATTAGTTCAACAGCTACTTTCTTCGATAAATCGACAGACAATCCATTTTTTATATAGATTTGAGCGAGTTCATCGACTTCACCGTCATAGTTGTCCCTGATCTTGATTTTTTCGGCCTCGACCACTGCTTTTTCCGTATCCTTTTGCGTGCTTACCGAAACATACTCACCTCCGCCCATGGACAGCGCGCCGGCAACCATGCCTGCTAGTCCGGAGATCATTAGTGTCATGGTATCCGTCGTCGCGCCTGCGACACCGATGACGATGCCGGCGGTCGATACAATACCGTCATTCGCACCGAGAACACCGGCACGAAGCACATTCAATTTCTGATTCATTCCTTTTGCTGTATGATTCATCATTATAGCCCTCACCTCATGAAGTAAAATGAAAAAATTGATTGCAATTGAGAATAGTAATCATCTTCATAACCCTGAAAACGGAACATGCTGCCATCCGAAAGGGGATGACAGCATGCTTGAAAATTAAAATGATTATTATTTGTCGTTGCTTTTATTTTACATTCAAAAGGCTATTCTGTCTATGATTAACCTTTTATCAGCTGCTTGAGGGTGGGTGGCGATTATTTTGTCAGTTCCAAAAATTCATCAACATCGCGCATGAGGTAGTCCAGTGCTGATGACCAGAAGTCCGGTTCCGTTAAATCAACCCCAAGGTAGCGCTCGGCAAGCTGTTCCGTCGTCATTCTGCCGGTATCACGCAAAAGAGCATCATATTTTCCTGCGAATGACGGACCTTCCCGGAGTGCTTGAACATAGATTCCTGTACTGAATAGGAAGCCAAAGGTATATGGGAAATTGTAAAACGGCCAGTTGGTGATATAGAAGTGAAGCTTGGACGCCCAAAAAGTCGGATGGTAAACGTCCAATGTATCATGATAGGCTTCACGCTCTGCATCACTCATCAGCTGATTCAAGCGTTCCACTGAGACTGTTCCTTTTTTACGTTCATCATAAAATCGTGTTTCAAACAGAAAACGTGCATGGATATTCATGAGCAGCGCGACGCAGCGCTCTAATTTGTCGGATAAGAATGTAATTTTTTCTTCTTTTGTTTTGGCAGCAGCTTGTGCAGCGTCGCTGACGATCATTTCGGAAAAGGTGGAGGCTGTTTCGGCAACGTTCATTGCGTAGTCCTGTGACAAATAGGGCAGTTCATTCATTAAGGATTGATGGTAGGCATGCCCTAATTCGTGTGCGAGCGTCGATCGGTTTGAGGCGGTTCCGCTGAATGTCATGAAGATGCGCGACTGCCCTGCAATTGGAAAATTGGTGCAGAAACCGCCAGGACGCTTATTTGCTCGATTTTCTGCTTCAATCCAGCGATTTTCCAAGGCTTTTTTTGCGAACGATGCCATGTTCGGATTAAATGAGCCAAAATGCTTGATGATAAAATCCGCTACATCCTCATAGGTCAATTTTTCACTATTTTTATTGAGCGGAGCGTCGACATCAAACCATGACAGCTTCTCAAGGTTAAGCAATTCGGCTTTGCGCTGCATAAATTGTGCAAGCTTCGGCTTATAGCGATCAATGACCGACCACATCGTTGACAGCGTCTGTGCCTGCATTCGATTGTAGTCGAGCGGTTCATCAAGAAAGGATTCCCAGCCGCGCGCTTTATAAGCGGCAATCCGGAATCCTGCGATATGGTTTAAGGCGGCAGCGAAAAGATCGGCATGTTCAGACCATGCCGACTCCAATGCATTGAATGCCGCTTGTCTTACCGTTCGATCCGGATCATCCAGCAGATTGTTTGCCTGGCTGACGGACAAGGTTTCTTCTTTCCCATTGCGGATGAGCTTGATTTCCATTTTTCCAACCAGACTGTAATAGAGATCTTCCCATGCGTGATAGCCGTCAACGGCAAGGCCGCTAATCAGCTGCTCTTGATCTGATCCTAGCTTCTTCCGAGAAAGTTCACGTTTTTCCCGGAGTGCAAATTGCATTTCTTTTAGGACTCCATTTTCAATAAGTCCGTTAAAATTACTGTCTGAAATTTGGCGCAGCAAATTTTCCAGAATGCTGCTAGAGGCATCTAATTCAGCCCCGAGGCTTTGCATCCGATTATTTGCTTGGGCAGCCTTGGCATCTTTAATGTTTTGAGCAGTTAAACATTCTACATAAGCAGAACCTTCATTAAATTGTTTACACAATGTCTCGTATTTTTTGATCATTGCAGTGAATGCTTCGGCATCTTGAACCGTATAGGGTTCTTTTCTTGCCTCCAATTCATTTTTAAATGAAGAAATGGCTTGTTGAAGATCATCTAAAAAAGTGCGGAATGGAGCAGATGATGCACCGCCTTTAAAAATGGTGTCAAGCTCCCACTTTTGATTCAATGTGTTCATTTTTTCCCCTCTTTCTCATACTGCAACCAATTGTAGCATAATGATGTGCACTCAAATTTTGTTGTTTCCTGACTTTATTGATATGATTATAAATAGGAATTCATTAAGGAGAAAAGACCAATGCGTGTGCTCTTTGTTTGTCTTGGCAATATTTGCCGTTCACCAATGGCTGAAGCCATATTACGAATGAAGGTTAACAAAGCAGGATTGTCCGAAAAAATTAGCGTTGATTCTGCGGGAACCGGCAACTGGCATATTGGTGATCCGCCGCACCGCGGAACACAAAAACAATTGGAGGCAGCGGCCATTCCCTTTGATCAAATCAAGGCAAGGCAAATAAATCAAGCAGATTTTCAACGATTTGACCGAATTATCGCCATGGATCGAAATAATGAGCAGGATCTGATTCAAATGGCTGATTCTCGAAACAGATCTAAAGTGAGCCGATTTATGACCCTGCTTCATGATCAGCCTCAAGCGGATGTTCCAGATCCTTATTATACCGGCCGCTTTGATGAAGTATACGATCTGATTGATCGGGGAACGGATCAGTTAATTAAAGAGCTTGCCCGGCAAATCAGATAAAGCCCCACTATTTAGCAGCAGGCAATAAGCAATGCCCCTCATATTAATGAACAGGTGTGTGCAGACTATTCACGTGATCCTTTTAAGGATTACCTACTTTGAGGGGGCAGAATCTGATGAGTGTTTATGGCAAAAGCCAAATGGGCAAATTCATGCTGATCGGCGGCTTGGTCGGCTGCGGTTTGTCAATGATGAGCCGCGAGACACGATCGGTCTGGGGTCACCATCTATCGAATGCGGCGACCGGCGGAGGCAATTTGATTCGGACTATTTATCAGCATCCGGATCAAGTCGGCAAATATATGCAGGTTACAGGCACACGCCTTAAAGGCCTGGCACGAGAAGTTTCCGACGACTTCCAGCAAATGATCGACCGTGTGGAAAAGGCAAGAACGAGTACGAGCGACACCTACCAGTACGTGATGGAGATTGGAAGTGAGCTTGCCGAGATGGCTGGTAAAATCAAGCAATCCGGAAAAAACATGGCCAATTACCAAGAACCTGTACTGATTGATAATGAAGCAGATGCGCTGCAGAGATTGGAAAATGAAGCACCAGTACCAAATCCGGGTACAATGCCCAACAATCAGAGCAAATCGATTCATCAGTATGGTCAGAAGGACAAGACCGGAAGGAATACGCGTCCAAATCGGCATTCATAACAGAATTCCGTTGAGGACAGAGAGACCGGGGATGGGGAAAAGTGGGAAAAGTGAAGCTCAGAGATATTCTTCTCTTCGCCAAACTTCTGGGTAGACGTTTTATTGATGATCATACGGCGGATTTAGCGGCAACATTGGCATATTATTTCTTGTTGTCGCTTTTTCCGCTGTTTATTTTTTTATTTGCAATCATTCCGTATTTAGGTCTTGATCAGGACCAGCTGTTTTCTCTTTTTGGCGCTTATCTGCCCAAAGAGGTGCTTTCGCTGATCCATCAAAACTTAGACAGTGTATTTACGAAACGCGGCGGATTGCTCTCAGTCGGTGTCATTGCCACTCTTTGGCCTGCCTCGAGCGCAATTAACGCGCTCATGCGTACGTTGAATCGCGCTTATCAAGTTGAAGAAACACGTTCTTTTTTTCTCATCCGGCTGCTTGCCATGTGCTTTACCGTAGCGATGATTTTTGCCATAGCGATGACCCTAGCAGTCAACGTCATTTCTGCTGGGGTCGCGAGAACTTTATTTAACCATATCGGTCTTTCCCACACGTTTGCCGATATGTGGTCGGTCATCAGCACACTGGTCACGTTCTGCGTGATTATCATTATTTTTGCTTTTTTGTACCGGCTCGGACCGAATATGAAGCTGAAAATGGACGAAGTGATGATCGGCGCGGTGATTGCCGGAGTCAGCTGGCAAGTTGTTTCTTATGGCTTTTCCTTCTATGTTCGCTATTTCGGCAATTATGCCTCCACGTACGGTACCCTTGGAGGAATTATTGTTCTCATGCTTTGGTTTTATTTAACCGCAATTACGATTATTGTCGGCGGTCAAATTAATGCAATTATTCATGAACTAACGAAGACAGAAAAGAACGACCTTTTTGATTAGCACTTGTTCTGCTGCATGGTAATGACATTCTGTGTCTGCCCAAGAGAGCTTCGATCTGCAAATTATCCGCGCAAGAGTCTGAGACCGTTAAGAATAACCAGAATTGTGCTCCCTTCATGCCCGACGACACCAAAAGGCATGGTCAGAAACTGCAAAAAGTTGGTGGCGATGAGAAATGCAATCATAGCCATGGCAAAAATAATATTCATCTTAACAATCCGACTCATTCTTTTTGACAGTCGCACCGCTTCTGCTATTTTTGTCAGGTCGTTTTTCATCAGAACAATATCGGCAGTTTCAAGGGCTGCATCATTTCCCGCTCCCATCGCAATCCCGACTGAAGCTTGAGCAAGTGCAGGAGTATCGTTAATCCCATCGCCGCACATGGCAACATGGCCGTATTTCTGATTTAATCGCTTGATTTCCATTGCTTTGTTCTCAGGAAGGCAATTAGCAATGTAGCTGCTGACCCCGGAATCTCTCTGTACCGCGGCAGCGGTCTGCTCATTGTCACCGGTAATCATGACGGTTTTAATTCCGTACTTATTAAGTGAGCGGATTGCGTCTGCTGCTGAATCTCTGATTTGGTCCCTTAAGGCGAAGCGGCCGATTATTTTTTCCTCAGAAGCGATGTACACCAAGGTTTCATCACGGTTTGGACGGGCAAAATCGCTAATCTGCAGAAACTCATTTAATGCTTCGGGCTGCATCATCGCTTCTTTACCGATCATGTATTGCGTGTCACCAACAGAGCCGATGATACCAAATCCTGGCTTGACTTTAATTTTGCCTATCTTTGGCAAAGCGGCAGTTCCGCAAACCTCGTAGGCATACGTGACGATCGCTTTCCCAAGCGGATGCGACGATTGATTTTCGATTGCGGCCATGTAACTGAGAAGTGTGGCATCACTTAGTGTGCTGTTATTAATAAACTGCGTGACTTCAGGAGTTCCGTTTGTAATCGTTCCGGTTTTATCGAAAGCGATGATTTTAATCATAGCCAACTGTTCCAAATGAACGCCGCCTTTGATCAGTATGCCGTGACGGGCACCCGATGCAACGGCTGATAGAACGGCAGGTGTTGTTGAAGCAACCAGAGCACAAGGCGAGGCGACAACAAGCAAAACCATAGCTCGGTAAATGGTTTCACTCCACGACCAGCCTAATAGAACATGCGGCGCGAAGAGCATCAGTGCGGTGGCAATAAGGACGACTTTGACATACGTGCGTTCAAAACGTTCAATAAATAGCTGAGTCGGAGCTTTCTCTTTTTGAGCTGATTGGACAAGGTCCAAGATCTTACTAAACAAAGAGTCATTGCTTCGCTTCGTGACACGTGCGAAGACACTGCCGTCCAAATTCATTGTGCCCGCCATCAAATCAGCACCGGATTTCTTGAAAACCGGTACGGATTCGCCGGTCATCGTCGCTTCATTAACCGTCGTTTCTCCATCGGTAATGACAGCGTCAGCAGGAATTCGTTCTCCCGGCTTAATAAGAATGATGTCGCCGGGGGTGATTTGCTTTACTGAGATCATCGTTTCGCAGCCATTTGTGACGAGACGAGCGACTTCAGGCTGCAGATCCATGAGTGCAGAAAGAGCATTGGTACTTTTGGCTGTTGAATAAGTCTCCAAAGCGCCGCTGAGTGCAAAAATAAAGATTAACACAGCCCCTTCGAGCCAATGGTTGATGCAGGCTGCGCCGATTGCAGCTGTAATCATTAAAAGTTCAACATTCAGCTCGCGTGTTCGAAACGTATCTGATAGTCCTTGCTTTGTTTTAAAATAACCGCCGATCAGGTAGGCAGCTGGGTAGAGAAGCCATGAGTATGGAATATGAGCGAGCCCGAGAAGATAGGCAATGAGCGTCAGTGCTCCCCCGGTAAGGGCGGCGATTAGTTCACCGTGCTGTTTCCATAGAGCACTGATCGGTTGATTGGGATTAGGATTACTTGGGAATTTGACGAGCTTTGCCTCTGGTATCATAAAAATCCGACCCTTCGTTTAATAAATTATTGATCAGTAAAAAGTTATAAAAGATAATAAATATAATTTAATATATATTATTATTAGAAAATTAGTGATTAGAAATAAATTCTTTAATTGAGAATAATAATCATCATCGAAACCCCTAAGAGCACTCAATGCTGCCGCTATAATAAGCGACAGCATTGATCAGATAAATTATAATTATTTTAATTTATGTTAGTTTTATAGTAATACACTTTTTCACATATGTCCATTCGATGGTCAATGCTTTATAAGTAAAAAAAGGCCAAGCATACATCTTTTTTGAAAAAAGCACATAGTTATCTACAAAGGAGGAGAGCGGTTATGCTCAAAAGATTGAACAAAAAACATATGGCCGCCGTGCTCTTTATTGGTTATCTTGCTATTCTCATTTTCGCAACCCTTCTAACGCATAATTACTATACATACGGAAAGTCAAGCAATCTTATCCTTTTCAGCAGCATACGGCTTATGCTGCGCAGTGGCAGTTTACTGCTTATATTAAAGAACATTGGCGGGAATGTGCTGCTGTTTTTCCCACTTGGCTTTTTATTACCAATACTCATTCAGCCTAAACGGCATTTTGTTATCCGGCAGCTGCTTGTCGGATGTTGTATCAGTTTGCTTATTGAGTTATGTCAATATTTTTTTGCTGAACGCATTTTTGATATTGATGATGTTTTATTAAATACGATCGGTGCGATGATGGGTTGGGGCTGCTATGTTATCATTCGATTCTGCAAACATAAGTTGATCATCTTTTATACTAGGTGAATATTCAAAGGCCTTCGCAAACCGATCTTATTTTTAATAAGGTGTGAAGTTTGAACTAGTTAATGAAAGAGAAGACGATCTGCTGCTTTGTGAATGCGCATCGCGCCGCGCTCTCCCATATGGTATTCGATCAGTTCGCCGCCGGCATTAAATAGATAATAGGCGGGGACAAAACGATTTCCGAACGCATCAGCCAGTCGATGAGTATTGTCGATGAGGACGGGCTCCGTAATTGAGTGCATTGCAGCAACTCGCGCAACTTCGTTTACGTCCAGATCAGCCTCAGACAACGGCATATGGATGGCGACGACATTGAGTTCCTCTTTGTATTTTTCACGAATGGATTGTACGACCGGCATTGCGTCCTTGCATTTTGAGCAGCTTATCGACCAGAAATGGATTAACGTTGGCGTGCCAAGAAGACGCTCGCGCGTGACTTTTTGATTCATCCAATGGGTCGCAACGCTTAGATCGGGCATAAATAATTTTTTCTTCACGAGCAATTCCCCCTATAAGGGCCTTCAACGCACTTGAAGGTCTTGTTGCACTGTTATGTTATGCTTTGTTGCGGCGGGTGGTTCTAGTGCTTCGATGAAATGAAAAAAGAGCCTCAATGATTTGAGACTCTTTGCTTCGGTGCTGAATAATTGAGAGAAGATTTTCGTGCAATAATGAATTGATGAATAAAGCAGCTCATTGAGGCAAGGAAAATAAAAACCGCTATTCCGTAAAATAACCCGCCTTTCGGTATCCAACTGATCAGCGAGCTTCCGGCTACCGGACCGACCATACATCCGGCACTGTAACATACGGTCATCAAGATGTTGCCGAGCGGTATTTGCTCTCTGTCGAGCAAATCGCTGACGTAGCCCATACTCATTGAATAAAGTGATCCGATCAGCATGCCGGCACCGAGTAGTGTGAAATAGATGCCGTAGAAATAAGCGGAGAGCAGGCCAGTGCATGCGATGAACATGGCTCCGAATAAGCAAATGAGCGGAAGAAGCCGCCTACGGCCGAATCGGTCTCCAAGCATACCAAGCGGTACCTGCGTCAGCAGAGCACCGGTAACAAAAGATGGAAGCAGAATTGAAATTTGGTCAAGATTATAGCCTTGCCGCACTGCAAAAATTGGGAAGCTATTGTTCAGTGAAGTTTCCAGATAACCGAAGGCAAGTGTTACTGCTAAACCGGACCAAGTTGCGGCAATGACTTTTTTATAGCGTGCAAAGACTTGTCGCAGAGTTGAACCACCGGAAGTGCTCAACTCGGGATATTCATTTTTAAGAAGAAATAAAAGCAGGAGGACTGCAAGGCAAAAGAAGCCGCTGGTAATGAACGGAACATTCGTACCGAATGCAATCAATCGGACAAGCAGTGGTCCCGCTGCTATGCCTAACCCAAAGGACAATCCGTAGAAGGCAATGTTTCGTCCACGCTTGTTCATCGGACTGTCAATCGTAATCCATGTTTGTGCGGCAAGATGCAGAATGCTGTCGCCAAAACCAACACACAGCCTGAGTGCAAACCAAAACCATAGATTCATCGAAATTGGAAAAAGAAACAGAGGTACTGTAATCAGGGCAAGTCCGATGATGAGAAAGAGCTTGTAGCCGAGCTTTCGCATCGGTTTCTCCAGAAGAGGAACAGAGATAAGCATACCTATGTAAAGTGAGGTAGATCCCAGCCCGTTTAAAAGAGCGGAGACACCGTTTTTTTCTAAGAGCACAGCAACGAGTGGAAGAAGCATCCCCTCTGCGGCGCCGCAAATGAAGACTGAGCCGATTAACAATAAAAATTGGAAACGTTGATATGCCGCGCTGTTCATCGGAGATGTCCTTTCTGTGCTGTAAATTTAAGCTTTAATGCCCAGCAGAAACTAGTATACCTGTTTTTATTTATTTCGTCCTTAACAATTTGCGGAAGTAAGGACCGGGCGCTTTTTGCCCGGTTCTTCTAACAAGTAAAGTTTAAGATTTTGCCTCGCTGGTCCGACGATCAACATCATAAGATTTGGTTGGGTAATCAGGTAAGCGCCTAATCTGATAAATAGACGGAAAATTTCCGCTTAATTAGAAAATGAATGAAAAAATAGCTTGAATAGACGGAGAAATTCCGCTTATCGAATCGAAAAACGTGAAAATGGAGGGTTTTGCTTTGCATAACCGGAAAAATTACCCTTATGTGCCCGCGAAACAAGTGCCATGATACATATAACGGGAATATCTCCGCTTATTTTAGTAGTCTCACCGCATCCTGCCGAAGTGCGTATCGGGCTGTGGCCGGTTTTTCTAATAAAAATTCAGACTTCAAGCTTAGATTCCTTTACAAATGAGCGCTTATCCACGAAAATATAGATACTGTCATAATAAATGAAAAACTAACTTATAGAGTTGGAAGTGGAATTGATGGTTAACTTTGCAAAATCAGACGCGCTTAATCGTTTGCCGAAACAGTTTTTTGCTGATCTCGTTGTCAAAACAAATGCGGAAATAGCCAAGGGGTACGATGTCATTAATTTAGGTCAGGGAAATCCGGATCAGCCGACTCCGCCGCATATTGTCAAGGCGCTGCAGGAAGCGGCAGCCAACCCGCTCTACCATAAGTACTCGCCGTTCAGAGGCTATGATTTTCTGAAAGAAGCGATTGCAACTTTTTACAAACGCGAATATGATGTCGACCTTGATCCGAAGACTGAAGTCGCTGTTTTGTTCGGATCAAAGACCGGTCTGGTTGAGATCGGTGAATGCATACTGAACAGCGGCGATACGGTGCTTATGCCGGATCCCGGCTATCCAGATTATTTGTCCGGTTTTGCGCTTGCAAATCTAAAGATGGAAACGATGCCTCTTCTTGAAGAGAACGCTTTTCTCCCCGATTATGCAGCAATGCCGGAGGGACTTCTTGATAAGGCGAAATTGATGTTCTTAAATTATCCAAATAACCCGACATCGGCGACTGCTCCTGCTGATTTCTTTGAGGAAACGGTGAAGGTTGCGGAAGAACATAATATTTGTGTCTTGCATGATTTTGCCTATGGGGCGCTTGGTTTCGATGGTGAAAAACCGCGCAGCTTCCTTCAGACGCCAGGCGCTAAAGAGGTCGGTATCGAAACGTATACCTTGTCAAAAACCTATAATATGGCTGGCTGGCGAGTCGGCTTCGCGCTCGGAAACAAGAGTGTTATTGAAGCGATCGAATTATTTCAGGATCACTATTTTGTCAGCTTATTTGGCGGGATACAGGAAGCAAGTGCGAAAGCATTGCTCGGCCCGCAAGATTGTGTCCGTGCACTTGTGCAGCGCTATGAAACACGACGCAATGCTTTTTTTGACGCAGCAAGCAAAATCGGCTGGAATGCAACACCTTCCAAAGGATCTTTTTTCGGCTGGCTTCCGGTACCTCAGGGCTATACTTCCGAATCGTTCTTTGCGTATGTTTTGGAAAAAGCACATGTTGTGCTGGCACCGGGAGTCGGATTCGGTTCGGGCGGAGAAAAGTACGTCCGCATCGGCCTTCTGAGCGAACCGGAACGGCTGACCGAAGCAGTAGAACGCATCGGCAAGCTTCACTTGTTTGATTAACAGCTATATCTAATGATGAAAACCAGTTGCGGCACTTCCATGCTGTAACTGGTTTTTCTATAGCTTCTTTTGGATAATTTTGCAGTTCTGGGCAGAAGATAAGGAAAAAAGGAGTTTTCTGCCTTGAAAAAAATAATGTCTTTACTTGTGTGCGCTGCGTTGTTATTTTGTATATCCTCTGAGGCAGCTGCAAAAAGCGTGATGCCCAATGCATTGCCGAAATCGGTGATCGACATCTCTAAAGAAAATACCTATCCGAATCCGACACATGATGCTTCTGAACTTGTGCCGAGTCAACGCACCAAAGCCCTGCTCAAGACAGCGAACGTCCCAGTGGAAAATCCAGTGTTGATCAAACTGCTCAACGAATCATACATTCATCCGTCAAAATGGTCGATCGGTTATTCGGCACGTATTTATCTTGGAGAATGGCCGCTTAATTACAAGTCGAAAGAAACATCCGTCAACTGGGAGTATAAACGGATTAATGATAATGCCGCCGATGCTCGCGGCAGCAAGAGTGCTCAGCAAATCGGCTACCTTCAGAAAATCCAGGCAACTGTTAAGGGAGGATTGACCTCTGAAGTTCCGAAAAAAGAAGAAGCGAGCCAATTGATTTTGGCAAAAACAATGGAAAAAACACATCTATCAATTTCATTCTCAACAATTGTTGGGGCGGGAACAAAAATTGACCGCCCGTATCAAGTACCTTCCAAACAAGTCGGACATTTGTACGGCTATGTGCCGGCGGTTAATGAACGCGGAAAAATTACTTATGGTGAAGTTTTTCTTGTCTTAAAGGGAGGTAAAGCGCATCTTGATGTTAAAAATGTGATGCAGCAGGGCATCGGCGCATGGATGCCGATTACCGATCACCTTTCGCTTCGGTACATTGCTCAGTAAATCCATCTGCTCAACCTTTCACTCAGATCTGTGCTAAAGTGAAAGAAGAAGCTGTAATGGAGGTGCTGGAAATGGGAAGAGCGACGAATTCAAAAGCAGATCAAGTGATTTATTTAAAGAATCGATTTAAGCTGCTCGCTCAGGTTGCTTGCGCGCTTAACGAAGAGACTGCAGCTCATGAAGATCTGGAGAATATCTTAGCAATGATGGATAATCTTGAGGTGAAAATACGTAGATTTCGGGATGATTGGGCAGACGGGCTTGTAGAAAAATAAGGAAACATAATTCAAACGGAAACGGTCCACCCTAAAATCGGAGGGTGATCGTGTGAAAAAAATAGTGTTAGTGCTCTTGATTGCCATGTGCGGAACTTTTGTCCATCCCTTTTCTTCATACGGAAAGGACTGGTATTTCAAACCCGCAAAGAATAACCAGCCGGCGACGACAGAGCCTGAATATGAAGCATTACTTAAGAAATATGACGGAATTTTTATCGGAGATACGTCAAAAAAAGAACTGTATCTGACCTTCGATAACGGATATGAGGCAGGATACACTTCAGGAATGCTTGATACCTTGAAAAAGGAAAAGGTTCCTGCCACATTTTTTATCACCGGACACTATATTTCGGATCAGCCGGAGCTTGTCAAAAGGATGGTTAAAGAAGGCCACATTGTCGGAAATCATTCGTGGAGCCATCCGGATCTATCGAAAATAAGTGACGCAAAGTATAAAAAAGAATTGGCAAAACTTAAAGGACGTTATATGAAACTGACCGGCGATAAACAAATGACCTATCTGCGCCCGCCAAGAGGTACGTTCAGCGAACGTTCATTGAAGTTGGGTCATGACGCTGGCTACACCAATGTATTCTGGTCGGCTGCGTATCGCGATTGGCTACGAGACGATCAACACGGCGCCGATTATGCGTACGATCATATCATGAAACGTATTCATCCAGGTGCAGTAATTCTGCTTCATACCGTTTCCAAGGATAATGCTCAAGCGCTGCCGCGTGTGATACATGATTTAAAGAAACAGGGCTATCAATTTCGCAGCTTGGACGATCTGATGGCGAAGCGTGTTCTGCCTTCTGAATTTTGGTGAGTTTTGTGCATACCTCAATCCTATTTGGGATCCGAGGTATTTTTTTTGAAAAAAAGCTCGAAAAAAGTTAAGAACAGTATCCACAAGTTTATCCACAGACTTGACAATAAAAAAACCACAATAGTAAGCATTTAAACATGATTGTCCACATAATCCACAAAAAAGAGGATAAATATTAACAAAATCATGCACATTTTTACTTAGCGTTAATAAAGGGTAAATCATAGTTATCCACATATCCACAAAGTTATTGACATTTTCACTTCTTGTGTTCTCACAAAGTCTGAAAAATAGAACTTAAACAGTCTTGATTTCGACAAATTACGATCTTCAAGAAATACATTGTATTTTTTTAGGAAACATTTATAATAAATTTGTTTTATTAAACTCAGTGTATATAAATAGTAAACTTACGAAAGTGGGGGCTGTCGGTGCTGATCGGCGGGAAGATCAAAAATTTGCGCCTTAAGAGCGGCCTGACGCAAGAAGAACTTGCGGAACGGACGGATCTGACGAAAGGCTACATATCGCAAATTGAAAATGATTTAAGTTCACCTTCTATAGAAACCTTTTTTGATCTCTTGGAAGTGCTTGGCTGCGATCCGAAATCTTTTTTTGATGATCAGACCTTTGCGCAAAAAGTGATTTATCAGCAGCAGGATCAAACTGAATTTTCCGATGCACAACTGGGTTATCAGCTTCGCTGGCTTGTTCCCGAATCTAATGAGAAAGAGATGGAGCCGATCCTTTTGCAGTTAGAGAGACGCGGAGCATTCAAAACATTCGAGCCGTCTCCCGCAGAGACCTTTCTCTATGTACTGTCCGGGTCGATCACCGTCCGTCTTGGGAAGAAACGCTACCATGCGAAAACAGGCGATTCGGTTTACTATCATGCATCTGAAGAGCATCAGCTGATTAATGAGGGCAATGAGTCTGCAAAAGTGCTTTTGGTTGCGACTGAATCTTATTTATAAGAAGAGCCGACTTAAGAGATTGTGCTGTTTAACAGCATGTAACATCAACATAAGAAAAAAGACATGGAGTGGGAAGGATGTGGCAAGGCAGGTGCCATAGCAGGTACAGCGCCGGAGATCCGATGACAGAAAAGACAATCATTCAGTTTGACCATGTTGCCAAACGATTTGACGGGGAAACCATTTTAAGAGACATTAATTTTGAAATTGAACGGGGTAAATTCTATACGTTGCTTGGTCCGTCCGGGTGTGGAAAAACAACCATTTTACGCTTAATTGCCGGATTTCTGGAGCCGAGTGAAGGAACCATTACCTTTGACGGGCAGTTGGTCAATAAAATTCCACCAAATAAGCGTCAAGTTAATACTGTATTTCAGGATTACGCACTGTTCCCGCATCTGAACGTTTTTGAAAATGTGGCGTTTGGCTTGCGAATAAATAAATTAGCAAATAAAGAAATTGAGCCAAGAGTGAAAGAAGCACTGCATTTCGTCAATCTGGATGGTTACCAGAATCGCGAAATTGCCGATCTGTCTGGCGGACAGAAACAACGGGTTGCGATTGCACGTGCCATTGTCAATCGTCCACAGGTGCTTCTGCTGGACGAGCCCCTGTCCGCTTTGGATCTTAAGCTAAGGACTGCAATGCAGGTTGAACTCCGCCAGCTGCAGCGCCGACTTGGCATAACGTTTATTTTCGTAACGCATGACCAAGAGGAAGCACTGGCAATGTCTGATGAGATCTTTGTCCTGAATCAGGGGAAAATTGAGCAGAGTGGTTCGCCGCGCTCGATTTATGACGAACCGATCAACCGTTTTGTTGCCGACTTTATCGGCGAATCCAACATCATTCCCGGCACGATGCTGAGGGATCGTGTCGTCTCCTTTGCAGGTAAAACCTTTGATTGCGTCGATCAGGGCTTTGATGAAATGGAGTCTGTAGAAATCGTGATCCGACCTGAGGATTTGGAGCTGAAGCCGCAGGGAGAAGGGATGCTGCAGGTACGCGTAGAGTCTCAGTTATTCAGAGGCGTACATTATGAAATGATCGGTAAGGATGCGGATGGAAATTCGTGGATGATTCATTCGACGAAGAGCGCGCAAATCGGTGAAGCAATCGGTCTTTTTTTTGAACCTGAAGCGATTCACGTCATGCGTCATGGCGAGACCGAAGAGGACTTTGATCGACGCCTGGAAAGCTATGAGGGTGCCGATCATGACTAAAAAACTGACGAACACCTATCTTATCCCTTACGTTTTGTGGATCGGTCTTTTTGTCATTGCGCCTTTGGCGATGGTCTTATACTATTCTTTTTTTGACATACAGGGACATTTTTCTTTTGAAAATTATGTGCGGTTCTTTACACCAATTTATTTAAGGATGACAGTCAGCTCGATTGGCTATGCATGTTTAATCACCTTCTTTACTTTATTGATTGCCTATCCGACTGCTTATTTGCTAACAAAAATGAAAAATCGCAGGCTGTGGCTTATGCTCATCATCCTGCCGACTTGGATTAATGTCCTATTGAAAGCATATGCCTTCATCGGATTGCTCAGTACCTATGGCCCTGTGGATACACTGTTGGCATTGTCTGGCATCGGACGTAAGCAGATTCTGTTTACAGGCTTCAGTTTTGTTTTTGTTTCGGTGTATTTATTTATTCCTTTTATGATTCTGCCTATATACAACAGCCTCGAAAAGCTGAACAACAGCTTTGTTGAAGCAGCTTATGATTTAGGCGCATCTGCTTGGGCAACCTTTCGGCGTGTCATTTTTCCTCTTACACTTGAAGGCGTCAAATCCGGCGTCCAAGCTGTATTTATCCCTGCGCTGTCTCTGTTTATGCTGACGCGTCTGATTGCCGGTAATCGTGTGATTACACTTGGGACGGCGATTGAGGAACATTTTCTTGTCACGCAGGACTGGGGAATGGGCGCGACGATTGCTGTCTTTTTGATTCTAGCCATGATCGTCGTTATGGCACTGATGGGAAAGGGGTGGCTGAAGCGGTGGTGAAAAAAAGAACTTGGTCAACCATTTACCTCCTTTGCGTCTTTGCTGTGCTCTATCTGCCCATTTTTTATCTTATGTTTTACTCGTTCAATAAGGCCGGGAACATGACACATTTTACAGGCTTCACTTTTGATTGGTATAAAGAAGTGTTCTCCGATAAACGGTTAATTGTGATTGTCATCGATACGGTGATCGTAGCTCTGCTGTCCTCAGTGCTTTCGACCGTGCTCGGTGTTTTCGGTGCCTTGGCGATCTATTTGACGAAGCGACGTCAATACAAGAACATGCTGCTTTCATTAAATAATATTTTGATGGTGAGTCCGGACGTTATTATTGGCGCTTCATTCCTTATCCTTTTTACACTGATCGGCATCAAGCTTGGCTTTATCTCGGTGCTGCTCGCGCATATCGCCTTCAGTGTACCCATCGTTGTGCTGATGGTTCTACCTAAGCTTCAGGAAATGAGTCCCACACTGATTGATGCTGCGCGTGATCTCGGTGCGAAAAGGCTGGATGTGTTGTTAAAGGTGGTTATTCCGTTTATTACGCCGGGCATCTTCGCCGGATTCTTTATGGCACTCACGTATTCTCTCGATGATTTTGCCGTTACATTCTTTGTCACCGGCAATGGATTTTCAACATTGTCTGTTGAAATCTATTCACGAGCGCGTCAAGGCATCTCAATGTCGATCAATGCGCTCTCGACACTCATTTTTCTGATTACCCTTGCCATTGTGCTGGTTTATTATTTCTCAAGCCGCGGGATGGGAAAAGTGAAGCATCTTCCCGGAGGTGAGGACGCATGAAAAAGCTGGTTGTTATGCTTACCGCGGTCCTAGTCATGGTTCTCGCTCTGGCGCTTGTTTCTGCGCGGCTGACCGGGTCGACAACGAAGGCCGATTCCAAGACGTTGACGATCTATAACTGGGGCGATTATATTGATCCGACGCTGATCACGAAATTTGAAAAACAGTACGGCTATCGCGTCATCTATCAAACCTTTGATTCTAATGAAGCGATGCTGACGAAAATTCAACAAGGCGGCACTTCATTTGATCTTATTGTTCCGTCTGATTACATGATCAGCAAAATGCGTGATGAGCATCTACTTCTGCCGATTAATGCCAAAAATGTGCCGAATTTAAAAAATATTGATTCGCGTTTTTTAAATCTGTCTTTTGATCCAAACAATCATTATTCAGTCCCTTATTTCTGGGGTACGGTGGGGATTGTCTACAATCCCAAAATGCTTGGCGGCAGCAAGATCACGAGCTGGAACGATCTGTGGGATAAAAAGTATAAAAATCAAATTTTGCTCGTCGACAGCGCGCGGGAAATCGTGGGAATGGGATTAAACAGTCTGCATTATTCATTGAATGATACCAATAAAAAGCATTTGGAACAGACGTTGCAAAAGCTGAAAAAATTGAAGCCGAACATTAAAGCAATTGTCGGCGATGAGAATAAATTGCTTTTGCCGAGACGAGAAGCAGCCATCGGGGTCCTCTGGTCCGGAGATGCCGTAGAGATTATGGATGAAAATCCGGAATTGACCTATGTTATTCCAAAGGAAGGATCTAATGTATGGTTTGACAACATGGCCATTCCGAAGGGTGCGACGAATAAGAAGGGTGCCGAGCAGTTTATTAATTTCATGCTTGACCCCAAAAACGCTGCTAAGAATGCGGAATACGTCGGCTATGCCACCCCAAACCGTGCGGCAATGCGTTATCTTCCCAAAGAAATAAAGGATGATAAACGCTTCTACCCTGATAAGAAGCTGACGGACCGTCTTGAGGTGTATGAAAATTTCAGCAAGCCGGTTAACGCGCGCATCAACGAATTATTTCTTGAATTTAAAATGAGCCATTAAATATAATGGATCTAAGGATGCATCCTTCCATTTGCTTTTTAACGTGACCGTCGGTAAATTTTTAGAAGGTATGAGGCGATTTATATTGCACAGAAAGTTGTTTATGCTATTATTTTAATAAAAGTGCTGGAGGATTGATCGATCGATGGCGATTATCACCAGGATACGAACGAACGAAAAAGAGCGCGGCTTTTTTTCTGTGGATGTTGCAGAAGAGGACGGAAGCGAGAAAAGCCTGAACATTCATGAAGACGTACTCGTACGCGAGGAATTGCGCAAGGGGCTGGAATTAACGCCGGAGCAGTTGGGACGCCTTCATAGCGAGGCATCGGGTGTTCTAGCCTATAACGCAGCACTCCGCTACCTGTCTTATCGTATGCACAGTGTGTTTGAAATGAAGCAATACTTGGAGAAAAAGGAGTTTGGTGAGCCGCAGATCAACTATGCGGTTCAGCGTTTGAAAAATGAGAAGCTGCTTGACGATGAGGTTTTTGCTGCTTCATTTGTACGCACGCGCATTCAAACATCCACGAAGGGACCGCAGCTTATCTATAGGGAGCTGCTTCAGGCCGGGGTTCCGCAAGAGATTGCCTCGAGGTCTGAAGATCTGTTTCCGCTTGAAGATCAGGTCGAGCATGCGCGAAAATACTTGGCAAAGCAGACGTCTTCGGTCAAGAATAAGAAGTCGAAAGTGGAAGCACGTTTGGTACTTGCCAGACTGTTGATGCAGCGAGGCTATGCTCGAGAAATCAGTGATCAGGTGCTTAGTGAAATTACGGAATTTCTTGAGGAAAATGAAAAAAATGCCTTGGCGCATCAGGCAGAGAAAGCTATGCAGAAATACAAGAAATTCTCCGGAAGAGAGTTCGCTCAGAAAGTAAAGAACTATTTATATCATAAAGGCTATCCGCTTGACGCAATTAATTTGTTCTTAAGCGAACGTATCCATGGCATTAATGAGTAATAATGATATGCAATAAAAAAAGGGCATCCTGTTATCGAGGATGCCCTTTTCGTTTCATTTGCTCAAATATAGATTTGAATTACGAATTCATACGTGCTAATACAAGCTTCTTACGCAGCTTTTGTTCGCTGAATACCCAACCTGTATATGAGCTTTGCACAGATAAATGTTTATCGAGCCATACCGTTGCAGTAAATGGGTACGTACCTTTTGAATAATATCTCAGATCAGTAAACTGAATGACGTATCTACCGTTTCTACGCGCCATTGACCAGTGATAGATCGGAGAGAAAGAAAGGAAAGCACGCACATTTTTATCTTCAGCTGCCGCTTTAATCATTTGATTGTCAAAGTCGATCGGCGTCCGTTCAAAGCGATCAATCAGATGCAGCTTTTTACCGTTCACTTTGCCGACATAAAAGTAATCTTCGCTTTCCGCCGCCAAATGATAATGAGACCAGCGCATGGTCGGCGATAAATAAACTTTAGTTAATCCGGGCAATTGGCTTTTCACATACTTAATGATGTACTTGTGGTAAAAGCCTCGCAGGACATAGTAAACAGAGATCGTCGCGTATATGATCACGAACGTGATTCCCGGATGTCCAAGGGTCTGCCAAATGGCAAAACCGATGAGATGCATGATGAAAATGAATGGGTCGAATATGTTGATTGTTCCTAACGCTACCCATTTTTCCGTAAACGGCCGCGCCGCCTGAGTTCCATACGCATTGAAAATATCAACAAAGACGTGAATGGAAACTGCAGCAAGCGTCCATATCAGCAATTGGCTCGCGTTTGAACCGGGAACAAGTGCAAGGATAATGGCTGCTAAAATGAATGGCCAAAGCAATGTTGCCGGAAGCGAGTGTGTCATGCCGCGATGATTGCGAATATACGCAGCATTATCTTTTAATTTCAGAACCGTATCAATGTCGGGAATTACTGAACCTGCTACAACGCCGATCATTACCGCCTGATAAGTCAGCGGACTTTGGGCGACGAGCGGATCGAGTGTTGCCAATCCGGCTAACCCGAATCCCATAACAATATGTGTCGCTGTATCCATGAAAAAGATTGTCCTCCCTTTTGAACAAAGCTTCTTTTTTCAATGGCACCAAAGATCAAGTGAATCTGCTTTCATTGTCACACAAAATCAAGGATAATGAAAGGGATATTTATGGCAATTTTGATTGAAAATGACATAAGAAAGGTTGAACCGTAGTGAATGCCCAAGAAATCAAGCACTTTAATCATGACTTACTGGATTGGTTTCACAGTCAAGGGCGCAGGCTGCCCTGGCGAGAAACAAACAATCCTTACTATATTTGGATTTCAGAAGTGATGCTTCAACAAACACAGGTGAACACGGTCATTCCTTATTATAACCAATTTATCAGCCGTTTTCCGACGCCGGATGCACTTGCCGAAGCACCGGAGCAGGAGGTTCTGAAATGCTGGGAAGGACTTGGCTATTATTCACGTGCGCGCAATCTTCAGCACGGCGTCCGTGAGGTGGTTGAGAAATATAACGGCACGCTCCCAAACAAAAAAGACGAATTATTATCCATTACCGGTATCGGACCCTACACAGCCGCGGCTCTGCTCAGTATTGCATACAATGAACCTGAGCCCGCAATCGACGGAAATTTGATGCGTGTTCTTTCTCGAGTATTCTTAATTGATGATGATATCGCCAAGCAAAAGACAAGAAAGAAATTCGAAAAATTGGCGAGTGAATTAATTATTGAAACTGAGCCTGCGGCATTTAATCAAGCGCTTATGGATATTGGTGCAACGATCTGTCGGCCGAAAAACACGGATTGCCCCGAATGTCCGATTCACCGCTATTGTCTGGCTTATGATGAAGGTGCACAACTGGAATATCCGGTGAAAAGCGGAAAAGCCAAGCCAAGATTGCTGCATTATGCTGTTCTGCTGATTCAAGATGAGCAGGGACGCTACCTGATTGAACGCAGACCTGATAAAGGATTGCTGGCCGGTTTATGGCAATTTCCAATGATGGCGCTTGACGAGTATGAAGACAGCGAGCAGCAAGAAAGCTATGTTCAGGATCGATACGGCTGCGAGGTATCGCCTGCTGAACAGACTTTTTCATATATGCATCGTTTCTCACATCTAATATGGGATTTGACTCTTCGCATAGGAAAAAGTTCTGCTCATAATCAATTGAGGGAACGGCAGCGTTGGGCAGGCTTGGACGAGCTTGAAAGTTACCCGTTTCCGGTTTCTCACCAAAAAGTGATTGAGTGGATAAAAAATAATCGACACGTTCATACATAATATTTAACCTTTTTGGTTAGAGTAGTGTGGTGGAGGTGATACTCAATGGCTAAGAAGATGAATGCGGGCACAGATGCGGAACAAGTAAAGAAACAAAATGCCCAATCTCAAAACGGACAGTTCAGCGGCGAATATGGCAGTGAAACAAATGCACAAGAAGTTCGCCAGCAAAACCAGAAGTCGCAGCAAAATAAGCAGTAATCACCTTACGCACGGAAAACGCCTTGTCCAGACAATGGACAAGGCGTTTTGCTTTGCTGGTGCGACGATATGATCATAAGATGCAGATTCCCAATCCGCACTTATCGGTTGGGCGATCAGGTTAAGAGACTAATCTGATTAATAGACGGAAAATCTCCGCTTAATTGGAAAATGAACGAAAAAATAGCTTAAATAGACGGAGAAATTCCGCTTATCGAATCGAAAAAAGTGAAAATGAAGGGTTTTTCTTTACATAAGCGGATAAATTACCCTTATTTACCCGCCAAACAAGCCCCATGGTGCATATAAGCGGAAAAATTCCGCTTATTTTGCTCATTACTTAATGAAGGACCAGAATGTTTAATGAAACTGAAGTGAGATGAGGGAACCTTCGCACGTGTAAAGGAGCTTTCGCTAAATACGCATACGTCCTGTATGCAACGCGAAAGCCATCACATCCTTTGAAAGTACGTCCTGTACGCAACGCGAAAGCCATCACGTCCTGCGGGAGTAATGAACGGGCGCTTTGCTCGGTTTTTCACGAATGAGCCAATCCATGTTATTGACACAACTTATGCTGGAATGCATAAATGACAGCCTGCGTACGATCTTGTACCTCAAGTTTGCTTAGAATATTGCTGACATGCACTTTGACGGTTTTCAAAGCAATAAAAAGGTCATCAGCAATTTCCTGATTGCTTTTACCACTGGCCATGAGCAGCAGAACTTCCATTTCACGGTTGGTTAAGTCGTCATGCAGTGCTTTATTTTGGTTCTTTTTCATCCGAGACATTACTTTCTCCGTAACCTCAGGTTCGAGTACGGAATGACCATTGTACGTTGAACGGATCGCTTTGGCGATGTCACTTGCTTTGGATGTTTTAAGAAGATAACTCGTAGCTCCGGCTTCAATCGCAGGATAGACCTTATCATCATCAAGGAAACTTGTAACAATGATAATTTTTGCCTCCGGCCATTTTTCCACAATCTGTTTTGTTGCTTCGATGCCGTCCATTTCCTCCATGACCAGATCCATCAAAATAATATCCGGCTTCAATTTCAAAACTAAGTCAATAGCTTCACGACCGTTATCAGCCTCTCCAACCACCTGGATATCCGGCTGTGCTGATAAATAAGCGGATACGCCGATGCGTACCATTTCATGATCATCAACAAAAACAACGTTAATCATTGTTTTCATCCCTTTCGATTATGGGCACTTTAATTTCCAAACTCGTTCCTTTATCGGGAACGCTCACTAATTTAATTTGACCGCCGATCTGTGCAGCACGCTCTTTCATATTCTGCAGACCGTATGAACCTGGTTTTGTCGCTTGTGCTTTAAAGCCGACCCCGTCATCAGTAACGCGCAGAATGACGAATCCTTCACGTCGAATGAACAGCACGTCCAGATTCTGTGCCTTGGCATGGCGCAGGGTATTCGACACCGTCTCCTGCAGAATACGGAACAGTTGATCTTCGATACCGCGTTCCAGTTTAATCGGTTCGATCGTTGCATTGATGTTGAGCAGAACTTTTTGCTTGAGTTCGAGAAGTAATTCCTCCACTCCTTGTTTAAATGCTTTTCCATGAAGTTGTACCGGCCGTAGATGGAGGAAGAGTGCCCTCATCTCGAGCTGGGACTGATGAATCGTCTGTTCAACTAGCTTCAATTGACGACTTTCCATATCATCCGATACTGGCCGCAACTCGTTAATTGTCGACATAAGCATCGATGCAGCAAACAATTGCTGACTCACAGAGTCGTGCAGTTCGCGGGCAAGACGATTGCGTTCTTCAGAAACAATTTTCTGGATCGCCTTCTCCTCAATTTCCGATTTATCATTTGCAGCCTGCTGCGCCAGCTGTGTCAATTCATTGATTTTGGAACTGATCTGCTGCGTACGGTTAATAATCGGCTGCACGTCACAGGAATAGACGTTGTCACCGCCTGCCTCTTTTCCTTGCATGGCGCCATCGAGTGTATCGCTGACAATGACGAGTTGCCTGCGCCAGTACAAACCGGAAATCAGGCCGGCGACACCTCCGATAAAGAGCGCCAGAATCGGCACGATAAAAGCAAAGGGCAGATGCCACACCTGCTGATTCCAGAGCAATGACCACTTAGAAGGAGGGAAGGCAATAAAGAATACTGAAGAAAAGAGGATTAAGCAAACAAGTGAAAAACAGATGCCGACGATCATTTGCCTTTTGACTGCGGTCATACGCGCAGCACCTCCAGACTTCCGGCAACTGCAGAAATCATCAGTTTAACTTTTTGCTCTGCTTGATCATAACCGTCAGATTGTATGATTCTCGATTCATGAATCAACTGACTTTCATGATGATCGAAGAAATCGACTTGCCCAAGCACAATTGAGTAGTGCATGGCAACCTCAACACCGTAAGGAACGAGGATACGCACTCTCCCTGCAAGATGGCGTATAAAGATAATCGATTCCTTTTTCGGGAGGATCGTTTGGCTGAGATCAATGATTGTGTCACCGGCACCAGTTTGGATGTTGATATCCTGCCATTCATAGCCTTGGTCAGGGGTTTCTTGGTGGCCGAACCATTTATTTTTGAGCAGCCCTGAGAGAATCGTTACTTTGTCTTCAAAAGCAGAAGGATGATCAAAGTCGGGTGTAATCTGCTTTGGACTTTTTTTCCTTTGAATGAAATCGATAACAAAGCAGATAAATAAAGCGATGATAATGAATTTAAAAACAAGCAGATTAAAAATGGTGAATACAAGTCCGATCACGCCGATCCAGAACAGAATTTTTCCTTTTCGCGAGTGCTTGTTGTTTCGTCCATAGTAAAGCATTGCACCGAATAGTACAGCAGGGAATAGGAAACCCCATCCGTCGAACAGCGTTTGGAGAATAATGAGAAACAGGCAGACAATAATGAGCCAGCTGTATTTATCATTTTTCAGTTGCTCAAACATGTTGGATCATCTGCCTTTCGTGTTGCAGTTCAGCTGAATTATGTAGATAAGAAAAAGGCGTTCATCGCACCTTTTTCCATTTTAGCATCGTTATGTGGGACAAGCTAGACCGTACTGTTTCCTCAATTGGTTTTGCCTTTTTCAAGTTCGCGCTCGATTTCGCGAATTCGGGCATCAATCGTATTCTGATGATAATTGGTGTTCACCTTTTGTTCAAGCTGTTCGAGATACATTTCGCTTTCCTCAAATTTGGAAAACGATTGCCCAAATGCCCGCTCTGGCTGAATGATTGAGTTCATGCGGTGATTCGCATTGGCAATGTTCTCACGGCTCATCAGCTCCATGCGTTTTAAATACATATCCTTTAATTTTCGTTTCATTTCTGCGTAATTCTGTTCCAGCTGATCAAGCTGTTTGACGGTCGTTTCGTAGGCATTTTTCAGTTGCTCTGTTTTCTGTGCATAATCCTCATGTTCTTTTAATGCAAAAGTGTATAATTCTGTCTCCGCGGCGCGTTCGGCGATGTCAGCCTGATGCTTTCTTTTCGCAGCCATCTCAGAGGCTTCATGATACTCCTTAATAAACTGATCCTTGAGCAGATACTGTCGGTCAATTAATTGGCGTACCCGCTTTACTTCAGCCTCACAGCGGCGCAAGTGCTGATTTAGTGTTGCAATTGGATTTTTTTGCTCTTTCTGGTCGAGCATGTCGTTCAGATCGGCAGAGATTGAGTCTTTCAGACGAGTAAATAGATTGCTCATTATGGGTTGCTCCTTTTATTTGATGTATTTGTTACACAATCACAAGCTAAGATCGTATAAAAATTTAGCGGAATTCCTTCCATTCTTTCTCGAAGTGATCAAATGGGTCGCGCGGTTCGACAATCACTGGTTTTTCATTCTTCCACGTTTTGTATACAAAGTAGAGACCGGCAAGTGCGATGATGCCGATGATGGCAGGAACATTGCCAATTGAGAAGCACAGGGCAATAATCCCCACGATCGCCCAAAGCACTTTTCCTCCGGTGGAAGCGGCTTTGTTGAACTTCTTAAATGCAAAGTACAGGACAGCCAGACTGACAATTAAACCAACCATGGATCCCAACTGAGTAAGCAGGACGATCAAGCTGACGGCTCCAAGCAGAAACAAGGCAAATTTTTTCATGTATGTGATCCTCCTTTCTATGTCCTAATCATATAAAAAAGGCGATGTGCAGATAATGAGCCGAAGCTGTATCTTGAGCTAAGTCTTTGGACTTAGTCATGCTACAACTTGAAAGCAAAACAAGGCTGCAACCCCATTTGCGCACTTGCGAACCGTTAGTCCAGGCAAAGATCAGTAAATATCTGGAAAAAATCAATAGAATCTGAGAAAAGTTCAGACCAATCCAGGTGAATTAAAGTCCAATGTGAGAAAAGAAAAAGGAACGGTCCTTGGAGCCGTTCCTTTTTTGCATAATATGAGTATGAAGATTTAGATGAATTTATCGAATCTGATTCGACTTCTTGTGAAACGACTGATAGCTGTTGACGAGAAGGTCGAGATGTTCAACATGCTGACTGTAATCAATGATTGTTGACAAAAGTGGAAGAATGTCGAGCCATTCATCGTTGTTAGTTTGCGAGAAGAAGGAAAAAAAGGAATTGGCAAGATCGGTGCGATGCTGATAATCTTTTTTTGCCTGCTCCTCATGTCGTTTTCCCCTAATTTTGCCGTCAAATTTGAGCAGCACGCGCTCATGAAATGTCATTAATCCGCTTAACTGAATTCTGAGTGTTTCCCGAAATTGATCCGGTAGGAGCCGAAAAGCATTTTCATTGCGGTCCAGCTCATTCAAGGCTTGATGGAGCAATCGCGTTGCGGTGATCATTTCACGAAAGATAACCGTACGCCGCAGTTTCACCGGCATCGCTTTTTTCCTGAAAACACGTTCTTCCTTATACCAGTGGTAATAATTTTCGATTTTCAGCTTTCTGCTGTCGAAAGCAGCTAGTTCAGTTTTAATCTTCGTATTATCTGAAGTTCCTCCGCTGAGCAGCCGCGTCCACTTAAAAAGCTGCGTGGTTTGATCAAGAATTTGTTCATAAAGAGTCTTTTCATAATGAGGCGGGAAGATCAGCAAATTAACTAATGTCGCAGAAACAACACCAATGCAAATCATGGAGAACCGTCGAACCCCTTCAAGAAGGAACTCGTTGCCGCCGCTCATTCCGCTCGACATGATGAAAATGACGGTCACCATCGTTAAGGTGAGTGTCCGATGCAATCCGAATTTAAGATGGATTAAGATAACAAAGACGACGGTCAGTCCGACGACAATTGATGTGTCGCCGAAAATGATGACCGCGGCAACCGCAATGAGCGCACCGATGAAATTGCCGTAGATGTTCTGGACCATCGCCCGAATGGAGCGTTGGACCGATGGTCGTGTCGTCATGGCAGCAGCGACTCCGGCCATGATCGGTGGAGTCATCCCAAATGCTAAAGCGGTCATTAATGCAACAGTTACGGCAACGCCGGTTTTCAGACTGCGGGCACCCAGATGCATGGTGTTTCTCCTCCTTATCTTAAGAAAAAAAGAGCGGCTCAGGCCGCTCTCCTCTTATAAATACATTAAGACTTGGCGAGCTGAGCGAAAGCATAATCAACAGCTTCCAGTGTATCGTCAATATCTTGTTCACTGTGTTCGGTCGTCAAGAACCATGCTTCATATTTCGAAGGTGCTAAATTAATGCCCTTCTCCAGCATGTATTTGAAGAAACGTCCGAACATTTCGCTGTCGGTTGCTTTTGCTTCTTCGTAGTTTGTGATTTCATGATCGGAAAAATACAGCGTCATCGCTCCGCCAATACGATTGATCGCTATTGGGAGACGGTATTTTTCGTTGATCGTGTGCATTCCGTCTTCCAGCTTCTTTCCGAGACGGTCCATTCGTTCATAAATCCCCGGTGTTTGAAGTACTTCCAAACATGCGATGCCACTCGCCATGGAAAGCGGATTTCCTGCCATAGTTCCTGCCTGATAGGCCGGACCAAGCGGTGCAACTTCATCCATAATTTCTTTTTTGCCGCCGTAAGCACCGATTGGCAGTCCGCCGCCGATAATCTTGCCCATTGCCGTGAGATCCGGGGTCACACCGAGATAGTTTTGTGCGCCGCCGTACATGAATCGGAAGTTCGTAATGACTTCATCGTAGATCACGACTGAACCGAACTGATGGGCGATTTCATTAACCGCTTCAAGGAAGCCTGGCTGAGGCATAACCATCCCGAAGTTGCCGACGATTGGTTCAACAAGCACGCCTGCGATATCCGAGCCCCATTTGTCGAACGCTTGCTGGAGTGTGTCCACATTATTAAATGGAACTGTGATGACTTCATGAGCCGTACTTTCCGTTACACCGGCCGAATCTGGAGAGCCAAGGGTGGAAGGGCCTGAGCCTGCTGCAACAAGAACGAGGTCAAAATGTCCGTGATAGCTTCCTGAAAATTTTAAAATAATCTTTCTTCCTGTGTATGCACGAGCCACACGGACAGTTGTCATCACCGATTCCGTACCTGAATTGGTGAAGCGCACCTTGTCTAAGGAAGGAATGGCCTTCTTCAGCATAACGGCAAGTTCAGTTTCCAATTTCGTCGGTGTGCCGTACAGAACGCCGAGTTCAGCTTGCTTTTTGATTGCTTCGGTGATGTGCGGGTGAGCGAATCCGGTAATAATTGGTCCGTAAGCAGCTAAATAGTCTATGTAACGATTCCCGTCTTCGTCCCAGAAATATGCACCTTTTCCTTTTTTCATGAACACCGCGGCACCCCCGCCGACCGCGGCATAAGAACGCGAAGGACTGTTAACGCCTCCGACAATATGCTCAAGCGCTTCTGCATAGAGTTTTTCTGAAGTAGTAATATTCATTGTACCGATCTCTCCTCTAACCAATAAAGTGACATTTCTCACTCAAGTATCCAATACAAGTAAATAAATGACAAGCAATGAACCTTAATGAGAAATTAATCAAACATGCGATGGTTCATCAAAAACACAAAATGTTCGAGGATGCGTGCGGTGAGTCCCCAAATTGTTTTTCCTTGATAGTCGTAAAAAGGTTCAGTAATTTGCATATTACGAAATGCATAATTTTTTCCTGATACAATCCGTTCGAACGGAAATTCTGCATTTTTATCCACGGAAAAAATGAGCGAGTGTTTTTCGGGGATCTGTTTCATGAGCCATGGGAGCGGTATTGTAAATAGTTCCTGAACCTCACCAGGGTTGGGATTAAGTGTTTCAGACGAGTCAATGACACCGACAAATGGATAAATGAATAATTCAGAGGTCGCGATGCATGTGCCCATTTGACCGATGACGTTAATGGATTCTTTTTGGATTCCTAATTCTTCGCATGTTTCACGTATGGCAGTAGCATGCATGGAACCATCAATTTTTTCACTGCGTCCTCCGGGAAAACAAATATCTCCAGGCTGCCGCTTTAATTGCGCAGCACGAATTTCCAAAAGAATATGCCATGTATTGTCCTTATGAATCAGTGGCAGAATGACCGCCGATTTTTTCGCCGTATCTTCGCCGATAATTGAACCGTCGTTTTCTATTCTCCGTGTAATACTTCTTATATCCATATGATCACCTACATTTAGACGATTTTACCTTCTTATTCTACCATTTTTAGTGAGTGACCGCCTGATTGCGGTGATTGCAGAAGCGCATAAGTTCACTTTACTGTCTGATCGGGGTATGATTTAACTGGTACAAGTATCTTCTCTATTGAAATAAAGCGGATCATTTCGTGCATCTTTAAGAAATGAACGGACTTTGACCTTCGCAAACGAATTGACTGAAAGGAATTGATCACAATGTTGGAAGCAGGAACGAAAGCACCTGACTTTACATTACAAGAGACAAATGGAATGGAAGTATCTCTATCTGATTTTAAGGGAAAAAATGTTGTCCTGTATTTTTATCCGAAAGACATGACTCCAGGGTGCACAACGGAAGCGTGTGATTTCCGTGATCAAAACAGCCGTTTTGAAAAACTCAATACCGTCGTTCTCGGAATCAGCCCTGATCCAATCGAAAAACACCAAAAATTTGCCGAAAAGCATATGCTGCCCTTCACACTTTTATCTGATCCTGATCATCAAATTGCCGAAACGTACGGAAGCTGGCAACTGAAGAACATGTTTGGGAAAAAAGCAATGGGGATTGTTCGTTCCACCTTTGTTATTGATAAAGAAGGGACCATCAGTAGAGTCTGGCCGAAGGTAAAAGTTGCGGGACATGTTGAAGAAGTGTATCAGTACATTAAAGAACAGCTCATATAATGAAGTAAAGTAATTCTCAAACAGAATACTTAAATGAAAAAATCAGGTGTTTCAAGATCCTGATTTTTTTGCTTAATATCGGCTGAATGGCGTGCGGTCATCAAAGCAGGTCATTCGAGCACTTTCAAACACCATTTAATCGGTAAATGTTCTTCCGTAATCTAGAAGCGGATCTCATTGCCCGCTTAATTTTTTCGATTAGATGCATGTAACAGAGTGAATGTGGCAAAATATAAGGTGAATGCTCTCTAGACTTTAGCAAGTACTGAACATTGACAGGACAAGCTTTAACCATGTAAACTAAAAATATAATTATAACCATTGTAATCTGATAATTGATTTTAATAATCACTATCTTTGAAAGTGAGGTGCATGACGATGAGCGATAATATGTTAAAAGTAGATCACGCGATTGAGATGCTAAAGAGCTCTGGTGTACGCATTACACCGCAGCGTCATGCGATTCTTGAATATCTAGTCTTTTCAGATTCACATCCTACAGCGGATGAAATCTATAAAGCGCTTGAACACAAATTTCCTAATATGAGTGTTGCGACTGTATATAATAATTTACGCGTATTTAAAAAAACCGGCTTAGTCAAAGAACTTACCTATGGCGATGCTTCCAGCCGCTTCGATTTTTCAACCAAGCGCCACTATCATGTGATCTGCAGTAAATGCGGGAAAATCGTCGATTTCTTTTACCCGGCACTTGATGAAGTAGAAGCACTGGCTGCACAGGTTACCGGATTCAAAGTGGACCATCATCGTCTTGAAATTTACGGCGTTTGTCCGGAGTGTCAAGCTAAAGAATCAGCTACTCCTTCAAAGCCACAGCAAGAATCAAGCATTAGCTGATTCAATCATTAAAAAAATATGTCTAAAAAAACCAGAAGCGAGCCGTTTTGTGTTGACGGATTCGCTTCTGGTTTTTTTTGCAAGTAAAGAAAGTATAAGAATTTGCCCCGTATTTAAACGAATAAACCAGTGTCTTGGCCGAGAATCAAAGCAGAGGTGCGAGACGCCTGCAGGATCAGGTGCCAGCGAGACCCCGCAGATTTCTGCTTGTCTGAGGAGGTTCGCGGTGCGCCCGCGGTCGCGCTCAGTTGATGCGAGCAACCGAAGCGATGATTCAACACTGTAAAGACACAAACCAATCACACATGGCTGGAGATTAAAGACCGGGCGCTTTTTGCCCGGTTTTTCTTACAGGTAAAGAAAGTATATCGTTTTGTCTTGCTGATACGACGATAAGGTCATAAGATGCTGAATTCCAATCCGCACTTATCGGTTGAGCGATCAGGGTAAGT
>NZ_JANFOJ010000013.1 GCF_024385605.1 Sporolactobacillus sp. STSJ-5 | reverse complement strand
AAGGGTTCTCTCTCGCCGGCACGCGATCAACAGGGCCGCACCCGCAGGCGCATTCGTACCTCCGCTTTGATTCTCGTCCGAGACACTGGCTTATTCGTTTAAATATGGGGCAAAATCCTATACTTTCTTATCTTGTAAATAAGCAAAGAGGACAGCTCTTTGCCAATTAATTTGAATCAAATTATTTTGTCAGTTCTTCGGTGAGTACAGGTACAATTTGTTTCTTGCGTGAAACAACACCTTTAAGTGTAGCTACATTATTGTCCAAGGTTACCTTGAAGGCTGCCTCAGCTGCCGTTGCTGCTTTTCCAAGGATCAGTGCTTCGGAATCACTGGTCAGAATATTGGTCACTGCAAGTACGAACAAATCAAGATTATTCGTATCAATTTCCTTGTTGATTGCAGCTTCGAGCTCCGCCTGACGAGAAAGTGCATCATTTGTATCCACAACGTTGACCTGAGCGATTTTCACAGCATATTTGCCCATTTCAAACGGCTTCACATCAATGGAAATCAACTCTTCAGCTGATTTGTCAGCAATGTTGGTTCCTGCTTTAAGCATGTCCAATCCATAGGCCTGAGTATCAACACCGGAAATCGTTTCAAGCTCCTTTGCCGCTTTCACATCTTCTTCTGTGCAGGTCGGCGATTTGAACAACAGTGTATCAGAAATGATTGACGACAACATGATTCCGGCAATCGTTTTGGATACAGGTACTCCGGCTTCCTTGTACAACTTGTTGATGATCGTCGCTGTGCAGCCTACTGGTTCTGCCCGATAATAAAGCGGCGCTTTCGTTTCGAAATTAGCGATTCTGTGATGATCGACAACAGAGAGAACGTCAACTTTTTCGATGTCGTCAGCACTTTGTGCCCGCTCATTATGGTCAACCAGATAAACGGCCGGTACTTCATTGGCAACGGTCTTTACCAGACGCGGTGCTTCAATTTGAAAATGCTTCAGCACATACTCCGTCTCACCATTCAAATCACCCAGACGAACTGCTTCTACATCTTCACCAAGTTTATTCTTCAGATCAGCGAATGCGATTGCCGAGCAAATCGCATCGGTATCAGGACTTTTATGCCCGAAAACAAGCACTTTTCCCATTTTGTCTACTCCTTATCGTTACGTATATTGGCTATTCACAGATATTCCGTTTATAGTCTCTCAACAAAACCATACCTTAAGTATCTGAGAATTTCAATAGCCAGCAGACATGCATTGATATGGCCATTGAATAATGCATTATTTTTGAAGTGATCCGTATAGAGACGTCATTTTCACTCCCGTCTGAGCATTTTCGTATTGGCAATATACAGCGCGCCGACCAGCACCAGAATGGCAATTGCATACAGCAGAACGGAATGCGGATGGTCGTGACTAACGATGATTAATCGGACAATTGCCGTTACACCAATATAGATGAAATAGCGCAGCGGAAAATGATAATGTGCTTGAAAATATTTGATGATTAACGCGATAAATTCAAAGTATAGGAAAAATACGAGAATACCTTCTAATAGATGATAGTAGGAGGCGTTCTCACTTAAAAAAAGATAGGTAAAAAATTGATACGTTTCCTTGATCAATGCGACACATAAAACAGCAGCAAGTGCAAGAAGAACAAGATTCAGTGTCCACTGAAGTACCGTTGTAATGAGCCAGTCAATTTTTTCACGATTCAAAAGATCACAACCTCCCTATCAATAATGGATCACATATATATTCTTCTGATTTTCAGATAGTACACAGTTACCTGAACAAAGGGAATGATAAGCACGACAACCATCGGATAAATCGAAAAAACATCTGTGAACAATGGATAGAAGCACATCAAGCCCGCACAAATTGGTGCCACCGCCCAAATCGTGAAAAAAGCGTCATGTGAAGCTTTAGCTGTGATGGCTCGCTCACGTTCATCATCTGATGGATTAACGAGCGGATAGATCCAAAATGATGATTTGTTTTTTCGTTTATTCCATAAACAATCGATTGCTTCGATGATCGCTAATAGAACCACCGGAAGAAACCAAACCACTTTTATTTCTACTGAAAAACCGCTTGCATCATTACGAATCAAATCCGCCAGTCCGTTTGTCAGTTGAATTAATGGAATCATTGCCAGTCCGAATGCGATAATGGTGCAGATCGACATCATTAGAGAAAACCACAAACGTTTCATTCTTTATCCGCTCCTTTCTCCAGTTCAAAAACATCCTCCATGCGCAACCTAAATACATCACAGAGCTGCAGACCGAGAAGGAGCGAAGGGACGTAATCCCCTTTTTCAATGGAGGCAATCGTTTGCCTCGTCACACCGACTCTCTCGCCCAGTTCCGATTGTGTCCAGTTATATCGCGCTCTCAATTCCTTGACTCGATTTACTAAATGCATGGCGTTCAGCACATCCAATGTTTAATCATCTATACATAATGTTAATTATATTTAACATTATAGATAAAGAAAAAGCGGCAGTCAAACGGGATGAACAAAAATCGTTTGTGCCGACCGCTTTATTAATTTTTCTTCAATTTTCTCGCAATGACATTACCCAGTGATTGGATAATCTGAACAATGACAATCAAGATAATAATAACCGCGTACATTACATCCGGTTGGAATCGCACATAGCCGAACTGGTACGCCAAGTCACCAAGTCCTCCGGCACCGACAAATCCGGCCATCGCTGTTTCGCCGATCAATCCGATCACCGCAATCGTTAGACCGAGAATGATCGATGAACGTGCTTCACGAATAATGACATGCCAGATAATTTTCGGGGTGGAAATACCCATGGACTGATACGCTTCAATGATGCCTTTGCTGACCTCAAGCATTGCTGTTTCCAAAAGTCGAGCAATGTACGGTGCACATGCAACGACGAGCGGAACAATAACACCTTTCACACCAATCGTCGTACCAACCAATGTCTTCGTAAACGGAAGCAGGAAGAAGAGCAGGATAATGAACGGAATCGATCGAATGACGTTAATTAATGAGTTCACGATCGTGAAAACCGCAACATTGTCCCATTGTCCGCCTTTCCGTGTCAGAACAAGCAGCACGCCAAGCGGCAGCCCGATCAGAATTGAAAAGGCGAGTGAAATCAGCGTCATCTGTGTGGTCTGGATGAACCCTTCCCAAATTGCGCTGCCCCATTCATTGATAAAGTCTGCCATTAGTCCTTCACCTCTTCCACAAGAACATCCTGATCCCGAAGAAAGCCGATCGCCGTCTCAATTTTTGCCTTATCGCCTTTCAAATGGACGAGCAGCTTGCCGACCGACTGATTCTTCAATTGATCAATGCCGCCGGCAATAATACTTGGCAAGACATCATACTGCTTAGCAAGTGTCGCTAGTACCGGATCCTTCGATGATTCTCCTAAGAAGGTCAGTTTGACCAATCGGCCCGATTTAAGTAAATCGTTCTTCACCGAGTCCGGAATCTGAAACTTGGATTCCGTGCTGATGAATTGCTTGGTCATCGGCTGCTGCGGTTGCGTAAACACATCGACAACCGAACCTTGTTCCACAATTCTGCCGTCTTCCATAACGGCCACACGATCACAAATACGCTGAATAACGTTCAGCTCATGAGTGATCAGGAAAATAGTAATGCCCAGTTCCTTATTGACCTTGAGCAATAATTCAAGAATTGCCTCGGTTGTATTCGGATCCAGTGCACTCGTTGCCTCATCGCTGAGCAGCACTTCCGGTTCATGAGCGAGCGCGCGGGCAATGGCCACACGCTGTTTTTGGCCTCCGGATAATTGGCTCGGAAAAGCACTCTGCCGATCTGACAATCCGACAATCTCTAAGTACTTTTCGGTGCGCTTCTTAATTTCTTCTTTCGGCACGCCTTCCAATTTTAGCGGCGTTGCAACATTGTCATAGACATTCGCTGTCTCAAGCAAATTGTAACCTTGAAAAATCATACCGATTTTACGTCTTAATTGCCGCAAGCCTTTTTTATTCAGCTCCAAAACATCCTGATCATCGACAAACACCTGCCCGTTTGTTGGCCGCTCAAGCAGGTTTACACAACGGATCAGTGTACTCTTTCCGGCACCGCTGAAACCGATAACACCAAAAATTTCACCTTTGTTTACCTCAAGGGAAACGTCCTTCAAGGCCTCAATCTTGTTCTTTCCAACACGAAACGTTTTTGACACATGCTGTAATTTAATCAAGATGCTTCCTCCTTACCAAGCAGGAACTACGGAACCGCCAAACTGTTTCTTAATGTATGCTTTGACTTCCTTCGATTGATAGTATTTCTTCAGCTGCTTGACTACTTTATCATTCTTATTATCGGTACGGACAACAAAATAGTTAGGGTACGGGTTGTTTTCAAGCGGTTCATGGAAAATAGAATCCTTCAACACTGTAAGACCTGCGCCCATCGCAAAGTTGGTATTAATTGCGGATGCAGTAACTTCACCAAGTTGTGCCGGAAGCTGTGCGGCATCCAATTCGATAATCTTCAGATGTTTGGGATTGCTGACCACGTCGCGTTTCGTTGATGTAATCCCAGCACCCTTCTTCAGTTTAATAACGCCGGCCTTCTCAAATAATTGCAAAGCGCGGAGCTCGTTAGCCGGGTCATTCGGTACTGCAATCTTGTCGCCGTCTTTCAAATCTTTAAGACTTTTAATTTTTTTCGAGTAGATCCCCATTGGAAAGGCCACGGTTTTGAACACATCAGTAATTTTATAGTTTTTATTTTTAATCTGATCCTTGAGGAATGGGAGCGTCTGGTAGCTGTTCGCATCCAGATCTTTATCGTTCAGTGCAATATTCGGCTGATTGTAATCGTTGAATACTTTCAATTTAATTGTCAATCCGTCTTTTTTCGCCAACTTAACGACTTGTTCCATTACTTGTTGGTGAGGACCGCCGGTCACACCGACCGTAATTTCCTTTTCACTCAATTCCTTTGAAGAACTATTGCCGCAAGCGGCCAAAACAAAAATTAAAGAAAATGCTAAAAACGCTGAGATAACTGCAGTAATCTTTTTCAATGTTTGCTTCCTCCTGTTTGTATATAAGAATACTCTGATTTCTAACCGAAGGCTTTTCCAATCATCCAGTTTTCCTAATTTATGAAGAGCTCGGAACTAATAAAGGCTTCCCTCGAGAAGAGAGAAGCCTGATCCGTTCATATCTTCTCTTATCTCTCAAAATCCAAATGGATTCTGCAGGAATTGGCACCTAAATTTTCATTTGGTTGCCGGGTTTCATCGGGCCAGTCCCTCCGCCGCTCTGGATAAGAAGTATTCAATTGGTTAGTGATACGATTGTACCGCGAAATCGCGAATGTGTCAAAACTTTGTCGTTAAGTTCCATATAGTTCCACAAACAAGCTGCTATTCTTAATTACTTAGCCGATTCAACGGTTGTCGCGTAACCTTTTGGGTGGCTGCTGTGCCAAGCCCAGGCATCGGCAAGTATTTCAGGAATGTTCGTGTGTTTCGGGTTCCAACCAAGCACACGCTTTGCCTTTTCAGGGGAAGCGATCAGCGTGCTCGGATCTCCCGCACGTCTTGGAGCCAGTTCAGCAGGAATAGCCTCTCCGGTAACTTTTCTTGCCGCCTCAATAATTTCCTTAACCGAAAATCCTTCACTTGAGCCAAGGTTGAATACATCACTCTTGCCGCCGTCAAACAGATAGCGAAGTGCCAGGCGATGTGCGGCGATCAGATCCTCAATGTGCACATAATCACGGACGCAGGTCCCATCTTTGGTTGCATAATCATCGCCGAAAATGGAGATATGGTCACGCTCACCGGCAGCAACCTGGAGAACAATCGGAATTAAGTGTGTTTCCGGATGGTGATCCTCCCCAATTGATCCGCCTTTACTTGCGCCGGCAACATTGAAGTAACGAAGGGCAACAAATCGCATGCCATACGCACGATCACACCATTTCATCATCTTTTCCATTGTAAGCTTGGTTTCGCCGTATGGATTGGTCGGCTGCGTCGGCATGTCTTCGGTAATCGGAACAACTTCCGGTTCGCCGTATGTTGCCGCAGTTGAAGAAAATACGATGTGTTTCACGTTATTATCGTTCATAACTTCCAAAAGAATTTGCATCCCGTAGACATTATTATTGAAATACTTCAGCGGCTTCTCAACCGATTCGCCGACTAAAGAATTGGCGGCAAAATGAATGACGCCTTTAATATTTTCTTTCTTAAATACAGAATCCAAGAACGTCTTGTCGCGAATATCTCCTTGATAAAATTTTGCGTTCGGATGAAGTGCATCCTTATGACCGGTCTGCAAGTTGTCGACAACAACCACATCCTCGCCGGCATCGATGAGTTGATAAACCGCGTGCGAACCAATGTATCCGGCGCCGCCCAATACTAAAATAGCCATAAAAAACCCCTTCTCATTGTCTTCTTTTGTCTACCATTTTCCACCTTATTGAAAAGCTTGACAAGCCCTATTCATCCGCATTTTTGAATTGAATCATCACTGACGTCTTTAATGCCCGCTCAAGATGTTTTTTATGTCTTTGTGCAGCTTGTTCTTCAAAATAGGCATCATCATGATAATAGGCAGTCAACTGAAGCTGCTTTTTCTTCGTCTGTTTGAGCGTTAATCGATTGACGACATGCAATTTTGTACGATCGAAATCATGTGCGAGACGCAACACAGCGCCGAGTGTCTCATACAGTTTCATGTCTTCTTTGGTTGCCATTTGCTGGAACGACTTGGCAAAGTCGCTGAGATTCGACCGATTCTTAAACGAAGCGATCAGCGCTACAGCCAGGCGGTCGCGGTGGCTGATCCCATTAATGTTCATATTAGTCAGTAAATAAAAGGTTTGTGCACTGCTGGATTCATTATTTATAAATTCCCCTAAATAAGCAAGATCCGCGCTATGCGAAAGCAACCAGGCAATGCGTTCCTCTGAATCGTCTCCTTTGAATAAATCCAATATGCCATCCAAGATTTGAAACGCTAATTTCTTCACATACGCAGTATGACGGCTGTCCAAATTAAAATTGCGCCGCAGCTGCCGCAGGCTTTCATTCAAAACATACGGGATACGCTCTTCATTCCTTTGTTTGAGCACCCATTCATAGAATACGCCTTCGCGCAACCCCTCTCCGCTCAACATAAACCTGTCTCCGCGATTCAGTTTCACAAGCAGATTAATAACCGCCGATGCAGGCAAAATAATATCCGACCGGTCTTTTGAGAGTCCGTCCATACTCTCACGTTCCTCAAGTGTCATCGAAGCCAATTTCTCTTTCAACTGATTTAGACGCTCACGCGGAATTGTATATTGATGGAGCCCCACCAATGGGTAATGTTCCTGGATCTGGTCAATACGCGCTAAATTTCTGGCGGTTCCCCCTATACCAATAATAGGAAGCTCATTGCCGCACAACCACTCAAGCGATGCGAATTCTTTCTTTATATAAGCCTCTAGTCGGTCTCCTGCATATGGATCATTGTCTTTGTAGAAGGTCTGGTACAGAGTGACAGCACCAAATGAAAAGGAGTGAGAATGGATCAGCCGGCGTCTCCTGAACATGGTAACCTCCGTACTGCCTCCACCAATATCAATCGTGATCCCGTTCTCTACATAAGTTGAATTAACGACTGCGAAATAGCCGTAATAGGCTTCCTTCATCCCTGAAAGAAGTCGAACATTGAGCCCGGTTTCATCGTAAACACACTTCAGCACTTCTTCACGATTTCTCGCTTTACGCATAGCAGCCGTGGCAAAAGCGTCAACAACGCTGACCCCTTGTTCATGTTCAATGATAAACTGAAATCTTTTTAGCACGTCCAAAAGGATGGACACGCCTTTATTGCTTAATTGATCATTTTCATCTATGTAGTTGCTTAATCGTGCGACGGTTTTAAAATTCAGCAGTTCTTTAGAAAAATAATCCTGATCAACGCCAATAATTACAAGTCGAATGGAATTCGATCCGATGTCAATGATTGCATGCTTTTGCAAAATACTCAAAACGTTCCCTCCCCCGCCTGTCCGTCGTGCCGTGCAAAAACAATTTTTTCTTGCAAACAACACCCTCTACTCAAAAGTATAACTTAAAAAAGACAAACTGCAAAAGCATGCCGTACCGTGACTGGAAACTATTTTGTTTGATCTTTGATTATTTTTGAAACATCAGGAAGTTCTGAGAGATCAAAACCATTTGCTTTCAAGTGATTCTCAATTGATCGAGTCATTTGCTTTAGAATGGCAATGCGGGCATACCATTTGCTATTGGCAGGGATAATATGCCAATGCGCCGCGGCTGTATCAGTTTTATCAAACATTTCTTCGGCTGCAGTCACATAGTGCTCCCATTTTTCACGATTTCGCCAATCCTCATCCGTGATTTTCCACTTTTTTAGCGGATCAGATTCACGTTTTTTAAAACGTTTGTATTGTTCCGCTTTATCAATGTGCAGCCAGAATTTATCGATCATGTAGCGATCATTCGTCAATTCTTTTTCAAATTCGTTAATTTCTTGAAAAGCACGTTTCCATTCTTTAGGTTCTGCCAACTGTTCAACGCGCTCGACGAGAACACGACCGTACCAGGATCGATCAAAAATCGCGATCTGACCATATTGAGGAATCTTTCTCCAGAAGCGCTGCATGTAATGGTACCGTTTCTCATGAGGCGCGGGTGCCGCAATTGGCCAGACACGAACCCCTCGCGGATCAAGATTCGCCACCGCTCGTTTAATCGCACCGCCTTTCCCTGCTGCGTCCCAGCCTTCGAAGACAAAAATCACACCTAAATTATGTTCGAGCAGCAGATGCTGCATCGACAACAACTTCAATTGGTACTTGGCTAACTTCTTTTCATAAGTATCCTTGCTGACAATTTCTTTTTGCAAATTTACTCCATCTAAACGTCCGCTTTTCATGTTACCCTCTCCTTTATCTGTAATTGCTTTAGGATATGGTATTCACTGTCTTTATATCCTTTTATTCGCTTCGTGCCTGCTGGAACTGACTTAAATGATGAAAGGCATAATTATTTAAAATACGTTCACACTACTTCTTGACGGAAACGTCAAAAACCAAAAAGAAAGCTGTGAGCATCGTGAGTTTTAAAGATGAAAAAGGTAAAAAAGCTGCAAAGCAATTTAATGAAGAATTTGCCGAACCGCTTGATGAACATTCTGTAGAAGAAAGAGAACGTGCACAACGTACCGGTGACCATGCGGATTCGAAAAATTATGCTGAAAACTTTGATCAGAATAAAGATCAAAATCATAACAACCGCTAATCACTAAAAAAGAACGGAACCCTAAGTAAAAAGGGTTCCGTTCTTTTCTTATTTTGCTGGCGTTTATGAACACAAACTTCAGCGAAGCTTTAATTTTTAAAGGAATGAATCGGTGCCGGAATTCTGCCGCCTCGTGCGATAAAATCGGCTGATGAATTGCGGTTCACATCCATAACCGGAGCATATCCGAGCAGCCCGCCAAATTCAACCGTATCGCCAACCGATTTACCAAGAGCAGGAATTACGCGTACCGCCGTCGTTTTATTGTTAATGACACCAATCGCTGCTTCATCAGCAATCATCGCAGAAATCGTTTCTGCCGGTGTATCTCCGGGAATTGCAATCATATCAAGCCCAACAGAACAAACAGCCGTCATGGCTTCAAGTTTCTCTAAATTGAGAGCACCTCGTTCAACAGCGTGTATCATTCCGGCATCTTCAGAGACAGGAATGAATGCGCCGCTCAAACCGCCGACGTGACTGCACGCCATAACGCCGCCTTTTTTTACTGCATCATTCAACAACGCCAATGCAGCTGTAGTTCCATGCGTACCAACCGACTCCAGCCCCATTTCTTCAAGAATATGGGCAACCGAGTCACCGACTGCCGGCGTTGGGGCCAGAGACAAATCGACAATACCGAATGGTATACCAAGTCGAGTCGACGCCTCATGTCCGACCAACTGGCCCATTCGCGTAATCTTGAACGCAATTTTTTTAATCGTTTCAGATACGACATCAAATGGCTGACCTTTCACCTTCTCAAGCGCCCGTTTCACAACACCAGGGCCGCTCACACCGACATTAAGAACACAGTCCTCTTCGCCGACTCCATGAAAAGCTCCTGCCATGAATGGATTATCTTCGACGGCATTCGCAAAGATAACCAGCTTTGCGCAGCCCAGACCTTGCTGATCCTTTGTACGTTCAGCCGTTTCCTTGACGATGCCGCCCATTTGTTTCACCGCATCCATATTGATACCGGAGCGCGTTGATCCGACATTAACTGACGAGCAGACAAAATCGGTGGTTGCAAGTGCTTCAGGAATAGATCGAATTAATTTGCGATCGCCCGACGTGTAACCCTTCTGAACAAGCGCACTGAATCCACCGACAAAATTAACGCCTGTCGTCTTTGCCGCCTTGTCCAAAGTTTGAGCAAAAGCCGTATAATTCTCATCCTGCGCGGCCCCTGCCACAAGTGAAATAGGTGTAACAGAAATACGCTTGTGAATAATCGGGATGCCAAACTCATCGGAGATTGCTTCTCCTGTTTCTACCAGTTTTTCCGCTTGCCGTGTAATCTTGTCGTAGATCTTTGCTCTGGCTTTCGCTCCATCGCCATCAATGCAGTCCAAAAGCGAAATGCCCATCGTGATCGTCCGGATATCCAATTTTTCTTCTTCAATCATCCGAATGGTTTCAAGTATTTGTTTCGTTTCCATTATTTTTCGATATCCTCCAGCTTATAGACTGTGCATTGATGTAAAAATTTCTTCACGCTGAATTTTGATCTGAACGCCAAGCTCTGTTCCTTTATCAGCAAGTGACTTTTTCATATCGCCGAAGCTGCTCTCCGCCTCAGATAAATCAAGAATCATCATCATGGTAAAATAGCCGTTCATAATGGTTTGTGAAACATCGAGAATATTCACATGAAGTTCAGCAAGCTTACCGCTGACGCCGGCAATAATACCTACGTTATCCTTGCCGATTACTGTTAAAATTGCCTTCACTTTTGCCACTCCTTGTTTTTTGTCTTGATTTATCTTTTTTAATATCAAAATTGGATGATGACTGTATTATTTTCAAGTGGACCTTAGTGCCATTATCTCAAGAAAATCGCTCGATGCAAGTGAATCATGAACATTGACAAAAAGAATCCATTCTTATAAGATTAGTTATGGTTTTTAAAGCGCTTTTGCGGGTGTAGTTTAATGGTAAAATTAGAGCTTCCCAAGCTCTCGTCGTGGGTTCGATTCCCATCACCCGCTTTAACTTCATTCAGCAACCCTTGAGAGCGATGTACTCGCTCTCTTTTTTGTGCAGTAAAAGTCAAATGCTGGTCACCTTGCCGAACTTGCTCAGATGTTCGATGCGGTTATAATCAATGATTTTCCATGAATTGCCGGCAGTAGCGATATGACTAATACACGTGTTAAACAGCTTTGTTTTTCCAGTCCCGATTTCTCCGCCGGACAGCAGAGCCAGAATAACATTGATCAGACCGCCATGTGCGACAAGCAGCACAGGCTGATCAGGAAAGCTCTGTTTAACCGTGGATAGCCCGCGAATGACACGTTTTCTGACCATCTCTATAGATTCCATTCCGGGAATGACACCATCCGGAAAGTGTTCGTCACGTTCAAGGATCGTCATACCGGATGCCTTTCCATACGCTTTTTCAATGAAATCTGCATTTTCAATAAGAGGCAATTTCCCCGTAAAGTTATTTATAATCTCGGCAGTTTGCTTCGCACGGAGCAATGGACTCGTCACAACAGCCGAAAACTTGGCTGACTGCAGAAATTTCCCAACCATTTCAGCCTGCTTTCTCCCTCGTTCATTAAGCGGTATGTCTTCGCGTCCTTGCAGCTTTCCCATTGCATTCCAGTCGGTTTCTCCATGCCTGACCAGGCAAATTGTCGTCATGATCAAACCTCCAAATTGTTCTTCTGATTTTCAACGATGCAGTGACATAAGGAACTTTTTGCTGCACGTTTTATTGGTCTTAGTCTTTATTATAACGAAAAATTATTTCCCGTGTCGTGCGTTTTCGAATCTTTCTGTACAATTATTCATAGAGCAGCATTATTTGTGATAATCGAAACAAAAAAAGCAAGGAGGAACCTCCTATGCATCAGAAAACAGAAAACAGAAAAAAAATCACGGGGACGCTATACGATTCCTGCGATCCGGAATTGGTTGCAGACTGCGTGTGTGCCCGAGAACGTGTCTGTACATTTAATTCATCGCTCGTTACAGAACGTGAACGGCGAATTGTGCTTCTTAAGGAACTTTTTGGAACGACGGGCGACAGAATTTATATTGAACCAACCTTTCATTGCAATTATGGGTATAACATTCATGTCGGTGACCATTTTTATGCCAATTTTGACTGCGTGATTCTCGACTGTGCACCGGTCGTAATCGGTCATCATTGTTTGCATGCATCCGGTGTACATATCTATAGCCGGTCACCCGCTAATCCCCATTCATCTCACTTCTGGTTCATTAATCCTTCCGGTCCTTCATTAAGTAAAGGGTAAAATAAGCGGAGTTTTTCCGTTTATTTATCAGATAGGGCGCCTAACTCGATTGCCCACCAAAAAGCGCAAATTGTGATTCTTTCTCTTATGACCTTATCGTTGTACATCAAGGTAAAATGCTAAACGTTCTTTACCTATAAATTAAAGAGGCAGCCGCATGGTCGAAAAACGACCGATGAGACTGCCTCTCTTTTTGCTTTGATGACCAGCAGATTATCTCTGCCCTTTTATATACGGAACGCCGTCCGCCTTTGGTGCTTCAGCGCGACCCACGAATCCGGTAAGTACAATCAATGTCAGGACATATGGTGCCGTCAGCATAACGACCGAAGGCAAGCGATCTAAATATGGGATCTGCTGACCGGTTATGCTGAGTGCTTGTGCAAACCCGAAGAACATGGATGCACCCATGGCTCCAATCGGATGCCATTTACCAAAAACAAGAGCAGCCAGCGCTAAGAACCCTTGTCCGGCAATCGTTGTCACATTGTAGTTGGACGTGATCGTCACAAGATATACGGCACCGCCGATACCGCCGAACACACCGCTCAGTGCAACACCGATGTAGCGCATTTTGCTTACATTAATACCTAGGGTGTCCGCCGCTGCCGGATGTTCGCCGACAGATCGCAGACGCAAGCCAAATGGCGTCTTAAAGATGATAAACCAAACCAAAACCGAAACAAGGATGGCCAAATAAGACGTGTAGGTCACTTGCTGAAAGAAGATCGGTCCGATAAATGGAATCTTCGCCAAGCCGGGAATGCTGATTTTATCAATATTGTGTGTAATATATGGTGTTTGTCCTTTTCCGTCATAGATCATTTTCACAAGAAAGATTGTAAGACCGGCAGCCAGAAAGTTGAGTGCCACACCGCTGACCGTCTGATCCGCACGGAATGAAATGGAAACAACTGCATGGATCAACGAAAAAATTCCTCCTGCAATGGCTGCAATGATGATCGCAATCCACGGCGAGGCATCTCCCAATCCTGCATGCTCCAAACCTAAAGTAGAGATGGCAGCTGTGAAGGCCCCGACTGCCATCAAACCTTCCAATCCGATATTGACAACTCCGGAACGTTCAGAGAAAACGCCGCCCAATGACGTAAAAATCAGCGGGGCAGCCGTAAGCAGTGTCGAAGGAATAATAATCGTCAAAACTTCAAAAAAGCTCATTATTATTTATGCCCCTTTCTCGATAGACGGCCGAACGCCCACTTGATCACATAACCGGAGCCGACAAAGAAAATAATCAAAGCGATGATAATCTGGATCAGTTCAACAGGAACTCCGGCATCCGACTGCATCGTCAAGCCGCCGGTTTGAAGTCCGGCGAACAGCGCTCCGGAAAGTACGACACCAACCGGTGTATTCAGACCAAGCAGCGCTACGGCGATACCATTAAACCCAATACCTGTAAACGCAGAATTAATGGTCATATATTGATACGTGCCAAGGCCTTCCATAGCACCGCCCAGTCCAGCGAAAATGCCTGATATAGTTAGCGACAGCATAATGTTTCGACTGACATTCATTCCCGCGTATTTCGAAGCATCCGGACTGAAGCCGACGGCACGCAGCTCATACCCCTTTGTTGTTTTCCACAAAATGAACCACATCGCAAACACAGCGATGATGGCAACGACAAACCCCCAATGCAGCCGTGATCCTTGAGTCAGATTAGCAAGAAACGTCGAGGCAAGGGAAGCCGCAGCCGGAATCGTCGGTGTGCGTTCACCTTCTGTATATAAGAAATTTTTAATTAAATACGCCGTCGTATATAATGCAATATAATTCATCATAATTGTTGAAATAACTTCATGTACTTTAAATCGTGCTTTAAGAATTCCGGGAATAAAGCCCCACAATGCCCCCGCGGCACCGCCGGCGATGATCGACATTGGAAGCAAAATAACTTTCGGAAGATGGCCGAAGCAAATAGCACAGGCAACGGAAGCAAACCAGCCGACGAGCAGCTGTCCTTCAACGCCAATGTTGAAGAGACCGGTGCGAAAGGCAAAAGCAACGGCAATTCCGGCAAGCACGAGAGGAATCATTGCCCGAATAGTTTCTCCTCCGTAATAAGGCTGAAGGAAAATAGATTCAATGATTGATTGATATGCAAGCACGGGATTATAGCCAATGATCAACATGATCACAGCTCCGCAAAGCAGCCCGAGAATAACAGAAACGATAGGAATAAGGAGTGTCATCCAATTGACCTTCTTTAATAAGTTGCTCACGCCTCGTTTCCTCCTTTCTTTCTCCCAGCCATTAGCAAGCCGAGCTCATTCTCATCTGTTTCTTTCGGATTAACAATATCAATAATATGTCCTTCATAAATAACCGCGATACGATCACTAAGGTGAAGAATTTCGTCTAATTCAAAGGACACAAGCAAAACGGCTTTGCCTTTTTTCTTTTCTTCAATCAGCTTGCCGTGAATGAATTCAATAGCACCGATATCCAAGCCACGCGTAGGCTGAGCCGCAATTAGTAATTGTGGACTCCGGTCTACCTCTCTAGCGACGATCACCTTTTGCTGATTGCCTCCGGACAATGAACGGGCAAGTGTCTTCTCGCTCGGAGTCCGCACATCAAATTCTTGAATTAATTGTTTCGCTTTTTTCGTGATCACTTTATTATGCAAAATACCTGCTTGAGCGTATGGTTTCTTATAGTACGTTTGCAGTACCATATTCTCACCAACCGAGAAGTCCAGCACAAGTCCGTGCTTCTGTCGATCCTCAGGAATATAACCCAAGCCGGCTTCGATAATTTTTCTCGTTTTTTGATTGGTCACATCGTCATTGTTGATTTTAATGCTGCCGTCTTTAACCTTTCTCAGGCCCGCAATCGCCTCAATCAACTCAGTCTGTCCATTACCGTCCACACCTGCAATGCCAAGAATTTCTCCTCCGTGAACAGTCAGATTCAGATCCTTGATTACATCAACCTTGCGCGAATCAAGTACATTGAGATGTTCAATTTCCAGAACTTTTTCTTTCGGATCATAAGGAGCATTATTCACCTGAATATTGACCTTTCGTCCAACCATCATGCTGGCCAAATCGCTCGGATTGGTGTCAGAAATGGCTACCGTATCAATATTCTTTCCTCGGCGAATAACCGTGCATCGATCACAGGATTCAAATATTTCCTTTAGTTTGTGTGTGATTAAGATGATGGACTTGCCCTCACCCACTAGCCGCTTCATAATTTCGATCAGTTCTTTAATTTCAAGTGGCGTCAACACAGCAGTCGGTTCGTCAAAAATTAGTATGTCCGACCCTCTGTACAGGGTCTTCAAAATTTCAACACGTTGCTGCATGCCGACCGTAATGTCTTCAACTTTCTTATTTGGGTCAACATCCAATCCGTATCTTTCAGAAAGTTCCTTGACGATCTTTACAGCCTTTGCCATATCGAGAGCCCCATGCTTCTTAGGTTCTCTGCCCAGGATAATATTTTCAGCAACAGTAAACTTGTCAATTAGCATAAAGTGCTGATGAACCATGCCTATGCCGAGCCGAGCTGCATCATTGGGATCGTTAATGAACTCCTTTTTCCCATGAACATAAATTTCCCCTTGGTCAGGCTGATATAACCCGAACAGAACATTCATCAGCGTCGACTTGCCGGCTCCGTTTTCTCCAAACAGCGCATGAATTTCTCCTTCTTGTACCTGAAGGGTGATATCGTCATTGGCCACAATACCGGGAAATTCTTTCCTGATATTCCTCATTTCAATTGCATAGGACATGCCTTAAGTCCCCCATCTCTGAATATGTAAAGAAAAACTTGGTGAAGCCAAGTCCCTGACGCCGGCTGAACCTTAGTTTTTCTTATACTAGTCACCGCTAATCTTTTTTCTTTTATACAATCCTCTTTGTATAAAGAAAAACTTGGTGAAGCCAAGTCTTTGATACTGGCTGAACTTCAACAAGCTTCGACCGCTTATGCTAACTTCCGCTCGTCTTTTAAAATTTTTTTACTCACTTATTATATAAAAAAAGCTTGTTCTAAAACAGGCTTTTATATGTCCAAATCATATTTTCCTTAATTATAATTGATGGATGAGGCAGGTACCGCCTCATCCATCAGCAATAGATCAAATAATTACTTCAAGTTTGCAAGGTATTCCTTATATTCCTTGTCTGTTGTCGGAACCGTGAGGGATCCATCAATGATTTTCTTTTTATAATCATTAACAGCACTAAGTGCTTTCTTCGAAACATTATCCGTCGTTGGTGCGATACCGACGCCGTTTTCTTTAAGGCCGAATTCAAGTACTTTACCGCCAGGGAATTTACCTGCCTTTGTTTGTTTCGTTACATTATAAATTGCTTGGTCAACGCGTTTAACCATGGAAGTCAGAGTTACATTTTCCGGCATACCTTGATCATGCTGATCTTTGTCAACACCGATAACCCATACCTTCTTGCCATTCTTCGTGCGGTTCTTCGCTTCCGTAAATACACCGTTACCTGTATTGCCTGCGGATGCATAAATAATGTCAGCGCCTTTTGTATACATCGTTTGAGCAATTGCACGTCCCTTATCAGGTGCATCAAATGCTCCAGCATACTGAGCGTAAATTTCTGCTTTCGGATTTACCGTCTTCACACCGGCTTTGAAGCCGTTTTCGAATTTCTTAAGCAACGCAGAGTTAACGCCGCCGACAAAACCGACTTTATTCGTTTTCGTTGTCAAACCTGCTACGACACCAACCAAGAACGAGCCTTGTTGTTCTTTGAAAGTGATGTTTGCTACATTTTTCAGAGGTTTATTGTTCTTATCAACAGCAACGGCATCAATAATGCCAAGGTGCGCTTTCGGATTTTGCTGTGCAATTTTCTGGATATCACTTTGCATCAAGAAGCCGATACCATAAACGATATTATAGTTCTGATGGATCATTGTGTTCAGGTTCGGTGAATAATCCGATGCCTGTGTTGACTGCAGATATTTAACACCTGATCCTTCTTTAAGACCGTTGTCCTTTGCAAAGCTTTTCAAGCCTTCCCAAGCAGACTGATTGAAAGACTTGTCATCAACGCCGCCTGTGTCCGTAACCATACCTGCTTTGAAAGCCGCCTTCTTCGTTGCGCTGCCTCCGCTTGATTTGCTGTTGCCGCATCCCGCAAGAACGGAAGCCAGAACAACAACAAAGGCTACGAGCACTGCTATTCTCTTTTTAAACACTTAAAAACCCCCCGCTAAATCTTTTGAATTTAACTCACAGACTTTACTATAGCTTATATGTGCCAAAAAGGGAATAAAAAATGGGGAAAAAGCGTAAATTTTGTTGCTTGCTGCAATTATCGTTCGCCTTTACCAGACTTTTAATGATAAAAATTTCATGATTCATGCCATTTCTCCATTAATCCTTGCTTTATTCCAAAACTGAACAGATATCAACAAATAATATTTCACATTCATTTTAATTCTTATACGAAAAAAAATGGACTTTTTGTCGGATTTTCTTACATAGACATTTTTATTTTCAAGCACTTTAACTGCGACCTCTTTTTTAACTTTGTTATAATAGGATTGAAAATTTGGTTATGGGGGTAAAATTATGGATCACCTTTTATTCATTGAAACAGGATTCGGTACTGACGTGCACGGGCAAGATGTCACAACAGCCGCAGTTCGGGCTGTACGCGATGCGATCCATAGAAATTCAATGCCTGGTATCACCCGATTTCTTCCGGAAAACGATTTGAACAACATGAAGGTTACCATTCGACTGGCTGTTCCAAAAGATAAGGAAAGCTTAGATTTCAAAAAAATAAAAGCAGAAATTCCGTATGGAACGGTTCACATCGAGGTCATGGACGGAGGAATGGCGGCTCCGAGCGGCATCTTCTTAAAAGAACAAAACGATAAGAACGATTTAATGTATATTGTTAACGCTTCAGTTGAAGTTGGTTATTGATTATGTTCGAAAGAGGCTTGAAAGCTGCACTTTCAAGCCTCTTTTTGTTAGCGCTCTTTTGAATTTTTGTTGATCAGTTTCAGTCCGAATGTAAGTATGGAGAGAATAAGCACGAGAAAATTAAGATCATAAACCGGCTTGAACGTCGTTTTTTGTTTGTCGATTTCATAGATTCCCAGTGGCTTCACCGACGCATAGCCGCCTCCACCGATAATGCGAACGCCGGAAAAAGATACCACCTGCTTGTCGCCTCGATCGGTCGGATCGCCATAAACAATGGACGCACCCTTCGATTTTGAGATGAACCAAACCAATTTTCCCATAAAGGAAACTTTTTCCGTATTTTCCTATACATTGTGAATCTCTGTCCTTGATTCAGCCGTTTCCCTCTTTCCTCACTTGATTTTCCATTATGAATCAGTTTATTAAAAAGCATGATTATCCGTTTAACACCACACAGTAGACCAATACCCGAAATTTGCAATGATTAATGAACGTTGTTTTTATTATAGGAGACAACTTAAGAAAACTCGGCTTCGCCAATCCTCCAGCGAGGGCGGAGTTGCCGTCGTAATCCATGGACGGCCTAGTATCCTGCTTGCCACAGGATTGATGACTTTCACTTTGCATACAGGACATACTTTCACAGGACGTGATGGCTTTCGCTCCAAATGCAGTTTTGAATCATCAACCTTGAACAGACATTTCTATTTCATAAATCACTTTGGTCCTTTATTAAGTAACGTAAAATAAGCGGAATTTTTCCGGTTATATGGATCATAGCGCTTGTTTCACGGGTAAATAAGGGTAACTTTTCCGCTTATTCAAAGAAAATGCCTCCATTTTCACGTCTTTTCGATTCGATAGGGGGAATTTCTCCGTCTATTTAAGTGATTTTTTCATTCATTTTAGAATTAAGCGGAATTTTTCCGGTTATTTTCGCAGATTGGGCGCTTACCTGATCGTCCAACTGAATCTTATGACCTTGTTGTCGTATCGTATCAACAGGCCAAAATGCTAAACTTTCTCATCTTCTGAAAACTCGGCTATTCATTGCCGAGTTGAGTCAGTATTCGCTTTGATAAAAAATCATCCAAAAAAGCTGCACGAGTGTGAGAAACGACTGACTCCGGTGTCACTGGCTCGCACAAAAAGCCATGGCTTGGGACAAGCCTCGGTACCTCTCTTTGCGTCTTCGGACAAGAAAGTAAGTCTACAATAGTTCCAGAAGGTCGGGATCTCAATCCCTATTTAGTTCACCCTTGTTCTTGGTACCGCTTAGTGAGCTTGTTGCGATGCGCCATTACTATGTCTTCCAAACTAAGATGATACAAATCAGCGAGAATGGCCACATTAGAGAGCACATCACCAAGTTCTTCCGAAAGATTCTGCTTGATTTCTTCTTTCGTCATTGAACGCTCATTCGGATGGTCGCGCCCAATCTCATAAGCACGGACGGCTTGAGATACTTCACCTATTTCTTCAATAAGAAAACCCACGCGTATGTATGGGGGCAGGTCCTTCCAACCCCGCCCTTCATAGAACTTTTTCTCCCAATCCTGCACTTCTTTCAGATTCATGTATTATTCCTCCATTTACTCCTTTTATGAATGATCTCGTACTTTTTATAAATAAATTATAGCACGTATGTTCGTTGAATGATCATTTAGATAGAACAGTCTATTCCTGCAGGACATCGTGTACCAAGCAGGATCAACAGTGAAAAATCGGGCATCATCTACAGAAATAACAGGACAAAACTAGGGTGCAACTGATCGTTGCAGTCAAGCATCTATATATATCTTTGATCAGCATCCGAGACTAGACTACAAACTACCTACTATGGAAAGGAGCATCATTATGGATTTAGGAAACAGGATTAAGGAAACACGTGAACGATTAAACATGTCACAAGATGAGTTGGCAGAAAAATTGGATATTTCTCGACAAGTCATTTCAAAATGGGAAACAGGGAAAAGTTATCCCGACATTGAGAAAATTTTAAAACTCTCGGACATCTTTAATCTATCACTAGATAGTTGATCAAAGGCGATAAAACGTTTCAGGAAAATTTGATTAAAGAAGGGAGAAACAGTATGTCAGGATTAACCATTTTGGGTTATGTGCTTGTTGCGTTGGGCGTCATTGTGAGCATTTGGGGATCTGCTCAATTTCCTCTTAATTTGATGAATCGTAATTTCATGTCTTTCTTAGTCGGAGGATTGGTTTAATCACTGTTGGATTAGCAATTATTCATGGCTTCCCGACTTGGCTTTTATTAGGTGCATTATACGTGACAGGGATTGTGACCATTGTCTATATGGTCGGTATGTATATGGAACCCTTTGTGCTGCTGTCAGGAATCGTTGTCATTTTAGGTCTTGGATGGTGGCTGACACCCCTGATTATTAAAAGATAGCATAGGAGATACTATATGACGGAGCAGTTGCACAAGGCTTAAAAGTGGAATCCGCGTTAGGAAGTGTTTGGGATATTTTGTTCGACAGCCTGTTCATCTTTTCTCCTCTGATCCTTTTTAATTTTTTCAGAGTGCTGCCTGTGTGGTTTACAATGATTGTTCTCGTCAACTTTCATATGTTTCTTACAACATCAAGATTTCTAACCTGTATAAAATTGGAAAGCATTCGACGGATATTTGTCTTTGACAAGGCAGGCAGGATTTCAGCGGTTATTTTCTATCTCATTCCGGCCGGTGCCAGTGCGGCTTTTAGTATCCCTAGTTTCTAGAGCCAATTTATTTTAAATGCATTGCTTTACTCTTCTGTTATTTTAGCGTGCATCTAATGTTTGGAAGATTTTTTTCTTGTTCTGCAACCAGGGAACAAGATAGCTATCTTTAAACTCAGCACGTACGCCTTATACTTTTGCTTGATGAAAAAGCTTATCTATTCCAATGATTTCCGGTTCCGATAAGGCAACTGTTTCCAACAAGTGTCTTTACACCTGTAAACTTAGTCATTATAATGGGGACAGATTTGAATAATAAAAGATGAACAAGCTCTGTTTTACAACTATAAGAGCCGCACTCATTAATTAGGAGGATATTATGTCACTCACGAATCACCCCTCGGAAAAGAAGTTGCTCGGCGTCGCCGGTCTCGCCTGGTTATTTGATGCGATGGACGTCGGTATGCTGTCATTTATCATTGCAGCTTTGGCAGCGGATTGGAAATTAGATTCGGTTCAAATGGGCTGGATCGGCAGTATCAGTTCAATCGGTATGGCAGTCGGCGCACTTATTTTCGGATTAATGGCTGACCGGATCGGAAGAAAGAATGTTCTAATCTTAACCTTGCTTTTGTTCTCAGTCGGTGCCGGCCTCTCGGCACTGGCTACAGGAATCACCATTTTTCTTGTTCTTCGTTTCTTCATCGGCATGGGCCTTGGCGGCGAGTTGCCTGTCGCTTCAACCCTTGTTTCCGAAAGTGTTGCTAAGGAAAAACGCGGCCGCATTGTCGTCTTGCTTGAGAGCTTTTGGGCTGGCGGCTGGATTATCGCTGCACTGATTGCATACTTCATTATTCCGCATTTCGGCTGGCGTATCGCGTTATTGATCGGAGCTCTTCCGGCATTCTACGCCATTTATCTTCGCTGGAATATTCACGATTCAGCAAACTATGTAGCGAAAAATCTGCATGAAAAACCTTCTGTACTGCATAACATCGTTGAGGTCTGGTCGAAAAAATATGTCCGCCAAACCGTAATGCTTTGGATTCTTTGGTTTTGCGTTGTTTTCTCATATTACGGCATGTTTCTCTGGCTTCCTGGCGTAGTCGCACTAAAAGGATTCAGCATGGTCAAAAGCTTCGGCTACGTACTGATCATGACACTCGCCCAGCTTCCGGGCTATTTCACTGCTGCATGGCTGATTGAAAAATGGGGCCGCAAGTGGGTGCTGATCGTGTATTTGCTAGGCACTGCGGTATTCGCTTACTTCTTTGGCTACGCGACGACATTGCCTGTCATTCTGACTTCCGGCATCCTGCTTTCGTTCTTTAACCTCGGTGCATGGGGCGCGCTGTATGCCTATTCTCCTGAACAATATCCGACCGTCATCCGAGGTACCGGAACAGGTATGGCGGCAGCCTTTGGACGAATCGGCGGCATTTTCGGACCACTTCTGGTCGGCTATCTGCTTGTGCAAAAGGTATCCATTGGCGGTATCTTCACGATCTTCTGCATCTCCATTATTGTTGCCATTTTGGCCGTGCTCTTCCTCGGTAAAGAGACGAAGAACAAAGAATTAGCTTAATCATTTTTCATCATTAAAAAGAGGTTTCCCGCGTGTGCTGGGAAGCCTCTTTTTTTGACAAGTAAAGAAAGTAATATGATTGTGAATGAACCGTGCAGGTGTGAGACGCCTGCGGAGCGTCTCTGTTGATCGCGAGCCATAGGAGTCTCCGCGACACAAGTATGTTCGAGGAGATCGCCCGCGGCAAACGAGCAACCCGAGCGTAGTCAAAATTCAGCATGGTTCAAGAATCGAGCGCCTTTTGCCTGGTTTTTCTTATCGAGGGGGATCAGTCAATTGATTATTCTCGACTGACCTGATAAATCTTTTCCAGCCATTTCTTTCTTTTCTGCTCACTGCTCGTTCGCACACCGAAAAAGACAAATCGGCGCACCGGACGAATTCCACAAAAATGGAGAATCGGGCCTTTAATCGCTTGCCATTCTAAATGATGACGAACCAATCGTTCATAAAACCCAGGAGAATCAAGTGTATAGAACACCGTTGCCGATTTTCCCTTCAACAATCCGGTCGGAATGTTCTTTTTGTATGTGTAAGCAAAGCCTGACGCAAACACGCGATCAATAAACCCTTTCAGTATGGCCGGCATACCAAACCACCAGATTGGATAGATAAAAATCAGGTGATCAGCTTCTTTGATCAAACGGCGATACGTTGCTAATTCCGGATCATCCTTCATTTCCGATCGCTTTTTATCCTGATTATGTACGAGCACCGGATCAAAGCCTTCATTGTACAGATCAATAACATCATAAGATTGCCCTTTGTCCTTCAGCCCGCGAACAACCTGCTCATAAATCGCGTGATTAAAGCTTTTCGGATCCGGATGAGCATAGATAACAAGAACGGACATTAGCTAACTGCCTCCTTTTATCACAGCATACTCGAAAAAACCGTGATCGCATACGGACTTAAGTATAGAGTAGAACTAAGCCTCAGGAAGTATGAAAAAATATGAGAACCGCTCTCATTTTCCCCTAAAAAGATCAAACACATTGGTTTAATCTTGTTAGCTAATGAAATTCCTCACTATTAGTTTTTTACCCCATAAAGGCTGCGCCAATGATGAGCGCACCGGCAATCACAAAAGCAGGATGAATTCGGAACCGCTGCATCAGCACGAAGCTTGCCGCAGCGATCAGAACCATCGGCAGCCAGCCTGACGACTGAAAAGAGGTTGCGAAGAAATTGTAGGCCATCATACCGAGCATGACCACGATAATCGGACGAATCAATAGGGTCAGCCACTTTACCTTTGGAGAATCCTTGAATCGCTCAAGCAGCTTAAGAAGCGCAATAAGCAGAATCAATGACGGAGCAACGGTTGCGAACATGGCAACAAGCGCACCGACTATTCCGGCAACATCATAGCCTATATAGCCGGCCATTTTTGTAGCAATCGGGCCGGGCAGCGCGTTTCCAAAGGCTAGGATATTACTGAACTCAGTTACCGTCATCCAATGGTAATGACCGACAACTTCGTTTTCAACAAGCGGAATGGAAGCCGGTCCGCCGCCGTAACCCAGAATTCCCGGAATAAAGAATGCAAGAAACATCTTCCATAAAATCATTTGCGTTCACCCGCTTTTTTTGAAGGCTTAAGCAGGACAAGCAGCAGTGTCAATGCGATCAAGATTGCCGGATGAACATGCAGGACTTCCATCAAAACGAAGCTCAGCCCGACCAATATTAAGCTGATAATCCATCCCAGACCTTTTTTGGCATTTTTCATAAAGCTCCAAGTAAGCTGTGCCATGAGTACTCCGACCACGGGCAATACTGCTTGTGTCATGCCACGTACCCATCGCTGGTCTTGAAATCTCGCAAGTACACCCAGTAATGCAATCATTAGGATCACCGTAGGCAGAACCACTGCCGCAAGCGCGACGAGCAGCCCCGAAAGTCCCTTAACGCGCCAACCGACATATCCGGCGAGCTTCGTGTTTATCGGCCCGGGAAGTGCATTTGCCAAAGCAACCATATCGCCGAATTCCTCTAAGCTCATCCAATGATATCTTTTAACTACCTCTGCTTCAATGAGTGGGATACCCGATGGTCCGCCTCCGAAACTGACAATTCCGGAGCGGAAAAATGCTACAAATAAATCCCAATGAATTGCTAAAGAGGATTTCTGAATCGATCTGTTTTCGCCTTCCTGGTTCATTAAAAAAAACTCCTAACTTCATTCATTATGTATCCTCTACTTTGCCCCATTACCATGCTGCAACCATTCCATCTGCTCGTGATTCTGTGCCTCCGGCTAATATCCCGGTATTTGGATCGCGCCAAATGATTTGCCCGCGGCCGAAGGAACCTGTGTCCAGTGCTACGCTAATATCATGTCCGCGACGTGCCAATGCCTGTGCCAGAGCATTTGGAAATTCCGGTTCGACAAGCACAGTCTTATTTTCAATCCACTGCCATCTGGGCGCATCAAGCGCAGCTTGCGGATGCAGATGCTCATCGATCAATCGGCTGATCACCTGCAGATGGCCTTGCGGCTGCATATACCCGCCCATCACGCCAAACGGACCGACAGGCGTTCCATTCTGAGTCAGGAAACCTGGAATAATGGTGTGGTATGTTTTCTTTCCGGGAGCGAGACTGTTCGCATCTTTAGGATTCAGAGAGAATGTATACCCGCGATTCTGCAGCGAAATTCCTGTACCCGGAATGACAATGCCTGAACCAAATCCCATAAAGTTGCTTTGAATAAAAGAAACCATGTTTCCTTCTTCATCCGCTGCCGCAAGATACACGGTTCCGCCTTTAGGCAATTTGCCCGGTTCAGGGGTCATTGCCATCTGTCCAATTTGTTTTGCTCGCAGTGCGCTGTATGGTTCAGAAAGCAGCTGCATTGCTTCATCACTCATTTCGCGCGGATCTGTGATATACGCTTTGCCGTCGGAAAAGGCAAGCTTGAGCGCTTCAATTTGTTTATGATATTTACTAATTAAGTCCTCATTTTTTAAATCAAACTGTTTTAAAATATTCAGGCCAAGCAATGCGACCAATCCCTGACCGTTAGGAGGAAGTTCCCATATATCATACCCATGATAGTTAACCGAAATCGGCTCTACCCACTGCGGCCGGTATCGTGCAAGATCGCTTTTGCGGATAAACCCTTCATGTGCGCGTGAAAAGCTGTCGATTTGATCTGCCAGATCTCCTTTATAAAAGTCTTCCGCATTAGAATCGGCAATCGCCCTTAAGCTTCGCGCATGATCCGCGGATCGCCAGACATCGCCTGCTTCCGGCACTTGTCCGTCAGGAGCAAAGGTGTCAAACCACGGCGCAAACATCGTATTTTGGAATGTCTTCTTATATTTATCAAAGGCAATCCGCCAATTTTTTGCAACAATTGGAGAAATAGGGAACCCCTGTTCTGCGTAGTCAATCGCAGGCTGCAATGTTTCTTTCAAAGAAAGGCGTCCAAAACGTCTGGAACACTCCGCCCAAGCGGCAGGAGCTCCTGGGACCATGACCGGCTCCAGGCCATGTGCCGGTATCGCATCAAACCCACGAGCATGAATCGCTTCAATCGAAATACTGTCCGGAGCAGTTCCGCTGGCATTCAATCCGTGAAGCTTTCCCTTTGTCCAAATAATCGCAAAGGCATCGCTGCCGATTCCGTTTGATGTTGGCTCAACAACAGTCAGGCAGGCGGCAGTGGCAATAGCTGCATCAATTGCGTTCCCGCCTTTTTTCAGAATATCGAGTCCTGCCTGTGCAGCCAAAGGCTGCGCAGTCGCCACCATCCCTCGTTTTGCAAATACTGAATTTCGTGGCTGAGAAAATGGTGAGAAGTGGTAATCAAACATCAATGCTACGCCTCCTTATCCGAATGATATTCTTTTTATTTTACTCCAGCTTTGTTAATTCTGTATATGCGGCGCTTGTAGATTCTCTTATTTTATCAATCATTTAACTTATCTTCTGTTTATTTTGCATAAAAAAACGACCCCAATCAGGAGCCGTTTTCGTATTTTCTTCAGTTTTGTGAGTTTAGTGAGCTTTTGTCAATTGATGACCCTTTGCTTGAATCGCTTTGTAATTTTGTGTTCGATTTGCTTTGATCCTTTGACTTTTCACTCTCTTGTTTCGGCGTTTCCGTGCTTCCTTCATCTTTCACTTTCTCAGATGCGGAAGGATTGGTGGTCGTCATTTGTGCACCGACTGACACAGCCTTCACATCGGAAGCGCTTTTGTTCATATAGTTTTCCGGGCTGACCGGAATTCCATTCTTACGAATTTCGAAATGCAGGTGAACGCCCATTGCTTTGTTCAATGCTTCCGTTCCTGCAGTACCGATTTTCTCACCCTGTGCAACTTCCTGACCAACAGCAACATCTACTGATCCAAGACTTTGGTACATCGTTTCAACACCGTCTTTGTGCTTCAATGTGACTTTGTAGCCAAGTGTGTCATCCTTCGCTGCCTCCGTGACTTTTCCGCCCATCGCCGCAGTTACTGTAAACGATTTTTCATTATTCGCGCCAATGTTGATGCCTGTATTTTGGACATACGAATTGTTATAGTTTACGAGAGCGGCTTGCTGTTCTTGTTCGGTTCCTTTAACGTCATAGAAAGGCTGGACAACTGTTGTATCGTCGGCCTTCGCTGGCCATTCAAAAACTTCATCACCGGCATTCTGTGCATGAGGCGTCGGTTGATCTTGATTAAATACTGTGCGGTTCTCATCTTCGCTCGCCTTATTGGCACCATTCATTTGAAAAAGCAGCACCCCGGTAAGGATAAGCGACGCGGCGCATAAATATAAAGCGGGATAGAACCAGCGCCGTTTTGCTAGTTTTCGCAGACCGGACAGCTCTTTTTCCTGCGACTTCTTCTGATCCTTGTTATCTGTCAAATTGTATCACCTCAGCAACATTCTGATCAGAATGCGGCCGATCTATACATGTAAAATACGATTTTATGTCCATTTCATTGAAAAATTATGAAATTAACAAAAAAATGCATCAATAAATTGCTATTTTCTAAGAATAACCCTGTTGAAAATCTATACTAGGTGAACTTCTGGTCAAGCAAATCTTTTTGTTATGTGCTCTAAAGGCAGGAAGTGACGGACAAAGCATTTGTGAGCTTTATATTTATTGGAAAAGAAAAAGGCACTTGATTTCAAGCGCCTGAAAAATTAAGTTACTTTTTTGCGATCTGTTGCTGCGCTTTCGATTTTACCGTCATCTTGCTGATCTGTGTGCCTTGGTAGAAATAGGTAAGAATTTGTTTGGCTGTCTTTCCTTCTCGAGCCATTCCTTCGGCTCCATATTGACTCATGCCGACGTCATGCCCGCTGCCAATGGTGACCGCTTTAATTTGATCGCCATTTTGGGTTAGTTGAAAATCAGTGGAGCTTAGGTTTAGGCTTTCCCGAACCTGTCTCCCGGTAAACGTTTTGCCTGCTATTTCAATGCGTGCAACATGGTCGGTATCTGTCTTGCTGATGACCTTTCCTAGAGGGCCTTGATTGCTGCCTAGGGTGATGCCAAGCGCCTGCTCAACGGATCGGGTGGTCAGTATTTTTTCATTTCTGTACTTTGGCGACAGTTTATCCCATGGGCTGGCAACTGATCGAAGGTAGGGAACATCATTTTTCCAATAATGATCAGCATTTTCTGTTTGTCCGTTGCTCGTGGAGAAGAACACCGGGGAGATCAGCTTTCCATTATATGTGATCACTTGATTCTGTGTCTGTTCAACTGCTTTTTTTACTTTTTTCAGTTTCCATTCGTAGTCCTTGCCCCAAATTTGCTTCAATTCCTGACTGCTATGGTACACTTGATTTTGTACCGTATCTGTAACGTGAACATCCGGATTGTCAATAATCCGTGCCATAATATACGTTCGCGCTGCGATCGCTTGAGCTTTTAGGGCTTCAATACGAAATTTGGCCGGCATTTCCGATCCGACAACACCAATCAAGTAGTCATTCAAAGCTACTTGATCCGTCTGTTTTGTATTGGATCGGTCAACGGAGACCTGAATCACATTTTGCTGCGCCGCGATTTTGGTACGTTTGGTGCTTTGATGCTGTAGTTCGCCCACAGCCTTCTGTGTGAACGGAATAACAACTGCTGCGGGGATGATGATAATAACAAGTGCAAAGATAAGGAGGAGCACGGCGGCTTTCTTCATTGGACAATTGCCTCCAAGAGAATGAGATAATAAAGTTTATGTTTCTCATCTTTTAAATAGAACAGGCTGTTTTTTTGCATAGATTTGGCCAATGGGCATATAATTTTTTTAAAGACTTTTGTATCACTTTATTTATCAGAAGATTTAAAATGATACATTTAATTACAAATTAAAATAACTCGGTCAACGGACCGAGTTATAGGTAAAGTCTTATTATTAAATTAGGCGAACTTAGGATTGATGCTCAAAGCACCGCGCAGATCATCAGCAGCGGCAACAGGTTGTTCCTCCTCGTTGCTGCTCACGCGTTCAATATCAGCACCGAGCGCCCGCAATTTGCCTGCAAGATCTACATAACCGCGATCAATATGATGCAGACGGTTGATTTTCGTATACCCCTTAGCCACGAGTCCGGCAATAACAAGTGCAGCCCCCGCTCGAAGATCTGTAGCAGCCACTTCTGCGCCTTGCAAGTCACATGGTCCGCTGATAATTGCTGAACGTCCGTCAATTTTGATCATCGCGTTCATTCTGCGAAATTCTTCAACATGCATGAAACGATTTTCAAATACTGTCTCCGTAATGACAGAGGTACCCTTGGCTTTAAGCAATAGTGCCATCATTTGTGCCTGAAGATCTGTTGGGAAGCCGGGATGCGGCATTGTCTTAACATCGACCGCTTGCATGTGATCGGTTCCGATGACACGAACTCCGTCTGCTTCTTCTTCAATGATGACACCCATATCACGCATTTTGGCAATTAAGGGGCGAAGATCTTCAATATCCGCATCTTCAATCAGCACATTACCTCCCGTAATGGCTGCAGCAATCATATAGGTTCCTGCTTCAATCCGATCGGGAAGGATGGAGTGTTCCGCACCGTGCAACTTTTCAACACCTTCAATTGTGATTCTGCCGGTTCCGGCACCACTGATCTTTGCACCCATCGCATTGAGATATTGCGCCAAGTTTACGATCTCCGGTTCACAAGCCGCATTTTCAAGTACGGTCTCGCCTTCAGCAAGCGAAGCAGCCATGATTATATTTTCCGTTGCGCCAACGCTCGGAAAATCTAAATAAATGACTGTCCCCTTCAATTTTCCATCGACACTTGCTTCAATGGATCCATTGCCGATCGTGACTTTTGCACCCATTGCTTCGAAACCCTTAAGATGCTGATCGATAGGACGGGATCCAATCGCACAGCCGCCGGGAAGCGCAATCTTCGCATGCCCGACACGAGCCAAGAGCGGGCCCATGACTAAAAATGACGCACGCATTTTCCTAACGTATTCAAATGGCGCCTCCGTAAACAAATCGGCCACCGCATTAACCATGATGGTTTTATTTTCATAATTCACCGATGTATTTAAATAACGCAAGACTTCGTTAATCGTGTATACATCTGCCAATTCCGGTACATTATATATTTTGCTCGTACCTTCAGAGGCAAGCATTGATGCGGCAATAACAGGAAGAACAGCGTTCTTTGCACCTTCAATCTTCACAGAGCCCGAAAGCCGTTTCCCTCCATGAACGATAATTTTTTCCAAACTTTTCCCCTCCGCGTCCATTTATCTCTTCGCTCGATCCGGAACATTCTTCCGTGCCGCGTTTTTTGCTAAGTTAAACCACAACGGAGGCATACGAGGCTTCACACCCGTTAGTATTCCACCGTAATGATCGGTGAGCCAAGGACAATAATGGTCCGGTCCCCATCATTTCTCAAGGCTGCCTGAATATTCATCTTTTTGTTCGCTGTATAAATGGCATTGTTCCATGTCTTAGTATATGCGGAAATTGATACAAAGGTTTTTTCTTGGAGTCGTTCAACAGGAGTCGCCGAAAAAAGCTTCAGATATCGCATTCCTTCGTCAATTAAGGCAAGTTTCATTTTAGCACTGTGATAAGCTTTTACACAAGTGTATATGTGCTCTTCTCCGTTGAAAATTCTTTTCATTTCCGCACGAATATACTTTTTGTTTTGGGACCATTGAATCTGCTTAAAGGATTCGCCGTTTACACGATATAGTGTGACGGTCTGGAAATGTTTCCCACGCGGATAAGCCATATAATTTATGCTCATTTGCACGTTCCCAGAGTGTATCTTTTTTGTACCCTCCCAGCCGATTGCACCTTCATTTGGCTCCAAGGATCGCCACTCATAGTCGCTGAACTTCTTTTTGACCTGATTCGCTGTCCTATCAAAATTCTTACGCGTAACACCCGATGATTGGATCTCACGTGCATACACCGACCAGCTCGATACATGTGCCTGGTTATCTTTAAGCGTATGGGCAAAAAGTCCGATTTGATTAAGTTCATCAAATTGATCAGTCACATGCTCTGCAGAAGCTTGGTTTTGATTTAGTCCTGTAAACAATTGGAATGCTGCAAAAAAAATGCAAATAAGATATAAACTCCGTTTCATTTCCGTCCGCCCCTCTCTTGTTTTCAGTATTGCCTAAACCAAGAGGGAGAAATACGTGGAACTTTTCGTCAAAAACAGACCTCATTTGCGCTATTGAAGATCATTCGTAAATCTGTGGCAGCATCAGAGACCAAACCACATAATCGAGAAAAAACTTCGCTACCGGATAGCTGATAGCTATAGCCAGAATGACATAAAAAGCTCTCGCTTGTATGCTCTTTGGATGACGAAACGCAGCTTCTAATTTTACGCTTTGCAGCGCCCACCAAGTAAGCGCTAAAAAGGAAATATGAACGAAAATGTTGATCATTGCCTGAAAACCCGAATTAATGATCAATAAATGCCACCGCCTGTTTGTTTTCTGATCGCGTTTACGAACGGTCGAGCCGTTCCATAGTTTTTATGTACCGCTCTTTTATCTTAAGCCCTTTTTGCCTAACAAGAAATAATTCGTAGAGCATTAAGAAGTAATGTATCCATCTCCTTGTTTGTAATAAAACAGTAATGTATTTTTAATGTAACTATAACAATTAGTTGCCTGTGATCATTTTATCGCGGATTATGAAAAATAACCACTTTTTTTCATAATTTTTTTCCGTGAATAATAACATAAGCAGAACATCCTGCCTTTTACTTATTTACGCATTTAAAAAGTATACTGAAATAATCTGAACATTTTTTGAACATGACGATTTTTAGAAATAAAAAAAACCGGGCAAAAAACGTCCGGTCCTAACATACGAAAGTTCTTACATCTCGCCTCATTCTGATCTTCATTAAGTAACGAGTAAAATAAGCGGAACTTTTCCGGTTATATGCATCATGGCACTTGTTTCGCCGGTAATAAGGGTAATTTTTCCGCCTATTTATCAGAATTGGGCGCTTACCTGATCGCCCATCCGATAAATGCGGATTGGGCATCAGCGACGTATAACCTTATCGTCGTACCAGCGGGGCAAAATCTTATATTTTCTTATCTTGTGAAAAAAGACCGTTCCTATTTGGAACGGTCGATAAATAGTTTACTTACTATTACGCTTCTGGAACTGCATCAGCTATAGCCGCTGTGTTTAATCGAAGTTCTGAACGCTTCAGCTTCAGCATTGCCTCTGCATAGCCTTCGGAAGTTTCATGAAGTGTGCTCAGCTGCTCTTCAGCTTCCGCTTTTGCTTTCTTAGCGCGTTCAACATCAATATCGGCTTTCTTCTCAGCAGCCTCCGATAAAATCGTAATGCTTGTTCGGCCCACCTGAATGAAACCGCCATGAACAGCCACATAATCAACAATTTTTTCGTCTTCATGTTTCAATCGGACAAGCGCAATGTCTAGTGGAGCAACAATCGGCAAGTGATGCGGCAGAATACCCAATTCTCCGCTTTTGGAGCGTACACATACCATATGGACGTCTCCCTCATATACTTTGCCTGCAGGTGTGACAATATCCGTATGCACCGTACTCATCAGCCAGCCCCCTTCATTAGGTCTAAGCGGTCCATGCACCGCTCATTAAACCAGTTGCTTTGCTCTCTCCAGTACATCGTCAATCGTTCCTGTGTTACGGAATGCTTCTTCAGGAACATCGTCATACTTACCATCAAGAATACCCTTGAATCCTTTAATCGTTTCTTCAACAGAAACATAGGATCCGGGAACGCCTGTAAATTGTTCGGCAACGTGGAAATTCTGACCTAAGAAGAACTGGATGCGGCGAGCACGGCTTACCGTCAGTTTATCTTCATCAGAAAGTTCATCCATACCAAGGATGGCGATGATATCCTGTAATTCACGATATTTTTGAAGCGTCATCTGAACTCTTTCTGCAACTTCGTAGTGTTCTTCACCAATAATATCAGGAGAGAGAGCACGTGAAGTCGAAGCAAGCGGATCAACAGCAGGGTAAATACCGATCTGAGTCAATGAACGCTCAAGGTTAGTCGTCGCGTCCAAGTGAGAGAATGTTGTCGCCGGAGCCGGGTCAGTATAATCGTCGGCAGGCACATAAACAGCCTGGATCGATGTAACAGATCCCTTTTTCGTAGACGTGATTCGTTCCTGCAGACGGCCCATTTCTGTTGCCAGTGTCGGCTGATAACCAACGGCAGACGGCAGACGGCCGAGCAACGCGGACACTTCAGAGCCTGCTTGTGTAAAGCGGAAAATATTATCAATAAAGAGCAGAACGTCCTGTCCGTCCACATCACGGAAATATTCAGCCATTGTCAATCCGGAAAGTGCCACGCGCATACGCGCACCCGGTGGCTCGTTCATCTGACCGAACACCATGGCGGTCTTCTTGATAACTCCTGAGTCCGTCATTTCATAGTAAAGGTCGTTGCCTTCACGTGTTCGTTCACCTACACCCGCAAACACAGACACACCACCGTGTTCCTCAGCGATGTTGTGGATCAGTTCCTGAATCAAGACGGTCTTGCCTACGCCGGCGCCGCCGAACAGGCCGATCTTTCCACCCTTAATATAAGGAGTCAGAAGATCAATAACCTTGATACCTGTTTCAAGAACCTCCGTTTTCGTTGATAACTCCGCGAATTTCGGTGGATCTCTGTGGATCGCGTGTTTTTCAACTTCAGGTGCAACTGGTTTGCCATCAATAGCTTCTCCAAGTACGTTGAATACACGTCCAAGTGTTGCTTCACCAACAGGCACCGAAATTGGTGCACCGGTATCTTCTACTTCCAAGCCCCGGACAAGTCCGTCGGTTGAGTCCATAGCGATCGTGCGCACGGAGTCGTCGCCGAGGTGTAGCGCGACCTCAAGAGTCAGATGAATGTCCGCTTCATTGGAGGACTGAGCTTTATAATTTACGGTCAGAGCGTTGTATATTTCAGGAAGATGGCCGCGTTCAAACTTAACATCAACAACGGCGCCCATGACCTGAGTTACATACCCTTTGTTCATGAAACTACCTCCTATCAGCATTTTCTAACAATCGGTTATTCGAGAGCGGCTGCGCCGCCGACAATTTCAGTAATTTCCTGAGTAATGGCAGCCTGACGCGCACGGTTATAAGAAAGAGACAAATGATCGATAATATCGCTTGCGTTATCCGAAGCGCTTCTCATCGCAGTCATGCGGGCTGCCTGTTCTGCTGCCTTTGCGTCAAGCAAAGCACCATAGATTTGACCTTCTGCATAAAGAGGCAGCAAGCTCTCAAGCACTTCATCTTCATCTGGTTCATAGACATAACGGACCTTTTCCTTCGGTTTGCTTTCAAGATCCGTCAAAGGCAACAGCTGGTTATCCACCAAGGTTTGCGAGATTGCATTGACAAAGTGATTATAAATCAAGTGCAGTTCATCAATTTTTTTGGTGTCGTATAAGCTGATTGCCTGCTTAGCGAAATCCAATACATCATCGAAAGCAATTGTATCCGGAACATCTGTTTTGCTAAGAGCGACAGGATAGCCGCGCTTTTCAAAGAAATTCAATCCCACTTTGCCAGTCACAAGGATTAAATATTCATCTTTGGACTCATGTTTTTCCCGAATTAAATTTTGCGTATATTTTAATACGGTACTGTCATAAGCGCCTGCAAGTCCTCGGTTTTCAGTAATGACCAGATACGCGGTTTTCTTTACCGGCCTGCTGGCAAGCATCGGATGCTTGCTGTTTCCGCCTTTCGGCAAGGTGCTCGCGATACTTGCCACAACTTCGCGCAGTTTATCCGCATATGCCGAATAGTCCTGTGCTGTTGCCTGCGCGCGATTCAATTTTGCTGCCGCAACCATTTGCATTGCTTTGGTAATTTTTCGCATCTGTTTTGTAGAAGCGATTTTTTCTTTTATATCACGCATTGAAGGCATGTTCGTTCACCACCCTTGAAAGCCCGTCTGATCTTAATTATGTAGCATCCATAACCAATCGGATCAGGCCAATCTTCAGAAGAATGTGCGTCTTTCAAAATAGTGTATATGCGATATTCCTATGGGCTTATTCGGCCTTAGAAGGAACAAAAGTCTTTTTGAATGCGGTAATCGCATCAGCAAATGCCTGATCATTCGGAAGCTGCTTTGTTTCACGAATTTTATCAAGAATGCCGTTGCCGTTTTGTTCAAGATAGGCAAGCAGTTCTTTTTCAAAACGTTTAACGTCAGCAATCGCGATATCATCAACATAGCCTTTCGTCAAAGCATACAGAATTGCAACTTGTTTTTCGACTGGGTACGGTTTGTGAAGATCCTGTTTAAGAATTTCAACCGTACGTGCACCACGATCCAACTTCGCTTTCGTAGCCTTGTCAAGATCAGATCCAAATTGCGAAAATGCTTCAAGTTCACGATACGAAGCCAAATCAAGCTTCAAGGTACCGGCAACTTTCTTCATTGCTTTGATCTGTGCAGCACCACCAACACGGGATACGGAAGTACCGGCATCAACTGCAGGACGAATACCTGAATAGAAAAGATTCGATTCAAGGAAAATTTGTCCGTCAGTAATCGAAATAACGTTGGTTGGAATGTAGGCTGAAATATCCCCGGCCTGCGTTTCAATAATCGGCAACGCGGTAATTGAACCGCCACCTAATTCGTCACTCAATTTTGCCGCACGTTCCAGCAGTCTCGAGTGCAGGTAGAAAACGTCGCCCGGGAATGCTTCACGACCCGGCGGACGGCGAAGCAGCAAGGAAAGTTCACGGTATGCCGCTGCCTGTTTGGACAAATCATCGTAAATAATTAACACATGTTTACCGTTGTACATGAACTCTTCGCCCATTGTAACTCCGGCATATGGAGCCAAATAAAGTAACGGAGCCGGCTCGGATGCTCCGGCAGAGACGACAATCGTCTTATCCATACATCCGTATTCTTTTAACGTGTTTACAACACCCGCAACCGTTGACTCTTTTTGACCGATTGCAACGTAAATACTGATAACGTCTTGATCTTTTTGGTTAATAATCGTGTCGATCGCAATTGATGTTTTACCGGTCTGGCGATCGCCGATAATCAATTCACGCTGGCCACGGCCAATCGGAATCATTGCGTCAATTGCTTTAATACCGGTTTGCATCGGTTCGAACACTGATTTTCGATCCATAACGCCTGGTGCTTTCTTTTCAACCGGACGCGATTTATCTGTTACAATCGGTCCCTTTCCATCAATCGGCTGTCCCAGCGGATTGACTACACGACCAAGCAGTGTTTCGCCTACAGGCACTTGCATGATGCGTCCAGTTCGTTTTACCGGGTCACCTTCATGAATATCTGTAAAAGGGCCGAGAATGACGATACCGACGTTGTCCTCTTCAAGGTTTTGGGCCATGCCGAGGACGCCGTTGGAAAATTCGACAAGCTCGCCCGACATAACACTGTCAAGACCGTGGACGCGGGCGATTCCGTCGCCGACAGTGATGACAGTGCCGACTTCGCTCACTTCAACAGTGGATTGATAATTTTCAATCTGCTGTTTAATCAATGAGCTGATTTCTTCCGCTTTAATGCTCACGATATTTTCACCCCTGTCTCCCTACTTTAATCTCCTGTTTGAAGCCTGCAAGCTTACCTGCGATTGATCCGTCGAAAAGGCGATCGCCGATACGAAGCAGGATACCTCCAATAATTGCCTTGTCAACATTAGCGTGGATGCTCAACTTCTTGTCAAGCGCCTTGCCCAGACGTTCAGCAAGATCTTTCTTTTCTTGCTCGTCCAAAGCAGCAGCGGTTGTGATCGTTACGTCGAGTATACCGCGTTTTTTGTTCGCCATGTGCGTGTAGGCTTCAAGCACTTCATCGATTATGGCTTCACGCTTGCGGTCGATGAGCAATTTCAGCAGATTAAGGACTTCAACACCTGCCTGTTTTTCAAACAGCTTGTTTACAAGTTCTTTTTTATTGTCACTGCTTACTTGAGGATGCATCAGAACTCGACGCAGATCTTCATGTTCATAAAGACCCTCGGCTACACTATGCAGTTGAGACTCAATCGCATCGATGGAGTCTCGCTCCTCTGCAACCTCGAAAAGCGCCTTAGCATAACGGTTCGCTACGATTTCGCTCATCGCTGATTCCCCACTTGTTTAATCAACTGGTCAATCTCATTTGAATAATCCTTAGGATTAATTTCCTTTTCAAGCACCTTAGATGCGAGCAGAACCGACAGGTCGGCGACTTCATCGCGGATTGCGGCAATTGCCTTCTCTTTCTCAAGGCCAATTTCTTCATTCGCGTCTTTAATCATCAGATCCGAACGGTTTTTCGCTGCTTCAATAATTGCTTTCGCTTCAGCACTTGCCTGACTCTTTGCTTGTTCAAGAATGCCATGGGCTTCATTGCGAATCCGTTCGATTTCCGATTTCTGTTCAGCCAAATAGGATTCAGCATCCTGACTTTTCTTTTCAGCGTCGTCAATTTGACTGTTAATGTATTTTTTTCGCTTTTCCATAATCGCTACAACCGGTCGTACGCCGACAACTGCGACGAAGATCATCAACAAGATCATGACGACTAATTGGAAAATGATACTTCCTAAAGAAAATGACAGCACAGCTCTTGCCACTCCTTTCGATCTAAAGATTTTCTCAATGATTCATTGCCGAAAAATTCGGCTGGATCATCCGATGATACCGAAAAGCACCAAAATACCAAAAGCGATTGAAATGACAGGTAATGCTTCAACAAGACCAAGAGCGATCATTGATTGTCCGAATAAAGTACCTTGAGCTTCCGGCTGACGGGCAATTCCTTCCAAATAGCGGCTGAAAAGTACACCGTTGCCAATACCTGCTGCAAGCGCACCGAATGCGATCATGATACCACCAGCTAGAACTGCTAAACTCATAACAAGATTCCTCCTAATTTGTCTATGTTTTTTACCATCGCTTGCGGAAGAGCGTCCCATTTAGAAACAGGCATTATTCCTCTCCCACCTTTTGAGCGATATACACCATTGCCAGCACTGTAAAAATATACGCCTGGATGCATCCGACGAAAATGGAGAAAGCCATCCAAACAAAGAGCGGCACTCCGGTGAAATAAAAGGCGCCTTCGCGAAGAATGATAATGAGCACTTCACCAGCGAAAATATTCGCCCAAAGTCGTAATGCGTGTGTTGCCGGTTTCGATACTTCGTCAATAATGTGAATCGGAAGCATCCACCAAAACGGTTTTACATAGTGCTGCAGATAGCCAAGCGGACTTTTGGCAATACCTGCGAAATGCGAATAGAGAAAGATTGCAGCAGCCATTGCTACCGTAACATTGATGTCAGACGTCGGTGATTTGAACCAGCTGACCGAATCCGTCATTTTCAAATCAGCTGCTGTAATGCCTAGCGATGGCAGCGAACCATGAGCAGTGGCCGTTACCATGACGATAACGCCAAGCAAATTGGCAATTAAAATGAAAAGAAAGGTGGTCAGTGCAAAGCTTAAATATTTGGCTGATTCTTTCTTTTCAAGCATCATACCCGTAATGCCGCTGATAAAATCAATGATGTACTCCATCACATTTTGTCGTCCATTCGGACGTACGGTAAGCCGACGACTTAACAAGAATACAATCAGCATGACGATTAGTGCGGAAACCACTGATCCAATCATCAACGTGACATCAAATGTCATTCCGAGAAATTTCACTTTCGGAGTCAGATCCATGAGTCTCCCCCCCTTCATCCGAAGAAGTCGTGCCATTGCCTTTCAAATAATAATAACTCATCACCGTCACAAGCATTAGATAGCCAAACAACAGCGACAGCACAAAAGATCGATAATCAATACGGGTTGGAAAACGATAAACCATCAGCACACCAAAAACAATGGTTGCTATGCGTACGGTCATATGTAATCCCGCTAAATGGCGGGCACCTGATTGAACCCGAAGTCCGGCTATCCTTAAGCGAAACGACAAATGAAAAACATTATATAAACTGATTAATCCGCCGAGGAGAAAGCCGCTGGCCAGCGCTCTCGCCGGTATCAAAAACCAGATTAACCCAAATACACTTGTATAGATAATCGCAACAATCATTAAAACACGTGAAAACCATTCCATGACCGGTTTCATCGCTTGTCATTCCTTCATTAAGGATTTCAAGGTATAGAAGCAGCTGAACAGTCCCAGAAAGAAACCGGCAACTGCACAAATGGGCAGCCACAGATGTCCCGTTCCATATCGTCCATCAAGATAGTCCCCGCCCAGCGCTCCAATGATGATAAAAGCGAAAACCTCAAATCCCATCGCACTTACCGTTGCAGCAATCTGCAACGAATTCGGTTTTTTATTCTGCTTCATAAGGCCTCCTCAGCAGTGATGATTCAGTTGTTCTGTTCAGACATGGCTTAACCGAGAGAAAAATACATTATAAAGTTTTCGAAAATGGTCGGCCAAAACTGTAGTCAGACATAAATCGTTCACAGGCTCTTTTGCCTATTGTCGAAGAAATTCCTTATATAATCATCTTTAGAAACTGTTCATTAAAATGACTTTTCTTTAATATTTTAACGAAAGCGCTATCTTTATGCAATAATTAGCGAAATAATTGTGACTTTAATCATTGCGGTTGGCATATTAAATTATTATTGCTTTTTTGATATATATTTCTTTATATCTAGAATTCTAATCACTTTTTCCTTAGTCAGCACAATAAAAATGTGACAAATCACCAACAATGAAAATATTCCTCACATATTATGTCAGGAAAAGAAAATGTTTTTCATGGATGGCACACGATTTGACCATTATTTTGTACCAAACAACCGATCCCCGGCATCCCCCAGACCTGGGACAATGTAGCCATGCTCATTCAATTTTTCATCAAGAGCTGCTAGATAAATGTCTACATCAGGATGTTCTTTTTGCACTTCTTTAACACCCTCCGGAGCTCCGATCAAGCACATCAGCTTAATGTTGACTCCGCCGCGCTCCTTTAGTGAAGTAATCGCCGCCGCTGCTGAACCGCCGGTTGCCAGCATTGGATCTACAATAATTAAATCGCGCTCCGAAATATCGGCAGGCAGTTTAACATAATATTCAACAGGTTTCAGCGTTTCGGGATCGCGATAGAGCCCAACATGACCCACTTTAGCGGCAGGAATTAAATTCAGAACTCCATTAACCATGCCCAAGCCCGCACGAAGAATTGGAATGATACCTAGTTTCTTCCCGGCAATTTTATACGCTTTTGCTTTTGCGACCGGCGTCTGTACATCCACTTCTTCCAAAGCAAGATCGCGAGTAATTTCAAAGGCCATCAAAGTAGCAACCTCGTCCACCAATTCGCGGAAAGCCTTAGTGCCTGTTTTATGATCTCGTATCATCGTCAATTTATGTTGAATTAATGGATGATTAAGTACTACCAATTTACCCATTTTATTCCTCCGTCCTCGATCATCTTCAGCGGATAACCGGAAATTTTAATCATATTAAAAGGGAGAAATAAATTCTCCCAAAGCAGTCCGTTTTAGCAATCAGGCAAAAGCGCCGGTTCCTTGAGGATACAACGGATGTTTCTCAGTCAGTGCGTGCACACGCTGTGCTGCTTCTTCCAAAGTCTGTTCATCGTCTGGATTCTTGAGTGCCAGCGCAATGATTAAAGCGACTTCTTTCATATCCTCTTCTTTAAATCCTCGTGTTGTTACCGCCGGCGTGCCCATACGTACCCCGCTCGTCACAAACGGCTTTTCCGGATCAAACGGAATCGCATTCTTATTCGTTGTGATTCCAACAGCGTCAAGAACAGCTTCCGCTTTCTTTCCTGTAATGCCAAGGTTGCGCACATCGGCAAGTACAAGATGATTGTCCGTTCCTCCTGAAACAAGATCGATACCCTGTTCCTGAAGAGTCGCTGCAAACGCCTTGCTGTTCGCAATGATCTGGGCTGCGTAAATTTTAAATTCAGGTTTAAGTGCTTCACCTAAGGCAACTGCCTTCGCAGCAATAATATGCATCAGCGGGCCGCCTTGAATTCCCGGGAAGATCGCTTTATCGAGTTTTTTCGCAAACTCTTGCTTACAAATAATCATGCCGCCGCGCGGGCCGCGCAACGTCTTATGTGTGGTTGTCGTAACGAAATCCGCATAAGGTACTGGGCTCGGATGAAGTCCGGCGGCAACAAGTCCCGCAATATGTGCCATATCAACCATGAGATATGCTCCAATACTGTCAGCAATCTCGCGGAACTTTTTAAAGTCGATGATGCGCGGATAAGCACTTGCTCCGGCCACAATAAGTTTCGGTTTATGTTCTTTTGCCTGACGAGCGACTTCGTCATAATCAATCGTTTGTGTTTCCTTTGTCACACCATAATCCACAAAGTTATAGAGCTGCCCGCTGAAGTTGACCGGGCTGCCATGTGTCAGATGCCCGCCATGTGCCAATCTCATGCCCAACACTGTATCGCCAGGTTTTAATATGGTTTCATATACAGCCATGTTCGCTTGAGCACCTGAATGAGGCTGCACATTCACATGATCGCCGCCGAACAGCTTAAGTGCCCGACTTCGAGCAAGATCTTCGACGATATCGACATACTCACAGCCGCCATAGTAGCGATGTCCCGGATAGCCTTCCGCATATTTATTGGTTAGAACTGAGCCCGCCGCTTCAAGCACCGATGTACTGACAAAATTTTCCGATGCAATCAGTTCAATTTTATTCCTCTGTCTACCTAATTCTTTCTCAATTGCTTGATACAGTTCAGGATCGTTCGCTTTAATACCCTTCATGAAGGTGTGCCACTCCTCTCGAGTCTAATTCAAGTAAAGTTTATCACATTTTATCCTTTAACAGTGAATAAAATCAGATCCACGGCCATTTTGGCTATGATTTCCGCATGCTTTCTGTTTGGGCCTTTTCCCGATCACAACTGATATTTTCAGCAGTATCCTGAGACTAGTTCACCCATAATTTACAAAATTTTGGAAAAGCATGATTGTTATTAAAGATCAGTAAAAAAATGCTATTAAGACTTCAGCCGTATGACGGAAACAAAGAAAAAAGGCGGTAAACAACCGTCCTCATTAGTTACCGTTCATTCATATTGAGCCGACTCACCGAATTTTTTCCGGATAGACAGCACGTTCACCGCCGATTAACTTGGGGCGTGTCCGTGCCATAACAAGATGGGCATGTCCTATTTCGTTTCGCTGACTGCGCACAGGAACAGCAACGTGCTTCAGATGCATACCGATCAGTGTATCACCGATATCAAGGCCTCCATCCGCACGAATGAATTCGACCATCACAGGATTCGTCATGTGCTCAAATGCATAGGTAGCCATTGATCCTCCGGCATGGCGAATCGGCCGAACAGTCACTTCGTCATAAAAGCGCTGCCGCGCAACCTCTTGATCAATGACCAGTGCGCGATTGAGATGCTCACAGCATTGAAAAGCGAAACGAGCCCCTGTTCGATTATGACATTTTTGAACAGCAAGAAATAGTGAAGCTGCCACTTCCAAAGATCCCGCTGTACCAATATGTTTTCCTGCAACCTCGCTTGTACTGCATCCGATAACCAACAGTGTCCGTTCACTAAAAGGCATCGCCGCTTCCAAATCGGCAAGTGCCTGAGTCACCGCTTCACTAATTGACTCGTCGATTACTTCCATCTTTTAAACCTTCCTCTACAAGGAACTATTTATCATCCATTAACACTCGTTATTATAGCAGGTTGCACTGTTGATCGGTAAATGATACGCAATGTTCGACATCGTTCAGTGTTGATGTGATTGCCTGGGAAATAAATTGACGAATTCAAGGGAAAGTTGCTGGTATTAAATATGGAAATGCAAAAGAAGTTTCAGTCCGAGAACAAATAGAATAATGCCTCCGAGTGCTTCGCCATATCGTCCAAAATACTTTCCGGTTTTTCGCCCAATATAAAAGCCAGTCCATGCCATAGCCATGCTCGTTAAACCGAACATAATAACTGCCGCAAGTACCTCAGCTCCGAATAATCCCATGCTCAACCCTACCGAAAAACTGTCGATGCTGACGCTCAGTGCAAACAGAAGCAGGCTGGCATCTGATGTATAGGCGAATCCTGATTGTGTTTCATTTCTTCTTGCCAAAGAAAGGATCATTTGAAGACCAATCAACAGCAAGAGCAAGCCACCTGCCATTTCTGTGATTGCTCCAAATCGAGCAGAAAGTAATCGGCCCAGTGTCATGCCTATGAGCGGCATGAGCATATGAAAAAGACCAATCCAAATGCCGGCCCAAGCTGCCTTTCTTAATCGGAATACCGTCATGCCCATGCCTACACAAACAGAAAAAGCATCCATGCCTAATGCAACAGACATTACGCACAACGCCAATCCCTGATTGATCAGATTCGCAGCCATGTCCGTTCCCCCCTCTTGTCCATACGAACACTCTATGCATGTCCCTAAAAAAATAGAATCTCGAATCCCCTTGATTTAGGAAAAAACGATAAGAGAATGTACAGCCAAACATGGACTGCGGAGCATAAAACGTAAAAGTGAAACCGTAAAAAGTTAAAGTAAGTTGCCAAAATTAAAGTCAACAACAAAAAAGAGCAAGACTCAATATCCTGCTCTTTTTCATATTTATAACCATAGCAGTTTTTCCATTTTGAACCGATCAATCGATGACCCTGCCACCTGCTGCCTTAGACAGCCGATTCATAATTGCTTTGCCGATTCCGGCTTCTGAAAATGTTTCACTATAGATGACATCAACATTTTTTTGGTCAAAGCTGCGCAGTACGTCAAACAAATGATGCGCCACTGTTTCCGGCTCGCTCCGTTTGCCGCAAACAAGAACAGTGTCTGCCTCAGAGTAGCTGTCCCTATTCTCCTCGGTTGTCAGTACACCGATCGTACGGCCGCTGTTTTTTTCTGCAGCAATGAGTTCATGAATTCTGTCCTTGCCTGCCGGTACCAAATACATAACTGCTTCCGGAGCATAGTGTTTATATTTCATGCCGGGTGCCTTAGGTGTCTGGTCTGACCGAGTCAGACCGGGATCATCTGCCACCGCGCCAACTACTTCTATTAATTGTTCTTTTGATATACCGCCTGGGCGAAGAATTGTAACCGGGGTTGTTGTACAGTCGACAACCGTAGATTCAACTCCAACACCTGTCTCTCCTCCGTCCAGGATACCTGCAATTTTCCCATCTAAGTCGTGAAACACATGATCTGCTCGAGTCGGACTCGGTCTTCCGGAACTATTGGCCGACGGCGCAGCAATCGGCAAGTCGGAGGCAAGAATCAATGCACGCGCGACCGGATGGCTTGGCATACGTACTGCGACTGTTGATAAACCTGCCGTAACCGCATTAGAAACCTCTCCCCGCGATGGCAATACCAGCGTCAGCGGCCCCGGCCAAAACGTATCAATTAATTTTTTGGCAATTGGATGAATTTCGGTACATATAGCGCGCACCTGTTCCAGATTAGCTACATGCACAATTAACGGATTATCGCTCGGTCTCCCTTTTGCTTCATAGATTTTGTGTACGGAATCCCGTAATTTTGCATTCCCGCCAAGCCCATAAACGGTCTCAGTCGGAAAGGCAACGATTTCACCTTGGGCAAGTTTTTCCGCTGCCGCTTTGATCTGAGGTGTATGTTCAAGATCAGGAGCATTGGGATCTACTCGCCACACTTGCGTTTCTATCATATTCGTTTCCCCTTTTTCCATTAGCTATGCTCTATCAAACTACTTTCTTTTCTGCGTCAAATAAGGCCGGAGTATCTCCGACCTTACGTTGTTTCCGTATACACCATACCATTCGAACAGGCCGTGTGCAATGCTAATGCTTTTACCCAGCAATTGAATGCCAAACCTTGGCGAAAAAATCAACAACAAACGAGTGTACTTCAACTTGATCCGCTTGTTTTTCAGGAGTTTCGGCTGCCGGATCTTCACTTTGCTTTGACTGCATTTCTGGAGATGCGGTAACCGAATCTTTGCTCTGTTCAGGCTGCTTCGCCAGCTGCGCTTTTGATTCTTTTGCAGGTTCCGAAGTACTTTGCGTACTTGCTTTTTCCTGAGCAGCAGCTTTAGGATTTGCGACCGCTTCACTGTTTGAAAAATCTAAGAAGCAGAGCGGCGGGAAGAGCACACACCACCAGTTAGCCCCCTTGCCATCACCCAAGGTTACAACTAGGGCATCATATTTCCCTGCCGGATAGACAAAGTTGCCATACATTTTCGTAGGAAAATCAGCCTGGCCTAATTTTATTTTATAAGTGCTGTCCGCATGTGCTTGTTTCAGCGTCCGTTCAACCGTAGCCCTCAGCTCCGGCATATGTGCACGAATGACTTGTTTTGCTTGATTCGATGTTTTTAGATCCTGAACCCACTGCGTAATGTTTTTATTTACTGCATCGCGAACCTGGCGCTTTACTGCCTGATCTGCCGGAGAGTCGCTATTTGCAAGAATACGCAGTCGAATCGCATTTTGCGGAATCGGCCCTTTTTGATCTGCTTTCGTTGTGCTGTATTGCCAGAAAAAGAATACAAGTACTAGATTAATAGTTAATAAGAGCATGAAGCCAAATGATTTTTTCACGTTTCCCGCCTCCTCACCAAACAGTGTGGACACGGAAATGGGAATTTAAACACAGGTACTCAATTTATTCATGCGACAAATTTTTCAGGGCTGCCATGACATTGCGTTCACATCCGGCAATATCCTTTTCTACTGACAGTGCCTCAATTTGATCAGAAAATTTATGACGAATCAGATCAGCGACAGCCTGACCTTGAGTGGCACCAATTTCAAAGGCCGTGATAAAAGTATGGGCATGTCCGAAAACCGAGGGCAGTGCATCAATAATTTGCCGGTAAAAATCTAAGCCGTCTTCCCCGCCGAACAACGCTAAATGCGGTTCATAGTCCCCTACAGTGTCATCCAGTTCACTCATTTCCTGCTGAGTAATATACGGCGGATTAGAAACCAGAAAATCGAATGATTCCCCCTGCAACGGACTAAGCAGATTTCCGTGTCTGAACTCTACATGTGCGCCTAGCGCAGCCGCATTTTCTCTTGCAACATTCAAAGCCTTCTCTGAAATATCAACGGCAGAAACATGCCAATCCGGATGCTCAAGTGCCAGCGTAATCGCAATTGCACCGCTTCCGGTACCGATATCACAAACGGACGGCTGTCTCAAATCTGCTGCATAGCGATTCGCCCATTGGCCGACACGCCAAATCAGTTCCTCAGTCTCCTGGCGTGGAATCAGCACATCCGGTGTGACTTTAAATGTTCGGCCATAGAAAGGCGCTGATCCAATCATGTATTGGACGGGGGTCCCATGCAGCACATGATCTTCGACCCTGCTTCGGATCCACGCTGCATCCTCGTTAGCGACATTTTCCCTTGCATCCGCAATAAGGTCCGTTCTTGAAAGACCAAGGCGTGCGCAGAGCAGTATTTCTCCTATATTTTCATCTCGGTGGTGTGCATTCAAATAAGAGGATGCCCACTTCAGCAGTTCGTATCTTTTTTCAGTCACCCGGCATCCGCCTGTTCCATTTTCTTTTCCTGATCATTCAAGATCAGCGCATGAATGATATCATCGAGTTTGCCGTTTAACACTTGGTCCAGCTGATGGATCGTCAAACCGATGCGGTGATCCGTCACACGATTCTGTGAAAAATTGTAGGTACGAATCCGTTCCGAACGATCCCCGGTTCCGACAGCAGACCTTCTTGTTGAATCGTATTCCGCCTGTGCTTCTTTTTGATACTTGTCATAAACACGTGCGCGCAGCACTTTCATTGCTTTTTCTTTATTTTTAATCTGAGACCGTTCCTCCTGACAAGAGACAACAATACCGGTTGGTATATGTGTCAGACGGATTGCCGACATCGTTGTGTTGACACTTTGCCCGCCCGGCCCGCTTGAAGCAAATCGATCAACGCGAATATCCTTATCATTCAATTCAACTTCGACCTCTTGAGCTTCCGGTAAAACGGCTACTGTCGCCGTCGACGTATGAATTCGTCCACCCGATTCAGTTTCCGGAACGCGCTGCACGCGCTGCGCTCCATTCTCATACTTCAGTTTCGAAAAAGCTCCTTTTCCCGAGATCATACATACAATTTCTTTATACCCGCCAATTTCATTTGGACTAGCATCAATGACCTCGGTTTTCCAGCCTTGCTGTTCGGCATAACGTGAGTACATTCGGAACAAGTCACCGGCAAAAAGTGCAGCCTCATCGCCTCCAGCAGCAGCACGTATTTCAAGAATAACATTTCGGTCATCATTGGGATCCTTGGGAATGAGCTTCTGTTTTAACTCTTCCTGAAGATGTTCCTGATCCTGTTCAAGACGGCTGATCTCATCGTGAACCATGCCTTTCATGCTCTCATCCAATTGCTCTTCAAGCATCGATTTAGCATCCGCCAGCTCCGCAATCGTAGCTTTATATTTATGATAGACCGTAACAATGTCTTGTAAATCCGACTGCTCCTTAGAATACTTGCGTAATTTAGCTGGATCACCGATTACATTCGGATCAGCCAGCAGCTGATTTAACTTTTCATATCGGTCTTCCATGGACTGTAACCGTTCAAACATTTCATCCACCCCGCCATTTATGCGTCGCTCATATCCGTCCGTTTTTCTTTCCCTTATTATATTATCATAATACCTGAGTTTCAGTGATGGATCACAAGTCGACTGTACGGATCCATTAACATTCCCTTTAAACAAACCAAAAAGGACTGCGCCTGATAAACGTCAGATCATTGGAATCGGCAAAGGGTTCGGATCATATGATCGGAGGATGGCTGTAGCAATGGCGGCAAACCGGATAGTAGCTTTCATTACCGCCGATCTGGATCTGATCTCCTGTATAAACAGGCTTCCCTTCTCCGTCAATACGAAGATTCATGGTCGCCTTTCGTTCACAGAACCAGCAAATCGTTTTCATCTCTTCTATTTTATCCGCGTAAAGCAACATGTATTTGCTGCCTTCAAACAATTCATTACGGAAATCGTTTTTGAGTCCGAAGCCCATCACCGGGATATGTAATTGATCAACAATTTTTGCAAGCTGAAGCACATGCTCCTTAGACAAAAACTGGACCTCGTCAATAAGTACACAGTGAGGACGCGACTGATAGTCGCTCACTTCAGTAAAAACATTCGTGGTATTAAAAATGGGGATTGCACGTCTTTTAAAGCCGATTCGGCTTGAGATTGATCCCACCTCATCACGATTATCAACTCCGGAAGTAAACAACAAGACGGATTTGCCTTGTTCCTCATAGTTATGGGCAACCTTGATAATTTCAATTGATTTTCCACTGTTCATTGCACCGTATTTAAAGAAAAGTTGAGCCATGCCTTGTTCGTCCTTTCATAATTCCTATTGTTCATTAATGAAAAAAGCAGGCAGAATAACCCTGCCTGCCGCTGATCATGTATGATTAACTTGTCCAAAAAAACAAAAACGGCCAATTCCGCACCATTTGCATCGCATCGGAACATGCCGTTTTCTCTCTGGACTTCAAACGAATCTTATTTAAGATTATATTTCTGTTTAAACCGATCGACACGTCCGCCTTTGTCAGCGAATTTCTGACGGCCAGTGTAGAATGGATGCGAATCGGAACTGATTTCGACAGTAATCAATGGGTATTCGTTTCCGTCTTCCCATTTAACCGTTTGATTCGATTTCTTCGTTGAACCGCTCAAAAATTTAAAACCAGTACTTGCGTCCATAAATACAACCTTGTGATAGTCAGGATGGATGCCTGCTTTCATCTCATTCATCTCCTTTGCGCCCTGATTATTCTTTCAAACCAGAGTCTTATTGCGTTCAATAGCATAATGCACAACGAGTATTATAACAGGCGTATGCAGTGTTTGCAAGCCGAATTCTTGCAAGAGAGTGATGCTCCAAATGGGGTTTCAACAACAATTCAGAGGATCCAGTCTAAACAAATGTCCTTATTTAGACTGCAGACTGCCTTTTTTCTCTTTATCGAAAATATCGAAGAATTCCTGATTTGATTTCGTTTCACGGATTCTCTTGTAAAAATGTTCCACAAAATCGGAGGATTCATCCATTGTTTTGCGCATCGTCCAAAGTTTATCCAAATGATCGCGATCAACAAGCAGCTCTTCTTTACGTGTACTGGAACGACGAATATCAATAGCCGGGAAAATTCTTCGTTCGGCAAGACGCCGATCAAGATGCAGCTCCATGTTGCCCGTCCCTTTAAATTCCTCATAAATAACATCATCCATACGCGATCCTGTGTCGACTAACGCAGTAGCCAGAATGGTCAGGCTCCCGCCTTCTTCAATGTTCCGCGCAGCACCGAAAAATTTCTTTGGTTTGTGGAAAGCAGCCGGATCAATACCACCGGAAAGTGTTCGGCCGCTTGGCGGAATAACTAGGTTATACGCACGGGCGAGACGGGTCAGACTGTCCATCAAGATAACCACATCTCGTTTATGTTCCACCAACCGCATTGCCCGTTCAAGAACAAGCTCTGATACCTTCACATGGTTTTCCGGCACTTCGTCAAAGGTTGAGCTGACCACATCGCCTTTTACAGAACGTTCAATATCCGTTACTTCTTCCGGACGTTCATCAACGAGCAGAACAATGAGTTCGACTTCCGGGTAATTGACAGTAATACTGTTCGCAATTGATTTGAGCAATGTTGTCTTGCCGGCTTTCGGCGGTGCGACAATCATTCCTCGTTGCCCAAAGCCGACCGGGGAAATCATATCGATGATGCGCGTTGAAAAGTCTTCCTCTGTTGTCTCAAGCACCATATGCCGATTCGGATAGAGCGGTGTCAATGCTGGGAAGTGCACACGTTCCTTCGCGGTATCCGGATTTTCTCCATTAACTGCTTCAACCCTCAACAATCCGAAATAGCGTTCATTTTCTTTTGGAGGACGTACCTTGCCTGTGACTTTATCTCCATTACGCAAATCAAAACGTCTGATTTGCGAAGCTGAAATGTAAATATCCTCAGAGCTTGGCGAGTAATTAATCGGACGCAAAAAGCCGAAACCCTCAGTGGGAATAATTTCAAGAACACCCTCCATGAGAGACAAACCGTCTTTTTCTGCCTGTTTTTTTAAAATCGAGAAAATCAATTCTCTCTTATTCAATTTACTATAATAAGATACTTTAAACTCTTTCGCATGCTCATATAATTCTTTGAGTTTCATATTTTCTAATTCTGCTAATGTAATCGGCATTCTCACACCACGCTTTTTTAAAATTTATCCTCGCTATATCAAACGCAGAGCTCTATCTTGCGTTAATCATAAATGATCTTTCTTAAAAAAGAATTAATCCGAAAATTGCACAGAACTGTGCATCTAGAGGGGGGGAGGAATTTAGTATGAAACAGCTTGACACAGCCAGTTGAGCGATTTCAATCCTTCGCGAACAATAGCACAGTTTCCTTAAAATAGTGTAATTTTTCAAAAAAACTGGAAACAATATTTTTTTATTACCGTTATAAATTATTATAAAAATATTCTATCTCATTATTAACATATTATACCCTTTTTATCAACCATTAGTCGTGCATTTCATTAGAGGCTAACGAAAAAAAGTGACAAATCCGAGTTTTTTTAAAATGAGATAGGCCTAAACTTACAATTGTACCGCTGAGCATCTACTGGTTCCTATTTATGTAAAAAAGAAACCCGCAAGGCAAACGTATAAAGCTTCCCGTGCGGATCCTTTTGTTCACGGTTATTCTTGTTCCTTAAGACTTTCTCTCGCCTCGGCTTCGAGCAGAGGCTCCCGCCAAATATTTGCACCAATGCTGCGCAATTTCTCCACAATGTGATCGTAGCCCCGATCAATATGCTCCACGCCGACAATCTCCGTAATTCCTTTAGCCATTAGTCCGGCAATGACCAGAGATGCGCCTGCTCTCAAGTCGGTAGCGCGTACCTTAGCACCCTCGAGATCCGACGGACCGCTCAAAATGGCCGAGCGCCCTTCCACCTTAACATTGGCACCCATTCGCCGTAATTCGTCGATGTGTTTGAACCGCGCACCATAGATTGTATCCGTAATAATGCTGGTTCCTGCCGCCTGGGTCAGCAAGCTGGTCAGGGGCTGTTGCAGATCCGTAGGAAAGCCGGGATAGACCAGCGTTTTGACATCTGCATTCTTCAGGCGACTCTCGCTCCTCGAAATCAGAATTTGATCCTCTCCAACTTGAACCTCAACGCCCATTTCTCTCAGTTTCGCCGTGAGTGATTCAACATGCTGAGGGATAACATTATCGATCAACAAATGATCGGCCCCTGCAGCACCGATAATCATGAATGTCCCTGCTTCAATGCGATCCGGAATGATCATATGCCTACATCCATGCAGTTCCTGCACGCCTTCAACACGAATCACATCTGTGCCTGCCCCTTTGATTTTTGCACCCATGCTGGTCAGAAGCGTTGCTACATCAATAATTTCCGGTTCTTTTGCCGCATTCTCAATGATCGTCTGCCCTTCAGCCTTGACTGCGGCCAGCATAATATTGATCGTCGCACCGACACTGACAACATCAAGGTAGATACGCGCACCATGTAAGGATTCTGCACGCAAATAAATAGCACCGCGTTCGTTTGTTACCTTCGCTCCGAGCGCTTCAAATCCTTTAATATGCTGATCAATAGGACGCGGACCCAAATTGCATCCGCCGGGAAGACCGATCACCGCTTTGTGAAATCTGCCGAGCATGGCTCCCATCAAATAGTAAGAAGCACGTAATCGTTTTACCGAGCCGTTCGGCAACGGCATGTCCACCATCTTCCTCGGATCGACAGTAAACGTATGGTCTTCAAAGGATACCGTTCCGCCAATCTCACGCAAGAGCTTGCATAGCGTGCGCACATCAGAAATATCGGGAAGCTGGTCAATAGTGACCGGTGAATCAGCAAGAATGGTGGCCGGAATTAATGCGACAGCACTATTTTTTGCACCGCTTATTTGAACGGTTCCATTTAAACGTGTGCCGCCTTCAATAAGTAATTTATCCATGGTCAGAATACTTCCTTTTCCTTTTACATCATTTTAAAAAGTGCCTATTGGAAACTTATGCGTGAAAACAAACGGACAAAATCATTATATGTACAGAGTGAAAGAAATGATCTTTATTTAATAAAAAATAAAGTGAACAATGATGAGGATGCCGTTCGAAATAAACGATTCTGTTAGCATTATAGCATAACCAATCATTTATGTCTGTGTGTACGACTGTCTTGAGGGCTTGCCTGCTTCAGACTCCCTAATTGCGATTTGGACATTCTTTTTCAACCGTAGCGATAAGTTCATGGAGATCAAACGGTTTGGTAAAATGGGCGACTGCACCGCTCCTCAATGCCTCCTGAACCATCGTAATTTCGCCATAAGCAGTCATAATGATTACTTTCACTTCCGGTTTTAGATCCTTTATTTTGTGCAAAATTTCCAGGCCATTCATCTTCGGAATTTTCATGTCCAGCAAAACCAGCTGCAAATCCTCTTTTTTCAGTAGTTCCAGTGCCTGTTCGCCATTCGCCGCAGTCACAATTTGGTAGTCCGTTTGCTTAAATACTTCTCGCAGGAGCATTCGAATGCCTGGCTGATCATCAACAACCATAATTTCATTTACATTTTTTGAAGCGTATACTGCGTCTTGTTTACTCATTACAATGCCCTCCTTCGTTCATTCATTTCATTAACCGTTTTATATATCATTTCTTTATGAAACTGCTTTTTCCTTCTTTTAATTAGTCTTGATCCGTTTCGACCACATTGAAGCGGATTGCAACTGCATTTATGTAAAAAAGCTGCCCCGTTTTTTACGGGGCAGCCAATTTTTCATTTTATCTTATGTTATTTTTCATTTTCCAAAGAAGCCTTGATAAAGTCATGGAACAGCGGTTCCGGACGGGTCGGACGCGATTTGAATTCCGGATGGAATTGACATGCGACAAACCACGGATGATCCTTCAGTTCGATCATTTCAACAAGATGGTTATCCGGGCTTAGTCCGGAGAATACCATGCCTTGTTCCGCCATTTGTTCACGGTATTGGTTATTAAACTCATAACGATGGCGATGACGCTGATAAATGATTTCTTTATTGTAAGCCGTATAAACCTTTGTATCCTTGACAATTTTGCATGGATAAAGACCTAGACGCAGCGTGCCGCCCATATCCTCGATATCCTTTTGTTCCGGCAGAAGATCAATGATTGCCTCCTCGGCATCCTGATTGAATTCTGCAGAATCAGCACCGCTTAATTTCAGAACATGACGGGCAAATTCAATGGTTGCCAGCTGCATGCCGAGGCAGATTCCGAAGAACGGAACCTTGTGTTCACGTGCGTATTGAATCGCCAAAATTTTTCCTTCAATGCCGCGATCACCGAATCCGCCAGGCACGATAATGCCTTGGCAATCCTTCAATTGTTCCTCTACATTGTCCGGCAGCAAATCTTCGGAATTAATGTATTGAACCTTCACTTCAGTACCGAAGCTGTAGCCGCCGTGTTTAAGCGCCTCGACGACCGAAATATATGCATCCTGAAGCTCTACATATTTGCCGACCAATCCGATTTTCACATGTTTTTTCGGATGAAGGACCTTGTCCACAAGATCATGCCACTGACTCATATCCGCTTCGCCGTTCGGCAATTGCAATTTCTCGCAGACGATATCGTCCAAGTGCTGATCCTGCAACTGCAAAGGCACCTGATAAAGTGTTTCTGCATCCCTTGCTTCAATGACCGCATCTTTGTCAATATCGCAGAACAGTGCGAGCTTCGCCTTCATCTCTTCTGAGATCGGCAGTTCAGTTCGAACGACGATCACATTCGGCTGAATACCGAGACTGCGCAACTCTTTCACACTATGCTGTGTCGGCTTTGTTTTCATCTCGCCGGCTGCCTTTAGATAAGGGATCAGGGTGCAGTGAATATAGAGAACATTATCCACACCGACGTTGCTCTTGATTTGCCGGATCGCCTCAAGGAACGGCAAACTTTCAATGTCACCGACCGTACCGCCGATTTCAGTAATAACCACATCGGCTCCTGTCGTTTTGCCCGCACGGAAAACGCGATCTTTAATTTCATTTGTAATATGCGGAATGACTTGAACCGTTCCGCCCAAATAATCGCCTCGCCGCTCTCTTTTTAAAACCGTCGAGTAAATCTTTCCTGTCGTGACGTTGCTGTTTTTATTTAAATTGATATCAATGAACCGTTCATAGTGTCCAAGGTCCAGATCTGTTTCAGCTCCGTCATCAGTAACAAACACTTCACCATGCTGATACGGGCTCATTGTGCCGGGATCCACGTTAATATATGGATCAAATTTCTGAATGGTCACACTCAGTCCGCGATTTTTCAAAAGGCGCCCAAGCGAGGCTGCTGTAATTCCTTTTCCGAGAGACGAAACAACGCCTCCGGTCACAAAAATGTACTTCGTCATCCTTGATGATTTCCCCCTTATCAATAAAAAGCTTGGTAAAGTCCAGTGGCTCGTAAAGCGATGAGTCATTACGGCAAGGGGTCTTCATTACGATCACATTCGACCATTTTCGACCGGTTTTTCTTGCCTTTTTTTGTAAAAAAGCAAAAGCGGTACGCTCCCCTTTCGGAGGGCTCGCTTTTGCTTTAAAATTCGATTCTATTTGTCGCCCTTTGCAATTCTAACAAACTTAATCGGTCGAATCAAGGGTACGTTGCAGGAAAAAATGACCTGCATCCGGCGGTGTTAAAAAGCAGTCAATTATTCATCGTCTTCGTCAATAATTGCGTTCTTCTTAATGCGCTTTACATCGTCGTCTTCATAATCGTCGTCATCATCGGAATCATCGTCTGTGTCGTCCACATCCAAATCATCCTCGTCATCTTCATCATCATAATCGTCAAAGCCGTCTTCTGCTACCTTATGCTTTTCATGATGGCTGTCGCCAAGCGTTTTCGCAATATCATCTTCACGCTGTTCCAATGGATACCAATTGCGAAGTGCCCATAGATTGTGACCAACACTCAGAAAACGACCGTCGAGAATCAGAGTTGTGTAGAGACGTGCGAGTGACTCGCCGCCATCCGCCTCAATTTCGCCTTTTTTATAAACCAAGTCGGTCAGTTCATAGAAGGTTTTCGGTTCTTTGCCTTGTGCCAATATATTATAGAACTGATCAACCTTTGCTTTTTCAACCACGTGTTCTGTCAATGGAAACATCCTTTCCTTGTATCAATACTCGTCGATAACACAACATCCGCATGCTTAAAAAGATTCCGCAAATCTCTGTCCAAAAAAATCTATTTGGTGAGGCGCTTTAGCAAAACGCACACTGAGACTCATTATAAAGTTATACAATAAATACAATAGTCTGTTCCCCGATTAAAATCAAGTCTTGGCATAAAATTCATTGTGTATTCTCCATTTTATCATCTGTTTGCAACAAATCCTCCTAAATAGAGAATCCATCCGATACATCGGCAAATTTGGGATATATTATAAGTTAAGACCGACGCCAATTCGCGTCTCATTTGATCGGGGGATCCTGCATGTATTTTTTATCGGCAATGCTCATCATCATTCTTGTACTTGTTGTTCTCATTTCTGCCGCTATTTTGGTTGATATACGCATAGGATTAAAAGTAAAAAGGCCATTGATTTCCGAACGTAAGCCGATTGCAGGCTTCAACCAATTCCGTTATTTCACAAATGGTCACGAACTCTTTAGAGAAATGAAGCAAAGTATTGAAAGTGCCAAGCACCACATTCATCTCTCCTTTTTTATATTTATCGCCGATGAAGTGGGCAACGAATGGCTTGAGCTTTTAAAGAAGAAGGCTGAAGAAGGCGTCGAAGTGCGGTTACTTGTCGACGCACTGAGCAGCTTCGCGCTACGAAAAAAAAGAGCTGAGCTGGCTCATGCAGGTGTGCAGCTTGCCTTCTCAGAAAAGCCAGTGTTCCCTTTTACTTTTTACTTCTTGAATCGCCGCAATCACCGAAAATTGATGATCATTGACGGAAAGATCGGCTATTTTGGCGGTTTTAATGTCAGTCGCGATTATATCGGACGTAATCCGAAAATGGGACCATGGCATGATAATCACCTGAAAATAGAAGGCGAAAGCGTTTCTGTCCTTCAGCGCTTGTTTATTGAAGACTGGACACAAGCATCAAAGAAAGATCTTCAAAACAATGATGCTTATTTTCCAAACGTCACTAAAGGACCCAGTCCCTTGACTTTAATTGGAACGGACGGCAAACAGCTAGAAGATTGCTTTGCAAAAGAGCTAGGGAGTGCTCATACATCCATTCTTATCGCATCTCCTTATTTTGTGCCAAGCAAAAGACTGCTCAATGTGCTCCTTGATCGGATGAAAAATGGCGTAGCAGTGACGATTTTATTGCCACAGAAAAAAGATCACCCGCTTGTTCAACCAGCTTCATTTCTATATCTTGAACCACTTGTTCAAAGAGGCGCTAAACTTTACCATTTTTATCAAGGCTTTTACCATTCAAAGCTCTTTGTCATTGATCGTAATCGCTGCTATTTGGGTACTGCCAATTTCGATCGGAGAAGTCTTTTTTGGAATGGTGAACTTTCCGGATTTACAGATGATCCCAGTCTCGTCCATCATGTACTCCATAATGTTGAAAAAGAAATAGAAGATAAATCGATTGCCGTTACCTACGAACAAATAAGAAAACGATCCCCGCTCGCTAAACTTTCCTCATATTGCAGCGGCTGGCTCAGCTTCTTTTTGTGAACTACATTGGGGAATCATCGCTTCGGTTTCTCGCATCAACTGAGCGCGACCGCTGGCGTCTCGCACCTCCGCTTTGATTCTCGTCCAAGACACTGGTGATTAGTTTGAATACGGGTCAGAATCATATACTTTCTTAATTTATGTGAGAAAAAACAGCCCCCCGATTAAAACGGGAGGCTGTTTTCTCTATTTCGTCATTACATTTTTTCCGGAGCATGTACACCGATCAATTCCATTCCGTTCTTCAATGTCGTGCGAACGGCTTTCATTAAAGCAACTCTAGCCTTGCTGAGCGGCACATTATTTTCATCGAGCACCTTCTCTGCATTGTAGAAGCTGTGCAGATATGAAGCAAGTTCAAATAAGTAGGCAGGAATATGCTGGATTGACAATTTTTGCGCACTGTCCGCAACAACCGCAGGGAAATCGCCAAGTTTCTTCAACAGATCAATTTCTTTTTCACCTGAGAGCAGATTCAAGTCAAGTTCTGCGACATTGTCATGCTCAAAGTCTTCCGCACGTTTCAGCATACTCGTGATGCGTGCATAGGCGTACTGCACATAGTAAACCGGATTTTCATTTGAATGAGAAATAGCCAAATCAAGATCGAAATCAAGATGGCTGTCCGAGCTGCGCATAGCAAAGAAGTAGCGTGCGGCATCGACACCGACATCCTCCATCAGTTCGCGCATCGTCACTGCTTTGCCTGTACGCTTGCTCATTTTGACCTTTTCTCCGTCCTTAAATAAATTCACAAGCTGAATGATCTGGACGGTTAATTGATCCGGGTTGTAGCCAAGCGATTGAATGGCTGCCTTCAGACGCGGCACATAACCATGGTGATCTGCACCGAGTACATCAATCAGCTGTTCAAAGCCGCGATCAAGCTTATCTTTATGGTAGGCAATGTCCGGTGTAAAGTAAGTATAGCTGCCGTCCGATTTGACGAGTACGCGATCCTTGTCATCACCGTATTCAGTGGTTTTCAGCCACAAAGCGCCGTCCTTTTCATAAGTTTCGCCCTTATTTTTCAAATAATCGAGCACAGCTTCAACTTTATTATCCTCATACAAAGAACGTTCAGAAAACCATTTATCAAAATGGACACGGAAATCTGCAAGATCCTTTTTGATTCCGCCCATAAGATGTTCGACGCCGAAGTTGCGGAAGAAACGCATGCGCTCTTCCTCCGGTTTTGCTGATAATGAATCGCCGTATTCTTCGACGAGCCGTTTCGCCAAGTCAATAATGTCTTTACCGTGATAACCGTTTTCCGGGATTTCTGCACTCTGCCCCAATTGCTGGAGATACCGCGCTTCAAGTGAGACCGCCAAATTTGTGATTTGGTTGCCGCCGTCGTTGATGTAATATTCCGGTACCGCTTGATATCCGGCCTTGTTCAGCAGCTTGCATAACGCATCGCCGACTGCCGCACCTCGCCCATGTCCCAGATGAAGACTTCCGGTCGGATTGGCAGAAACAAATTCGACAAGAATCTTCTTTCCTGCACCGGTATTCGATGCACCGTACGCATCGCCTTCTTCAATAATTGTTGGAATTAAATCCGTCAAGTATTGATTATCAAGGAAGAAGTTGATGAAACCCGGTCCTGCAATTTCAATTTTGCGGATATGTCCCTTTTTCTTATCAAAACTTGCAATTAATTCTTCGGCAATCTTTCTCGGCGCCTTTTTCGCAATCCGCGCTAGCTGCATCGCCATATTCGTTGCGAAGTCCCCATGAGCTTTGTCTTTCGGTGCCTCAAGCACAACATCCGGTACCTGCTCTTGTGCAGCAAGCCCCGCCTTGACCACTGCTTCTATAATTTCTTCCTTTAACTGATTCTTGACTTGTTCCACGATCGTCATTCTCTATAACCTCCAAAATTGCGTCTGATGCATCACTTGCATTGTTTTCTATAGTTGCACAGGGCAAAAAAAGAAATTACCCTCGCGTTTATAAGCTGGCCCTATAATGATAGTCGAGCGTCATTCTCCCAACCGATTGTCCTTGAATGCTCAATGCATAGACAATCCGTACTGATCCCGAATCACCCGAAGAGTCAGTGATGGAATCAATGGTTTCGGCGGCAGCCTTTGTTTCCATGCGGCCATATTCCGTGTCGTATGTACCTGCTATGGTTTGCCCGACCATGAGCGGCTGCCTCATCGGCAAAGCACCTTTGCGCAAGATCAACGCTTCGCTGCCGCTGACTCGAATGGTATAGTCGGCCTGGCCAACGTCCGCGATCTTGGCACTGAAGACAAGATAAAGGCTGGATCCGCTTTCCCCAACCTTTCCCCGAACCACTGTGGTCGTTTTCTGCTGACGGTTCGATTCGCCCGGATCACTCATCCGGCTTGTAAAAACGATTTCAGCATTGCGCGTCTTCATGCGGCCGCCTTCCTTCATCCGTGCTCGTCTCCATACTTATACTACTATAAAAGATTGACTATCTGTGAGCAAGGTTAACCCGCTATTTTTCCCAGGATTCTATTTTTTTCTTGTATTTATACTCTAATTTGCACTTTATGCCACTCAATGTTTAGAATACAGCCGCTTTTTCCATAATGAGTACTAAAAATTGAAAGCACGCACGGCACCTCAAGGCTGCCTGCTTTTTCGGATTGAGGAGGTACTGATCGATGCACTTTGACATGAGGATCCGAAAAAGAAAGCATGTGATTACGCGATGGACGTTCTTAATCGCAGCACTTTGTCCCTTGCTCCTGCTGATTGGTTTCGTCGGGCTGCTCATATCTGCCAAGATTGCCGGGCCCATGGACATTCCCGTTGCCCGTCCCGCTGTTTTCTATGACCATAGCGGCCAATATATTGGAAAATGGGATACGACCAATAAGGAATGGATCGACAATGACAAGATGGCCCCATCGATTAAACTAGCGACACTCGCTATTGAGGACCGGCGTTTTTTCCGCCATCATGGATTCGATATCCGGCGAATCGCTCAATCCATTTTCATTGACATGCGCAGTTTCAGCAAAGCACAAGGGGCAAGTACAATCACGATGCAGTATGCGAAAAATGTTTTTTTAACCAATGATAAAACATGGCTGCGTAAATTCTCCGAAATGTTCTACACGGTTCGTCTGGAAATGAATGAATCGAAAAAAGACATTTTGGAGGGCTACTTAAACACGATCTATTATGGGCACGGTGCTTACGGAATTGAAGCCGCCTCGCAGATCTATTTTAATAAAAGCGCAAAGGATCTGTCCCTTGCCGAATCGAGTATGCTTGCGGGTATTCCGAATGGTCCCAGTCTTTATTCACCGTTTCAGAATTATAATCAGGCGAAAAGTCGGCAAAAGGTCGTCTTAAATGCAATGGTAAAGGCCGGATACTTGACAAAAAAGAGAGCGGAAATTGCCTTCCGATCGCCACTGCAGCTTGCGCAGAAGAAAAAAGCGAAGACCGTGGAGAAAGCACCCTATTTTCAGGATGCAGTACGGCATGAGCTGACCGAGCAGCTTCACATCAGTCGAAAAGAGCTGGCATCCGGAGGCCTCAAGGTCTACACAACATTGGATAACGAAACACAAGCAACAGCCGAGTTCTGGGTCAATCACACCATTCCGGACAAATCCAAACTTCAAACGGCTCTCGTCGCATTGGACCCTAAAACCGGAGGAGTTGTGGCAATGGTCGGTGGGCGCAACTATCAAAACAGTCCTTATAACCGGGCAACGAATGCAAAACGCGCACCCGGATCGGCATTCAAGCCTTTTCTGTATTACGCGGCTTTACGCAACGGCTTTACGCCTGCAACTCGTTTAAAAAGCGCGCCGACAGCGTTCACCTTTGACAACGGACATGCGAGCTACGCACCGAATAATTTCGGCGGTTATTACGCCAACAAGCCGATTACGATGGAACAAGCACTTGCCCTTTCCGACAATGTCTTCGCCGTTAAGACCCATTTAGCCATTGGCATGCAAAAAATGGTTGCGGCTGCTCGCCAGGCAGGCATTACAAGTGCACTCGCACCGATCCCGTCACTTGCGCTCGGTTCAAAACCGGTCAGTGTCCTGGAACTCGCCCGCGGTTATGCAACGCTCGCAAATCAAGGCGCACGTGTGAAGCCTTCGTTCATTACAAAGGTGACCGATGCCAATGGACGAACCCTGTATGAATCTGAGCCATCAAAAAAGCAGGTACTCAATCGGCAAACCACATTCGTTCTGTCCCAGATGATGACCGGCATTTTTGATCGTCGTTTAAATGGGTACACACATGTAACCGGGAGCCAAGTATCCGGATGGCTGACCCATAAAATGGCCGCGAAAACCGGTTCGACATCTACGGACAGCTGGATGGCAGGATTTACACCGGATCTGGTCTCCACCGTGTGGGTCGGCTATGATCAAGGCGAAACAATCAGTACATACCCGGACACAGGCTATGCGAAAACGATTTGGAGCCACTTTATGGAGACGGCGCTTGAGGGAAAGCCGAAGAACTCGTTCAGACCGCCCAAAGGCGTTGTAAGTGTCAGCATTGATCCGAAAAGCGGGCTGCGTGCCGGCAAGGGCTGTACCGGGCGGCCAACCTATTTTATAAAAGGAACCGAGCCCACTGCCTATTGCGGTCAGGCAAAATCAAAACCTGAACAAAAACAGAAGAAGCAGCGCAGCTTTCTAGACCGCTTGTTTCATTGGTGGAAATAAACACGGTCATGCGAGCTTTGAAATTATTTCAGTTCACTGGCAAGTAAACGGTTCCGATAAACCAACAGACCTTTTCGTTCAATCGCGAGAAGGTCTGTTTCTGTTTGAATTTGAAAATTTTTTTCAAATCATAATTCATTTTATTTCTCAATTGCGAAGATCTTCTCTTATACTTAGACCATTAAGCAAAAGATGAGAGGTCACAACAATGATCATTTTATTTTTAATTGGCGGTTTAATTGCCGGTGGCATTATACCCGTCCAGACGTCAATTAATTCTCGGCTTGGCAAAGAAGCCGGTTCGCCATTTCTCGCTTCGTTTATTTCTTTTTTCACCGGGACACTGACTTTAGTGATCCTATCACTTGCTATCGATCATCGTCTGACCTTCGCTGCGAAGTCTTTCCTCACTCACCCGTGGTGGATCTGGATTGGGGGCGGCATACTGGGCGTCTTCTATTTGACAACAAATATCCTGCTGCTTCCACGGCTTGGCGCAGCCTTGACTGTAGTCGCTACATTGGTGGGGCAAATGATTATGGCGATCGCCATTGATCAATTCGGCTGGTTCAACGTGCCTGTGCACGAATTGAATATTCCGCGCCTGATCGGTATTGCCTGTATGTTCGTCGGCGTGTTTTTAATCAAGAAATTCTAAGGAGACAGCATCATGAAACAACAAAACAATTCAAGTACGATGAGTCGCCTGCAAGATAATGGAGACAGCATGAAGCAAAGAAACTATTTGCTTGGTATCTTATTTCTCCTATGGGGAGTAGTTGCGGGAATGGCATCCCCTGTTCAGACATCAGTAAATACACAGGTCCGCTATGCCGTTCAATCGCCATTTATTGCCTCGCTTATTTCATTCACGATTGGGACATGTATTCTGGCATTGCTCACGCTGCTCGTCGATCACAGGATAAAAGTAGATCTGAAAATGATCCCGCGTGCACCGAAATGGATATGGACGGGCGGCATGCTCGGCGTCGTCTTTGTCACATCCAATATTCTGCTGCTTCCGGTACTCGGCTCCGCATTAACTGTGGTGTCGGTACTTTGCGGACAAATGATTCTCGCCATGATCGTCGACCACTTCGGCTGGTTCGGCGTCGCTGTGCACCGGTTGAACGGACCTCGTGCCGCCGGTCTCGTGTTGATGATCGTTGGGATTCTGCTGATTCAGCATTTTTAATCTTGACAGCCGTTATTCGGCATTAAGCTGAGCTTTCAGTTCAGGATTTGCCTGTTCCCATTGCTTCGGCGCGACACTGATTAAAAAGTCACGGAGTACTTTTTTCGATTGAGCATCCATCTCATCAAGGACAACTTTGCCTTTGAGCGCTTTATCCATTTTATTCACATGATCGGCGAGTACTTTATATCCGCGCTTAATTTCGCGGTGAATGATCATTTCGGCAGCTGCGGCGCCTGAGTAGCGTGGTCCGTCTTTTGTCACTTCCGTGTTCACCCAGACGAGCCAGTACTTTTTCCCGCCGCCTTGAAGATCTTCTTTATTTGCTGAAAAACGGATTCTCCGCTCAATATCACTGCGGGCATGAAGCGCTCCAATATCAACTTGGGCCGTACCTGCTTCGACATCAACGATAACGGGAGACATATTATCCAAGTTAATTAATCCGGCACCAAAACCGCCGTGTCCCTTCGTTGAATCGCCTTTAATTATATTAAAGCCTGATTTTTTACCATCTTGATGAAAAATATCCAAATGGTTCACCCTTTCTAAACGTGATTAATCTCACTGAGGTTATTTTATCATATTGGTGTCCTCAGCGCTCACTGAGTGAAATGCACCATGACCGGACACCTTTTTCACTGCTGAAGCATTATTTAAGATATATTATAAACTGGGTGTTGAGAAAGGTAGCGGCGCACCAATCGAAATTATTGAATCATGATGCCGCATCCTATAGACTCGAAAGTAGTATAACACCATAAAGGCTTACTAAAGAATGAGAGGGAATACTATGCGCATGAAAAGGCCATTCGCTATTGCTCAATTATCTGCCTGCGGACAATTCGGCTTGGAGCGCGAGAACTTGAGAATTGATAAAAGCGGCTCACTTGCGCTGACCCCGCATCCGCATGTGTTCGGCAGCAAGCTGACCAATTCTGAGATCACAACTGATTTTTCAGAGAGTCAAATTGAATTAGTCACGCCGGTTGCATCGTCCATTGAGGAAATGCTCGCCCTTGAAGAACGATTGACCAAAACGGTCTATGCAGGTATTGGTGATGAGCTGCTTTGGCCGCTGAGCGCTCCCCCTTCCCAGCTTCCACCCGAAGAGCAGATTCCGATCGCTGATTTCGGATCGGAAGGCAAGGATAAAACAGACTATCGGATCTATCTTTCAAAGAAATACGGACGCAAGAAACAACTCTATTGCGGTATTCATTTTAATTTTTCTTTTCCGGAACATCTATTTGCAGGTCCGGACGCTCGCAGCCGTTTCTATCTTAATCTTGTCGCCGCAGCGCTCCGTCATCGCTATTTTCTCGTCCATCTGCTTGCGGCGAGCCCAGAACAAATTGGGTCTGTCTGTTACCGATCGGTGAGACTAAGCGCACACGGCTACAAAAATATTGATCCTGTGTACCCTGATTATTCAAGTCCGGAGGCATACATTCAATCACTCCGGTCTGCTGTTGAACAAGGGCTGATTGAAAGTCCTCGCGAACTCTATCAACTCGTCCGGATTAAAGGAGATGGCTTTGAAGATCTTACGAACCGCCCAAACGCCAGCCGTGTCGAGTTACGGATTGCTGATCTCAACCCTCTTTATCGAACAGGCATTAATCCAAACGATCTTTATTTAATGCATCTTTATTTGCTTTGGTGTGCGCATCTTGACTATGACGCATTTACTATAGCCGATCAAAAAGATGCGGAAGCGTTATCGGATGAAGCAGCACACATCCACGTTTCCGGTCAATTTGCCAGCAGAATGGACGCCGTGTTTGACGCATTGCGAACGTTCATCAATGAACACAGCTTATTGCCCGTTTATGCAAAAGCACTTCACGATGCAGAAGCCCGCTGGAACAATGAACAGCTGAGTTATGCAGCACGCGTTCGTTCTGAATGTGCGAACGATTCGTCGGCACCCATGAGCTGGGCTAAGCGCATGAAAGACGCATACTTGAATCCTTCACGTTCATGCCGATAACTCACACGAACTCATTTACGATCAGATATCTCAGTCATTGCCAAATACGGATACAACCCTTATTCTAAATGAAGGAGTGTCCCGGAATGCGGAGAAGCCTTCTCATACTCAGGCGTTTTGCCGCAGTATGTTTGCCAGCTTATCGGGCATAGCTATGTTTGTTTTCTGGAGGATTCGTAAAGCATGATCTTGGTGAGATGCATCAAAAGTGTGTATGGAGAAACGGTTGAAGTACCCATTGATTTTTTTGAAACACGGCTGCTTTTTAAGGTAAATAATTTTTACATGGCTGAGCAAGACACCGAAGGCCATTTGATCACGCAAGACGAAGAGGGCGAGCCGCATATTATCGCCGACAGCAATGAACTTTTAAGCGGCGGGTCTTGGTTTCATGAGCATTTTATTCTTTTATAACAGCAGCACTCTGTCTGCCTGATTGAACCATTACGCGTTGGGGGATATGGAAATGAGCAGCATCCAGTTTGAAATCGTTAAGAAGATCGGACAATTGACCGAATCATCAAGCGGTTGGTCGAAACAGCTGAACATGATCAGTTGGAACGGACGCGCACCAAAATACGACTTGCGCGATTGGGCTCCGGACGGAGAGAAAATGGGCAAAGGTATTACACTGAATGTAGAGGATCTTAAAGCACTCAAGCAGCTACTGAATCAACTCGACGAACTGAATTAACCTAAACAGGCGGATGGCTTTTTGCCATCCGCCTGTATTTAATCGAGTTTCTTTTTTCTCTGTATTTTCATGCCAAGCAAAAGTTGTCGCCGTTTTATTGTGAAACGGGCATTTCAATAGATTGGAGCATGTGAAGTTCATCAATGAAGGCAAGCACATGCTCCAAATTTTCCCCCACTGATTCATTATTCAATGCCTTTGCTTTTTCGATAGCCTCAATTCGAGGCAGATAATCGAAGTAAAGCAGAATGGCAACCGCTTCAAGGAACCAAGTATTTTGGTTCATGACTTGCTCCGTGAGCCTGCGCACAGTCGGCAGAACATTTTTATAATGAGTCAAAAACCCTTCACCGGCTTCTGAGAGCCGATAAAAGCACGTCTCTTCCTCTTCGTTACGATCCTCTCGATCTTCGATTAAAAATCCGAAATCACATAATTCCTCAAGCTGAATCGACAATTCTTCTGAATAAGGTCCGCTGAAGTGAAAGTGAAAAATCTGCTGAAAAGGATAGCCAAGCCTTTGAAAGATATAGACCGCTTTTTGAAGTTTTTTACGTCCGGAGATTCCACCTGTTTGATTAATTAATGCAGCAATTTTTGCGTGGTCTTCCAACATGTTTCATTTTCCCCCATGTAACATGATCTCTTTTTTTAACACATGACCTTGTATGCAGCTTCTTAGATGCCTAAAATTTCTTGTATCCGTTCTCTATATGGCGAGTGCTCCGGCAAATCAAACACTCGATCCTTCGGATAATACAATTTGACGTCGGTACGCCGCTTGCCGGTAATTGATCCGACAACATCGGATTCTTGAGACAGTTCATGAAGTGTTCCGTCCGGCATGAGCAATTGAATCGGCTGACGCTCCCCTTCTTCACCCGGCCGATAGAGATCATAAGGTGAATTCGACGATGAATCAATCTCCAAATAGTAGTCTGGATCAATTCCTGCGTCTCGAAAAGCTCCTGCAAGCTGATCCTTAGATTCGATCAATGAAGGTGTAAACTCTACATATTTAAACAATCGGCGATTCATGAAACGGAAGCACAAATCGCTGAGAATCGGATCTTTCTCCTCCTGCCAAGCCTGAAAAAAGTAAAGGATCACAGACTCATCCAGTTTCAGATAGTCTTTGAGCGTCATTTCCCCTTTAAAGATCTTTATCAACGGATACGGCGCATATTTAAAACGAAATCCCTCATGATACAGCACTTTTGCTCGGTGGAGAATTTGTGTGAGAATAACTTCTGCGCTGCGCGTCACCGGATGGAAATAGACCTGCCAATACATCTGGTAACGACTCATGATATAATCTTCTACTGCATGCATCCCCGAAAATTTAAAAACAATTTGGTCATCCTGCGTGCGCATCACGCGCCAAATACGTTCCATGTCAAAATGGCCGTAGCTCACACCGGTGAAATAGGCATCACGAAGCAGATAGTCCATACGGTCAGCATCAATCTGACTGGAAATCAAACTGACAACGAGTCGATTGGGATACGTTTTGCCAATCACATCGGCAACTTTTTCAGCAAAGCCTTCGCCCTGCTCTTCTAGCAAACGATGTATTTCCGTATCGCCCAGGATTATTTTTTGCGTGTATTCTTCATGGTTCGTTCCAAACACTTTCTCAAAGGAATGGGAAAAAGGCCCATGGCCCACATCATGAAGAAGCGCCGCGCAAAGAGCGATCATCGTCTCCGAATCATCCCAATGATTCCTGTATTTAAAAATATCGATGACACGTCTCGCAATTTCATAAACGCCCAGTGAATGACCGAAACGACTGTGTTCTGCTCCGTGAAACGTCAGAAATGTCGTACCGAGCTGTCGAATTCGCCTTAAGCGTTGAAATTCCGGTGTTCCGATCAGATCCCAAATCAATCGATCACGAACATGAATATAGCGATGTACGGGATCCTTAAACACCTTTTCTTCATTCAATTTCTGAAATGAGCGGGTCAACACCATCACGTCCTATTTGCAGCTCGTGCAGACAGGATCCTCGTCCCAGTCAATCACGATGTACTGCGATCATTATAACTTGATTGGACAGAAAATGAAAACAGAGTATTCACCGAAGCACTTCATAATCAGCTCATCGGTTCATCGACCATTCGTTTCCTGTTTTTAAAATAAACAGGGGTCAGACTATATTCTTTTGCCATCGCTGCGCCAAGCGGGTACTTGATGCCAATGGTGTCCGGAGAATGGTTGTCGCCGCCAATGGTTACATACTGGCCACCTAATTCTCGATAGCGGCGGACGATGCTTTCGAGCCCCTCACGAAAACCGCTCTGATCAATCAGACGAAGATTGATTTCAAGACAAATATCGTTTTCAATCAGCGTGCTGAGAAAATTATCGATTAAAAGCGGGAAATCTTCATAACGAAGCACATTGTCGGAATAATTCAGGTAGCGGCACGGGTAATCAATATGAGCAAATGTATCGATATATGGATTGCGATGGATCGTGTGCTCGGCATAGATCAGATACTGCGTAAAGAAGTCCTGTTTGCTTAGAAAATTCTTCGCGCGGTCCGTATAAAGGTCAAAGTCCTGCAGATTATGCACGGACCCGATAACCATATCAAACGGATGAGCTTCGATAATTGCACGATTGCGTGCGACATAGTCGGGACGATTGTCCAAACCAAGCTCAATGCCCAGTAGAAGATGCTCGCCTCTGTAAGCGGAGTAGGTATCGAAATATTGCTTAATCTCAAAATCAACCGGAGTGCCATCATCCTGGCGTTCATTTAAATCATAGTGTTCTGTAACTACCAAATTCATAGCATAGCGGGAAGCTTTCTTGAGCGCTTCCTCAATATCCATTTCCGCGTCAAATGAAAAACGGGTATGATTGTGTGTATCAAAGACCATGTTGATTTGTTCCTCCATTCATCGGTTCTTTTTTGCTGAAAATTCTGGTGAACATGTGGCGATCCAAATAGATATGATGAACATTTTTCACGTCAAATCGGAAGAGCTTGAAGGTCGCCTGTACAAAAATACCGATCAGTGACACCATGACCACTGTACCGATACCAACAGAACCGCCAAGCAGCCAGCCGATAATCAGCGCCACCCCTTCATTCACCGTTCGAATCAAACGCACGGATTGATGTGTTTTGCGAGCCACAACAACCATAAGACCATCTCTTGGCCCAGCACCAAACCCTGCGCTTATGTACAAATAGGTTCCTAAGCTGATAATGGCCAAACCGATAAGAACCATCAACAGCTGCTCGACAAAATGAGAGGCAGTTGGAACGAGGTGGCCGAGCATCAGCATATCCATAAATAATCCGATGAACAGCATGTTCGCCAATGTACCGAAACCGATTTTTTCTCCGAGTATTCTGTTCAAGATGACAATAATAAAGGCTACGAAAATATTGGCCAAGCCGATTGTTATGGGAAAGGTTCTTGAAAGTCCTTGATGGAGCACGTCCCATGGCTGCAGACCTAAATTAGCGTTAATGGTACATACCGCCCCAAGTGCGAATAAAAAAAGGCCAGCAAATAATTTTATTAGATTAACGATTAGTTTCAAGAAACAGCCTCCCGCCGTCCACCATTTTGCCCGAACAGATTATATGCTCATCAGTACTGCTTATATCTTTCCAGTATAAAAGTAAATAGAATTTGAAACAACGAAAGTGAAAAATTAATTCGTCTAAGATGTGCCTTACCTGCAAAAAAATTGCATCTATTTTGATCAGTTTCGTTCCTCCATCAGCACCTATCCCGTTCATCCTTTCAACAATTATTGTCCGAATTCCCCTTGCATATGAAAAGCAGTTTCAACAAAAATGATGTTGACGGATCATTTTGCTAGTGTTATATTTTGTTGTACAAAATTTCTTAATATTTAAGAGGTTGATCACTATGTCATTTCTATCCTACCTACGAGTCTTGATTATTACCTAGGGCCTTGGCAATCGTTGAAAAAATTCAATCGATTGTCCGGGTCCTCCTTGGCGTAGGTGGGAGTCGGACAGAACTCCCATTCATCTTGAATGGGAGTTTTTTATTCGGCAATTTTCAAAAACAGAAAGGATGAGAGAGATTGAGAAGCGATGAAATCAAGAAAGGCGTGGATCGTGCTCCTGCAAGAAGCCTGCTCAGGGCTACAGGCGTCGTAAGGAATGAAGAGGATATGCACAAACCCTTTATTGCGGTATGCAATTCCTATGTGGATATCGTTCCGGGGCATGTCCATCTTCGCGAACTTGCCGATGTAGCAAAAGAAGCCATTCGAGAAGCAGGCGGAATTCCATTTGAATTTAATACCATCGGTGTCGATGACGGCATCGCCATGGGCCATATCGGCATGCGCTACTCGCTCCCCAGTCGCGAACTAATTGCAGATGCGGCAGAAACAATGATCAACGCTCACTGGTTTGACGGTGTGTTCTACATCCCTAACTGTGACAAAATCACACCAGGCATGATGCTGGCGGCTGTTCGCACCAATGTACCATCAATTTTCTGTTCCGGCGGGCCCATGAAGGCGGGACTGTCTGCTCAAGGCAAGGCACTGACTTTATCCTCGGTCTTCGAAAGCGTTGGCGCATTTAAAGAGGGACAGATAACAAAGGATCAATTCTTAGATATCGAAGCCTCTGCCTGTCCGACCTGCGGATCGTGCGCCGGCATGTTTACGGCCAATTCCATGAACTGCCTGATGGAAATGGTCGGCGTCGCGCTTCCCGGCAACGGAACCGCTCTCGCCGTTTCTGAGGAAAGGCGCGACTTAATTCGTCAATCCGCGTCCAAGCTCATGGAGCTCATAAAAAAAGACATTCGTCCGCGTGACATCATTACCCCGGAAGCAATCGACGATGCTTTTGCCCTTGATATGGCTATGGGCGGATCGACAAATACCGTCCTCCACATGCTTGCCGTAGCCTCTGAATCAGGTATCGATTATGACCTCAATCGAATCAACGAGGTTGCAAAAAAGGTTCCGTACTTGGCGAAAATTGCCCCGAGCTCAGCGTTCTCAATGCAGGATGTGCATGAAGCCGGAGGCATCTCGGCTATCATCAAGACACTGGTTGATATGGGCCATGTTATCCATCCCGACCGCATCACAGTATCCGGTCAAACGCTCAGAGAAAATGTGGCTGAGGCAAAAATCAAGAATCCTAAGGTCATTCATCCGCTGGAAGATGCCTACAGCAAAAACGGCGGCCTGTCCGTTCTCTTTGGCAATGTCGCGCCAAAAGGCGCCGTGATCAAAGTCGGCGGTGTTGACCCTTCTGTAAAAACGTTCACAGGAAAAGCAATCTGCTTTAATTCCCACGATGAGGCCGTCGAAGCGATTGACAACCACACCGTGCGCAAAGGTCATGTTGTCGTCATCCGTTATGAAGGACCAAAAGGCGGTCCGGGCATGCCTGAGATGCTGGCACCGACCTCATCAATTGTCGGACGCGGTCTTGGAAAAGATGTCGCTTTACTAACCGACGGACGTTTTTCCGGTGCAACGCGCGGTATTTCCGTCGGTCATGTATCTCCGGAAGCTGCATCCGGCGGGCCAATTGCTCTTGTCAAGGACGGCGACACCATTACGATCGATCTGACCAACCGCACGGTACATCTTGATGTGACCGATGAAGAACTGGCAGAGCGTCGCCAAACATTAAAGCCGTTTGTTCCTAAGGTCCGTTCCGGTTATCTTGCACGTTACGCTGCACTCGTCACCTCTGCGCATACCGGCGGCGTGATGCGACTGCCTGAAGCTTGGTCTGAAGCCGGTACAACAGAAAAAGAAAAACAACCGGTCAAATAAACAGAAGCGATAATCTTAAAAAAAACAGAGGATTATCAGCTAAAAAATATAAAGGATGCACGAAAACAGAGAGGATGTTTTAATAATGAAGGCTATTGTCGCTACAGGACAATTTTTAGGTAAATATTTTTCACTATTCGTATTAGCTGCCGCAGCTGTCAGCTATTTTCAGCCAGGCGTCATCACATGGGTGCTCCCATATGTCAATTACCTACTCGGCATCATCATGTTCGGGATGGGCATGACTCTGAAAAGATCCGATTTTGCCGCTGTATTTAAGCGTCCAAAGGATGTCATCATCGGTGTCTGTGCACACTACTTAATCATGCCGCTCATTGCCTTTGCACTTTGCTTTGCATTTCAACTGCCGCCCGCGGTCGCTGTTGGCGTAATCCTTGTCGGCTGCTGTCCAAGCGGAACGGCGTCCAACGTTATGTGTTTCCTTGCAAAGGGTGATGTCGCGCTTGGTGTCTCAATTGGCGCAGTGTCCACATTAATTGCGCCGGTCATGCTGCCTTTTATTCTTTGGCTGCTTGCAGGACATTGGGTTAAAATCCCGACCACCTCGCTTTTCGTAAGCGTCGTTGAAATCGTCATCGTGCCGATCGTTCTCGGCGTTCTTGTCAATACCTTCTTTGGCAAAAAAGTACACAAGGTAACAGAAGCGTTACCGCTCGTATCAACGGTTGCTATTATTCTGATCGCAGGCGGCGTGGTTGCAGCTTCAAATAAAAACGGCGATTTGCTGACCGCCGGTACATTAATCATTATACCTGTTGTCATGCTTCATAATCTGCTTGGCTACGCATTAGGCTTCTTCTTCAGCCGCCTGCTCGGCATGAATCACCAGAAAAGCCGGGCAATTACATTTGAAGTCGGTATGCAGAATTCAGCACTTGGTGTCGCTCTTGCCATGGCGTTCTTCTCGCCTGCCGCCGCAATACCTGCAACACTGTTCAGTATCTGGCACAACATGTCTGGTTCTCTGCTCGCTTCTTATTGGGCCGGAAAACAAAAGGCTGAGAAGACAGCACCAAAGGTTGATGCTGTCACAACACAATAATCGGTGTAATGAAACGCCCTATAATTTTGATGGCCTAGCAAGGATAAAGACAGTTTGTTCAGAATATGCTAAATTGCGTTGACTTTGTCTTTCGCAAATGCTATATTCCTAGCACCAAATTTATTCTTTAAAAGTTTTACCGGATCCGCCCAATCAGATACAAGCCAAAATTGTTTGATTCCCTAAGAATCAAGGCATTCGTTGACTAAATTACGTATGACTGGGTTTTCATCGCAATAAGGGGTTCGGAAAAAGTCCCCGTTCACAGCAAACGGGGACTTTTTTAGCAAAGGGAAAGGAGTGTCTGGGGACGATTTTGACGGAAAAAAGCAATTCTTGGTACGTAAGTTTCTGAGTGACCAAAAACAGACGAAAACAGAAGGGATGTATTTTCATTGAAGACAATCTCTAGAATCGGCGCCTTTTTAAGCGCTCAATTTATATGGTTTGTTCTCGCCGCTGCCACCATTGCCTATTTTCACCCAAGTCTTGCCGCATGGGTCGTTCCTTATGTTCCTTACTTGCTTGGTGTTGTCATGTTCGGGATGGGTATGACACTTAAACGATCCGATTTCTCAGGCGTGTTCAAGGCGCCGAAAGAAGTAACTCTTGGCGTCATCGCTCACTATCTGATCATGCCTGTCTGCTCATTTGCTGTTTGCGCCATTTTTCAGCTGCCCGATGCGGTCGCAGCCGGAGTTATTCTCGTCGGCTGCTGTCCAAGCGGAACGGCTGCGAATGTCATGTGCTACCTATCCAAAGGAGATGTCGCACTTGGTGTTTCAATCGGTACAATGACAACATTCATCGCTCCGGTACTGCTCCCTGTTCTTCTGCTCTTACTAGCAGGACATTGGGTGAGCATCCCTGTTCTCTCATTGTTTATTAACGTGCTTGAAGTTGTTGTTCTGCCGGTCGTTCTCGGCCTTGCCGTAAATGCCTTTCTGGGAGAAAGAATTGCAAAAGCAACTGCCGCTCTTCCGCTTGTCTCAACATCAGCCATTCTTCTGATCATTGGTGGTGTTGTAGCGGCAAACAGTGCGCGTCTGTTTGCACCGGAAATGCTCGTCCTGATCCCGGTTGTTATACTCATTAATGTGCTTGGCACAGCGCTCGGCTTTCTTGTCGGCAAACTGTTCGGCGTCAACCAGGTCAAAAAACAGGCGATTACCTTTGAGGTTTCTACTCAAAATTCCGCACTCGGTCTTTCGCTTGCTCTGCTCTTCTTCTCTCCGGCTGCAGCCGTGCCCGGCACTCTGTTCAGTGTTTGGCAAAATATTGCCGGGCCCATGCTTGCCTCTTATTGGGCAGGAAAAACGGCTAAAGATGAGGCTTTAAAATCCGGACCAGCACCGGATCCGGCTTGAAAATAAATAGAATACAAAACCCGTGAACCGATTTGGCTCACGGGTTTTGTTTGCTTTTATTACTTATTTATAGATCCGAATCAACGCTTCTTCTGAAGACGCTGGTTTTCTCGTTTCAGGAACAACAGCTTCATACTCATTTGTATTGGTAACCAAAATCATGGTCGTCGTATCATAACCGGCTTCTTTAATTTTGTCCGGATCAAAGACTACCAGAACATCGCCTTTTTTTACCTTTGCCCCAGCTTCAACCTTTGGAGCAAAATGTTCACCTTTGAGTTCAACCGTATTAATGCCAATGTGGATCAGAAGCTCTGCACCAGATTCGGCTTTAATTCCGTAAGCGTGCCCTGTTGGAAACGCCACGGTCACTTCACCGTCGACCGGAGATACGCATGTGCCGTTTGCCGGAATCACTCCGATTCCCGCACCCATCGCTCCGGAACTGAAAACCGGATCATTGACCTTCGCAAGCGGTACCGGTTGACCCACAATTGGACTGAAGACCGTATCAACTAAGGTTAATTTTGATGTATCGATCTCTGGACCTGCTGATTCAACGGCAGCAGCCGCCTCATCCTGATCGTCCAATCCGAGTTTAGCCGTTTTTTTCTCAGTAAGACTCTTCTTTCCGGAAGTCACCTTCGCAAATAATTTCTCCGTGTTGTTCTCGTTAAATCCAAAGATGAGGACAAGCAGAAATGAACTGAGCAGAGCAACAACAAAGCCGATGCTTGCCCAAACAATACTCGAATTTTTACCAATGAAAAGCGGCATCTCAAAAATGTTCATAATCGGTGTATAGCTAAAACATTTCACACCGGCCGCACTGACTACGGCACCGCCAAGCGCACCGCCGACAAGCCCGAAAATAAAGCCTTTTTTATATTTTAAGTTAATGCCGTAGATGGCCGGTTCAGTAATTCCGAAAAATCCGCTGATTGCGGCCGAAATGGCAATTTCTCTGTTCTTCATTTTTTTCGCCTTAAAGATCGATCCGGCAACCGCACCGAACTGTCCGGCGACGGCAACCAGCATAACTGCAAGCAGCGTATCGTAACCATACGTTTGAACATTGATCATCGATATCGGCAAAATGCCCCAGTGCAAGCCGAAAATAACAAAGATCTGGAAGGTTGCACCCAGAATACCTCCGGCAATCAGCGGGCTTAATTCATATAGAAATTTATAGCCGTATGCTAAACCCGTTCCAAGAGCTGTCCCGAGCGGGCCGATCACTAAGAATGTCAGCAGGCCGGCAACAATCAACGTGAGAAAAGGAACGAAGACGAGCTGCATCACTGCAGGCAAATGTTTTTTAAACCAGCGCTCAACATGACTTTCCAGCCAAATGGCAAGAATCGTCGGAATAACTGCTCCGCCATAAGTCTTAAAGTTAACCGCGTAGTCCCATAGATGAGCCACCTTAGGAATTTGACTGTCCGTAAGCGGATAAATCATCGCGGCCGCAAGAGCAACGGCAATATATCTATTTGTGTTGAACTTATCTGCAGCAGTGATCGCAATAAAAATCGGCAGCAAGGTGAACACGCCGCTTGCTAATGTGTTGATAATAAGAAAAATCGGTGAGTTTGCCGGAAGCCAATGAAATGTCGCAATGAGAATCGCGACACCCTTCAATACGCCGACACCTGCGAGAACGGAAATAAATGGTGTAAAAATACCGGAAATAACAGCAACAAAACGCTCAAACCAGTTTTCCGATTGAGCAGGCTCTTCGTCGTCGGATTGATCCGCGGAAGATTTACTGTCCACCGCACTAAAACCGTATTTTTCCATGATCGCTTCATAGACAGGCACTACTTCGTCGCCAATAACAACCTGATACTGGCCGCCGGCACTGACTGCTGTGAGTACATTGGGCAGATCTTCAAGGATTTCCTTATTGGCCTTGCTTTGATCGTTAAGCCTAAAACGCAGCCGTGTCGCACAATGGATCAAGGACTTGACGTTCTCCTTGCCCCCGACATTAGCGACAATATCCATCGCTAATTGGCTGTAATCCTTCTTACCCATTTAAGAGGCCCCCTATTAACCGTTTTCATTAATGAGTGATAAAAAAAGATCCGCTCATATCATCTTTGTTTTAACTAGAAGTTCATGAATCAATAAATGTGCCCAAATGGCTGTTCAGGTGATTAATTGAGCGAGTTCAGTGTAAAATAAAAACGCTTTCGTGTCAAATTAATTTTCATGAAAATTATTTTTTTATTATCATTTTCAACAGATTCTTGAACAAGCAGTTTCCGAGAAAAACAGTCCACAAGTACCAATTAAAAAAATCACCGGTCTCCCGATGATCTGAACTAACCATGTGATTGATTTATGCCTTTTCAGTGAAAAAATGATGGTGGGTGCTGACCATCGCCTGCGAAGGCGCGTCAGGATCCAGGTCATGCTTCACACTGTTGACTGCTGTCGGACCTTCCACAAATCCGGCTGCTATTAAGTATAGCTTCTGCGGATATAAAGCGGCATTGCCGATCGCAAAAATGCCTTTAATCGAGGTTTCCATTCGCTGATCAACCAGAATTCCGTTATTTTCAATAGCCATGCCCCATTGTTCAAGCTCTCCAAGACCGAATTGAAAACCGTGGTTCACAATCAACGCATCTGCTTCGATTTGTTGCGTTTGATCTGCCGCATCACGCACTGTTATTCTTCGTAATTGGCCGTTTTCACCGGAAAGTCCTGTTACTTCACAGGCAAAGTTCACTTGAACCGCGTATTGATTCATTCGTTCAATATTGTGCTCAAGTGCATGTGTGAACTTTTCGCCTCGGTACACAACAGTGACCTGTTTACATATCGGTGCGAGCTCTGCCGCCCAGTCAAGTGCCCCGTTGCCTCCGCCTGAGATGACAACATTTTTCCCGGTAAATTGCTGTGGATGACGTACTGCATAAAACAGACTGGTTTCTTCGTAATCAGCAGCTTCCTCTAATTGAAGTTTATTCACTTCAAATGTCCCGCTTCCGACTGCCAGAATGATCCTGCGTGTATAATGAAGATCGCCGTTTGTACTGGTCAGCTTAAACGTTCCGTCCGTTTGTTTCTCCATTCGTGCAATGGTCTGATTTTTGACGATTCTCGGTTGGAATGTTTCGGCCTGTGTTTGCAGCTGACTCACCAATGCTTCTCCTTTAATTCCGGGAATGCCGCCGAGATCATAGATCGTCTTTTCAGGATAAAAATGTGTGACCACGCCGCCCAAGTCATTCCTAGCTTCAATAAGTTTTGTCTTGAGTGACCGCATGCCGCTGTAGAAGGCGGTATAAAGACCGGCCGGTCCCCCACCGATAATGGTTACATCATATAAATCGATCATTGATAAACTCCTTTATTTGAATGATTATGAACAGTATCATAGGGAATGCAAAGTGGCAGATTGGTTCTCTGATCAATAATAATGTCTGCTTTGACGCCAAAGACATGTTCAAGCATAGACTCGGTTATTATTGTTCGCGGCTCACCTTCACAGACGACAGTTCCGGATTTAATGGCAATCATGTAATCTGCAAAGCGCGCCGCATGATTTAAATCGTGAACGACCATGACTACCGACCGGCCTTCCTCACGATTAAGCTTTGAAATCAGTTTTAAAACATCAAGCTGATAGGTCATATCGAGAAAAGTCGTCGGCTCATCCAGGAAAAGCCAGCTGGTTTCCTGTGCCAGAGCCATGGCGATCCATGCGCGCTGCCTTTGACCGCCTGACAGGTTATCGACCTCCTGGTCCGCGAGTTCAGAAAGTCCTGTGGCCTCAACCGCCCAGTCGATCACCTGACGATCCGTATCATCGATTCGTCGCATTCCCTGCTGATGGGGGTAGCGTCCGTAAGCTACTAATTCGCTAACCGTTACACCCTCAGGCGTCAGCGGATGTTGCGGCAGGATTGCCAGTTGTTTGGCAACTTGCTTGGTCGGCTGTTTGTGAATATTTTTTCCATCTAAGAAAACGCTGCCGCCTGACGGACGCATTAATCGTGCCATTGTGCGAAGAATTGTTGATTTTCCCGAACCGTTCGCACCAACCAGCGCCGTGATTTTGCCAAATGGAATGTCAAGATTCATCTGATCAACAATCTTCTTCTCGCCGTAAGCAATATCCAATTTTTCCGTTCTCAGCAGCCCCATCAAGTCTCGCTCCCTCCACTGGCGTTAATTTAAATTAATCTGCGTGTTTATTGCCGGACCTGAATAGCGTCAGCTTTTGTTTGCTTCGTATTCATTCGTAGGCATGGTGATTTTTAACAGCGGGCATGTTCTTCCTTAGCGGATCAATGTTGCTGTTTACTGCTTCTTCTATGTAAATAATCCTTTCACTTAACAAATGCTCATGTACTTTTTTATGATAACGATATTCATTATCAATTACAACACTATTAACATATTTTTATTAGTGAATCATTTAATTTTAGTTGAAATTAAAAAGGCTGTCGGCAGTTTGCCGAACAGCTTTAACAGTGCACATAGATCAATACTTGATCATCATCCATTTTTCAATTGGTACAAAACCAAGCCTTTCATAAATTCGTCCTGCCGCCGGATTATCGTAAAACAGGCAGGGCTGTTTATGTTCTGCAGTAAGTGCGCTGATCGTTTTAATCAGACAGCTTGTTGCAAAGCCTTGATGTTCATACTCCTTTTTCGTGCAGACGCCAACGATCATCGCCGCACCCGCTGTCTCGGCCACTGTTGAAACACTGCTGACCGGCTCATTATTTCTTTCAATATAATAAGTTCGTGAAATACCCTTGTCCATATTCTTCTGCAATGTTGATGGCGTCTCGGAATAGTTTGTAAATATTGAATTTCGAAGCGCAACGACTTTCTCAGCTTCTTCAGGGAAAAGCATCTTCACATCTTTGCGTATGAGCGTCTTATCAATTGGAAGCCGGGTATCCCGTTTCGCATAATGGCATAACTGTTTTTTTAAAATCGGCACGTCAATATGCGGCATGATTTTTTCAACTAAATTCTGCAGTCCGGAAAAGTTCTTCAATTGGCCGCTCTCCACGATCACTTTTGCCCACTCTCGGCCATCCAAAAGTTCAGGATCACGCGCATAGGGGATAAAATTACCTAGATAACGCAGCAAAATGCTAATCAGTTCCCCCTGTTCATTAAAATCGCCCCACAAAGTGATTGCATCGCCTTCCATACCGAAGGCTTCAATATCTCCAAGTATAAATAAGTTTTCTGCCGGCCGATTACCAGCGAATGTTATAACTAGCTCTCTGTCTTTCTCTGTGAGTCGCCGAATCATACGCGCGAGCCCCCCTCTATACTCAATTTTCTGCACTAAAGATACAACACATTTTCAATAATTCCATCATTATGTCAATGATTACATCCATGCAGCTGTCGCATCCAACCGCATTGTGCGGACAAATGTTTGCCTTACATTTTAATTCATTTACGAATAAATAGTTGTGACCGGCAGCACATTTAAGAATCGAATTTTGTGACCGGGCAAATCATTGCGGCATGGTCGCGATTATCTATAAGGAAAACAGGGAAAAAAGCGCCTAGTTCTTACTTCCGCAGGATGCGGTGGCTTTCGCGTTGCATACAGGACCTATGTATGTAGCGAAAGTTCCTGCATCATCACCTCTGTTTCATTAAGCATTCTGTTCCTTAATTAAGTAACGAGGAAATAAGCGGAGATATTCCGGTTATTTGCATCATCGTGCGTGTTCCGCCGGAAAATAAGGGTAATTTTTCCGCTTATGCAAAGCAAAACCCTCCATTTTCACGTTTTTCGATTCGATAAGAGGAATTTCTCCATCTATTTAAGGTCTTTTTCCGTTCGTTTTCTAAATAAGGGTAATTTTTCCGTCTATTTATCGGATTTGACGCTTAACCTGATCGCCCAAACGGTACGATCGGACCCTCTTGATCCCAGATGCGGGAAACAGCATCTTTTTATCGACGAGTTGAGAAAGTACTTTTTTTACCGTCTTGTTACTTAGCTTCAAATACTTCTCGACTTCTTTAGGGGCTATGGCTTCTCCTTTTCGAATCGCTAGTCGGAGTACTTCCTTTTCGGCAATGGACAAAGCGGTCTGGCCCAGTTCATCACCCAACCATTGGCCAATCACTTGCTGAACAATCTGTTGGCATCGACGAGGCTGCTCTTTAACTTGGTCATAAGAAAAGCGGATCACAGTCCAACCGTCAATGATTAACTGGTTTTGACGTTCCAGGTTGTCAGAAAATTGCCATCTGCTTATATTCTTTAGATGAGGGCCATACCCGTCGATCTCAAGACAGATCCGGATGCCTGGACGAATATAAGCAAAATCCAAATATCTTTTGCCATCTTTGAAATCATCGACTTCATATTCTGGATGAAGGTACCTGAAGTGAAAAAATAGTGGCCACCACACTTGCTTTAAAAACAACAGCTCAGCCGCATTGTGACCTTCTTGTAAGCGCCGCAACCTTTCTCCGGTTCTTGCATCTGAGTGAGCACTCAAAAAGGCCTGGTATTCTTCTTCAAATCCCATAGGATTCCCCCTCTACCAACGTTTGGTGCATATTCATTTGAACTTCTGACAGATTTTAATATTAATGATGTTCATGCGCGTGAAAAAAGAGAGTGATTGTGGTTTAAAATTGTAGAAAATAAAAAAGCGGAGGAGCAAGGTTAAAAAGAATCAGAGATTAGAACTAATTTTAGTTTAATAAAATTCTTACCTTTGTCAATCCGTTTTCTTTATCTTTCCTCTATTTGTGATACGATTCTGCGTCACGTATCCAAATGAAGGGTTCTTTGAAGAAGAGAATGGTGCTCATACGACTTATTAGACTTTAATAAAATTTGGCGAGAGGAAATAAGCGGAGATATTCCGGTTATTTGCATCATCGTGCGTGTTCCGCCGGAAAATAAGGGTAATTTTTCCGCTTATGCAAAGCAAAACCCTCCATTTTCACGTTTTTCGATTCGATAAGAGGAATTTCTCCATCTATTTAAGGTCTTTTTCCGTTCGTTTTCTAAATAAGGGTAATTTTTCCGTCTATTTATCGGATTTGACGCTTAACCTGATCGCCCAAACCGATAAGTCCGGATTGGAAAGCAGCTTCTTATGACCCTATCATCGTGCGAACAGGACAAAGCGCTAAACTTTACCTTGTAAAAAAAGAGCAGAATCTGCTTCTGCTCCCCACCATTTCTATGTTATTTCGTCCAGTCAATTGCAATTTGATAAGGAATCGGATCAATCAATCCTGCTTCTTTAAAACCTTTGATCCGCAACCGGCAGCTGTCACATGTCCCGCATGCTTCCTCCCCGCCATTGTAGCAGGAGGTCGTCAGTTGGTACGGTGCACCGAGATCCATTCCTAAACGGACGGTTTCTGCTTTTGTCAGGTGCATCAATGGTGTTTTGATCGTCAAATGATGCGCACTGACACCTGTTTTTGTCGCCAGATTAATCGTCTGATTCATACTTTGAATAAATTCAGGCCGGCAATCCGGATATCCGCTGTAGTCAACCGAGGAGACACCGGTGAAAATTGTTTCCGCACCGATGACCTCGGCATAAGCCGTCGCAAGTGATAAGAAAATCATATTTCGTGCAGGGACATAGGTCACCGGTATCCCCTTCTCCGTTCCTTCTTCAGGAACATCAATCGAGACATCGGTCAAAGCACTACCGCCAAGCTGTTTGAAAAAGTCGAGATCGACAATACGATGTTCCCCAACCTCGTAGAACGCAGCAATTTTCTTCGCCTGCTCAACTTCGCGCTGATGGCGCTGACCATAGCGGAATGTGATCGGGCAGAGAACATAGCCCTCGCTTTTGGCAATGCTCATACAGGTTGTGCTGTCGAGCCCGCCACTGAGTACAATAACTGCTTTTTTCACAACTGATTGCTCCTTCATATTAAGCTGTCCTTAGCGATTATCAATGTGTTCCGGATACAGATCATGCTTGCTCAGTCTGTCAAAAGCGACCTGCTCCCAGCGTGTGCCTTTTTTACCGTAATTAACGTACGGATCAATGCTGATGCCACCGCGAGGCAGAAATTTTCCCCAGACCTCTAAGTACTTCGGATCCATAAGCTGAATCAGATCATCTGCTATGTTATTGACACAATCCTCGTGAAAATCGCCATGATTACGAAAGCTGAATAAATAGAGTTTAAGCGATTTGCTCTCAACCATGCGTTCCGCAGGGACATAACTGATATGCAGTGTTGCGAAATCCGGTTGATGGGTGATTGGGCAAAGACTCGTAAACTCCGGAAAGTTAAATTTAACAAAATAGTCACGCTCCGGGTGCTGATTTTGAAACGTCTCCAGCAGGTTCGGATCATAATCAAACGTGTAGGTAGTCCCTTTATTCCCAAGCAGGGTTAATCCTTCATTTTTTCGATCGCTCATCACAAACACCTCTTAGTCCTGATTTAGTATTGTGTTCACTCGAACGTTCTTCTGCATGCGAATCCAGTGCACGATCAAATAGATCACCGGCACTCCGATGACCGCATAGGAAAATTTAAGTACATATTCAGTGCCAATTGTTGTCAAGATGGCACTTACCGGCAGAATGCCTGCAAATCCGACAAACATGAATACTGTCGAATCAGCAAGCTGGCTGATTGCTGTACTTGCCAGACTGCGCAGCCAGAGCATCTTTCCCTTCGTCCGTTTCTTTAGTCCGACGAATAAAGCGATATCAAGTGTTTGGGATAGGCTGTACCCGCAAAGAGAGGCGGCAACGATACGCGGCATCGCGCCGAGTGTTCCGGCAAAAGCCTCCTGCCCCTTCCAAAAAGGCGCCGCAGGTAAATGAATCGCTGCCTGAAGAAGCAGGGTAAACAGAACATTTGCGAGCAAACCGATCCATACGATCTTCTGGGCGACCGGTTTGCCCCAGCATTCGGTAATACTGTCCAGTACAAGAAAAGTGAGTGGATAAATGATGATGCCCGACGTCATGGAGTAACCGCCGATGGAGAAAAGCTTTGACGCAACTAAATTTGCGGCAATGAGGCAGGTCATAAAGACCATTGATAAGAAAACGAGTTTGAAAGGAATGTTCACTTTCAATTGCTGTTGATTCATTTTGATCACTCCCGTAGTTTTTTTGGTACGGCAGAGGAGGGTTTCGAACTCTGCCAAGTTTGCAACTTCTTGATTATAGATTTGCTTTGCCGGATTGACAAGAAGATAAAGTATCTTTTTTGCGAGTTTCGGACTCGTTTCACTGAAAAAGCGGAAGCTGACTCAGCTTATTTATCAAGCTATTGTAATAGTTTGAACTGTGAGGCACGCACTGCTCCCGATCTATGATTTGTTCCCGCCAAATGCGTGCTCCATTCGACTCGTCAAAACCTGCTAGATTCAATTCTTGTATTGTGCCTTGGACAAATGCTGCAAAATCCGGATAAGCGGCTTTATACATTCCGGCAACCTCTTCCTTTTGAAGCTTGAATGCACTCATTTTATAGTAATTGGCACATAGAAAGACATGACACCGTTCGCGATCAATAAAATCACCTCGCACAATTTCATCTCGAATCACGCCGAGCGGCATCAGTGCTTCCATTTGAACCGGCACACCGAGTTCTTCATGAATCTCGCGAATGGCATCCGAAACTGTTTCATCCGCCTTGATATGCCCGGCTGCTGTGATGTCGTATAAGTCGGGAAAATCCTTTTTCTCATGGCAACGCTGCTGCAAGTAAATCATGCTGCCCGAGTCACTTTTTTCCACAAACCAGCAATGAAAGGTCTCATGCCAATAACCTTTTCTATGGGCTTCATCACGCGATTTTATTCCAATCGGTGTTCCCTGTTCATCGAAAATCCGAATCTGCTCCTCATTCATCTGCTCTTCCTCCGTTATCAAACAGTGTGTTAAGTATTTGTGCGTGCTTTGCATTTGTTTCATGAGACTCTTCAAAAAAACGATTCAGAAATTGGATCATAAAAAGATGGCGCTGCTCTGCAAGTTTTTTCCCGGTTTCTGTGTTCATACGATCCCGCAGGAGCAGCAGTTTTTCATAAAAGTGATTAACCGTTGTCGACTGCTGCGCCTTATAGTGTTCCGCCGTTTGGTGCAAGACCGGCAGAATAGTCGGATTGAACATTTCTCTCTTTTTATAACCGCCATAGGCAAAGGCACGAGCGATGCCGACTGCTCCAATCGCATCAAGCCGATCAGCATCTTGTACAATTTTACCCTCCATGCTCGACATCGGCGTCCGCACACCGGCACCCTTGAATGAAAGCTCACGAATGATGGTGCATACTGCTTCAATGACGGAGGCGTCAGCATTTTGTGAATGAAGCCACTCTGCTGCTGCGAGCGGTCCCGCCCCATCATCACCGCCATTGAACTTCCAATCCGCAATATCATGAAGTAAAGCAGCAAGTGCGACGACATCCGCTCTAATGTTCTTCACAGCTTCACTTTCCATAATTTGTATACTCGTCTCGTAAACGCGATGTATATGCCACCAGTCATGACCGCTGCCCTCACCAGACAATTTTTCTTGTATATAATTTGCCGTACGTGTTACAAGATCCATTTCATCCATCCTTTTCACCGTCCGCTATTTTTTAATTATACCTTGTCAATTGAAACAAGAAAGGTGCCACCAGATACATGGAAACACTATTTTTATCATCGTTAATTAAAGTTTTCATGAACCTTATCCGGAAACCTGATTAAAGTCAATGCACATGCAACTCGCACAGCATTTCTTAATCAGCAGTTTCCTCAATGCCTGCTATAATAGACGTAGATATTGCAGTTTCGAAGGAGGTTTTCCTTGTGTCGCTACTTGACCAGCCACTTTGGCGTGTGATTGATCAATCAACGCTTGGCAGCGGATTCGACGGCAGGCAGTCATTCGCTATTGATGATGCAATCTGCGAAGCAGTGGGTTCAGGCGAGTCACCGTGTACCGCCAGACTGTGGGTACATCATCAAACGGTGATGCTTGGCATTCAGGACACGAAACTCCCGCACATCCAGGACGGATTGACAGTTCTGCGCGATTATGGATTTACCTATATCGTGCGTAATTCCGGCGGTCTCGCTGTCGTTCTTGATGAAGGAGTCCTTAATCTTTCTCTGATCTTTTCTGAAAAGGAACACTCACTTTCTATAGATGACGCATTTCAAGCGATGGTTGATTTCATCCGAAAAATGTTGTCGCCACTCGGCATTTCTTTCGAAAGCGGTGAGATCACCCGATCCTATTGCCCCGGAAGATATGATCTCAGCGTTCGCGGCAAAAAATTTGCAGGCATTTCGCAGCGTCGTGTCAAACAAGGCGTCGCTGTGCAAATCTATCTCTGCGTCTCCGGCAGCGGATCTGCTCGTGCACGCATCATTCGCAACTTTTACCTGCATGGATTGAAAAAGGCAACAACACGTTTTGCTTATCCGGACATCGATCCGGACGTGATGGCCTCCCTTGAAGAAATAACAGGGAAGTCATGCACCACACCGGAGATTGCAGGTGCCTGCCTCCGAACCTTGCAATCGATTGCGCCGATTCGCTCATCTGCTTCACTTTCAGATGAAGAAATTCGCTATTTTGGGCAATACTATGATCGCATGATTCGCAGAAACGAAAAAATCCTTGGTGCAAATTGAATGAATTGCCCCACCTAGGGCAACACCCTTCGAAAAATATTACTGGCAGAACAACATGATTGAAGAAGAAAGAGGGTAACGATGAACGTGTTGATTAAGGGATGTGGCATCATTGCTGCTCTGTTTCTGTCCTTGACGTTAACTTCCTATATGCCCTCTTTTCAGGCAAACAGTGCTTCGGGTCATACAGATAAAGTTAATGTCGGCCGTTCAGAGCAAGAAAATGGCCAAACATCCAAGCAAGAAGCGATCCCAGTCAATTGGGACAAGCCCTCAGGCGGAAGTTATCCCGTTCTGACACAAAATGAACCCGTTTGGATTGATGTTTCGATAAAAAATCAAAGAGTGTATATAAAGAAAGGTTCGCAAACCTTGTACACGATGATTGCTTCAACGGGAAAAGACACCGAACCGGATATGACGACTCCGACGGGCACTTACTACATTCAAGCTGAGCGCGGCAAATGGTTCTATTCACCAAAGTACAAAGAAGGCGCGAAGTATTGGGTCTCATGGAAAAACCATGGTGAATTCTTGTTCCACAGCGTGCCGATGGATGAAAACAAGCGTATACTGACAGCGGATGCACAGAGATTGGGCGAGAAAGATTCGCACGGATGCATTCATCTGACTGTCCCCGACGCAAAATGGATTTATGAGCATATCCCATACAATACAAAAGTTGTTATTCACAGTTGAATCTAAAAATAAGCAGCCGATGCTCCAATCAGAGCCGGCTGCTTATTTTTTACTTTTTACGAACGGTTCAGGCCATTGAAAAGGAGTTTCTCAATTGACTGACTCTGCTGCCTTCCACAACAACCAGACATTCTTCGCCAAGAGACAAATTCTCGATCAAAACTGTTAGCCAATCCGACATCTTGTGTATTTGCTTGACTTGGTTTTTTCCATAAATGTATACATCTTGACCTAACTTTTCACAGTGTTTGTAAAATCGAATCATTTGCTTAACGCGAAATGCGGCAGCATAGACTTTAAAAGAAAAGATATTCTTCATGATTCGTTCTCCTCCTTGAATCTTTCGTAAGCCTTTTCTTTGAATACTTAAAGCTTACATTCTCATTATGAATATTTTATTAACGAAAGGGGGAGCATGAGAGAATTTCACCACTCATGAAAATTTTCCCATAAGAAAAACCGG
>NZ_JANFOJ010000012.1 GCF_024385605.1 Sporolactobacillus sp. STSJ-5 | reverse complement strand
GCGGGATCTCGCTGGCACCTGATCCCGCAGGAGTCTCGCACCTCCACTTTGATTCTCGGCCAAGACACTGGTTTATTCGTTTAAATACGGGGCAGAATCATATACTTTCTTTACTTGTAAAAACCCTCACGCGCTGCATGAGGGTTTTGTATACCTGTATTAAGCCTTTTCCAGAACGAGCTTCGGCTGCGGTTCCGGTTTTTCTTTTTTAAATTCAGCCATTTCTGTCCCGTAATCTTCAGATTCATATAGATGGAGCAGCTTTCGACAGACCCATTCAAAGAAAAATCCGCCTGCGAAAGGTACCGCAATGAATACGAGACCGATGATTAGCAGATTAACAATCGTCGCTCCGCCGGGCATAAAATGGATAGCATTGATTGGACCAACCATACCTGAAAATCCGAATCCGGCACTGATCGGTGTACCCTTGATTTGAAAAACAGCACCAAGTGCGCCCAAAAGAGCACCGTTAAGTATGATCGGCACCAAAATTTTCGGCTGCCTGACCATTGCTGCGATCATGATCTTAGGTGTTCCGAGAACAATAGAGAGCGAAAGACCGATTTTATTGACACGCAGTCCGCCGACAAACATACCGACAGCCGCAGCAACGCAGCCCAGATTGCCTGCACCCGAGGCAATACCGCTCATACCGATTGCCGATGCGATGGCCACCGTTGATACAGGAGAGATCATAATTACCGAGAATGCTGCCGCAATCAAGACGCCCATCAGGACCGGCTGCAGCGCTGTGAAACTGTTGATCATCCCGCCAAGTCCGGTTGTTACCGTGTGTACGAGAGGATAAACAATCAGTCCCATACCGCCTCCGACGATACAGATAATCGGCGGCATAACAAGCGGTTCAAATGACTTCAGACGACCTCCAATAAGCAAGACGAGCCCGCATGTTAAACTGATCGTCACCAATATATTGACTAAGTCACCCATGCCTCCGATCACAATGCCGTTTGGTGTGAATTGCAAGGCACCTGATCCGGCCCAAGCCGCCGCGGCTACACAGACCATCGGAATCGGCTTCAATTTGAATTGATGGGCTACCGCCGCACCGATCAGTAATGGAACGGCCAGCATGAAAATGGTGACCAATTGATAGATGCTTCCAAAAACCGGGAACCTTCCCATCAGCGCTTTGCTTAATTCACCAAGCAGTGCGGATGGAATCAATGCCGCGACAATTCCAATGGCGTGACCGACAAGGACATGGTTTACGAATGCTTTCACCGTCATCTTTTCTGTTTTCAAACGCCAACACCCTCTCCGTTTTTTCTATCTCTGTTTTCTCTCCAAAATTGTGAGTGATGTTATTCTAACACGTTTGTTTTCTCAATGCAACGCGTTTATTTGCTAAAGTGATTTGTCCCTATTATTCCTGATGTTGTTCTATAGAAATCATATAATGGACACACTACAAGTTGCATCCAAACAGCTTTCTCATATTAAATAAATTTATAACAGCAGCAAGGTTTGACTATAAACAGCTATACTTTCTATGATTGATCTGTGAAATTAAAACAAACCAGGAGGCCTTTTTATGAGCCCAATGACTCTTTTGAATGATCCCTTTTTGAACAAAGGAACAGCCTTTACAAATGAGGAACGCAAAAAATACGGTTTGGAAGGATTGCTTCCTCCTAAAGTTCAGAGTTTAGAGGAGCAAACCAAACAGACCTATGCCCACTATCTGACGAAATCATCTCATTTAGAAAAAAGACTCTTTCTCATGCAGATATTTAATGAAAATCGTGTCTTGTTCTTTAAATTATTCAGCCAGCATGTTGTCGAGTTCATGCCCATTGTTTATGACCCGACCATTGCCGACACCATAGAGAACTACAGTGAACTGTTTGTACAAACGCAAAACGCAGCATTTTTATCTATTGATGATCCTGATTCTATGGAAGCAGCATTAAAAAATGCCGCGAATCATCGGAATATCCGCCTCATTGTTGTCACCGATGCAGAGGGAATTCTCGGTATTGGCGACTGGGGCACCAACGGCGTGGATATTGCGGTAGGTAAATTAATGGTCTATACGGCGGCCGCCGGAATTGATCCGAGTCAGGTACTGCCCGTTGTTTTAGATGCCGGCACCAATAATAAGAAATTATTAGACGATCCACTGTATCTTGGAAATCGTCACGAGCGGATAAAAGGTGAGCGTTATTACGCATTTGTCGATCAATTCGTTGACACTGCAGAACGATTATTTCCAAAGCTGTACCTGCACTTCGAAGACTTCGGCCGCGACCACGCAGCCAGCATTTTAAACAAATATAAGGATAAGATCACGACATTTAATGACGATATTCAAGGAACAGGCATTATTGTTCTCGCAGGTATTTTAGGAGCATTAAACATTTCAAAACAGAAAATGACCGACCAAGTATACATGTCCTTTGGCGCAGGTACAGCTGGTGCGGGTATTACAAAACGCATTTATGACGAATTTCTGCAGCAGGGATTGTCTGAGGAAGAAGCGAAAAAGCACTTCTATCTTGTCGATAAGCAAGGCTTGCTTTTCGATGATGATCCGACGCTCACACCGGAACAAAAACCGTTTGCTCGTAAACGCACTGAATTTAATCATCCTGAAATGCTGACCAATTTAAAGGCTGCCGTTCAAGCTGTACACCCAAGTATTCTGGTCGGTACGTCCACACAGCCCGGAACTTTTACCGAACAAATTGTGAACGAAATGGCGGCACACACGGAACGTCCGATCATTTTCCCGCTTTCCAATCCTACGAAACTCGCCGAAGCCAGGGCTGAGGACCTAATTAAGTGGACGGACGGAAAGGCACTTGTTGCGACCGGTATTCCTGCACCGGATGTTACCTATAATGGCGTTACGTACCAAATCGGACAGGCAAACAATGCGCTGGTCTATCCGGGACTGGGCCTTGGCGTGATTGCCTCTACAGCCAAGGTATTGAATGATGAAATGATTTCCAAAGCCGCTCATTCGCTCGGTGGCATCGTTAATCCGGAACAGCCGGGTGCAGCCGTGCTCCCACCCGTTTCTAAGCTGGATGCCTTTTCACAAACGGTCGCCTTGGCTGTGGCACAGAGCGCCGTGGATCAGAATCTTAATACAGAACCGATTTCTGATGCGGCCCGGGCAATTGAGGATGAAAAATGGGCACCTGAATACCGAGAACTAGGCGACCTATTATGAGCCTGGAAAAAATTAATTACAAGAAATTTCTTATCCCTGTGATCGTGGGAATCATTATCTGGCTGTTGTCGCCAGTTAAGCCGGCAGGCATTTCTCTTACTGCCTGGCACATGTTTGCGATCTTTGTCGCAACCATTATCGGCTGTATTACCCAACCGCTCCCCATTGGAGCAGTCGCTGTTATCGGGTTTACGATGACGGTCATTACCGGCGAGGTACCGATGGACACGGCCATTGCCGGATTTGGAAACAACAGCATCTGGCTCATTGCAATGGCTTTCTTCATCTCGCGCGGATTTATCAAAACCGGCCTCGGCACACGTATTGCGCTGAACTTTGTGAGGCTTTTCGGCAAGAAAACGCTGGGACTTGCTTATTCATTGATTGGCGTTGATTTGGTTTTGTCACCTGCCACGCCGAGCAATACAGCTCGAGCAGGCGGAATTATGTATCCGATTATTAACTCTTTGTCGCGTTCATTCGGATCCAGCCCCGAATCCCATACCGAACGGAAAATGGGTTCCTTTTTGATCTTTTCGGAATTCCACGGCAATACCATTACATCGGCCATGTTTCTAACAGCCATGGCAGGCAACCCCTGGCGCAATCCCTGGCCAAAAGTGCCCATGTCTCGATTACCTGGATGAACTGGTTTACTGCCGCATTTATTCCCGGCATTCTGTCTCTGATCATTGTCCCTTATATCATCTATAAATTGTATCCGCCCGAAATCAAGAAACACCTAACGCCAAGGAATGGGCAGAAAATCAATTGGGCGAATTAGGCAAAATGGCACGTTCCGAAAAATTCATGTGCGGTATCTTCCTAATCTCACTGATTTTATGGGTCCTTGGCGGCACTCTGAACATTGATGCTACATTAACCGCCTTTATCGCACTGACATTACTATTAATTACCGGTGTTCTGTCCTGGAGTGACATACTGCAAGAGAAAGGCGCATGGAATACGCTCGTATGATTCTCCATATTAGTGATGATGGCCGGTCAGCTAAATACACTCGGCTTTATTCCGTGGTTGAGCCATTTTATTTCAGGCGGTTTGAACGGAATGAATTGGGCAATCGTGTTAATCGTGCTCATCCTTGCCTATTTCTACAGCCATTATCTATTCGCAAGTGCAACCGCACACGTCAGCGCTATGTACAGTGCTTTGTTAGGTGTTGCTTTGGCATCGGGTGTCCCGGCATTACTCGCTGCACTGATGCTCGGATTCTTCGGGAACCTGTTTGCATCAACGACACACTACAGTGACGGGCCTGCTCCGATCCTATTCTCATCCGGTTACGTCCCGCAAAAAACCTGGTGGAAATTGAACGCAATCTTGGCCATTGTTTATTTCATTATATGGCTCGGATTAGGGTCGCTTTGGATGAAACTCATCGGTCTTTATTAATCGAATTTTTGCTTAAAACCTCTGAATCGTTTTTGATTCAGAGGTTTTAATTTTCTTTGAACAGCCTCCATTCAGAAGCATTGCTTCCCTTGTGCATTCGCAGGAATCGGGATTTGCGATGGTTTCCGCCCCAAATAAACCCATTCCCGTGGATCAAACTTTTTCCAGCGTTAGATTTCTATTGACAAAAAGAAATAAGATAATTATATTGAAAATAGTTCAAATAAATATATAAAATTTAAAATTAATTTCATTTTTGAGCCGTAGAGAGGTGGACTCTCGATCATTCACTCTTTACACACGAAACATCGCAAGCCTCGGGAAAAACTAATTAATGATTGGAGGATGGATGGAATGGCTGAGGCGTTAGTCGAACGTTCGAAACCTTTGGGCATGAAGTACTCAATTAATTATACGGACTATAAATTTTGAAATACGAGCAAATGTAAGCGCTTCGCACGGATGTTCTGTCAAAGAAAATCCTGAAAAAGATCCACTAGATAGGCTGTTCATTTTAGAATGAATTGTAATCGTTTTCAAATTTTGCCGAAATAATAAAAATTGGAAGTCTCACATTCTTTTGAATGAACGTTGATTGACACAAACAGAATCGATACAGCAATTAAATAATTGCTATGAACGGTCGGGTCTGATGATTTCATACAAGAATACGAAAGGTGAGTATAAAATGAAGATAACTGATCTGATGATTCAACGTGCAATGGTGATGGATATGCAGGCAACAACAAAAGAAGAAGCCATTGACGAACTCGTTGCCAGTATGGAAAAGAACGGGAGGATTAATGATACGAAGTTCTTCAAAGAAATGATTCTGAAGAGAGAAGCTGAATCAAGTACAGGGATCGGTTCCGGTATTGCCATGCCGCATGCGAAAACCAAAGCGGTTAACGAAGCAACCGTTGTGTTCGGACGCAGCAAGAAGGGCATTGATTACAAAGCGCTCGATGGCAAGCCTTCTTATCTCTTTTTTATGATTGCTGCTCCCTCTGGCGCAGCCGATGTGCATTTGCAAACACTGGCAGCGCTTTCTCGATTACTGATCGATGAGGAATTTGTTGCCAAAGTGAAAAAAGCTGAAACACCTGCAGAAATTGCTCAATTATTTGACGACAAGCAGGCTGAAAAAGAAGAAAATGAAAAAAAAGAATCGTCACGGACAACTGCTAGAGTAACAGACAATGAGAAGTTTGTCGTTGCAGTCACCGCATGCCCGACAGGGATCGCTCATACCTATATGGCAGAAGATGCACTGAAGAAAAAAGCTGAGGAGATGGGCGTTTCAATCCGAGTCGAAACAAATGGTGCTGACGGTGCGAAGCATGTGCTCACCCATGATGAAATCACGCGCGCGGCCGGAGTCATTGTAGCGGCAGACAAAACAGTGGAAATGGCCCGCTTTGACAACAAGAAAGTACTGCAGACGCCGGTCAGCGACGGTATCCGTAAACCGGAAGAATTGATTTCAAAAGTAGTGAACGGTCAGGCACCGGTGTACCATGCAGAAAGCGGTGCGAGCTTTACTGATACAGATAGTGCAAACAGCGTTTGGAACAGAATATATAAAGACCTGATGAACGGTATTTCTCATATGCTTCCCTTTGTTGTCGGTGGTGGTATTTTACTCGCCATCTCCTTCATGTTTGAACATTTAGGCAAGGACAATACAGTGTATCAAATGCTGAGTGCAGTTGCCGGCGGACAAACCGGTGCCTTTCACTTTCTGATTGCGATTTTGGCCGGCTATATCGCCGTCAGCGTCGGCGACCGTCCCGCTCTAATGCCCGGTGTTGTCGGAGGATTTATGGCGTACTCATCGAACGCCGGATTTCTTGGCGGTCTTGCTGCCGGATTCTCGGCCGGATGGGTCATTATCTTCCTGAAAAAAATATTTACCGGTCTTCCCAAAACGCTAAACGGTTTGAAAGCAATTCTAATTTTTCCAGTGTTCGGTTTACTTATTACAGGCGGTCTCATGTATTACATTCTCGATCCAATCTTTACATGGATCAATACGGGCATGATCGGCGCGCTGAGTCATCTTGGCACAGGAAATGCCATATTGCTTGGTCTTGTCCTTGGTGGAATGCAAGCTGTTGATATGGGCGGTCCTATAAACAAGGCAGCTTATACTTTTGCCATCGGCGTATTCGCCAGTGGCGCGTCAAACGGTGGATTGATGATGGCCGCAGTAATGGCCGGCGGCATGGTTTCCCCGCTTGCAATCGCTCTAGCGACAACCTTCTTCAAAGCGAAATTTAATGAAGAAGAGCGTAAAGCAGGTATCACGAACTATGTTCTCGGGTTATCTTTTATTACGGAAGGCGCTATTCCGTTTGCGGCGTCCGATCCTCTGCGGATTATTGCATCAAGCATTGTCGGTTCGGCGACCGCGGGTGCTCTGACGCAATTATGGAAAGTCAACATTCCGGCACCCCATGGTGGTATCTTCGTGGTTGCCTTGAGCAATCAGCCATTTTTGTTTATTGCCGCCATTCTGATCGGTGCCATAATCTCCGGCCTGATGATCGGCTTCTGGAAAAATCCTTTGGAGAAGCGGACAAAGCAAGCATCCCAATCAGCAAACTCCTTGTACTAAAGATTCCCGGTCATAGCTTGCAGGGAAATTTAACCTCGCTTAATCGGATAAATCGGTACGAGACAAAACAACGGTTTTCCGAAAAGCGAGCACAAATAACCATTATTATGCAACAGAAGATTAACCGGTCAATGACCGGTTTTTCTATTGCGTTCGAAATGGGCGAACGGATAGGCAATGAACATCCGCTACAGAGTTATCATCAGGCAGTGTCCAAAAAGTATTTGAAATTCGTTGATCGGCTCATCATCTAAATAAAGAACCAAATTCGAACACCAACGACAGTAAACGAAAAGTATCTCTATTTTTCACAGGGTTGTCACATATTAAAAATTCCCCATTGCCATACAATATATAGTGCTTTTTATGAGTTTTTCAGACTTTTATTTTCTATATATTGATTGAAAGATGTCCAATATTCTCCTATTATAGATTGAGTAATTGTTCAAAAGGGGGTATTCATAGTGCTAGATACAAAACAAAAAACACTAACCAAACAGCTGACGATCAACGTTCTGAAACGTGATGGTCGTATTATAGATTTCAACACCGAGAAGATCACAACCGCGCTGCTAAAAGCAGCGAAGCATGTACTCGGTGAATTAGACCCGCTGACTTACCAATTAATCAATGAAATTACTAATGATGTTATCGCTGAAATCGAATCGCGTTTTCACAATGACGTTAAGATTTACGAGATTCAAAATATCGTTGAGCAGACACTTCTGACCCATCACCAGTATGACATCGCTCAAGAATACATTAATTATCGGACCCAACGCGATTTCTCGCGCAACCAGGCAACCGATATCAACTTCACGATTCGCAAATTACTACATAAAGATAAAACCATTGTGAACGAAAATGCGAACAAGGACAGCCATGTATTTAATACGCAAAGAGATTTGACCGCAGGAACCGTTGCCAAGGCAATCGGACTGAAAATGCTTCCGCCACAGGTAGCCAATGCTCAACTAAAAGGCGAAATTCATTGGCATGACTTAGACTACCAGCCATACAGCCCGATGACCAACTGCTGTCTGATCGACTTTAATGAAATGCTCAATCATGGCTTTAAAATTGGCAACGCTGATGTCGAGCCGCCGCACTCCATACAAACAGCCACAGCTCAAATGGCGCAAATTATAGCCAACGTTGCTTCCAGTCAATACGGCGGATGTTCAGCCGACCGCGTGGACGAGCTTCTCGCTCCATTTGCGAAAAAGAACTATGACAAGCATTTAGTCGATGCCAAAGAATGGGTCGATGGCGACGAACGTCAGCAAGCATTTGCTCGCAAAAAAACTAAAAAAGACATCTATGACGCAATGCAGGCATTAGAGTATGAAATTAATACTTTGTACTCCTCTCAGGGGCAGACTCCATTTACGACTTTAGGCTTCGGCCTTGGAACGAATTGGATCGAACGAGCCATTCAAAAAGCAATTCTGCATATACGTATTGATGGATTAGGGAAGGAGCACCGCACGGCAATTTTTCCTAAGCTGGTATTCAGCTTGAAACGTGGGCTCAACCTTAATCCAAGTGATCCGAATTATGATATTAAGCAACTGGCTGTAGAATGCGCAACCAAGCGGATGTATCCTGACGTGCTGATGTATGACAAGCTCATTGAACTGACGGGGAGCTTTAAAGCGCCGATGGGCTGTCGATCTTTCCTGCAAGGCTGGCGTGATGAGAACGGCCAAGAGGTGAACTCCGGGCGAATGAATCTCGGTGTCGTTACCGTTAATCTGCCCCGCATTGCCATGGAATCAAAGGGAGACAAGGAAAGCTTCTGGAAAATTCTCGAAGAACGGCTTCAAATCTGCAAAGAAGCGCTGGTCTTTAAAGTGGAACGCGCAAAGCAGGCAACACCGGAAAACGCACCGATTCTTTACCAATACGGAGCTTTCGGTAAACGATTAAAACGAACGGACTCTGTCGATGAACTCTTTAAGAATTCTCGTGCGACCGTGTCACTTGGCTACATCGGCCTTTATGAAGTCGGTACTGTTTTTTACGGCAGCGCATGGGAAACCAATCAAGAAGCGAAGGATTTCGCAATCAACGTCGTGAAAAAGCTTTGGGAACATTGCCGGGATTGGGAAAATGAATACGGCTATCATTTCAGCGTATACAGCACGCCAAGTGAAAGTCTGACGGACAAATTCTGCCGCAAAGACACCGAGAAATTTGGTAAAGTAAAGGATATTACCGACAAAGAGTACTATACCAACAGTTTTCACTATGATGTTCGAAAAGCGCCGACACCATTTGAAAAATTGGATTTTGAAAAAGATTTCCCGCCATATTGTGCCGGCGGATTCATTCACTACTGCGAGTATCCAAATCTGAAACAAAACCCAAAAGCTTTGGAAGCTGTCTGGGACTATGCCTATGATCGTGTCGGTTATTTAGGGACCAATACGCCGATTGACCAATGCTTCAAATGCGGATTCAAAGGTGAATTCAAGCCGACGGATCGCGGCTTTGAATGCCCGGAATGCGGCAACAACGACCCACAAACATGCGACGTAGTGAAACGCACCTGCGGCTATTTAGGAAATCCGCAGCAGCGTCCGATGATTCACGGCCGCCACGTTGAAATCGCATCACGCGTAAAACATATAACGCTTGGTAATGACAGCAACACGATTGCTCGACAATAAAAAGGGGGAGCACCTGATGGTCAAAAACATAGAAAGAACAGGGCCACGAAATCCGAACCCAAAGACATGGCTGGCAGAAAAATTAAGTCAGAACTATATTGCCAGCTATAAACCATTTAATTTTGTCGATGGCGAAGGCGTGCGCTGCAGTCTCTATGTCAGCGGGTGTCCTTTTGACTGCCCCGGATGCTACAATAAAGCGGCTCAGAACTTTCGCTATGGACAGCCGTACACCAAGGATTTAGAAGATCAAATTATTGAAGATATAAGTCAGCCTTATGTTCAGGGACTGACCCTGCTCGGTGGAGAACCTTTCTTAAACACGGAGGTTTGCCTGTCCCTCGTAGATCGACTCCGCAGCGAATACAAGCATACTAAAGATGTTTGGTCATGGACAGGCTATACTTGGGAGGAGTTGCAGCAAGACTCTGAAGACAAGCGCGAACTTCTGTCAAAAATTAATATTTTGGTAGACGGCCGCTTCGAGCTCACTCAGAAAGACTTGACCTTGCAGTTCCGCGGCAGCGCCAACCAGCGCATCATTGATGTTCAAAAATCATTGAAAAATGGACAAGTCGTCCTTTGGGATCGGCTTGTTAAATAAATCATTTTCTTCCATTCAGCTCGTACCTTGGATCAGGTGCGGGCTGTTTTTTTAACATTTTTCCTATTCCTCAATAGGAACCATGAAATCACATTCAGATTCCCCATACTTCGCAAACATCTTTTCCTTGTAGTCTTCAAATGACAGATGAAAATTTTCAGGGGGATTGCCGCCCAGAATGGAAAATACTCCATCTTTAAAAGAGACTAAGTAGCTTTTTCCCTGATCAACAGTATCATCCTCGAATAAAGCCTTATGCTCTTCTAAATGCTCTTCTGTAACCTTATTCAACAACATACTTTTACGGCTTCCGTCTTTATTGACCAAAATAAAGATACCATTCCCATCATACTTTTCTTCCTTGTATTCAACACTTTGCGCAGTTTCGCTTACAATTAATTTGGTGTGATTATAACCACAGCGCAAGCAATAGATATAATACTCATCCGTTTTGTAATAATCATCTTTAATTGCGGAACGTCCGCAGCAGGGGCATTTTATTGCATAAATCATCGAGGCCACTATAAACTCTCTCCTTTGTTTATTCAATTAGAAATGAAATGGACTGCGAAAAAATGGGCATCTAAGAAAAAGAGGTTAAAAAAAGGATGGCCGCATAGAAGGTAAATTAAAGCGGTAAAATCGAGTTGGAAACAGCAACAAGGTTCTTTCATCCGAAAGTATTCATTATTCTCACAATTTATAATAGACCATATGTTCGTATTTGTCTACTTTTTTTTAGGTCACTTCATAGAGCTGATGCTCAGATCTAACAAAGCAGCGGCGACAAACCAATTCACGAGATGGTAAACTATAGAAAACGGGACAAGCTGAGAGCAAGCGAGGCGGCAATACTGATGAATATACGAGATCTCAATTATTTTATACAGCTCTTTCGAGAAAAGAATTTCACAAAAGTCGCACAGTATTTCAATGTCAGTCAGCCTACCATCACGGCAGCTGTTCAACGGCTCGAAAAAGAGCTGGATGTGCAGCTGGTCATTCGTGATCAATCGCATAAAGAGCTGATTTTTACAGAAAGCGGCAGACAATTCGAAAAGCATGTCACCCAAATTTTGCAGGAACTTGATGCTGCCAAGTTGGAACTTACAGCAATCAAGCAAGAACGCGTTCGCTTTGGACTTCCCCCTATAATTGGCAGTTCACTTTTCCCCGCTCTTTCAGCCAAACTTTTAGAAAAGAATTGGCTTTCTCATTTGGATACACGCGAAGACGGGTCGAAATCGCTTTTAAACCAATTGAAAAACGGCAAGCTGGATTTAGCCCTTTTAAGCTCTACCAAGCCCATTAAGGACTCAAAGTTTACCGTCCATTTGCTCGCAAGAAAAAAATTTAAAGTCATTGTCAGTCCCAATCATCCCTTAGCACACGCAGGTTCAGTTGCATTTCAAGATCTTAAGAACGAGTCTTTCATTCAGCTCAATGAACGCTTTGTGCATTCCATTGCCTTCCGTCAGTTCAGTGAGCAGGCGCAAATTAAGCCGGCCATCATCTATCAAACAAATGACGTACCAATCATTAAAGGCATGGTTTCCAGCGGAGTCGGTATCAGCCTGCTTAGCGAAACCGCGCTTCTGCCGCAAGATCCTGTTGCCGTACTCACCCTAAAGGATCAGCCGCAGCCTGAATTTTTAATTCAGCTTGTTTATCGCTCGAACCATCTTCTGACTTCCTTGCAGCAGAACATAATGCATTTGCTTACTCAAGGAGATTTTTAAACGGCTGTATTTCCTCTTTATAAGACGATAAATTTGAATCAGCCGATTACCTTGGAATGACAGCGCTGAACTAATATTTGCTCAACCACTACCAAAATTTTTTTGATATTGACGATATTGTCACGTTTTGGTAACATTTAATGAAAATGATAATCATTTTCATTAAAAGGAGCCAATAAAATGAATCTTTTTTCACATAAAAGAAGATTATTTACTGTAATGGGCAGCTTGGCGCTGATTCTAGCCTTGCTGTCTGCCTGTGCCGGACAGCAAGATACCAACAATGCCAACAGCCAATCTTCTAAGCAAAGAACAATTACAGATGCAACGGGCAAAAAAACTATTCCCGCACATCCCAAAAGGGTAGCTGCCACCAGCCAACAACTCATGGAATATTTGATTCCTCTCGGCATTCCTGTCAAAGCAGCACCTAAGGCCACCATTACCGAAAAATTCTACCCCTACTTTCCAAAAGACAAGCAGAAAGGAATTCATGTGGTTGGTGATTCCGCACCTCTGAACTTCGAAGGCTTTTTAGCCCAAAAGCCGGATTTGATTTTCGTCAGAGAAGATACTCAATCCTATGACAAAATGTCTCAAATTGCACCATCAATTATGATTAAAGAAACACAGAACTGGCGCACCGATTTCAAGGCATATGCAAAGATCATGAATAAAGAGCAAGCGGCAAAGGACTATTTAGCCAAATATCAAAAAAAGGTTGATGCGTATAAAGCTCAACTGAAAAAGTCTGTCGGAAATAAAAAAGTGGTTTTCATTAGGCTTCTGGACAAGCAGGTCCGTATCTATAATAATTTACCGACAAGTGTCGGAGGTGTGCTCTACCATGACCTCGGTCTGACTCCTGTTGCAGGTATTGAATCTAAGGATCTCTTTGCTGCGATATCCTTAGAAAAACTGCTTGAAATGAATCCTGACTACATCTTTGTGCAAACCGGTAAACAGGATGAGAAACCGGCAGTATCAGAAAAACGTCTGAAACAAATTACAAGCGGAGCGATTTGGCAATCACTTAATGCATTTAAAAATCATCATGTTTTTGTTGTCGACTCCAGCTTCTTTAACAATACACCAATGTCACAGCTTAATACGGCCAAAATTGTCACTGAGAAGTTAAGCAAATAAAACCGGACGCACTTATCTGGTTCCTGATCAATGTTTCGACCCTATATGATCTTTAGAAAGAACGGTGGCAAAACTGGCAGTATCAGCGTCCAAACACATGAATCGACCAATGAAAAATAGCCTCATGAAAAAGTGGGCCTTCCCAATCATTTTAATGATCGGACCGGTTTTACTGGTTCTGACTATGGGATTGTCCATCTCTTTTGGTGCGACAAACATTGATTTGAAAACGGTATGGGATGCGGTCTTTCACTATGACCCTCATCTTGTGTCGCATAAAGTTATTTGGGACCTGCGCATGCCCCGTGTACTTGGCAGTGCCATCATTGGTGCCTGTTTTGCCGTTTCCGGGGCATTGATGCAAGGCGTAACCCGAAATCCGCTCGCCGATTCAGGAATTCTAGGAATCAACGCGGGGGCAGCATTTGTTCTTGCTCTGTGCTATGCATTTTTCCCCGCACTCCCATTTTTCTATCTGATCATCTGCTCTTTTATTGGCGCAGGTATTGGTGCAGGCATCGTCTATGGGATGAGTTCGCTGTCAAGGGATGGAATGTCGCCGGTCCGTCTCGTCCTGGCAGGAGCTGCAGTCAGTGCTTTGCTCACCGCACTGAGCCAGGGCTTAGCTATTTATTTTCAAATCGGCCAGGATCTTGCCTTTTGGTACGCAGGGGGAATGTCCGGCATCCGCTGGCCTGAGCTCATGATGATCACCCCTTGGGTCGTCTGTGCATTAATCGCCTCACTGATCCTGTCACCTTCCATCACCATTCTCAGCCTTGGAGACAGCGTGGCATCCGGACTCGGCATGCACACAGGCATCATTAAAGCTGCAAGTGTCGTCATTGTGCTTATTCTTGCCGGTTCAGCTGTGTCTGTCGTCGGGGCCATTGGCTTTGTAGGATTAATCGTCCCGCATCTGACGCGCTATCTTGTTGGTACGGACTACCGCAGAGTCCTTCCCTGCACAGCGATTCTCGGCAGCCTATTGCTAATTTTGGCTGACCTTGGTGCGCGCAGCATTAATCCGCCTTATGAGACGCCCATTGGTGTTTTAATTGCACTCATCGGCATCCCATTCTTTCTCTATTTAGCCGGATCGGAAAGGAGTGATCACTGAATGACTCAACTAACGACAGCAGAACGAAGCAAAAGAAACAAATGCCTCCAAATAATGATCTTCATCAGCGGACTTATTGTTGCGGTCTTTATAATCAGCATGAATACCGGGTTTACGAAACTGGCCCCTCTTGATGTGATTCGTACACTGCTTGGCAGTGGTACAAAAGCCCAGTCACTTATTTTGTTTGAATTCCGAATGCCGCGCATCCTCATTTCCATACTCGCTGGCGCAGGTCTGGCCGTATCAGGATGTATTATTCAAAGCGTCACGCGCAGCCCGCTCGCCGATCCGGGAATCCTAGGCATAAATGCCGGTGCCGGCCTTTCGATTGTCCTGTTTATCTCTTTCTTTCAAAGTCAGCAAGCCGTTCCGGTCTTCACGCTCCCAATTGTTGCACTCATAGGGGCAGCCGCTGCAGCTGTACTTATCTATGTGCTTACACTTAAACGGCAACAAGGTTTTTCATCCACCCGTCTCTTGCTGACCGGTATTGCCGTCGCATCGGGTATTAGTGCGCTCATGGTTATCCTGACGCTTAAATTCGATCCGAATCAGTATCAATTTGTGTCAACATGGCTTGCAGGAACCATTTGGGGCTCGAATTGGCACTTTGTGCTTGCGCTTCTGCCTTGGATCCTTGTTATCTTTTCCTATGTCCTGTATCACACGCGAACACTGGATATTTTGAAGCTTGGTGAATCAATAGCCATCGGACTTGGCGTACCCATCGAAAAAAATCGACGGAGACTCCTCCTTGCTGCAGTCGCACTTGCTGCTGCCTGTGTAGCAGTAAGCGGCGGAATCGGATTCATCGGACTGATTGCACCACATCTCGCACGCCGACTCGTAGGAGCTCAGCACCTGAAGCTGCTCCCTGTTTCAGCACTAACCGGCGCACTTTTGCTGCTTGCGGCTGATACTCTTGGCCGGTGGATGCTCCAGCCGGCAGAGCTTCCGGCCGGAATTATTGTATCCGTAATTGGTGCGCCCTATTTTCTTTATTTACTGGCACATGCAAAGTGAATAAACGATTTTCTGGAGACTGCAATCCCCATCAAATTGTTGGCGTGCACTCTTATAAGATTCAGCCACTTACTTGTTTTTAATTCGGAGTTAACTCATAATATTAATTATATTTATTAGCTGTTTATCGGCTAAGATAAAATGACTTTGCTTGCAACGGGGGAATTTTTAATGAAAAAGGTGTTCTTTTTAGGACTAATTATGACGATCATTTTTACATTGACTGCTTGCGGTAGCAACTCTGCTACATTAAGTGAAAAAGAGATTACTGTCGGCGTAACCGGCGGACCGCATCAACAAATTATGGAACAGGTTGCCAAGATTGCTAAGAAAGATGGATTGACCATCCACCTGAAAGTTTTTAATGATTATAATCAGCCGAATACCGCACTGGATACCGGTGACCTAGATGCCAGCAGTTATGAAACCTTACCCTTCCTGAAGGCACAGATTAAAGACAGAGGCTATAAAATTACCGATGTTTTTAAAACCGTCGCGTTGCCGATGGGGATATACTCAAATAAGATCAAAAACTTAAAGGATTTGAAAAAAGGGGATAAAATCGCAATACCGAATGATCCGTCCAGCCAACCGCGCAGTCTGACCTTGTTGGAAAAAGCAGGCGTAATTAAGATGAAGAAGGGGACACAAAGAACCGGCTCAACCCGTGATATCGTCAGCAATCCGAAGCATCTCGAATTTATAGCTATGGATCCCGCTCAGATTACTTCTCATCTCGATGAAGTGACCGCCGCAGCAATTAATTCGAATTTTGCTATGGGTGCTAACCTGACCATTCTGAACGACTCCATCTACCATGAGTCGCTCACTCACAATAGTTATCCAAACTATTTCGTCGTTCGAACAAAGAATAAAAATGATAAGGTCGTTAAGCAAATAAAGAATTACTATCATTCGCCTCAAATCAAAGCATACATTAGTAAAACATTTCATGGTTCTGTAGTTCCCGCTTGGTAAAAAGGGTTATGAATTAAAAAACGATCCGGTTCTTGCCTCATAATGGCATGAATCGGATCGTTTTATTTAGCTATACCCGTTCATTGACCGATGCAGACTATTTTTTAGGTCAAATAAACAACTTTAACCTTCCCTGTATTACTCATCGCTTAACAAACGTAGTACTTCATCGCATGTCCGAATTCTCCCAATCCGCGGGAAAATATAGTGACACACATAATCATGTTCTTCTTTGGTTGAAGCGGTCATTGCATCCTCAACAAAAATTTGCGAGTAGCCATGCTGATAAGCTTCACGTGCGGTCGTGTCGACACCAATTCCTGTAGAAATGCCGCAAAGCACAACAGTTTGAATACCGCGACGGCGCAATTGCGCGTCAAGATCTGTGCCATAGAATGCGCCCCATTGCCTTTTAGTCATCGTTTAAGCGTTCGTAAAGTCTGCTAACTCAGGTACCCATTGATCCCAGCCCTCACTGAACCGGTTGGAACGGCTGCTTTGATCAGTATTAGGCCTCAGCATATCTTTTCCATCAAATGTGGCAACACGGACAAGAACGACAAAGGCACCTTTTTCCAGAAATTTACGAACCATGCTGCTCGCCTTTTGAACAACCTGCACACCTGTATAAGGCGCACGCGGACTGTTGACAATACCATTCTGCAGATCAATAACTATAAGAGCCGTTTTAGCCGCTGTTAAACGTTCCGTTCCTGCTTGTTTCTTATCCATAATCATTTCCTTTCCTATTTCAAATGGCCTTGTGTGATACACGATGACGATCATTGATGCTTATTTTTCGATAAATTCTAAAATAAACCCATAATGCATTAATGAGCAGCAACGCAGCAGTCATATAAAATACAGATCGGATGCCAAACCAGGCAGCAGCCTGTCCGCCAAATACGGACCCGCTGAATACACCCAAATACATTGCAGACATGCTGAATCCGAAAATTCTGCCTGTGAGTGCATCAGGGGTGATCTTTTTCACCAGAATGTTAATGGAGGGCATCAGACCCGCCGCGGTTAAGCCAAATAAGAATCTAAGACCAATTAATTGCCATGGATTGTTCACGAATGCCATGGGAATAAAAAGAATTCCGGCAAGAATAAGCGCTGCGAGTATCACTTTTTGAGCACCGATTCGATCCGAAAGTTTCCCTAGTCTAGGCGCCGCCAGAATGTTTGCCAGTCCGGAAGCAGAGAAAGCCATGCCCGCAAAAAGAGCAATATGACTGGTACTATGAGCAATGTGTGCCACGTACACAGTAATAATCGGCTCCGCTGAATAGAGCGCAACCGTTAAAATAAAAGCAGTGACAAACAAGGTAACGGTTAAGCTTTTTTCCGGAATTCTTGCCCACACTTCCCCGCTGCGCAGTACCTTATGATCCTCACGATGAAATTCCTCTTTCACAAAGAAAATCGTGGTTAAAAAGGCAACAAGCATCAGTGCACCGGTAATAAAAAACACATTTTGACTACCGGCGAATTCCGATATGAATCCCCCGATCATTGGACCCAGTAAAGAACCGGCAATGTTTGCTGTTGATAACGTACCCAGCGCCCATCCGGCATGCTCATTATCTGTCTGAGTGGCAATTAATGTTGTGCAAGCCGTGCTATAACCGGTGATCACTCCTTGCAGCAGCCTCAATCCGATGAGCACATAGACGTTAGGCGCAAAACCCATGCAGCCAATCACAAGTGCCATACCGAGGCTTGCACGCAAAAGCATTGGTTTTCTCCCAAACCGGTCAGCCGCCGCGCCCCAAATGGGTGAGAAAATTGCCGAAAGAATAAACGTAATGCCAAAGGCAATCCCGGATAATTGGGCGATTGCAGCTGCATTGTGGACACCAAGATGCCGAATATAAAGCGGCAACACCGGAGCGATTTGACTCATGCCGATACCCGTGGCAAACATGCCAAACCAGCAAAAAATTAAATTTCTTTTCCAAATCGGCAAAAAAAAGCCACCCTTCTGCTGATGATTCATTGATCGTCCCACATAATGAACAATAACATCCTCATACTAGCTGAAGAATGGCCTTTATTACATGAACAATATTAGATTCCATGGACATTTTTGCTATAAAATTCTGAAGGACTCATGCCTTCAATTTTTTTAAATACCCTGCTGAAATAAAATTCATCGGTGAATCCCAATTCTTCTGCGATTTCTTTTATCTTTTTATCGCTCTCTACCAACAATGCTTTTGCCTTATCAATTTTCATCCTGTTGAAAAAAGCAATGACGGTATAGCCAGTTGTATCCTTGAAAATTCTGGATAAGTAAGCTGGTGACAATTTCACCAGATCTGATAAACCTCTTAAAGTTATGCGACAATCAATATGTTGCTGCATACATTCGATAACCTGTTCAATTTTTAAGAACGCTGTGGCCTTTTGATTCTGCTTTTTCATGGTTTCAAAAATGACTGCGATCAATTGCTGAAGCAAGATCTTGGCTGCAAATTCGTACCCAGGTTGTTTCGCATACCAGCGACTTACCAGCTTATGAAACAGATCATTCACTTGATAATGATCCTTTAATACCTGCGCCTCATGCAGCGGCAGTAGTCGTGTTTCATTTTTTATTTCCCAATGATTATCGGCAAGGTACACATGTCCATAACTAAAATGTACAGATTGAAAACAAAGGGGTTCACTACCATCGATCTCAATGGAATGCATAACAGCAGGACAAATATAGAAAAGCATGTCCTTCTCTAGAAGGTACTTTTTCTTCCCAATAGCAATATGACCTTTTCCCGAGGAAAAGCAGATCAATTCATGATGTTGAAGCGTTCTGGTGATGCTTCTCGTTTCATTTCCAGATTCACGACCTTCTCTGCTGTTGCAATAATGAATATGAAAGAAGAGATCTTTTAGCCACATGGTGCCTCCATCGTTTTCAAGCTTTACCTATTCTATGTGTTTGCGAGTAGAAAACATATTCGGAAAAATTAAATCGTCTCACTCATATGATTGAACAATTGGAGTCATACTCTGTTCTCCCTAAGCGTCTTCATTCAATTACGGATACTCATATGTTTCTCAATAAAACGGAAGAGTGTTGAAAAATACAAGTCGGGGTCGACAAGTGACGAGGCGGCATGCGTAGCATTCTTTACGAGCAAAAGCTCCTTTTCTCCGGCTGCGGCTTCGTACACGCGATGCACCATGCTCGTTGGAACAAATGTATCCTGTTCGCCATGAATAAACAAAATTGGTACTTTTGCTTTTTTCAATTGTTCAACGGCCGATGCTTCAAAAATGCCGTAACCAGCACGAGACCGTGTGACTCGGTCAGCAAATCGAAGGATAGGGAACGCAGGCAGACGAAAAAGATTGCGTAATTCATATGCGAATTCATCGGCCACCGACGTATAACCGCAATCCTCCACAACGCAGACAACATGTTCAGGAAGCTCCTCCCCCGCCGTCATCATCGCGGTTGCGGCACCCATTGAAATGCCGAAAATGACAATCTGTGCCTGCGGATCCGATTTGATGATCTCATGAATCCAGCCGACCACATCCAGCCGATCGTTCCAACCCATGCCAATATAATCTCCTTCGCTCTGCCCCGCTCCACGCAAATCCGGAACGAGAGCATTAAAACCATGGTCAGCAAAAACCGATGCATAGTAGAACATATAGGAACCTTCATTCATATATCCATGCAAAAGTACCACCCAACGATGGCCTTCCGGATGAGCATCAAACCGGCAAGCATGCAGCTTCAAACCATCGGATGCATTTAAAAAAACGTCAGTCGGCGGACACTCCTGGAGAAAGCGTTCGTTCACAGCCTTGCGCTCGCCAATCCGTGCTTTTATGACCGATGAAAAGTGCTCCTTCGATACTGCCGGATCAAGATTTTTCCGATGAGGCGATTGCTCCCGTGCAATGGCCAGACGATAAAAGTAACGACCGACCATACTTTCCGTCACCTTGAAAACAGCAGCTGCGGCCGTCAAAATTCCCGACACCACAAGGATCTTTGTTTTCAATTTCCCGCGCTTAATCTTTGCCTTATCTTTTTGATCACTTGGATCACTCAGCAGCCGCATAAAACAACACCCTCCTCTCATGATTTTGCTCTACTTTTATAATAAATGAACAGAACATAAACTGACAAAAAAATGACTGAAAAATTTTTCATTACTGCTACCGTACTGATATAAGTGAGGTTTTTTAGTGTCCAAGTATGGTTGGTCTCTTCCAAGCTCTCATTATCTTGCACCAAAAAAAATGAATCAAACACACTTTAAAAATCCTGGATGATTGTTGCGTGTTAAATCTATTGAAATAGTTAAGCAGATGAACTAAAATTAGTTCAGTAGATTAACTATATTGAGGTGACGTCATGGACGAAATGTACCAAAGTGCAGAAATTATTGCACAATTTTGCCGAACACAAATTAATGTAAAGAAAAATATTCCGATTCGCAATAGTGAAATGGGGGTTTTAATCTATTTAGTCAGAAGTAAAGAAGCGGTAACCCCTTTACAAATTGCTCAATTCTTCGCAGTATCAAAACCAATGGTTACTGAAATGATTAATTCCTTGAATAGAAAAAAATACTTAATAAAACACTCTGATCAAACAGATGGGAGAAGTTATAAAATAACTCCAACTTCACTAGCCAAAGAGCTCGTCAATGAATCTTATAAAGAATACTTAAAAATGCTATATACCTTAGAAACGAAGATGGGGCAAGATGATTTTAGACAATTGGTCCACTTAATCAGTAAAGCAAATCAGATATTAGCAGAGGAGAAATGAAATTGGGTAAAATTTTAGTCACTGGAGCATCCGGGAACTGTGGTACATTTGTTTCGCACACATTAGTGGAATTAGGAGAAATTGTTGTCCGTTCCTACACAACAAATAATCGATTACCTGCCTTAGAACATTCAACAGATGTTAAATTTGATTTCACTGACCCTTCAACCTTTGAAAATGCGTTAAAGGGTGTAGATCGAGTCTTTTTAATGAGACCTCCTCATTTAGGAAAGCCCGAAGATCTTTTTCCGTTCATAGAATGCATGAAGAATCATGGAATTAAACTTGTATGTTTTCTGTCTTTAATGGGGATCGAAAAAAATAGCATTCCTCCCCATTACAAAATAGAAAAATATATTGAAAAACTAGAAATTCCTTTTGCCCATATTCGACCAGGATTTTTTATGCAAAACATTTCAGGTGTTCATGCTGTAGAAATTCGTGAACAAGACACTATTTTTGTACCCGCAGGAAAAAGTAAGACAAGTTTTATTGATGCAAAGGACATTGGAGAGGCTACAGCGTTCATCCTGCATAACTACCAGAACTATGTAAACACAGCACATACAATTACAGGACCGGAAGCATTAGATTATTACCAAGTTGCAGAAATTCTTTCAAATGTATTAGGCAGAAAAATTACCTATGCAAAGCCCTCCTTTCTTAACTATCGAAGCGTGTACATTAAAAAAAGAAAGCTCAACAAAACGTATGTAAACGTTACTGTGGCTTTATATTTTATGACCCGAATGGGAACTGCTAAAAACGTAACGGACGATTTTTATCAAATTACTGGTAAACAGCCCAGAAGCTTTGAATCATTTGCAATGGACAATAAAAATGATTTTTTGAAAGTATAAATCTTGAGACATCTAATACTTTTCTTTTAGATCTTATAAGGTGGAAACATAGCAGGTGCAGATAATTTATTCATCTTTTTCTCTAAGCAATGATATCGCTATCGAAATAGTGTCTTTCCTTTGATTCGGCCAGCCTAAATATTTTGGTTAACTGCTTTTTAAAACCTTGCTGATCATATATGTCACTAAATAGTAGCCCACGCATGGTGTCAATTTAGTAAAAGAAATGTCCATTTTTTCGAATCCATTTGTTGGTCTATTTGACCACTTACTTTCCCCATGTCCAAGAGGTTAGTTAACGACTGGGGGGATAAATAAAATACCCTGGGTGACTACGTCTTATCCGATCACGAGTGACATAACAACTTTACTGTTTGGTAAGCTTGGTGGTTTATTTGGTCACATAGGTTAGGTACAAGTCCATACAGAGAATGAACCGCCATTAACCGGAAAGATTCCCTGTCCATCTTCATCAATTTTTACTTGAGCCTGCTGATGACCCATTTGATCGGCATAATTTTTTCCCTTGTTTTCTGGACCGACATTCATTGGAATCTGATTCTCATCGCCTGTCGAAAGAATAACGACGAGTCCTCCTGGATGCTGGTCCGTGCCGGAACGGGTCCAGCCAATACAATGTTCATCCTGAAAATAATCCATTTGATCGCCATAGGCAAACTTTCTGCGCAGATTCATCAAGCTATCCAGATCCTTCTGAAATCCTTTTGATGGCTTCGGTCCTTTAAGGCCGTAATAGTCACCATAAAAGATAACCGGAAATCCTTCCGCACGAAGCAGAATCAGACTGTACGCCTGCAATTTGAACCAAGGCGCGACACTGGACTCGAGTGATTGTCCCGGCTGGGTATCGTGGTTATCGACAAAGGTGACGGCAAGAGATGGGTGCTCCTTCATCAAAGTCCCCTCCAAGATTTGCCGCAAATCATAGTCCCTCCCCTGCTGCGCTGCCTGATAAAAATTGTTATGCAGCGTCACATCGAATAAATCAAGTTTAAAGTCGGTATCTTCAAGATAATTCTCCACCCCCTGCGTCTCATCCTTCCAAAACTCGCCAACCAAATAAAAGGAATCGCGGTAGGTCCTGCGAATATGCTCAGCCAATTGAGCAATGAACGCGCGGTTAATATGCTTCACCGCGTCAAGCCGGAAACCATCAATTCCAGTCGTTTTCAAAAACCAGTTTGCCCACTCTTTAATCTCCCGGATAACGTCGGGATGACGATAGTCAATATCTGCATACATCAAATAATCATAATTGCCGTTTTCATTATCCACCAAATCGTCATCGGCCCATCCCTTATTAAGTCCTTCAATCATATAAATGGCCTTTTTGCTGGTCAGCTGATCATAATCAACCCCAGAAAAGTGCTCCCACGTCCATATAAAATCGGAATACTTTCCTTTACGCCCAGGAAAGTTGAACCTTGTCCATCCTTCAATTTCGTGGGCCTCGCTGAGCTTTTCTTGGCGGTTAGTCGGATTCACCTCGTAGGCTTGAAAACGTTCGCATGCATCGGCACCCGCTTTGTGATTCAGCACGATATCGGCATAGACCGATAGACCGTGATCGTGCAACTCCGCGATTGCAGCCAGATAATCTGCTTTTGTTCCGTACTTGGTTCGGACGGTCCCCTTCTGATCGAATTCTCCCAGATCATAGAGATCATAGATGCTGTAGCCAACATCTTCCTGCTTGCTACATTTGAACACGGGCGGCAACCAAACGGCCGAGATCCCTATCGCTGCCAAATGCTCAGCATCTGCCTTTAAGCGCTCCCAATGTTTTCCATCATTGGCCAAATGCCATTCAAAATATTGCATCATCATTCCATTTTCCATCACGCATCCCTCTTTACCAGCTTGCCCTTTGTTAAAAAAACTTTACTGCCTATTCCCATTTTCTGGTTTAGTAAAACTTTTTTTGCGTGAATGGCTATTTTTATCTCGTTCTTTTAGCGATGCGAAGCGATCGTATAAAAGAACCAAATGATCCACTAGAACATCCAAATTATTTATATCTAAGGGTTATCGTGCTTTTGTTCACTCATCCGAGCGTGATTGGCTAGCAATGTCCTGCCGTCCCTCTTTTTACTTACGCCCAAATTCCTTGCCCTCTTAGTCTTTCTTAGATAACTTGAAAAAACATTCTATTCAGAAGCATATTCAGGATTTTCTGTGCACGACCAGGTGAACCTTACGATCCTGACCGACGCCAAAAGCCAACACAGTCAGGAGGACAGCACAGATAAGAAGAAAGATTTTAGCCGCTTCCCAGCTGCCGGAAAGATCATGAATATAGCCTGTGATGACCGGGGCAACAGCAGCCATCAGATAACCAACAGATTGTGCCATGCCGGAAAGCTTTATGCTTTCCTCTGCCGTATTTGTCCGCAGGCTGAAAAGTGAAATAGCAAAACTGAACGAAGCACCACTGCCGATGCCGATCAGAACCGACCAAAGATAGATCCAGTGTCCGCTAAGCAGACCGCCGAATGCAATCACATAAATGGCGCAAGCTGATACAACAAGCTTCGTCTGGTTTTTGAATCGACTCGCAAGGACAGGTGCAAGAAAAGAAGTGGGCAGGGAAACAATCTGGATGACCAGAAGCAGAAAACCGCCCTGACTCATCGACAGTCCTTGCGCGTTCAACATCGAAGGAAGCCAGGCGAGCACGGTATAAAAAAGAATAGATTGAATGCCCATGTAGAGAGTCACGAACCAGGCCAGCCCGGAGCGCCAGATTGAGCCAGTAGGTTCCCTGTTTTCTTCTTCTGATGAAGATACCTTTGATTCTTTCCTACGTAGGAGGGGCCAGAGGGCAATGAGTGCAGCCAGGGACAGCAAACACCATATAAGCAGACTCCCCTTCCAGCCCAGATGCCCGTTCACGGCAAGCGGCAGACCAAAACCCGAACTGATACCTGCCCAAAGCGACATAGATACTAAATAAACTCCGGTCATTAAACCGATGTCCTGCCGGAACTGAGATTGAATAAAACTGGGCAGAATCACGTTTCCGGCCGCAATAGCGACTCCCACAACTGCCGTACCGACGAACAGACCAAATATACCCGGTACAAGAGAGCGAACCAGAATGCCTGCAGTCAGCCAGGCCATACTGAAAAACAGCATGCGGACCATGCCCCATCGGCGAACGAAACGAGGCGTTATCGGTGCAATAAAAGCAAAGGCGAGCATAGGAAGTGACGTTAGCAACCCGCTCAGCGTTCCATTAATGCCTGTATCCCTCTGAATCAAATGAATAAGAGCACCGACAGCGGTAAAGGGAGCGCGAAGGCATGCAGATATTAATAAAATTACTAATAGCAAGATGAATCCTGTTTGCTGATGATGTTTTTTTACCATGTTACTTATCTCCATCTCCGACTTCCGTCTTTCTTTATTCGTGAAAAAAGCACACGTATTATACAAAATTGTTACTTACAAACTGTTATATCAGCTCACGTTCCTGTATTTGGGTGAAGAAATTAACTTCCTTCATCTACTTATGATACGGTTCGTTTCGCATAATCTTAAACGCTCGATAAATTTGCTCGATCAAGATCAAGCGCATGAGCTGATGCGGAAATGTGAATTTAGAGAAAGAGAGCTGGAAATCTGCTCTGCTCAGAACTTCATCGCTCAGGCCGTTTGATCCGCCGATGATGAAGGCAATGTCACTGTGACCATACGTTGCCAGTTCTTGAATTTTTGCTGCGAAGTCTTCGGAGGGCATCTGTTTTCCCTTGATAGCCAGTGCAATTGCGTAGGCATGATCGGGCAGTTTCTTCAGCAAGCGTTCACCTTCGGAACGTTTCACCTGTTCGATTTCCGCTTCGGAAAGATTTTCCGGTGCTTTCTCGTCGGGGACTTCCATAATAGTTACTTTTGCATAGGGACCCAGCCGTTTTGCATACTCATCAATTCCTTGTTTAAAATATTTTTCTTTTAGTTTTCCAACCGTTAAAATACTGATATTCACAACTTATCCCAACCTTATTAAGAGTTATACACAGAAGTTATGCACATATCCACAGGTCGTTTCTATATTCTGTATGGAATCATTCGTTTGCCACAAGATATGCGCATCGAAAAATGTTGTATTTTGACGAATGTGGATAACTATTTTCATCATAAATACTCAGAATTTGTCACAATTCACTATTTATTCATTCATTGCCTTTTTCATGTGCCATTGTGTTCTGCATATACGAATAACTCCCGTGCTACCGGGCTTTTCCCTGTTTTTACTCTTTTTACAACTATGTTTTCTTTTTATTTTATCATAGTTGAATGTGATGAATTTTCAGAGTTATGAACAGTTTTTCCTCAGATGTGGATAAGTTGTGGATATTTATTCGATGATGCACACAAATTGTCCACAGCCTTGCTTGCATTTGTTCACAACATCTGTCCACAAGGTTACGCACATTGCGCATAAGAAAAACCGGGCAAAAAGCGCCCGGTCCTTCATTAAGTAACGAGTAAAATAAGCGGAGATTTTCCGGTTATATGCACCATGGCGCTAGTTTTACCTGTAAATAAGGGTAATTTTTCCGCTTATTCAGAGAAAAAGCCTCTATTTTTACGTTTTTCGATTCAATAAGGGTAATTTCTCCGTCTATTTAAGCGATTTTACCATTCATTTTCAATTTAAGCGGAATTTTTCCGTCTATTTCTCAGATTGGGCGCTTGCCTGATCGCCCACCCGAATCTTATAACGCTGATCATTATACCAGCAAGGCAGAACGATATACTTTCTTTCCTTGTAAGAAAAACCGGGCAAAAACCGCCCGGTCCTTACTTTCACAGGATGTGATGGCTTTCGCGTTGCATACAGGACGTATGCGTATTTAGCGAAAGCTCCTTTACACTTGCGAAAGTTCTCTTTTTTTAGCATTGATTTGTGTCTTTACAGTGTTGAATCATCGCTTCGGTTGCTCGCATCAACAGAGCACGACCGCGGGCGCACCGCGAGCCTCCTCAGACAAGCAGAAATCTGCAGGGTCTCGCCGGCACGCGATCAACAGAGCCGCACCCGCAGGCATCTCACCTTTCGTGTCTAGTTTCTTACTTTTTGTTAATTCGAAAATCATATACCTTCTTTACCTGTAAAAAAACGGGCTCAATAACCTTAATTTCGGTCATTGAACCCGCTGATATTTACCTATTACGAAAATGTCTTGCTTCCTAATGTTAACTTGGATGTGTGCACTTTGCCCATCCGATAATATTTAATATTCACTGTCTGTCCGGCATGAAGCTCCGTGTACATGTACGTTGAAAATTCAATATAGCTTTTGATTTTATGTCCATTGATCTCCGTAATGACGTCGCCTGCTTCGAGCCCGCTCTTGGCAGCAGGACTTGAGCTTTGAACATCGGTAACAACCAGTCCGGTCTTTACATCGGACGGCAGCTGTAGTTGCTTTGCTTCTTCATTCGGTACCATGGAAAGGTCGACGATACTGACGCCCAGCATCGGCCGTTCAATTTTGCCCCCGGATTCAAGTTTGTTGATGACCGGTTTCGCAACATTAATTGGAATTGCAAATCCGATACCTTCAACGCCCTCATCAGTACCGCTTCCTGTCGACGCAATTTTTGATGAGTTAATACCGATGACCTGACCTGCAATATTCACAAGAGCACCACCGCTGTTCCCAGGGTTAATGGCCGCATCTGTTTGGAGAACCTGTGCCTCGATTGAAGCGTTGTTGCTTTCAACCGGAATCGTTCGGCTCGTCGAACTGATAATTCCTTCAGTTACCGAACCGGAAAATCCGAGCGGGTTGCCAATTGCAATCGCCGGCTCGCCTCGCTTTAGTTTGGACGAATTGCCGAACTCTGCAACGCTTTTAACGTTCTTCGCCGGGATTCGCAGCACTGCCAAATCATAAAGTGCATCTTTACCCAGAACTGTAGCATTTGTTTTTAATTCATCATTCAAGCGAACTTCCACTTTTTCCGCACCAGAAACCACATGGTTGTTCGTTACCACATAAGCATACTGATTATCCTTTTTATAGATAATACCTGAACCGATTCCTGATTCAGTATACTTATTATCAAAGAAATTTGCCTTTTGCAGATTAATGACGGCTACAACTGCAGGTGATACCTTGTCTACCGCCTCAGTAACCGATGAGGTAACATTAACATTCATTTGCCGATTGAATGTCGGATTGCTCACATTATTGGAATTCTGTGCGCCTGTCGACACCTGATAGGGAAAGACGCCTAGATCCGAAAGTATAGGAGCAAAGATCAAAAGACAAACCATACCGACGACAGCCCCGATGAAACCCGAGAAAAACCAACCGCCACGCATGCGGGTTTCTCGTTTTTGGCGGGAATTGCCTTCGGATTCCGAATCGCTCCCTATGTGGTTGTCATCATAATACCCCATACACATTTCCCCCTCACAACATTTACAATGATACCCGGAACCAAAGAAACGCGCACGATCTTCAAAACGATCTGAAGTCCCAGTAATCACATAACTTCTTTATCAATAATTTACCACTGAATATCTTGCTAATAAAAATTATGTGACTATTTCTATATGCATCGCAAAATTGCCGTTGTTCTATGTAAAGAATAGCCAAAGTCACCATCAACTAAACCTAAATCGCGGTTAATTCCGTTGCGTGATCAGGATCGGTATCATGAAGAGCTACTTCCCTTCCTAATTTAAGCCCAATGCTTTCCAAACGCTGACCGACACTCATCCGTGCCAATTCTTTCATATTATTATCCTTGCTCAAATGGGCAAGATAAATTTTCTTTGTCCGGTCTCCAAATACATCAGTCAGTGCGAGCCCTGATTCTTCATTTGAAATATGACCGGTATCGCCCAAAATACGCCGTTTCACACTCCATGGATAGCGCCCCATCATGAGCATCTCTGTATCATGATTTGCTTCCATAATATATGCATCTGAGTTATTAATTAACCCCTTAATATGCTCGGAAACATAACCGAGATCAGTCAGCAGTGTCAGCTGCTTCTCGTGATCATGAACAACATAAAACATCGGATCAGCAGCATCATGGGAAACAGAGAACGACTCAAGAACCAAGCCTCCGAATTCCTTCGTTGTATTCGGCGCAAACTCAAACTTCTGCTCGACTGGAATCTCGCCAATTCCGGCCGACATCGCCTGCCATGTCTTCTTATTTGCATAAACCGGCGTATGAAAACGGCGCGCGAAAATGCCAAGCCCTTTGATATGATCACTGTGTTCATGGGTGACCAGAATCCCATCGATATCTTCTGGTCGGCGTCCGATTTGCCCTAGTAATTCAATCATTTTCTTGCCGCTTAATCCGCAATCAATTAATAAATGTTGCTGCTCCGTTTCGATATAGAGCGAGTTCCCCGTACTGCCGCTTGCCAGTACACTAAAATGTAACGTCACTTCTACCCCTCCCAAGGGTGAAAAAATCGACCTTTAATTGACTGATTGTACGTTGCCAGAGACCGCGTTAACAAAGTAATCACTTGTATGACCGTTCGTACGAATCGTAATATGCCATGCCGGAACGAAGATGAGCGGGTCAGCGCTGCCATCACCTACCGTATTTAGGTAGCATAGTTCAATTGCTTTAATGTGCAAGGTACTATAGCCCACTAGATCGGTTCGATCTGCCAAATACTTAATAGCTTGTTCAGCATTAATCAGATCCACTTGGTTATTCTGATTCGAGCTTAGTTTAAAATAGTTTTGATGAAAGCCTGTCACCTGATCACCTTGAACGGTAAAATCAAGCATCTGCACTCGATTTCGAGTGCTGACATACACTGGCCGGTTACGGTAAGTCTGGACAAATTTCACAGTGCTTTTATCGGCCCCAAGCTCCCAGAATTTATAATCCTGCCCCTGATAAACCATGCTGAGCAGCGTGTTTTGTATATCTTCATTCTTCTTAACATTGCCAAGCACTTTAGGAGTCGAAAAGAGCCCCGTCAATTGCCGACCATCCTCTTCCAAAGTGATTTTTTGCTTTTCGGCATCCTCTTTACGATCCGTTAACTGAACAAGCGCATCTTTCTGTTGATTAAAATCAATTCTTGTTCCACGAAGGAACGTGACATCTTTAGGCAGTGATGGAATCACGGTTTCTGCTTTGTAATTATTGTATTTCGAACCGCTGTCTGAGACGTCTTCAACACTCTCATCCTGCTGTCTCATGTACATCTCAAAGACGAGAAAGACGTCGAGAAGAAGAAAACAAATAATGAAAATTGATTTTGTTCTGCTCCAATTCATGACGGATCCTCCTTCCCGTTAATACCATGGGCAGGCAGAAGCGCATCGGTCACTGAATACCAGCGGCCGCCGATTTTATAAAACCAATCCGGCGTTGCCACTATGGATTGGTCTGAACCTGTGTCCGGATTTTTCAATTCATAGCCAATAGCCAGATCTTCAATAGACTTTACATGTACATTGGCTTGGCTCAATTGATTAAGTATATCTTTACCTGAGTCAAGTGTCATGCTTCCCTGACTGTCAACAGGATTCAAATCAAGAAGCGTGCCTTTATAGTTGCTTAATTCACCGCTTCGCCAAGTAAGCTCAATCATACTCAAATACCAATTGGGGTACTCCGTATTGAATACCATATAGTCGCCTATGGTCATACGAAAGCTGACTGTTCCATCCCCGCGAAAATTTTTCAATGTAACACCTTGGTAAATATAATCATCAGTCCATAATTTAACGCTGTTCACCCAGTCAAAGCTGCCGATAATCGGATCCTGTTTTTGTTCCGATGTACTCGTAATTCCCGGATTCACAAACTGGATAATATTATTCGTGCGTTCTATTTGCCGCTCGCTGTCCGTGTATTCTGTTTTTCCTTTTGCAGCAAATACGTTATCGGGATCGGTAAAAAAAATCGGTATGAATTTTTCTAAGGAAAGTCGTTCATAATAGCTGACTTCTGAATCTACTGCTGTCTTTTCCTGGGGTAAATAGACGACCTTTCCTTTCAAAGCCGTACGCTCATAAGGGCGAAGATCCACATCAGCAAATAAAGCTTTCAAACTGTTAATATTCAAATGATCAACCGTTGTATAGAATTTACTTTTTTCATCTTGAGAAGAGAAAATTGCCGTAACATTTTGTCCGTTCGAGGAACTGAATACGTCAACACGATCTACAAGCACATGATTTGTACTCTGTGACTTATCATTGTCAAATTGAAACACTTTGCTCAACGCATCAAATGTAAGCGGCGCCGGAAAAACAAGCTTATAATGAGTGCTATCACTACCGTTGTCATTGTCGGAGTCATCACTTGATAGGTCACTAAAAACGCACTGGCGAAGCAGCGTGTACACCTTTTGTATCTGACTGCTGCTGGTTTGACCAAACTCACCATTCTTATTGCGTTCCAGCATCAAATTAGGGCGAATCACTTCAGGTATTTTTTGCGCCTTTGCGATGGCGACCTGTTTCGTTGAATTCGGATTATAATTCCGGAAATCAGATTTATAGAAAAGTATATTGAAGGTCATTGCGACGCTCGCAAGTACGAGCACACCCAACAATACGGATTTGAATACTTCACGATGCATCTTAGAGTTCCCTTCTATCCAGCGGGAGTACAAAATGAATGGTTGTGCCTCGGTTCCAGTCACTTTCCGCCCAGATTTCTCCGCCCAGCGCCTCAATCATTTCCTTGGCGATGGCGAGTCCCAGTCCTGTACCGCCTAATTTACGTGAACGCGCACGATCAACACGATAGAATCGGTTAAAAATCTTCGGCAGATTTTCCTTCGGAATACCGACCCCCTGATCACTAATCATTGTTCGGATATTTCGTCCTCTGCGTGTGATGCGGATCGTAATAATACCGCCCTCAGGAGAATATTTAATCGCGTTGGAAATAATATTATCGATCACCTGCGTCAGTTTGTCGCGATCGACCTGAACAAAGAACGACCCTTTCGGAAAATGGCGGACAAACTCAATATTTTGTTTTTTGGACATTTCAAATCGATCAACAATACTGCCACAGAATTCTATATAGTTCGTTCGTTCAAGACGAAGATTATGGTTTTTGGAATCCAGTCTGGAAAGTTGGAGCAGGTCGTTGACCAAGCGGATCATACGCTCCGTTTCACGCTGGGTCACGCCAAGGAACTTCGTTGCGAGTGCTGCGTCTTCAACCGCTCCGTCCTGCAGCGCTTCCAAGTAACTTTTCATTGTGGTCAGCGGTGTACGCAGTTCATGCGAGACATTGGCCACAAATTCGCGCCGTTCCATATCTACTTGCTCTTGTTCCGTTACGTCATGAATCACCGCGATTAACCCATTGGCAAGCCCGTTGTCCTTTTTAACAACTGAGAAGTTCGCACGCAACAGGATTGTTTCATCGTCTGTGCTGAAATCAAGCACAATGGAATCATTTAACTCATAGAGATCCATGATTTTGTGCTCTTTGCGAATCTTGAGCAAATCTAAAATCGAATTGCCGGTCACATCGTGGCGATAAACATTGAGCAGCTGCTCAGCGCGGTTGTTCATCAAGATAACGTTCCCTTTGCGATCAGTCGCAATGACCCCGTCGGTCATATAGGTAAGGACCGACTTCAATTTGCGCCGCTCTGATTCTGTTGTCGCATTCGCTTCACGCAACTTCATTGTCATGTTATTAAACGAAGTGGCGAGCTGACCAATCTCATCCGGCTCACTCATTTTCACCTTTCTCGTAAAATTCCCTTGTGACACGGCAAGTACTTGACGCTGCATTTGTACAAGCGGACGTGTTATGGTGCGTGCGAGAAAAAAGCCTAAAATCGCTGTGACCAATAATGCGAAGATGGTCGCCGATGCAAGAATCTGATTGACTTGCTGCAGCTGACTATAGACACTTTCAAAGCTTTTCTCGACATAAAGCGTACCATAATGCATGCTGTCTACTTGAATCGGTGTGGTCACAACATCGACGCGTTCACCATTCTTATTGTCAGTAGTTCGGTATTTATTGGTTACCTTTGATGACAGATTCTGAATGACCAGCCTGTTGGTTGTTCGTTTTCCTACGGTACTCTGATGCTTCTCATCTGCAGCAATAATAACCATGTTTGGATCGATGACTTGAATCTCTCTAATATTACTATCAAGCTCCAGCAATTGGTTCTGAATCTGATCCGTCACATGATTCGAATCATCGGCATTCGTTTCCTTTGCTTCACGTATGGCTTCGCCGACATTCCATGCAATTAACTGGCTCTGACTTTCAAGCGACTTCTCAAAGCTGTCAAGAGTTATCGTTTTGACGCGATCTGTAAAATACACACCGATCAGTTGCATGGCAAGCAGAATAAGAAGTACATAGATTAAAACGACTTTAAATTGAATCGATTTAAAGAAACCGACCTTATTCATCACTAGACTCCTGATTTGGTTCTTTCAAATAGTAACCGACACCGCGCCGTGTTATAATCCATGCCGGCCTACTTGGATTGTCCTCAATTTTCTCGCGCAGCCGTCGCACCGTAACGTCCACGGTACGCACATCGCCAAAATAGTCATAGCCCCACACCGTCTGCAGCAAATTCTCTCGAGTCATTACTTGTCCGATATGATCGGCAAGATAATGAAGGAGCTCAAATTCACGATGCGTCAATTCAACCATTTTCCCTCGTTTTGTAACCACATAAGCATCGAGATGGATCACGAGGTCACCGATTTCGATATTATTCTCTTGTTTTTTCTCTTCTTCCGCACCTTCTTGCCTGTGTCGCCTCAAATTGGCCTTAACTCTTGCGATCAATTCACGGTTGCTGAACGGTTTTGTGACATAGTCATCAGCGCCCATTTCAAGACCAAGTACCTTATCAATTTCCGAATCTTTAGCTGTCAACATGATAATCGGCATATTATGCGTTTTTCGTACTTCACGGCATACTTCCATACCGTCTTTGATTGGCAGCATCACATCAAGCAGAATCATATCCGGATTTTCTTCTTCAACCTTTTGAAGTGCTTCCTCACCGTCATAAGCGCATATAACTTCATAGCCCTCTTTTTCCAAATTAAACTGTACTATATCCGCAATCGGCTGTTCATCATCGACAACTAGAATTTTATTTTCCAATTCGTGCAGCCCCCTTGTTGAATTCTTGTGATTTATTTCCCATGCAATATTTTCTTTGTCCCACTATCTAATCGTTCGATCAGTATCAGAGTAATGGCGAGCTGCGTTTGCAATTTATGATCCATACTCTACTCTCTGAATGGAACCACTTTGTTCCGAATTAACCCTCGTTTATCGATCAGATTGTTTCCTGTTTATTTTAACATAATCATGATCTCGATGTCATAATGACAGAAACAGGAAAAAGCCTCTGATTGATCTCAGAGACTTTTCCCACTTAAGTACCATTTCTATTAAGAGCGTTTTATCGCTTATGTTTGGCAAAACATGGCTCGAGGCGGAATCGAACCACCGACACGAGGATTTTCAGTCCTCTGCTCTACCGACTGAGCTACCGAGCCATAATAATGGCGGATCCGAGCGGATTTGAACCGCCGATCTCCTGCGTGACAGGCAGGCATGTTAACCCCTACACCACGGATCCATTTGGTTGCGGGGGCAGGATTTGAACCTACGACCTTCGGGTTATGAGCCCGACGAGCTACCAGACTGCTCCACCCCGCGATATTATTAAAAAGAAAAGCATGTCTTTTTGCGGCACAAGAAATATTTTACCATGGTCGCTTTATTAACGCAAGTTTTTTTTGAAATTGATTCTTTGAACCTCGAGGACAGGCCGGGAATCTCGAACCTGATAAGCAGCTTTCTGCTTTGAAAAATAATATTAAAAATGCCACAGCCTCTTTAAGGATGGCCATGACATCAACTTTTATTCCATTAATTTTTAGATTAGCGGAAGGGATTGCGCACTTCAATGGTTTGCGTACGGTCCGGACCGACAGAGAACAGTGACAGACCAACCTGAGTTAACTGTGCAATCCGTTCAATATAGTGACGAGCATTTGGAGGAAGATCAGAAAGCGATTTTGCTCCGGTAATATCTTCTTTCCAACCAGGCATTTCTTCGTAAATCGGTTCGCATTCAGCAAGAACATTTAAACTGGCCGGGAATTCTTCAATCAGTTTTCCCTTATATTTATAAGCTTTGCAAATTTTTACCGTTTCGAGTCCGGTGAGGACGTCCACACAATTCAGCGAGAGATCCGTCAGACCGCTGACACGGCGCGAATGACGAACGACTACGCTGTCAAACCAGCCGACACGGCGTGCACGTCCGGTTACTGTTCCATATTCATGACCGACTTCACGAATCTGATCACCAATTGCATCGGTAAGTTCTGTTGGAAACGGACCGTCCCCGACACGAGTTGTGTATGCTTTCGCACAACCGACAACGTGATTAATTTTTGATGGACCAACACCAGCGCCAATCGTGACGCCACCGGCTACCGGATTGGAGGAGGTGACGAATGGATACGTGCCTTGATCAATATCCAGCATGCATCCTTGTGCGCCTTCAAACAGGACGCGTTTACCGGCATCAAGTGCATCGTTCAAAACGACAGAAGTATCGCACACGAGAGGTCTCAAGCGTTCTCCGTATCCAATGTATTCATCATAAATATCATCAATATTGAAGCCTTCGGTATCATAGAACTTCTCAAGAAGTCGATTTTTCTCTCTTAGATTTTTCGCCAACTTCGCTCGGAAGGTCTCCGGCTCCAGAAGATCAGCCATCCGGATGCCGACACGCGCCGCTTTATCCATATAAGCAGGACCAATGCCCTTCTGCGTTGTACCGATCTTGGACGCACCCTTGTTTTCTTCTTCAAGCATATCCAGCTTCAAGTGATAAGGGAGGATCACATGGGCACGGTTGCTGATACGCAAATTATCCGTGCTCACACCGCTCTCCTTCATGTAGTCCAATTCTCTGCACAGGGACTTAGGATTGACAACCATTCCGTTCCCAAGAACACAGATCTTTTCTTTATAAAGAATTCCTGATGGCATTAATCGTAATTTGTACGTCTTGCCGTTCCAGACGATTGTATGCCCGGCATTATCTCCGCCTTGATAGCGTGAAACTACTTCCGAGTTCTCAGAAAGGTAGTCGGTAATCTTTCCTTTCCCTTCATCGCCCCACTGTGCGCCAACAACAACAACAGAAGACATTCACTTAGCCCCCAACTTCTACAAAATAATATTTTAGTTCACTAAAGCCACTATTAAGTCTAACAGGAATTAGTTTTAAAAGTCAATGAGGAGACGAACATTTCGAGCTCCGTTTTATTAATTGTTCGGATTAGAACATGTAGAAAACCATTATGCGCCTCTTGGTATATCATCATCACTGTGTTTCCGATCAATATTGACGAATTTACTGTATTCTTTAACAAAAGCCAGTTCGACGGTACCTACCGGACCATTACGCTGCTTAGCAATAATGATTTCTATTATGTTCTGCTTTTCGCTTTCTTTATTGTAGTAATCATCACGATATAGGAACGCAACAACATCAGCATCCTGTTCAATACTTCCGGATTCGCGGATATCGCTCATCATCGGACGTTTATCTTGACGCGCTTCCACACCACGCGACAGCTGCGAGAGCGCAATAACCGGTACATCCAGTTCTCTTGCCATTGCTTTTAGTGTTCGCGAAATTTCGGATACTTCTTGCTGACGATTCTCTTGTCTTTGACCGCCGCCGGAACCCATGATCAGCTGCAGGTAGTCAATCATCACCATATCCAGACCTTTTTCCTGCTTCAGTCTTCGGCATTTGGAACGGATATCGTTGACACGAATACCCGGAGAATCGTCAATGTAAATACCCGCACGTGACAGGCTGCCCATTGCATACGTCAGCTTTTGCCAATCTTCATCCTCCAAGCTGCCTGTTCGCAGCTTCTGAGCATTAATATTCCCTTCTGCGCACAACATACGCATTGCCAGTTGTTTTGCTCCCATTTCCAAACTGAAAATCGCGACATTTGCCTCGTTTTTAATGGCAACATTCTGCGCAATATTAAGAGCAAAGGCTGTCTTACCTACAGAGGGACGAGCGGCGACAATAACAAGATCGCTTTTTTGGAAGCCTGCGGTCATCCGGTCAAGTTCAAGAAAGCCGGTTGGTGTGCCGGTGACATCATCCTTGCGTTTTTGCAGCATTTCAATATTGTCATAGGTTTCAATCAGCACATCCTTGATCGATTGAAATTCACCATTCCGCTTTCGCTCAGCTACTTCAAGTATTTTCCGTTCTGCATCATCTAGAATGCCCTCGACACCATCATCACGCGTATAGCCATCGGAAACAATTTGTGTTGCTGTTCGTATCAAACGGCGAAGTGTTGCTTTTTCAGAAACAATGGAGCAGTAATACTCAATGTTGGCAGCTGTCGGTGCAGATCCTGCCAGCTCCGCCAAATAAGATACCCCGCCGATCTCCTCAAGCCGCTTTGAATTCTGAAGTGCATTCGTTACTGTGACCACATCGACCGGTTCGTTCCGTTCTGAAAGATCCAGCATCACCGAGAAAATAAGCTGGTGGCTTGTCCGGTAAAAGTCGTCCGGAACAAGTAGCTCAGAAGCAGTAATCACCGTTGAAGGCTCAAGAAAAATTGCACCGAGCACCGCTTGCTCCGCTTCCATATTGTGCGGGGGAATCCGGTCAGCAAATAAATCGCTCATATCGCCCCTCCTTCTAAAACATTGATATTTTATTGGCCGCTCCGCTTACCGCTTTTTTGATAACAACGGTTAAGAACTTGCTGCATCAAATCGACAAACTTTTCAACAGTTTGAAAGGCGCGAAAATCCCTTTTCACGGATAAGCCAATAAATAATGACAAGCTGCATAATCCTTTAATAAGACCAAACCGTTAAAATCCGCCGAGGTGCGCCGGCACCGGGCGGATAGAATTTTTCATTCTTCTGTTACATGTACTTTAACCTTTGCTGAAACCTGCGGATGCAGCTTCAATGGAACATCTGTATAACCTAAGCTGCGAATCGGTTCCGGTAAATCAATTTTCCGTTTATCAATAGAAATCTTCGCTTTTTTAAGAGATTGCGCGATTTGTTTACTGGTAATTGAGCCAAACAGTCGGCCGCCTTCTCCGGATTTTGCTTTCATCTCGATCGTCATGTTTTCAATTTTTTCTTTCAGCGCGATCGCTTCAAGGCGCTCATTTTCCTCAACTTCTTGGCGCTTCTTCTTTTGCGCTTCCAATTGACTCATGCTGCCCTTATTTGCTTCTACTGCCACTTTCTTTGGCAACAGATAGTTACGGGCATAACCTTCTGATACATCCTTGATTTCCCCTGCTTTTCCTTTTCCCTTTACATCTTTCAGAAAAATAACTTTCATTTAGGATAGACCTCCTTCAAGATACAGATCAATTGCGTGAGTGACACGAGTGGTCGCCTCTTCAATCGTTGTGTCTGCCATCTGTGTCGCAGCATTGTTCAAATGGCCGCCTCCGCCGATACTCTCCATGATTACCTGGACATTCAAATCACCAAGTGAGCGTGCACTGACGCCGATTTGTCCATCGGTTCGTTTGCCAATGACAAACGAGGTACGGATTCCTTCGAGCATCAACATTGTATCGGCCGTTTGTGCAAGAAGTACCTGATCATAGACTTGATCATCTTTACCCACGGCAATTGCAATATTCGTTTTATAGAGCTGTGTTCTGCGAATTAATTCCGCACGCTGATTGAACTGGTCCAAATCATCGCAAAGAAACTTCTGCACTAAGATTGTGTCCGCACCATGCGCACGCAAATACGAAGCGGCATCGAATGTTCGAAAACCTGTTCGAAGTGTAAAATTTTTCGTATCAACAGCAATGCCGCCGAGCATGGCTGTCGCTTCAATCAGATCCAAAGGACGCTCATTGGGCTGATATTCAAGAAGCTCAGTAACCAGTTCGGATGTTGACGAAGCATACGGCTCCATGTAGACAAGTACTGGATCCTTGATAAACTCCTCAGCTCTGCGGTGATGGTCGATAACCACTACACGATGAACGCTGCTGAGCAGCTGTGAGTTAACGACCATCGACGGACGATGCGTATCAACAATGACCATAAGCGTTCGTTTCGTTATTTGGTCAGCTGCCTGATCAGCACTGATGAGATTCGACCATAGATTCTTTTGTTTTTTCAATTCCTCAAGCAGTTTCGAAACACCGGAAACATTATTTGCTTGATCCATAATAATTTTGGCACTCCGCCCATTCGCATGAGCGATCTTTAAGATGCCGATACACGAACCGATTGAATCCAGATCCGGAGCACGGTGACCCATAATCATGACTTGATCGCTTTCCAGCATGAGCTCAGACAATGCATGTGAAATCACACGCGCGCGCACTCTTGTACGTTTTTCCACCGGATTCGATTTACCGCCGTAGAAACGTACATCACCGTCCGGACGTTTAATGACTGCTTGATCACCACCGCGTCCAAGCCCCAGGTCCAAGGCTGACTGAGCATAACTTCCCAAATCCTCAAGCGACACCGTGCCTGCTCCGACACCAATACTCAACGTCAAAGGAATGTGGCTGAGCGGAACCGTAATCTCTCGCACTTTATCCAAAATTAAAAAATGCTGTTCCTCTATAGAGTGAAGCAATCGTTCATTCATGACCGCGAGAAATCGATCTGAAGCCGTACGGCGGAGATAGATACCATGTTCTGATGCCCAGTTCTTAATGATCGTCGTTGTTTCATTATTAATCGTGCTGCGCACCTGATCTTCAAGGCCCTGTGTTACTTCATCATAGTTATCCAGGAAGATGAGTGCGAGAACCGTTTTTTCATTGTAATAGTGTTTCTTAATTTCCAGAATGTCCGTAATATCGGTAAAGTAAAGCAGTTTCTCCTGCCGTTTTAAACGCACGCGGTATTGCCGTTCATTTAACGCAATGATCATTGATTCCTTATCAGACGCGATTAATTTGCTTAGCGGTTCGGCAATTTCATTTAATGGCCGACCAATGGCCGTATTTCCATCCTCTTCAGTAATTTGATTCAAGTACGGGTTGCACCACTGCACACGTTCTCCCCCATCATACAGCAGAATACCAATCGGCATATGAAGCAAAGCTTCATTGCCTACCTTCTTCAACCGGTATGACAAACCCGCTGCATACTGAATCAATTCCTTGTCAAATTGACGCTCATTAATTAAAAACCACAAAACGGACAAGGCAAGAAGCACAAGTCCGGCAATAGCCAACAGCCAATTTAAAAAGGCAATGAATACGAGGAACAGAAGAAACAGCAGACCGATTACGATTAGCAAATCGCTGCGCCAACGATGTTTAAATTGGTTTGCCAAGATTATTCCAGCTCCCACAGGCCGCATTTTCCGTACTCATCGTGCGAGTAACTTCAATTCCCAACACGAATCAATCAGCTTTGAAAGATAAGCCTGACCATTTTATTATTGAGAAAAAAGGCTGTATCTGTTCGTGATTAAACTACTTACAGCTTCTTCTGGCCAATTCTTTTCCGAAGATTGAAACCTAGATCAATTATACCCAATATACATACCAATTGCAGTAACAAGAATCCAAAAATAAGCGTCAACAAAGTCACTGTAATTGGAATTATCAGCGGGAATTTCCGCATATATGTGTAGTAAAAAATAAGACTGAATCCCTGAACAGCAAGCAAAATACGCAGGATAAAGTCGACATTAAGTACAGCTGTATAAATCGGTGCCGTCTGATCTGCACCTCCGAACCATCCGATAAACAATACGGCTAAATAGAGCCAGATAATGCTTCTCGGCACCTGCCACATGCGGAACGGCACCCAATGCGGCGCCTCAACCTTCAGTTTGCGCAAAATCGGCAGACTGATTAATTCAACAACCAAGGCGTAAAAAACTCCTGCAATGATAATGACCAGTGGTGTAAGATGTACAAGCGTACCGCTCAGCAGCTTGTATTGTGTCATCAATTCATCTGTACTCTGATTCAGCATCGGCTTCATTTGCGTTACGGTTTGCTGAAATGAATCATTAAGAGCGGATTGTACCGCTGTTGCCGGATTAAAGCGAAAAGCCAGCACGGACACTGCCAGACAGATAATTAATACCGCAATGTTGGTCAAACTTCCAGCCAACAGAAGTGCGAAAGCGGATTTTTTCAAATAAACCATATAACCAATTACAACTCCGAGTACCATGAAAAAGAGTGGGAGTAACAAATAAAACGAGTGATCCAAGATGACCAGAAACAAAAGTCCAAGCCCAAAAACACCCAAGGCAGGTTTCCAGCCGTCCTTAGCCGCTAGAAACATGAGCGGCAGAGGAATAAGCCATATGGTCAGTAATGACACATAGGGCAAGAAAAAAGTTAAAACAATTAACAAATATAATGAAATCGTTGCAAGCGCTCCGCGAAGCAAAGCGTTCCGATCACTCATAGTGACACCTCTCAGCTTGGGCTGTGCAGAATTATCTAACCTGCATTCCGTATTACAAACATGATGAGCCATTTGCCTAAGATTAAGTGGAATTTTCGCTAATCAAGATTTTACTAGTCCGCTTAAGGAGGCGTTAATTTGCCTCTTTATCACCAACACAACTTGGCAACACCATAATTTTTATTATAATACAAAAGCACTTTTTAATGAAAGAGCGATCTTTTCCTTGCAATTTACATTAGACCTTCTATAATTGATAATGTTATCTTAAAACAAAAAGAAAGCGTTTTATTTAAAAGCTCAACCTCGCTTTCCTTGCTATAATTAGTGACCAATTTTATCAACGAGAGTTGGTACCATCATGAATACATTAACAGTGAACATAAATTTTTTTAAAAAGGCGGTCCGCTTGCGGATTGCCTTTTCTGTTTCCCGACTTGCCTCGGGCAAACAATTTAAGGAGTGTGAATCATTATGACCTATGAAGGACCAAAAGCCCTGCTAACCGCATGGGTCAGTCTCGTAAGCAACCTGCTTCTAACGCTAATAAAAATCATCTTCGGATTGATCTTCCATAGTACAGCTCTTGTGGCTGACGGCGTGCACAATGGAGGCGACGTTATTGCATCCATTGCCACCATCGGTTCTATGAAGTTGTCTAATCACCCGGCCGACCGGGAGCATCCTTACGGACACGGAAAAGCAGAAGACATTTCAACCGCATTCATTTCTATTGTCCTGATCGTTGCCGCATTATTTCTAACGTATGAGGCCGTCAAAGCGTTGTTCGGACCGATATCATCCGTAAGCATCTGGGCATTTGCTGCTGCGCTTTTCTCTGCTTTGGCAAAGTGGATGCTGTATATTTACACAAAAAAGGGAGCTGATCGCTATCACAGCAAGAGTCTGCATGCAACCGCTGCCGATCACTTGGCCGATATCTATGCATCAATTGCTGCAGCACTTGGGCTCGGGATCGGCTGGATCGGGACTGTTTTTGATCTTCCCTACACACATTACGGCGATCCGGTAGCAGGTATCGTTGTATCTATTCTGATTTTAAGAATTGCTATTGTGATGATTATTCAAGCCACCAATGTGCTTATGGAAAGCAGTGTTGATGAAAAAGCACAGGAGAAATATCGTCAAGTTTTCCTTTCATTTCCAGAGGTCAAAGTCATTGATATTTTACGCGCACGCGAACATGGAAATGCAGTGCTCATTGATGCACAAATTCGAATCCCAGGTTCTTATACCATTCAAGAAGGCGACGACCTTACCGAAGCTATTCGTTCAAAAATGATTCGTACTTATCCCGATGTGGAAGAAGTCCTGATCCACATCAATCCCTGGTATAAGGATCAAATATTAGTCGAACCGGATTCCGTGCCTCATTTAGGAAAAAAATGACGCGCACGAACTTTTCGTTTATAGTATTAAGTAATTTCTGATCCTGTTCGAAATAGATACTAGAAGGTTATAATCATTGACCTTGCCTAGACAGAATAATTTAGTGAGGTGATCAATATGGTGATGAGTTCAGAAGACTGTATAGGTATTTCATTATTTGTTGGCGCTCAAGAAATTGGTGTTTTAATTAAAGACATTCAGGAAATCCTTGAGCCAGTCCAGATCCTGCCCGTCCCGGTTACCCATTCTTTTTTTGCAGGACTCATTTCCGTGCGAGGATCAATTATTCCCGTTCTTTCATTAAACCTCGCTTTTCATGCATCAGAGAATCCGTTCTCGAATAAAGATAAAAAATACGTTGTCTGCGTTTCAGGATCGGAGACCGCAGCGCTGAGCATCGATGCGGTCGGCGATACGTTTACTTTCGAACCCGGACAATTGGCCGATGCGACAAAAGATGCGACAAATCCCTACGGTCTGATCACGAAGACTGTTGCATTTCAGGATAAAGAAATGCCGCTGCTCAGCATCAAGGAATTGATACGGTTTACCACCGGTTTGAATGCAAAAGAACGGGAAGTTGTCGGATACTAAGCAGTTAACCAGAGCTTACAAATCAAATAGTTACTAAGCGGGAGGAGACATTTATGGGCATTCATAAATACTTTCAAAGCTTATCTGACCTGGAAGGCATTTACCGCTGTCCAGGCGTTTTTAAATACCAAGAACACTCCGTTGCCAGTCACTCATTTAAAGTAGCCACCATTGTGCAGTTCCTAGCAACAGTTGAAGCCGAGGACGGACAAGATGTGGATTGGAAAACGGTCTATGAAAAGGCAATCAACCATGATTATTCTGAATTGTTTACTGGCGATATTAAAACACCGGTAAAGTATGCATTGCCCAAACTTCGAGAGCTCTTCTCTCAAGTTGAAGGGTCCATGACACAGGAATATCTGGATAAAGAATTTCCCAAGCAATTCCGCCAAGTTTACGAGGCACGATTTAAGGAAGGCAAGGACCGGTCTTTGGAAGGACGAATCCTTGCAGTAGCAGATAAAATAGATTTGCTGTATGAAGCTTATGGAGAAATTCAAAAAGGAAATCCTGAGCCCTTATTTTTCCAAATTTACAAAGAAGCACTCACTTCAATCATTCAGTTCAGCGATATGGCATCGGTTCGTTATTTCATCCATGTAATTCTTAAAGAAATGATTGAAGAAGAAATCACCTCGCACACGCGAATTAAATCAATCACAGAACATTTGCTACGTGCTGACAAAAATGCATCACCATCGGAAGATTAAGGTTTTGCTTCATCTGAACTTTTTCCTTGATTCCTCTTTGCTTCTCTCCTATGATTAAGTAAATGTGTCTGTTTTATGACAAAAGGAGTTGCCTAGCTATGCAGAAATCAATGGAATCGCAGAATAGCAAAGACAAGGCGAAGAGCAACAGACGCTATGTCGTATCAATTCTTGCTTTTTCCGTGGTCGCTGACGTATTAATCCTCTTGCTTTTCTTTGCACCGTTTATCGGATACAAGGGGCACATCGGATTTGATGTCTATCTGCTTCCACGATTTAACGCGATTTTTAACAGTTTTACTTTTATTTTTCTCATCGCTGCACTTGTAGCAATTAAGAATAAGAAGATCAACGTGCATCGTGGGTTCATTCTCGCGGCCTTTACTTCAACATTGCTCTTCTTAGTATCCTATTTATCTTTTCACTATCTTGCGCCGCCTCCTCACTACGGCGCTTCGGGTATCATTCGTCCCATCTATTTTTTCATACTGATTACACATAGCGCGCTGGCTGCATTTGTTGTACCGCTCGCCTTGCTCTCACTCGTGTGGGGTTGGACCATGCAGATCGGGAAGCATAAGCGAATTGTCCGTTGGACGATGCCAATCTGGCTTTATGTAAGCTTAACAGGAGTCATTGTCTATGTGATGATGGCACCATACTATTAATCATCAAGATGAGGATGTCTCAAAGTCAAAACCGGACTTTTGAGACATCCTCTTTTTTTATTAAAAAAAGGGGGCAAAGGTCAACGAATATCACGCATCTTAGCTATAAGGTAGTGAAAAATTGCTATACAACAGGGATACGTTTGTTTATAATAACTTTTTATATTAACGAGGGGGGATTTTATATGTCTGAAAGAATTGGAATCATTGGAGATTTCAATGAAAACTTAAAAAATCACACTGCAATTAATGAAGCTCTGACGGCCAGTAGACAAGAACTATATCCAAATTTGGAGTTTGAATGGTTATCCACTAAAAATCTACATAACAGTGAACTAAGTCTATATAATGGGCTTTGGTTAGCACCCGGCGGACCTTATCAATCAGATGGAAATGTGTTAGCTGCTCTGAAATGGATTAGGGAATCAAAAAACGTGCCCTTCCTCGGAAATTGCAGTGGTTTTCAATATGGGATTATTGAATTCATGAAAAATGTAATAGGATTAATCGATGTAAACACTGAAGAAGTTGATGCCCACGCAGAAAATAAAGTTGTGTCTCAATTATCCTGTTCACTCCATGGAAATATTAGACAATCTGTATTTATAAATGAAGGCACCGAGGCTTATAAACTCTTTCAAAAGAATAAAATTACTGAGACCTACAATTGTAATTATGGATTGAACCTTAACTATCAAAAAATTCTAAACGATAGTGGATTCATTGTCGCGGGTGTCAATGAGGATGGAGAAGCCAGAATTCTTGAGCTGCCTGATCATGATTTTTATTTCTTAACATTATTTCAACCTGCAATGAATACAAGCAAAGAGCAACCGCATCCACTAATTACTCATTTTCTACAAACATGCCTATAAATAATGAACAGATAGGCGACTTTCCAGCTTTCCCTCTTCATATTCATAGGTACAAATTGCGGAACGCAAAAAAGAGGCCGTCTCAGAACTTCATCAAGCTCTTGAGACAGCCTCTTTAGTTTATATCATCATTCCGTAGTGTACGGAAGTAAAGCCATTTGACGTGCGCGTTTGATCGCTCTTGTCAGTTGACGTTGGTATTTCGCGCTTGTTCCGGTTACACGACGAGGCAAAATTTTTCCTCGTTCAGAAATGAATCGTCTGAGCAAATCAACATCCTTATAATCAATGTAAGTAATGTGATTAACGGTAAAGAAACATACCTTACGGCGCTTACCACGTGAGCGGCGTTCTGCCATATTCGGCACCTCCTTAGTTTTCAATTGAATTCAGCAATTAGAACGGCAGATCGTCATCCGATATATCAATCGGCTTACTGTCGCCTGCGAAAGGATCTTCAAAAGAAGGAGCGCCCTGGTTCTGACCTGAGCTGTTATTTTGGTTACTGGACGGTGAAGGCGCATAGCCGCCTCGCTGCTGACTTGAAGATGCTGCCGATGCACCGCTCGGGGCATAATTGCCGCCGTCTGCATGTCTAGTGCTTTTCGGTTCAAGGAACTGCACACTATCAGCTACCACTTCCGTCACATAAACCCGTCGACCTTCGTTATTCTCATAACTGCGTGTCTGAATGCGACCGTCTACGCCTGCCAAACTTCCTTTTTGCAGGAAATTGGCTGCGTTCTCAGCTTGTCTTCTCCAGACAACGACCGGTATAAAATCAGCCTCTCGTTCTCCTTGCTGATTCGAGAACGGGCGATTCACAGCGATCGTGAAGCTAGTCACAGCAACACCATTCGGCGTATACCGCAGTTCCGGATTTTTCGTCAGCCGGCCAACCAGAACAACACGATTGATCATCAGGATCTAACCCCTTTCTTTTTTAAATCAATTATTTCGCTTCTTCAGGTTTGCGTTCGTCTTTAATCGTCATGAAGCGGAGTACATCTTCATTGATTTTGACCAGACGATCAAATTCATTGATGGCTTCGCTGCCGGCGGTTACATACAGAACAACATAGGCACCGGTATTCACGTCATTAATTTCATAGGCTAAACGTCGTTTGCCCATTTCCTTAACTTCGTTGATTTCGGCGCCGTTATCCGTCAGAATGGAAGCCAGTTTTTCCTTAACGGCTTTTTCCTGTTCTTCTTCCAGATCCGGACGGAGAATGTACATAATTTCGTATTTGCGCACAATCATTCACCTCCCCTTGGACTAAGCGGCTCCATTAAAGGAGCAGAGAGCAAGTTTACTCACTCATAGATCAATATGATAGCATAGTTCGCCCGTCGATTCAAGTTATTTTCAAAATTTCGTTATACGTTGAAACGGAAGTTAACGATGTCCCCATCCTGCATCACATAATCTTTTCCTTCAAGACGCAGACGTCCCATTTCTTTTGCTGCAGATTCCGAACCGGCCGCAATAAGATCTTCATAAGAAACAATTTCAGCACGGATAAAACCGCGTTCGAAATCTGAATGAATAATACCCGCTGCCTGCGGTGCCTTCGTTCCTTTTCGGAACGTCCAAGCCCGTACTTCCTTTTCTCCTGCTGTAAAGTACGTTGCGAGGCCAAGCAGATCATAGGCTTTGGCAATTAAGCGATCAAGACCGGAGGAATCCAAACCTAATTCCTCAAGAAATACTTTCTTTTCTTCTCCATCAAGTTCGGCAATTTCAGATTCAATGCGGGCTGAAATGACGACAACCTCTGCCCCATCTTTTTCAGCAAATGCTTTAACCGCCTGTACATATGGGTTTTCATCAGGGGCAGATACATCGTCTTCTGAAGTATTGGCCACATAAAGGACAGGCTTCTTCGTCAGAAAGTTAAAAGCCTTGATTGCTGCTTCCTCATCCTCGGTTAGTGCGACATGCCTTGCCGGTATGCCCGCTTCAAACGCATCTTTTAACTTTTTCAAGGCAGCATACTCAACGATTGATGCCTTATCTTTCTGCTTTGCCAATTTTTCTACACGGTCAATCCGTTTATTCACCTGTTCCATATCTGATAGAACCAGTTCGAGATTAATCGTTTCAATATCATCGATTGGATCAATTTTTCCGGATACATGAGTGATGTTCTTGTCTTCGAAGCAGCGTACAACATGAGAAATCGCATCAACTTGGCGAATATTTGCCAAAAATTGATTACCAAGTCCTTCTCCTTTACTTGCACCTTTAACCAATCCGGCGATATCAGTGAATTCAAATGTCGTCGAGATGGTTTTCTTCGGATGGTACATCTCAGTTAATTGATCAAGTCGTTCATCGGGTACACTAACGATCCCGACATTGGGCTCAATCGTGCAGAATGGATAGTTAGCCATTTCTGCTCCAGCCTGTGTAATTGCGTTAAACAACGTTGATTTGCCGACATTCGGCAAACCGACAATACCTGTAGTCAAGCTCATTTACCTTCAACCCCCTGGGTTTTTCTTACCACTTCAACAAAGATGCCGCTTACCGCAGCCTTATCCCTTTATAGGCGCCCTTTAGGCTTCGGAACCATGCTCAAGAATCTTCTTAACCTTACGTTGAAATTCACTTCTCGGCATCATGACGCTGTGTCCGCAGCCGAGACACTTGATACGAATATCCGCACCCATGCGTATAACTTTCCATTGATTTTCACCGCATGGATGAGACTTTTTCATCTCTACAACATCATTCAGATCGAAACTGATACGAGGATTCGGCATAGTCCTTCCTCCAATATTGGGAAATTTCTTCAATGCTATAAAAAAGGTTACTGGTTTACCATAAATCAAAGAGCACGATCTGTGTCGTTAAAATGCAATCTTTTCTTTAAGAAAGGCTGATAATTCGTCGATTGGCAACCGAACTTGCTCCATCGTATCGCGGTCACGTACGGTTACCTTGCCGTCTTCTTTTGAATCAAAGTCATAAGTGATACAGAACGGCGTACCGATTTCGTCCTGGCGACGGTAACGTTTGCCGATCGAGCCGGTTTCATCATAATCAACCATATAATCTTTTGCCAGTTCCTGATAAACAGCCATCGCTTCTTCGCCTAGTTTCTTAGAAAGCGGCAAAATTGCTGCTTTATATGGTGCCAAAGCCGGATGGAAGTGAAGCACAGTTCGCGTATCCTTTTCACTAATCTTCTCTTCTTCATAAGCTTCGGCCAGAAATGCTAGTGTCACGCGGTCGGCGCCGAGTGACGGCTCAATGACATAAGGAATGTACCGTTCATTATTGTTTTGATCAATATACTGGAGATCCTGACCCGAAACCTCCATATGACGGCGAAGATCATAATCAGTACGTGAGGAAAGACTGGATAATTCGCCCCATCCGAATGGGAACAAGTATTCAATATCCGTTGTCGCGTTGCTGTAGTGCGGTAATTCTTCTTTTTCGTGATCACGCAGACGCAGATTTTCTGCCTTTACATTTAATGATTTCAACCATTCATAGCCAAAAGTTCGCCAGTATTGAAACCATTTTCCATCTTCTCCCGGTTTGCAGAAGAATTCTAGTTCAAGCTGTTCGAATTCTCTTGTTCTGAATGTAAAGTTTCCTGGCGTTATTTCATTTCTAAATGATTTTCCTACCTGGCCGATACCGAATGGTATTTTTTTACGCATCGTCCGCTGCACATTTTTGAAATTGACGAAAATCCCCTGTGCTGTTTCGGGACGAAGAAAAATTTCATCTTTCGCTGTTTCTGTCACGCCCTGATACGTTTTGAACATGAGATTGAACTGGCGAATTGACGTGAAATCATGCTCGCCACATTCCGGGCAAGGAATATGATGCTCCTCGATAAGCTGTTGCATCGTTTCGAAAGTCAGACCATCTACCGGTCCAGGAAGCTCTGCCTGTGGAATATTGCTTTCAATAAGCTTATCTGCACGGAAACGTGATTTGCACTTTTTGCAGTCGATCATTGGATCGTTGAAATTCGTGATATGTCCGGATGCTTCCCATGTTTTCGGATTCATCAGGATGGCAGCATCGAGTCCTACATTATAAGGCGATTCCTGCACAAATTTTTTCCACCATGCTTTTTTGACATTGTTTTTCAATTCAACACCGATTGGACCATAATCCCACGTATTAGCCAATCCGCCGTATATTTCCGATCCTGGGAAGATAATGCCCCTTTGCTTAGCCAAGTTCACAACCTGTTCCATTGTTTTACTCATGTCTTTTGCTCCTTTGACAAAATAAAATAAGCTTCCATCCACTAGGCTCCTGCCTAGGGACGAAAGCTTTTGTTTGCTCACGCGGTTCCACCCTAATTGGTGCGAATACTTCGCACCCGCTCGATCATGCAATGGCTCAAGAACGCCTTCCTCATCTGCCGCAATCAGGCTTGCACTTTTCCTGAATCGCTTAATACGGCTGCAATGAGTACTTCTTTCCTTCATCGCCTTCTTATTACATTGTAAAGCTTGCTTTTCTGATACATAGTATATCCTATTTCTTATGAAAAAGACAGATTTTTAGCATACTCAACAGTAAAATTTATCTTATTATGTGGTCCAGCATATCACTTTTTTTCTGAGTATTTTGCATTTCCGAACAACTGATCAGGCGAATGGAATTGAAATGCAACTTAACGTAAAAACTATCTGCCTTTTCATCCTGTTTTCAGATGTATAAATGTCTTCCCTTTTTCATATACTGTTGATACTTGGGAGGCGAATCTATGAATCTGAAATTCGATCAAGGATCAGGGCAAAAGCTCACAGCGCAAGTTCATTATCAGGATCTAGGCAATCACCATGCGCTTATCCAAGCCATACGTCATTTGTTGCCGGCAATCGGAACGTCGTCAATCGTTATTGTTTGCATCGGCACGGACCGTTCAACAGGCGATGCGCTCGGTCCTCTTGTCGGCTCTTATCTTGAACGACGTCATCTGCCAGATGCCTCTATTTACGGAACCTTGGAAAAACCGGTACACGCTATGAATCTGCAGGAAACACTTGCCCTGATCACAGCCACCCATAAAAATCCATTTATTATTGGTATTGACGCTTGTCTTGGAAAGCAAAAGAACATTGGTAAAATTAACATAGCAGAGGGCCCGGTTCTTCCTGGCGCGGGGGTTAAAAAAGAGCTTGTGCCTGTCGGTGACATGAACATCACCGGTGTTGTCAACATCAGCGGCTTCATGGAATACTCAGTTCTTCAAAATACACGTCTTCATATCGTTATGAGTTTATCTCAAGTAATCGGACAATGCCTTAGTGTCGCTCTCCTTTCAAATAGGAAGGGACGACTATTATCAAAGCTACTTTTAATGGATTAAAACGATGAGAACGTTGAAGAATACGTATACTTGCAAATCGGTTGTGGGAACATAATGTCATCAGATTATAGTAGATAACTGGGGACCATCTCAATTTTACAGATTACCATATTTAAAATAGTGTTTTGTTACAGTTATAGGCAGCTCATGTCATTCCTTATAATGGGCTTATTTGTAAAAATCCCGTACCTCCGTACTTTTAGCTTACTAAAGATGCACCGCTTACTGAAATGAGAATGGAAGTCCACGATAAATAAAAAAAGAAGAAGCGACTGCTCAGAGTCGTCCTTCCATAATATCAATTAAACGATATAAATCCTCTGCAGAATAGTAATCCAGTTCAATTTTACCCTTTCCCTTTTTCAAACTAGGTTTTACTTTTACTGCAGTACCGTATTTTTCTCTTAATCCATAGACCCGATCCTTTAACTCAGCGGGCATTGCCCATTGTTTCTTTTTCGATGTTTCACGTGGAACATGATGGTTGAGCTGCTGGATAAGTGCTTCGAGCTGACGGACATTCATCTGCTCCTTGATGACTTTGTCAACAACCGGCGCCATTTGTTTTTTATCCTTCAAACCAGCAAGCGCACGGCCATGACCCATTGAAAGTTTTCCCTGTTCAATCAATGCTGCAACTGCCGAATCCAGTTGCAACAGTCGTAAATGGTTCGTAATATGAGGTCTGCTTTTCCCAAGTTTTTTTGCCAATTCGTCTTGAGTCAAGTGCAGACCATCCATCAATTTTCTGTAGGCCTCTGCTTCCTCAATCGGATTAAGATTCTCACGCTGCAGATTTTCAATCAACGCGATCTGCATCATTGCTTCATCGGACAGTTCCTTGACCACAACGGGTACAGTCGTCATTTGGGCTTGTTTTGCAGCTCGAAAGCGCCGTTCGCCGACGACAATATCATAGCCTTTTATACTTTTTCGAACAACGAGAGGCTGAATAATCCCATGTTCTTTGATCGAGCTTGCAAGTTCATCCAATGCCTGTTGATCAAACTTTTTCCGTGGCTGATATGGATTCGGACGCAGTTCGTTTAGCTTAACATGCTCCACCGCATTATCTAATTCTTCATTAAACGCCGTGGGAAAGAAAGCATCTAAGCCTTTTCCTAATGCTTTAGGCATTCGTGATCACTTCCTTAGCGAAGTCTAAATACACTTCGGCCCCTTTTGACCTGGAGTCATACATAATAATTGGCTGTCCGTGGCTTGGCGCTTCACTCAATCGTACATTACGTGGAATAATTGTTTTAAACACTCGATCTTGGAAGTATTTTTTTACTTCTTGAATGACTTGCAGTCCAAGATTTGTTCGCGCATCAAGCATTGTCAGCAAAACGCCTTCAATCGCAAGATGATGATTCAAATGCTTCTGGACAAGGCGGACCGTGTTCAATAGCTGACTCAGTCCCTCCAGTGCATAATACTCGCATTGTACCGGAATAATTACGGCATCAGCAGCTGTCAATGCATTAATGGTTAGCAGTCCAAGCGACGGCGGACAATCAATGACTATGTAGTCATATGAGTCCTTCACCTTTTCTATGGCATGCTTTAGGCGAATCTCTCTTGATATTGTTGATACCAATTCAATCTCCGCACCTGCCAGTTGAATAGCCGAAGGAACAACGTCAAGATTTTCAATTGCGGAACTATGGATCACTTTTGAAATTTCAACCTCATCTACGAGAACATCGTATATACATTCATCGACATCGCCTTTGTCTACACCTGAGCCGCTTGTTGCATTTCCTTGAGGATCAATATCAATCATTAATACCTTGCAGCCTAATGTAGCCATGCAGGCACTGAGATTAACCGCTGTCGTTGTTTTGCCGACACCGCCTTTTTGGTTGGCAATTGCCAATGTTTTACTCACACTTCCACCTACTCTCAATCTTCAATCGCTACACTTCATTTTATCATGAATTGATTCAATCAGGGCAGTGTTACACGAATTTAACCATAAGAAACCTCGGTTTGAGCAAGATTTTGACGAAAGAAAGGGGGAAATTTATGCAGCAGCGGCGTTTTTTCTAAAAACAGTGCTAAATTGTGCTAAAGCTCAGTGCATATTTAGTCATCTATACTTGAATTTTCAGCACCTAACAATGAATAATTTTAAATCATTTACACTTACTAAGAAAAACCGGGCAAAAAACGCCCGGTCTTTAATCTCCAGCCATGTGTGATTGGTTTGTGTCTTTACAGTGTTGAATCATCGCTTCGGTTGCTCGCATCAACTGAGCACGACCGCGGGCGCACCGCGAGCCTCCTCAGACAAGCAGAAATCTGCGGGGTCTCGCTGGCACGCTGATCCCGCAGGCGTCTCGCACCTCCGCTTTGATTCTCGGTCAAGACACTGGTTTATTCGTTTAAATATGGGGTAAAATCTTATACTTTCTTTACTTGTAAGAAAAACCGGGCAAAAAACGCTCGGTCCTTACTTTCACAGGACGTGATGGCTTTCGCGTTGCATACAGGACGTATGCGTAGTTAGCGAAAGCTCCTTTACACTTGCGAAAGTTCCCTTTTTTTAGCATTGATTTGTGTCTTTATGGTGCTGAATCATCACTTCGGTTGCTCGCATCAACTGAGCGCGACCGCGGGCGCACCACGAGCCTCCTCAGACAAGCAGAAATTAGCGAGGTTTCGCTGGCACCTGATCCCGCAGGCGTCTCGCACCTCCGCTTTGATTCTCGGTCAAGACACTGGTTTATTCGTTTAAATATGGGGCAAAATCTTATACTTTCTTAATTTGTAAAAAAAGAACCATCATCATTGATGGCCCTCCTTAAATCATCTTTATTTTTTCTTTGGAATACGTATGGTAAATTGATAATAATCGCCCATATCTTGTTCTTGTGTGTCAATATCCAGTCCGGAGTCAGTGACCATATGAACGGATTGTCTAATTGTATTGACTGCAATTCTCGAGTCTCTGCTCAGTGAAAATCGTCTATTCTTTTTTTCATCGTCCGCTTTATTAACAGCACTTTTCTCCAGGTAGTGCTTCACTTTCGCTTCGGTCTGCTTCACGTTTAGCTGCTTTGATATGATCTCATTAAGCATTTTTTCCTGCATACCTGGATCCTTAAGAATAATTAACGCACGTGCATGACGTTCAGAAATCTTCTTTTCGAGTATGGCACTTTGAACAGATGATGGTAATTTCAACAATCGCAGTTTGTTTGCAATTGTTGACTGTCCCCTGCCCAGTTTAGTCGCTAGGCTTTCTTGAGTCAGTCCGTGTATATCAATGAGCCGTGCATAAGCCATTGCCTCTTCAATCGCCGTTAATTCTTCTCTCTGCAAGTTTTCAATTAACGCAATTGAAGCCGATTGATCATCATTTAAAGGTTTAATAATTGCGGGTATTGTTTCCCAACCGAGAGATGAAACAGCCCTCCAACGACGCTCGCCGGCAATAATTTCATATTTATCTCCGGTTGGTCGAAGCACAATCGGTTGAATCACTCCATGTTCTTCAATTGTAGCCGCTAGTTCATGAATTTTTTCTGGATCAAAGACAGAGCGCGGCTGATACTGATTCGGTGTTATTAATGCAACCTTGATCTCCTGGACCCTTGCTTGCTCAAGTTCCTGCTCCGCATCTAAAGCAGCTGCTGTTTCTTCCTGTTCGTTATGATTGAAAATCTTTGAAAAATGATTTTTCATGCTCGCACCACCACCTTAGCTCTCTGACTTTACTATTCTTCTCGCAAACAACAATTCCTGCTGTGAATGTTCCACGTGGAACAATTAAAGTGGACTTTTCATTGGAATACCCGGTTTTCTAGGGTATTTTTTTGCAGTTGGTGAAATTTTATCAATGCGCACCAGTGATCTTTTTCCATTATTTTCTGGAAGATCAAGTGTTACGACACGAATTAATTTTCCACCTAGTTGCTTCATTGCATTCTCCGCCTGTTGAACCTCATCCTCCGCACTGCTTCCTTTAAGCGCAATAAAACTCCCGCCAAGGCAAACCAGCGGCAAGCAGTACTCTGAAAGTACGGACAATTTAGCAACCGCCCGCGCAGTCACGAGGTCAAAACTTTCACGTATGCCCGGCTTCCGCGCAAAATCCTCAGCGCGATCATGGCAAAGTGTTACATAGTCCAATCCAAGTTTGTCAACTACTGCCTGCAGAAAGGTTAATCTTTTTTGCAGCGAATCAACAATGGTCAGCTTAAGCCTAGGAAACAGGATTTTCATAGGAATTCCGGGAAAACCGGCACCGGATCCAACATCGCAGAGCGTTTGCACCTCTTGAATCGAAAAGTAAAAACAAGGGGTCAGTGAGTCGAAAAAATGTTTAATCATAACTTCATTCGGATCCGTTATTGCTGTTAAATTCATTTTCTTATTCCATTCAATCAGCATTTCATAATAGAGTTGAAATTGATCAATTTGCAACTCAGATAATTGAATGTTTTTTTCACTCAACAGTTTTTCTAAACCGTCCATAGCATCCTCCTGCAAACGATCAGCCTGTTCTTCTCGCTAATTTGCCCTCTTCCAGATAAACAAGCAAAATGGCAACATCACTCGGATTGACACCGGACACACGTGATGCCTGTCCCACAGATATCGGCCGCACTTTCGCTAATTTCTGCCGAGCTTCTGTAGCAATACCGTCAATCTTCTCGTAATCCAGATTCTGAGGAATTTTCTTCTTTTCCATTCGTTTCATCTTTTCAACCTGCTGCAATTGCTTACTGATGTACCCTTCATACTTCACTTGAATTTCAACCTGTTCGCCAACATCTGCAGGAATTTCACCATGTTCGGGAAGGAGTGAAGCCACATCTTGATAAGATAACTCAGGCCGTTTCAGCAATCGATCGGCTTTCATCGGTTCTCTTAGTGAAGCAGCTCCCTTATCCTTAAGCAGTTCGTCCACTTGCTCTGATGGCTTAATGGTTGTTGCAGAAAAATAATGCCGCTCCTGCTCGATCAACTTCCTCTTGACAGTAAAACGTTCATAGCGTTCTTCAGGGATTAAGCCAATATCATGTCCAATTTCCGTCAAACGCAGATCTGCATTATCATGTCGGAGCAGTAAACGATATTCAGCACGTGAAGTGAGCAAACGATAAGGTTCTTTTGTTCCCTTTGTTACCAAGTCATCAATCAGTACACCAATATAAGCCTCAGAGCGATCAAGAATCAAAGGCTCTTTGCCGAGTGCTTTTCTTGCTGCATTAATTCCGCCCATCAGGCCTTGTCCGGCCGCTTCCTCATATCCGGAAGTACCGTTAATCTGTCCGGCAGTAAACAGACCGCTGATTTTCTTCGTTTCCAGCGATGGCCAAAGCTGGGTCGGCACAATTGCATCATATTCAATTGCATAGCCTGGCCGCATCATTTCGGCTTTTTCAAGTCCTGGAATGGTTGCAAGCATTTTTCGCTGAATTTCTTCCGGCATGCTTGTCGATAAGCCGTCCACATAAACCTCTTTTGTTGCTTTTCCTTCTGGTTCAAGAAACAGCTGATGCCGGTTTTTATCATTAAATCGAACAATTTTGGTTTCGATTGACGGGCAGTACCGGGGACCCGTTCCAACAATTGCTCCGGAGAAAATCGGTGAACGATCTAGGTTCTCTTGTATAATTCTATGTGTCTCCAAATTCGTGTACGTCAGCCAGCAAGGAATTTGTTCTTTAATAAATTCCTTCGTGTCAAAGGAAAAAGCGAGCGGTGCTTCGTCACCCGGCTGAATTTCCGTCTTGGAATAATCTACTGTACGCCCATTCACCCGAGGCGGCGTCCCAGTTTTAAAGCGTACAAGATCAAAACCAAGCTCCTTTAGGTGATCGGACAATTTAACGGAAGCCTGCATATTATTCGGTCCGCTCTCATACTGCAGCTCGCCGATTATAATTTTTCCTTTTAGATAGACGCCTGTTGTTAGGACAACAGCCTTCGCGCGATAGGCTGCTCCCGTTGCAACAACCACACCTTTGCAGACGCCGTCTTCAACAAGCAGATGATCGACCATACCTTGCCTCAAGGTAAGATTCTCTGTTTCTTCGATCGTTTCTTTCATGGCGCGTTGATAAAGTTGTTTATCTGCCTGTGCTCTGAGTGCACGAACTGCAGGGCCCTTTCTTGTATTCAGCATTCTCATCTGAATATAGGTCTTATCAATATTGTGCCCCATCTCACCGCCGAGCGCATCAATCTCGCGAACAACAACACCCTTTGCCGGGCCTCCGACTGACGGATTGCATGGCATAAAAGCCACACCTTCCAAACTGATCGTCAACATCAGCGTTTTCGCACCGATTCGTGCCGACGCAAGTCCAGCTTCAACTCCGGCATGTCCGGCACCGACAACAATCACATCATAAGTACCGGCCTCATATGATTTCATTTCTGATCCTCCATTCTCTTTCATACACAATAGTATCGTTCTATTTAAAACTGCAGAGCAGTTTATTTCCCTAAGCAAAATTTCGAGAACAACTCATTGATCAGACTGTCCGACACCGTGTCGCCAACAATTTCGCCAAGCAGATCCCATGTCCGCTTAATATCAATTTGAGTCATATCAACTGGTATACCTTGTTGGGCCGCATCAATCGCGTCCGTAATCGCTGAACGTGCTTGTTTCAATAATGCAATATGACGTGTATTCGAAACATATGCCTCACCGTTTGACGTTACACTATTACTGAAGAACAAGGAAGCGATCGCTTGTTCCAACTCTTCCAGTCCTTTATCATCGATCATTGACGTTCGGAGTACCGGGTTGCTCCCGGCGAGTTCCCTGACCTCATCAATGGAAACATTCATTGTCAAGTCAGCCTTATTTAACAAAATAATTGCAGGCGTTGTCCCGATCAGTTGAAACAGCATGCGGTCCTCATCTGTAAGTGCTTCATGACTATTAATCAATAACAGAACAAGTTCTGCGGTTTTCAATAGTTCCTTTGAACGTGACACACCGATTTTCTCAACCAAATCTTCGGTATCGCGGATTCCCGCAGTATCCACCAGCTTTAACGGAACACCGCGGACATTGACATACTCCTCAATCACATCACGTGTTGTCCCCGGCACATTAGTGACAATGGCTTTAGACTCATGGACCAACTGATTCAGCAAAGAAGACTTGCCGACATTCGGTCTTCCGATGATTACCGTAGATAATCCTTCGCGTAAAATCTTGCCCTGTCTTGCTGTTGAAAGCACACGATCAAGCTGATGGCGAACTGCAGATGCTTTTTCAAAAAGAATATTATTCGTCATCACTTCTGCATCATCATATTCCGGATAGTCAATATTCACTTCTACAGCAGCTAATATATCAAGCAATTGCTGCCTAAGCTTTCGAATCAAGATCGACAGCTTTCCTTCCATCTGATTCAACGCAACATTCATGGCTTGATCGGTCTTTGCACGAATCAGATCCATAACTGCCTCAGCCTGTGACAGATCAATACGCCCATTTAAAAATGCGCGTTTTGTAAACTCTCCCGGCTCCGCAAGACGGACGTTCTGGTCCAACACGAGTTCAAGAACACGGTTGACACTTGTCAGACCTCCATGGCAATTAATTTCGACCACGTCTTCACGAGTAAAGGTTTTCGGTTTTCTCATCACTGAAACCATAACTTCCTCAACCGTCTTCTTCGTCTCCGGATCCACAATCTTGCCATAATGAATTGTGTGACTGCCTACATCGCGTAACGCTTTCCCACCTTGAAAAAGCCGATCGGCTGCGGCAACGGCTTCAGAACCGCTCAGTCTCACAATGCTAATCGCTCCCTCGCCAGTCGGAGTCGAAATAGCGGCAATCGTATCATAATCCAATTTTATCACTCCTTTCTCATTCCGTCTTTCATTAATCGCTTCCTATAATTCATCCGTGAATCATGAAACAAACCATTTTTATATTATTAACGTTCCCCTGATCCGAGTCGAGGAACGATTTATTACAAGGGAAACTTTTTCAAAGACTATCATACATTATTTACCCAATAAATGAAAAATCTTAGAGAATTCTTGTTTATTTTCAACTAAAACTCCTTAATACGAAGCACCACTAATCTCTTATCTATTAGTTACTTCCTCTTGTATAAGAAAAACCGGGCAAAAAGCGCCCGGTCCTTAAATCATGCCGGATTTTGATTACGCTCCGGTTGCTCGCATCAACTGAGCGCGACCGCGGGCAGTCCGGGAGCCTCCTCAAGCAAACTAATACCTGCGGGGTCTCCCCTGGCCTGCGATCAACAGAGCCGCTCCGCAGGAGTCTCGCACCTGCGCGTTTGGCTCACAACCTTTGGCTTTGGCGAAAATCATATACTTTCTTTGCTTGCAAAAAAAGCGCACAATTTGCGCGCTTTTTCAATTGATTTGTCATTTATGAACGCGGAGCAACTGTTAAGTAACGTCTTGGTTCCTCACCGTTTGAAAAGGTCCGTACCTTGTTGCACTTAGCCAAAGCATTGTGCACGATCTTTCGTTCAAACGCAGGCATCGGTTCCAAACGATGTGGAAGACCTGTTTTCACTGTCTTTTCCGCAATACGCTTGGCAAGCGTAATGAGTGCTTTTTTGCGCGTGTCTCGATAATTTTCAGCATCAAGTATAATGTTCATTCGGTGCTCAGCATCGCTGTTCACAACACGATCAACTAAAAATTGGAGTGCGTTCAATGTCTTACCGTGCTTACCAATGAATTGAGCCGCATCTTTCCCAGAAAGTGTACAACGGCAAACACGTCTGCTGCGTTCCTCAACCTGAACATGAACTGTCAAACCGCTTTTCTTAATGATCTCGTTTAAATAGTCAATACCGTAATCAAAAGGTGTCTTAGTCATAGTAACCTTGACAAGCGCTTTCCGCGCACCAATTCCGAAAAAACCAGGTCTCGGTTTCTCAAGAATTTGAACATCTGTTTGATCTGAAGTCGCGTTTAATTCATTAAGGGCGCTGGAAACCGCTTCTGCAACCGTCTTTCCATACTTGGTTACTTCCCTCACTTCTGCTTGGCGCCTCCTGCAGGCTTTTGATCCTTTTGGTCATCGTCTTTCTTTTCATAGATAATGTAAGTCTGGAAAATCATGAAAATATTACCGACAACCCAGTAAAGTGCCAGTGCCGATGGAAAATAGAACGCCGGAACGGCAATCATAATTGGGAACACATACATCATCATCGCCATCTGAGGATTCGTATTCCCCATTCTGCCCATCATAATCTTCTGCTGCAGGAATGTCGTCGCCGCAGCAATGACCGGCAAAATGTAGAACGGATCTGCAGAACCGAGCTGGAACCACAGGAACGATTGTGTCTTGATTTCCGACGTTCTCATGATTGCCTGGTAAAAAGCAAACAAAATCGGCATCTGAATCAAGATTGGCAAACAGCCTGCAAGTGGATTCACATGATTTTGTTGGAAAAGCTTCATCTGCTCTTCTTGAAGCTTCTTCTGTGTATTCTGGTCTTTCGAACTATACTTTTTCTGCAATTCTTTAATTTTAGGTTGCAATTCTTGCATCGCACGCGAACTTTTAACCTGCTTGGCCATCAACGGCATCAAAACCAGACGGACGATAAGCGTTGTTACAATAATGGCAAGTCCGTAACTGTTCCATAAAAGGTGTGCAACTTCAATGATAAATTTTGAAAGCGGCAAAACAAACCACTGACTCCAAAAACCTGTACTTTCATCATTAATTGGTTTGTTAAGATCGGTACATCCTGCAAGCAGTAATGCCATAAAAATCAATGAACTGACAGCAAAAACCTTTTTTTTCAAAACACTACCTCCTCGATCGATCCGAACGATGTCTCAACATGCCCGTCTGTTTATGGGAGCACTTTTCGGGGACAGGATCAATCCCTCCCGGATGAAAAGGCTGACATTTTAATAAACGTTTGATCGACAGCCATCCCCCTTTAAATACTCCAAACCTCGTTAATGCCTCAACTGCATAGTTTGAGCAGGTGGGGTAAAAACGACAGGTTGGCGGTGTATAAGGAGAAATAAACCGTTGATACAAACGAATAATAAAAATAAATACGTGTTTCATACTTGCGACACCTTGCCAGAATTTGAAAGGACACGTGCTTTCTTCAGCACATGTTCCAAGCTTTTCTGCATTTCATCGTGAGACATGGTACTGACAGGTTTTCGTGAGATAATAATATAATCATTTTCTACCTCAAGCCTGTCCGCAAATTCGCGAAAAATTGCTTTTATATAGCGTTTAATATGGTTTCTCATAACGGCATTGCCCATCTTTTTACTCACCGACAGACCCAGTCTTGAATAAGGCTTGCCGTTATGTTTAAGCACATAGACGACAAACTGCCGGTTTGCAAAAGATTTGCCCTCTTTAAATACCACTTGAAAATCTTGATTCTTTTTTAATCGTTTTAATGTTTTCATGTTGTCCCTCCATGTGGGACGCCTCAACTTATGAGTTAATCGCAAATGTTATGAGAGCGGCCATGAACATTGCATTTGGTCTATTCAAAAACCGTTCTTATCCTTTTATACTACCTTCAGTATAAAGAAAGATCGGAATGACAAGGCTGTTTAAAGGAAAATGCAGACGCAAATTGATTGATCGAATCACAGCGCGAACACAATCCTCTTTAATCCCCCACCCGACCCATGATACTCAATTCTGCCGACGTTTAATCATCTATTAAATAGCAAGCTTTTTTTAACAAGCATAATGCCCTCTGTCCTATACACGAGATCAGTCCATCTTTTCCCTTTCTTCGTGTAAAAAAACCACTGCTCTTCACACAGTGGCTTTATGCAGACAGAACTTTTCTTCCCTTGCGGCGGCGAGCTGCTAAAACCTTGCGGCCGTTAGCTGTTGCCATACGCGCACGGAAGCCGTGAACTTTTTTCCTCTTACGGTTATTCGGTTGAAAAGTACGTTTCAATGGATACACCTCCTGTATTAATTTTAGATTGCCGACAAATCAAATGTTTGATCGCGAATTAATCACTCGCTCATTTTATCCATTCAGCCGACCTGTCAAAAGTCACCATGACGAGAATGAGATCCAGTAGGTTGTGGTTTTTCCGCCGCCCATGCATCTTCGACTGGATTCGCCATGTCTCTTTTCTCTCATTCTTCAGCCTCAATCGTTCATCGGCTTATTTGTAAAACCAGTCTGACTCATTATAAATAGTTCATGCCAAAAAGTCAATAAATAGCCGTTTCTGATTTATCCATCGCAATCTGTGGATTATTTTTTGACAAATTATTTTTTCCACACCATTTATCGACATTTTTTTCACATATCAGCCCCCTGTGCATAACCTTATTGTGCGTAAAGATATCCACTGTGGATAACATTTGTCGATCATTGCTTTAAAAGCAAATTTTTGATATGATCATAGTGCATTTATTTAGGCAAAACAAGGAATTCAAATAAAGTTTTCCACCAGCTGTGGATAATTTTGTGGACAGATGCTAACACCTGTGATTCACAGTTATCCACAGCATATGCACCATGTTGATAACTTTCAAACTTTCAAGTTGCTTCGAACTTTCTTCCCACTTGGGCGCTTGTGGATAAATTGGGAACTAAATGAATGAGAAAATTTTTATGATACGATTGCCTGCATGGAAATCCCTGTATGTTTTCTGCCCGAATAGTGAACTAGCCGCAAGACGCCAACTGGGCTGCTCGGCAAATTTTTTATTCCTTTTTTTCGGTTGCAGAGCCGTAACTTGCCGCAAGACTTCGGCTGGGCTGCTCTCAAGCAGGTTGGATTTTCAATGTGTTGATGCAATTTTAGGGAGGGCAGCTATACCTTGAACAACCTTCAAGAACTATGGGTTCAAACACTGGATATCATTAAAAAGAAGCTGAGCAAGCCCAGTTTTGAAACTTGGCTTAAGGAAACGCGCGCACAATCAATTAAGGGGCAGATCATGATTGTCAGCGTTCCAAATGAATTTTCACGCGATTGGCTTGAAGAGCATTATGCCAAACTCATTTCCGACATTCTTTATGAGATCACAGGCTCACGCTACAATGTCCAATTTGTCATCCCAAGTCGGCACAACAACAGTGACGCCTCGCCTGCCACACAGAATAAAGGAAAGAGTGATGAAATGAATTTCAGCCCAAATGGCCATGGCAATCCTTTCGGGGGTATGAGTCAAAGGAATCAGCATCGTATGGAAGATTTGGGCAATAGTATGCTCAATTCAAAGAATACGTTCGAAACCTTTGTCATCGGCTCAGGTAACCGATTCGCCCATGCCGCTTCTTTAGCCGTGGCCGAGGCTCCAGCCAAAGCTTATAACCCTCTGTTTATTTATGGAGGCGTTGGTCTTGGAAAAACGCATTTGATGCATGCGATCGGTCACTACGTGATCGAGCACAACCCATCGGCACGCGTTGTCTATCTTTCTTCCGAGAAATTCACGAATGAATTTATTAACTCGATTCGTGACAATAAAACCGTCGAATTTCGCAATAAATATCGAAGTGTTGACGTGCTCCTGATTGATGATATTCAATTTCTTGCGGGAAAAGAACAAACTCAGGAAGAATTTTTTCATACGTTTAATGCGCTTCACGAAGAATACAAGCAAATTGTCATTTCCAGCGATCGGCCGCCAAAAGAGATTCCAACGCTTGAAGATCGGCTTCGTTCCCGATTTGAGTGGGGTCTGATTACAGATATTACGCCGCCTGATTTAGAGACTCGAATTGCGATTCTGCGCAAAAAGGCGAAAGCGGAAGGCCTTGATATTCCGAATGAAGTCATGATCTACATTGCTAACCAAATTGATACGAACATTCGTGAACTTGAAGGCGCGCTGATCCGTGTGATCGCATTCTCTTCTTTGAACAACCAGGATATAAATGTCGATTTAGCAGCGGAAGCTCTAAAAGATATCATTCCGTCTGCTCGTCCCAAAACAATAACCATTCAAGATATCCAGGTTGCTGTAGGCGAGGAGTATCATTTGAAATTAGAGGATTTTGCTGCGAAAAAACGGACGAAATCGATTGCTTTTCCACGGCAGATCGCTATGTATTTGTCACGGGAGCTGACCGACTGTTCACTGCCCAAAATCGGCGAAGAATTTGGCGGCCGCGATCATACGACCGTTATCCATGCTCATGAAAAAATTACAAAACAGCTCTCGGTTGATCGTGACCTTCAGAAAAAAGTGAACGCGCTCATCGATCAGTTAAAAGCTCCGATTAAGGCATAACTGATTTAAAATTTAAACAATGAAATGCATTTTTTTACTGACAGGGGTGTGTATAATTATCCGGCACACCCCCAATTTTATCCACAGCTTATCAACATGTGGATAAAAAGAATCATCACAGTTTATCGGACTTACTAACATATTCACAAGCCCTACTATTATGATTACTATTTTTTAATTTCTTAATATAAGATTTGGAGGCAACAAGGATGCAAGAAATGCAAGACACAAATCCAAATGCAGCGCTCGCTATGGAATGTACCGTACAGAAGGAAAAACTTGTCGATGCAGTAAATCGCGTCATGAAAGCTATATCGTCGAAAACAACAATGCCAATACTTACCGGTGTAAAAATTACATCCGGATCAGACGGCATTACCTTGACTGGCAGCAACTCGGATATATCAATTAAATCATTCATTCCTCTTGAAGAAGATGGTAATGAAAATGCGACGATCAATACTCCGGGACAAATTGTCTTGCCATCTCGACTTTTTTCCGAACTTGTACGTAAGCTTCCTGATGACGAAGTTCATATTGAAGTAGACAGCAGACTGATCACGAAAATTATTTCAGGAGCAACGGAATTCAGCCTGAACGGACTTGATCCGGAAGAATATCCGAATCTGCCGATTATTAACGAAAACGATGTGTTCAGAATTCGAAAAGATCTGCTGAAAGATTTGGTCAAGCAAACCGTTTATGCCGTAGCAGTTACAGAAACACGTCCTGTCCTAACCGGAGTGAAATGGATCATTCAGGACGGTCGATTGAGCTGTGTCGCAACCGACAGTCATCGGCTCGCTCAGCGCTCGGTAACGATCGAAGATGCTGAAGAATCCGGTACTCATACCCTTGTCATTCCGGGTCCAAGCTTGAATGAGCTTTCTAAAATCCTTGATGATGACGATGAACAAATGGTGGACATTGTCATGACGAACAATCAAATTCTATTTAAAAGCCATAACGTACAATTCTATTCGCGTCTGCTTGATGGAAATTATCCGGATACAAGCAGATTGATTCCGAATGACAGCAAGACGACCATTGATTTGGGAACCAAGGCACTGTATCACGCAATCGAACGTGCATCTCTTCTCGCAAAAGAAGAGCGGAACAATGTGGTTAAACTGCGTGCAGAAGGTAATCAGGTAGAAATTTCATCCCAATCTCTTGAACTGGGGCGTGTCTATGAAACACTCGTTACAGAAAAATTTGAAGGTGATCCGCTGCGTATTTCTTTCAGTGCCAAATTCATGATGGACGCGCTGAGCAAGGTCGACGCTCAAACCGTTCGCATTCATTTTGCCGGACCAATGAGACCGATTATTATCCGTCCAATCGGTGATGAAAATATATTGATGCTGATTTTGCCGATCCGAACCTTCTAAAGTGAATGAGAACATCGGATGGCGGTCAGTTTCATGCCATGTCTGCATTCTATGTTCAATAAAAAAAAACGATGCTTATGCGTGGACAGAATTAAAGACTAGGTTGGCAAAGCAAAATCTTTGTTGTTTAGCCTTAGATATTTCTGATTTGAATAAGAAAAGAGGCAAAACGTTGAAGAACGTTAAATTAAATGCTGGAGAAACGTTCATTACACTCGGACAATTGCTGAAATTTGAAGGATTAATCCAAACAGGCGGAGAAGCCAAACATTTTTTAGCTGAAACAGAAATTTTTGTCAATGATGAACACGAAAACAGGCGGGGAAAGAAATTACATGAGGGAGACCGGATTAAAATTGCGGATTCGGCCGAATTCATCATCAGCCGCGATTAGAGGGGAGACGCCCCACTGTGAATCTTGAATCGATTGAACTGGCACATTATCGAAATTATGACAGCTTACAGCTGTCTTTTTCTAGCTCTGTGAATGTTTTTCTAGGTGAGAATGCACAGGGGAAAACGAATTTGCTTGAAGCGATCTATGTCCTGGCGATCGCAAAATCGCCGAGGACCTCTCATGATAAAGATTTAATCCAATGGGACCAGGATTATGGTAAAATAAAGGGTAGAATAGGCAAACATGGTCAATCAGTACCGCTCGAACTAATTATTTCCGGTAAAGGGAAAAAGGCAAAAGCTAATCATCTTGAGAAGCGCAGATTAAGCGATTATGTCGGTCTGTGCAATGTGGTGATGTTTGCTCCGGAGGATTTAAACCTGGTCAAGGGGAGCCCTGCTGTGCGCAGACGGTTTATGGACATGGAAATCGGACAGATTGCTCCTGTTTACATGCATCATTTAGCTGAGTACCAAAAAGTGCTTCAGCAGAGGAATGCACTGCTCCGCAAGGCGTTCGGCAATTCCCAAGGCGACAGCAGTTTTCTCGATATTTTGACTGACCGGTTGATCTCGCTTGCAGCGGAAATCATTAATCGCAGACTGGTTTTTGTCCGACAGCTTAATGAGTGGGCGGCACCGATCCAGCAGGAGATCAGTAACGGCAGGGAACACTTATCTATTGTCTATCAATCTTCAGTCCCTGAGGTATTAGATAGCGGTGATTCGTCAAAAATAGAAGAAGCCTATCAGAGCAGCTATCAGCGCTTGAAGAAAAGGGAAATGGACAGGGGAACAACCTTAATCGGACCGCATCGTGATGATCTGTGCTTTTTAGTGAATGAGAAGGATGTGCAGGCATTTGGATCTCAGGGGCAGCAGAGAACGGCAGCCTTGTCTGTAAAGCTAGCGGAAATTGAATTGATCAAACATGAAGTAGGTGAATATCCGATCCTCCTGCTTGATGATGTATTGAGTGAACTGGACGATATTAGAAAGACGCATTTGCTCGGCGTATTTCAGGAAAAGGTTCAAACCTTTGTCACGACTACATCGGTCGACGGATTGGATCATAGTTTGCTTGATCGGGCAACGCTTTTTGAAATACATCAAGGAAACGTAGAATGTACAAAACAGTAATTGGATTTCCGCCCTCTTCGGCGGAATGTATCTGAATGACGCAGGCAGCAGAAGCGGCTGTTTGAAAGAACTCAAAATCAAGGCTCTGTGCCATGAGACTATGAGTTTCTCAGATAACACCAAGTTAGGTGGGTTAAGATGAGCGAGAATCAGGAACAAAAACAATCTTATAATGCCAGTGAGATTCAAGTACTCGAGGGACTTGAAGCTGTTCGAAAACGTCCGGGCATGTACATAGGAACGACCAGTGAAAAGGGCCTCCATCATTTGGTTTGGGAAATTGTGGACAACTCGATTGATGAAGCACTTGCAGGTTATTGCAGCCATATTCAAGTAATCATTGAAAAAGAAGGCGGCATCACCGTTATGGATGACGGCCGCGGTATTCCGGTTGACATTCAAAAGAAAGTGGGCCGTCCCGCAGTTGAAGTTATTATGACCGTTCTTCATGCCGGAGGAAAATTCGGCGGTGGCGGATATAAGGTTTCTGGGGGACTGCACGGCGTGGGGGCATCAGTAGTTAATGCCCTTTCAACGACAATGTGGGTCAAGGTTTATCGGAACGGACATGTCTATTATCAAGAATATCATCGCGGGAAGCCGGCAGCTGATCTGAAAATCATCGGTGATTCTGACAAAACCGGAACGACGACTCATTTTGAACCGGATCCGGAAATTTTTACGGACACAACGACTTTTGATTATGACACACTTCGTGTACGTGTACGCGAACTCGCCTTCCTGAACAAGAACATACGGATCTCGATTGAAGACAGGCGTGCGGAGGACAAAAAAGAAACATTCCACTATGAAGGCGGTATCCGTTCTTACGTGGAATTTTTGAATCGTTCGAAGGAAGTCATTCACCAGCCGATTGATCTGGAAGGTGAGAAAGACGGCATTAAGGTTGAAATCGCGATGCAATACAACAGCGGTTTTTCAAGCCAGCTCTATTCCTTTGCCAACAACATCCATACACATGAAGGCGGCACACATGAATACGGCTTTAAGGTCGCCCTGACCCGTGTCATTAATGATTATGGACGCAAAAATCAATTTATAAAGGGCAGCGATTCCAATTTGACCGGGGACGACGTGCGCGAAGGCCTGACCGCGATTGTGTCGGTCAAGCACCCGGATCCGCAATTCGAGGGACAGACCAAAACCAAGCTTGGCAACTCTGAAGTACGAACGATCACGGATACACTTTTCTCAGAAGCATTTTCGCGGTTTTTACTTGAAAATCCCGATGTTGCACGAATCATCGTTGAAAAAGGTATTGTAGCTTCACGAGCAAGATCGGCGGCAAAAAAAGCGCGTGAGTTGACACGGCGAAAGAGCAGCCTGGAAGTATCTTCGCTTCCGGGCAAGCTTGCGGACTGCTCATCGAAAGACGCAAGCATCTCGGAATTATATATTGTCGAAGGAGATTCAGCCGGAGGTTCGGCAAAGCAAGGCAGAGACCGCCTGTTTCAAGCGATTCTCCCGCTGCGCGGTAAAATTCTTAATGTTGAGAAGGCCCGTCTTGACAAAATCTTGTCCAATGCGGAAATCCGAGCCATGATCACAGCGCTCGGTACCGGCATTGGCGATGAATTCAATTTGGAAAAGGCAAGATATCATAAAATTATTATTATGACCGATGCGGACGTCGATGGTGCGCATATCCGTACACTGTTGTTAACGTTCTTCTATCGCTTTATGCGGCCGCTGCTTGAGAATGGCTATGTTTATATTGCTCAGCCACCTCTCTTCCGCGTCCAATACGGGAAAACACTTCTGTATGCATATGATGATCTGGAATTAAAAAGGATTCAGAGCGAGCTGCCGCCAACTGTAAAGCCGGCATTGCAGCGCTACAAAGGTCTCGGTGAAATGAACCCGGAACAGCTGTGGGAAACGACCATGGATCCGGAAAATCGTCTTGTCCTGCAGGTAAATCTTGAGGATGCGATTGAAGCGGATCAGACGTTTGAAATGCTGATGGGCGATCGGGTTGAACCGCGTCGTGATTTTATCCAGCAAAATGCCCGTTATGCAGAAAATCTGGATGTTTGATCAGCAGCAGTATCTGCAGAGTTAATTTTTTGAGTAAAGCAAGGAGGAAACAAAATGGCAGAGCAAGATGAACGGCGAGTCAAGCCGGTCAATATAGGCAAACAGATGCGTGATTCGTTCTTGAGTTACGCGATGAGCGTTATCGTCAGCCGCGCATTGCCTGATGTGCGCGATGGCCTGAAGCCGGTGCACAGGCGAATTCTTTTCGCCATGAATGAACTCGGCATTACGTCGGATAAGGGCTATAAGAAATCAGCGAGAATTGTCGGCGAAGTCATCGGTAAGTATCATCCGCACGGTGATTCGGCTGTTTATGATACGATGGTGCGTATGGCTCAGGATTTCAGCTATCGCTATGAATTAGTAGACGGTCATGGTAACTTCGGTTCAGTCGATGGTGATCCGGCAGCTGCGATGCGTTATACGGAAGCACGCATGTCGAAAATATCCATGGAAATGGTACGCGATATTCGCAAAGATACCATTGATTTTGTTCCGAACTATGACGAGAACGAAGAAGAACCGGTTGTGCTTCCTTCACGTTTCCCTAACTTGCTGGTCAATGGCGCTTCAGGAATTGCCGTCGGTATGGCGACCAATATTCCTCCTCACCAGTTGGGTGAGGTCATTGATGCCGTTCTGGCACTCAGCAAGAATTCGGAAATTCCGGTTGAAGAATTAATGCAATGTATACCGGGACCTGATTTTCCGACCGGAGGATTGATCTTAGGACGCGAAGGTATTCGCCGCGCGTACCGTACTGGTCGGGGATCAATTATCGTTCGTGCGAAGGTTGAAATTGAAGAAAACGCGAATGGAAAACAGAGCATTATTGTGACTGAACTTCCATATCAGGTAAATAAAGCGAAACTGATCGAACGAATTGCCGAAATGGTTCGCGATAAGAAAATTGAAGGTATTACCGATCTGCGCGACGAATCGGATCGCCAAGGCATGCGTATGGTGATTGAAGTTCGCCGCGATACGAACGCGAATGTACTTCTTAACAATTTGTACAAGCATACTGGGTTGCAAACAAGCTTCGGAATTAACATGCTGGCGCTTGTAGACGGCAGACCGCGTGTTCTGACATTGAAGGAATGCTTGCACTACTACCTTGAGCATCAGGAAACGGTTATCCGCCGCCGCACAGCATTCGAACTGAAAAAGGCTGAGGCACGTGCGCATATACTTGAAGGATTGCGTATTGCTTTGGATCATTTGGATGAAGTCATTGCCTTGATCCGCGGTTCGAAAACGGCAGACATTGCGCGTCAGGGATTAATGGAGAACTTCTCACTCAGCGAGATTCAGGCTCAAGCAATTTTGGATATGCGCCTGCAGCGTTTGACCGGACTGGAACGCGAGAAAATCGAGCAGGAATATGCAGAGCTTGTCAAGAAAATTGCCGAGCTTAAGGAAATTCTTGCTGACGAGCAAAAAGTACTGCATATCATCCGCAAAGAATTACGTGAAATCAAAGAAAAATACAATGACGAGCGCCGAACAGAAATCACAGTCGGCGATGATTTAATTGAGGATGAAGATCTGATCGAGCGTGAAGACATTGTCATTACCGTCTCGCATAATGGATACGTAAAACGTATGCCGGTAAATACGTACAAGAGTCAGAATAGAGGCGGACGCGGGATTCAGGCGATGGGAACGAATGAGAACGACTTTGTGGAGCATCTGTTCCAGACCAACACGCATCATCATATCCTGTTCTTTACGAATAAAGGGCGCGTCTACCAACTGAAGGGGTATCAAATCCCTGAACTAGGCAGAACGGCAAAGGGTATTCCAATTATTAATTTAATTCAAATCGAAAAAGGCGAAAAAATTACAGCCTTCTTCCCAGTCGAAGGATTTGATGAGGAACATTACCTTGTTTTCCTGACAAAGAATGGTATCACAAAGCGCTCACCTCTTTCCGATTTCTCAAATATCCGAAAGACCGGCTTGTTCGCGATTACAGTTCGTGATGAGGATGAACTCATCGCCGTTCGCCTTACAGACGGAAGTCATGACCTAATTGTCGGAACGAAGAAAGGAATGGCCATCCGCTATCATGAAACCGATGTGCGCGCAATGGGACGCACAGCGGCAGGTGTCAAAGCAATTACCTTAGACGCAGGCGATGAAGTTGTCGGCATGGGTATTGCCGATGTCGGTATGGACGTATTAATTGTTACGGAAAATGGATTCGGCAAACGCACGGCAAGTGACGAATACCGGCTGCAGACGCGCGGCGGCAAAGGGCTTAAGACATGCAATATTACGGAGAAAAACGGTGAATTGGTTGCCCTGCGTACTGTTGAGGAAACGGAAGATCTCATGATTATTACGGCGAACGGTGTCATCATTCGTATGCCTGTATCCGGGATTTCCAAGCTCGGAAGAAATACGATGGGTGTAACCTTGATCCGAGTTGATGAAGGAGACAGCATTGCAACAATCGCCCGCATTCAAAATAATGATGATGAAGAATCGGAAGCACCCGAGGATAGTGAAGAGTAACGACACACAGACCTGAATGGCGAGGTGAGCCGGCATGATAGTAAATACCGATGAACTTAAAGCTGGGTGCATCCTGAGGAAGGATGTCTATTCCAAATCGGTTAAACCGCTGATGAAAGCAGGAACGGTGCTTAACGAAACACATATTGCGTTTCTAAGAGCCTTTTTAATTACACATGTTGATGTTGATCATTTTGTGCGGTCTTCCGTAAAGCGTTCGATCGAGAAAGAGTCAAATCATGACCCTGAGACCAGTCCTTTGACTGTTCCAGAGCCTGAAGCTGCGCTCAGCCCATTGGACAAGAAATATCAGCAGTCGGTTAGCGACTATCAGCATTTCTTTCATCAGTGGCAGTCAGGTGCAGGAGTGTCCATCGGTGATTTTAGAGCTGCCATGATGCCATTGATCACTGGCGTGTTTGATGATCCGATGTGGCTCGCTTCCCATTTTATTAAGCATAGGCGAATTCGCAATATTGCTGAACGCAGTGTTCTTTTTGGATTATTGGCTGCTTTTTTTGCCAAAAAATCAAATTTTGGTTCCGGCGAAAGTATTCAGCTTGGACTTGCAGGCATGCTTGCCGATTGCGGGCTTGCCAAACTTTCTCCATCGCTGCTTGTGAAAAAAGAACGCATCGGCAGTGAAAAAAGTGCTTTTGAAAGGCATGTAATCGACAGTTACAAGATGCTTAAAGGGATTCCGACACTTAAGGATGAGACATTGGTTGCCGTCATTCAGCACCATGAACGTGAAGATAAGAGCGGTTTTCCGCTCAATATCGACGGCTCTCAGCTGAGTATGAATGGAAAGATTCTGGCCATTTGCGACAGTTTATTAACTCAAATGACAACTGAACGCACCGGCAGCCTGCTTACTGTTCTTGACCATTTAAGAATCTCATCTTATGGAAAATTGTCTCGCTATCTTTTGGATAAATTTTGTTATGAATTAATGACCTTGTTTGTTGGCATGAATGTCCAGCTCTCGGACGGTCAGACCGGAGAGATAACTTTTATACCAGCGAAAGAACCAACACGGCCGATGATTCATCTCGCTGATAATCGTGTGTATGCTTTGACTGAATTCAACAACGTCACCATTGATCGCTTTCTGTGATTATGGTGACGATTCTTTTTAACCACTAGAGATGCCGTTCGTCGAAAAATGATTGGAAAAAGAAACTACCTGCGCATGGCTCTCATTCGGTTTATAATGAATGGGTACATTCCATTAATTAAAAATTTTTGCGGGATTTTGTGTGAACGTGAGTTGCTATGAGTGGCAATAAATAGAATTAAAACCATTATTTTATAAGATTGTTATTAGAAAAATTCAACTTTATCTCGTATTCTTGACAGGTGCAGGCGCACTTGATACGCTATCAATAAATTTTTCGGATAGTAAGACAACCATACTATGGGGGTAATCTAACATTGATGAGAGAAGATAAGTTTGTAAAAGAGTCATTGACCTTTGATGATGTATTGCTTGTTCCGGCAGCTTCTGAGGTTTTGCCAAGAGATGTTTCCGTTCAAACGGCACTGACTCGTACACTGAATCTGAACATACCGATTATCAGCGCAGGTATGGACACAGTCACTGAAGCAGCAATGGCTATTGCAATGGCTAGGCAAGGCGGCATGGGTGTTATTCATAAAAATATGTCGATTGAAGAACAAGCAGAACAAGTCGACAAGGTGAAACGCTCTGAAAGTGGCGTCATTACCAATCCGTTTTTCTTAACTCCGGAAAACCAGATTTTTGATGCGGAGCATTTGATGAATAAATACCGGATCTCCGGTGTTCCGATTGTTGACAATACAGCAGATCAGCATCTTGTAGGTATTTTGACGAACCGTGATATGCGCTTTGTCAAGGACTACTCAGCGAAGATCGGCGATATGATGACTAAGGACAACTTGGTTACGGCGCCGGTCGGCACGAGCTTAAAAGAAGCCGAAGAAATTCTGAACAAGAACAGGATTGAAAAATTACCGCTTGTGGATAATAACGGCGTGCTTAAAGGATTAATCACAACGAAGGATATTGAAAAAGTTGTTGAATTTCCAAGTTCGGCAAAAGACGAACACGGAAGGTTACTTGTGGCTGCCGCAGTCGGAGTGACGGCTGATGCATTGCTGCGCGTTGAAAAACTCGTTGATGCCGGTGCTGATGCCATCGTGATTGACACGGCGCACGGGCATTCTAAAGGCGTACTGCAAAAGGTTGCCGGCATTCGTACTAAATTTCCAAAGGTCAGCCTGATCGCAGGAAACGTGGCAACGGCAGAAGGCACAAAAGCATTGATTGATGCTGGTGTAGATGTTGTTAAAGTGGGGATTGGACCGGGATCCATTTGTACGACCCGTGTCGTAGCAGGCGTTGGTGTTCCGCAAATCACAGCAGTTTATGACTGTGCAAACGAAGCAGATAAACACGGTGTGGCGATTATCGCTGACGGTGGAATTAAATATTCAGGAGATATTGTTAAAGCCTTGGCAGCGGGCGGCAGTGCCGTTATGCTTGGCGGACTTCTTGCCGGTGTAGACGAAACTCCGGGAGAAAAAGAAATTTATCAAGGAAGACAGTTCAAGGTTTATCGCGGCATGGGTTCGGTAAGTGCGATGGAACACGGCAGCAAGGATCGCTATTTCCAGGAGAATGCAAAGAAATTAGTTCCGGAAGGTATTGAAGGACGTGTTCCTTACAAAGGCCGGCTGGCCGACTCGATTTATCAGTTGATCGGCGGTTTGCGTTCAGGAATGGGGTATTGTGGCGCAGCGAATTTACAAGCATTGAGAGAAAATGCGCGTTTTACAAGAATTACTAATGCAGGATTACTTGAAAGTCATCCGCATGACGTTCAGATAACCAAAGAAGCACCGAACTATTCTATTAAATAATTATAGATTGTGCTTCCGTACTGATATGTTAACGACCATTGCTTTGCAGACGGGCGGACTGCATAACCGTCTATTATCAATTATTTAGAAAAAGAGATACGTAGTAAAGAAAAGTCGAGACGGCATGTATCGCCTCGGTTTTCTATGCTTGCGCTGATTGATTTCGCATGAATACTTTCGGGGGTGTAGGGGTTGAATTTCAGAAAAAAGCTAGGTCGCTTTGCGGCGGCAAGCCTAGCATTTGTACTTGCTTTGACGCTGACCTTTCAAGGGCAGTTTGCTTCAAAGGCCGAGGCGGCATCAGATCCGCTTGGGTTAAAAGCCAAGTCAGCGATTCTCGTGGATTATAACAGCGGTCAGATTCTTTATGAGAAGGATGCAAGCAAAGTTTATCCACCAGCCAGTATGACGAAAATGATGACCGAATACTTGGTCATGCAGGCACTTCATTCGAAGAAACTGACCTGGAATACGAAAGTATCGATCAGCGATTATGTCTACCAGATTTCTCAGAACCGTGCTTACTCCAATGTGCCGCTTAAAAAAGACTATGAGTATACGGTTAGAGAATTATACGAAGCGATGGCAATCTATTCAGCAAACGGAGCGACAATTGCTCTTGCGGAAAAAGTCGGCGGAACAGAAAAAAATTTCGTAGATCTCATGAATAAAACGGCGAAGAAATTCGGCATGACCAGTGCCCACTATATTAATAGTTCTGGTCTTGAAAATGAGGATTTAGGCAAGTTTGCTCCGTATGGCGACAGCAAAGCAAGCAATCAACTCTCTGCTTTGGATCTTGCCAAACTGGCCTATCATGTGATTAAAGATTATCCTGATGCGCTTGAAATATCCAAGATTCCACTAAAGAATTTTACTGCCGGAGTGGATGCTCCAATTCAAATGGTGAACTGGAATTATATGCTTCCGGGATTCGGCGCGAATATGAGTAAATTTAAATATGACGGTGTTGACGGCCTGAAGACGGGGCATACCGATCTTGCCGGCTATTGTTTCACCGGAACAGTTAACCGCAACGGCCATCGCCTGATCAGTGTTGTGATGGGTACGAATTCAGATGCTCAGCGTTTTGAACAGACGCGTGCACTCTTTGACTACGGCTACCAGCAATTTACTGATAAAACAATTGCTAAGAAGGGCCAACTCATTAAAGGCAGTAAGACAGTGCCTGTTCACAACGGTAAAAAAGGCGAAGTGAATGTTGCGTTTGGTGATTCCTATAAAACAGCTGTTGCAAGTGGCGAAAAGGTTGCCACTAACTTCAAAGTCGTATTGGATAAATCAAAGCTGAACAAGGACGGTTCCTTGGAGGCTCCGGTGAAGAAAGGCGAGAAAGTCGGTTATGTAACACTTTCTCATAAAGGAGATACACACTATGGTTATCTCTACAATACAAACAGCAAGGTTCCGGTCATTGCGGCGGAACAAGTTGATCGAAACAACTGGTTTGTTCGTATGTTAAAAGGAATTGGCAGCTTCTTTTCATCCATTTTTTCATGGATTGCAGGACTCTTTTGAGAGAGCTGATTAAATTAAAATAGAATTATAGGTAGTCGTAAAAAAGTCGGGAGAAAGTCCCGGCTTTTTTTTGCTAATCATAAATGAAAATTTTCTAAGAAACGACTAGTGAGTCGCGATATAATTTGGTTGATACAGCGAAAAAAATTACTCTCTTTCCTCGCACATGTATATAATAAAAAAAGAAAAATGAACCAATTACCTTTTATACATATTTATTTACTGGGTTTTATTGTACACTATAAATAATTGAAGAAACATAACTTTTACAAAGAAACAACTGGAGGGATTATGGTGGTACAGAAAGGTACGGAGCGCGTAAAGCGCGGAATGGCTGAAATGCAAAAAGGCGGCGTGATCATGGACGTGGTCAATGCTGAGCAAGCGAAAATTGCGGAGGAAGCCGGTGCAACAGCGGTAATGGCATTGGAGCGGGTTCCTTCTGATATCCGCAAGGCGGGTGGCGTTGCCCGGATGGCTGATCCCACAATTGTAGAACAGGTTCAGAATGCAGTTTCCATTCCGGTTATGGCGAAAGCAAGAATCGGTCATATCGTGGAAGCACGTGTTCTTGAAGCAATGAAAGTCGATTATATCGATGAAAGTGAAGTGCTTACTCCGGCAGATGATGTTTTTCATATAGATAAAAAGGCATTTACCGTCCCGTTTGTTTGCGGATGCCGCGATTTGGGCGAAGCAGCACGCAGAATTGGTGAAGGTGCGGCTATGTTGCGGACAAAGGGCGAACCAGGAACCGGAAACATTGTTGAAGCCGTGCGCCATATGCGTCTCGTGAACAGTCAAGTACGTAAAGTTGTAGCGATGGCTCCGGACGAATTGATGGTGTTTGCAAAAGAACTTGGCGCTCCTTATGAAATACTTCTGCAAATTCGTGAGGCAGGACGGCTGCCGGTTGTTAATTTTGCTGCCGGCGGTGTTGCAACTCCTGCCGATGCTGCATTGATGATGGAGCTCGGCGCGGACGGAGTGTTTGTCGGCTCAGGTATATTCAAATCGGAAAATCCGGCTAAATTTGCACGTTCAATTGTAGAGGCAACCACATACTACCAGGATTATGAACGAATTGTTGAACTGTCCAAGGGACTCGGAACGCCGATGAAGGGCATTGACATGAGCAAGCTTGAACCTGCGGAACGCATGCAGGATCGCGGAATCTGAGAGGTGAGGAACAATGTCTGTTAAAATTGGCGTGCTTGCGCTTCAAGGCGCCGTCAGCGAGCATGTTCACTCGCTTGAGGTATCAGGTGCAGAAACAGCTCTAGTTAAAAATGCCCGCGACCTGGACGGCCTGGATGGACTTGTGCTTCCCGGCGGCGAAAGTACAATGATGCGCAGAATCATGGACCGCTATGATCTATTTGAAGCAGTCAAAAATTTTGCTGAACAGAAACCTGTATTCGGCACATGTGCAGGCTTGATCTTAATGGCGAAGCAAATTGAGGGCAGACGCGGTCCCCATTTGGCTTTACTGGATATTGATGTTAAGCGAAATGCTTTTGGCCGCCAAGTCGACAGCTTTGAAGCGGATTTAGAAATAAAGGGGATTAGTGAAACGTATATCGGCGTGTTTATTCGAGCACCTTATATCAAAAGTGCCGCTGAAAATGTGGACGTGCTCGCTACGTGTGAAGGCCATATTGTGGCATGCCGACAAGGCAGATTTCTTGCCTGTGCCTTTCATCCTGAATTGACTGATGATCCCGCAATGCATCGTTACTTCGTTCGAATGGTGGAGGAATACCATTAACCGCTTGCTTTTTTTTTAACAGTAGTGTAGATTTTATGTAAGTCGAATTTATTCGCTTGATGACGGGAAAAAGTAACATTTGTCTCCTTGAATAGAGAGCCGCAGTCGGTGGAAAGCGGTGAAGGAGCAGATGCGAATCCATCCCTGAGAGTTGGATCGGAGAAGGCACCGATCACACGGATCATTACCGTTATCAATGACTAAAGCGGCCGACAAACCGCAATGTGGCATGTCGGCAATTTGGGTGGCAACGCGGGTTAAGTCTCGTCCCTTTTATTACAAGGGACGAGATTTTCTATTTTTATCTAGGAAAAGAAAAACTAAGGGCTGGCAAGGTCCAAGGTTTTCTTTAGGAGGCAGAAAACGATGCTCGATATGAAACGATTGCGAGATCATTATGATGAAATCAAGGAAAAATTAAATAAGCGGGGTGAAGATCTCTCCGACTTTCAGCGTTTTCCTGAATTGGACGACAAGCGCCGTGAACTAATCAGTCAAACGGAAGTTTTGAAAGCAAAGCGCAATGAAGTATCTGCGCAGGTTGCTGCAAAAAAAAGGGCGAAGGAAGACGCACAGGAACTGATTGTATCGATGCGCGAAGTCAGTGCCAGCATCAAGGAACTAGACGGAAAGCTAAGCCAGGTTGAAGAAGATTTGAAACAAGTGATGCTGTCGATTCCGAATGTTCCACATGAAACAGTGCCAGTAGGTGAGGATGAGAATGACAACAAACCCATTCGTTTTTGGGGAGATCCTGTAAAATTTGCTTATGAACCAAAGGCGCACTGGGATCTGGCGACTAATTTAGGTATTCTCGATTTTGAGCGTGCCGCAAAAGTAACGGGCAGCCGTTTCGTCTTTTATAAGGGACTCGGCGTTCGATTGGAACGCGCACTGATCAGCTTCATGCTTGATCTGCACGAGGATCAGCATGGCTATGAAGTAATCATGCCGCCTTATATGGTCAATCGCACGAGCATGACCGGTACCGGTCAACTGCCGAAATTTGAAGAAGATGCGTTCAAGATCGCGGATGATCGAGACTACTTCTTGATCCCGACAGCCGAGGTACCTGTAACGAATTATTATCGTGATGAGATCTTAAACGGTGATCAGCTTCCGGCTGCCTTTGCTGCCTACAGCGCCTGCTTCCGTTCTGAGGCAGGATCGGCGGGACGCGATACACGCGGAATCATCCGCCAGCACCAATTTAACAAGGTTGAGCTCGTTCGGTTTGTAAAGCCTGAGGATTCTTACAATGAACTGGAGAAGCTGACAGGTCACGCGGAAGAAGTTCTGCGTCTGCTCAATCTCCCTTACCGCGTTGTCGCAATTTGTACCGGAGACCTTGGTTTCACGGCGGCGAAGAAATACGATCTTGAAGTATGGATTCCGAGTCAGAACACATATCGTGAAATTTCTTCTTGCAGCAACTTCGAAGATTTCCAGGCACGCCGTGCGAATATTCGCTTTAGACGTACGCCGAAAGCAAAGCCTGAATTCGTACACACACTGAACGGCTCTGGTCTGGCAGTTGGACGTACGGTTGCTGCAATTCTGGAGAATTACCAGCAAGAGGACGGCAGTGTTATTATACCGGAAGCGTTGCGCCCATACATGAGAAATGTGGAGAAAATCACGCCAAAAGACTAATTTTAATTTGCTCAAAATCGCAGGAGGTGCGCCATGGCTCTTCATCAGAAAGTGAACACGGACGCCAGATTAACGAAGATGATTGATGATCTTGGTATTACCCTTAATCCCAACGAACCAAAGGCTTCCAAAGATAAGAAAAGCCAGGATGAAAAAAAGAATACCACAGACGAAGATACAAAATAAAAAACGTGCAAATACGGTTTTAACCCGTACTTGCGCGTTTCATTTTTTTTTTACAAACAGAAATTAGCGATATCTAGGAAAGAAAAACTAAGGGTTGGACGAGACGTCCGAACCTTGGTTTTTCTTTAAACATTGCACTCTGCTTTATCTTTCAACAAATCCTGGATATGTGCTGCAATTGCATCCGCAGATTTAGGATCATTGACGATGTCGTAGTCTTCGATATCAATTTTCAGTACCGGGCAGATTGAAAAATGGCTGATCCATTGCTCATAGCGATGAAACATTTCCTTCCAGTAACTGCGCGGCGTTTCTTTTTCCATTCCGCGTCCGCGTCGGCCAATTCGATCGATGGTCGCGTCCAATGAACCGTGGAGATAGATTAATAAATCTGGATGGCGGAAATAAGGCGTCATCACCATGGCTTGAAAAAGGCTGGTATAAGTCTGATAATCTGCTTCAGACATTGTTCCTTTATCATGATGCATTTTCGCAAAAATACCGGTGTCTTCATAAATAGAGCGATCTTGAATATAATTGTCGGCGCTCGTCATGATCTTCTGCGTTTCCTTGAAGCGTTCCCCGAGAAAGAAGATTTGCAGATGAAATGCCCAACGTTTGAAATCCTTATAAAATAGGTCAAGATAGGGGTTTCCGTCAACTTTCTCAAAAGAGGTACGATATCCCAAACGACTTGCTATAGCAGTGGCGAAAGTTGTTTTACCGATCCCGACCATCCCGGCGACCGATATTAATTTATTCGATGATGTTTCGGAGTTGATCATTCATGACGTCCTCTCTTATACGATTTATTAAGTGTATCACCTAAAAAGTGCAAAAAAAAGTGAAAAAAGTTGAATAATGTCGATTGACGATGTATAAAAAATGCGAATTTGGTCGATTATGAGAATAGCGCAAGAACCAAATTAATGATCGAAGCACTTGACAGCAAAATGTTGATACATCAAGGTAGTATCCGCTTACAAAAATGTGATTTCATTGACACATAATGGTGATTGTGCTATATTGTAATAAACCATTTTACTACTTAATATAAGATCTGGATGTAAGAATGAAGACCCTTCCTCGAAGTGTAGTAGTTTTTACTTCTGGAAAGGTCTGTTTTTATATGCAAGCTTTTTGTTAACTGGTGGATGGTTTTAGTTCACGCGCGGGCAGCGCAACGTTTTAGGGAGGCAGTTACACATGCAAAACGGTAAGGTAAAATGGTTCAACGCAGAAAAAGGCTACGGTTTCATTGAAGTTGATGGCGGAAATGATGTATTCGTACACTATTCTGCAATCGAAGGCGACGGTTTCAAAACGCTTGAAGAAGGTCAAGAAGTTAGCTTCGACATTGTTGAAGGCAACCGCGGACCTCAGGCAGCAAACGTTACAAAACTGTGATCTTCGGCCATAACCGATGATGCGGAAGCAGTCCTCTCTAAAAAAGGGCTGCTTTTATTTGTGCCCCAAAGGCTGCGCTCGATTCAAGTCTCTTTAAATAAGTATGAGCAATCTAGAAAAACGTCATATCTGCAATTAATTTGAACACGAGACAGTCTTGATGTGTAGCAGCTAACCTCTCCTACCCTGCCTTAGGGCTTGCCATCGATCCGTTTTCTTCATATAATAGTCTATGTCGCAAAAATAGCGAGCTGCGGCTCTGTAGCTCAGTGGATAGAGCGTCGGTTTCCTAAACCGTGCGTCGCAGGTTCGATTCCTGCCAGGGCCATTATAGAAAATCGTGAGAACCCTTGATAATGAAGGGTTCTTTTTTTGTGCAATAAGAACGTATAGTGCATTCGGGCATGGGCATTTTAGATGTCAGGATTGGGGATTATTTTGGAACATTTCAGAAAAGGTAAGTTAGCTTTAGTGGAACTCAAAGAATTTATAGATAGAAATTAAAAAACTTAAAAATGTCAGTTGAAGGTTTATTCATCACAGCGAAAGGCATAGATAAAAGCTGGCAAGAATTCTCTGCCTAAACCGTGCACCGAAAAATAGTAAGGTTTTAAGAAAATAGTAATATTTAATTTTCTGTTATAATACAGAGCTTATCTGTGATATAGTATTGATGTTTGTTTTTATTTTATATTGGAGAGCTGGGTTTATTCATGACAGTTAGTTGGTTAGGAGCTATTATCGGATTAATTTTGGCTATTCTACTAATATTAAAGCATTTGAATCCGGTTTATGCTTTATTTACAGGGGCCATTATTGGTGCCCTGATTGGCGGTGCGAATTTTACAGAAACGGTTAATCTTGTTGTCAATGGTACGGCTAGTGTGACCGGTACGATTGTGCGTGTTCTCGCTGCCGGTGTTTTAGCCGGTGTGATGATGGATACAGGCGCTGCCGAACGGATCGCACGGACGATTGTTGATCGTTTTAGTGACCGTATGGCTTTATTTTCACTCGCTCTAGCGACAATGATTATTACGGCGGTCGGTGTGTTTATTCCTGTCGCAGTAATTATCGTTGCTCCGATTGCACTTGCGGTTGGCGAAAAATTAGGTTTTACCAGATTGAGTCTGCTTTTGGCGCTCAGCGGCGGGGGCAAGGCGGGCAATATTATTTCTCCTAATGCAAACACGATTATGGCCGCTAAAGGATTTCATGTTGATTTATCGCAAGTCATGCTTCATGGCTTGATTCCTGCCATTTTTGGCTTGATTGCAACCGTCATGATCGCCTCAATCATTAAGCATCGCGGTGTAAAAGCAGTTGCTCCTGCCCAGAAAAAATCAGATGATTCGAATGATCATCTGCCAAGTTTTGGACAAGCCATTGTAGCTCCGGCAGTGGCCATCATTGTTTTAATGCTGAATCCAATTGGTGATATTTTTCACATTGCTCTATTAAAGAGCTTTCAGATTGATGCAATGTATATTCTTCCGATTGCGGGTATTATCGGTTTAATTGCTATGAGAAAAACAGGCCGCATGATGACTTATATTTCTTCGGGTGTCGAGAAAATGACGGGTGTAGTCATGATCTTAATTGGTGCCGGAGCACTGGCCGGACTGATCGCCTCTTCGGATCTCAGCACGGTTATTGTGAATGGCGTGAACTATTTCGGAATTCCCGGCATTCTGCTTTCCCCCATTTCAGGGATTATGATGGGAGCCGCTGTTGCCTCGACATCTACAGGTGTCATTATTGCAACGCAATCGTTTGCACACTCAATTCTGAGTTTCGGTGTATCGCCAGTGGGAGCCGCTGTGATGATGCAGACCGGAGCTGTGACAATTGATCAGCTTCCTCAAGGTAATTATTTCCACGTAACACGTGCTTCGATGGGGATGAGCATTAAAGAAAGACTGACACTTGTTCCTTATGAAGCGCTCGTCGGGTTAACGATGGTTGTTGTATCAACGATTATATACGGTGTCATTCTGTAAAGAGGTGGAAACGATGAAATCAACATTTGTGCTAGCACCAGATTCATTCAAAGAAAGTATGACGGCAAAAGAAGTTTGCAAGGCTATGGAAAAAGGATTACGCAAGGTTTATCCGAATGCCCGCTATATACATGTTCCGATGGCTGATGGCGGAGAAGGAACAACACAATCGCTTGTTGATGCGACGGGTGGGCAAATCATTCATCAGGTAGTTACAGGTCCCTTGGGCAGGCCTGTAACGGCTTCGATCGGCATTTTAGGAGATCAGCCGGATACGGCAGTCATTGAAATGTCGAGCGCAAGCGGTATTCAACTTGTTCAGCAGGAAGAAAGGGATCCTGAAGTAACGACAACGTATGGAACAGGAGAACTGATTCTTGCATGCTTGGATAGAGGCATCCGTCATATTATTATCGGACTTGGCGGCAGCGCCACCAATGACGGCGGTGCGGGTATGGCTCAGGCACTTGGGGTGAAGTTGCTTGATGATAAAGGAAGAGAATTGCCTTATGGAGGAGGAGCACTGGCACGATTGGCTCGAATAGATCAATCAGGAGTTGACCCGCGCATAGAGCATTTGAAAATTGATATTGCATCCGATGTGAAGAATCCACTTTGCGGGCCGCAAGGTGCCTCCCATGTTTTCGGCAAACAAAAAGGCGGAACGCCGGATGTCTTAAAAAAGCTCGATGCCAACCTCGCTCATTATTCGACGATCATTAAGCGTGATGTGCATCGAGATATCGTTGATGTTCCAGGCAGCGGCGCAGCAGGTGGGCTAGGTGCGGGAATGCTGGCATTTACCAGTGCATCGATCGCTTCGGGTATTGAATTGGTTATAAAGTATACGCATCTGGAACACTATGTATCAGATGCTGATTATGTGTTTACTGGTGAGGGAAGTATTGATGATCAAACGCAATATGGCAAAACGCCGTTTGGTGTTGCACAGGTGGCAGTCAGACATGACAAACCGGTCATTGCACTTGCCGGTCATGTAGGTGAAAAAATTGACACACTGTACGAGAAAGGATTTACCGCGATTTTCGGCATTGTTTCCGGTAGCATGTGTTTAGAAGAAGCACTAAAATCTGGGTCTGAAGCGGTTACCAGAACCAGTGAAAACATTGGTCGTGTTATTAAGACCGTGCGCAAATTTTAATTGAGTAAATTACAGATTTTCTATTAAAAAAGTGATCCGGTATAGACTGGATCACTTTTTTAATACGATTGGACAAGTGGGCAAAAAAACATACTGCTATTCATGTTAGATGGATACAGAAACTAACTCAGAATGATTATTTTTTTGCTGGAAGGTGTTTATTGAACCATAATAATTCATCATGTCTTTATTAAAACGTTGATATTCACTTGGTGTCAATGTAAGTATATATCCTGAAGTTTTCCCAGAGGAGCTGTATCTAGAGATGCTGCCTGGAATACGACGGAATGCATTTTTCGTTCCGACAGTAACATTAAGCGGCGTAGATGTGAGATCTAATCGAATAACATAACTATTTTTCAAGTGCACCAAAACTGTTCGATTGCTTCGAAAGGAGTATGAATCAACCGCCTGCTCCGATTTAATACTCTGCGCTGCTTTATAGTCGATCACTTCTCCGTAAACAGCCAAAATCGCGATGACAAAAGCAGCTGCCACTAATAGTGCAATACCTATACGCTTGCTAAAAAATGTACTTTTCATGTTCGATGAATGCCTCACTCTGATGGATTTCAATGTCACAAACATTATCACAGAAATGACAAAAAATCTACACAAAATGTACACAATTTTATTGATGATACTTATAAGTTTTTTTCATGAGTTATTTGTGATGATAAAATTAACTATTATTTTAAAGCCTGAATGCTTCGAAGCACGCGCTCTGCTTGTACGATTTGATCTTTTAGATAGGACGGTGTTTGCGGATGAGCCAGTATTTCTTCAGTTGTCATCCAATAGAATTCGGCGACTTCATCGGCACTGACTGCGTGCGGGGTGCCGGATTTTGGGATGCACAAGAAGATTGTTTCAAGTGCGCATCGTCCATCGTGCAGAACAAAGGATGCACTTTTTACGTATGTGAGCTCGCTTACTTCAATCGCAATTTCTTCTTTAATTTCGCGGCGCAGCGCGTGCTCCAAAACATCATTCGGCTGATCGCTCAGGTCAACTTTTCCGCCGACGAGCGCAAGCAGTCCGGCAGCGTGTTCTTCCTTCTCGCTGCGCTTAATAATCAGCCAGCGCCCTCCTTGATAAATTGCAGCTTCGACAATGACGAGAAACATTATAATCCCTCCGTTCGCAGCAGATTAAGTCTTTCTTTATTATAAAGCTGTCTGCGCTTTTCTTGAATGTCGATTGTAACTTTGATAAAGTCAAAAGTAATTTACTGGTTTGTTTCAACGAGGGGGCGTGAAAATGGCTGATCGTACATTTTTTGTTTCTTTATCGGCTCAAGAGGCAGCGACTGGTTAAAAAAAAGCAGGAGAATGCCGATCAAGTGTTTGAATCGCATTCAAACGAAAATGGCGTTGAGCAATGCATCCTTGTTTACCAAAAGTATTTCTTTCGCAATAGCAATTATGCTGCATTAACTGCGGTCATTGATAACCTTTTAGGGACGACAAAGGTAACGGCTGTTGTCACAGGAGGATCAGGTTCGTTATTTACCTCCTGGGATTGGGGTGCAGCAGGCGATTGGCTGGAGGAATTCTCTGAAGGCTTCACGAAATACATTATTAAAGAATAATGGACGGTTGTCCATTAAATGAATCAACGTGTAACAATTCGAGATATTATTTCGTTTGTATAGATATAAGGGCAAAGGAGGAGGCAGACGATGAACAGCCAATTGGAAAATCAGGCTCGGGATGATGCATTTGCGCAGCGCATCCGCCCATATATGACGATGATGCACAGGCAATGCGTGAGACTGGCGGGAAATGTGTGGGACGGCGATGATCTTTTTCAGCGTTCGATGATGAAATGTTTCAAAGCATGGCAGGAACGAGCGACTCGTTCGATCACAAAGGCATATCTCTATCGCATCATTTCAAACACATGGATTGATGAGCATCGGAAAGTACGTGTGACGGAACATAGTCAAGAATCCTTTGATGATATCGCTGCGCGCAGTGAAGAAAAGAACACAAGTGAACATTTCGCTTCAGCGATGAAAATCGTGCTTGAGAAGTTAAATGCAAGGCAAAGACTGGTATACTTAATGCAGGCAGGTTTGGGACTGACTGCACCTGTGGTCGCCAAGCGATTGGGAGAAACCGAAGGCAATGTGCGTGTGATTTATCATCGAGCGAAAAGGCGCGTTGCATCTAATCAGCCTGGACCGGATGCGCATCCTGATGAACGGCGTTTGGTCCGCTATATCAATGCATTTCAAAGCGGCGATCCTGATCGGCTGCTTGCCCTCTATCATGAGGAAACACGCCTGCACCATGCGCGTAAATCCGGTTTCGGCGGCTCTGGCATTACCTGCCGACTGGCTGCTTAATAATAAAATAATTGAATCGAATTACAGGGAGGAATTACTGTGTCATCATTTTTTATTCCATATGTCATTGAACAATCAAGCCGTGGGGAGCGCTCCTATGACATTTACTCACGTTTGCTGAAGGATCGCGTTATTTTCCTTGGTTCGGAGATCAACGATGAGGTTGCAAACAGCATTGTTGCTCAGCTGCTTTTCTTAGCCTCGGAGGATTCGGAGAAGGATATCTCCATTTATGTCAACAGCCCAGGCGGCTCTGTGTCTGCCGGCTTTGCAATTCTGGATACGATGAATTTTATTAAGCCAGACATTCAGACGATTTGTGTCGGCATGGCTGCATCAATGGCTTCAATCATCCTGACATCGGGAACCAAAGGCAAACGTCTTTCGCTTCCAAACGGCGAAGTGATGATTCATCAGCCGCTTGGTGGTGCGCAAGGTCAGGCAAGTGATATCGAAATTAGCGCACGTCATATTTTGAAGACGAAAGAAAAGCTGAATAAGATTCTATCGGAGACATCGAACCGGAGCTATGAACAGATTTTGAAGGACACGGATCGTGACAACTTCTTAACTGCTGAACAAGCGAAGGAATATGGCTTTGTCGATAAAATCATCGAAAAATTATAAGTAAATGATTCAGCCTGGCACATTTTAGCGCCAGGCTTTTTATTTACCAGTATTTTCTGTTTTGTTCTTGTGCATTGTGCCGATCTCCAGTACCCTAAACATGGGGGAGGCGCGACAATGAAAAAGGTTCTTTTTACGATCTTAGGCTGTTTGATTATCTTTGCTGTAATTGGCGGAGCGGGTTACCTTTATTATCAGAAACAGCAGCATAACGAAGTACGTCAGCAGACAGCAGAGAAAATGATTGAAAAAATCAACCAAGCGGATCCTAGTGACAAGAAAAATCCCTTTGGCAAGGATAAAAAGATAAATGACTTAACCGATGATGACATGCAGCTGTTCATACATGAAATGGCACATCAGAAGGTCAAGGCAGATCAAAAATGGGGCTTTATTTTAATTTCGAAAAATCGTATTGATTGGCTGAACCGTGCACTGGATAAGAATAAATTTACCCATGAAAAGACGTACCGCACCATTTTGACCCGCTGGAAAAACGGCGATTTTTCCAAGGCAGTCCAAGATCATAATACAATTTGGAAGCTTCAAGGCGGGACGATTGGCAAGGCAACAGGATTATTATCTGCGTCAGAGGAAAAACAGTACATAGAGGAGCAGAGCAAAAAATAATCCTTTTTTAGTGAATAGAAAAAGTGATGCCGCACATAATAAAACCACCTTTTGAAAAGGAGGTTTTGACCTTGGTGGATAAGCCGGGAACACGATACAGCGTGCAGAATGAAGAGGAACTTTGGCCGGCGGCGGATCCTTCGCACGTATCGAAGCGTACGGACGGGAGCATAAATACCCGCCCCGGGCAGCGGATGTTTTCTGCACATGAAAAGCAGCGGAATAGCGATCATACGGAGGGATGACAGGTGAAAGAGCCGGGCAGTACCGATGAATTGATCAAACGTTTTGGCATGTCACATGCCAAGCATTCGCCCAATCAAGTGAACGGCGAAACGCAGCAGACACAATCAGGAAAAATTCTTGAAGTCAATGCAAGGCGACACCAAAAGTAAAACCGGGTCAAAAGGTGAGGAAGGCGGTTCTCCGAAAAGGAAACCGCCTTTTCCTTATTTTTGATTTTTCAAATTTTCTTTGTATAATGGATGTAAGCCTTTTAAAATGGTTAATAAAAGCATAAAGATATGTAGTGGACAACGGAAACTTTTGATGAAAATCAGACGTATGTATATTACAAGCTTTAAGGAGGATGACAGCTTATGGTTGAATTTGCATCGAACGCGGTTCGCAAACCGTACTCGAAATTGTTCGCAGCGTTTTTTTCCGGGTTGCTGGTGACAACAGTCGGACTCTATTTGGGACAATACGTCTCTGATGCACTGCGCTTGCCGCTGTTTATTGTAGAATTTGTGATGCTCTTTATGATGATGGGTGTAAGAAAGCGTAAAGCGGTCGGCTACTCATTGATGTATGGGTTCATGTTTATCTCCGGTGTGACCTTATATACGGCAATTAATCACTACGTAAGCTTGCTCGGCGCGTCGCTCGTGATGCAGGCATTCACGGTAACAACGGTTTCGTTTGCCGCTATTGCGATTTATGCCATGGTAAGTAAACGCGATTTTTCCTTTCTCGGCGGATTCTTATTCATTGGCCTAATTGCGCTGATTGTTTTATCACTTTTCAGTGTTTTTATCCCTGTGTCTACGATGACGGCGCAGATTTATTCAGGACTTGGCATTCTTATTTTCGTCGGGTATACATTGTTTGATTTCAGCCGATTGACCGTGCATGGATTTACGGATGAAGATATCCCGATGATTGTTGTGTCGATCTATCTCGACTTTATCAACTTGTTCCTTTATATTCTGCAATTCATCGGTATCGGATCCAAAAACTAAATGTGAGTATATAAAGAAGACGTTGCGGCGTCTTCTTTTTTTGGAAAAAATTTTCGGATATTTGCTCATTTTATTCTTTTGCATGTCATGGAACATCCGTTATACTTAACAAGTTGGACAAATTATACATAGTTGGAGGAGTTGCACGTGGCAGGACGCATCGTTCAAACAGACGAGAAGCTTCCATTAATTGAAAGTATTCCTTTAAGTTTTCAGCACTTATTTGCGATGTTCGGGTCTACGGTTCTTGTACCGCTTATTTTCAAGGTTGACCCGGCAACCATTTTACTGATGAACGGAATTGGCACGCTGCTTTATTTGGCAATCTGTCGTGGGAAAATTCCGGCTTATCTAGGCTCAAGCTTCGCGTTTATCTCGCCGGTGCTTGCGGTAATCGGAACGAGCGGCTATCAAGCTGCGCTCGGCGGATTTATCGCCGTCGGCTTGGTCTTCATTATTGTTTCATTTATTATTCATCTCGTTGGTACAAAGTGGATTGATATTGTTTTTCCTCCGGTCACGATGGGATCAATTGTTGCGATCATCGGACTGCAACTGATTCCGACAGCAGCAACGAGTGCCGGATTAATTGCCCCGGCAGGAGTCGCCAAGTGGGCAATGGATCCGAAAACGGTTCTTGTCTCGCTCCTGACGATTTTAATTACCATTCTCGGATGGGTACTGTTCCGCGGATTCATGAAAATTATTCCGATTCTGATCGGTATTGTTGCCGGATATTTTATTGCTTGGGGTGTCGGTATTCTGGATTTTAAACCGGTTGCGTCGGCAAGCTGGCTTTCTCTGCCTCACTTCTATACACCGACTTGGGATATGGCAAGCATTTCCATTATTCTTCCGGCAGCACTAGTCGTCATTGCCGAACACATCGGCCACTTGATTGTTACCGGTAATATTGTCGGCAAGGATCTGATTAAGGATCCGGGACTTGATCGTTCGATGTTCGGTAACGGTATTTCAACGGTCATTTCCGGATTTGTCGGGGCGACCCCGAATACGACTTACGGCGAAAACATTGGTGTACTCGCAATTACGCGCGTTTATTCCACATGGATCATTGGCGGAGCGGCGGTTATTGCCGTTGTTCTTTCCTTTGTCGGTAAGCTTTCGGCACTGATTTCATCCATTCCTTCGGCTGTTATCGGCGGCATTTCGCTGATCCTTTACGGTGTCATTGCATCCAACGGCTTCCGTATTTTTGTCGAATCGAAGGTTGATTTTGCCAAAGCGCAAAACATCATTCTCGCAACGGTAATCTTTGCGACCGGGCTTAGTGGTGTGACGATCAATGTTGGCAAGGTTCCTCTGAACGGCATGGGTCTTGCGACGATCGTCGGCGTGCTGCTCAGCTTGTTCTTTGCACTGATTAACAAGTTGCATCTTTCTAATGAAGAAGAATAATTGGTTTCCGATTTTTAATGAAGAGGCGTGCTCTTTAATGAGGCGTCTCTTTTTCCATATTTGAATTATGCCGCATCATTGGGTATACTGCTGTTCAGACAGGAGGGATATCTGTGTGCACGGATGACGAACGTTTTATGGAGCTCGCAATTAATGAAGCCGGTAAGGCGGAAGCGATCGGCGAAGTACCGATCGGCGCGGTAATTATTCAGAACGGTGAAGTGATTGCACGGTGCTATAACAAACGCGAGACGCTGCAGGAGCCGACAGCACATGCCGAACTGATGGCAATTGAAGAAGCAAGCCGAGAACTCGGAACATGGCGCCTATCAGGATGCACACTCTATGTCACTCTGGAACCGTGCCCGATGTGTGCCGGCGCCATTGTCTTATCACGCATCGACCGCTTGGTCTTTGGCGCGGCAGATCCCAAGGCGGGATGCGCAGGCACTCTGATGAATCTGGTCCAGGAGCCCCGCTTCAACCATCGTACCGAAGTCGTCGCCGGAGTGCTTAGTGATCGGTGTGGCCGGATGCTCACAGATTTCTTTCGAAAGCTGAGAGAGAAAAGGAAGAAAACAAGTAGTGAGTCCCAAAACGGTAGCTCCTCTTAATGATGGACGGAAAAATAATATATGTGTTGATTGAAACCCCTCTAGAAAAAAATAGAGAGGTTTTTTGGTAGAACCAAGCTTGATGTGCTACGTTTTTTGACGATCGGCGTCTTTAATGTTCATTGAACCTGAAATTGAATCCTAACGATTGATTATCCGTACAATACTCTCTAAATTTGTAAAAGATGGGATTCCATTTTGCATGAGCGATGTGCTGACCATCCAGCAAGCAGGAATCGACATAGCTGGTTAAAACTTGTGCTTCAATAATGGCAAAGTCTGTTCTTGAATTAATTTTATTGACTGCCAATTCAACTTGAATGCCGCATTCTTTAATTTTTTCTGGCTTGACGAACAAACTGTGGTCTGCCGTGAAACCGCCCAATTCAAATTTATTCGAGCAGTAGTGATAGCCGCGTTTTTTCTTATACTCGGGAAGACTTTTTTTACCAGTCGTTTTCGCAATAGCTTCGACCTGGGTCCACAATTGTCGGTCAGGTACATTTAAGACCAGTTCCGGTGTATTTTGCAGATTATCAAAACATTTACTGTTTTGGCTGATTCCCAAAACGACTTGATCACTTAATGACCAAACGGAAGAAACGGGTGTGATGTTGGTCGTGCCTGTTTTCTGGTCCCAACTCGTCAATAAAGCTACAGGAAATCCATAGTAAAGACTATTTAATTGTGTTTTGATATGCGCCATCGGTATGCTCCTCTTCATTTAACATGGTATGCTTTATTTTATAAAGGAAACATATCGAATGCGTTCGAGATGAGGAAATGATCAATGCAGACACCAGATAGTTCAGTAGTTACCAATCTATTAGGAAATACCCATCGTACAAAAATTTTGGTTTTTTTGATGGATAACCGTTTTCATACGGTCAATGAAATTACTAGAGCAACAACCTTAAAGGCAAATACTATTTCCTTCCATTTGGCTAAATTAACAGCTCAAAATTGGTTAGAAAGTTATGTTCAAGGACGCTGGCATTATTTTCGACTAGCCGATCGACAAATTGCAGATTTAATTGAGCAGATTTTAGTGGTTTCCCCACAAAAAAACGTACATTCTTTTAGGGAAAACCAACAGCAAGCCGCTTTGCAGAATGCTCGAACGTGTTACAGCCACCTTGCTGGAAAACTGGGTGTCGTGCTCATGCAGCAACTAGTGGAAAAGAACTGGATTACTCAAGAGCGAGCTGGACTAACCATAACCTCTAAGGGCTTTGCTTTGCTAGAAAAACACTTTGAGATTGTTTTTACTGATCATGAATGCCGGCAAAATGATTTAATTCTGCCATGCATCGATTGGAGCGAACGTAAATTTCATTTAAAAGGCTTAATGGGCAGGCGTTTGTTAGAAGCCATGTTTGATCAAGAATGGCTCTATCGCCCTAATCAAACTCGAGCTGTGGCCTTAACGAAACGGGGAAAACAGCAATTTAACGAATTATTTAAATGAATCTTCGCGAAATCAGGCATCATCAATTTCTTGGGTGGCAAATCTTTTAATAAAAGAGACGGATTGTGTTGTAAAAGTGATTTTATAATGGGGATATACAGTTGTTGTGCCTTCTTGCTCTCTCTTAATTTTTATGTTAAACTAACCATCGTCGTAACGATTTATGAAGCAAGCATGAATCTGAATTGAAGCAGTTACGGTATTTGGCTGTGGAGGCGTACCCAAGTGGCTGAAGGGGACTGACTCGAAATCAGTTAGGGCGTCGTTCGGCGCCGCGGGGGTTCAAATCCTCTCGCCTCCGCCATTAATTTGTTAGAAAATTAGCCGTGCTAGATGGGGAGGTAGCGGTGCCCTGTAACTCGCAATCCGCTGTAGCGAGGTTGAATTCCTTTCACGAGGTCTCGGCATTGTGGGGCAGCCTCAAGTACGTGGTGTTGACGCTTGGGTCCCGCGCAACGGAAACTCATGAACCCTGTCAGGTCCGGAAGGAAGCAGCAGTAAGTGAGACCTTTCGTGTGCCGCGGGGCTGCCTGGGCTGAGCCGGCGGCTTGAGAAGCGCTCATGATGTCTTGATCGACGAAAGGTGCACGGCGTTAAAAATAATTTTGCAAGAGCTGTCGAAGCTGATCTTCGGCGGCTCTTGCTTTTTCGTGCAGAAAGATTTGTGCCGCAGTTTCTTTCAATCACAGTAACCGTTATAATGAACGTATATCATTAACGCCGAGCGTATTCGGTAAAAGGGGGAAGAAGATGGCTTATCAGGCGCTTTACAGAGTCTACCGGCCTCAAACTTTTCATGATTTGGCCGGGCAGCAGCACATTGCCCAGACTCTCCAGAACGCGCTGACAAAACAGCAATTTTCTCACGCTTATCTATTCACCGGACCGCGCGGGACAGGGAAGACAAGCGCCGCTAAGATTTTTGCGAAGGCGATTAACTGCGAACATGCGCCGGCTGCCGAACCGTGCAATGAGTGCGCGGCCTGCCGGGGCATCACGAGCGGGAGCATTGCCGATGTCATTGAAATTGATGCCGCGTCGAACAATGGCGTGGATGAGATACGTGATATTCGCGACAAGGTAAAATATGCGCCGAGTGAAGTCCGTTACAAAGTTTATATCATTGACGAAGTGCATATGCTGTCAACAGGTGCCTTTAACGCGCTGCTTAAAACGCTGGAAGAACCGCCGGAACATGCTGTTTTTATCCTTGCGACAACTGAGCCTCAGAAAATACCGCTCACGATCATTTCTCGCTGCCAGCAATTTGATTTCCGCCGCATCCCTTCATCTGAAATTTTTGAGCGGCTGCGTTTTGTCGTCCAAGATCAGAAAATTGATGCGGAAGACGAAGCACTTCAACTGATTGCTAAGGCAAGTGAAGGCGGAATGCGTGACGCACTAAGTGTATTGGACCAAACTGCCGCTTACAGCGAAGCAACGGTTACCGTTCAAGATGTTCTTGATGTGACGGGCATGGTTGCCGACCAGATGGTTCGTGAATTAATTGAATTCCTTGAGGATAGCAATGCAGCAGGAGCGATTGGGAAAATCGGCGAACTTTTGGAACAGGGCAAGGATCCGCTGCGGTTGATGGAGCAAATGATCTTCTATTATCGAGATCTTCTGCTTTATAAAACGTCTCCACAGCTTGAAGACTTGTTGAGTCGTCCACGAGTTGACGATGATTTCCGCAAGCAAGCGGAAAATGTTCCGTCCGACAGGCTTTTTCAAGTCATCAATCAGTTGAACAGTGCACTTCTTGACATGAAAAGGACCAACCATCCGAGAATTTTGCTTGAGATGGCTGTTGTTCGATTGTGCGAGCATTCAGAGACAATGAGTGGGGCGGCAGCGGGTTCTTCCGACTCTTCTGCCCTGCAGAAACGGCTCAACGCGCTGGAACAACAGGTTCATCAATTGTCCGTTGCATCTCCTGCTGCGTCTCGTCAAGATCCTCAACCGGAATCAAATCATGCGCGCGCGCCGCGCAGAAACAGCAGTCTGCGCATTCCGACCGCGCATATCAATCGTGTCCTTGAGGATGCGACAAAAGAGGATTTAATTGAGCTGCGATCGGTATGGGCAAAGGTGATGGCGAAGATTCGTTCGGAAAATGTGGCGGCACATGCTTGGATGCTGGAGAGTCAGCCCGTAGCAAGCTCCGCGGAAGGTTTTGTGCAAGCTTTTAAATATGATTTTCATTGTCAGATGGTCATGGAAAACAAAAGTAATATCATGGGGTTAGTCCAATCCATTGTTCAGGACGTGACAAAGAAACAGAAAACCATGTATCCTATTCCTGAGGATACATGGAAAACCCTGAAGAAAGATTTTATTGAACGTTCGAAATCAAATCCGGACAATGACGGCAAGAAAGAGGAGGAGGATCCTCTTATTGCAGAAGCAAAAAAGCTGGTCGGTCCCGATTTGCTCGATATTAAAGATTAATCAATAGTGGAGGCGATTGACATGATGCGAGGAAATATGAACAACATGATGCGTCAGGTACAGAAAATGCAAAAACAAATGGCTGAGGCTCAGGATAAATTAAAAGAAGAGATTGTAGAAGGAACAGCCGGAGGCGGCGTTGTTACGGTCAAGGCAAGCGGACAAAAGCAGATTGTTGACGTGGCAATCAATCCGGAGGCTGTAGATCCGGACGACGTGGAAATGTTGCAAGATCTCATTGTGGCTGCAGTAAACGATGCACTTGCGCATGCGGATGAACTGGCGCAAAAGCGGCTTGGCAAGTTTACTCAGGGGTTGAATCTTCCTGGAATGTAATTGAGTCAATCGATCGGGCGGCGAATTCCGTGACTAGATAAAACGGAGTTCGCTGTCCGTTCATTATGAGCTTTCTTGACAACAAGCGGAAGGAGATCGGTGATGCAGTATCCTGAACCGATTGCGAAATTGATCGACAGCTTTATGAAGCTTCCGGGAATCGGCCCAAAAACAGCGGTGCGCCTTGCGTTCTATACAGTTGATATGAACGAAGAGGATGTCATGGGCTTTGCGCGCGCGCTTGTCGATGTGAAACGAAAATTAGTCTATTGTTCGGTATGTCAGAACATTAGTGATCATGACCCGTGCCCGATCTGCGATGATTCTTCGCGAGACCATTCTACCATTTGTGTTGTACAGGATCCAAAGGACGTGGTAGCCCTTGAGAAGATGCGTGATTACCATGGCTTATATCATGTGCTGCATGGTGTTATCTCACCAATGGACGGCATTGGTCCGGAAGATATTAAGGTCGCCGAACTGATTCGCCGACTTGAAGATGAAAAAGTGAAAGAAATTATCCTTGCAACCAATCCAACGGTTGAAGGCGAAGCGACGGCGATGTATATCTCGCGTCTTGTAAAGCCGATCGGCGTCAAAACGTCACGTATTGCTCATGGACTGCCGGTAGGCGGTGATTTGGAATACGCGGATGAAGTGACACTTTCTAAAGCATTAGAAGGGCGAAGAGAACTCTGATTAAGGGTATCGTTCGCGGCTTTGATGTTTATCAGGAAGGTTAAACGGAATTATTGGAGATGTTAGCGATGTTTGGCCGAAAAAAAGGTGTATTGCGTAAGGAAATGAATGAATCACTCCTTGGACTGCTCGAACAATGCAAAACCGAGTGGATGACAAAGAAAAGAGTGATTGATGCCAGTATTGATCCATCCGATGAGGTCATGCATCAGCTGAAACTCGCGGAAGCTAAATATTTCTACTTACTAAAGGAAATTCGCGCGCAAAAACACTTCATAAATAAATAAGGTTCTAAAAGGGACATGCGTTCATACCTTTTATAAACGGGAATCATTGGGGACAACCTATGGCTTTTCTATTATATTAGGTGAGGAGGCGTGTCTTTTGACCAATTATATCTATATAATTGTCGGCATTATTATTTTGTTTCTTGTGGTCATGGCCGCAGGTGCTTCGTTCCATCCTGTAAAATGGATAGGCAAGTTGGCAGTTCGTCTTGTGGTCGGTGCATTGCTGCTCTTTCTGCTGAATGTTATCGGCGAATCATTCAGCATGCATATTCCAATTAATTTAGCGACGTCGGCAGTCAGCGGACTCCTTGGGCTACCTGGTATCGCTGCATTAGTTATTATTAAGTTCTCGCTGGGCGGATAAGCGGGGGCTTTTTATTTATAATCTATAGATTGTAGCAAGTTGGTTATAAACGATTCTAAAAAAGTTTCTTCTAATGTATATGCACGCTCATGTAGCTGTTCATTGCCGTCACGACAGAGACTTTGCCAGAGGAGAAGTTATTTTTTTAATGTTTATTGTTTTTGATAAAGGGGTATTGACTTACTATACATCGAATGATATGATGTTTCTTGCCGTGTTTCGGAGGACAAAAAAAGTTGTTGACGAGATATTGAATCTATGTTAAGATATTTCTTGTCGCTGAAACGCGATGAAAATGAATTAAAAAAAGATGTTGACTTCCTGATAGAAACGTGTTATTATTTAAAAGTTGCTGTTAGGAACGATGCAACGA
>NZ_JANFOJ010000011.1 GCF_024385605.1 Sporolactobacillus sp. STSJ-5 | reverse complement strand
TTATGGAGGATTAGCTCAGCTGGGAGAGCGTCTGCCTTACAAGCAGAGGGTCATAGGTTCGAGCCCTATATCCTCCATTTTTATGCCGGTCTAGCTCAATTGGTAGAGCAACTGAATCGTAATCAGTAGGTTGGGGGTTCAAGTCCTCTGACCGGCACTGTAACATGAGCCACTAGCTCAGGGGTAGAGCATCTGACTTTTAATCAGAGGGTCGAAGGTTCAAATCCTTCGTGGCTCACCATTTGTTTATTATTATGCGGAAGTAGTTCAGTGATAGAACATCACCTTGCCATGGTGGGGGTCGCGGGTTTGAATCCCGTCTTCCGCTCCATTTTATGTATGCCGGGATGGCGAAATTGGCAGACGCACAGGACTTAAAATCCTGCGGTAGGTGACTACCGTGCCGGTTCGAGTCCGGCTCTCGGCACCATTTTAGTTTATTTGCGCCCTTAGCTCAATTGGATAGAGCGTCTGACTACGGATCAGAAGGTTGGGGATTCGACTTCTCTAGGGCGCACCATTATCGGGAAGTGGCTCAGCTTGGTAGAGCACCACGTTCGGGACGTGGGGGTCGCAGGTTCAAATCCTGTCTTCCCGATTGTTTCTTACAAAAAGAACGAGATTGTCTCGTGGTTTTTGTATGACTTGGCAACGACTTTCGATAGCGTTGCGCGCATTTAAATGGGGCCTTAGCTCAGCTGGGAGAGCGCCTGCTTTGCACGCAGGAGGTCAGGGGTTCGATCCCCCTAGGCTCCACTTAATCGATATTTTTGAATCGACTGCTAGAGAGTCGGTTGTAATGTAAACAGGATTTTTGATCAGAGATCATTAATCCTGTTTTTTTTGCAAGTAAAGAAAGTATAAGATTTTGCCCCGTATTTAAACGAATAAACCAGTGTCTTGGCCGAAAATCAAAGCAGAGGTGCGACACGCCTGCGGGATCAGGTGCCAGCGAGACCCCGCTAATTTCTGCCTGTCTGAGGAGGCTCGCGGTGCGCCCACGGTAGCGCTCAGTTGATGCGAGCAACCGGAGCGATGATTCAGCACCGTAAAGACACAAACCAATGACACATGACTCACATGACTGGAGATTCAGGACCGGGCGGTTTTTGCCCGGTTTTTCTTACGCAAAGAAAGATTGATAAAGCAAAATGGAAAAGGTTAGCTAACTAATTAAGTTGATTATTTATGTAAAATCGTGCATAATAAATTTATAGTCAAAGTTAGTCAAAGTCAGGGAGAGAGGGTGCCCCGATGAGAAATATCTCTGATATCATTGAGAAATATATAAAAGAAATACTTGATTCGAACGATATCATTAAATTGAAGCGGAGCGAACTGGCGGAAAAATTTCAATGTGTTCCGTCGCAGATTAATTATGTTTTAAAAACGCGTTTTTCTATTGAGCGCGGTTATGTTGTAGAGAGCAAGCGTGGCGGTGGCGGATACATTCGTGTCGTCAAAGTCCGCCCGGTTACAGATGCCGAACTCATTGATGAAATGATCGGATTAATCGGTTATAGATTGACGCAGAGTATGGCAGAGTCGATTATCGTTCATTTGCTTGAGGAAGATGTGATCAGCGACCGAGAGGCACGATTGATGCTTATGGCTGTGAGTCATACGGTTCTTGATATTGATATCCCACTAAGAGATGAACTGCGTGCGAATCTTTTAAGAGCTATGTTGCAATCACTCACATATAGCAGATAGAATTTGTTATGTGGGCGCAGTAAGTTGATTGTTAAGCCTTCGTCTTGGTAAATATCTGATTGATTGGATATAATAAGATATTACATCAAGACACTGAAAGAGATCAGTATTTTGAGTGGGATGTTGCTTACAGAACATCTTAATACTGATTTTTAAAGAGGGTTTCAGTACTTCGGTGCCGAATATAGTTAATTAACGGCTCAGCCCGATTTCTCGTATTGAGAAATTTGGGCAATGAATATGGGTGGTGAACGATCAAAAAAACCGCTGTTTGAATAGTGTACAGGTAAAGGTTTTTTTGATGCCGCATAGATTGTTTTAAGGCCAGTGAAAAGAGATAGCAATTAAAGGAGGCCACCATTATGATGTTTGGACGATTTACAGAACGTGCTCAAAAGGTGCTCGCACTTTCACAAGAAGAAGCGATGCGTCTCGGGCATAATAATATTGGAACAGAACATATTTTGCTCGGCCTCGTGCGTGAAGGTGACGGTATTGCCGCTAAGGCACTGCTTGCTTTGAATCTGGATCCTGAAAAAATTCAGAAAGAGGTAGAGGCCTTGATTGGCCGCGGTACTGAGGAAGTACAGACGCCACATTACACACCGCGTGCGAAGCGTGTTATCGAGCTTTCAATGGATGAAGCAAGAAAAATTGGTCATTCTTACGTTGGAACAGAGCATATTCTTCTTGGATTGATTCGCGAGGGTGAAGGGGTTGCTGCTCGCGTACTTAATAATCTGGGAGTAAGTCTTAATAAAGCACGTCAGCAGGTCCTTCAGCTGCTTGGAAGCCACGAGGCAACCTCCGGGAACGCTCAGAGTCGGAATGCCGCACACGCGAGCACACCGACGCTTGACAGCCTGGCGCGTGATCTGACTGCGATGGCAAGCGAAGGTTCGCTTGACCCTGTCATCGGGCGCAGCAAAGAAATTGAACGTGTGATTGAGGTACTCAGCCGCCGCACAAAGAACAACCCTGTGCTGATCGGTGAACCGGGTGTTGGTAAAACAGCGGTAGCGGAAGGCTTGGCGCAGGAGATTGTAAATAATGAAGTTCCGGAAATTCTCAGAGAGAAACGCGTCATGACCTTGGATATGGGTACGGTCGTAGCCGGGACAAAATATCGTGGCGAGTTTGAAGACCGGTTGAAAAAAGTTATGGATGAAATTCGCCAAGCGGGCAATGTTATTCTTTTTATAGATGAATTACACACGTTGATTGGAGCAGGAGGAGCTGAAGGCGCTATTGATGCGTCGAATATCCTGAAGCCTTCTCTGTCACGCGGAGAATTGCAATGTATTGGTGCGACGACGCTCGATGAGTACCGCAAGTACATTGAAAAGGATGCGGCCTTAGAAAGACGATTCCAGCCGATCAAAGTAAAAGAACCAACTTCAGAACAATCTGTGCAAATATTAAAGGGATTACGTGACCGTTATGAGGCCCATCATCGGGTGAAAATCACGGATGAAGCAATTACTGAAGCAGTGCGGCTGTCGGATCGTTACATTTCGGATCGTTTTCTTCCCGATAAAGCGATTGACTTAATTGATGAAGCAGCTTCTAAAGTTCGGCTCCGTTCGTACACAGCTCCGCCAAATCTCAAAGAGCTTGAGCAGCGTCTGGAAACCATCAAGAAGGAAAAAGATGCGGCTGTACAAAGCCAGGAATTTGAAAAAGCTGCATCACTTCGTGATCATGAGCAAAAATTGAAAGAACAAGTCGATATTTGCAAGAAGGAATGGAAAGAAAAACAAGGCAAGGAAAATACAGAAGTCCTTCCGGACGATGTCGCGCTCGTAGTCGCAAATTGGACCGGCGTTCCGGTTGTCAAGCTCGAGCAAAAAGAGAGCGAACGGCTGCTGAACATGGAGTCTATCCTTCATGAACGCGTCATTGGACAGAATGAAGCAATTGATGCCATTTCACATGCCATTCGACGGGCACGTGCAGGATTAAAGGATCCGAAACGTCCAATTGGTTCATTCATTTTCCTTGGACCGACTGGTGTCGGAAAAACGGAACTCGCTCGTGCCGTTGCAGAGACCTTGTTTGGCGATGAGGAAGCCATTATTCGCATCGACATGTCGGAATACATGGAAAAACATACGACTTCCCGCCTGGTCGGTTCGCCTCCAGGTTATGTGGGCCATGAAGAAGGCGGCCAGCTGACTGAAAAGGTTCGTCAAAAACCGTATTCTGTCATCCTTTTCGATGAAATTGAAAAAGCACATCCTGATGTATTTAATATCTTGCTTCAAGTACTTGATGACGGAAGATTAACTGATTCCAAGGGAAGAACGGTTGATTTCCGCAATGCGGCAATAATTATGACTTCTAATGTCGGCGCCAGCCAATTGAAGAAGAACAAATATGTGGGCTTTTCAGTCGGTGAGGAAGGCCATGAATATAAGGCAATGAAAGAAAAGGTGATGGGTGAGCTGAAACGGGCATTCCGTCCGGAATTCCTGAACCGAATTGATGAAATCATTGTCTTCCATGAATTAAAGAAGGAACAATTGCTGGAAATTGTGACCCTGCTTGCGAACCAGCTGAAGAATCGCTTGTCAAATCAAGGAATTGTTATTGAATTGACCGATGCAGCGAAGGCACAGATCGTTGAGGAAGGCTATGATCCTGAGTACGGTGCCAGACCGCTTCGTCGCGCACTGCAGCGACGGGTAGAAGATAAGTTGTCAGAGGAACTGCTCAAGGGCAACATCAAGAAAGGTACGAATGTTGTCATCGATTACAGTGACGGCGAGTACTTAGTAAACCAGAAAAAAGAAGAAGCCGTTGTGAAGTCTTGATCTTCACACAGTAGAGCAATTGTATTGATGTTTGAAGAAGCCAAAGTTTTAAAGCCTTGGCTTTTTTTCTTATTCAGAAAGGGCTGTACCCGAATTTACAATGGGTAAGGTGATCAAATGGCAAAAGTGAAAACAGTATTTATCTGCCAAGAATGCGGCTATGAAAGTCCGAAATGGATGGGACGCTGTCCAGGGTGTCAAAATTGGAACACATTGGTAGAAGAAACCATCCGCCCTGCGTCGCCCGTTCTCGGTCAAACGGCCGGACCGGCGAGCAAACCTTCTCGGCTTACGGATGTCATTCTGGAAGAGGAACCGCGAATAAAGACGGGAATGGTCGAGCTGAATCGAGTGCTTGGGGGAGGGGTTGTACCCGCTTCGCTTACCCTTGTCGGAGGGGATCCGGGAATTGGTAAATCAACTCTGCTGCTCCAGACCTCTGATCAATTAGCACGTACGGGGCACCGAGTACTTTATATTTCCGGAGAAGAATCCGTTCGACAGACGAAAATGAGGGCGACACGACTAGGCGTGTCATCTGCGGAGCTGTATGTGCTTGCTGAGACAGACATTCGTCAGATTGAAAGCCACATTGAACAAGTGAACCCCGAAATAATGGTCATTGACTCAATTCAAACCATTTACAATTCAGATCTTTCTTCAGCTCCGGGAAGCATCTCTCAAGTTAAGGAATGTACGGCCTACTTGTTGCGTCTAGCGAAACAGCAAGGCATTGCAATTTTTATCGTTGGGCATGTTACAAAAAATGGTGCCTTGGCAGGACCAAGGACACTTGAGCACATGGTAGATACTGTATTATATTTTGAGGGAGAGCGCCATCATACATTTCGTATCCTTAGGGCGGTTAAAAACCGCTTCGGTTCAACGAATGAAATGGGTGTGTTTGAAATGAAGGAAGGGGGACTTGTCGAGGTCGCCAATCCATCGGAAATCTTTCTTCAGGAACGTGCCAAAGGGGCTGCGGGGTCAGCAGTGACCGCATCCATTGAGGGCACTCGGCCGCTTTTGGTCGAGGTGCAGGCACTTGTAACACCGACAAGCTTCGGAAATCCGCGCCGGATGGCAGCAGGGTTGGATAATCACCGTGTATCGCTTCTCATGGCGGTTTTGGAAAAAAGGGTAGGACTGCTGTTGCAGAATCAGGATGCCTATGTCAATGTTGCCGGAGGCGTGAAACTGGATGAACCTGCAGTTGATCTCGCTGCTGCAATCAGCATTGCCTCAAGCTTCAACAATCAACCCACCAAAGTGGGTGACGCGTTTATTGGCGAAATCGGTTTGACCGGAGAAGTGCGGCGTGTGTCCCGAATTGAGCAACGGGTGAACGAGGCTTCTAAGCTTGGCTTTACACGGATCTTCATCCCGGCGAAGAATGTAGAAGGATGGTCGTCTCCGGAAGGCGTATCGTTAGTTGGTGTCGAGTCTCTGACTCAAGCAATTAAAATGGCACTGGGGTCAGGAAAAGAAAAAATGAATGAGCCGGATTTTTTCCCTTCTGATTTTTGAAAACCCCAATATTACTAAGAAAAAACAAGTTCTATAGAAAAAAGGAACATAATGGCAGAAAGGAAGTTTCGATTTTGTCATTTTGTCTATAATGTTTTGAGGAGGTGATTGGAAATGATAAAACGTGTCATTCAGCTATTCTTTATTTTAATCGGCGGTACGCTCGGTTTTGTCTATATACCAAAAATAATGTTTCTCTTAAATTTAGGAAATGGAGTTCCGGGATGGATTAGTTCGCCGTTTGTCGGTATGGTGATCGGTGCTGTAATCATGGCATTTTTATCCTTTTGGTTTGTGGACTCATTGGTAAACGTAATGAAAAGTTTTGAAGATCGAATTATAAAGGCACCGGTGACCGATGTGTTGTTTGGTACGCTTGGCCTAGGACTGGGATTGATGATCGCATTTCTGATTCAGCTGCCGCTTCAAAGACTGCCCTTCACTGGGGTCAGCACTGTATTGGGGATCTTTATTTACATCTTATTAGGCTATTTCTTTTTTCAAATTGGATTTAGAAAGCGGGATGAACTGATTAGTCTGTTTCGTCTTTCATCCAGATCGAAGGATCGGAAAAAAGAAGTGCAAATTTCCCAGGCAACAGATTATATCCCATACAAAATTTTCGATACGAGCGTAATTATAGACGGACGGATTGCTGATATTTGCCAGACTCGATTTCTTGAAGGAACCATGGTCATTCCGCATTTCGTGCTTGAAGAATTGCAGCATATCGCTGATTCATCGGATGTTCTTAAACGTAACCGAGGACGTCGCGGTTTGGATATTTTGAATAAAATTCAGAAAGACCACTCCATTCACGTGGATCTTTATGAAGGCGATTATGACGATATTACCGAGGTGGACAGCAAATTGGTGCGCCTTGCTAAGGAAATCGGTGGTATTGTTGTGACTAATGACTTTAATTTGAATAAAGTTTGCGAGTTTCAAAAGGTGCCTGTTTTAAACATTAATGATTTGGCGAATGCCGTAAAACCCGTGGTTCTTCCGGGTGAAGAACTGCGTGTTCAGGTCATTAAAGATGGTAAAGAGCAAAATCAAGGCGTTGGCTATCTTGACGATGGGACGATGATTGTGGTAGAAGAAGGACATAGGTATATAGGCAAAACGATTGACGTCGTCATAACCAGTGTGTTGCAGACCTCTGCCGGCCGAATGATTTTTGCCAAGCCTAAATTGCTTGAAAAGGCGCTCTGAATTAAAAACCAGGCTGCCTTCTGAGTTCGGAGGCTCTATCAGATGGATTATCAAGTGGTTGTCCTTGCCGCGGGTCAAGGCCGGCGGATGGGCGCCGGAGAAAATAAAGTACTGCTCAAACTGGACGGCTGTCCGGTTATCATCCATACACTGCGTGTTTTTGAAACGGATCCGTCGTGCATTGGCATTGTCCTGGTCACTCGAGAGGATGAGCAGAAAAAATTTAGAATGTTGGTTGAAGATTACCATATTACTAAAGTGCGTGCCTTCGCGGGCGGCGGTAAAGAACGTCAGGAAAGCGTTTATTTGGGGCTGAATATGCTCACTATGGAACCGGATGCGATTGTACTGATTCATGATGGTGCCAGACCGTTTGTTACGCGCAAGTACATTGCAGAAGTAGCGGAAGCCGCTGCGGAGCATGGCGCTTCACTGCTTGCTGTTCCGGTTAAAGATACAATCAAACAAGCAGCAGATTTTCAAGTAGAAAAAACATTAGAGAGAAAAAGCTTGTGGGCAGCCCAAACCCCGCAAGCTTTTCGATTGTCCGTGATCCGTAAAGCACACCAGGAAAGCATGAAGGCACACTTCATGGGTACGGATGATGTATCACTCGTTGAACGGATGGGCTTACCGGTCCGGATTGTTGAAGGCAGCTATCACAACATTAAACTGACAACGCCTGAAGATCTGGATATCGCCCAGCTGTTCATGGAGAGAGAGGAGGAATGACTAATGAGAATCGGTCACGGATTTGACGTCCATCAATTCGCTGAGAATCGCGACTTGATTATCGGTGGTGTGACGATTCCCTATGAGCTCGGGCTCGTCGGACATTCGGATGCAGACGTACTGCTTCATGCGATCAGCGACTCGCTGCTCGGCGCTGTTGCCGAAGGGGATATAGGAAAGCATTTTCCTGATACGGATGAAGCTTATAAAGGAGCGGATTCCAAGAAACTGCTCGAAGAAGTAGCCGCCATCGTCCGCTCAAAAGGTTTTGAAATCAGCAATGTTGACAGTGTTGTTATTGCCCAAAAACCTAAGCTTGCACCGTATATTGGGGAAATGTGCCGTGTGATTGCTGATGTGCTGAACGTAGAGACGGGACAAGTAAACGTGAAAGCAACGACAACGGAAAAGCTTGGGTTTACAGGACGAGGGGAAGGTATTGCTGCAGAAGCTATTTGTCTTGTTGAAAAAGTAGAAGCCGACCAGAGCAATTGATGCAAAAGAAACGATCAATTCTTCATTTTTTCGCGCAATTTGTGACCCTCCCAGGAGGAGAACGTGCTAAAATAAATAAGAATAACAGAAAGTGGTGAATGCGTTGACAGAAGAAGTCAGGGTACGCTATGCGCCGAGTCCGACAGGTTTTCTGCACATCGGGAACGCGCGTACCGCAATTTTTAATTACCTGTTTGCACGCCATGCCGGCGGCAAATTTATTATTCGTATTGAGGACACCGACCAGAAACGTAATGTAGAAGGCGGAGAAGAGAGCCAGTTGAAATACTTGAAATGGCTCGGCCTTGAATGGGACGAGAGTGTCGATGTCGGCGGTGAATACGGTCCATATCGCCAGATGGAGCGTTTGGATATCTACAAGAAGTATTGGCAGGAGTTGCTTGACAAAGGTCTTGCTTATAAATGCTACTGCACGCCTGAAGAATTGAAGGCAGAGCGTGAGGAACAGATGGCAAACGGTCAGACACCTGGATACTCAGGCAAGTGCCGTCATCTGACGTCGGAACAAATTGCGCAATTTGAAGCAGAAGGACGAAAACCAACGATTCGGTTCCGTATCCCTGATGATCAGAAAATTGAATTTGACGACATTGTTAAAGGTCACGTAACCTTTGAATCCAATGACGTCAGTGATTTTGTGATCGTCAAGCAGAATGGGGTTCCGACGTATAACTTTGCCGTTGTCGTCGACGATCATCTGATGAAAATGACTCATGTTCTTCGCGGTGAAGAGCATATTTCAAATACGCCGAAGCAAATTCTTCTGTTCCGTGCATTTGGCTGGCAGCCGCCAACATTCGGTCACATGACCTTGATTGTTAACGAAAACCATAAAAAGCTGAGCAAGCGCGATAACAGTATTGTTCAATTTATTGAGCAATATAAGAATATGGGCTTTTTGCCGGAAGCATTGTTTAACTTTATTACATTGCTTGGCTGGTCGCCAAAAGGAGAAGAGGAGATCTTCTCTCGCGATGAATTTATTAAGCTGTTTGATGCCAGCCGATTAAGCAAATCGCCTGCGATGTTTGATAAATCGAAGCTTGAATGGATGAATGGTCAGTATATTAAGAAGATGCCAAAAGAAGAGTATGTGCAAATGGTATTGCCTTATATGGTTGACGCTGGTCTTATTCCGTCTGAAATGACTGAGGAGCAGCGTGACTGGGCAACACGTGTTGTACTTTTATATCAAGAACAGCTTCATTTTGGTGCAGATATTGTCAATTTGTGCGACATGTTCTTTAATAAAGACATTGCGAAAACGGAATTGACGAAAGATGAAGAGAAAATTCTTGACGGTGAACAAGTAACCGATGTACTTACGGTGTTCGATCGCGAACTGAGGGGACTTACCGAATGGACAGCGGAAGCAATTGCCCCTAAAATAAAGGTAACGCAGAAAGAAACGAAGCAGCGCGGTTGGAAATTGTATATGCCGATCCGCGTGATTGCGACGGGTTCGGCCCACGGCCCTGAACTTCCGGAAGCTTTGGAATTGTTGGGAAGAGATCTTGTGTTGAAAAGATTAGAGCATTACTTGTCGACCGAGCAGAAAGTCTGAACGATTCCTTTAACAATTCTGAATTAGTCAAAGTAGACATTTTAAAAAAACACGCATAATGTGTGATAGAAGACGATGAAGAGGTTGAGTAGGTATTCGCAACTCCCCCCGCAGAGAAAACGGCCTTAGGCTGCAAGCCGTTTGGGAAGCGAATTGCTGAATTGCCCCTCTGAGTTGATCGCTGAACGGAGATTAGTAGGCGAAAACGGAAGCCGCCGTTATCGGCATATGAGTGGAGAATGATCTCAAACAAAGTGGAACCGCGTCTAAAGGCGTCTTTGTGTCAACCGGCACAAAGATGCTTTTTTTCGTACATGGGAATCTAATCTATTTGTTGACCGGATATAGCGAAGAGCGTTTAACTTATGCGATGTAATGATGAAGATGGAGGAGGAAAGTGCACGTGAGCGGCATTATTGCAGAAGATCTGAACAATGTGTTTGACCAGGATCCTGCGGCGAGAAGCAAATGGGAAGTGATTATGACATACTCCGGCTTGCACGCGATCTGGTCGCATCGAATGGCGCACTGGCTGTGGAAGAAGAAACGCTACTTTCTCGCGCGTGCTTTGTCACAGTTTTCACGTTTTTTTACAGGCATTGAAATCCATCCGGGAGCAAGGATCGGCAGGCGTTTCTTTATGGATCACGGTATGGGCATTGTTATTGGAGAAACCTGTGAGATCGGCGATGATGTGACCCTTTTTCAAGGGGTTACCCTTGGCGGTACCGGTAAAGAAAAGGGAAAGAGGCACCCAACGGTAGGAAATGATGTGCTTATATCAGCAGGCGCAAAGGTGCTTGGATCAATTACGATCGGCGATCATTCCAAAATCGGTGCGGGATCAGTTGTTCTGCATGATGTTCCATCCAATTCGACAGTGGTCGGTATTCCGGGACGCGTCGTCAGACAGAATGGATTAAAGGTGCATCATCATGACTTGAACCATGCGGACCTTCCTGATCCGGTGGCCGAAAAAATGCATCAGTTAGAAATGGAAGTCGACAAGCTGAAAGTAGAGCTGCAAGCGTTGAAGCGTGTACAAAAAGAAAAGGAGTGAGATCAAAATGGCTTTAAAAGTTTATAATACGCTGACGAGAAAAAAGGAACTGTTCCATCCAATAGAAAAAAATAAAGTTCGAATGTATGTGTGCGGCCCGACCGTTTATAACTACATTCATATTGGCAATGCGCGTCCGGCGGTCGTTTTCGACACGGTTCGCAGGTATTTTGAGTATCGCGGGTATATAGTGAGGTATGTGTCAAACTTTACCGATGTTGATGATCGGTTGATCAATGCGTCAAAGGAACGTCATCAATCAGTACCTGAAATCGCAGAACAGTTCATTAAGGCATACAAGGAAGATACCGGTGCGTTGAACGTGAAGACAGCAACCGTGCATCCTCGGGCGACAGAAACGATGCCGGAGATCATTGCATTCATCAGCAAGCTGGTGGACGCCGGATATGCGTACGAATCGGAAGGCGATGTGTACTTCAGAACACGAAAATTTAAAGATTACGGCAAGCTCTCCCATCAGTCCATTGATGATCTGAAGTCGGGTGCCCGAATTGAAATTGGCGAGAACAAAGAGGACCCTTTGGATTTTGCATTGTGGAAAGCGGCAAAGCCTGGCGAAATCAAATGGGCGAGTCCGTGGGGCGAAGGTCGACCGGGCTGGCACATCGAGTGCTCGGCTATGGTTGAAAAATATTTGGGTGATACCATCGATATTCATGCGGGCGGCACGGACCTTGCATTCCCGCACCATGAAAATGAAATTGCTCAGTCCGAATCGCTGCATCATGAAACCATGGCTCATTATTGGCTGCACAACGGACATATTCAAATTAATCATGAAAAAATGTCGAAATCGATTGGCAATGTGATTCTTGTTCACGATCTGATAAAAAAATTTGATCCGCAAGTGATCCGCTTTTTCATCTTATCCGTTCAGTATCGCCACCCGATTAATTTTAGTGATGCATTGTTGAATGATGCGGTTCAGGCGTTCGGTCGTTTAAAGACAACGCACTATAATTTGAACCACCGGTTGGGCGGTACGGGTCACTCAGAAAAAATTAATGAAGTACTTGTCGAAAATTATCGAAAACCATTTATTGAAGCCATGGATGACGACTTCAATACAGCCAATGCAATTGCTGTTCTTTTTGATATTGCGCGGGATGCCAATATTGCCCTTCAAAATGAGAGTGCTTCGAAAAATGATCTGGGTGCGTATCTACAAGCGTTGACCGAATTATCTGCGGTGCTGGGTTTGAAACTTGAAGACGAGTCGGGAAGTATATTAGACAATGAAGTTGAAGCCTTGATTCAAAAACGTGAAGATGCCAGAAAACAACGCGATTTTGCCGTTGCCGACAGTATCCGCGACCAACTAAAGGAAGCGGGAATCATCCTGGAAGACACTCCTCAAGGCGTACGCTGGAAAAGAGGACTTGAATGAGACTGAACGGAACAAAAACCGACCCGAATCTGCTCAACAGCCTGGCATTGGCTTATATGGGCGATGCTGTGATTGAAGTCTATGTACGTCAAGAAATTATTGCTAAATCCGGTGTATCTAAACCTCATGCACTTCATGTTTTAGCCGTAGACTATGTCTCCGCAAAATCACAATCCAGATTTCTTCATGAACTGATGGATGAAGGTTTTCTCACGGAGGAAGAATGGGCTGTGGTCAGGCGGGGACGCAATGCAAAATCCCATTCGGTTCCAAGGAACACAGACGTTCAGACGTATAATTTCAGCACTGGTTTTGAGGCATTAATCGGAACGTTGTTTTTCCTTGGAAAAGAAGCACGAATTGATGAAATCATGGAGAAAATGTTTGTGAATCAACCGGTCGAAGGGAGCGGTCAATAATGAATGATGAATGGATCATCGGACGGCATCCTGTTTCAGAAGCCATTCGATCGGGAAGAGAAATAAATAAAGTATGGCTGAACAAAGAGGGAAAGGGTCTGAGCGAGCTGCTTGATTTAATTAAGTCTAACGGCATCGCCTTTCAGTTTGTGCCTAAACAGAAATTAGATCAACTGTCTAAATCAGCCCAGCACCAAGGCGTAGTCGCTTCTATAGCGGCATACCGCTATGCAGAATTGGACGACCTTTTCGCCCTTGCCGAAAGTCGCGGCGAGCAGCCGTTTTTTATGATGCTGGATAATGTCGAAGATCCACATAATTTAGGATCTGTTTTAAGAACGGCAGATGCTGCAGGCTGTCACGGCGTGATTATTCCGAAACGGCATTCGGTCGGATTGACGTCAATTGTCGCAAAAGCATCGACCGGTGCGATTGAATATGTGCCGGTCGTGCGGGTCGCTAATCTTGCCAGTACCATGGAAGTGTTGAAAAAGAGAGGAGTCTGGTTCGCAGGAACGGCAGCCGACGGCAGTGAAGATTATCGATCTGCTGATTTTTCAATTCCGATCTGTCTAGTCATTGGCAATGAAGGAGCTGGCATGTCCCAGCTTGTGCGAAAGAAATGTGATTTTCTGATCAGTTTGCCAATGCGCGGCAAAGTAACCTCTTTAAATGCTTCAGTTGCCGCAAGCTTATTGATGTATGAGGTGCTTCGGCGCCGCGAAGAGCAAGGGTGATGCGTGATGAACGATATTCTGATTGTCGACGGCTACAATGTGATAGGGGCTTGGACCGAATTGAAGGCACTTCAGAAAAATGATTTTGAAAGTGCCCGCGATTTGCTGGTTGATAAATTATCGGAGTATCAGGCAGTCACCGGCTGGCGTGTGATTTTAATTTTCGATGCTTATTTAATCCCTGGAAAAGAGACGAAAACGAAAAAATCGAAGATCGAAATCATTTACACCAAGAAAAGTGAAAAAGCGGATCAAAAGATCGAAGGACTAATCAAAAAATTACAGAATGTAAAGACCCGGATCCATGTCGCAACGTCGGACATGGCTGAGCAATGGGCGGTTTTTTCTCAAGGAGCACTCAGAAAACCGTCGCGGGAGCTGATTGAAGAAATTGGGAAAATAGAAAAAGAGATTAAGAAAAGCACCATGAATGAACGAACTTCTTCGTCAATAACGAAAATTTATCTTGATGAGGCAACTCGAAAGAAACTGGAACAAATGCGCAGAGGGTTTTGAATTTTATTGACAATTTAAAAAATTGTAATGTATAATGTTCTAACAAAAGGCATCCAAGTGCTCGGGGGGATTAAAGATGATTGATAATCCGGTTAAGGCAAATGCAGCTTTTGGTTCACTAGACGATGCAGAACTATTGAAAGCGGTTCACGAAGGAAATAACCAAGCCCTGGAATATCTCATTTTTAAATATAAGAATTTTGTGCGCGGCAAAGCAAAAGCTTATTTTCTGGTCGGTGCTGATCGCGAGGATATCATTCAAGAAGGAATGATTGGACTGTTTAAAGCGATCCGCGACTATCGGGGAGACAAGCTGGCGTCATTTAAAGCATTTGCAGAATTGTGTATCACGCGTCAGATGATTACAGCCGTTAAGACAGCGACGAGGCAAAAACATATTCCGCTGAATTCTTATGTTTCACTTGATAAACCGATCTACGATGAAGAATCCGAACGGACACTGATGGATGTTGTTTGCGAAGCGCAGTCAAGCAACCCTGAACAGATGCTGATCAGCCGTGAAGAATATGATGATATTGAGGAGAAGCTGTCGCGTGTTTTAAGTGATTTAGAGCGCAAAGTACTTAGGCAGTATCTTGACGGAAGAACTTATCAAGAAATTTCGGTTGATTTAAAAAGGCATGTTAAATCGATTGATAATGCATTGCAGCGTGTGAAACGCAAGCTCGAACACTGCATGCAATATCAGGAATTCAGTATTTGAAACAGCACAGCCTGACGGATCATTGACAGGCTGTGTTTTTTTATGGTAAAGTACAAAGAGTATATGACAAACAACAAGAAAGGCGAATCAGCGCCTTTCTTTCTTTTACTTGCAGAAAATGCAGGCTTCTTTCCCCTGACGGCATGGGCATCGTCACGGAGTGAGACGGCCTGTCCCAGACCCGCAGCCTATATTCAGAACATGATTCGGGTACGCGAAATGCAGGTTAAATCATCTATAAATCATGCAGAAATTGCAAGACATATACGAAAGAACAGACACCGAAATAATCTGACTAGCGGAGGTAGTACCTATGGCGGGCATTATCAAGGGGACCGGTAAATTTTTTCAAAACATTGTCACTGAATCGAAAAAAATCACTTGGCCGACAAGAAAAGAACTGTTGAGATACACGGTTACCGTTATTGTAACTGTGGTCTTTCTTGCACTCTTTTTCGTTGTCATTGATCTGGGAATTTCCCAGCTTCTGCACGTGATCACAAATCAATGATTCTTTATCAAGGCTGATTGTAATCGGCGAAAAGCGAATGGATCATTTGGAGGAAGAACGATATGGAGAAGAACTGGTATGTTGTTCACACATACTCGGGTTATGAGAACAAAGTAAAGACCAACCTGGAGAAAAGGGTTGAGACCATGGGTATGGCGGATAAAATTTTCCGTGTTCTTGTACCCATGGAAGAAGAAACAGAAATTAAGAACGGTCAAAAGAAAACAGCAATGAAAAAAGTATTTCCCGGCTACGTTCTTACGGAAATGGTGATGACCGACGATTCTTGGTATGTTGTGCGTAATACACCGGGAGTTACAGGCTTCGTCGGATCGACAGGCGCCGGTTCAAAACCGATCCCGCTTTTGCCGGACGAAGTAGATGCCATTCTGAAACAGATGGGATTGAAAGAAAAGGTAAGCGACGCCAATTTTGAAATAAAAGAGCAAGTTAAAGTAAAAGAAGGCCCATTTGCCGACTTTATTGGAAGTGTTGAAAGCATTGATGAAGAGAAGAGCAAATTGAAAGTGCATGTGAATATGTTCGGACGTGAAACACCGTTGGAACTCGACTTTAATCAAGTGAAAAAACTCGATTAAATCTTTTTTTGCGGGCAGAAAAGCAATAGCCGCACGATCAAACCTTGCAATTTGTGCTTGCCGATTGTATAATCTTGATGTTTGTATGATTTTATCCGATCTCACCATCGCAAGTCACATGAAGTGCAAGAAGCCATAGAGGTAATTTAGGAGTGGAAGGGGCAACCCGTACCACAAATTGTTGTAGGGAGGTGCTCTCATGGCAAAGAAAGTAATCAAGCTAGTTAAGCTGCAAATTCCAGCAGGTAAAGCAAATCCGGCTCCGCCAGTTGGTCCGGCATTGGGTCAGGCGGGCGTTAACATTATGGGCTTTTGTAAAGAATTCAACGCTCGGACATCCGATCAGGCAGGTCTGATCATTCCGGTCGTAATTACTGTTTATGAAGACCGTTCGTTTACGTTCATCACAAAGACGCCGCCGGCTGCCGTTCTGCTTAAGAAAGAAACAGGCATTCAATCCGGCTCAGGTACACCGAATACGAAAAAAGTTGCAACGATCAAACGCGACAAGGTACGCGCGATCGCCGAACTGAAAATGCCTGATCTGAACGCGGCAAATGTTGAATCCGCTATGCGTATGGTCGAAGGAACTGCGCGCAGCATGGGCATCGTTGTCGAAGACTGATCGGGAAGCGCGCAAATAAACAAAGCTTTGTTTCGCGCATTTGTTTATGGTTGGTGGGAGGTCATATGCAAACCGTTAATACCACGAAGGAGGATTTCAAATGGCTAAAAGAGGTAAAAAGTATCAAGAACAAGCTAAAGCGGTCGATCGTTCAAAAACGTATGACGTTGAAGAAGCCGTCAGCTTGGTAAAGAAAATCGCTTCTGCCGGATTCGATGAATCCGTTGATGTTGCTGTCCGTTTGGGCGTCGACACACGGAAGAACGACCAGCAGGTTCGCGGTGCCGTTGTATTGCCAAACGGTACAGGTAAAACGCAGCGTGTGCTCGTTTTTGCAAAAGGTGACAAAGCTAAGGAAGCGGAAGCTGCCGGAGCAGATTACGTTGGCGAAGCAGAGTATGTTGAAAAGATCAGCGGCGGCTGGTTTGACTTTGACGTGGTTGTTGCTACGCCGGACATGATGGCACAAGTTGGCCGTCTTGGACGTGTTCTCGGACCGAAAGGCTTAATGCCGAACCCGAAAACGGGCACTGTAACTTTTGACGTTGAAAAAGCCGTTAAAGAAATTAAAGCCGGTAAAGTTGAATACCGTGCTCAGAAAGACGGAAATGTTCATGTGCCGATCGGTAAAGTTTCCTTTGACGAGGAAAAGCTGGTTGAAAACTTCAAGGTGCTTGTTGAAACGCTGATCAAGGTTAAACCTGCAGCAGCTAAGGGCACATACATGAAGAACATCGCAGTTTCGTCAACAATGGGACCTGGCGTAAAAGTTGCCGTTGCATCTGTAAAATAATTGACTGACACGGAATAATTAGGTTGACATGCTTTGGCAAACTCAATATAATAGTTCATGTTGTGTTAATTGAATGATTAGCCGTAGACAGCAGGGGCATGATTCATGCTTAATAAATCCCAGCCGAGGTTTAGCGAGTTCTTGATAACTTTTTGTTTGATAGATTACGCCCTCGAGCCGTTTGGATCGAGGGCTTTTTGATAGGCCTAAAAGTGGGGGAAATACTGATACGGATAGATTCTGAAAGAGGAGGTGCCATTTATCATGAGTAACGAGAAAGTCTTAGAAGGCAAAAAGAAAGTTGTTGACGAAATTGCCGGCAAATTAAAAGACAGCGTCGCAACAATCGTTGTTAACTATCGCGGCCTTACTGTAGCGGAAGTTACAGAACTTCGCCAACAATTGCGAGAAGCAAACGTTGATTACAAAGTATATAAGAACTCGTTTGCACGCCGTGCGACTGGAATTGTTGGTCTTTCCGACCTTGACGATTCCTTGAAGGGACCTACAGCAGTTTCTTTCAGCAAAGAAGATGTCATTGCTCCGGCAAAAGTACTCTATAACTTTGCAAAGGAACACGAAGCTCTTGAAATCAAAGCGGGCGTTATCGAAGGCAAACTGGCTTCGGTTGATGAAATTAGAGCTCTTGCAGAACTGCCATCCAGAGAAGGATTGCTTTCTATGTTGGCAAATGTTCTGCAAGCCCCAATTCAAAAGCTCGCTTTGGGCGTCAAAGCTGTTGCCGAAAAGAAAGAACAAGAAGCTTAATTGTAAAAAAATCATTTAAAATAGAACGAAAAATGAGGAGGATTATCAATGACTAAGGAAGAAATCATCAGCGCGGTTAAAGAAATGTCCGTGCTTGAATTGAACGATCTCGTTAAAGCAATTGAAGAAGAATTCGGTGTAACTGCAGCAGCTCAGGTTGCTGTTCAAGCTGGTGCAGGTGCTGGTGCAGCTGAAGAACAAACAGAATTCGATGTAATTCTTGCAGAAGCTGGCGCACAAAAGATCAAGGTTATCAAGGTTGTCCGCGAAATCACTGGTCTTGGCCTGAAAGATGCAAAAGCATTGGTTGACGGTGCTCCAAGTCCTGTAAAAGAAGGCGCTGCTAAAGAAGAAGCCGAAGAAATCAAAGGCAAACTTGAAGAAGTTGGCGCAAAAGTAGAACTGAAATAAGTTCTAGAAAAAGCCCGCGCTTGCGCGGGCTTTTTCTTTTTCCTCCGAGAAGTACATTGGTCAAGACGCCGCTGGACAATCAACAGAACATGATTCTGATTTTTAAAGGGGGCTGATGCATATGGCAGAACACTATTATTCGGAGCATCCCCATGCGGAAAGCAAGCCGCATGCCTTGAACGCCACATTGCGGCAGCATGACCTGATTTTTACGACGGATGCAGGTGTTTTTTCAAAAAATGCAATTGATTTTGGATCCTCGCTTTTAATTGAAAGTTTTCGCGAACCTGCAGTATTAGGAGATTTTTTAGATATGGGATGCGGGTATGGTCCGATTGGAATTGCGCTTGCAAAGGCTTTTTCTAAGCGAAAGGTGACAATGGTTGATATCAATGAGCGAGCCGTGGCACTGGCGAAGAAAAATGCTGCGGAAAATCAAGTTGCGCCTGTGGTGCTGCAAGGCTCTTTATTTGAACATGTATCCGGAGAATTTGCCGCGATTCTCACTAATCCGCCGATCAGGGCAGGTAAACAAGTTGTCCACCAGATTTTTAAAGATGCTCATCGTTTTTTAAAAGAAAATGGTGAACTTTGGACGGTTATCCAAAAGAAACAAGGTGCGCCGTCCGCTTTGAAAATGCTCCAAACGTTATACAAACGAGTCGATGTAGTCGCAAAGAAAAAAGGATACTTTATTTTTTGTGCGAGAAAAGGTTGACATTAAATTTTGTCTATGATATTATGTCTTAATGCTAACATGGATATTTTTGTAGGTATAGGGATCCCTAATTTTGGGAAAACTAATCAAATAATTTTTGGACTGCGGTAAGCTTAAGAAGTATGGTTTGCCGATTTTTTCAATATGCTTGATTTGAGGGGTGAAATAGTTGACAGGTCAACTCGTACAATACGGACGCCACCGCCAACGCAGGAGCTACGCTCGGATTAAAGAAGTGCTGGAACTCCCTAATCTTATTGAAATTCAGACCGCCTCCTATCAGTGGTTCCTTGACGAAGGAATCCGAGAAATGTTTCAGGATATTTCTCCGGTGGAAGATTTTACGGGAAATCTAATTTTGGAGTTTGTCGACTATAGTTTGGGAGAACCAAAGTATTCAGTTGATGAATCAAAATCGCGGGATGTGACGTATGCCGCGCCGCTTCGCGTAAAAGTTCGGCTAATTAATAAAGAAACAGGCGAAGTGAAGGAGCAAGAAGTATTCATGGGTGATTTCCCATTGATGACGGAAGCAGGTACCTTCATTATCAACGGAGCGGAACGAGTGATCGTTTCCCAGTTGGTGCGTTCGCCAAGCGTTTACTTTAATGATAAAGTCGACAAGAATGGCAAAAAAGGCTTTGGTGCAACGGTTATTCCTAACCGTGGTGCATGGCTTGAATATGAGACGGATGCAAAAGATGTCGTCTATGTAAGAATCGACCGTACAAGGAAAGTGCCCGTAACGGTTCTTTTGCGTTCCCTTGGATTCAGTACGGATCAAGAGATTATCGATCTTCTTGGAGAAGACGAATATCTGAGAAATACACTGGAAAAAGACAATACCGACAGCACGGATAAAGCGCTTGTAGAAATTTATGAACGTCTTCGTCCTGGCGAACCGCCGACTGTTGAAAACGCGAAAAGCTTGCTCGAAGCAAGATTCTTTGATCCAAAGCGTTATGATTTGGCGAATGTCGGCCGCTATAAAATGAACAAAAAGCTTCATATTAAGAACAGATTATTTAATCAGAGATTGGCTGAGAAACTGGTAGATCCGGAAACAGGGGAAATTGTTGCTGATGAAGGTACTCTGCTTGACCGCCGTACTCTCGATCGACTTTTGCCGACTATTGAGAAAAAACTCGGCTTTGTAGAATATACGCCAACCGATGGTGTGATCGCAGGACAAACGATCCGAGTTCAAAAAATCAATGTGTACTCGCCTCTCGATGAAGACAAGGGTAAAGTGGTCAGCGTAATGGGCAATTGTGTGATTGACCGATCAATCAAGCATATTACACCGGCCGATATTCTTTCTTCAATTAACTATTTCTTTGATCTGCTTCATGGAATTGGCGATACCGATGATATCGATCATTTGGGCAACCGTCGTCTCCGTTCTGTCGGCGAACTGCTGCAGAACCAGTTCCGTATCGGCTTGTCACGAATGGAACGTGTCATTCGCGAACGTATGTCCATCCAAGATACAAACAGCATTACACCGCAGGCACTGATCAACATTCGTCCTGTCATTGCGTCAATAAAAGAATTCTTCGGAAGTTCACAGCTTTCGCAGTTCATGGACCAGACAAATCCTCTGGCCGAATTGACCCATAAGCGAAGACTGTCTGCTCTCGGACCTGGCGGTTTGACTCGTGAACGTGCCGGCATGGAAGTGCGTGACGTACACTACTCTCACTATGGACGTATGTGTCCGATTGAAACACCTGAAGGTCCGAACATCGGCTTGATCAACTCACTGTCCAGTTATGCGCGCGTTAATAAATATGGCTTCATTGAGACGCCATATCGTCGCGTAGATCCGGATACCGGCAGAGTAACCGAACACATAGATTACTTGACTGCCGATGAGGAAGATAACTACGTTGTAGCTCAGGCAAACGCCGAGTTGAGCGACGACGGCGAATTCATGGATGATCATATTCTTGCCCGTTTCCGTAGTGAGAACTTGGTTGTTCATAAAGAACGTGTCGATTATATGGACGTATCGCCTAAGCAGGTTGTGTCTGTTGCATCAGCTTGTATCCCGTTCCTTGCGAACGACGATTCCAACCGTGCACTGATGGGTGCCAACATGCAGCGTCAGGCCGTGCCGTTACTTCGTCCAGAAGCGCCGCTTGTCGGAACAGGAATGGAATATGTATCTGCCCGCGATTCAGGGGCAGCAATCCGTTCAAAATTCCGCGGCCGTGTTGAATATGTTTCGGCACGTGTGATTAAAATACGTACTTTGGAAACCATTGACGGCCGAGAAACTGAAGGCGATGTTGTTTCATACAAACTTTCAAAATTCGTACGCTCCAACCAAGGTATGTGCTACAATCAAAAACCGATTGTTGAGACAGGTATGGTTGTTGACAAGGGCGAAATCATCGCTGACGGACCTTCCATGGATAAGGGCGAATTGGCACTTGGCCGAAACGTGCTTGTCGGATTCATGACATGGAACGGTTACAACTATGAAGATGCTGTCATCATGAGCGAAAAACTCGTGAAAGACGACGTATATACTTCTATTCATATAGAGGAATATGAATCTGATGCACGTGATACGAAGCTTGGACCTGAAGATATTACCCGCGATATTCCGAATGTCGGCGAAGATGCATTGAAGAATCTCGATGATCGCGGCATTATTCGTGTCGGTGCGGAAGTACGCGACGGTGATATTCTTGTAGGTAAAGTAACGCCTAAAGGGGTTACAGAGCTTACGGCGGAAGAACGGCTGCTCCATGCTATTTTTGGTGAAAAAGCGCGTGAAGTGCGTGACACATCACTGAAAGTACCACATGGCGGCGGCGGAATTGTACACGATGTCAAGATCTTTACACGTGAAGCGGGAGACGAACTGCCACCGGGTGTTAATGAACTTGTCCGTGTTTACATCGTTCAGAAGAGAAAGATTCATGAAGGAGATAAAATGGCAGGACGCCACGGAAACAAAGGTGTCATTTCCAGAATTCTTCCTGAAGAAGATATGCCATTTTTGCCAAGCGGACGTCCGCTGGACATCATGCTTAATCCACTTGGTGTGCCTTCCCGTATGAATATTGGTCAGGTGCTTGAACTTCACCTTGGGATGGCTGCTCGAGAAATGGGTATCCACATTGCAACACCTGTTTTTGACGGTGCACGCGAAGAGGATGTTTGGAGCACACTTGAAGAAGCCGGACTTTCCCGAGACGGAAAGACAGTCCTTTATGATGGACGTACTGGTGAACCTTTCGATAACCGTGTTTCAGTCGGAGTTATGTATATGATTAAACTGGCACACATGGTTGACGATAAACTCCATGCACGTTCGACCGGCCCATATTCGTTGGTTACACAACAGCCGCTCGGTGGTAAAGCCCAGTTCGGTGGTCAGCGATTCGGTGAAATGGAAGTGTGGGCACTTGAAGCTTACGGTGCCGCACATACACTTCAAGAAATCCTGACTGTGAAGTCTGATGACGTTGTTGGACGTGTGAAAACGTATGAGTCCATTGTCAAAGGTGAGAATGTCCCTGAACCAGGCGTTCCTGAATCATTCAAGGTACTCATTAAAGAACTTCAGAGTCTTGGCATGGATGTCAAGGTTTTGGACGGCGACCACTCGGAAATCGTCATTAAAGAACTTGAGGACGAAGAAGAGACACTCGATGACAGTTTGAACGTCCAAGTCTGAGTTCTATGAATCAACCTCTTATAGAATATGTTTTGCGCCTGGAAAACGATTCAACTGCTCTTTTTCCTAAGCAGCAAAATAGTTTTCTAACATACAACAACTCGGTGAACTAAAGCGATGGCACTTTATGCCAGACACTGAAAATATAAGGGAGGTTGCCCCCTTGCTGGATGTCAATAAATTTGAATTTATGAAGATTGGTTTAGCTTCACCTGACAAAATCAGGTCATGGTCTCACGGTGAAGTAAAAAAACCTGAGACAATCAATTACCGAACACTGAAACCGGAAAAGGACGGCTTGTTCTGCGAACGCATCTTCGGGCCTACCAAGGACTGGGAGTGTCATTGCGGTAAATATAAACGCGTCCGGTACAAGGGCGTTGTTTGTGATCGTTGCGGTGTTGAAGTTACTCGGGCAAAGGTCCGCAGAGAGCGCATGGGTCATATTGAGCTGGCTGCTCCTGTATCCCATATTTGGTATTTCAAAGGCATTCCGAGCCGGATGGGACTTTTGCTGGATATGTCTCCAAGAGCACTGGAAGAAGTTATCTACTTTGCCTCTTATGTAGTGACCGAACCAGGTGATACTCCGCTTGAGAAAAAACAGCTGCTGTCCGAAAAAGAATATCGTGCTTACCGTGAAAAATACGGTAACACATTCAAAGCCGGAATGGGTGCCGAATCGATTAAAAAGCTCTTGCAAGATGTTGATTTGGACAAAGAATCAGATACATTGCAGGAAGAACTAAAGAGTGTTCAAGGACAAAGAAGAACGCGTGCAGTGAAAAGACTCGAAGTTATTGAAGCGTTCCGTGAGTCCGGTAACGAACCTTCTTGGATGATCCTGGATGTACTTCCGGTCATTCCGCCGGAACTTCGCCCAATGGTTCAACTAGACGGCGGACGTTTCGCAACGTCCGATTTGAACGATCTTTACCGGAGAGTTATTAACCGTAACAACCGTTTGAAACGTCTGCTCGAATTAGGGGCACCAAGCATTATTGTTCAAAATGAAAAACGTATGCTGCAGGAAGCGGTCGATTCACTTATCGATAACGGCCGTCGCGGCCGTCCGGTTACCGGACCCGGTAACAGACCGCTGAAATCACTTTCCCATATGTTAAAGGGAAAGCAAGGCCGCTTCCGCCAGAACCTGCTCGGGAAACGTGTCGATTATTCCGGCCGTTCCGTTATTGCTGTAGGTCCGACGTTGCAAATGTATCAATGCGGGCTGCCAAAAGAAATGGCTTTGGAACTGTTCAAGCCGTTTGTTATGAAAGAGCTTGTAAGTCGCGGCATTGCCAACAATATTAAAAGCGCAAAACGCAAAGTTGAGAAAATCCATGCGGATGTGTGGGGTGTTCTTGAAGATGTTATTAAGGAACATCCGGTTCTCTTGAACCGTGCCCCTACGCTGCACCGTCTCGGTATCCAGGCTTTTGAACCAAGAATAGTAGAAGGACGTGCGATCCGTCTTCACCCACTCGTATGTACCGCATACAACGCGGACTTTGACGGTGACCAGATGGCCGTTCACGTGCCACTGTCTGCCGAAGCGCAGGCGGAAGCTCGTCTGTTGATGCTTGGTGCACAAAATATCCTGAACCCGAAAGACGGCAAGCCAATTGTTACGCCTTCTCAGGACATGGTGCTGGGTAACTATTACCTGACACTCGAACGCAAAGGCGCTATTGGCGAAGGTAAGATTTTCAAGGATGCGGATGAAGTTATGCTCGCTTACTACAACGGCTACCTGCATCTGCATTCGCGGATTGCAATTCCCGCATCGTCGACGCATAATCCGACGTTTACGGAAGAACAAAATAAACAATACTTGCTGACAACGGCAGGGAAATTAATTTTCAACCATGTCCTGCCGCCGACGTTCCCATACATTAATGAGCCAACGGATAAAAATCTTCAGGTTGCGACTCCGAATAAATATTTTGTACCAATGGGTTCGGATATTCCAAAGGAAATCGCCGCTCGTGAAGAGATCCCGCCATTTAAGAAAGGGTATCTCGGACACATTATTGCAGAAGTATTTAAAAAGTATAAAGTTACCGAGACTTCTAAATTCCTTGACCGCTTAAAGGCGCTTGGATTCCAATATTCGACGAAAGCCGGAATAACCGTTGGTGTATCCGATGTTATCGTGCTTCCGGAAAAGAAAGAAATCCTTGATAATGCGGAAGAAAATGTGCAGAAAGTAACGAAGCAGTTCCGCCGAGGCTTAATCACTGAGGATGAACGTTATGAACGCATTGTCGGCATTTGGAGCGATGCAAAAGATACGATTCAATCCAAGCTGATGGATTCGTTGGCAAAGACCAACCCGATTTTCATGATGAGTGATTCCGGTGCCCGTGGTAATGCATCGAACTTTACTCAGCTTGCCGGTATGCGTGGTTTGATGGCCGATCCTTCTGGTCGAATTATCGAACTTCCTATTATTTCAAGTTTCCGTGAAGGTCTGACCGTGTTGGAATACTTTATTTCAACTCACGGTGCACGTAAGGGACTTGCCGATACCGCACTAAAGACGGCAAACTCTGGTTACTTGACTCGACGTCTTGTCGATGTTGCTCAAGATGTCATTGTCAGAGAAGACGATTGCGGTACGGATCGCGGTATTCTTGTGCATGCGATTCGCGAAGGCAACGAAGAAATTGAAAGTTTGTATGACCGTCTAGTCGGTCGTACGGCAAATCAAACGGTTTATCATCCAGACACTGACGAAGTACTCGTTAAGAAGAACCAGCTGATTAACGAAGACAGAGCAACCAAGATTGTGGAAGCCGGTATTACCGAAGTTGAAATTCGTACGGTATTTACCTGTGAAACAAGACATGGTGTCTGCAAAAAATGCTATGGCCGTAACTTGGCTACCGGTTCAGAGGTTGAAGTGGGCGAATCCGTTGGCATTATCGCCGCGCAATCAATTGGCGAACCTGGTACTCAGCTGACCATGCGTACGTTCCATACCGGCGGTGTTGCCGGAGACGACATTACACAAGGTCTTCCGCGTATTCAAGAATTGTTTGAAGCCCGGAATCCTAAAGGCCAGGCAACCATCACTGAAATTGACGGAACCGTTACATCGGTAACCGAGTTGAAGGATAAACGCGAAATTGTTGTCAAAGGCGCATTGGAAACCCGAACCTATACAGTACCGGTGAGTGCACGAATGAAAGTTGCTGAGGGCAATGAAGTCAAAGCCGGACAGCCGCTGATCAGTGGCTCGATCGATCCTAAAGAACTGCTTCATGTTGTCGGACTGCAAGGTGTGCAAAATTATTTGCTGCGTGAAGTTCAAAAGGTTTACCGTATGCAGGGTGTAGAAATCGGCGATAAACACGTCGAAGTCATGGTACGCCAAATGATGCGTAAAGTTCGTGTTATTGACAGCGGAGATACGACCGTATTACCGGGAGCACTTGTTGATATTCATCGCTTTAAGGATGACAACCGCGATGTGCTGCTTAATCGCAAATTACCGGCGACTGCGCATCCTGTATTGCTTGGTATCACCAAGGCAGCACTTGAAACAGATTCCTTCCTGTCCGCTGCTTCGTTCCAGGAAACGACACGTGTCCTGACTGATGCCGCAATTAAGGGCAAAGTTGATGAACTGCTCGGCTTGAAGGAAAATGTTATTATCGGCAAACTCATTCCTGCCGGAACCGGAATGCCGAAATATCGTAATGTTGTTGTTGAAACTGAGGGCGACGCACAAGGTTCGGATACGAAAGCGGAACCGGTTGAAGCACTGTTGAATCAAGAAAGTTGATTCAGCCATTGACAATGGTCAAGGGCGGGTGCTATTATATCTGAGTGTTCTTTTACACTTGTTACTTTGGAGGATTCTTTCGTGATTTCTTATGAAAAAGTGACACAATCGAAGAACGATGTGATTATTGGCACGAAGCAAGCAATCAAGGCGTTGAAAGAAAACCGTGTTAAAGAGGTTGTCATTGCCGAAGATGCAGATGTGCGTGTAACCAATAAAGTACTGATACTTGCGGAAGAATTGAAAGTGCCTGTAAGTAAAGTGGCCTCAATGAAGAAGCTAGGCCAGGCTTGCGGCATTGAAGTCGGAGCATCGGCTGTTGCGATAAAAAAATGATGTTTTTGCAAGGCGATCCTTGCAAAAACACTTTTTTGCGCGAGAAATGAACCGCCTGGATCAGTGGGTTTAGAAATTTGAAAGGAGGAACAGGTAAATGCCTACAATTAATCAATTAATTCGTCAAGGACGTAAGTCAAAAATCAAAAAGTCTACGGCGCCTGCATTAAACAGAGGCTACAACAGTTTCAAAAAATCGTTGACTGATGATTTTGCTCCACAAAAGAGGGGCGTGTGCACTCGTGTCGGAACGATGACACCTAAGAAGCCAAACTCTGCGCTTCGTAAATACGCTCGTGTTCGTTTGTCAAACAATATCGAAGTCAACGCCTATATCCCGGGAATCGGCCACAACCTTCAGGAACACAGTGTTGTTCTGATTCGCGGCGGACGTGTGAAGGACCTCCCTGGTGTGCGTTATCATGTTATCCGCGGCGCTCTGGATACGGCTAGTGTTGTTGACCGTAAGCAAGGCCGCTCGAAATACGGCGCAAAGAAGCCTAAGGCTTAATCACTATTAACTGGGAGGAGGAATTAACATGCCTAGAAAAGGCCCTGTCGAAAGACGCGATGTATTACCTGATCCGCTTTATAATTCCAAACTGGTCACTCGTTTGATCAACCGGATTATGGAAGACGGCAAAAAGGGAAAGGCGCAAACCATTCTCTATCAGGCATTTGATCTGATTAAGGAACGTACAAATCAGGAACCTATGGAAGTATTTGAACAGGCACTGAAGAATGTTATGCCTGTACTTGAAGTTAAAGCACGCCGTGTCGGCGGATCTAACTATCAGGTGCCAGTTGAAGTTCGCCCTGAACGCCGGACGACTTTAGGACTTCGCTACTTGGTTAACTATTCAAGACTTCGTGGAGAAAAAACGATGGTTGAACGGTTAGCAAACGAAATTATCGATGCTTCAAACAATACCGGCGCATCGGTTAAGAAACGCGAAGACATGCACAAAATGGCTGAAGCCAACAAAGCTTTTGCTCATTATCGCTGGTAATAAAAAAATCGATGTTCAAAATGGAAGTTGGAAAGAGTCAAGAAAATGCTTATACTCTTTTTTCCTAACACTTTGAGCATCCACTATTAGGAAGGAGAGAAAACCATGGCAAGGGAATTCTCCTTGGAAAAGACGCGCAATATCGGTATCATGGCTCACATTGATGCCGGCAAGACGACAACAACCGAGCGTATTCTCTTCTATTCAGGCCGTATCCATAAAATCGGTGAAACCCATGAAGGGGCTTCACAAATGGACTGGATGGATCAGGAAAAGGAACGCGGAATTACGATCACATCTGCGGCGACAACCGCTCAATGGAAGAACCATCGAATCAACATTATCGACACCCCGGGACACGTGGACTTTACTGTTGAAGTAGAACGTTCACTTCGTGTTCTTGACGGAGCCGTAACGGTTCTTGATGCACAATCCGGTGTTGAACCACAAACAGAAACTGTTTGGCGTCAGGCAACGACATACGGTGTGCCTAGAATTGTATTTGTTAACAAGATGGATAAGATCGGCGCTGATTTCCTTTATTCTTGCAAAACATTGCATGAACGTCTTCAAGCGAACGCTCACCCGATTCAATTACCAATGGGCGCTGAAGATAATTATCAAGGCGAAATCGACTTGGTAAACATGCAGGCATATGTTTATGAAGACGATCAGGGTTCCATTGTAGATGCCGAAGAGATTCCGGCTGAATACAAGGAACAAGCTGAAGAATACCATGAAAAACTCGTTGAAGCCGTTGCTGACGTTGATGACGACATCATGGAAAAATATCTGAATGGCGAAGAAATCTCTGTAGAAGAATTAAAAGCGGCAATTCGTAAGGCAACGTGTGCCGTTAAATTCTATCCTGTATTGTGCGGTACGGCCTTTAAGAATAAAGGTGTTCAACACGTACTGGATGCATGCATTGATTATCTCCCTTCACCGCTTGATGTTCCTGCAATCAAGGGTACATTGCCAGATACGGGCGAAGAAGCATTACGTCCGGCTGACGACAATGCACCATTTGCGGCATTGGCCTTTAAAGTAATGACCGACCCGTTCGTTGGTAAGCTGACTTTCTTCCGTGTCTATTCAGGAACAATCGAAGCAGGTTCTTATGTACAGAACTCAACGAAAGACAATCGTGAACGTATGGGACGTATTCTTCAAATGCACGCCAACCACCGCAGCGAAATCAAAAAAGTTTATTCTGGAGATATCGCAGCAGCAGTCGGCTTGAAAAATACGACAACCGGAGATACACTGTGCGATGAGGATCATCTCATTGTTCTTGAATCGATGGAATTCCCTGATCCTGTTATCCATGTTGCCATCGAACCGAAATCGAAGGCAGATCAGGATAAGATGGGCATTGCCCTTGCAAAACTTGCTGAAGAAGATCCAACCTTCAAAACGCATACAGATGAAGAAACCGGCCAGACCATTATCGGTGGTATGGGTGAGCTTCACCTCGATATCATCGTTGACCGTATGCGTCGCGAATTCAAGGTTGATGCGAATGTCGGTAACCCGCAAGTTGCTTATCGTGAAACGCTGACCAAGGCAGGCAGAGCAGAAGGTAAATTTATTCGCCAATCTGGCGGTCGTGGTCAATACGGTCACGTTTGGATTGAATTCGAACCTCAAAAAGAAGGCGAAGGATTCATATTCGAAAACAAAATCGTCGGTGGTGTTGTTCCTCGTGAATACATCCCTGCGGTTGAGGCAGGCTTAAAAGATTCGTTGCAAAACGGATTGCTTGCCGGTTATCCATTGATCGACGTGAAAGCAAGTCTTGTTGACGGATCCTATCACGATGTCGATTCCAGTGAAATGGCGTTCAAGATTGCAGCTTCAATGGCATTGAAAGCCGCTAAATCTGTGTGTGCACCGGTTATTCTTGAACCGATCATGAAAGTGGAAGTCAGCATGCCTGAAGAGTATTTAGGAGATATTATGGGTGATATCACAAGCCGCCGCGGACGCGTTGATGGCATGGAAGCACGCCAAGGTGTTCAGGTTGTCAGTGCTCACGTTCCTCTCGCGGAAATGTTTGGCTATGCGACAAACCTTCGTTCTGCAACTCAGGGACGCGGAACCTTCACGATGCAATTCGATCACTACGAACAAGTGCCGAAGAGCGTCAGTGAAGAAATTATTAAGAAGGCAACCGGTGAATAATTACTTTAACCGCGCATGCTTATTAAATTAATTGTCACACCATTTATTTTATTGTAAGCTAGGAAAGATGGCACTAAGCTTGCCAACTTTCTTACTGCATATAAATTTTAAACTTTCTATTGAATTAAAGGAGGATAATACAATCCATGGCTAAAGAACATTATGAACGTACAAAACCGCATGTTAACATCGGTACAATTGGTCACGTTGACCACGGTAAAACTACTCTGACTGCTGCTATTACAACTGTATTGGCTAAATCAGGTAAAGCACAGGCTCGCGCTTACGATTCTATCGATGGTGCTCCTGAAGAACGTGAACGCGGAATTACAATTTCGACTGCACACGTTGAATATGAAACAGACACACGTCACTATGCACACGTTGACTGCCCAGGGCACGCCGACTATGTAAAGAACATGATCACTGGTGCTGCTCAAATGGACGGAGCAATCCTCGTTGTTTCCGCAGTTGACGGCCCGATGCCACAGACTCGTGAACACATCCTTCTTGCTAACCAAGTAGGTGTTCCTGCGATCGTTGTCTTCTTGAACAAGACGGACCAGGTTGATGATCCTGAACTTCTTGAACTCGTTGAAATGGAAGTTCGTGATCTTCTTAGCGAATATGACTATCCTGGTGACGATGTTCCTGTAATCAGCGGTTCTGCTTTGAAAGCATTGCAAGGCGATCCTGTTGAAGAACAACATATTCTCGACTTGATGCAGGCTGTTGATGAATACATCCCTACTCCTGTTCGTGAAAATGACAAGCCATTCATGATGCCTGTCGAAGACGTATTCTCGATCACAGGTCGTGGTACCGTTGCAACCGGACGTGTTGAACGTGGTACGGTTAAAATCGGCGATGAAGTTGAAATTCTTGGTTTGACAGATGCTCCTAAGAAGTCAACTGTAACGGGCGTTGAAATGTTCCGTAAAACTCTTGACTTCGCTGAAGCCGGCGACAACATCGGCGCTTTGCTCCGTGGTGTTGACCGCGAAGGCGTTGAACGTGGCCAGGTTTTGATTAAACCAGGTACCGTAACTGCCCACAAGAAATTCAAGGCTCAAGTTTACGTTCTGAAAAAAGAAGAAGGTGGACGTCATACTCCATTCTTCACAAACTATCGTCCACAATTCTATTTCAGAACAACTGACGTTACAGGAACCATTACTCTTCCTGAAGGAACTGAAATGGTAATGCCTGGCGACAACGTTGAAATGGATGTTGATCTGCTTGCTCCGATCGCTATCGAACAGGGAACAAAATTCTCTATTCGTGAAGGCGGCCGTACGGTAGGCGCCGGCTCTGTATCCGAAATCGTTGAATAATGGTCGACTGAAAAAGGACTCTCTTCGGAGGGCTCTTTTTTTTTGCCTTTTTAACTTATTGAATGTAAACCAAAGTCGTTCTATAAATTATATTTTTTATTTGATCTTTTATGAGAAAGTCATTATAATGTATAAGTCACTGAAAAAGTGATGGTTCGCCTTGCTTTGTGCCTACTATTTAGGTATAATAGTGAAGTTGGTTTTTTGGCAATGATGCGGAAGGTTGCAGATACACCCGGCTCCTTTGCCAAGGCGGGCTATCTGGAAATTTTCGTGGAGCAAGTCTATTTTTGAAAAATGGACGAAAAAAGGAGGGAATACAACATGGCAAAGCAAAAGATTCGCATTCGTTTAAAGGCATATGATCACCGTATTTTGGATCAATCCGCTGAAAAAATTGTGGAAACGGCAAAACGTTCAGGTGCTAAAGTATCTGGTCCGATTCCGCTTCCTACTGAAAAATCGATTTATACGATTTTGCGTGCGGTACACAAATACAAAGATTCACGTGAACAATTCGAAATGCGCACTCACAAACGCTTAGTTGATATTGTTGAGCCTACACCCCAAACGGTAGATTCACTGATGAGACTGGATCTGCCTTCAGGTGTCGACATTGAAATCAAATTATAATTTATTTAGAACAAACAGGAGGTGTTACGGATGAGCAAGGGAATCTTAGGCAAGAAAATCGGTATGACTCAGATTTTTGCTGAAAATGGCGATGCGATCCCTGTTACGGTTGTCGATGTATCCGACAATATCGTTCTTCAAAAGAAGACGGTTGAAACGGATGGCTACGAAGCTGTACAGATCGGTTTTGATAATGCAAAAGCATCAAAAATTACCAAACCGGCAAAGGGACACGCTGAAAAGGCAAAGGCTGAACCTAAGCGCTTCATTAAAGAAATCCGTAATGTAAATTTAGATGATTACGAATTGGGCAAAGAAGTAACTGCCGACACTTTTAAAGCCGGAGAAGTCGTAGACGTAACCGGAACTTCGAAAGGTAAAGGTTATCAAGGCCCAATTAAGAGAAACAACCAGTCCCGCGGACCAATGACACACGGTTCTCGTTATCACCGTCGTCCCGGTTCCATGGGTGTTATCGATCCGGCTCACGTCTTCAAGGGCAAGAAATTGGCCGGACGTATGGGCGGCGAAACGGTTACTGTTGAAAACTTGGTCATTGCCAAAGTTGATTTGGAACGCAAATTGATTCTCATCAGCGGTAATGTGCCGGGTGCCAAGAAGAGCTATGTTGTTATAAAATCCGCACTCAAAGCAAAAGAAGCTAAATAAGAAGGGAGGACGCTTCCATGCCAGAAGTAACTGTATTTGATCAAAAAGGCGCTGAAGTAGGAACTGTTGAATTGGCAGACGCTGTATTCGGCATCACACCTAATGAACATGTTGTTTACCAAGCAGTTGTCATGCAACAGGCTTCTCAACGCCAAGGAACACATGCTGTAAAAAATCGTTCTGCTGTACGCGGCGGTGGCCGCAAGCCTTGGAAACAAAAAGGAACCGGTCGCGCGCGTCAGGGCTCTATTCGCTCGCCACAATGGGTTGGCGGTGGTACGGTATTCGGACCTACACCGCGCAGCTATTCCTACAAATTGCCTAAGAAGGTACGCAGACTTGCTATTAAGTCGGTACTATCCGGCAAGGCAGGGGAAAATGATCTGATCGTACTGGATACGCTGAAGATCGAAGCTCCGAAAACAAAGGAAATTGTTACTCTATTGAACAATTTGTCTGTTTCAGACAAGGCACTGATTGTCACAAACGACGTTGACGAAACAGCAGTTTTGTCATCTCGCAACATTCCTGGAGTGAAGGTACTTGCTGCAAACGAAGTCAATGTTCTTGATGTCGTTGCACACAACAAACTGATCGTCACCAAGGAAGCTGCGGCAAAGCTTGGGGAGGTGCTTGGATAATGAAGGATCCTCGCGATATTATAAAGCGCCCCGTACTGACTGAACGTACAACTGATCAGATGGCTGACAAGAAATACACATTTGACGTTGATACAAAGGCAAATAAGTCTGAAATCAAACGCGCTGTGGAAGCCATTTTCGATGTTAAAGTTGTTAAAGTCAATACGTTGAACGTAAAAGGTAAACCGAAACGTTACGGCCGCTATTCAGGCTATACAAATAACCGTAAGAAAGCTGTTGTCACTTTGACGCCGGAAAGCAAAGAACTCAACTTTTACGAAGGCGAATAAGGAATATTAAAGAAGGAGGTTACTGATCATGCCACTTAAAAAGTACAAACCGACAACCAACGGTCGTAGAAATATGACTTCACTTGATTTCGCAGAAATTACAACGGATACGCCGGAAAAAACATTGCTGAAGTCGTTGCCAAAGAAGGCCGGCCGAAACAATCAAGGCAGACTGACGGTTCGTCACCAAGGCGGCGGCCACAAACGTCAATACCGTGTTATTGACTTCAAACGCAATAAGGACGGCGTACCAGGTAAGATCGCAACGATCGAATATGATCCGAATCGTACGGCTAACATTGCTCTTGTTCACTATGTAGACGGCGAAAAACGCTACATTCTTGCTCCAAAGGGCATTAAAGTCGGAACTCAGATCGTATCTGGTGTCGATGCCGACATTAAAGTTGGAAATGCACTTCCATTGAAGAACATTCCAGTAGGTACTACGATTCATAATATTGAATTAAAACCAGGAAAAGGCGGACAACTCGTGCGTTCTGCAGGAACTTCCGCTCAGATTCTTGGTAAAGAAGGAAAATATGTGCTTATTCGTCTTGTTTCCGGCGAAGTACGTATGGTTCTTGAAACATGCCGCGCGACGATCGGTCAAGTCGGCAACCTGGAACATGAACTTGTTTCTGTTGGTAAAGCAGGACGTTCACGTTGGAAGGGTATTCGCCCAACGGTCCGTGGTTCTGTAATGAACCCTAACGATCACCCGCATGGTGGTGGTGAAGGTAAAGCACCAGTCGGACGCAAGTCGCCAATGTCACCATGGGGCAAGCCAACGATGGGTTACAAGACACGCAGCAAGAAAAATGCTTCTGAACAATTTATCATCAGACACCGTAAAAAGAAGTAAGTGCTTATAAATAGTTTATTTGGAAGGAGGCCTACTCATGAGCCGAAGCCTGAAAAAAGGACCTTTTGTCGATGGTCATTTGATGACAAAAGTTGTTGCGCTGAATGAAAAAGACGAGAAAAGAGTCATTAAAACATGGTCACGCAGATCGACCATTTTCCCGGAATTCATCGGACATACTATTGCTGTTTATGACGGACGCAAGCATGTACCGGTGTATGTTACGGAAGACATGGTAGGACATAAACTTGGAGAATTTGCTCCGACTAGAACTTATCGCGGACATATCTCCTCTGATAAGAAAACAAGTGCACGCTAACGAAAGGAGGAACTTTTGATGCAAGCAAAAGCTGTCGCTAAACAAATTCGTATTGCTCCTCGTAAGGCACGTCTTGTTATCGATCTTATCAGGGGCAAGGATGTCGGCTATGCCATTGCTGTGCTGAAAAACACACAGCGATCAGCATCTCCGATTATTGAAAAAGTATTAAAATCCGCCATTGCTAACGCGGAACACAACTATGATATGGATACAGATACCTTGTATGTAGAACAGGCATTTGTTGATGAAGGGGCTACGCTGAAACGCTTCCGCCCACGCGCCCAGGGACGTGCGAGCAAGATCAACAAACGTACCAGCCACATTACAATTATTGTATCGGAAAAGAAGGAGGGATAACGCGTGGGTCAAAAAATTAATCCTACTGGATTCAGAATCGGAGTCATTCGTGACTGGGAATCCAAATGGTATGCTGATAAAGAATATGCGACATATCTTCATGAAGATATTAAAATTCGTCAATATATCGAAAAGAAGCTCAAAGACGCCGCTGTTTCCGGTATTGAACTGGAACGCGCAGCGAACCGGATTAATGTAACCATTAAGACGGCAAAACCGGGCATGGTCATCGGCAAAGGCGGATCTGAAGTTGAAAACCTTCGGAAGGCTTTGAATGATCTTACAGGCAAACGCGTCCATGTAAATATTTTTGAAATTAAGCAAGCTGATCTTGATGCTAAGCTTGTTGCTGAAAATATTGCTCGGCAGCTTGAAGGCCGTGTTTCATGGAGACGTGCGCAAAAACAAACACTGCAAAGAGCAATGCGAGCAGGCGCAAAGGGTATTAAAACGCAATGTGCCGGCCGTCTTGGCGGTGCAGATATGGCTCGTACTGAGGATTACAGTGAAGGAACCGTTCCGCTTCATACGTTGCGTGCCGACATTGATTACGGTACAGCTGAAGCAGCGACTACTTATGGTAGAATCGGTGTAAAAGTTTGGATTTATCGCGGAGAAGTCCTTCCGACGAAAGGAACGACAAATAAGAAAGGAGGCAAATAATTATGTTAATGCCTAAACGTACAAAGTATCGCAGACAGCACCGCGGAAGAATGCGCGGCCAGACTAAAGGCGGCGCTTCGGTAACGTTCGGTGAATACGGTCTGCAGGCGCTGGAATCCGCATGGATCAGCAGTCGTCAGATTGAAGCGGCTCGTATCGCTATGACACGTTTTATGAAACGTGGCGGAAAAGTATGGATCAAAATTTTCCCGCAAAAATCATATACAAAGAAACCTCTTGATGTCCGAATGGGTTCTGGTAAAGGTGCTCCTGAAGGATGGGTAGCTGTTGTGAAGCCCGGCCGTGTTTTATTTGAAGTCGGCGGCATTAGTGAAGAAGTGGCAAGCGAAGCCTTAAGACTTGCGAGCCACAAATTGCCTATTAAAACGAAAATCGTGAAACGTGAAGAAGTGGGTGGTGACGCAAATGAAGGCTGAGGAAATTCGTAATTTGACCACTGCTGAAGTTGAGGAAAACGTCAAGTCTTTGAAAGAAGAATTATTTAATCTGCGTTTCCAGCTCGCTACCGGACAATTGGAAAATCCGGCTCGCATTCGCGCAGTCCGCAAATCCATTGCTCGCGCAAAGACAATTTTGCATGAACGTGAATTAAATGTTCAAAACGGCTGAGAAGGAGGTTATTTGAATGGCAGAAGAAACACGCACGAACGCCCGTAAAGTCCTGGTTGGTCGCGTTGTCTCAGACAAAATGGATAAGACCATTACTGTACTCGTTGAGACTTACAAGAACCACCGTCTCTATGGAAAGCATGTGAAGTTTTCCAAGAGATTCAAAGCACATGATGAAAATAATCAAGCAAAAGTCGGCGATATTGTTGAAATTATTGAAACTCGTCCGCTTTCTAAAGATAAACGTTTTCGTCTTGTAAAAATCGTTGAGGAATCCGTTATTATCTGATCTGTCGAACGTGTTCGAAGATCGAAAGGAGGTTGCACTTTATGATTCAGCAGGAAAGCCGTTTGAAAGTTGCCGATAACTCAGGCGCTCGTGAAGTCCTTACCATCAAAGTTTTGGGAGGATCCGGTCGCAAGACTGCTAATATCGGTGATCTCATCGTTGCTACGGTTAAACAAGCAACACCAGGTGGCGTTGTTAAGAAAGGCGAAGTTGTAAAAGCAGTTGTTGTTCGCACAAAGCACGGTGTACGACGCACGGACGGCTCTTACATTCGCTTTGACGAAAATGCCGTTGTACTGATTAAAGAAGATAAGAGTCCTCGCGGCACGCGTATCTTTGGGCCAGTTGCCCGTGAACTGCGTGACGGACAATTTATGAAAATCGTCTCTCTCGCACCGGAAGTATTGTAATTCTGAATGGTTAGGAAAAGGAGGTGGCATTTAACATGGCAAAACTGCATGTGAAAAAAGGCGATAAGGTTCAAGTCATTTCCGGCAAGGATAAAGGCAAACAAGGTGTGATCCTTGCAGCTTATCCGGCAAAGGAACGCGTGCTTGTTGAAGGTGTCAACATCGTCAAGAAGCATTCAAAGCCGAGCCAGGCAGCTCCGCAAGGCGGCATTCTCGAAAAAGAGGCGCCAATTCACGTATCAAATGTTATGCTGCTTGATCCAAAGACAAGTGAACCTACACGCGTAGGTCATAAAATAGTAGACGGAAAAAAAGTTCGAGTTTCTAAAAAATCAGGCGAAGTCATCGATTGAGCTGATTGTCTGTGAAAGGAGGTAAACACATGAGCCGTTTCAAAGAAAAGTATGAAAAGGAAGTTGTTCCGGCTTTAGTTGAAAAGTTTAACTATACTTCGGTAATGCAGGTGCCGGCAATTCAAAAAGTAGTCATTAATATGGGTGTCGGTGAGGCTGTTCACAACTCGAAGGCATTGGACAGTGCTGTAGAAGATCTGACGGCGTTGTCCGGCCAGAAGCCAGTTATTACACGGGCGAAAAAATCAATTGCTGCATTCAAGCTTCGCGAAGGTGTAGCAATCGGCACAAAAGTAACCCTTAGAAAAGATCGTATGTATGATTTTCTCGACAAGCTGGTTACTGTTGCACTTCCTCGTGTACGTGACTTCCGTGGTGTTTCAAAGAAAGCATTTGACGGCCGCGGAAACTACACGCTGGGTATCCGTGAACAATTGATCTTCCCTGAAATTGACTATGATAAAGTTGATAAAGTACGCGGTATGGACATCGTTATCGTAACATCTGCTAACACAGATGAAGAAGCAGCAGAATTACTTACAATGCTGGGCATGCCGTTCGTAAAAAAATAATCGCAAGGAGGATATGAATTTTGGCAAAAAAATCAATGCTTGTTTCATCACATCGCCCAAAAAAATTCAAAGTGCAGGAATACACACGCTGTGAACGCTGCGGACGTCCTCATTCGGTTCTTAGAAAATTCAAATTATGCAGAATTTGTTTTCGCGAACTTGCCCATAAAGGACAAATCCCAGGTGTTAGAAAAGCTAGTTGGTAAAATTTTAAGTGATAGGGAAGGAGGTCGATTTGCATGGTCATGACAGATCCGATTGCAGATATGCTGACCCGCATTCGCAACGCCAATATTGTTCGCCATGAACAGATTGAGCTGCCAGGTTCCAGAATCAAGAAAGAAATTGCTGAAATCCTGAAACGTGAGGGATTCATCAAGGACGTTGAATACATTGAAGATAATAAACAAGGTGTGCTTCGACTGATTCTGAAATACGGCGGCAGCAAAGAACGAGTTATTTCTGGTTTGAAGAGAATCAGCAAGCCGGGTCTTCGCGTTTATGCGAAGGCAGACGAGGTGCCGAAGGTTCTTGGCGGTCTCGGTATTGCGCTTGTATCAACATCAAAAGGTGTTATTACGGATAAAGAAGCACGTCAGCAAAAAGTTGGCGGAGAAGTGCTTGCATATATTTGGTAATGAGCAAACAAGAATGGAGGTGTCCTAATGTCTCGTATAGGATTAAGACCGACTGCCGTTCCTGATGGCGTAACGGTTACGATTGACGGCCAGACTGTAACAGTCAAAGGGCCAAAAGGTGAATTATCCCGGAAGTTTCATCCGGATATGATCATCAAACAGGAAGAAAACGAAGTAAAAGTTGAAAGACCTGATGATTCGAATCAACACCGCGCTTTGCACGGTACGACGAGCAGCTTGATCAGCAACATGGTTGAAGGTGTGACAAAGGGTTTCGTTAAGAATTTGGAACTTGTCGGCGTTGGTTATCGTGCCAACAAGCAAGGCAAGAATTTGGTTCTGAACGTTGGCTACTCTCACCCTGTAGAAATCGTTCCTGAAGAAGGAATCGAACTCGCTGTTGAAGGAAACAACAAGATTTCTGTTACAGGAATCGACAAGCAGCGTGTCGGTGAAGTTGCCGCTAACATTCGTTCCGTTCGTGCTCCTGAGCCTTACAAGGGCAAAGGTATTCGCTATGAAGGCGAAAAGGTACGCCGTAAGGAAGGTAAAACAGGTAAGTAATTGAGTTCAATTTCTACGAGAAAGGAGCGACAGACTGTATGATTACCAAAAAAGACAAAAACGCGCTGCGTCAGAAAAGACATCTTCATGTACGCCACCGTATCGTGGGTACTGCAGAACGTCCGCGTTTAAACGTTTTTCGTTCTTCAAAGAATATATATGCGCAATTGATTGATGATGCAAAGGGTGTAACACTTGTTTCTTCTTCATCAATCGACAAAGCATTTGATCTTGAAAAAGGCAGCGACGTTGCTGCAGCAAAAAAAGTCGGCCAACTGATCGGCGAACGTGCTTTGGAAAAAGGAATCGACGCGGTTGTTTTCGATCGCAGCGGTTACATCTATCACGGACGTGTTAAGGCCGTAGCCGAAGGCGCCCGGGAAGCAGGACTTAAATTTTAACATTAAGGAGGGGAATCCATGGCTAATAATGATCGCAATAAATCAGAATTTGAAGAACGCGTCGTAACAATCAACCGAGTAGCGAAAGTAGTTAAAGGCGGACGCAGGTTCCGTTTTTCAGCGCTGGTTGTCGTTGGCGACAAAAAAGGCAATGTAGGTTATGGCCAGGGAAAGGCTCACGAAGTTCCTGAAGCCATTCGCAAAGCAATTGAAGATGCGAAGAAGAACGTATTTAATGTTCCGATCGTAAATACAACCATTCCTCATCAAGTAACAGGCCATTCAGGAGCCGGTAGCGTGCTGTTGAAACCAGCTTCCGAAGGTACCGGAATTATCGCCGGCGGCCCTGTCCGTGCCGTACTCGAATTGTCCGGACTGGGGGACATTCTTTCGAAGTCTCTCGGATCAAACAATCCGATTAACATGGTTCGCGCGACAGTTGAGGGCTTGCAGAGCTTGAAACGCGTAGAACAAGTGGCAAAGCTGCGCGGCAAATCAGTAGAAGAACTGCTCGGATAAGGAGGGAACAAAATTGGCTAACAAATTGGAAATTACCCTCAAACATAGTGTGATCGGACGTCCAGAATCACAACGCGTGACGGTAAGAACACTTGGTCTTAAGAAGACCTACCAAACCGTTGTTCAGGATGATAATCCGGCAATTCGCGGCATGATCAACAAGGTCTCCCATCTTTTGGCGGTTCGCGAACTGAATGATTGATTTGAAAGTGAAATTGAGAATAAGGAGGTGCCAAGATGAAACTCCATGAATTGAAACCAGCTGAAGGCTCCCGTTTCGCTCGCAAAAGAGTAGGGCGCGGCTACGGTTCAGGACTTGGCAAAACATCTGGTCGAGGACAAAAAGGACAGAAAGCTCGTTCGGGCGGCAGAGTACGCCTCGGATTTGAAGGCGGACAGAATCCATTGCTTCAAAGACTGCCAAAGAAGGGCTTTAAGAACCCGACACGCAAAATCTACGCTATTGTTAATGTTGAAACACTGAACCGTTTTGAGAACGGAACAGCAATCACACCGGAATTACTTCTTGAAAAACGAGTAATTCGCAAATTAAACGACGGCGTTAAGATTTTGGGCGAAGGCAAGCTTGAAGCTAAATTGACAGTTAAGGCGCATAAATTCTCTGCTTCTGCTAAAGAAGCGATTGAAGCTGCCGGCGGAAACATTGAGGTGATTTGATGTTTCAAGTACTTTCCAGTATGTGGCGAGAAGCCGAAATTCGCCGTAAAATAGTATTCACACTGCTTATGCTCATTATATTTCGGATCGGGACATTCATTCCTGTTCCGGATATTAATACAGAGATGATCAATTTCAGCGATTCAAGTGCCTTTGGCTTGTTCAACACTTTTGGTGGTGGCGCGCTGGAGAACTTCTCCATCTTCTCTATGGGCATTATGCCTTACATTACAGCATCCATTATTGTGCAGCTGCTGCAGATGGATGTTGTACCGAAATTGACTGAATGGTCGAAGCAGGGAGAAATGGGAAGACGCAAACTGAATCAGCTGACAAGGTATGGAACGATCGTTCTCGGCTTTGTTGAAGCACTTGGACTTTCCTACACGTTCAGTAACAGTTATCAAGGATTGGTAAGCAATCCAACTATTTGGACCTTTCTAATCATTGCTTTGGTACTGACAACCGGTACGGCTTTTCTCGTATGGCTGGGTGATCAGATTACTGCTTATGGAGTAGGAAACGGCATATCCATTATTATCTTTGCCGGAATTGTTGCCCGCATTCCTACGGCCATCAGCCAGATTTATGCTCAGCGGTTTGCAGCATCAACCAACACATTTATGGAAGTACTTGGATTGCTCGCCATTGTTGTTATTGTTCTTCTGATTGTTGTCGGAACCATTTTCGTGCAGCAAGGGATGCGGAAAATTCCGATCCAATATGCAAAAAGAACAATTGGCACGAAGACATACAGTGTGGAGCCAACGCATTTGCCGATCAAGGTCAATGCGGCCGGCGTTATCCCAGTTATCTTCGCAATCTCACTGATGATCACACCGCCGACGATTGCCCGTTTCTTTCCACAGAATAATGTGACTGCGTGGATTATCCGCGTTTTCGATTATTCAACGGTTTATGGGATGATCATTTACGCGGTACTGATTATTGCTTTTACCTATTTCTATACGTTTGTTCAGGTCAACCCTGAAAAAATGGCAAAAAACCTTGGCGAACAAGGCGGCTATATTCCGGGTATTCGTCCGGGGAAAAGCACAGAGAAGTTTATTACAACGATTCTCTACCGTCTGACCTTTCTAGGTGCCATTTTTCTCGCAGTGATCTCACTTCTTCCGATTGTATTCGGCGAAATGGGCAGCCTGCCGGCAAGCGCAAGGATCGGCGGAACAAGCTTGCTGATCGTTGTGGGTGTTGCACTTGATACAATGAAACGTATTGAGAGCCAGTTGATCAAAAAGAACTATCAAGGCTTTATCAGAAAAAGGTAAGGCAATGACGGTGAATGAGTCAGGAGGAGTACAATGAATCTTATTTTAATGGGACTTCCTGGTGCCGGTAAAGGCACTCAGGCTGAGCGAATTGTTGATAAGTTCAGTTATCCTCATATCTCAACCGGCGACATGTTTCGCGCGGCGATTAAGGGTGGCACGCCACTAGGGAAACAAGCAAAGTCGTTTATTGATCAAGGGGCGCTTGTTCCTGATGAAGTGACAATCGGCATTGTCAATGAACGCTTGTCTGAGAGCGATACGAATAAAGGTTTTCTTCTTGATGGTTTTCCTCGGACGGTTGAGCAGGCTGAAGCGCTTGATCATATGATGTCGGAAAAAGGAAAGAAGATTGATGCAGTTCTCTATATTCGTGTTGATCCTGAGAAGCTGCTCGCTCGTCTTACAGGCCGTAGAATCTGTTCCGAGTGTGGAGCAACGTATCACTTGACGTTCAATCCCCCCGCAAAAGATGGGGTTTGCGACAAGTGCGGCGGCGCTTTGAAACAACGCGCAGATGATAATGAAGCGACTGTTCATGAAAGGCTGCAGGTGAATATCCGTCAGCAGCAGCCGCTGCTCGACTTTTATGAAGCAAAGGGATCTTTGAAAACAATCAATGGAGATCAGAATATCGATGATGTTTTCCATGAAGTTTCAAAGATCTTGGGCGACCTCGCCAAGTGATTACGCGGAAAACGATTGAAGAAATCAATAAAATTCACATTGCGGGAAAAATAGTCGCACGAACGTTGGAAACCTTGCGCCAGGCTATTCGTCCCGGCATATCGACCATTGAACTCGATACGCTGGCAGAGCGCTTGATAAGAGATGCGGGAGCAGAGCCATCATTTAAAGGATATGACGGTTTCACGCGCAGCATCTGTACATCCGTCAATGATCAGTTAGCCCATGGCATTCCTGGTTCCTATGTTCTGCGGGACGGAGACATTATCAGTATCGATATTGGTGCCAAGTATGAAGACTTTCATGCAGACTCCGCCTGGACTTTCCCCGTGGGCACGATTTCTGAGACGACCCGAAGACTTCTGGAAACGACGGAAGAATCGCTGTATAAGGGAATTGCCGAAGCAAAGCCGGAAGCACGGCTGTCGAACATTTCCCATGCGATTCAAAGATGTGCCGAGTCAAGTGGATTTTCCGTCGTACGTGAATTAACGGGTCACGGCGTTGGGCGCGAGCTTCACGAAGAGCCGGATGTACCGAATTACGGAAGATCCGGCCGAGGCCCTGTTTTGAAAACCGGAATGGTGCTGGCGATTGAGCCTTTAGTTAATGAAGGCAGCCGTGATATCTGGATGGTTGAAGATGATGACTGGACTTTGATGACCCAGGACGGACAACCGTGTGCTCATTTTGAACACACCATTGTTATAACGGAAAATGGAAATGAAATCTTGACAAAGCAATAAGTGAAGGTGATGATTGATGGGTAGTGATCAAGCCCCTTTACCTGTTCCCGGTCAGCTCGCACGTGTGCTGAAGGGAAAAGAATCGGGTTCTTATTTTGTCATTGTGCGGCTTATCGATCATCGTTTTGTTGAAATAGCAGATGGCGACAAGAGAAAGTTTGACAATGCAAAAAAGAAGAACATCAGCCATCTTGAACTTCAAAAATATATATCTGTCGAAGTACAGAAAAGTCTGCGCGAGATCGGACGCGTGACAAACGGAAAACTGCGTTTTGCCATCGCTCATTTTTTGGATGGAAAAATCAGCAACAAGAGGGAAGGGTGAGTCAGCCGATGGCTAAGGAAGATGTCATTGAAGTTGAAGGCACCGTAATCGAACCACTGCCTAATGCAATGTTTCGTGTGGAATTGGAGAATGGCCATAAGATTTTAGCTCATGTATCCGGCAAGATCCGTATGCATTTCATTCGCATTTTGCCGGGAGATAAAGTAACGGTCGAGTTGTCGCCATATGATGTGTCGCGCGGCCGCATTACGTTCAGGCATAAATAATTGCTCTGCGGTGTATAAGGAGGTTTCAATAATGAAGGTAAGACCATCAGTTAAAAAGATGTGTGAAAAATGTAAGATTGTCCGCCGTAAAGGTGTTGTCATGGTGATTTGTGAAAATCCAAAACATAAACAAAGACAAGGTTAAAAGGAGGTGCTCTGACGTATGGCTCGTATTGCAGGTATCGATATTCCAAGAGAAAAACGTGTAGTTATCTCACTAACCTACATCTTCGGCATCGGCCCGACTACGGCTAAGAAAATTTTGGCCGAAGCCAACGTTTCTGAAGATACACGTGTGCGCGATCTGACTGAAGAAGAACAGACACGTATCCGTGAAGTGGTTGACCACTACCGCGTTGAAGGTGATCTTCGCCGCGAAGTTTCTCTGAACATCAAGAGACTTATTGAAATTGGTTCATATAGAGGCATCCGCCACCGCAGAGGTCTGCCGGTTCGCGGACAAAACACGAAAAACAACTCACGTACGCGTAAAGGTCCTAAGCGCACGATGGCTGGTAAAAAGAAATAAGTAAAGGAGGGTTAAACATTTATGGCAAAAGCACAACAACGTACGCGTAAGCGCCGGGTTAAGAGAAATGTGGAGAACGGGGTGGCACACATCCGTTCAACATTTAACAATACGATCGTTACCATTACGGATCCGCACGGTAATGCTATTGCATGGGCTAGTGCAGGCGGCTTGGGTTTCAAAGGTTCCAGGAAATCCACTCCTTTCGCAGCACAGACTGCAGCGGAAGCAGCAGGCAAAAGCGCAATGGACAGCGGTATGAAATCGGTTGAAGTATCTGTTAAAGGACCGGGTGCCGGCCGTGAAGCAGCAATTCGTGCACTTCAGGCTGTAGGACTTGAAGTGACAACAATCCGCGACGTCACTCCGGTTCCGCACAACGGCTGCCGTCCTCCGAAACGTCGCCGCGTTTGATTGTATAGCTCGCTATTAATCTGTTAATAATGCAACTATGAATAAACGTGTACACCAAAAAAACTGAGAAGCACGCCGTAAGCCCATATGAAATGGTAACATTTTGGCCAACGCGCGCTGACGAAGTATCGACGTTTTGAAGGAGGGTTCATATTTGATGATTGAGATCGAAAAGCCAAAGATCGATACGGTTGAAATAGCAGACGACGGAAGCTATGGAAAGTTTGTTGTTGAACCGCTCGAACGTGGATACGGCACGACTCTGGGTAATTCTTTACGTCGAATTTTACTTTCATCCCTTCCAGGCGCGGCTGTAACAACGGTACAGTTTGATACTGTGCTTCATGAATTTTCTACCATTGAAGGCGTTGTGGAAGATGTAACAGCGATCATCTTGAATGTTAAAAAGCTTTGCTTGAAGCTTTATTCGGATGAAGAAAAGACATTGGAAATTGACGTTCAGAGACCGGGAAAAGTGACAGCTGCCGATATTATCCACGACAGTGACGTGGAAATATTGAATCCTGATTTGGAAATTGCGACACTCGACGAAGGAGCTCACTTCCACGTGAGAATGATCGCTAAGAAGGGCCGCGGCTATGTTCCTGCAGAAGGAAACAAAAGCGACGACCTCCCGATTGCTGTGATTCCAATCGATTCAATTTACACACCGATCACACGCGTGAACTATCAAGTGGAAAAAACTAGAGTTGGTCAGGTAGCAAATTATGATAAACTGACGCTTGACGTCTGGACCGATGGAAGCATCCGTCCTGAAGAAGCAATTGCTTTGGGCGCCAAAATTCTGACGGAACACTTGAATATCTTCGTTGGTTTGACTGATCAGGCGCAAAAAGCTGAGATCATGATCGAAAAAGAAGAAGATAAGAAAGAAAAAGTGCTTGAAATGACGATTGAAGAACTTGATCTGTCCGTAAGGTCTTATAATTGTCTGAAACGCGCCGGAATTAATACTGTCCAAGAACTGACCCAGAAGAGTGAAGAAGACATGATGAAGGTTCGGAATCTTGGACGGAAGTCTCTTGAAGAAGTTGAAGAAAAGCTGCACGACCTCGGCCTTGGGCTGAGAGTGGAAGAGTAACCAGTTGACCAGACAAGGGATTATTTTTCTTTTTTGCGCAAAAAAGAAAGATTTAAGGCAGGAATAAAGGAGGTACAAGTAAATGGCATATGCAAAATTAGGCCGGGATTCAGCTGCGAGGAAGGCGCTGTTCCGCGATCTAGCGACCGACTTGATTATTAACGAACGGATTCAGACAACGCATTCCAAAGCAAAAGCACTTCGCCCGATCGTTGAAAAAATGATTACGCTGGGTAAACGCGGCGATCTGCACGCACGTCGTCAGGCTGCGGCTTTTATCCGCAATGAAGTTGCTGATCAGGAAGCAAATCAGAATGCGGTTCAGAAACTGTTTGATGATATTGCTAAGCGCTACGCAGAGCGCCAGGGTGGTTATACACGCATCTTGAAAGTAGGTCCTCGTCAAGGCGATGGTGCCGAAATGGCAATTATTGAACTGGTTAAATAATCAGTGATTTACGAGAGGCAGAATTCGGGTTCGCATGAGCTTGGATTTCTGCCTTTTTTCGCACAATCAGAAGACATTCTGAAAATTTGATGAGTGTTCATTTGTACTTAATTTCAAGACCAGTCTATAATTCATTACATGAGAGCAGCATGAGTTGAGATGAGTGCGAATGGCTTGTCTATTCGCGATACATAGAAAAGCAGACGCATTTATGCGCCCCTGAGAGGAGTGGAGGCACTAGATGGAGAAGATCATTGAAGTGAGCGATCTGTCCTATCGCTATTCTGAAGAACAGCCCTATGTGTTAAAAAATATCAATTTTACGGTAAATAAAGGTGAGTGGCTTTCCATTGTTGGTCACAATGGTTCAGGAAAATCAACCTTGGCGAAATGTCTTAATGGGCTGATCCTTCCTCAAAAAGGAACGGTGAATGTCGGTGGTTACGTGACCTCGGATGAGGAGAAGATTTGGGAGATTCGCCGTTTAGTCGGCATGGTCTTTCAAAATCCGGACAACCAGTTTGTCGGTGCGACGGTTCAGGATGATGTCGCATTCGGTATGGAAAACCACGGCTTGTCACGCGAGGTCATGATCGAACGTCTGACAGAAGCACTGCGCCTTGTAAGGATGGATCAATTTGCAAAGAGTGAACCGCATCGCCTTTCCGGCGGACAGAAACAGCGTGTTGCCATCGCAGGCATTGTCGCACTTCGCCCGCTCATTATAATTATGGATGAGTCAACCTCAATGCTTGATCCGGAAGGAAGGAAAGAAATTATCCAAACCGTACGCGCATTGAACAGAGACCGTCATCTAACCGTCATTTCGATTACCCACGACCTTGAAGAAGCCATTCATTCTGATCGCTTGCTTGTTATGAACGACGGACAATTGATTCGAGAAGGAAAGCCGCGTGATATTTTCAAGTCGACCGAACTACTTCGGAAGGTTGGCCTAGATTTGCCTTTTGCAATAAAAATGCGCAATGCATTGCGAGCTAAAGGTGTGCCTCTGTCGGACACAGCATTATTTCAGGAAGAGTTGGTGGATGAGCTATGGACATTACATTCGAGCATGTGACTCATGTGTACGGCCGAAAGACCCCATTTGAGAAGCGAGCCCTTGATGATGTTTCGATTCGTATTCCATCCGGCTCCTTTACATCCATTATTGGTCATACGGGGTCGGGAAAATCGACCTTGGTGCAGCATATAAATGGACTTCTGAAACCGTCTGAAGGGAAAATAACCGTCGGCGATTTTGTGATTCATGCGCATGAAAAGAAGAAAGATTTTAAGGAACTGCGGAAAAGGGTCGGCTTTGTCTTTCAATATCCGGAACATCAGCTTTTTGAAGAGACAATTATCAAAGATGTATGCTTCGGCCCGATGAATTTCGGCGTTTCCGATGCGGAAGCGACCAAGCGTGCAGAGGAAAGCTTGCAGCTGGTCGGACTCCCGTCATCATTTTGGCATCGTTCGCCCTTCGATCTCAGCGGAGGACAGATGCGTCGGGTCGCGATTGCCGGCGTTCTCGCGGTTCGTCCGCAGGTGATCATATTAGACGAACCAACGGCAGGACTTGATCCAAAGGGCCGTGAGGAAATACTCAGCTTATTCGATGATCTGCATTCTCGACTGAATCTGACGGTTATCATGGTCACGCATAACATGAGCGATGCGGCTAATTACTCAGATCAAGTTATTGTTATGGGCGAGGGCAAGCCATTACTGGCAGGTTCGCCGAAGCACGTATTTTTGCAGGAAGATCTGCTTCGAAAAGTCGGTCTTGATATCCCGGAGACAATGTTATTTCTGAATAAAGTGCTTGATAAAGCAGGGAGTAAGGATAAGATACCCGCATTCACAATCGATGAAGCGGCTGATTCAGTGATCAGTATATTAAATGGGGTGAAGGATCATGTTTAATCTTGTTATCGGTCAATATGTGCCGCTTGATTCGTATGTACATCGCCTTGACCCTCGTTCGAAGCTGATCAGCGTCTTTCTCTTTGTGATCATTGTTTTCCTCGCTAATAATTGGCTGACAAATATACTGATGGTGTTATTTTGCTTTGCTGGCATTTTGCTCTCGAAAATGCAGTTCTCTTACATTTACAGAGGGTTGCGCTCTGTTCTGATCATTGTATTGCTCACCTTTGTCCTTAATCTTTTTATCGCGTCAGGCGGAACAACTTTGTTCAGCCTGGGCTGGCTTCACGTGACAACGGGCGGTCTCACTCAGTCTTTTTTTATTGCAATTCGAATCATGGTCATTATTGTGGTGACAACGCTGCTCACGTTAACCACGTCGCCAATTGAGATTACCGATGGCATGGAGAGTCTGCTCAATCCGTTTAAAAAGCTTAAAATGCCAGTTCATGAGTTTGCACTGATGATGTCGATTTCGCTTCGTTTTATCCCGACATTACTCGAGGAAACGGAAAAAATTATCAAGGCTCAGGCTGCGCGTGGTTCAGATTTTACGACCGGCTCGCTGAAAAGTCGAATCAAGGCAATTGTTCCGCTGCTCGTCCCGCTGTTTGTCGGTGCATTTAAGCGAGCGGAAGACTTGGCGATGGCGATGGAAGCAAGAGGATATCATGGTGACGCGGGCCGGACCAAGCTTCATCAACTGAAATGGAGCTGGCGCGATTCATTGCTAATTTTTGCAATGGTTCTTCTCGCGCTGCTGCTGATCTTTACGAGAAATTAAGCGATTTTAGGTGAAGTCATGACAAAAATTAAATGCACGGTTGCCTATGACGGCACGCTGTTTCATGGTTATCAAGTACAGCCCGGAAAACGGACAGTGCAACGTGACATAGAGGCTGCGCTCTCGCGTATGCATCACGGTCAGCTAATCAAAATTACTGCGTCGGGTCGGACGGATGCCGGGGTTCATGCATTCGGCCAAGTGTTCCATTTTGAAACGCCGCTGCGCATTCCTGAAGATCGCTGGCCGCTTGCACTGAACAGTCTGCTTCCGAATGACATTTATGTGCGGCAGGCGGAGGAAGTTCCTGAGCAGTTTCATGCGCGTTACGATGTGAAAAAGAAGGAGTATCGTTACAGGCTGCTGACACGGCCCGAGCCGGACTTGTTCCGCAGAGCGTACACGTCACACATCAAGCAGCCGCTTGACGTAGACGCTATGAACCTGGCTGCAGCGGAGATTCTTGGAACACACGACTTTTCATGCTTTTGTGCGGCAAATACGGATGTCAAGGACAAGGTGCGGACCATCTATCATTTGTCCGTTCAGCAGGAGAAAGATGATGAGATGGTAATTCGGGTTGTCGGCAGCGGATTTCTGTACCAAATGGTTCGTATTATAACCGGAACCCTTCTGGATGTTGGAACCCATAAAATCGCATCGGACAAGGTGGCGGAAATCATAGCCGGACGCGACAGACAAGCCGCTTCGGCAACGGCACCGCCGCAAGGGTTGACTCTGTGGCAAGTTACTTATTAAAGCGGCGTTTTGACAGCAAGGAAGCAAAGAACGAATTGTTCGAATGCCTTGACATTAGTGCCAAGATATTATAAGATATACTTCGGCATTTCTAATTTGACCACTATTAGCCCCAAAGATATTGGCTCAATTAGATGACTGAAACGGTGAGAGAGCAATGACCTTATTGGCTCTCAACTCAGACGCGGTTGTGGGTCGCGCATGAGACAAGAATATGAATGTTTGATTTGCTTAGAGGAGGAAATAACGTGCGTACAACTTTTATGGCCAACGCGGCTAATGTTGAGCGCAAATGGCTCGTTGTCGATGCCGAAGGCCAAACGCTTGGTCGCTTGGCAAGTGAAGTGGCAGCCATTCTGCGCGGTAAAACAAAACCGACTTTTACACCACATGTTGATTGTGGCGACAATGTCATCATCATCAATGCAAACAAAATCGAATTAACCGGCAAGAAATTGCTGACGAAAAAATACATTCACCACTCAGGTTTTCCAGGTGGTATCAAAGCGCGTTCTGCACAAGATATGCGTGCAACACGCGCGCGCGACATGCTTGAAAGAACAATCAAAGGCATGCTGCCGCACAACAGTCTCGGAAAAAAATGTTTCTTGAAACTTCATGTCTATGAAGGCGCGGAACATCCGCATGCCGCACAACAACCAGAAGCTTATACGCTTCGCGGTTGATCAGGGAGGGAAAATAGATAATGGCACAAGTTCAATACTACGGCACCGGACGCCGTAAAAGCTCTGTCGCTCGCGTAAGGCTCGTACCTGGCGAAGGCAAAGTTGTCATCAACGGCCGCAGCGCCGATGAATTCTTTAATCTTGAAACACTGCGCACGATTCTGAAGCAACCACTCGTTGCAACAGAAACCGAAGGCAGATATGATGTTCTTGTTAACGTAGAAGGCGGCGGCTTCACAGGCCAAGCCGGTGCAATCCGTCACGGCGTTGCCCGCGCACTGCTCGAAGCTGATCCTGAATACCGCGCTGTTTTGAAGAAAGCCGGATTCCTGACGCGTGACCCAAGAATGAAAGAACGTAAGAAATACGGACTCAAAGGCGCACGTCGCGCTCCACAGTTCTCAAAACGCTGATTTATCAACGTTTCAAAGCCCTTTCCGAGAGATCGGAAGGGGCTTTTTTGATGCTTTAAAATTGGTTCGTGACCATATTTTGACCATATTTATTTTGATTTTGCATTTTTCATGTAGTCTTCGTACTTTCCGGCTTCCTCAATTTTCACCTTTTTGGCTACGTGAGTGTAAATGTTCATCGTCGTTTCCATTCGTCGGTGACCAAGAAATTTTTGTGCAGTTTTCACATCAACTTTGGCAGCGTATAGATTTGATGCAAAGGTATGGCGGAGTCCATGAACTTTAATTTTTGGAAGTTCGGGATGGTTGACGAGAAACTTATTTAAAATTTCGTTGGGATCAGCAAGACGAAGCGGCTTTAAGTTTTCACGGCAAACAACATACTCGATGTCTTTAATTCCTCTTTCCAAGAAATGTTCTTTCTGCATGACCTTCCATTTTTTTAGAAATTGAATTTCTTTGTCTGTCAAAGGGGTCTCACGTTTTGATGAGCCAGTCTTTGTTGATTGAATGATCTCGCGCTTGTTTTTAAAAAATAAGGTTCTGCGTACACGAATGACTTTATTTTTAAAATCCAGGTCGGACCATCGAAGCGTAAGCATTTCTCCTTTTCTTAATCCGGAATACCCCATGACTATGAACATAATAAAGTCTTGATAGTCAAATTCTTTAATTGCAAGAGTCTGAAACTGTTCGAATTGGTTTAAATCCCAAAAATTCTCGGTTTCATCATCTTCCATATCGGCTAGTGAATGCTCGTCCTGTTTTTCAATTATGACGAATTGGATTGGATTTTTATAAATCCATTCGTGTTGCATTGCATATTTAAATACTTGCTGGGTATGCCCTCTATAGTCTTTTGTGGTTGAAATCGATAAAGTTTCACGCCATTTATCAATAACTTTTTGGCAGTAGTCTTGGTTGATTTGTTTTAAACGAATCTTTCCAAAGCAAGGCAAGATATGTTTATTGAATATTGTTTCGGATTTATATCTTGTGCTAGGCTTAAGTGTTCTTTTGTGGGTATCCCACCAATCTCTATATGCTTCAACAAAAGTAATTTTGTCATCTGCTAATATTCCCTTATCTATTTTATCTTGAACGATTCTAGCGGCTTTCTGAGCCTCCTTTTTAGTGTTGTATCCTCTGAAAGTAGTCATCTTCTTTTTCCCAGTTTGAGGATCGTAGGTTGTGTACATTTTAAAAAGCCACTTTATGCCTTGTTTGGTTTCATATTTTTGAAAGCTGGCCATAGTCATACCTCCTCATTGTCACACTAGCCAAGTTGTTTAATCATTTGAACAGGAACGTTGCAACGAACACTCAACATTTATCAATTTGGAAGGGAATAGCAGGTTCTGCGACAGAAGCTGCATAATCATCGATCTGGTTTTGAAGAATGCGATTTCGATATTGTTCCAGCCGTTTTGATGCAAAAGGGAGGGTTACTCGGAATTTTTCAGCAATAAATGGTGCTGCATCTCTTTCTGGCCAATGTAGATGCTCAAGCCTAAATGTCGGGATACAGAAATGCAGTGCAAAGTTCTGTGCTTTTTGTTCGCGCAGCTGTCTGAGCGGGAAGGGAAAGAGTGCTTGATTGCCCACATCAATGAGAGCATGATGCAGTTCGTGGCCGAAGGTTTCCCACTGATCTGCGTACATTTCAAGGTTGATGTTCAAATTAATGCGCACACGACCACCAATGCGTAATGCTTGGCTGTGAAAAGGGGAATGGATTATTTCGATATTCAGTCGCTCTGCCACTTCATTCAATAGTGGGCCATCATGCCAAGTAAGCCCAAGACTTTTGTAAAGAGACAAAACATAATCTTCAAGTTCTGTTTTGCAATACATGTCAACACCTCAATACACGGAAACATATGTTCTGTATTATGGTCTAAAGAAAAGCCCTTTAAGGGCCAGACTATTGTAGATTATTAAAGATGTTTAAAGTGCATAATGTGTATGTTTTATTTTCCACTTTTCAAGTTTAATAAATACCCAGAATCCATAGATTCCTAGCGTGATGATAGTAAGAATCCACCATTTAATCCAATTGCCGAATAGTTGAATAGCAGTTCCGTCAAAAGCTAAGCGTTGACCATTTATGACCGTATGTTTAGCTTTCCAGCTGAAGATCATGGTGTAAGACCAAGGATAGCAAATACCCGCGGTAATGATTGTTACAATAAACCCAAGTATACGATAGCCAATATATTGTGCCAGTCCTCCGTCAAAATATGACTCTGATTTGCTCATAGTGCTTCCCCCAGTATATTAATCTATATATTTATTAACCACATCAATAATCTCTTTTTTATATTTTTGCAGATCATCAAATGTGTCAATTTTATAGGTGTTTTGCTCATCATCATGCAGCTGAATCCACTTGTTGGTTCCATTCAGTCCTAAACGGCATACCCATTTTCTGATACTGTTGTCGACAATAATGTTGAAATAACTTAAATTGTCCCGGTAGAATAACCGATCTGCACTAACTACTTCACTGAGTAGTAGTTTAATACGCACATATCCTTCTATCTCTTCTGGTGTGGTCTCAATTTTTGGTACATCTTCTTCAACTGCAGATTCCGCTTCCTTTTCTTCGATAGCCGTGTTCTGTTGATCTTCTTTTGAATCATCTAATGCAGATTGCAGTTTATCATTAATTTTTTCGTTAATGAACTGATTGAGCGTCGTTTTTACTATGCCCTTAAACTTATCAATCACATTCTGTGTTTTGCGTCCGTCATAAAAACCATTCAGAAAGAAAACTGTAAACTCATCTGATGGATTGTCTAACTCTGCGGTCAAGATTCGACGAATTTCACTTTTGTAGCGAAGTACAGAGGCTGAATCGAATATCTGTTCAACATCAAAACCTGCTTTGCGAAATTTCTTTAATTCTACTATCCGACTGTCTTTAAGATCGGCCAAATCAAATGTGAAGAATGGCTTTTTATCCATCTTGTTCTGTTCATCGAGGTCGGTATAGAATTTATAAATTTTTCCATTTGTTAAAATACCAAATTTGGCTGATGTTGTTCCAAAATATCGAAAAAGTTGGGAATCGCGTTTGGAAAGGTCATCGTAAAATGCCTTGCATTCAATGAGAATCAAGGGAGCACCATCTTTTAAAATGGCATAATCTACTTTTTCGCCTTTCTTAATTCCAACATCTGCGGTAAACTCTGGCATAAATTCCGTTGGATCAAATACATCATATCCTAGTGCTTGAAAGAAAGGCATGATCGCACTTGTCTTGGCTGCTTCTTCATTTGTCTGTACTTCACTAATTTGAAGAACACGTTTTGATAAAGTTTTAATCTTTTCTGCAAATTCATCCATATGTATTACCTCCCTGAAACAGAACGTATATTTGTAATACAAAATACCTATTATGACGATAAAAATTTTTATTTCTTCTTTTTTCGTTCATCACGCTCTTTAATCAGCTTAAGAAAGCCAATCAAGTCCTCTTTAGCTTCTTCTGGGCTGCCTGGGTATTCTTTGTAAGCAACCATGAAGTCAGGATCTTCTAAAAGATTTTTTAACTCCGCGTCAATTTCTTCATTAGGATTATCAGTGTCACCTAGTAAATAGCCTCTGGTTACCCCGAAAAAGTCTGCAAGCTTTTGCAAAGTATCATAATCAGGATTGCGCTTCCCTTGCTCATACATCGCATAGGTAGTCCGAGCAATACCGATCTTCCTTGCTAAGTCCTCTTGTCTTAATTTTCTTTCAGTTCTCAATTCGCTAAGTCGATCATTTAGCAGCATAAGATCATTCTCCCAACATTATTGAGACAATTATAACTCCACAATATGTGACATTTAAATATATTACGCAATAAGTGTAAATAATTTATAAATAGTATTGACACTACACATAACGTGACATATAATTAGTTCATAAGTTAATTACACAATATGCGTCATTGAAAGGATGGTGAATAATATGAGAGATTGGCTTCTTGCTATTCGCAAGCAACGAAATCTTACACAGTCAGAAGTTGCTGAACGTGCTGAGATAGCGAGAACAACTTATGCCATGATTGAAACTGGTGAACGCAACGCTTCTGTTGATAATGCGAAAAGAATTGCTGAGTCACTGGGATTTGACTGGACTATTTTTTTTGAAAATCAATGTCACGAAACGCGTAATAAAGAGCAGGAGGTGCACTAACCAACCCCACTACAGAAAGGAGGCGGATCAAAAATGAATCAACCAGTAACCGTAGCAGATTTCCGAATTGCAGGATCAGGACAGCTTTACATCACGAAATCGCCTGAAAAGCAACTCGTTTCAAATCTAGCAGAACAAGCAAATATTCTTATTGCTAGAGACGGATTCTCTGATGATGTTAGGGACATTGTCCAAGCCATTGCCACACTTAAGCAAAACTGAAAGGAGGCGATCACGTGGCTCGCGTAGCACTCACACCAGACGATTTCAATGATGACATGATCGACTACATTCAAACGCTGTGCCGGAAAGCTTATGAACAAGGAGTACAAGAAGGCCGAGATAAATACGATCTTCCAATGATGCTTACTCGCCAGCACATTGCAGCACAGTTGCAGGTCAGTCTGCCAACGGTTGATCGGATTACAAGTCTTCCTGGATTTCCAAGAAGTAAGTTAATCAAAAGTCGTTTTCCAAGAGACGCGGTGTTCAAGTTTATGGAAGAGAACATTGAGCGAGTTCGACAGATCACAGTACGTCGGATGAAAATCTAGCAATCCATATTTCTATATTATTCCAAGTCATTAATCAGTCGGAGGCGAACGTTGTGGCGAACATGAAACGGCCTGCTCTCGTGTTTCGGGCATCTTCTTTACGTGAGGTTCTTAAAGCAGCACGAGAATATTCTGTCAAGGAGAACATGCGAACGAAAACAGGTCTTGCAGAAGCAATTGGCACTCAGCGGTTTAGGATTGCAAGTGTCGAGGATGGACTAAGTAATATCAGCCTTGATGAAGCACTAACATGGTGTGATGCCTGTGAGGACAGACTTGCAAGACAAGCAGTATTGCACATCTTCGGAATATCAAGAATACCAACAGATCCGAGGTTGATCGAGAAGATTGAGCAGCAGCTAATCAACTACATCGATCAAGCCCAAAAAGGAATCAAGGCCGCTCAAGAATTGTTGATATTCAGCAAGGATATGAGACCAGGACAAGAACTTAGTGACCGACAGATAGCGGAAATTAAGGAAAAGGCGGGGCAAATCGATGATACATTCCAAGCTTCGGAATGCGTACTGATGTCGATCGAGATGAACTGGAACATACCTTGGGCGGACATACAGAATGCCTGGATGAATGAAGCGTTAGTTGACAAAGTGGCAGTGAGCTCGGTTGATCGGCTTATCAAGATCGAGCGTGAGAAGGTGTATGGATGATCGCACATGTTCTAAGAACCAGGGATGACATCATCGATGATCTGAAATACCGAATGGATCCGACTCAATTCAAAGCGTATTTGAACAGCTTGGAAAATCTGAGAAAAGAAAACGAGGTGGGAAATCCATGGAAGAAGTAATGGCGCGAATCACAATGCTTGAAAACATGAAAAACGTTGCTAGACGTAACGGATTTGTAAAAGCGGAACGCTGGGCAATGGCAGAACTTGCACAAATGAAAGTGATTTTGAAGCGTGGTGAACTGAATGGCTGATTGGTCGAATGATGCAGCGCTCGGATATATGCTGCTAGCTGCTGCAAAGGTTGGTTTGACTGAGGATCAAAAGAAGAAAATGCTCGGCGCTATGTATTTTGAGTTCGATTTCAAGACGGTGAAAGAAGCGGCTGAATATTATCGTAATCGCTAAAAGGGGGTGAGTACTTGGAGAAAAGCCATTTTGCAGAACTGGTTCTTTTTACAAAAAAACTTGCTGAACAAGATTTGAAAACGGCACAGGATTTATCCTATTTTAGTCAAACGGATGCGGAAAAAGGTTTCTACGCGGGAATGGCTCAAGCTAGTTCCAGTGAAGTTAACCGGATTGAAAGGCTTTATGAAGTTTGCTTGGCAAATGAAAAGAACGCCGGCCAGGGCGTTCTAGGGTAAGGCAATTTATGTTGATATTCATCCCCTTCATTTTAACAGGGGATGATCGGAAAAATCAAATGGAGGTGCACAACGAATGAAAGACATCAAACTCGATGAACTCGAAATCATTAATTTTAAAGGCGTACGCAACCTGTTCATTAAAGCGGATGGTAAAGACTTAAATGTCTTCGGCGAGAATGCTTCCGGTAAGACAACCATTTCTGATGGTTACAGCTGGCTCCTATTCGGAAAAGACAGCCGCGATCGTGCTGACTTTTCAATCAAGCCGTTGCTTAAAAGTGGTGAGCAGGTTCATCATCGCGATTCTTCGGTCAGTGGTGCATTTACTGTGAATGGAACTGCTTTGTCGCTGAAACGTGTTTTTCACGAAGTGTGGACGAGAAAAAAAGACTCTCCTAAGGAGACGTTTTCCGGCCATGAAACAAAGTATTACATCAACGGCGTACCCAGCCGAAAACGTGAATATGATCTGCAGGTGATAAACCTAGTCAATGGCGATGAAAAGCTTTTTAAGCTTCTTTCTTCACCTACCTATTTTAGTGAGACGCTGCCATGGAAAGAACGTCGTAGCACGGTGCTGAACATCTGCGGTAATGTCGCTGACAAAGATGTAATTGCAGCCAACCCAGAACTGGCCGAACTTCCAGAAATTCTTGGATCTCACTCAATTGAGGATTACCGGAAAATTGTCAAAGAGCAGCAAAAAAATATCAATCATCAGCTGAAATCTCTTCCTGATCGTATCGATGAAGCAAATCGAGCAAAGTCGGATGTTGGTGGACTGAGCGAAAGTGAGTTGGAAAAACAGGCTTCGGATATCCAAGAAAAGATCAATGAAGTTGATGACCGTATCGCTCAAATCCGTTCCGGTGGAGAAGTCACTGAACTAAAGAACAAAATTCTTAAAATCCGAGGCGAACAACAGGAATTTCGCAACGGTTATCAATCGGATTTACACAAAAAGATCGATGATCTTCGTATTGAATACTACGATCGGAAAGTAATAGTCGACAAGGGTAACCGGCGAATTAAAGAAATTGAGGAAGCCAATTTAAAAAAACAAAACGTGATTGCCAGATTGAAAGGCAAGGCCGAGGATCTTCGCCATGAGTGGGCCTCGGTAAACGCTGAACAGTTTAATTTTACTGGTGTGACCATTTGCCCAAAATGTGGACAAGATCTTCAGCCTGAAAAAGTTGAAGATGCACGGAAACACGCAGAACAACATTTTAACTTGAAAAAGGCACAGCGCTTGGAATCGATCCAAAACGAAGGCAAAGATACCATGGCCAAGGTCAGTGAACTTGAAAAAGAGATCAAGGTATCTAATGCCGAGGTTGAGGATACCAGGGCTGATCTATCGAAGAAAACAGCTGCTCTTAATGCGCTAAAAGCAGAGATTGATGAGCTCAATACTGGAACATCTTCTGTCATGGATGATCCTAAGTATCAAGAATTTGGGAACCAAATTGCCAAGATCAATAGAGAAATAAACGATATACGTGAGTCTACTGATTTTGTCATCATGAAAGCAAATGAGGAGAAAGCAAAGCTAAGAGCGCAGCAGGCTAATCTGGCAACAGTACTTGGACGATTTGAAACGAACCGGACGCAAGAGCAGCGAATTTTAGAACTTGAACAATTAGAGAAAGATCTTACCAAAAAGTTCGAACGTGCCGAATATATCCAACACCTGACTGATGTATTTACTGAAACAAAAGTAAATATGTTGGAGTCACGGATTAATGGCAAATTCAAGTTTGCGCGATTTAAACTGTTTGATCGCCAAGTAAACGGTAGCCTAGCTGATGTTTGCGAGATAACTTTTGAGGGCGTTCCGTACAGTGACTTAAATAATGCAGCGCGGATCAACGTCGGCCTAGATGCGATTGAAACCCTTTCCGAGTTTTACGGTATTCGGGTACCAATTTTTGTGGACAACCGTGAATCCGTGACAAACCTCGCGGAAACAGATGCCCAGGTCGTTAGCTTGATCGTGTCTGCTGAAGACAAGGAATTACGCATCGTTAACAGATCAGAGATCACGGAGGAGGTTATCTAAATGGCATTTTCAACAGCTTTAACAAAGATCAATGATACGTTCGCGCCAATGATTGAGAACCAGCTGACTGGCAGCGGAATCAAAATGGATACTTACTCAAAGCAGTGCGTACTATCAGCAATTGCAGCGATTAATAACGTTCTAGATTCAAAATTGATTAGTTGGAATGATGAGCAGCTTGATAAAAGCAATGTCACAGATACGTTGCTCCAGGTTGCGGCTCTTAAATTGAACGCTGCAGCGAGCCCACGTGAAGTGTACTTCCAGTTGAGAAACGTCGGATTTCAGGCCCAGGGAAGCAAAGATAAAGTATGGAAAAAGCAAATTGAAATGGGCATTGAAGGAGATGGGAATGATTCCATTCTTGCCCGATTCGGACGAGATGTGAAATCAGTCAAGCAGTTTTGGATGATCCGTGAAAACGATAAGTTCGAATACCCTTCTTACAACGGTTTGGAAATGACATCGCCAAAGTGGACACCGTCTGGGACAGGTAAGGTGATTCGGGTTGTTTATCCGATTATCAAGACTGACGACACAGTTGAATACTACATCGCTGAACGCGCGGATGTAGCTAGAAACCTAATTGCACATATTAGCAACAATCTGATGAATGAGACGTTTGGTATCGCTGAAAGCAGATACAAAGCGACAGCGGAGCAAAAGAAAGAAATAAGTAAAAAGAAAAAAGAGCTTTTAAAAAAGGCTTCAGATTTGGGTCTTGACGCTCTTGATGATCCGTCACTAAGTGACTATATCAGTCCGGCATGGAAAGATCCGCAAAGCCGGGAAACTATGATTATTCGCAAGATGCGAAACAACATCGTCAAAAAGATTCCAAAAGATTTCGGTAATGCGTTAATTCAAATGAGTTATGAAGAAACCGATGGTGAGACATCACGTGTCCGTAAAGAAATTGCCACGAATGCAAATCGCGAAACGATTGATGTTGAAGTGTCCGAAACCGGAAGTAATCAGGAGGAAGAACAACCGAATCATCGGGAAAAAGCTGAGCCGATTCATAAGAATGAACCTATCCAGGATAATCCCAAAGCAGAAGAACAAGAGACCAGGGTTGAAGATGATCCTGCAGGTGACTTTGAAAAGTCCGCAGCTGCTGGCGGTCCTGGGTTCTGATGATTGAAATCATGCCGCTTGCTTCGGGCTCATCTGGAAATGCCTACAAGATCACAGATGGTCACACGTTACTGTTACTGGAAGCAGGAATCAATTACAAGGGCATTCAAATTGGATTCGATTTTCACATGTCCCAAGTGGCCGGATGTCTTGTCACTCATGAACATGGTGATCATTCAAAAGCGATAAAAGATGTAATCAGGAAAGGAGCGATTGATGTTTATGCGAGTAAAGGTACGTTCTCCAAACTCGGCATTGCCGGGCATCGCGTGAAGCCTGTTGAGGCAAGGAAACAGTTCCAGTTAGGAACCTGGACGATCATGCCCTTCGATGTTCAGCATGACGTGAGCGAACCACTGGGCTACCTATTGGCCAATCAATCTGGAGAGAAGTTATTATTTGCAACCGACACTTACTACATAAGATACAAGTTTAATAACTTGTCACACATCATGGTCGAATGCAATTACAGCCTCGATATCCTAGATCAAAACATCCTGGATGGACGTATTCCTCAGGTTATGAGAAGGAGGCTGATCCGATCTCACTTTTCGTTGGATAATGTGAAAGATTTTTTAAAGGCAAATGATCTTTCACGAGTTCGAGAGATTTGGCTGCTCCATCTCTCTAACAATAACTCAGATGCAGCACGATTCAAGCGAGAAATTATGGAATTAACGGGGAAACCCGTTTATATCGCATGAAAGGAGCTCACTAATGATCAATCGTGTAGTTTTGGTCGGTAGATTGACCAAGGATCCGGAATTAAGATATACGCCGAATGGTGTTGCCGTGACGAGTTTTACGATTGCTGTTAATCGACCATTTAAGAAACAAGATGGTGAACAAGAAGCGGACTTCATTCCAGTCGTTGTCTGGAGAAAGCAAGCAGAAAACGCGGCGAACTTTCTGAGTAAAGGAAGCCTTGCGGGCGTAGATGGGCGGATCCAAACAAGAAACTACAAAGACAACAAGAAACGCATGGTTTATATCACTGAAGTTATTGCCGACAGTGTGCAGTTCTTAGAGCCCAAAGGCTCTCATTCTAGCAATCAGCCAGCAAGTGGTAACAACTATAGCGGTGGCAATCAAAGCACCGGCAGGAGCCAATCTCAGCAATCTGAACCAAGTTTTGAAGATCCGTTTGCCAATGATGGTACCCAAGTGAACATCTCAGATGATGATTTACCATTTTGATTCAAGAGTTATGTGAGGAGGTGGGTCCTTGAACTACATTCGATTGATTAATGCATTCTATGATCGGCTCGAAACAAGTCAGCTTAGCACATCAGCAATTGCTTTATGGCACGCATTGGCGAACGTAAACAATAAGGCTGGATGGCTTAGAGAATTTGGGGTAGCTGTATCGGTGTTGTGCATTAAGACGGGCCTCTCTGAGAGAACGATATCAAACGCACGTAATGATTTAAAAATGAAAGGTTTTATTGATTTTAGATCAAGGAAGGGAAGCAAGTCAGCTATCTATCAACTATATGATTTGTCGGCAATGGTTGCCTACAAAGTTTCCGAGAAATCATTGCTGTCGGCAATAGATGCCGACAATCTTTCCGACAATGTTTCCGACAACCTTTCCGACAAACCTTCCGACAATGTTTCCGCATTAGTTAGTTATGAAACGAAACAAAACGAAACAAAACAAACAACTGCAGTTAGTCGGCAGAATTGGTTCGATGAATATTATCAATGCTTTGGAAAACAACCCAACCCGATGCAGTGTAAAAATATCGTCGTGTACCTTGATCAAGATGGCCTAGAAGATGCTGTTATCTGTAAAGCTTTTCGTATGGCAGCAGAGGTTGGTAAAACCTATGGCTACGCTGTTGGTATTCTGAACAATTGGTCGAAAAAAGGCATTAAGAAATTGTCTGATGTTGAACGGGAGCAGAAAGAATTCCAAGCACAGCGACAGAGAAATCATCGTCCCAATGATCAGCAGCATAGGGAAATTGAACCTGAGTGGATGGACAAGCCACAGAAGGAACAACCTCAGGAAGATCCAGAAGTGGTACAGCAACGTGCACGAGAACTTGATGAATTCTTGAAATCAATCTGAGAGGAGCAGGGGAATGACAACTCTATTGATTTTGATATGTACACCAATCGTCTTTTCAGCTCTACTGACGCTGTTCGCATGGCGTAAGGGCTGCGAGATGGAAGAACGGCTACAGATGAAGGAGGCAGGGGTATATGGCAACTCATAAGATCAAGATCCTTCCTAAGTTTTTTCAAGCAGTTGGTGAAGGTAGAAAGCGATTCGAGGTTCGGGAAAACGATCGCGACTACCACGAAGGCGATACCGTAGTGCTACAGGAATTTGTAGTCGGAAAGTATACGGGATTTCAAATCACCAAGCAGGTTGGCTATGTGACAAACTTTGAGCAAAAGCCTGGTTACGTAGTGTTCAACTTGGTGTAAGGAGGTAATGGGGATGATCAAACCATTCATGATCGACGGTCACGAAATTGAAGGCGAGTTGCTCGAGAAAATGGAACAGAACGGGCTGACGAAAGCTAATGTTCAGCACCGGATCCACTATCAAAAGTGGACACCTGAGGAAGCGGTGAGTACCAAGCGGGGAGAAAAACGGCCGCCAAGAGCACCGAAGCCGAGGACGCCGCTTGTTAATCCGGCGAATGGACCAGTTAATACTTATTTTCTCTCGGAGACGGAGCTTGCAGAACTGCACAAGCGAGTTGGAAAGCCGGGGCAGTTAGTCAAGGTTTATAGCCAGAAAAAAGCGCCGATCGGCTTAAGAAGGGCGTGGGACTGATGACTACACACGCAAATCTAGGCATGCAGCTCGAACACGAGATCGAATCTAGCAATCTCGTTTATCAGCATAAAGGCATTGCAGTGATTCAGAAGATTGCAACACCTTTTAAGCCTATTCGAGATAAGCAAGGCAACTTTAGCAAACTGATCCCAGCGAAGAAGAGCACTGTGGACTTTATTGGCTGCTTGAATGGTCAGGGCATTGCCTTTGATGCGAAGGAGACCGTAGAGCGGACACGTTTCCCACTTGCTAATGTTCACGATCATCAAGTGAGATTCCTTGAACGGTATAGGAATTGCGGCGGACACGCATTCCTGCTTGTACGATTTGTGAAGCACAAAGAGACATACATTGTGCCTATCAAAGAGTTTGTTAAATGGCACGATGCGGTACCGAACGGCGGGCGAAAAAGCATTCCTTATGAATGGTTTCTGGAAAATTGTGAATCGGTATGGAGCAGGAACGGTATTATGTTGGATTACCTGCATCCGTTCCTGGTCGGGAGGGTGACGGCATGACAAAAGATCAATTGATTAAATGGCTACAGGAAGATGATACGTCAGGCGAGACGCCGGTGTATATGCCGACAAGCATTGAATGTGATGAATATACGGAGATTGAAGATACAGGGCATGACCGCGTGGGTACGCTGGAAAATCCGCAAATAATTATTGTGCTTTACCCTTGGGGGTGATCTCATGCGGCGAAAATGGATCTTACTTTTTCGGATGGAAGATCGGCATAAGGTTTGGAGATATGAACCACTGCAGCGGTACGATCTCAATGCGAGGATAAGAGACGGATGGAAGGAAGTAAGGGTAAAGTGAACGATCCGGACACGTTTAAAAATCCTTGTGCGATCTGTCATAAACGACCGGCAACAAGGTATTGCGATTATATTATCGGTTATTCGGATTTACAAATGTTTATTAGGGACTTCCAGCAGTTGCGCGCAAATAACGGTCCGGACTATGAAACCTGTGACGTTCCGATGTGCGACGAATGTGCAAAGAATATTGGACGTGAAATGGATTTCTGTCCATACCATTTTGAACTTTACCAGAAGGCAAAAGAGATACCGGAAGAGCTACGCAAAGCACAGGCGCGAGTAAAGATGCAGATCAATACAGAGTTGCTGCATGGAAGCGATTGAGAGGTGAGAACAATGTCCATACCGCGCATTCTGCACTATCCCGGCAGCAAGTGGAGCATGGCCAGCTGGATCATTAGCCACATGCCGGAACATAGCACATATTTAGAACCGTTCTTCGGGAGTGGCGCGGTGTTCTTTAACAAACAGCCATCTGATGTTGAGACGATCAATGACTTAGATGAGCAAGTTGTCAATCTGTTTCGAGAGATCCGGATTCACGCAGATGAATTGGCTAAATTAATTGCCTTCACTCCGCTAAGCCGTCAGGAGTATTACGAATCCTACGAGATGACAGGGGGGGTGGAAGGTGCCCGGCGTTTCCTTGTACGCTGTTGGCAAGCGATTGGAGCCAAGACAAGTGACCGAACTGGATGGCGTAGCCTGATTTCGTCAAATGGGCCTAAGACGGCACAAGAGTGGGACAGGCTGCCGGATAAGATTTTAAAGGTTGCTGGCAGATTGAAAAATGCACAAATTGAGCATCAGCCAGCTGTGAAGTTAATTGAGCGGTACCGGCGTCCAGACTGTCTAATCTATGCCGATCCACCGTACATCATTGAGACGCGAACCAAGCGGCATTATGCATGTGAAATGACGATAGACGATCATATCGAACTGCTTGAGTATTTAGGCAAGCATCCGGGACCGGTACTGTTGAGTGGTTATCATCATCCGCTGTATGACCAGCTGGTTGATGAAGGTTGGAAGATGGAAGAGTTTCAAGCAAACGCAGAAGCCGGGGCAAAACGTACAGAAGTCTTGTGGATCAATCCGGTGGCAGCGCGGACGGGATTTTATCAGGAATCGTTGTTCTGAAAATGGCTTGCTCAACTACCCCAAGGACTTTTCAACTGGGGGTTTTCCATACCTGCAGCATATAAGCTTGCACCGATTGCCCATATTGTTTCTGTTGCTGTCTTAAAGATTTCGTTTATCAACGGCAACACCTCCCAAAAGTTATTAATACTTAATTCTCTTAGAGCGATAAGGAGGAAGAAACTGCTGAGGTATTTCAGCATGGCGGTTCGAGCCACTTTATCCTTGGGAAAGTTCAACAAGCCATTAAGACCATTATAGCAAAAAAGCTCGGATCCCTCCGAGTCATACCGATACCTCATTTTACCATATCGGAGGGATTACCGTGAGATTAAAAGAAATGAAGATAGACCCTGCCACAATGCAGCTGAATGTTGATATAATAAACAAAAAGGAAGCATTTGCCATTGTGGTGTGTGACGGTAAGGCAAGAATGACCAAGCTGCCGGAACACGGGGAGACAATCATTGTGACGCACCAGGGCAAAGTTAAGCGTGTGAAGTGGGACGAGGGGGAGGAGTTTTGAACGTTTATGAATATCTAAATAAAAGTACCTCAATTACGCTTCTTGACACATTGTTAATCGCAATTGCCGCTTCAATTATGTCACCGATTATTGTCTTGATCGCCAAAAAAATATTTGGTATTTTTCATCTAGCGATATCAAAAATAATAGGTTGGATTAAATACAAGAAGAGATTGAAAAAAGGAAATCTAAATTATAGAGATCTGAAACGATTAGAAGAGAAAGAAGAAAAAGGAGAACTATCTAAAAAAGAACGAGAAGCGCTTGGTATGTATAAGCAAAAGATGCTAGAAGCTATGAAAGATTTAAATTTTGAAGTGCCTAAGATGCCTGAAATCCCTATCATGAGGAATAACTTCAAAAATCCATTTGATCCATAAATGGTTGAAAGTTCTACCAGTCAGCTGGAGGACGCGAAATAACGGTTAAACGCCGTTGTTTCTGCGTCCTCTTTTTATTTGCTCAAAAGGGGGCAATACCATGAATCGTTCCGAAAATAGCAGAAAAAGAACCAATTCAGAGGGTAATCGTTCACGAAAACAGGGGTATCGTTCCGAAAAGCTGTCGAGGCGGACGCTTGAGAATTTGATGGGTGTGGATCAGCCAATATTTGAGCGGCATAATCACGCCGTGCGCAGGAAGGGGCGGTAACGTGGCAAAAACAAAGTTACTTCCCCTTGAATTATACAATGACCTCTGCAAGGAGATTGACTGTCTGTATCTGCGAATTAATCAGCTAGAAACCGAACGCGACTATTATTGGCAAATGGGCACTCATCCAACCAAAGCCATGATGCCGCTTGATCGTGCGCTAGATGAAATGTATCGGGTGGATGATGTTCTTATTCCGCTTAACCGAATCATGAATGATAAAGAGCAAACGAAGCGGGATATTGAAAAGAAAATGAGTGAATTTAACGGCATCGAATATAAGGTTGCTTATCGCAGATTGCAAGGATATTCGCTGATTGAAATAGCTGATGAATTAGGATACAGCTACGACTGGATCAAACACGTAAACGCAAAAATTAGCAACGGACTGTTCAAAAAATATCAAGAGACTTCCTAACAACAACACCAAGACGACACTTCTAGTTGGATTTTTTATGTTATCCTTATATCGTAAATAAGTGCATGGCAGGCGTACCTTCGGTACTTAAATTAATAAAGAAAATGGCATCCGAGAGGGTGCTATGTTTTTTCCAATGCTTGGATTATTATATTAATACAAACGTTGGGGAGTGATTAATATGGAAATAAACCAGGTTCAAAGATATATGATAGTTAATCAATTAAAAATTCTTGAGAAATTATATCCTGAAGAAAAAGAATATTATCAAGTCGATAGAAAAGCTTTTGAAGAGGGATATCAACTTCATTATAAAGAGATATTGAATCAAACCGTTAGCGAAGATGAATTAACCCCGGAGCAATGTAGGGAAGTAATCGACATTTTAAATATGTATAGGTCAATTACTTTTTCACATATGAAACTTGACGAGGACGACAGAAAAGAAGTCAATGAACACGGTTCCATTAAATTTAAAGGATTTGATGGCAATGATGAATATGAAGTAAAATGTCTTTTATATACGCGGTATTTTATTGTAGACTTGGACAGATTCCAGGAACTAATAGAAGACAAAAAATATCCCGATTTTAATAGTCATTGGCCAATGATCGAGCGTTACAGAGAGATGCTCAGTATCTATAAGGGATATGATACAACAATCCTGACAAAAGAGATGATTATTAATCTTATAGGGCGCAGCTAATGATTTTCACGACGATTGTACAAATAATAACCGCACTTGTATCATTAATTGCTGCAATAATATCGCTGATTAACGCATCTAGAACTAAGAAGGATAAATCAGAAGTTGCACGAACTAAAGAGGCAATACTTGGTTATGTAAAAGAAAAGAAAAAGGTTGACGCGATTTCACAGCTTAAATCGAGTACTGACGTATTTCAAAAAAGTATGTCTATATTTATTACTAACCATGAATTAGCTGGATTAAATATTGATAATTCCATAAAAGAATTCGATGAATACATGTCGTTGTTAAAAGAAAATGACTGGATATTTGATGGAGAAAAAACAAATTTTGCTGATGATCTTTATTACAGGTTGCAAAAAATCTTTACTGAAGTCACTGAATCTAAACAAACTTGGGGAGATATGAAAAAGGCAGCACTCAATGTAAAAGCAGAAATAGAAACATTTAAATCAGTTCTAGAAAAGACATATCAAGATACCATCATAAAATGATTGTTTGGCACCCAACCGGGGTGCTTTTTATTTTGCAAAGTAGCAGGAACATTGTCCTATTTTGTGGAATAGATTGGTATTCTGCAGAATGGAGTTGAAGCTATGTCTTTATCCAAAAAAGAGGTTCAGCATATAATTGCTCATTATCTAAACGATCATGAAAAAACACAATTTGGATCTTTAATTGATAGTGTGAAAAAGGTGTTAGAAGACAAGGGTCAAATAGGTGAGATAACAGAACATAGGGGCAGCCTCTTAACAGTGACGCATTATGAAAACATATCAAACGAGGATGCTTTATTGATAAATGACGTGATTTATGATTTTCTTTATGAAAGGATAATCACGCCTGGAATTGATAGGAACAACTTAGAACTTCCGTTTCTCCATGTTTCTGACAAAGAAAAACTAAATAAATATCTGTAAATAATAGCGCACTCCTTCGGGGGTGTTTTTATTTTGCATAAAAGGAGATGGTGGCGATGCCGTATGAGTAAAGGGAAGTACGAGCGATGGATTACTGTTGAAGGATTAACGATGATTGGAGGTTGGGCACGCGAAGGTTGTACAGATGAACAAATTGCACATAATATTGGCATTTCTCGGTCGACTCTTAATGAGTGGAAAAAGAAGTTCCCGGACATATCGGACACCTTAAAAAAAGGCAAAGAGGTTGTTGACTACCAAGTTGAAAATGCGCTGCTCAAAAGGGCGCTTGGCTATACATTTACGGAGAAAAAATATGAGCTGGTGAAAATGTCTGATGAAGAATACTACGCCAAGAAGATGCAAATCGTAAACCGCTATAAGCTTGAACATCCGGAAGCGACTATGGAAGATATTCGAGTTGTAGAATTAGGTGTTTCTAAATATAAAAGTGTCGTGATGGAGGAAAGAGTGAAAGAAATTGCTCCGGACACCACGGCACAAATCTTCTGGCTGAAGAACCGCAAGCCTGCCAAGTGGCGCGATAAGCAGGAGATTGAGCACAGCGGCAGCATGAACAATAATGTGAATTTTTCAGGGTTGTCACTCGAGGAGTTGAGACGCCTTGCCAAAGATGCAATTGACTGATGGACAGCGAGAGGCACTCGCTTATTTGGCACGTAATGAATTATGCCGTCGTTCTTACCGTGATTATGTTGAGATTGTCCATCGTGGTCAGTATCAACATTTCCGGCATACAGAATTGATTTGTAAAGAGTTGCAACCAATAGCGGAGGGAAAACAACGATTCATTATTATCGAAATGCCTCCACGACACAGCAAGTCAATGACGGTCACAGAATCTTTTCCGTCTTATTTTATTGGGCGGAATCCGGAAAAGCGAGTGATTATCGCTTCATACTCAGATACACTTGCTCGAAAGTTTGGACGACGTAACCGGGATAAAATTAACGAATACGGCTCGTCATTCTTTGGTGTTCAGCTGTCACAAGATAATGCAGCAAGTAATAACTGGTCTTTAGAAGGACGCCGCGGCGGACTGCTGGCAACTGGTATCGGTGGTTCAATTACCGGTGAAGGTGCGGACGTGCTCATTATCGACGACCCATTTAAGAATGCTGAAGAATCAAAGTCAAAAACGATTCGTGATAAGGTCTGGGACGAGTGGGAAAGCACCCTATCAACACGTTTGCATAAAGGCGCATCCGTCATTGTCGTTATGACAAGGTGGAATGAGGATGATATTGTCGGCAGGCTGTTGACTACAAGCCCGCATGACTGGGTGCGGTTGAGGCTTCCAGCAATTGCAGAGGATGCTGATGACTTATTGGAACGTGAACCCGGTGAAGCCCTTTGCCCAGAGCTTGGATTTGATGAGGAATGGGCGAAGAACAAGAAGATTGAAGTGGGATCACGAACGTGGGCGGCTCTTTTTCAACAGAGACCGTCTCCGGAAAGTGGCGATATTTTTAATCGTAAATGGTGGAAATATTACAAAGAACTTCCGGGACGCTTTGATGAAGTCGTTCAATCTTGGGATTGCACATTCAAGGACAACAAAGAAAGCGATTATGTGGTTGGGCAAGTCTGGGGACGGCTGAAGGCTGATAAGTATTTGATTGATCAAGTGCGTGACCGGATGAACTTTCCGACGACCGTGCAAGCCATACGAAACATGACAGCAAAACATCCGGAAGCGAACGCTAAATATATTGAGGATAAAGCGAACGGATCCGCCGTAATTCAAATATTGTCCAACGACATACCGGGGATTATTCCGGTAACGCCAGACGGTGGCAAGGTTGCCCGTGCATCAGCGGTCAGTCCAGATATCGAAGCGGGCAATGTTTACCTTCCTGATCCGTCCATTGCTCCATGGGTCAGTGATCTCGTTGAGGAAGCAACAGCATTCCCGAATGGCGCACACGATGACCAAGTGGACAGTATGACACAAGCCATTAATCAGATGCACAAACCAAAAGAATACGCGCACATTCTGCCGCCAAGTCTAGACGGCTTTTAAACATAAGAAAAATATCTCCGAAATAAGTAATAAGTTTACTTTGGAGGTATTTTTATGAGATTGTCACTCGGAACAAAGATCGCAATGTTAGAAAAGTCAATCGTAGCAATTCAGGCTCCATTTCTGTTGCTTGCATTATTTTTTGGAGTACTTAAGTTTAAGAGATATTATATATTTGGGCATTTGATTAAACACTACTCTAAACATTACATTGATGTTCATTTTCCGATGGTATTCATTGACGGACAGATTATGAAGTTTACACTAATTGTTTTAGCACTAAATTTTGTCCTTAGTTTTATAAGATTAGGAAAGCCAATACCATTTGAATAATTTTTGAAGAGTCCTTCGGGGCTCTTTTATTTTACCGCGAAAGGGGTGATGCCATGAAACTAATTGATCAGTACAGAACTTGGCGAATGAAACGAGTTGCAAAAAAGTATTTCGGGAGTCTTAACCAGTCGATTGATAACCACTTAATCGGTGGTCGTGAGACGCAATCCAAGTGGGAACGCCAGTTCATGTGGTATGACGGAGTAATCAAGCGGAATCACCTACACCAACGCAGTGTGATGGAGACGCTATCCTTTATTCGCGACATAAGCCCGGACGCAAGCATGGCAATCTGGAACTTCCTGCGGCTTGCCAATAATGGGCATGAACTCGATGCTACGGATTCTAATGGTAATCCGGACGAAAGCGCGCTGGACTACATCAATAGTCTAGCGGCGCGCGTCGGCAAGCTATACGGTGGTGGAACGGATCAGCTGATTAATGTGATGCTACTTACCGGCTATACGCAGGGAGCGATTGCGCTAGAAGTTGAGTTGGAAGAAAACTTGAAAGATGTGCGCGACTTCCACGCGCTTGATCCGTCACGGCTTGATTTTCAAGTGGACAAGGATACGCAGGAAACTAAACTTGTGCAGAAGCAGGTGGACGGTTCCTACAAGGAATTGAACCCGAATCAAGTATTCTATCAACCGTTTGATCCGGATGTTGATGATCCATATGGCCGGTCGCCTATTCTTCCGGTCTTGCAGATCATCTTTTTTCAGGTTGAAGTGCTGAAAGACTTGAAACAGGTGGCGCACCATCAAGGACATGCGCGGTTTGATGTTTCAGTGGTGGAAGAATCCATTATGAATAATATTCCTCCTCAGATAAAGGCACAGGGGGAATCAGCAGTAAGATCGTTTGTTACTAACTATATCAGTGATATTAACTCAGCATTCAAAAAGCTGAAGCCTGACGATAATTTCTTTCATACCGATTCTGTTAAAGTCGATATGTCTGGCGGAACACAAGGCAAGAGCATGGATGGCACGGCACTGATTAACATCATCAATCAGCAAGTGACAACCGCACTCAAACAGTTGCCCGTCCTGCTCGGACACAACGACACGGTTACAGAAACGCACGGCACTGTACAATATCAAATCTTTGTCGCTGGTGTGGAGAGCATCAGGCGTGGCGTGAAACGTATGCTTGAGCGTGCTTATAATCTAGCGTTGCAGGTGCAAGGTTCACAGAGTACGGCGAAGCTGACATTTAACGAGATACGTGTCACAGACCGAATGAAAGACGCACAGGCGGCACAACAGGAAACGAATACACTGATCACTCAGGTAAAACAAGGGTGGATTGATAACGATGAAGCAGCCAATCAAGCGGTTGGACATGATGCCGTTGGGGAACCGCAAGCACCAGATATCTCGAACGTGTTGCGATCGATGCCCATTGAACAGCGAGGAGCAAGCTCAAAAAAATCTAAGACGGGGAAAGGGGGTGATGACTTTGTTAAGGAACTAGAGACCGGATATGCAGATGATCTAGCGAAGCTAACAACAAGCACCACAGACGCGCTGCATAAGCAATTGTCCGATCAGTTAGCCACTTATCAAAGTCGAATCAAGAAGTCCGGGACACCGCCGACACGTGTTTTGATGGTCGTTGTTCGGTCGGTTGAAAAAAGAAGCCCCGGAATACCGCCAGAGTTTGAGCGTTGGGTAAAGGTCCATATTCTGAATGACAGCGATGGAAATATCCGAGAGTGGAACGATAAACTGGTGAAATGGATGGAGCAGGCAGCAGATATTGCAGGAGAAGCTACGCTGGCTGAACTGACAACGGATTTAGACTTCAATAGCAGAGATACGCAGTTGCTCCGGTGGCTTCAGGAACGTTCCCTGAGAGACGCTGATTTAATTCAAGGTGTGACCGATGAAGATGTGATCCAAACGCTTTGGGACACCGTCATAGAAGGGAAATATACGATAAATAAGGCTGCCGAAAATCTTCAGCAGTCTTTTTCATTCAGTAAAGGACGTTCCCGGACAATCGCTAGAACTGAATTGATCAGTGCTGGACGTTCCGGACAGTTTCATGCTGATCGTCAATCCGGTATGGTGATCGGTAAGACGTGGCACAGCACCTATGATGGACGAACCAGACACGCGCATGCCGAAGCTGACGGACAAACTGTTAAGTTCGATGATCCGTTTATTGTTTGGGGAGAACAGCTCATGTTTCCAGGTGATGGAGGCAGTGCCAAGAATGTGGTCAATTGCCGGTGCTTCTATACTCGTATTCTTCAAGGCGAAGAGGACAAGTTGGGCAAACTGGTTAAGCCTGATGACTCGTACATGATCACGATGCCAGACGGTTCGGATCGCCCAGCTACCGTCGATAACTCAATTGGCATACCGATCATGAAACCAGAACGGATGAATACTGAGAAACAGCAACTGACAATCGACAATGTTAAAGACTTTATCAATCAGATTCCGAAAAAACATCAGAATGTCATCAAGGAAATCCATCTGCTTGATGCCTATGACCAAGATGGTGACGAGATATTCGACAGTGCAGTCGGCGGTTTCGATCTGCAAACAAAAAATATCGAAATTTACAGAAACGATTGGCTCAGTGAGGACCGTTTAAAGCAAACGCTTGCCGGAACGTTGCGTCATGAAACAGCTCATGCTCTCCAGGAATCTCTTGGAGAACAGTTCTTGAAGGATTGGGGAAAGGCGATAAAAAAAGATGTCGGATACATTACTGACTATGCGAAAACTGATATGTATGAGGATATTGCCGAAACGATCATGTATCATTGGAGTCCTGATTCAATTGAGCGCCGGACAGTGGAAATGTTTTTCCCAGAACGTTTTAAAGTGCTGAATAAATATGGCGTACTGGCAGGTGGGGCGAATGAAGATTAAAACATTCTACATGGAAGCTGATCGGAAAACTGAGACCGATGAACAGCATGCCGTGTATATGGTTCGGCGGTTGTACGACGATGAGGACAATTTCATAAAGGAGACATTTGGCCGCTTGAAAGGGGGTGATTGAAACGGGCGACAATTTAATTTATCTACCAGTTAGAGTAGATGCCGGCGCAGCAGGCAGTGAAGCAGATGATATGGCAAAGATCAACAAGCAGGCGATTGAGCCATTAAAATCAGAAGATGTATTCCGTTATTCAGGTGTCTGTAGTAATGACAACATGGATTCTTATTTCACGCGAATGGATCCACAAACAACGCTGCAAAATTATGTTCAGGATTTGCAAAGCGGAGTTGCACTGCTCGAAGGTCACGATCATGATAAGAATCCATACGGCCGTTCGTTCGACGCACAGATGATTGGAGACGGTCAGGTAAATTCGGTTCGCGGCTATTGGTATTTAATCCGAGGATTGCAGATGAACGGTGGGAGCACGGATAGTTTTATCAAGGCAATCACCGGTGGAATCATCCGCGACATGAGTGTTGGTTTCGGGGGACCTGACATTGATTACGTTTGTAGTGCTGACGGAAAAAGTCTGTGGGATTCGCCATTTATGCCTGGTGACTTGGATCCGGACGGAAAACGTGTATTCTATTGGATTAAGAATGCGCGGCTGATTGAAGTCAGCACAGTGTTCAAGGGATCGACGCCGGGGGCATACATCGATAAAGCACAGGACATGGTCAGCCAAGGTGAACTGGAACCATCAAGAATAGCAACATTAGAGCGACGTTATCAAGTCCGACTGGACGATGGTAAGCGGCGCTTTTATTTTAATCAACCAAAAGGGAGTGAACGCACAGTGGACGTATTGAGTGAACTGAGAAAAGCCATTGAAGAAAACAAAATTGAAAAGGCACGGGCTTATGCGGTACTGGACGGTACCGGAGAAAAGTTCCGTCAGCCGGATGATATTGCACTGCGAAATGAACTTGGCGACAATGCTACCGTCGAGGGCATCAAGGCGTTAAATAAAGAAGCAGAGCAGGGCCGCGCTTATGTTGCTGATCTGATTGATCAGGCAGTGGCAAGCCGTGTGAGATCACAAGGTCAAGACTTCAAGGCCGATTCTTACAAACAAATGCTTGTTCGCTCGGCAGACATTGAATTTATCAAGGATGAGATCCGGTCTTATGAGGAACTGGTCAAGAAAAATCTAAAAGGCGGCCGCAGTACACAAGGGGTCGATCCGCAGCACCGCGGCGACGATGATGATCCTGATGTGATCGTATCTGAAAATTTTAAGGAGGATGATGAATAATGCCTTATATCAAAACAGGCGGAATGCTACCAGATGATTACGGACTGTCACTCACGGTATTTGCAAGTCAGGCTACAGCCGAAGCACCTATTAAAGCAGGGCAGCTTCTAAAATTTGATACTGCCGCAGGGTATTCAGTATTGAAAGTCGCTGATGGTGACGCTGTGCAGGCAATTGCCAAGCATGACGTGTCATCACCGGATGCACCACTTGGTGTTTATGTGCTCGGCTTCAACCGTAATTATGTGGCACCGTACTCTGGAACGGTTGCTGTTGGAAATTCCGTTGTTGCCGATGGCAGTGGCGGCTTAAAAGTAGCGGGCGCTGCCAACAATACATTGGTTGTGCAAGTGAACGACGATAATACATGCGAGTTTCTCGCCTAAGGAGATGGGATGAATGAAAAAAATTAAAAATGCACGCGGTGAAGTCGTCGAACTGAAAAGTGGCGCAGAACTGCAAGCTGAAATGCGCAGCATCGCTGCAAAAGACAAGCGATTAGCTGTAAATGCAGACGACTTGGCAAATGGCCGGTCGTCTATTTTGTTCCAACGTTATTTGGAAAACGAAGGCGTGACGCTCAAAGATGCGATCCGTGCATTCGGTTATGACCAGATCGGTCTTGAATCAGTTCGATCTCTGTATTCGAATGACAATACGAAACCGTTGTTCAATACGATTGTTGAAGACGGGATTCGTATTGGCTATGCAAAGCAAGGTCGTGCATCTCAGCTTGTTGCAAAGACGGTCGGCATCGATCAACAAACGTATCAGTGGTATTACATTGAAGATCCGGATAAGGATGAACTGGACTTCTCAAAAGTTGGTCAGGCGGCTCCTATTCCGACAGCAATCATCAAAATTGACGGTAGCCACACGATTCAAGTATTTAAACGCGGCGCTGGTGTTGAGATTGCGGACGAAGCGAAGTCGATGAACATTGATTTGCTGGCACTGCATGTTCAGCTACGTGGGCAGCGCCTGGCACGTACCGACGAATATCGGGCGATTGACCGCCTGCTGAATGGTTATTTTGGTGATGGAGCCGATGCGGCACCGACGATTGGCGTCAAAACAGCCAACACGCTGAAATTGACTGATGCTTGGTATTCTGCTCAGTACATGCAGGATGAATATGGGTTCACACCAAAATTGGCCGTAATGAATCTAAAAACTGCTGAAGCTTGGGCTGAACAAAAAGAGGATTCCGGTAATTTAATTTTCCTGCAGGAACTGAGAAACGGAAATGTGCCTGATTTTATCAATGCCTCTCCGTTTGTTTCCAGTAAAATGCCTGACAACCGGATTATGCTGGTTGATACGGACTATGCGCTGATCAATTATCAGTTCAAACCACTTTCAGTAGAGTCTCAGCGTAACGTCAAGACGCAGGTCGAAGGTTCTTATGCGACGGTCACTGACGACTATGTACCATTCCAAAAGAATGCACGTCTCATCATGACGCTAGATACTGCGAGAAGCTAAGGAGTGAGATAAATGGCAGCAACTAACCAATCACCAAAATTATTTAAGCTTAAGGACCCAAAAACGCAATATGCTGAGAGTTCTTTTAGTTTGGCGGGAACACAAGAAAAGGAACTCCCGAAGAATCCTTCTCCTGAACTTAGGAAACGGATCAAGGCAGGTTTTATTGTTGAGGTGAAGTGATATGTTTGCCATATTGGAAAATATCAGGGACGGAACAGCCTTCCCTGAGGTAAAAGAATTAGATGATGAAAAACTGACGGCTTATATTAAGCGTGCCGAACGGTGGATTTATTATGCGACTGGTGTTGATTACTCGGGTACGGCTGACGAAGGCATATTGACTGACCTGCAGACGGCAGATATCCATCTTGTCGATCTGCTTTGGTATCAAAGCCAAGATGACGTGAAGGATGAAGCGATCTCCGGCATGCAGTCGGAGCGTATGGGCAATTACCAATATACAAAGATGCAGAAGGCGACGCCGCAAAGCGACAGCACCGGCATTCCTGAACTGGATATGATTTTAAAGGGGCTTACACCGTCAAAAGTTTACGGTGCGAGCTTTTTTTCTGTGTCCGGACCAGGTGATTGCCGATGAGTTTCCGAAAAATGCTGATCCATCGATGCACGTTGCATATTCCCGGCATAAAAACAGGTGAAGATGACTATGGTCAGCCGATTTATTCTAATCCGACTGAGATTGAGGATGTTCTGTGCCGCGTCCATCAGGTCCACAAAACTGTTTCAGTAGATCCGAATGGGCAGAACTATATCACGCAATATGTTCTGTTCACTGGACCAGGACAGGAACTGAACAATGCAATGACGGTTAATGACCTGAAAGATAAAGCTGGAAATGCTGTGCTAACTGGATCGTTTTCACTCCAAGATGCGCAGCCAATTTATGGACGCACGCGCCTGCACCACTACGAAGCCGTATTGAAGGGTAGTGAGTAAATGGCCGATGGTATGAAGTTCAATATGAATATTGATAAAAAAACGCAACGGTGGTTTCAAAAAACGGCGCCGCAAAAGCTTGTTTCAGCAAAGAAAAAAGCTGTTCAGGCAGCAGGAATGGCATGGGCGGATACAGCGAAAGAAGTTACGAGGAACGAAGGTCATATTGATACTGGACTTTATGTTAACTCAATCGGTTATAAGTCGGGTTCTCCTGCAACTGATGCCGATGTTATTCATGAAATTGTTGACCAAAATGGTAAAACAATTTTGCGTATTGGCTCCAATGTCGTCTATGCAAGCAGCTTGGAAAAACGATTTAACATCATGGCTGATGCGCTCGACCAATCAAAAGAGCGCATGGTTAAAGTGTCTCAAGAACAAATCAAGCGGACACTTGGACTGTAAGGGGGCTACCAGATGATTGATTATGTTGATCCGATTCCTCCTGTACTTAAATTTTTTAAAACGTACATTCCTAATGTTCCAGTCTATGGTAATGAGATACCCACGGGGGCTACACTGCCTGTTCTGATGATTAAAAATGCAGGGGGTAGCGATTATACCCGATTGCAGTTATTGGTTCGTGCAGTGTCATCCTCGCAAGCCACGCAAGCACTTATTCGAGCGATGAACATGATTGAACGGTATGCAGGAAACATACAAGGGCTTGATGTAATGTGGTGTCAACATGAGACGGCACCAATGCCTGATATAGACGATGACACAGGAAAACCGGAGTCATGGTGCTATATGAGATTAGATAATTGTGAAGCCTAGGGAGGGCATATAAATGGCAAAATTTCAGAGAATCAACAATAAACAAGCTACTGTTTACGGTGGACCGGGACGGCTTTTGATCGCTCCTTTTGGCGCAACACGCCCAGAAAAGCTATCGGATATCATTGATCTTGCGAGCTACGATGCAAAAGCTGGTTGGCGTGATCTTGGCGCTACCAACGATGGTATCTCAACATCACGTGGGTTTGACACGGATGATGTTGAAGTAGATCAGTCCGTTGAGCCAATCGATCAGACGATCACAGGATTTACAAACACGCTGTCTACTAATCTTGCAGAACCGACCATTGATAACCGTCAGCTTGCTTGGATTGGTGGAACGATCACGGAAGTGCCGGCAGAACTTGGTACAGCAACCACAATGTCCAATGCAACGGTAGCAGGTTCAACCGTGCTTAACGTAGCTTCGGGGACTGGGTTTACTGCGAATGGATATTTGAAGATTGATGATGAATTTAAAAAGATAGCTGCCGTAGATGGGAATAAAATTACGCTGGCTGAAGCCTTGACTTCGCCGCACACTGAATCAGCAGAAGTATCTCCAGTAACTGAACTCGGCTACAAAAAAATGAGTTATGGCGCACCGTCAGACGTACCTGCATTCCAAGTTGCTCTGCTTTCTATGAAAAAAGACGGCACACTTTATGGGATCGTGTTCTATAACTGCAAAGTATCTGGTGATGATTCGGAAACAACTTATGAAAAAGGTCAGAAACTGCTTCCTTTGCAGATGAATGCACATACGGTTGATGATCTTCCAGAAGATGAAAATGTCATGGTTGAATTTGAACAGGTATTGGCCTAAGGAGGGACTTTAATTGGCGACAAAAACAGTAGAATCGCTTGATCTTGATAATCTTGGAACGGTGAAGCTTGAAAGCGGCATTGAACTGCCCATCCCAAAGTTGACAAATCGTCGCGTTATTCAGCTGGCGAAGTTGATTGCGGATAGCGGAACAGAAATTTTAGAAAGTATCGATGGATATGAGAAAATGACAGAGATTGAAGTTGTTTCAACTGTTCTATCGTTGCTAAACGAGGAACAAATTGCAAAATTATTGAATGTTGCTCTTGATATTAATGAGGACAAAGCGCTTGATCTTGACTTTGTTGATACCTTGCAACTGCTTCAAGCGTTCATGGAGAAGTCGAACATTAAAAAGGCTTTTACGGCAGTCCAGAACATGGCAAAAGTATTCCGCAAAAAGAACACGAAAGCAGCTACAAAAGCGGCAACAGTAGCGGCGGCGAAGTAAGTTCTGGACGTAACTTCGAAGAATTTTTATCCGACATGGGATCACTCGTACAGGATGTAATCAGCATGGTTGAGCGTGTATCTTCTCACTTTCGATATACGGAAGAATACGTGATTAATCATACGTTCCATTGGCTCAAGCGAAAATGCGAACAAGCGAATAGAGAACAGTATGAACACAGACAAATGACATCTGAAGAAACTATGCGCGGCGTTTTGGCGGCGATTAGCGGAATGTTTGGCGAAAGTCATCCGGAAAAGATGCTGCTTCCTGATTATGAGGATAATCGAACACAAGAAGAGGACACTGGAGATTGGGTAACTGGTCAATGGTGGAAACCAAAGGCAGGCTAATGCTTGGTTTTTTTATTTTTGTTTGAAAGGTGGGGGGAACATGGCGAATACAGTTGGCGGTGCCAATGTCGAGATCAGTGTTGACGATAGCAATGCGCGAAAAGGATTAAAGGGCTTTATCGGATATCTTAAGGGCGTTTCCAAGATTGCAACTGGTGTTGCTGTCGGAAAAGCAATCTTTACTGGGGTTGCTAAAGCTATAAATGTAGCAGGGGCATCGACCATTGGCGCTAATGCTAACATGGAGCAGTATTTAAATACACTGACAGTCGTCATGAAAAGCCACAAAAAAGCGGCTCAAACACTTGCTTGGGCAAAGAATTTTGCAAATAAGACACCGTTTGAAACCGATGAAATTGTCGATGCGACGGCTAAACTTTCATCTTATGGATTGAACGCCCGCAAGATTCTACCTGCAGTAGGCGATATGGCTTCTGTTATGGGGAAATCCATGGATCAGGGTGTGGAAGCTATAGCTGATGCTCAGACAGGTGAATTGGAGCGGTTGAAAGAGTTTGGCATCACTAAAAATATGATTGTTGATCAAGCAAAGCAGATGCGTCTGGGTCTTGTCGTCAACAATAAGGGCCAGATCACCGATCAAAAGAAATTTAATCAAGCTCTTTTAGGATTGATGCAAGAACGCTATAAAAACGGCATGAAGATTCAATCCACGACATGGAAAGGTATGCTGTCTAATATCCGAGGCTTTGTGTCAACAGCAATACAAGAGTTGTCTAAACCGATGTTTGATAAACTCGAATCCGGGCTTAGGCATATTATGCCGCTTTTTGATGGGGCAACTGCTTTAATGAATGGCGATATTAACGGCTTCAAGAATTCGCTTGTTGAGGTATTCGGACAAAGTGGTGCGAACATGCTTATGGGCTTCTTTAATAACGTCAATCAAGGCGCTCAGACTGCTTCTAAAGGATTCAATTTTGTTAAAGACGCAATATCCGGTGTCTTTAATATATTGACTGGCAATACCGGAAAAGGCGTATCTATTTTAATCGCTTTGGGACTATCTCCGGAACAAGTGAACATGGTCATTTCCGCTATAAATACGGTCAAGACCTACGTTACGATGTCGCTAAATAACATTGTGAAGTCGTTTCAAGGAATCGGTAAGTTTATCATTGCCGCTTGGAATATCATTTGGCCGTACTTGAAACCGGGGATTATGGCATTCATCGATTTTGTGCAATCAGTTGTTAATCAAATAGTAGATTTTTGGAAAGAAAACGGAGATGTGATCACATCTGCAGTTAAGAACGTCATGAATGTGATCTTGGCAATATTGAAACTTGCTATGCCAATCATCGCCTTTATTGTCGAGAGTGTCTTTGGCACGATTAAGGGTGTTGTCCAGGGTGCTTTAAATATCCTCATGGGGTTAATTAAGATTTTCGCAGGCCTGTTCACTGGAAACTGGGGCAAGATGTGGGAAGGCATAAAGCAACTTTTTTCCGGAGCGATACAGTTTATCTGGAACATCTTTGATCTCTTATTTGTCGGACGGATTCTAAAGGGTGCGAAAGCCTTCGGAGGTTTGCTGAAGACGGTTTTTTCCTCTCTATGGGGATTTATTAAGTACCTTTGGGATAGCTCCATTGGAATAGTAGTCAAGATGATTACGGGTCATTGGGCACAGATTTACCCTGCGTTGATCGGACCATTAACGAGAGCGAAAGGTGCAATTAGCACCGCTTGGTCATTTATTAAATGGCTGTGGGATAACAGTATAGGTGCAGTAATCGGAATGGTTAGAGGTCATTGGGGACAAATATCTGGCTTTTTCAGCCATCCTCTATCGTCTATGAAAAGCATGGCATCAAGTGCTTGGAATCACATCGTAGATGGTGCCAAAGCACTGCCGGGGCGCATTGGTGACGGCATTAAGTCTATGGGGAAGAAAGCTGTTAACGGTGTTATTTGGCTATCAAATAAGATGAATGATGGTATTGCAAAGGGGATCAACGCTGTAACGGGGGGCATAGAATGGATTCTCGGGAAAATAGGTATAAAGTGGAAAATGCCGGATTTTAAAGCTGCACAATTCGCTTATTATGCCAAAGGAACAGGTGGACATCCGGGTGGCGACGCTGTTATGGGCGATGGTGGCAAAAAAGAACCGTACATGTTGCCAAATGGTCAAATGGGAGTCAGTCCTAATAAGCCGACCTTGTATCCAAATCTACCAAAAGGTACGGTTGTCTGGTCATCCATTAAAAAGATGATGAGTACTATGCCGGCCTATAAAAATGGTGTTGGCAGCTGGATCACAGGTGCTGCAAGTAAAGCATGGGGTGGGATTACAAGCATCGCCGGCAAAGCGAAGGATATGGCACTTGATGTTTGGGATTACGCATCACATCCTACTGAGTTATTAAACACGGTATTAGATAAAATGGGCTTCGGTACACCAGACCTACCCGGTGCATTCGGAAACCTCTCCAAAGGCGCTTTAACTAAGATTAAAGATTCAGCCGGAGCCTTTGTTAAGAAAAAGTTCGCTCTTGCTGACGATCCACCGGGGCAAGGCGTTGAACGTTGGAGATCGACTGTTCAGCGAGCACTGGCAATGAATGGCGTGCCGACGTCAGCATCCTATATCAATGCGTGGCTTCGACAAATTAAGTCTGAATCAGGTGGTAATGCAAAAGCGGTTCAACACGGATACACTGATGCGAACACGAAAACGGGCGATTTGGCAAAAGGACTTGTTCAAACGATCAGTGCGACATTCAACGCCTACAAATTTCCGGGGTTTGGGAACATATTCAAAGGGTTAGACAGCCTTCTGGCCGGTATTAATTACGCAAAAAGTAGGTATGGCATTAAGGGTATGTTAAGCGTCATCGGCCACGGTCACGGTTACGCAAACGGAACCAAAGGCCATCCGGGCGGTGATGCCGTTCTAGGCGATGACGGTAAGAAAGAACCGTTCCTTCTGCCAAATGGTTTGTTGGGATTAAGTCCTGCTTTCCCTACGCTGTTTAAGAAATTGCCAAAGGGCACGCAGGTATGGCCGTCAATTAAAGAGTTCATGGCTGATATTCCGCATTATGCCCAAGGGATTCATGACTTGGCTAATCGGTCATTTAATCTGTCCATGCCTAAGCTGCAATTAAGTGGAGTTGGCTCGCCTATGGCTCCAACAGTTAATGTCTATGTCACTGGTGATAACCATTTCGAATATGAAACAGATGAGGACGAGTTTTCACAGAGCATCGCTGACAGAGCTGCTGCTGCATTGTATCGGAAGGGGGTTAGACCTCAATGATTCATATTCCCAAATATCTGAGCCACAACTTTCGAATTGTTCGTCTTAACGGCGATGAATATGATATGCGGTCGGCCGGTATACTCGTCAAAGGGTTCTATCCTGATGCTCCTTCGCCAGTTCACAGCAGAGAAACGATTGAGGGGCGTAATGGATTTATTGACATGGGGACGACGTTAGACGGTCGAACGCTGCACGCTGAATGTGAACTTCGATCCGTGGATATTCCGGATTTCACTTTGTATCAAGATGAAGTGTTTCGTGCGTTTGATAGCCGTGAGTATTTCTATCTAATCTGCGACGCCCAACCAGGAAAACGTTGGCATGTGAAGTATGACAGTAAATTCAACATAGAGCAGAAGGCGCGAGAAGGTAAATTTACAATCGATTTAATCAGCGATTCGCCCTATGCGCAGAGTGTCGGTCGAACAGACGTTGATCCAGTAGATTTCGATTCGAACAAGTGGCAGGCGGTCGGCGCAGGAATCACGCTGGAAGATGATCTGCAATATATCTGGTCGCAAAACAGTTTTCAAATTTATAACGGCGGTGATGAGACTGTCGATCCACGGTTTCACGAATTGCTGATTAAATTTATTGGTGCATCAAATGGAATGACGATTACAAATCAGACAACAGGCGATTCATTCACGTTTAACCAACCGACAGGATCTGGCGATGAGCTCGACTTGAACGGTCCGCGTGTCTTATTAAATGGAGCATCGGCCTTATCTAAGAGCAATCGGAAATTTATCCGTCTCGTGCCGGGATGGAATGATATACAAGTCAGTGGAACAAGTGGAGCATTCACAATCAGCTTTGGATTCCGCTGGCTTTCTTTATGAGGTGATTACATGGATGCATTTATACGATCACTCATAACGGGACAAGAAGAAATGATTCTTGATGCGGAAATCACGCGAAAGAATATCACAAACGGTCAGAAAACGCTTGATGTGACGGCAAGGCAGACAGCGAAAAATCAATACGGATTCGTGCTTCTCATGAACGAGAATTATGTCTTGTACGGCGATGATGAGTACGTGATTAAGAACCTTACTCAAAATACCAAAGGACGGCGCACAATCAAGACATTTACAGCGGAACACCGCTTTTATGAAGACTTAATCAGCATGCATATTTACGAAACACTGACTGGCACATACTCGATGCAACAGCTGTGTGACTTTGCGTTAGCCGGTACTGGATATGGCGTGCAGATTAATGTAGATGGATTGAACAATTCGGTTGAAGTTGAGAATTTCGGTGATGACAATTCATCTGCGTTATTCCAAAGTGCGATTGAAAAATTCGGTTGTGAATATGAGATAAACGGTAAAGTATTCACAATTGCGAAAGAGTTATCGCGTCATACCGATTATCAATTTCGTTATCTCATGAACGCACAAGATCCACAGATACAGATTGACACGACCAACCTATGCACGTACATTCGAGGCTATGGTAAGCAGAATGAGGACGGAAGCTATGTCACCCAAGCTGAATATACAAGCCCACTGGCTCAGACCTATGGAATTAGGCACGCTGCTCCTATTCGAGATGAGCGATTCACCCAGTATGATAGCTTACTTGCTTACATCAAAGCACAGCTGACCGATTCCATACCGATCACAATCACGTTAACGGCACTGCAGCTTGAAAGTTTAGGCGTGCAAGACGTGCGTAAAGGTGATTATTGCTGGGTGACGCTTGATCCGTTTGGGATTGATCTCGAATTGCGTGTTTCAGAGGTTGATGATTATAACACTGGCAAGTCTCCGTTGTACACTTTCGGTGTGCTACAAAGAAAAGCAGAAGATATTTTATCCGGATTGTCCAAGACCGCTGCATCAGTACCATTGATCGATCAGATTGCAAATAGTGCATACGCTTCTCGTTTTCTGTCTGAAAAGGTTGGTGAGGTTGATGACTGATATTCGACAGATAAAGGATCCGGACGGGACAACTTGGTATCCACAAACGCATGCAGAGGCAGTCGTTGGACTCGATAAAAAGCTTGATAAAACCTATGAATATAGTCAGCTTACGCCTTCTGATACTTGGAATATCACTCATAATCTAGGTAAGATGCCGTCTGTGGCAATTGTAGACAGCTCAGGTACGCAAGTGATCGGTGAAGTGCAATATACAGATTTAAATAATCTAACAGTTAGCTTTTCCGCAGCGTTTGCCGGAAAGGCCTATTTAAATTGAGGGAGGTGAGGAAGTTTGCCCAAGTATTTAGCTCCGATTGATTTAGCTCAAAACGAATTGCAAAATGCCACTATACAAAATCTTGCTACTACACCGGGTAACCCAGCGCCAGGACAGATTTATTTTGATACTACACAAAATACGTTGCTCGTTTTTACTGGGACCGCTTGGAAAGACCTTGCACAAGTGCTTGCGGCTGCTGACATACTGACTATGCTAAAAACAGTAGACGGATCCGGAAGCGGACTTGATGCAGATACGCTTGACGGCCACGAGTCATCATATTTTTTAACGACAACGGGAATAGCTGCATCAGCTACTAAACTTGCAACAGCTAGGAAAATTAGTCTTGGTGGAGATGCTGGTGGTTATGTAAATTTCGATGGGACAGCAGATGGGACTATTACAGTTGTACTAGCAAATAGTGGAGTGACTGCTGGAACTTACACTAAAGTTACTGTAGACGCTAAAGGAAGAGTTACTGGATCGGCAGCATTGTCTGCATCTGATATTCCAGGACTGGACTGGACTAAGGTCACTACCGGTAAACCTACTACTGTTGGAGGATATGGGATTACCGATGCAATCAAAAATTTGGGAAATGTTCCAAGTTTCCAGTCAGGATTGGATGCAAGCAAATCATCAGCTACTGGTAGTAAAGCAGTTTATTTCGCAACGGATACGAAGAAAATATATCAGGATACAGCGACTGGAACATGGACTCAACTCGGTGGTCAGGATACTCTTGCTTGGGGGTCTATAACTGGTAAACCGAGCACGTTCACACCTCCTATCGCAACAGATACAGTTCTTGGTGGTATTAAAGCTGGAGCCAATGTGACAATTGAAGCCGACGGTACATTAAACGCAAACGATAATCCGGCAGCATTCATAAGGAAGCAAGAGAGATTTGTATTGACTGCAGGACAAACCGCATTGACGCTGACAACCGGAACATATAAGCCAGGAACAACCTGCATGTCTTGGTTTATGAACGGCATGAAACAGGATGATCGAGCACTGACTGAAACTTCATCAACGGTTGTCACTTTACCTTCAGGGTTGCCTGAAGGAACGGAAATCATGCTGGAGTATTTTGAGACCATCAACATGAATCCATTCCCTTATCATGCAAGCGAACATCTTTCTACAGGTGCCGATCCAATACCAGATGCGACAGACAACCAAGACGGTTTAATGAGTTCTTCGGACAAAACGAAACTAGATGGTGTAGCTACAAATGCTAATAATTACGTTCACCCAGCTAGCCATCCTGCATCTATGATAACCGGTTTGGCAACTGTAGCGACTAGTGGTAGTTACAATGATCTTAGTAGTAAACCTACTCTTGGTACGGTTGCATCAAAAAACACAGGAACGACTAACGGTTCGATCCCGATAATCGGTTCGGATGGGAAACTTGATCAAACAATCTTACCAGCACTTGCAATAACAGACACTTATCCAGTAGCGAGTCAAACAGCAATGCTAGCACTCACTGCTCAGGTTGGTGACATAGCGGTTCGGTCCGACATTAACAAGAGTTTCATTCTTAAAACGGCTGACCCAACAGTGCTTGCGAACTGGCAAGAGTTACTTACTCCAACGGACCTTGTTCAATCGGTTGCTGGGAAAACTGGGGTTGTCGTGTTGGTAAAAGGTGACGTTGGTCTTGGTAATGTTGACAATACAAGTGATGTTAATAAACCAGTTTCAACAGCTCAGCAAACGGCATTAAATGCAAAAGTTGATGACTCGCAAGTCGTAACAGTGGCAGCTGCTAATAAGATCTTACAGTTAGATTCATCTGGTAAACTTCCAGCAGATACCACAGGTAATTCAGCTACTGCTACTAAACTGGCAACATCTAGGACGATTAGTGCGACTGGAGGAGATGTAGTTGGATCAGCAGTTGGTTTTGATGGGACTTCAAATATATCATTAAACTTAACGCTATCCACATATCGAACTAAGAAATATGCCGCGACGATCGGTGACGGTACGACAACGAGTTTTGTAATAGCTCACAATCTTGGAACTTTAGATGTTGCTGTTATGATTCGAGAGATATCAACTGGAGCCGGTGTTATTCCTGACATTACTATTACTGGTACAAACTCAATAAATGTTGCTTTTGCGACTGCGCCGACAAGTGGACAATACAGAGTAACGGTGGTGGGATAAATGAAATTATTAGGCATGACGCTGACATTTCAAGGATTTGATATTTGGCATAAAGGTAATCTTACAAAGTTGTCTCAGTTGCAAAATGATTTGGGACTGGGTTTGACGATTACGGTCAGCACAACAGCTCCTTCTTCAACAACAGCTGGGCAACTTTGGTATAAGGTGGTGAGTTAAATGGGATCTGTTAATGCTCCATACAGGACGATAGGCGTGACACTCAATCGAGATTTTCGCAACAACCAGAACGCTAACTTAGTAGACATCGGAAACGATGTATTGATGATCTATAACATGATTCAATCGATTGTGGCACAAGGGGACAGCAGCCCACAAGCGGCTGCAGCACAAGTTGGGCAAGACGGAACAGCATATGCTTCACTTAAAGCTCGGCTCGATGCCGAGTTTTTAAAATTGCGTGGACGATTTACGGCAACAGCAGCAGAACCTTCTAGTCCTATTGCTGGTGACATTTGGTATAAGGAGATGAGCTGATATGACAGCAGGAGTTACAAAGAAATTTACCATTCAACAACGCAATAGTGAGAATACAGACTGGGACACGCTGCATCCTGAGAGCGAGATATCGCAGATTGTTGGCTTGCAAGATGCACTTGACAATATTAATACCACGCTTGATGGAAAAGCGAATAGTAGTAATTTTTCAAATAACCTTTATATCAATGGATTCCAAAATCTTCAAGGTGGTTTGATTATCCAGTGGGGATTTCAAAGTGGAGTTGGAAATGATGGATTCAATATTGTCTTTCCAGTTGCTTTTAATGAAGTTTATTCTTTCGTCGCCACTGTAGTATCAAATGATGCTGGAGGGACTACTTCGACAGTTTGGTGTACCGATTTAAGTACATTGTCAGCATATTGCCGTTGTACGGATAGCAGAACAATTCGTTGGATTGCTATTGGCCATTAAGAGGAGGGGCTATCATGTCAAAATATTTAACTATTAATCAAGATGGATCATTTGGGTTTAAAGATGACGATATTAATCAGATATCAGACAGTGATGTCAATATTTCAGATGATATATACAATCAATTTTTTCAGAATCAAGCAGAAGGTAAGCAATATGAAATTAAAAATACAGCCGGGACAACATTCGATGATATTTTTGAAGAGTATATACCTGAATCTGCTATACCAACACCAACCACTGAACAGCAACAAATCGCACAACTGCTCTTAATCACCGCGCAACAAGCACAACAAATCGCAGCACTGCAGGAGGCGAGCACAAATGGTTGATTGGATCACTAATTTTTATAAGTTGGGGCTTTACACGGTTGACCAGGTGAAAAGTTTTGTTGCGTGTGGGTGGATTACAGCAGATCAGTATCAGACGATTACAGGACAGATCTACACGAAATAAAAGGCGGTGCAAATAATGATTAGACATATTGACACAGATGATTTTATGGCAATCAATATTATATTTAGCTTTATCATATATTTTAGCTTGCCGTTGTTTTTCTCTTTGTTTCACCTGCAATGGTATATTGTTCCTGTTGTTGTGTTCCTTCACACTATTATTTTTTGGAAAGGCATTCTATATATTGAAGCAAAAAAATAAAAACTTAAATTGAATGTCTATAAACCTCAATGTATAATTTTAGGCAACGAGGTGGATACAATGGGCGTGAAAGCGACACTAGATCATGAAATTGACTTGATACAAAATAATGTTAACTTTTCACTTGAACTAACGTGGACCATTCTTGGCGTAGTTGTAGCAATTATTGGGGTTGCGCTATATTTTTTATCGAAATTATGGGTAGAAAAAAGAGTGGATAAAACACTTGAATCTTTGACTAACAGCGTTAAGGGATTGGAAAAATCAAGCGATGATTTTAATCAAAGGTTGAATAAAATGATTGTAGGCAATGGAGCTTCTGGTTGGGGATATACGCATCTAGAAGATGGTACTCATATTTGTTATTTAAAGGCTAAAGCACCTGATCATTCATGTTCGGTCAAATATTCGTTTCCATGCGCTTTCAACAAGAAAGAAGACGTTATTCCAACGATTAGCATGTTGAACAGTCAATATGTAAGTGCCTGTATTGAATCATTTGATGCAGGTGGGATTACTGTTGTATTCGATATTCCCGATAAAGTGAAGACAATAAATGAAGATGAAACTATGGTATCAATTATTGCGATAGGTAAGTTTTGAAAAGCAGACGCAACTATGCGACTAATTTATTTTGCAGGAATATGTTCATGTTTGTCGAAACATAATCTAACAAAGTAATGAAAGGGATGATTATTTTGGAGGATTTGTTTCAAGAGATTGAAAAAGGGTTATCTGTCGGATTGTACCATATGGCTCTTGGGCTTACACTTTGTATTCCAGACATGTGTGCGGCACTTCAGTCTGAAAATGGTCAAACAACGGGTAAAAAATATAGAAATTGGTATAGAGAAAATTTTACTGATGATCAGAACCTATTATCTGCAGAAGATTGTTATTCGTTTAGATGTTCTTTTTTACACCAAGGAACAACTCAAGAAAATGGATCAAGATATGCAAGGATTGTATTCGCCGAGCCTGGTCCAATGACTATGCATAATAATGTTTTTATTAACAAAGTTAAAAAAGGAAACGAACTAATCGAAGAAAGAGTATTAAATATCGATATTGAAATATTCTGTACCATCATGATTAATTCGGCTAGCAGATGGATTCAAAAAGTCAAAGACACAGAAGTATTCAAACGTAATTCTGAAAAAGCGTTTAGTAAATATCCTGAGGGTTTGTCTCCATATATTGTAGGAGTTCCTGTTTATTCTTAAAAAAAAGACCCTTCGAGGTCTTTTTATTTTGCCTAAAAGGGGAGGTGGTACCCCATGAAGGGAGACTTTTGATGCAACACAATACAGACACATTATGGACAGTTGTACTCGGCAGCGCCTATTCGGCAGCTGCTTTTTTATTGGGTGGACTTGATAACCTGGTCATGGCTTTTGGCGTGATGATGGGTACCGACTACGTGAGTGGAGTGATGGCAGCGTACTATATGCGCACTGTCTCTTCCTATGTTGCATGGCGTGGGCTCATGAAAAAGTCTGGCATGATCATGGCGGTGGTCGTTGCTCACTCACTAGACATGGCGACTGGATCCGGAACGTTTATGCGTAATGCAATGCTCATGTTCTTGATCGGTACGGAAGGGATCAGCTTTACCGAGAATCTTGGGCATATGGGCGTACCTTTGCCCCAAAAAATATCAAACGCATTTGCTCAGTTAAAGGGTGACAATGCGAAGGGAGAGAAGAAACAGTGAAGAAAATCAAATATCTTATGGCGCTGGTGCTGAGTTTAGCACTGACGTTTTCTTTTTGTCTGCCGGCGAGTGCGGCAACTCCAGATAAGGATTTCGTTGATGTAAGTCACTGGAATAATAACAGCGGTCTGCCACTGAGTTTTTATCAAACGATTAAGGCAGGCGGATATAAGGCAGCGGTAGTCAAAGTCTCTGATGCAACGAATTATCTGGACCCAACTGCGAGCGTAAATATTGCCAATGCACATGCGGCTGGCCTTAAGGTCCATGCATATCACTTCACTCGGCTGACATCGACTGCAGATGCTAATGCCGAAGCGAATTGGTTTGCTACTTGCTTGAAAAACGTTGGTTTCAAGGCATCTTACGGCATTGTTGTAGCAGATGTTGAGACAACCAACGGTGTGAGCAAGCCCAAACTTACTGATTATACCAATATGTTTTTAAAAGCCATGCAAGATAAAGGCTACATGGTTGACCTTTACACTGGTTCTAGCTTTTATAAATCACATCTTGATGCGGACAAGCTTTCCGTTAATGAACCATGGCTTGCAAGATATAACAACGGATCAGCAGAGCCATCCTGGAATAATGGCAAGAAAGGCGCTTGGCAGTGGACAAGCAGTGAAGTGATCAACGGTCGGTACTTTGATGTCAGTCAGGACTTCGCAGGTAAGTACACAAAGTCGGTCAGCAAAACAGTTGGCAAGATTAAATCTATCAGTCTTGTAAACTACCTTAAGAGTAAGGGCAAACCATGGAGTTATGCTGCACGTGAGAAGCTGGCCAAACAGTATGGTATTAATAACTACACCGGAACGGCTGCACAAAACCTTGCCTTGGTCGCAAAGCTTCAATCTGGGATCAAACCAGCAAAGCTGTACAATCCCAAGGATTATCTCAGCGGTGTTAAAAAGGTTAAGACGACAAAGACTGTTTACCTGTATCGGTCGACGAACTTCGCTGGTAAGTATCGCGTGGCTAAGTTTAAAAAAGGCACGCTCTTTACGATTAAAGCGACTGGAAATAGTCCAATTAAACAGGTACCACGACTGAAAACGAAGTCAGGATTTTGGATAACAGCAAATAAAAAATATGTAAAGGTGGTTAAATAATCATGGAAAAAATCATTGAAGATGTACTTGTTGATCTGCTGCAATTGCTTGGTATTGGTGTATTGTCCGTTATTGGCTACTATGTGTACCATTCAGCAACCTATAAAAAATTGGAAAAGCTAGTGCTTATCGCAGAAAAGAAATCACCCGTACTGGAATCTCTGGTCGAGAAGGTCAAAACAGATGCTGAGAAGTTGCTAAGTAGCCAAGAAGCAAAAGATGCGACAGCACAGGCAATTGCTACGGTGCTGCAGAAAAAGGGGCTTCCAGTCACAGAAGATAACGTAAAAAAGGTTATCGATGCGTTGGAAAGCGATCAGGTGGAGGATGCTGCAGTGGAAAATGCAGCTACACCTGGTAGTAATGCTGTTCAGTCTCCAGCACAGAAAGCATGACATAATGATTCATACCCGGCTATGCCGGGATACATGACAATAAAGTATCATTTCACAGTTGCAATTGTCTTTTAGTATGTCAAAATAAAGACATTAAAATAATAGGATGGTGGAACTATGACAAATGAAGAAGAAACAAAAAAAATATCAGAATTTATAAAGAACAACAATATACCTATTGTTCAAGTTGATGAAAACAGAGGATACTGGCTAGTGCGCACACAATCAGGTGAATATCACAATGAATTTTATTTCGACAACTTTGTAGCAATAGACTGGAATGAGTTTTCAGATACTAAACTATTTGAAAAGACTGAAAAGGAAACAGTAGTTGAACTAATACATAAAAAGTATCCTGACAATAAGCAACCAGGCTTAATTTATAATCAAATCAAACGATTTCTATATGAGATGAAAATCGGCGATGTTGTAATGATTCCTAGCGAAAATACATCACATATTTCTTTTGGAATAGTTGATTCTGAGGTATATTTTGACCGAGTAAGCGATACTGCCATTGATGAAGGAAAATGTCCATTTATAAAAAGGCGTAATGTAAAATGGATAAAGACTGTTAATCGTGACAAACTTGATCCTAACTTATACAAAATGATGAATTCGCGACATACAATAAATAATGCCAACGATTATGCTGAATTCATAGACAGGACATTATATTCATTTTATGTTAAGGGAAATAAAGCTCATTTAATTTTAAATATTAAAAAGGATGGTAAGATTCCAGCAATTGGTGTAGCCAGAATGGTGGACTCTATTGTTGATCTAATACCCTACTTAAATGAAATATTACCAGGATCAAATTTTCAAGAAGACGACATTGAAATGAAGGCAACTTTTAATTCACCAGGTATAATTGATTTAGGTGGAATATTCTTATTAATAATGGGAGCGGGAATGGTTCTACATTATATTGTTGGTGGGAAATACGAAGCAGCATTAAAAACCGACGGAAAAAGTATTGATACAAAACTAAAGGGAGAAACAGACGGACTTTTAGAAAAAATATTAAAATTCAAAAAAGAAAACCCGGAAAAAGTAAAAGAATCATCTCAAAACATTGATAAACAGCTAAAGAAGGTTAATGCTGACATTCCTGCTGAGTTAAAGGGCAGTCAACAAACGGCTGATTACGATAACAAGTAATTATTTGTAAGGAGAACTGATTTTAAAAAATTTCCATATTATAAAAAGAGAGTTAGCAATAACAATAGCAATGCATAAAAGAGGGACAGTATTGAATAAATGTAGATCTGTATTAAAAGTAATAAAATAAAGTATTACAATTTGTATGAAACATAATGCTCCAAAAATCATCATGAACGTTCCAGTAATTGAAATATAGTGGAGAAAATTATTTAAAGATACCTTTTTATTCAATCTTTATCCCCCCTTCTTATTAGCATTGTATTTTATGATTTATTATTTGTGATTATTATAGCATTCAAGTGATGCTGATCAATGAATATGAACAACTTTTGAAATTAAAATTTTGAGTCTGCTCAGAGCAGGCTCTTTTTTAAGAGCCGAATATTCCTTTATTAAACATCCATCCAATCCATCTTAATGTTTTTATTTTTGACTATCTCTCCAATCATTAATCACAAGAGCTACAACATCGTTAACCTTAACTCGATCGTTTAACCCAAAATACCAAAGTATAATGTCTTCGTATTCCAGTAAGACTTTTGTAGACAGATATCCTGCTTTTGATTGTTCCGTGTACTCAATAAGCATTCTTTTCTCAAGCTCTACTCTAACAGCATGCAAAAGTCGATATTCGATTTCAGTATGTTTCATCATCATCCCTACTTTCCATTGTTTTCTTCATATATTAAGTAGAGATAACTTCGAAAAATGGTGAGGTAATTAAAGAAATGATGACATAAAAAATACCCATGCTGATGCACAGGGAAGGAGTAGAGGGAATGTATTTAGTATCGTCAGGAAAATTAATAATTAGACTGCTCATTACCACCTAAGTGAACATCAATAACATCCTGAAAATCATACTTCCACTTAATTCCGAAAGAATCATGAACAATCAATTGTTTAGTGATTGGATCAAGTCGAACTGGATAACAAATGGCCTGTTTAATAAAACCATCTTTGTAGTGGCTTAATTCAATGAGTGAATGTTTCTCAATAGCTTCCTGCAGTGTGCGCCCGATCTGTTCCAGCTCATCTTCGTCCAAGATAGGTCGATCAATCTTCTTCTCATTTTCAAGATCCTCTCGAATCCGTGCTATGTGTTCCGGTAACATCATACGCATGCTTTCCCATCTCATGTTGCTTCCATCAGTTAATTTGTTTGTCAAAATTATCACCTCTGTTTGATATTATACACGAACAAATGTTCTTTTTATACTTGATATTAAGAACTTATGTTCGTTATAATAAGGACAACGAGGTGAATATAATGCGATCGGGAGATATCGTAGTGATCATATATCAGTCAAAAAGTGGGCAGTTTAGCAAACGAAGAATCCGGATTATTAACATGGGAGAGACGTATGTAAAAGCATATTGTTATTCTCGTCATCAAGTCAGGACTTTTTCGACAGACCGCATATTCGCCAGCCAACGGATACAAACAGCATAATTATAGAAGATAAACAGCTGATCGGTGGCTGTCTTTTTTTATGATGCTTTGACATATATATTGCATATATATAATATAGTAATTGTGTGGGGGTGATCAATTGGCGGAGCGTATCATGCTCGGAACGACTGTGGATAGCGAATTAAAAAAACAGTTTAAAAAGAAATGTGATGAGATTGGATTGACAATGAGTGAGGCTCTGGACGCAATATTAAAAGCGGTGATATCAGGAAACATTATCTTAGATAAACACATTACTGCTGAACAAAAAGACCAGTAAGCTAAAAGGCAACCCGTCTCCTGGACAGAGATAACGGATTGCCGTAGCACCAAGCCACATAAGGGCCTGACCACTACATTATAACAGGATATGAACCATACGACCAAGAAACCAAAAGACCAGGAGACCCAACGACCCAAAGGCCCTAAGTAAAAAGCGTTCTCTCGCGCGTACGCGCGGGGAATTGAGGGAAAGGGGAGTGGAGTTTTTTGAAAAAGCATGACATCAAATTTAAAATTCCAGCTACTGATAAGCAAAAATTAATGCTTATGGCCATGGATGAAGACCAATCACTCACTGCTTTTTGTTCAAAGCTTGTCCGAACGGAGCTTGTGCGGTACCGCGAATACGAAGGTATTCCTTACCCGGAACAAGGATTAATGGTCCACGTAAAGCTAGAGGAAGATTACTTCAAAATGGTTCAGACATTATCTGCTCAGTGGCTGCTCTCTTACCGAAAAGTTATCCACAGGTTAATCACAAATTATCTAAAAGAACCCAATCCATCGGACGCAATGATCATCTCCTACCATGATTTGTAAGACAATGTCGTTCAATGTCATACATCGTATGACAAAATCACATGAGGAGGCTGTTTTGTATGACAAATGTTAGCATCGATTTGGGTTATGGATGGACAAAAGCACTTGCCAATGGCGATAAGTTTTTTCAACCGTCCGTTATCGGTAATTATCGGCAGCTGATGGAGCAACAGACAAAACAAGGTGATTTAATTTTCACAGAGGGTACAGAGCAATATTTTGTTGGCGACTTAGCATTACGTCAAAGTTATGTTCGTTACACATCCACTGGCGAAGATAAAACAGATACCTGGACAACTGGCGTGTTACTTAAAACCGTTTTGGCCAAACTTGCACCGACCGGTACCGTAAATATAGTTACAGGATTGCCTGTTGATTATTATCTATCGCAACGCGCTGGATTCGAGAAACTGCTTGATACGGTAAACCAATCAGGAAAGTATCAGATTGAAATTGTGGGTCAAGGAACCGTGCATGCAAATCCACTTATTAATAGAAGAAAAATCGTTCCGCAGCCATTTGGTTCAGCAATGGATTACTTGCTAAATGCAGATGGATCGGTGGCTAAAATGGACGCCGCGCGTAAATCAATATTGGTCGTTGACGTCGGATATTACACGCTGGATCTACTCGAGTTAAATGCTATGGAGATTGGCAAGAACAGCAGATCTCCACGCAATCTTGGAGTGGATACAGCCTATAATCTGCTTCACACTTATCTGCTTGAAAATATTGGTCGTGCTCCAGATCGATTTGAATTAGACAAATATGTGCTAGATGGAAATTATGCAGGTTACGATATTCATCCTTTGATCGATAAGTCATTCAAGTCCCTTGCACAGCAAATCCGGTTAGAAATCGATAATCAATCAGAGTTTTACGATCTTTATCTTATTACTGGCGGTTCCGCATCGCTTATCGCTGGGTACTTAAACTTGCCAAATCAGATTGTTCTGGAAGATCCACAGTTTGCGAACTGCAGAGGTTATGCAAAGATCGGAGCTCGTGCATGGCAAAAGACAAATGCATAATTCAGTGTCGACTGCGGTCAGGTAAGGATGATGATCTACGAGACGCGATCGATAAATTGCCAGCAAGCAAAGACAAAAGCGATGTGTTGCGGGATGCGCTCAGGCTATATTTCTTTGATGGCCATAAAAATGAGGATAAGATCATGCCTCCATCAGCTGCAGTTACTATAGATAAAAAAGAAGAGCCTGTCCAGTTACAGAAGGTTCAAGAACCGGAAGACTCTTTATCAGGAAAGCTTGATGATCTGCTTGGGGAGTTTTAATCCGTGACCATGTTTTGACCATATTTTTGTGATTCGTTAAGATTCTTGATGATTATTATTTCCTATTAAAAAGCATAAACATTTGTTTTTTATACTTGATGATTTACACAAATAATGCAGGTTCGAAAGAACGTAAGAAATACGGACTCAAAGGCGCACGTCGCGCACCACAGTTCTCAAAACGCTGATTTGTCAACGTTTCAAGCCCCTTTTCGAGAGATCGAAAGGGGCTTTTTTCATGGCCAAAAACAGCCCCGTGACGATATTTTGACGATATTTAATTTTCTTTTGCATTTTTCATGTAGTCTTCGTACTTTCTGACTTCCTCGATTTTGATTCATTTTTATGCCTTCTCACGTCTGATCGTTTGTCCACTAATAAACACATTAAAATCACTAATGAAATATGCGTATGCAAAATATGTTAACCTTAATTTATTTTGGGTTGACGTATTTAAAAGGTAAACTTAAAATTATATTTTGTTAACGAAAGGAGAATGTGTCTTTGAAAACAAAATCGCTTACTTTAATTTCATTGTTTGTTGCGATGATGATTGCCTTTGGTGCACTGCCTGCCGTCGCTATTCCGTTTATCCCCGTTCCGTTTACTTTTCAGATGATTGGTGTCATGTTGGTCGGCAGTATTCTTGATGCCAAGAAAGGACTTGCGGCTATGCTTGTTTTTACTGCACTTGCGGCTGCCGGTGTTCCGGTATTGTCCGGATACCGTGGCGGTTTGGGTGTTCTGCTCGGACCGACTGGAGGCTACGTACTTGCATGGCCACTTGCTGTATTTGTTATTGGCCTACTTACTGATTACATAAAAATAGAAAAATGGATGGTTTTCGGGCATTACCTCGCGATACTTGTCGGTATTCTGATTATCTATGCAATTGGTGTATCGTGGTTTGCTTTTTATAATCATCTTTCGCTTCTTGCAGTTGCAGAGAGCAACTTAATACTTTTTCTTCTTGACCTTGTTAAGACAGTTCTATGTACTGTGGTCGCTGTTCAACTAAAACAGAGGCTTTCAGTTATAAGAAAATCTAAAGCAGTTTAAAAAAGGATGGTGCACTTTTGAAATGGTATGATTTAGCTCAGAGTATTATTGCCGGTGATGCATGTACAGCAGAAGAAGCACAGCAGATTTTGAATGTTCCCGATGATGAAACATTGGATCTTGTCTGCGGTGCTTACCAATTACGAAAATATTATTTTGGAATGAACATGAAATTGAATTTGATTATTAACGCTAAAAGTGGTCGTTGTGCAGAGAACTGCGGCTATTGCTCACAGTCTATTTATGCGGATACATCGATTAAAGAATATCCGCTTGTTAGTGAGGAGATCATCGTGAACGGTGCCAAACAAGCTTATGAAAATCAAATTGGTACCTACTGCATTGTAATGAGTGGGCGAAAAGCAGCGCCTAGAGAAATACGCGCAGTTTGCTCAGCAGTTGAAAAAATAAAAGAAACAATGCCGACAATGAAAATATGTGCATGTCTCGGCTTGATTAATGAAGAACAGGCAAAAGCACTAAAGAAGGCCGGTGTTGACCGATTTAATCACAACTTGAATACAAGTGCCTCTCATTATAATCAAATTGCAACCACACATCATTACCAGGATCGTGTAGACACCATTGAAGCGGTCAAAAAGGCAAATATTTCTCCATGTTCCGGCATCATTTGCGGAATGGGAGAAACGAATGAAGATATCATTGACATGGCTTTTGCTCTGAGAAAATTGGACGCAGACTCAATTCCGGTGAATTTTCTTAATCCCATTCCGGGAACAGAACTAGAGAATATGCACGAATTGACGCCAAACCGTTGTTTGAAGATTTTAGCGCTTTTTCGTTTTATGAATCCGACAAAAGAAATACGTATCGCCGGCGGTCGTGAAGTGAACCTGCGTTCCTCACAGAATCTTGGACTTTATATTGCAAATTCAATTTTTATTGGAGATTATTTGACAACAGAAGGTCAAAGCAAGTCGAAGGATTATCAAATGATTGAGGATCTCGGCTTTGCAATTGAAGCCAAAACAGTCGAAACCAAAATATAAACATGCAAATGAATGAATCAAACAATTATTTAATAGAAAAATTTTCTGTTTATTGCGGAAAATGATGGAAATAAAAAAGATTGAACCGATAAATTAAGTGATCAAAGAACTTAATCCCCTTGACGGACCTACAATGTAGGCCCTTTTTTTACGTTCAGCCATGGTTAAGCAAAAATTAAGATTTGAAGTGCACAATAATAGATGAAGCTACAACAGCTTCCTCCTTAGGTCCCCCTCGGGGGTCCATTAATTTAAATTTTTAAGTAATTGCTTCCCCCTGTATTACTTTTCTTGGGACTCTGCGGAGTCCTATTTTTTTGCACAACTAGAAACGATAAAATTCAAAGAGTAAGTCTCTAATCAACATGTATGGACGTTATGATCGTTTTTCTCAAATCTCACATATCAGTTAAACGGGTAGACTGATGATTTTGCTTTTCTTGGAAATCCTAAAAGTGAAAGGTGCGATTAATGATGAAAAATGAAGAAATAGCCGCTCTAAATGAACTACTGAAAGGTTTATATATGGGCATCCACGCCTATGATCATTTTATGGAAAAAGCAAAGGATTCTGACCTCAAGCAAAAGTTTCAAACGATCCAGTATGAAATTAGGGAACAGGCACTGCGCATTGTCGAACGCGTGCAGGATCTCGGCGGCACGCCTGTTGAAACTGCCGGTTTAATTGGTGCCTTTCAAGATTATCTCGTCAAATTGAGGGTCCCTAATGAGGACGGTCAAATCATTCAAAAGGCGATTGAAGGCGAGCAGCTTGGTATTGAGATGACCGAAAAGATGGTGCGCGGAGATCTCTCAGCGGAAAGTGAACGGGTCGTCAGGGAAGTGCTGGATCAGGATCGATCGCATGTGGATAAGCTGAGGGCAATGATTGGACAAACCGTGTAAAAAAATTCAGAAGCAGCAAAAAGACGGCTCAGAAATTCAACATGAGCCGTCCATTTTTTTCAAACTAATTAATGCCATGCATTGAGGTAATGCTTGATTTTTTGCATCATTGACTCGCGCGGCGGCAAATTAAGCTTGGCGCGGCGGAGCTTATCCTGTCTGGTCCACTCAGCGATACTGGCGATGGCGATCAGCACGAATCCGCCGATGACTAGATAAAACCACCAAGGCAGCTCGATCCACATATGGCGCCGGTTATACAGCAAGCTTATAATGAGCGCAACGATGCTCGTGAAGAAGTAGGACTTATATTTTAAAAGAAATCCGATGCTCGTGCCGACTAATGCCACAATAGCGAAGGTGAGCAGGGCTCCTGTCTCGCCGATTGTAAGCGCAAGCAGCATCAGGCGTAGATAAATAACGGCAACCGCAATCCATTCAATGCGCAGAGCATAGAGACTTGTGCTCCATAGTTTGCGGCAGGACAGTGAGACAATGATCAAAAAGAGCGCGGCAAGCAGTACATGATTCATAAAAGGAAAGAGTGGACTCTTTTGCAGAATAATCGCTGCCGGCCAAAGTAAAGCGATCAGCGCTCCGTTCATCCATATTTTCCGTTCTAAAAGGTGCACACTGCGGTACGCGTTCAATGCGCCATATATGACCACAAGACAAGCAGCGGTCAGCTTTCCAAAATAAAGGTTGTGCGCGGCCATGTACCCGTAAAAAGCGAACAGATAGGCAAAAGCCGTGATGAGTTCATAATTAAGTGAAAAATTATTTTTCTTAATAAAGGGTTTCTGCTGCCAGAGTGAAATGGTGAGCAGAACCAGTGAAGCACTGAGAAAGCTTGCAGTTTTAATTGCAAAAGGTGCATGCACAAGATTCAGCCAAATCAGAAGGGAGAGCAGCATCATGGGTACAATGCTCAGGCTCTGCAGACGATAAACGTAAAGGAATACAAGCAGTCCGAGTGAGGCACAAATGCCAATTAAGGTAATGATGACGCCTGAGAGATCCCAAGTTGTGCGAACGGCGACCAGTGCTGTGAATGCTAAAAGACAGAAAACGGTCGGATGCAGGACGCAGCGCCATGATTCCTTGCTAAAAACCCAACACAACGTTGCAACGAGTGTGGTCAGTGCCAGCGAATAGACCGCGTCTTGTGTGATCGGCAGAAGATCCTGAAGCCGCGAGCCCCAAAGGAAAATGAGCAGGAGAACAATGTTGCTGAATACATAACGTTCAACAATTTTAACCGCATGCCAGGCAAACCATACAAATCCGCCAAGCGGAATGATCATCCAGTAGAATGGATCAAGAAAGGCAGTTGGCACGGCGAGACCAAGAAAAACAAGTGTCGGATAAAAGGCAGTCCGTTTCCATGAGCTGTTTGCTTTAATATAAAACAAGTATAAAATCACGGCTGTAACGGAAACACATTGCCAGAAGCTTATTCCGGTCATGGACCAGAAAACTTGAATATTTTCAAACAGCCCGAGGACAAGGATGGCAGAGCAGCAAAAGCTGATCAGCCGAGCTGTCGCGTTTTTCGTTTTGAAGCAATAGAACATATAACCTCCTGCTGCCAGGAGCGACACCACAGGAAAAGCTGGCGCTTCAAAAAAGCTGTTCCAAGTGAGTAAGACGCCGAAAAGCATAAGTATATGTGTCAGCCAATAATAAATGGGTCCGGCAATCGTCAGCTTTTTTTGATTAAGTAGGTAGCATGCTGCTACAGCCGTGAGCGCCGCTGCTTCCAGGTAGAGTACAAGCCCTGTAACCTGAACGCCATGGCTTGCAAGCAGCCAAACCGGATAAAACAGGGCGGCTCCGGCAAGTAGTCCATGCAATGCCGCCCATAAATCGTTAGGGTTGCGCATCAGGAGTACGGCAGAAATCAGCACGCCGTAAATGAGGATAACGAGACCTGAAACAGTTGGTCCTGACGCAATTTCATTAAACATAAACAGAAGCGAAAGCAGGTAATAAACACCGCTTGTATAAAGGATGGTCATCCGGTAGGCGCGGTTGTACGTGCGTGCGAGCAGGTGAGCCGCGAGCAGTACGGTACTCGCAGATACTAGTTGGATATCGTAGTGCCAATGCTCAGGGAAAAGGATAAGCAGTACAAGCCCGAATACAGCGGATTGAGTATGCCCAGCGATCTTTGCGCTCAGATCCGTACGTAGTAAGCTGGTCAGCAGCATGAGTGCCCAGACGATCAACGCCCAGGTCAGCCACTCCCATTTGTCAAAAATCGCATAGCTCGCGATCAAGCTGAGCAGCATGAAACTTGCGGTGACAATCGGAATCGCCGACTGATAACTTGACATGAAGCGTGCTGTCCTTTTATAGAGGAAAAGCCCTGTATAAAGCACAATACTGAGAATCATCACGCAGCGAAGTTCAGTCGCAAAAGAACTTTTAAAGATAATGCAGGCGTCAAAGACGAGCGTATAAGCAGCAAACAATGCAGCGTAAGGAAACCATGTCTTCGGATGCCGCCAGGTCAAATAGACGAGAATGCCGAAAATAACGGCAAGGCAGAGCGGAGACAAAAAGTAACTCATGCTGTTCGGCTCAATAGCAATTTTGAAATACGTGATGAACGGAATCATGATGCAGAACAAGCAGCAGGCGGCAGCGCTTAAATGCTGGTAAACGCGAGCCCAGAGCGGATCTGCGAATCGCTGAATGCCAAATTCCGAAAGACCGGTATAGAAAATAAGCAGAACGGTCCATAAAATGATCGACAGTGAATAATTGTGAGTAAACAGTATCGTTTGTTGAAAAGTCAAAGCGCAAAAAAACAAATAACCGGCATGGTAGCCCTTGGACAATCCTTTATAAACGCACCAGAGAAATGCGCAAGACACAAGTAGGGTTACGATCGCATACACGGTTGCTGGACGCCAGAAGGCTAAAGCGAGCAGAGCATTCGCCGCAACAAGAACTTGCGTAAACAGTTGGTCGTACTTCAGTGTGTAGTGAAAAAAGCGGGACTGTCTCACGCGCTGCAAGAAGTAAGGTGCGGCGAGCCATATAAGACTAAACAGGTTAATGAGCACTTGCCATGCAGTTACTTGATGGGTCATGAAGTAGGTGCCGAAGCACAGTGCGGCGTAGCTGAATAAAAGTGACAGGCCTTCAAAGAGGCGGGACGCAAAACGCCGGGCAATCCAATGATAGAGCAGAACAAAGAGCAGGGATGAGACAAAGCCGAGAAGCGATGCACCGTTACCATGAAGAGCGAAATAGGTGCCGAAAAGCTGATAATAGGAAGCACAGACAAGCACAATAGGAAGAAAGAGCGCAGATAATGTAGTGAACGCGAAGGCTGTTTGACGGATGTGAAGCTTTCGCGCAATGAAGCTCATTACAGAAAAGACAATGGAAACAGAAAGAATGGCCAGCATCTTCACCCAAGCACTCATCGTACCCCAGTTCGTTGTTGCTAAAATGAATCCGCCGAGAAGAAGAAATGAAACACCAGAATCAGCACCAGCGTCAAATTTTTTTCGCGAAGATGCTCGCGGGTCAGCCTTTTCTTCGGCTGCTTGGGGACGTGTGCCGCTTTGCTTTTGCGGGCGTCTAACGGCTTTGGCTTTTCACTCAGCAGTTTTTTCGGCTGCGCGGGCGGCACTTTGGGTGCCTCGTTTATGTGCGCGATATAGCGTGTATAGACGGTGCGGAGACGTGACGCCTCGGCTTTGGTCAGATAACCGCCTTGCAGCATTCCTTCGATCTCGTCGAAAAATAGTCGGGTTCGATCAGTCAAGCACAATCACCTCCGGATTACTTCTCCATATTTAATTTTTCTTAACATAAGTATCAGTTTTTCATAAGACCGCGTCAATGCTTCAGAAGCAAACATTTTTCGTACTGTTTATGCTTCCACCACTTTCCTTATGGGCGGAAGCAGCATGGAAAAAGCTGTTACGGTTGATCGAAGCTCTCTTGCCTGATGATAAAGAGGGAAGGAGGAGCGATCATGGGTGTTGTCATGGATTTTAAAGAGAAACTGCGTCATAAACAGCTCGATTCAGAACGCCGGGCGCTTCAAGATTTATCGTTTTCTAAAATTGAACAGGCGGTGCAGGATTATTTTGACCGTTATTTAGTACTTGTCCCTGCGGCCGCAAAAACCGGCAAAGAAATGTGCGCAGAATACGCACTTGAGAGCTTCTTGCTGGGTTCTTCGATGGGACGCTTCGGCTTTTATGGGGAAGAAAAAATCGAAGCATTCAAACGAAGCAAAATTGAATTTTATGCCCTTTATGACGACTTTTATGATTTCTGGCTTTTCTGGGGAGCAGATCAGCAATCACTTGATGACCTGCAGGATACTTGTCGCAAATACTTATTCAACTGGTGGTCAGAGGGATTTGATGCCTCGCTGAAACGTTGGCGTCTCAAGCTTCACTAATCCGCGCATAATCGCAGGCTTTGTCCATATATATGAGATAGAGACAGGCTTGCATGTGTGGGGGGATTGGCGTGAGACGCAGATGGTTATTTTGGGGATGCATGGTTGTAGTGCTCGGCTTTGTGACACTGGCCGGTGTCAAATGGCTGGTAAGCTGGCATACGAGTCAGAATTGGCATACACCGCTCGCGGGGCGGGTTATTGTCATTGATGCAGGGCACGGCGGACCGGACGGAGGCGCGGTGGGCGGAAGTACTGAAGAAAAGGATATTACGCTTAAAATTGCACAGGATGTGCGCAATTACTTACAGGAAATGGGTGCTGTTGTAATGATGACCCGGGATAAAGACATGGATTTAGCGGATGACAATTATGAAGGGCGGCATAAAAGGCAGGATCTCGTGCGTCGGGCAGAACTTATTAATAAAACGCATCCGGATGCGTTTGTCAGTGTTCATCTTAATGCGATTCCAATGCCAAGCCTGCATGGTGCGCAAACCTTTTACCACCCGAAATTCAGCGAGAACCGCAAGCTCGCTCTGTTCATTCAGGATTCCTTGAAACGCAATCTCGGCAATACAAATCGGTACGCGAAACCAATCAGCCATGTCTATCTGCTGAAAAAGGCGGAGGCACCGTCCGCGCTCGTTGAGGTAGGATTTCTCTCGAATGCCCAGGAGCGTGCGCTGCTCGTACAACGTGATTATCAAAAACAAGCGGCAGCTTCCATTAGCCAAGGCGTCATGCGTTATTTCACAAATGAAAAGGTCCCTTCTGATTAAGGCATAAGTGTTCAATTACTGGGTTTTTGGTACCCGGATTGGTATACTGAAAATACATGCATTAGGGGAAGGGTTGGTGAGAAAATGATTAAACAACAGCAGGTTTTGGACGTGCTGAAAACCGTCCAGGACCCCTTTTTACATAAAAATCTTTTGGAAACGCAGGCATTAAAGAAATTAACGATCGAGGATGATCACGTTCGTCTGGACATTGCTCTTGCTAAGCACGATCAAGTGAAACAGATGCAAATTCAGGTCGAACTTTCTTCAAAAATTAAAGAGCAAGGCGCAAATGCGGTAAGCGTTCGTTTTGCGGTGCTCAGCGATGAAGAAATCAAACAGTTGGGCGGTTTTCCCGTTGATCTGCCAACACTGCTTTCACCCGGAGTGAAAACAGAGTTTATCGCTGTAGCGAGCGGCAAGGGCGGTGTCGGAAAATCCACGGTTTCCGTCAATCTCGCGCTTGCGCTTGCACGGCAGGGAAAGAAGGTCGGTTTGCTGGATGCCGATATTTACGGCTTCAGTGTGCCGGACATGATGGGCATTGAGAAGCGTCCGGCGATAAAAAATGACCGGATTATCCCGGTTGAGCGGTTCGGAATCAAAATCATCTCCATGGGCTTCTTTGTTGAAAATAATTCCCCAGTGATTTGGCGCGGTCCAATGCTCGGAAAAATGCTGAATAATTTCTTTAATGATGTATACTGGGGCGATCTTGATTATTTGGTACTCGATCTGCCGCCGGGAACCGGTGATGTGGCTATGGACATTCACAGCAAATTGCCGCATTCAAAAGAGATTATTGTCACCACGCCGCATCCGACCGCTGCATTTGTCGCGGCGCGTGCAGGGGCTATGGCGGCTCACACCAAGCATGAAATTCTCGGTGTTGTTGAAAACATGGCGTATTATCAAAGCAAAAAGACCGGGGAGATTGATTATGTCTTCGGCAAAGGCGGCGGCGACAAGCTCAGCGATCTACTGCACACCGATCTTCTCGGCCGAGTGCCGCTCACGCAGCCGAAGCCGAAAGAGGGAATGTTCGCTCCGGGCGTCTATTTTGAAGACGATCCGATCGCGCCGGTGTATAACGACATTGCAAAAAAGGTTATCAGTAAATTATCTTGATTTAAAACAAATCACCCCGGTCATTGGATGCTGGCATCCTAGATCCGGGGCTTTTTATTTGCCGCAGCCGTGTTTAAAGATGAAAACATGTTCACACCCTATCTTTCTCGATCATAGACGGATGATACGCAATAAGCCCGTAAGATTTGCTGACATCTGGACTTGTAACGAATCGTGGAAAGGTGGTAACGAAATCACAAAAAGTTGAAACGAACAAAGTTCAGTAATTATGCGGTTGGCTTTCGCTTTTATCGAATTGGTTTTAACTTTCTGGTTTCGCTTTAACTTTTGATGGATTAGCTTTAAGTTTACCGCCGTTTACTTTCACTTTTATAGGTTTGGCTTTAACCTTCTGGTTTCGCTTTAACTTTTGATGGATTAGCTTTAAATTTTCTGCTGTTCGCCTTCACTTTTCTCGCTTTCACCTTAACTTGCACTGTTTGTTGTCCTTCATGCGCTTTTATACACTTCGCAATCACTCCCTAACTATGCAAAATCCTACCTAATCCAAACAGTTCGATATTACCTTTTAATCATGTGATTGAATCCGAATTACCTGAATAAAAAAGTGCGGTTCACACATATTAAAGCAGGGACATTGTTGGTTAGGGAGGATCGCATTTATGGCTAGAGTACTATCATTGATCATGTGTACCGCTATGCTCGTCAGCTTGGCAGGCTGCGGAAACGGGCAAAAACCGCCAACCTATCAGGAAAATAAAAAAATGGTTTTGGATCTGCTCAAAACGGATGACGGTAAAGACACGATTAGGGATCTATTGAAGGACAGTGAAATGAGACAAGCCATTGTACTGGATGATCCGATTGTTCGCAAAACAGTGGTACAGACACTCACGACTGAGCAAGGGCAAAAATTATGGCGGCAACTATTTAACGATCCGGACTTCTCTGAACAGCTGGCAAAGACCATGGAGAGCGAAAATGAGAAATTATTAAAACAGATGATGAAGGATCCAGGGTATCAAGGCATGATGATGGATATTCTGAAAACACCTGAAATGCAGCAGCAGTACTTGAGTCTTCTTAAAACTAAGCCGTTTCGCGGACAAATCGAGCAGACCATTGGCGAACTTATGGCGACTCCTCTCTATAAAAAGCGGCTTGCTGATGCGATCATCGCGGCTTTAAAGAAGGAACAGGAAAAGTCGGAAAGCCAACAAAGTTCAGAAAGTCAGGAAAATCCTTAATCCATCAACTTGCTTTTTGACTGCGTATCAGAAATAAGACTCTTCACTGTGACAAATTGATACCCTCTGTTTTCAAGTTCTCTTATAATAAGTGGCAATGCACGATCCGTTCCCTTTGCCGAGTCCGAAGCATGGAGCTTAATAATGTCTCCTTTACCGGTTTTGCGTAAGACGCGGCTGACGATGACTTTATAACCTGGATTTTTTTCATCACGAGGATTCACACTCCAAAGCACCACCTGCTGATTTAGACTGCCGGCCGTACTCAATGTCTCTTTATTTGTCTTTCCGAAAGGCGGCCGAATCATGTTTGGGCGTTCGCCAAGTGTTTTATAAATAGCCTCACGCCCAAACAGGATGTCTGAGCGGACACGAGACGTGTCCAATTGCGTGTAATCTTCATGCCGCATTCCGTGGGATTCAACCTCATGACCGTTTCGTGCCATACTGCGAACAAGGCTCGGATGCCGTTCGGCCCATTCTCCGGAAATGAAGAAGGTCGCTTTTACATGTTCTTTATTAAGGGTCTTCAGAATCAGTGGGAGCTGCTGATCTCCCCAATTAATGTCGAATGTCAGAGCCAGATGCTTCTGATCAGTCTCAACTTTTGAGAGCGCTCCGGTTGATTGAATCGGTGTAAACACATCCGTCTCTTGTTTTTGAACGAATAAAATCAGCGCCGCAAAGAAGGCGGCAATAATAATCAGCATGATGTTCTTTATACGTTTGCCGTTGATGATCCAAAGCATGAGTGGTCCACCTCGTTCGAATGTTTGTACCATTGTATGGGCAAGCTCTGGTGAATATGCGGACGGCCTTTATATACAGAAAGAATAAAAAAACTGTTGACATTTTCTTTATAGCTGGTAAAATAAATTTTGTTGTCTTTCCGAAATAATGATTTGATGCGATCGAGTGATCAAAATTAAATTTAAAAAAGGGTTGACAATGAATAGTTAAGAAGATATAATTGTTTAGGTCGTCTGATAGAGACGATGAAGAATGTTCCTTGAAAACTGAACAAAAGCCAAGCGTGATATAAGGGTTTTAAACCCCATAATCAATTCAATTTTGCTATGGATCTTATGAACGAAAAAGCAAGGT
>NZ_JANFOJ010000010.1 GCF_024385605.1 Sporolactobacillus sp. STSJ-5 | reverse complement strand
GTAAATACAAGCTAGCTTCTCAGTTCCATAGTATTTTCATTAAGTGGTGTCCCCCGCCCCTCAAGCAAGTCATAGATGTTTCTTTACTTGTCAAAAAGACGGCCAGAGATTAACTCAGCCGTCTCTATTTAAAGCAACAATAGACAGGTTATTCATGTACCCAAACACAATCATTTATCTCGTCGCGCTTTTTTTTACTTGCGAGGTGCGGCGTTCATCAAGTATTCGATCGATCCTGTTCAATTCGATCCGATCCCTCATTATCTCTTCTTTATTTTTTTTCACTAATTGCAGATACGTAACCTTTTTTCTCATTTCAATCATCCTCTCTTCTTGTTAACTAAATCATAACGCAGTTATTTGAAGAAAAGATTAACGAATTGTGTGATATTTTTGACTTTAATACCAAGTCACCGTGCAACATGTTTCTTTTTCATTTTTTTCACCTTTTTGGTCTTCTGGTCAAGGTCGAAGCCGAATGTAAAGTTGTCTTTGTTTTTCTTAAATGCATGCGTTCGATTCACTTGCGGCGAGAAGGTGCGCACATAAATTTTATCATGCTTTAGGTCAAAGCCCATGACACGAATGTAGCCTTGCCCGCCTTTCACCGATTGATAATCAGACAAAATTTGCATGACCTTTCGATCCGGTTTTCCATCGAAATTATCATCAATCTTATCAATTCGACGCGCGGCACCAAAGCTGTGACCGTTCATAACCATTCGAACATTGGGATTGGGACGCACCACATTTTCAAAGAGCATCTGTCCCTGTGCGGTGCGCCTTCCATAGCTTCCCAAGTAATCGTGTACGAACAGGATAGCAATCCGTTTGCGATAAGCCTGCAGCACATGATTCATCCAGGAAATTTCTTCACCGCCTATGCCCCAACCCATGCCAAGCATAATGTACTTTTGACCATTTGAGTTAATTAAATCAAAATGGCCTTTATTGTTATCATAGGAACCGCCGTACCATGGGTTCAGCTGATAACGCTGTTCTCCAAAATAACGATCGAATGACGCATATTTTTTTTGAAAACCAACATCATGATTACCTGTAATAATCCCATATGGCACATTTGCCTCATCCAGGATTTTCATTGCCTTATCAGCTGTTTTCCATTGATAAGGCTGATCATAATTATTAACAATATCACCCAAGTGAAAAATATATTTCAGATTTAATGAATCTCGGTTAGCGACAAACCAGTGATTCATCCGTTTAAATATGTCCGGATGCAACTTACTGTAGTATTGTGTATCCGGAAGTACACCAAAAGTAAAATCAATGGAGTGAATTCCTTTAAACAGCTCATGTGCTACCTTTGGTTCCTGATTATCAACCGGACTTAAACTCGGCCGTTGAAAAAATACATGGTGAGCTATTTTTGTATTCTCTGCATGCCGCTTAACACTAGTCGTTTGAGCATTGGGTTCCGTTTGTTTACCTGGGAAAAGACTAAGAATCCCTGAAATGACGCAACAAAGAAAAAGAATAATAATCATTATCTTTACAGCTAAAAAATCTCTCCAGTTCATATGCTGCATACTGCCTTCTCCCTTCCGTATCGGACGATTGTCCCGGAGGGCAAGCTCGCCATCTTCGGTTCGCCTTTGAGTCCCTTCCCGTTTTAACTGTGCAAAAATAGTGATTCTCACACGAGCAACTGTATTTAAATTGCACGATTTCTGCTCATTTCATGCAATAAAAAAAGAACTTTCTCCCAAGTTACGGAAAAAGTTCTCTTTAGATGTTTGCTGAAAAAAGTCAACTATCCTCTTAAAGCTGACTTTTCATTATAAACTAGATGGCGTTACATCCGGTGGAATCAAACATTCATAGGTTTCACCGTCAAGTCGTTCTTTGAATTCCCGCTTTGCCTCAGCAAGCAGTTCCGGATCTTCCAATGCCTTGAGTGCAGTGCAAGCCATGGCTTCTCCGGCGTAGAGAGCCGCATTCAACGCAAAGTCTTGAGTTCCCTGAGCAACCACTTGCCAAGTATGCGGTACCGTTGCAAATGCCCATGTTGATGTAAAGCATTGCGCAGTCGGAACATTCCAGCTGACATCGGAAACGTCAGTAGAGCCCTCCATAAATGTATCGTGTTCAGGACATGGAATCACCCAATCAGCAATAGGCTTTTCATCAATCGTTTTACGCTGTTCAGTCGTAAGGAACTTTTTCGCAAAGTTCTTTTCATTATCTCCTAGCGATGCATAGATATCTTTAATGAAAGCAAGATCTTTCTCTGATGGTTCAGGGTAACCGATTTCTTCCATTAAATCAGCCATCACTTGATGCAGCGCAGTGTTCGGAATCAAATTACAGCAACCGCCTTCAATCTTATAGCTCATTTCCGTATCTGTCATCAGTGCCGCACCTTTAGCAACATTAACCACACGTTTAAACAATTCTTTTACTTCATTTGGTTTCGGCGAACGAACCAGGAACCGCTCCTCAGCAATGGCTTGAACAACATTTGGTGAGACGCCGCCAGTGTTCGTTACTGCGTAATGGACACGTGCCTTATCTGCCATATGTTCGCGCAAATAATTGACACCGACATTCATCAGTTCTAATGCGTCCAGTGCACTGCGCCCCAGTTCCGGCAAAGCAGCTGCATGCGCACTGACTCCTTTAAACGTAAAACGTGCTTCAATGACCGCATTGCTTGAGAGATGCTGCACCGCATTTTTTGAATCCGGATGCCACGAAAAAGCTGCATCTACATCTTTAAAACAGCCTTCACGGGCCATATAGGCTTTACCGTTTCCGCTTTCTTCAGCCGGGCAGCCGTAATAACGAACCGTTCCCTTGAGTTGGTGCTTCGTTAAATATTCTTTGGCAGCAAATGCCGCAGCAAGCGAGCCGACGCCCAGTAAATTATGGCCGCAGCCGTGACCGTTGCCATTCGGCACGATCGGATCGTGAACCGTTTTATTACGCTTCTGACTCAACCCTGCAAGCGCATCGAATTCACCAAGGAATGCAATGACCGGCTTACCTTCACCATAGCTGCCGACAAATCCGGTTTTTAATCCTGCTATCTCTCTTTGAACTGTAAAACCTTCATCCTCAAGTGCTTGACTCAGCAGCTCTGCTGATTTCACTTCGCCAAAATGGAGTTCTGCAAAATCCCATACCTTTTCGCTCAGCGCTTGGTAGCTGTCTCTTTTTTCATAAATCATATGCTTTATCTCATCAATTAGGCCCAAGTTAGATTCTCCTTCTCTCTTTTATTGCGCAGCGAAATCAGTCAATAAGTAAGCCATGTGCAGGCTTCCATCCACATAATCTTTCATACGAATCGATTCATTCGGTGCATGTGCTTTAGATTCAGCCCAGCCGACACCAGTGCTGACAATCGGAAGATGGAGGTATTTATCGAAAACATACATCGGACCCGTTCCTGCTGAATTCGGATACAGGATGGCCTCAGACTGATAAGCCTCTTCCGCTGTTTTTTTAACTAATTTAAGAAATGGATCATTAATATCTGAGCGGAAGGCACGCTGTGATTCGATCATGTCCACCTTGACGTCTGAAAAACCGTGACGGGCAAGATGACGCTCGAAACAAGCAAGCAGATGTTCTCCAGTTTGTCCGGGAACCATGCGGCAATCAATCTTAACCTTTGCTTCCTTAGGCAGCACGGTTTTAGCGCCTTCACCGATATAACCGCTCACCATACCGCAAATGGTCAAAGTCGGATGCAGCATGAGTGCGTCTTGGGGCACCTCGCCGCGCGCCTCTGTAATAAACGGACGACTGAGTCCAAACGATTTTTTCAATGCTTCATCATTAAAAGGAACGGCGCGAACCGTTTTAATTAATGCCTCATCGGGTTCCTCTATCTCGTCAAAAAATCCTTCAACAGTTATGTCGTTATTCTGGTTTTTCATGCTGGCCAGTGCCTGCACCAAACGCCAGGCCGGGTTATCAATGACAGCGGCAAGTGATGAATGGATATCGATATTTGCGCTCTTCGTAGAGAATTCATAATAAGCAGATCCTTTTATTCCTGCAAAAAGCGAAACGCGTTCCGCTGCATCCTTATTGCCGAACTCCCAGATACATGCGTCAGCCTTAAAAAGTTCTGCATATTTTTTTAGATATGCGGTGAGACTGGGACTCCCGATCTCTTCTTCCCCTTCAATAAGAAATTTGATATTGCATGGCAGTCCGCCGGTTTGTTCCAATGCTTTAATCGCCGCCAAACGCTGCATCAACGTTCCCTTATTATCAGCAGTACCACGTGCGTAAAGAATGCCATCCTTTAAATAAGGTTCGAATGGCTCTGAGTTCCATTCATCAAGCGGATCCGGTGGTTGAACATCATAATGATCGTAGAAAAGCAAGGTTTTGTTTGCATTGCCCTTTTCCCCCGCAGGTAAAAAACCGTAAATAACGGGGTTGCCACCCAAATCGTCAAGAACCTTAACTTCTGCGCCAAGACCATTCAACAATTCAGAAACAAAATTGACTGTTTCCGGAATTGCCAAGTTCTGAGCAGAAACTGTTTTAAGCCGCAAATAGCTGTAAAGTGTCTCAATCGACCGATCCGCTTGTGCGCGTACTTCTTCCTCCAGTGCTTTTCTCTTGCTGCTCTCCATGATATCGCTTCCTTATCTCGTTTTATTAAGTCGCTAAAGCGGTATAAAAAATTTAAACAGCTGACTCAGAAGAGCAGCTGTTTAAATTTTTAACCATTTAATTGAGCTGGATCCAAAAGTTCAAGCTTGTTTATTATTTAAAAGCCCATTTTTGGAAATTGGCAACTGTGCCCGGCCAGTAAGCAGAAGCACCGCCGTAAGCAAGATCCTTACTCTTCACAACAACTTCGTTGTCAGAGTAGAGCGTAATTACAGGCATATCCTTTTCCCAGATTGATTGAAGCTTGCTGTAAATAACCTTTCTCTTCGCGCTGTCCGGTTCAGCCTTGCCTTCGGCAATAAGCTTCGTTGCTTCCTTATTTTCATATTTCATGAAGTTGTATGCACCTGTTGGACCATAAAGTGCGGAAACATCAGGATCAAGGTTGAATGTAAATCCGATCAAGAGCAGATCAAAATCGCCTGCCGCACCTTTTTGCATGATCGTTGGGAAATCATAAGTTGTTTCTTTAACTTTTACGCCGATCGCTTTGAAGTTCTGAACAATAATATCGGCGGATTGTTCACGCACTTTGTTTCCGATCGGAACAACGAAATTCAACGTCTTGTTGAAATCCCATCCAGCATCTTTCAACATTTGTTTTGCTTTCTTAGGATCATATTTAATCACGTTTGTGCTCTTGTCGAGATAAGGGCTTTGTGATGTGTATGGTCCGTCGACAATTTCACCGTTTCCTTTGAGCAGCTTGTCAACGATCTGCTGACGGTCAATTGCATACGCAAGTGCTTGACGAACTTTCGCGTTTGGCAATGTCTTTGTGTTGTACTGCATGGTCTGGAATCCAATTTGCGGATGAATTTCTGTTTTTACATTCTTAAGTTTCTGAGCTGTTTCAACATCTTGGAACGGTAGATTTCCGATACCGCCTGATGTGTTTGCCTGAATGGTTCCTGCTTGCAATTCAGCTAACAGGTTAGAAGCTTGCATAATCTTGATGAAGAACTTAGGTGTCTTAGGCTTACCAAGGTAATAGTCATTATTCGCTTTATATTGAATGTATGTGTTCTTGTTATAGGTTACAAATTTATATGGACCGTCTGTTACGTTAGGTGCCTGTACAAATTTGCTCTTAGAGAAATCTGCCGGAGCAATGTCTTTCAAGACATGTTTTGGCATCGTAATGATCTTCGTACCGATCATTTCTTTAATGTAATTAGGATCAACCGGTTTCTTCGTTTTGAAAGTAACCGTATGTTCGTCAACTTTTTTCAGATTAGGAATCGTCGTCGCGCCGCCGGTCAATTTACCATTGGCATCAACGCCTGTTAGCGTCGAGATATTCGTTCCGACAGCTACTTCTGATTTCGGGTTGGCAATCAAGTTGAACGTGAAAATAACATCATCAGCGGTAACCGGTTTGCCATCGGTCCATTTCGCTTTAGGATTCAAATTAATTGTATAGGTCTGGTTATCGGTCGTGTCGATCGACGTTGCCAGTTTCGGCTGAAACTTCAATGGTGACGTCATATCAAGAAATGCATCGAACATAACGCGAATCGCGAATTGTCCCCCAATATCTCCGGTATTAAACGGATTAAAACCGCCGGGAGGGTTTACGGTTCCAACATAAATTGTATCTTTCTTCTTGCTGCTTCCTGATGATCCTGAACCGCCACCGCAAGCTGCGAGAAAAACGAGGGACAGAGCCATAAAGGATGTGATCACATATTTTAAGATACGTTTTGAAATGATTTTGTGTCTGTTCATTGTGTTGTTTGCATCCCCTTTTATTGTTTCTTATTTTGCGTTCTGTGACTCAATTGCATCACGGAGGCCGTCACCGATAAAGTTAACCGATAGCACGGCAAGTAAAATCATCATGCCCGGCGGAATCCACAGCCAAGGCTGCGATGAAAGCACGGTAATCGATTCCGCCTGTGTGAGCATATTTCCCCAGCTCGCCGCCGGCGGACGAACGCCCATTCCAAGGAAGCTTAATGACGCCTCCATGATAATGGCCGACGCAACGCCGAATGTGGCGTTAACTAGGATTGGCGCCAGCGCATTCGGAAGAATGTGCTGGAATAGGATCTTCGGCGTTGAATAGCCGAGTGCAACACCTGCCTTTACGTAGTCCATTTCTTTTATAGAGAGCACACTGCCCCTGACCAAGCGGGCAATAGCGGGCCAACCGAGAAGACCAATAACGATGGTAATATTGAAAAGGCTAGGTCCTATAATACTAACCAAGACAAGAATAACCATGAAGTATGGAAAAGACATGAAGATATCGGTGAGCCGCATAATAATCATGTCGATCCATTTGCCGAAATAACCGGCAACAAGTCCTAAAACAATACCAATTGCAACATAAATGGCCACAGCTCCAATCCCAACAGAGATGGATACTTGAGCGCCATAGATCAAGCGGCTCATCACGTCGCGCCCGACGGGGTCGGTACCTAATATGTGTGTTGCTGATGGTGCGGCCTCAAATTCATTAAAAATCTTATTTGGATCATGAGGCGCGATCACAGGAGCCAGCGCAGCAATAAGGATAATTAACAGAAAGACAATTAGTCCGATAAAAGCGAGCCGATGTTTAAAGAAGCGCCGGCTGACCATATGCAGATAACTTTCTTCATCTCCAAGCTTTGCAATCATTTGTTCGGAAGTCGCAAGGCCGTCTGCTTCCGGAACATTTTTATTCGGGTTTAATTTCATAGCCATCTCTTCCGCTCCTCCTTAGTCATACCTGATTCTTGGGTCGGCGACGGCATACAGAATATCTGTCAGCAGGTTAGCAACAAGTACGGTTAATGCTGCAAGCAAGTTGATCGCCATCAGTGTCGAGTAATCCCGAGAAGTAATTGATTGGATCGTGAGCAGCCCAAGTCCCGGCCATTGGAAGACCTGCTCGGTAACAATCGCACCGCCGATCAGCATCGGAATATCAATTCCAATTACAGTAATAATAGGAATCAATGAGTTTCTCAGCGCATGCTTATTCGTAATTATAAACTGTGAAAGTCCCTTAGCCTTCGCTGTTCTCAGATAATCTTTGCCGAGGACGTCCAGCATACTGGAACGAACATAGCGCACCATGTTTCCAGCGATTCCTGTTGCAAGGACCAGAACCGGAAGAACGAGGTGATTAATCGTATCCATCAACCCTCCGTCTCCGCCAAGAGTATTCATGCTACCCGTTGGGAACAGCAACAGTTTGCTGGCAAATACATAAATAACGCCGAGTCCTAAGAAAAAGTGAGGAACTGAAATGCCGAAAAATGAAAAACCGGTAACAAGATAATCAATCCAAGAATTTTGCTTTCGCGCGCAAAGGATACCGAGTGGAATGGCAATGAGATAGCCGACAATTAGTGACACACCCATCAACATGACCGTAGGACCTACATGAGCAAGCAAAATCTGCGTTACGGGTTCACGTGTTGAATAGGAAAAGCCCAAATTACCATGAAACAACTGAGTAAGCCAATTCCAATATTGCACCCAAACCGGCTGATCCAAACCAAGCGCATGCTTGGTGGCAGCAAGCTGCTCCGGTGTTGCGGAAGGATTGACCATCATATCCACGGGATTTCCTGGAGCAAGATTAATAATGAAAAAGTTCAGTACGGTTACCCCAAAAAGCACGGGAATAGCGATTAAAATTCGCCTAATGATGTATTGAAACACTTAAAGTCCTCCTTTCATGCATTTACTGGCTCAAGCGGAAAATGACAAGCAACGAGATGATCTTTTCCTGTGAGCGCGGGCACTTTTTCGCGGCAGATATCTTTTGCGAACGGACAGCGCGTATGGAACACGCAGCCCTTCGGCGGATTCGCCGGACTCGGAACATCGCCTTCGACAACCATCTGATTCCGACCGCGCATATGCGGATTCGGAATTGGATAAGCGTTAAGCAAGATTTCCGTGTAAGGATGTTTCGGATGTTCAAATATTTCTCGTGTAGTCGCAAGCTCCATAACTTTTCCCAAATACATGACAGTGATCCGGTCGCTTATGTACTTTACAGCGCCAAGTCCGTGTGCAATAAACACATAAGTCAGATTGAGCTCTTTTTGAAGATCTTTAAGCAGATTCAATACCTGAGCTTGGATGGAAACATCAAGAGCAGAAACCGGTTCATCACAAATGATCAGCTTCGGATGCAGCATCAAGGCACGGGCAATCCCGATTCTTTGCCGCTGTCCGCCGGAAAATTGATGGGGGTAACGGTTTTTATATTGTTTCGAGAGACCGACAATTTCCAGAATTTCATTCACCTTTTTGTCTGCCTCGCTTTTGGTCGCCAACTTATGGGCGATCAGTGGTTCAGCAAGCAAGTCGCCGACGCGTTTTCTCGGATTTAATGAGGAATATGGATCCTGAAAAATGATTTGCAGATCGGTTCTCAGCTTCCGCATTTCCTTATGCGAGATACTCGCTAAATCCTTGCCCTGAAATAAAACTTGTCCGGCTGTCGGGTCTTCCAAACGAACCAGCGAGCGTCCGGTCGTGGATTTTCCGCATCCGGATTCGCCAACCAGACCCATCGTTTCGCCCGGATAAATGTCGAAGCTTACATCATCGACTGCTTTTACGTAGCCGACTGTTCTTGAGATAACGCCTTTCTTAATTGGATAATACTTTTTTAAATTCTTGACTTGGAGCAACGGCTCTTTTTTTTCAACGGATGGCATGTTATGAACTCACTTCCTTTTCTGCATGCTTCGTTTCATATTCTTGCTCTTCTTTTTCATATAAGAAGCATCGAATGCTGTGAGCCTGCTTGTCCTCAATTGGCTTAAGTTCAGGCTTTTCTTCCAAGCAGCGCTTCATTGCGTGCGGACAACGGTCATAGAAACGGCAGCCCTTCGGCATATTATGAACACTCGGTACGGAACCCGGGATGGAGTTCAAACGCATATCGTCCGGATTGGTGATGTGCGGAATGGATTTCATCAATCCCAGTGTGTACGGATGTTTCGGGTTGTCAAAAAGGGTATAAACATCCGTTTCCTCAACAACCTGACCCGCGTACATGACCGCAACTTTATCCGCCATCTCAGCTACAACACCTAGGTCATGAGTAATCAAGATAATTGCGGTATTCGAGTCTTCACGCAAATTTTTCATTAGTTTCAAAATCTGAGCCTGAATCGTCACATCGAGCGCTGTCGTTGGTTCATCAGCGATCAGCAGCTTCGGGCGGCAGCTGAGCGCCATGGCAATCATGACACGCTGCCTCATACCGCCGGACAGCTTATGCGGATACTCATCAATAATTCCTTCAGCTCTTGGAATACCTACTTTTTTCAACATTTCTACCGCATATTTTTTTGCTTCACTCTTTGAAAGCTTCATATGCAGCTTGATACCTTCAGTCAGCTGATCGCCGATAGTAAGGACAGGGTTGAGTGACGTCATCGGTTCTTGAAAAATCATGGAAATATCATTCCCGCGGATTTTTCGCATGTCTGATTCAGTTGCATGTGCGATATCCTTGCCGTTGAAAAGGATAGAGCCCTCAGTTACTGAGCCGTTTCGATCCAGGAGATGCATGATCGAAAGTGAGGTCACTGACTTCCCGCAACCTGACTCGCCGACAAGGCAGATCGTTTCTCCTTCATTTAAATCGAAACTCACTTCGTCAACGGAAGTAACGGGACCTTTTTCCGTTTGAAATTCGGTTTTAATTTTGTCTACCTTTAAGAGTTCACTCAAAACGTTGTCCCTCCTCAGTTATTTTACGGCAGCCGCATTGTCGGTTAATTGTGGCGTTTCCTTCGCACATAGATATTTATCAACCAGCGACAGGAATGCTTTTCCGGCTACCAGCATCACGCGTTCATCAAAATTGAATTTCGGATGATGATGCGGATAGCTGGCTCCCACTTCCGGATTGCCTGCTCCGGAAAACCAAAACATACCCGGTTTTTTCAGCAGGAAGCTTGAAAAGTCTTCGCCGCCCATTTGCGGAGCGATTTCAACGGCTGTACCTTCACCGAATGTCTCATCCATTGCCGTTTTGAAAACATCGGTCTCTTTTTCGTGATTGTAAACCGCCGGGTAGCCGTCATGATAGTCGACATGACCTTGTGCATGATACGCAGCACAAACATTTTCAACGATAGAATCTAATTCCTTCTTTATTTTTTCGCGAACCTCCGGATCAAAAGTTCGAACAGTTCCTTCAAGTGTCGCCGTATCTGCGATTACATTCGGAGCAACGCCCGCATTGAATTTTCCAATCGTTACGACTGCTGCTTTTTGCGGATCGACTTCCCTGCTGACAATCATTTGCAGCTGATTGACAACTTGAGCGGCCACTGCAACAGAGTCAATTGAAATGTGCGGTGCGGATCCGTGTCCACCCTTGCCTTGAATTTCAATTTTTATATAATCGGCTGCTGCCATGAAATAGCCTTTACGGTAGCCAATCGTGCCATAAGGTACCGTACTCCATAGATGTGTTCCAAAGACCAAGTCCACATCATCCAGGCAACCATCTTTAATCATTGCCTGAGCTCCTCCCGGCGGAAATTCTTCAGCTGGCTGGTGCAGCAACACAACGTCGCCGGCGAGTTCATCTCGATGCTCTTGGATAACTTTCGCAACCCCAAGCAGAGTGGATGTGTGTCCGTCATGTCCACATGCATGCATCACATTCGGTACGTTCGATTTGTAAGAAACATCGGTTTCTTCATTGATCGGAAGTGCATCGAAATCCGCGCGCAAAGCGACAGACAATCCCGGTTTTGTTCCATGAATTCTTGCAACAATTCCGTAACCGCCGACATGAGTCTTAATATCGGTGATGCCAAAGCTTTTAAGCTTTTCTAAAATAAACGCCGATGTTTCTGTCTCGTGATATGAGAGTTCCGGATGCTGGTGAAGAAATCTTCTCCACTCCACCATTGAATTGAATGATTTTTCCAAATCGTCAGACCATGAAGTGTTCATTTTCTGACCCCCTGCTATGAATTAATTACGAATAGTAACAAGTTAAAACAATGAAACTATAAATTATTTTCAGAATTCACAAAAACTATAAAGCAATTATAAATGACGCAAAGCAATTAGTCAAAAAAATTATTAAAATGATAAAATGTTTTTACAAATATGCGTTAAGAATCCTAACACATCAGTCATTATTATGACTACAATGAATTATTTTTCACTTTTTTTTGAATAACGAGCTTTAATTCGGAGAGATATGATAGAATTTATTACAATAATAATAAATTATTTATGATTTGACAATAAGAAATACTATAAATTATTTAAATAGTGTATTCTAATAAAGAAAGTCAGGCATCTTCTGACTCATTAATTTTTCTATTATTCTTTCAGGGGTGAGTAGTTATGGATGGTCAGAATCAATCACCGAACTTCAGCAAAATCGTTTGCGACTTGCGGGCACTTCCCTCCGTTAATGATGCATTGACGTATCTCGCTGCGGACAATGACAGGACCACCACAGAACAAATCGAGTTGACATCGATTCCTGCGCCGCCGTTCAAAGAATCTAAAAAGGCAGCCTGGATGGTTCATCGTTTTCAAACACTCGGCTTGACAGATGTACATACGGACGATGAAGGAAATGTCATGGGATTGATTCAAGGTAATTCGGATGCAAAGAAAATCGTTGTTTCCGCTCATCTTGATACGGTTTTTTCCGAAGGAACACAAATTAAACCCATCATCAAAGATGGCATTGTGTACGCTCCAGGCATCTCTGATGACGGCCGTGGTCTTGCCGTACTCTTGACTCTTATTCGTGCATTGAGTGCATCCGGAATTAAGCCGCAGCGTACACTCCTTTTTGTTGCCACCGTTGGAGAAGAAGGTCTGGGAGACTTGCGCGGCGTCAAAGCACTCTTTAAAACACGTAGAGACATTGGCGGTTTCATCTCCGTTGAGCCCGGCAGTCCCGATCGAATCACGGCGACTGCAGTCGGCAGCCATCGTTATTCGATTACATTTACAGGACCGGGCGGACACAGCTTCGGAAACTTCGGCATTCCAAGTGCCATTCACGCACTCGGACGAGCTATTGCAAAAATAAGTGAGATTCAGGTTCCTGACAATCCGGTAACTACATTCACTGTGGGTACAGTCAGCGGCGGCACATCGATCAATTCGATTGCACAGAATGCGGAAATGGGATTGGACATGCGTTCGATTTCGCAGGAAGCGCTGCTGGAGCTGGAGAATAAGGCGCTTGCCTGTATCCATCAAGCGGTTGAAGAAGAGAATGCGCGTTGGAAAAAAGGAGAATTGATTAAAGCAGTAATCCGGCTTGTCGGAGACCGCCCGGCCGGAGCTCAAATGAAAGACGCTCCGGCGGTTCAAACCGCAATGGCTGTCATTCAAGATTTTGACCTTGAACCGAAACTGCTGCCGATGAGCACCGATTCCAATGTTGCCATCCATTTAGACATTCCCGCGCTCACTCTTGGCGGAGGCGGTGAATGCGGCGGTATGCATACTTTGGAAGAATTTTATAATCCAAAAAATGCCTATATCGGTGCACAAACGGTTCTATTGACCGCACTCGCATTCTCAGGCATCGCGGAAGCTTCACCCTCTGTATTACCCTAACTACTTATTTTTTGCTTAGAACCGCATCCTGCGGCTTTAACGGACTAATAAACGAAACCGTATAAAGGGGACTTACCATTGACTAAAACTCTCGAAGAAAAAGAATTAGAACAGAAGCTGATTGCATGCCGCCATCAGCTGCATGCAAATCCCGAGTTGTCCTTTGAAGAATATGAAACAACGAAAGCACTGAAAGACTGGTTGTCCGAAGCTGGTGTGGAAATGCTGGATTTACCGCTGGAAACAGGAGTGCTCGCAGTTATTCACGGAGAAAAACCTGGTCCGGTCATTTGTCTGCGTACAGATATTGACGCCTTACCCATCCAAGAGACAACCGGACTTCCTTTCGCTTCCAAGGTTCCGGGCAAAATGCACGCCTGCGGTCACGATTTTCACACAGTCTCGATTCTCGGTGCAACCTTGCTGCTCAATGAACGTAAAGATGAGCTTGAGGGAACTGTTAAAATCATTTTCCAACCTGCTGAAGAAAATGGCGGTGGTGCAGTAAAAGTATTGGAAACCGGTGTCCTTGACGATGTACAAGCCATCTTCGGTATGCACGATATGCCGCATATTCCAACGGGAACCATCGGTATCAAGCCAGGTGCCCTGATGGCCGCTGTTGATAAATTCACCATCGATGTTGAAGGGACTGGAACTCATGCTGCAGCACCAGAAAAAGGAATTGATTCTATTCTCGTTGCAGCGCACATCATGACCGCGCTTCAATCTATTGTTGCTCGAAATATTTCGCCTTTGGATAATGCCGTAATCAGTGTCACACGTCTGGAAGCCGGAAACACTTGGAACGTCATTCCGCAAACGTCTCAGATGGAAGGCACTGTGCGCACGTTCCAAGAACATGTACGCGACCAGATCCCTGCTAAAATGCAGCGAGTTGTTGAAGGAGTTGCCGCAGGACTTGGTGCAAAAGGTACCTTGCACTACACGAAGCTTGGACCGGCAACAATCAATAACGAGAAACTGGCGAATTGGGCGGTCGATACCGCTAAAGCATCAGGTTTGAATGTCATCACACCGATTCCTTCGTCTGCCGGTGAAGACTTTGCCGAATATATGAAAAAGATTCCCGGTGCCTTCTTCTTCATGGGTGTCTCCGGAAATTCCGGATTGCATCATCCCGACTTGATTATCGATGAAACAGCAATTCTCCCAAGTGCCAAATTCTTCGCAAATTTAGCGGTTGATATGTTAAAGAAGGTCACAGATTTATAATCTCATCTGGTTCAAACAGAAAATGCCTGAAAGATCGGAAACCGGTCTTTCAGGCATTTTTTATACGATAAAGAAATGAAGTAGTGGGCAAGAAAGACGAACTGCGAGGTATATGAAAGCGACATGAACGGCAGCAACATTGCAAGCTAATGCGGACCCGAGAAAAGTGAAAACTAATGGCGGAAAGCTTAGAGCTAATCCATTAAAAATTAAAGCGAAACCCCAGAGTTTAAAGCCAAACCTATAAAAGTGAAAGCGAACCGCACCTATTATTATCTCGTTACCGAACTTCATTCGTTTCAACTTTTCATGATTTCGTTACGACTTTTTCTCGATTCGTTACAAGTCCAGACATCCGCACATCTTACGGGTTCTTGAGCATCTTCCGACTACTGTTCAGAAAATCCATTAAAATCTTCACTTCTTTTTTCTTCCAAGAACAAAAAGAACCGGTATCCTGATCTGATCCCCAAAATTTGGATCTTGTTGTCCAATTTATGGGGCAGTTTATTCAGGACCGGTTCTTTCACTATTTTTTCACACACTGCCGTGCACTTTTTTAACCTTGCTCAGATAGCGGTAGATCGATGCTTCCGAAGTGCAGAGTTCCTCAGCAACAATGCTGACAATCCCCTTTAGCAGGAAGATTCCGTTTTCATTCAGTTTCTCAATGATTTCCAAGCGTTCTTCTTGAGACATTCGCTCCGGCGGTATATTCACGCCGCCGACAATTTCTTTAATACTTGCCTTGGCAAGATCTTCAATGGACGGGCTTAAATGTTCAACAGTCGGCAAGCTCTTCTTTTCTTCCGGTTTGCGGACACCGATAAACTTACTTAGATAGTCTATAACTCGTTCCATTTTTTTATAATCAACGTTAATACAGAGCATGCCGATGATCTCATCTTTTTCATTACGAATAAAGAAAGTCGACGAACGCAAAATCGTGCCGTCTTTGGCTACGCCTTCATAATTTGTGATGAACGATTTGTTTTGCGATCTGCCTTCTTTAAGCATTTTAAGAATCAAATTGGTAACCGGAGAACCTATTTCGCGTCCACTTAAATTGGTTTCACTAATCGCTACAATCGAATTCTCGAGATCCGTCACATCATGAAGAATAATTTCAGTATCATCTCCAAGCACTTCTCCCAGAAAATCGACCAAATCTTTATACCTTTCTAATTCCGCGTTGATAAAACCACCGCCCTACTTGTTCATCAAATATAAGAAGAAACAATTATCATAATAAAAAAATAAAGGTATATTTATTGTCCAATATACATTCATGCTTGTCAACGAATGAGCAGCTGCGCCGCTATATAGTGGAAGATCGATCCACACGTCTATTCGATCCTTTAGCCATTTCGTTCCATGCATAGACCGCAATGGACAGCCATATGAAAATAAAGGATACGATCTGAATCCGATCCATCGGTTCGTGAAAAACAAAAAGGCCAATAAGGAAAGCAGCCGATGGTGTCATGTATTGGAAAAAGCCAATCATTGTTAATGGAATACGTTTCGCACCTTCGGCAAACCAAATCAGTGGAAGCGCAGTAAGCACACCGGCGCCAATGAGCAACAGTCCTGTTGGTTGAGAAAAGACGCTTATGGATTGTGGTATTTGAATGCCACGAACGATGAGAAAGATCAATGCAAACGGAACAACCACCAGCGTTTCGATGGTCATGCCGACGTATGCTTCAAAGAGAACGAATTTCTTGCTGAGACTATAGACACCGGAAGTCGCGGCAAGCGACAATGCCAGCCAAGGTACATGCCCATAGCTGAATGCCATCACAAGGACACCAGCAGCTGCGAGAAAAATAGAAAAGATCCCTTTATTCCCCGGTCTTTCACTTAAAAAGAGAATGCCCATCAGCATGCTGACCAGTGGGATAATGTAGAGACCGAGACTTGCTTCAATTACATGTTCATTGGCAACAGCCCAGATATAAATGATCCAATTAGCACTGATTGATAACGAGCTTGCGATGACAATGATCAGCTGCTTCGGCTGCTTCAGCAGCCATTTGCTTTGAACGATCAAATCGTTAAATTTCTTGCGAATCAGGATCATAACTACCATAAAAACAAATGCCCAAATGATGCGGTGAGCAAGTACCTCACTTGATGGAACAGACCCCAGCCATTTCCAATAGAGCGTGAGGAAACCCCAAATCGAGAAGGCAAAGAATGTATAAATAACTCCTGAACGCATGTCATCTCGTGAATTCATCCTCGGCGCACCGTCAAATCGCCAGCGGTAAAAGATCTGGAACGGATCCCTTTATTCATCTTTAGACAATCCCTGTCAGTTAAGGAAATCAAGAGCAATTTTCTTATAGATCTTAATTGAATCAAAATATGGTTCACGCTCAACATACTCATTCGGCTGATGCGCGACCGGGGGATAGCCCGGTCCGACAACGGTAATCGGAAAGGTCTTTTCAACTTGAGAGAAAAATGCACCATCGGTATATCCGGAAAAGCCATACGGCTCAACTTTTTTCCCACGTACTTCCTCAATGACTTTCACAAGCCGTTGCACAAAGTCATCATCCTTCGGTGTTTTGACCGGATGCATATCATTGAGAATGTCGATTGTCGCATTTAATTCAGGAATATCATTTTTAACTGTATTAATTAAAGACTCTATTGCAGCGATGATTTCTTTATGATTTTGTGAAGGCAGTGTCCGCATATCGATTTCCACGGTGCATTTGTCCGGAATGACGTTCGTTCCATTTCCGCCGTGCATAACATCTATGCTGGAGGTCGGCTCACTGAGCAGATCGTCTGCTTCATAGTCGAATTGAAATTCAGATTGAAATTTTGAGAGGATCGCAATCATGTGCTCGTTAGCGTTAATTCCGCAGCTCGGCGTTGATCCGTGTCCAGTTTTTCCAAATGTAGTCAATCGAACCCACAATGCTCCCTTTTCCGCGATTGAGAGCTCATTATCGGTCGGTTCGCCGATCAGCACTGCATCAAGATCATCTGCGTAACCGCCTTTAACCAGCTGCTCCGCTCCGATCGAGGAGGTTTCTTCACCGACAGTCGCAATGAATTTAAGTGTTCCTTTTATTGACGCACCCTCCTCCTTCAATTGAATCATCGCTGCAATCATTGCCGCAAGGCCGCTCTTCATATCTGAAGCACCGCGTCCATAAATCTTTCCATCTGCCTCTTCAGCACCGAACGGAGAATAATCCCATGGAATTTCTCCTACCGGTACAACATCCATATGCCCGGTAAAGGCCAACGTTTTTCCTGGTTCTGCACCTTCTAATGTCGCAATTAACTGGTGACGCTTTCCGCTGTATGCAACAACTTCAGTATCAATACCCGCCGCTTCAAATAAAGGCCGAATCAGGGCAACAGCCTCAGCCTCATTTCCCGGAGGGTTCGTCGTGTTGATTTTTAATAAGTTCTTGAGCAGCTCAATTGCGCTCTCATTATCCATTGATTATACCTCTTTTCTTAGGACGAAAGTCTGTCTATTGTATTAAAAATGCGTTTACCGATCTCTCAATTCCACAAATATAATCGGCATTTGGCAAGCAGCTTGACGTATGGCACTCTGACAAACGAGAACCATGGGCGGCTGCCCTCCAATCGTGCCAATGTTCAGAACAATTATGGTACAATGTGTTTCTCAGTTGTTTCGTTCCCCCTTTAGGAGCGATTTTTTACGACTCGCAGTAATGGCTCTGTTGTCTTTGTCTGAAGGTGCAACTTTACGGAAGTCTAACCCTTAACGCTAAGTATAGCAAAATTCTGTCGATTTCTGCACTCCCTTGCAATATTTTCTAACAGAAACCATAGATAAAGGCAGAGGCTCTTGAATAACCGTTGGTTTTTCAAGAGCCTCTGCTTAAATTCTCTATTATGAAAGTCTTGTTTTAAAATTTTCGTAATTGAATTGCTTAATCACATGAATGCCTTCTGTATCGTTGTACGAAGCAATGGCAGGCAGTGCAATCCCGTTAAACGTATTGTTTTTAACCATGGAATAGATCGCCATATCGCAGAACACGAGACGATCACCGACCTGAAGCGGATGGTCAAAAGAATAATCGCCGATCACGTCACCGGCGAGACAGGTTGGCCCGCCGAGTCGATACGTATGCGCTCGCTCCCCCGGTTTTCCGGCATCAATAATTTCAGGACGATAAGGCATTTCCAACACATCGGGCATATGGCAGGTCGCCGATGTATCCAGAATCGCAATCGGCATGCCGTTTTCGAAAACATCGAGTACGGTGGAGACAAGGTAGCCTGTATTCAAGGCAACAGCTTCTCCCGGTTCAAGATAAACATCAAGATCATATTTTTCTTGAATCGACGTAATGCATCGAGCAAGGCGATCCATATCATAGTCCGCGCGTGTAATATGATGTCCACCGCCGAAGTTAATCCATTTCATTCTCTTAAGGTACTTGCCGAATTTGCGCTCCACTGCTTCAAGTGTATGTTCGAGCGCGTCCGAATTTTGCTCGCACAAAGTATGAAAATGCAGCCCGTCAAGACCATCCAAAGCGTCAGGTTCAAAGTTTGCTTCCGTAACGCCCATGCGCGAAAATGGAGCACAGGGATCGTATAGTCCAGTCTCAACTTCCGAATACTCCGGATTGACACGCATCCCGCATTGAATCCGGCGCGGCGATGCTTTTACTTGGTCCTTGAATCGTGCCCATTGGCTGAACGAATTAAAAACAATATGGTCACTGACCTTAAGAATATCGGCAAAATCCTTTTCGTCATAAGCCGGTGAGTAGATATGGACTTCCTTATCCATTTCCTCGCGTCCAAGTCTTGCCTCGTATAACGAGCTGGAGGCTACACCGCTAAGATAGCGACCGATGAGCGGATAAAAGGCATACATCGAGAATGCCTTCTGGGCGAGTAAAACCTTGCAGCCGGTGCGGTCCTGAAGCTGCTTTAAAAGCTCTAAGTTCTTCACAAGCAGGCGTTCATCAACAACATAACTTGGCGACGGAGCCGCCGAGAAATCAATAGTCATTCACAGACTCCTCAATCAATCAGTGCCGGCGCGAAGCTCTCATGCCAAGGCAACCCGAATTTATTTAGGGCATCCATGAATGGATCCGGATCGAATTCTTCAATATTGAACACGCCCGGACGCTTCCATTTACCCGTCATGACCATAGAGGCTCCGATCATTGCCGGAACACCGGTTGTGTAAGAGATCGCCTGTGAGCCGACTTCTTTGTAGCATTCCTGGTGGTCGCAGACATTGTAAACATAGTAAGTGCGCGGCTTGCCGTCTTTGACGCCTTGGAAGATACATCCGATATTCGTCTTGCCCTTTGTCCTCGGTCCTAGTGACGCCGGATCCGGTAGAACGGCTTTCAGGAATTGTAGCGGAACGATTTGTTTTCCTTCAAATTCAATCGGTTCGATCGAGGTCATGCCGACATTTTCCAAAACCTTAAGATGGGTCAGATAGCTTTGACCAAAGGTCATCCAAAAACGAATCTTCTTAATGCCCTTGATGTTGAGGGCGAGTGATTCCATCTCTTCATGATGTAGCAGGTAAATGTCCTTTTCTCCGATCTGCGGGAAGTCATAAACACTCTTGATCGACATCGGTTCGGTTTCGATAAATTTTCCATTCTCAAAATAGCTGCCGTTCGCCGTCACTTCACGAATGTTGATTTCAGGATTGAAGTTCGTCGCAAAAGCATAACCATGATCACCGGCATTTGCGTCAAGAATGTCAATTGAATGAATTTCATCAAAATAATGCTTTTGTGCATAAGCTGAGAATACACTCGTCACACCCGGATCAAAACCGCTCCCGAGCAGCGCAGTGATTCCCGCTTCTTTAAAGCGATCGCGGTATGCCCATTGCCATTTATATTCAAACTTTGCCGTATCTTCCGGTTCATAGTTAGCCGTATCCACATAATCCACTTTAGTCGCAAGGCAGGCATCCATAATCGTTAAATCCTGATAAGGAAGCGCGACGTTGATTACGATGTCCGGCTTCACCTTCTCAATGAGTGCAATCAGTTCCGAAACATTGTTTGCGTCTACTTGCGCCGTCGTAATTTTCGTCTTTCCGCCATCAAGCTTCGCTTTAAGCGCATCACATTTTGAGACAGTGCGGCTCGCAATACAAATTTCTTCAAACACCTCAGAATTCTGACAACATTTATGTACCACAACGCCAGCAACGCCGCCTGCGCCGATAATTAATGCTTTACCCAAACTAAACGCCTCCTTAAAAATTTATCTCTGTCAGCAAACTGTATTGACCCATACGAATTAGGGAACTTGAGGACACGATCAACATTTAGCCTGTCCACATGATTCCTGCATTAGCCCTCAGACACACAAGGCTTTATTCCATTTCTTCCAACAGTTCCTTTACATAATTTGGCAATGCAAAGGCGCCAACGTGAATTTTATCATTATAATATTTGGTTTTCATGCCTCGCACTTTCCATCCGGCGGCGTTAAAGTCTTCAACCGGATGGTACTTCTTCGAAGCGAACCCGAAAAGCCAATGACCGGATGGATAGGTCGGTATATGAGCCTGATAAACACGGCTGATCGGGAATGAATCAATGATCCGTTTATGCGCGCGCTGCATGGCTACTGCGTCAACAGGATAGAACGGACTCTCATGCTGATTCACCATTGCGCCGGTGTCCGTAAGTGCTTTATAGCAGTTGCCGTAAAATTCCTTCGTAAACAATCCTTCACCTGGACCAAACGGATCAGTCGAATCGACGATGATCAAATCGTATTCGTCCTTCTTTGAACGCACGAATTTCAAACCATCGGCATAGTGAATCGTCACTCTTGGATCATCCAATTTTCCCGCGGTCTGCCGCAGATACTTTTTGCACGCCTCAATCACCTGTTGATCGATTTCCACCAGATCAATCTGCTCAATTTCCGGGTAGCGCACGAGCTCGCGAACAGCACCTCCGTCACCGCCTCCGATGACAAGTACCTTTTTCACATTCGGAAGTACGGACATCGGCACATGAACGATCATTTCATGGTAGATGAACTCGTCTTTCTCAGTCAACATCATATAACCGTCCAGTGTCAGAAAGCGTCCGAATTCAAGTGAATCGAAAATATCAATCCGCTGAAATTCACTTTGTCCGCTATACACTTGACGATCCACTTTGATTGAAAAATTGACGTTTTCTGTGTGCTTCTCAGTAAACCATAATTCCATTCCGATCACTCCTTCACGGTCTGTATTCGGTTCACCAGACTGTCCTGGGTACCGGTCAGAAAACAGCCCTTTTCCTTTGCGTACTGAATATACTCGAGTACCCGGTCCGTCACCTTTTCACCCGGTGCGAGAATCGGGATGCCCGGCGGATAGCACATAACGAACTCGCCGCAGATGCGTCCAAGGCTCTCCTGCAATGGGGTCGATTCGCTTTCCGCATAAAAAGCTTCCTGCGGACCAAGCACGACCTGTGGACGAATATATTCCTGGCTGAGCATTCCCGCGCGATCTTTCGCATAGCGCCTTTTGATCTCGGACAGTGCGGACACAAGACGCTCCAAATCAAGGATTCGATCGCCAATTGAAATATAAGCCAGTATGTTGCCGATATCACCGAACTCGATCTGAATGTCATACTCATCGCGTAAAAGGTCATAGACTTCAATCCCTGCAAGTCCGATATCCAAGGTCAGCACCGACAGCTTCGTACGATCAAAGTCATAGACTGAATCTCCATTGATCAATTCGCGTGAATAGGCGTAATAACCGCCGATCTGATTAATCTCCGTGCGTGCATATTCAGCCATTTGGGCAACTTTTTCAAAAATCGCTCGTCCTCTGAGTGCCAGATTCCTTCTGGAAATATCCAGTGAAGAGATCAGCAAATAAGAACCGCTTGTTGTCTGTGTAAGGTTAATGATCTGTCGAACATAACCCTCGTCAAGTCCGTTGACCAAAAGCAGCGAGCTCTGGGTCAAGGAACCTCCGGATTTGTGCATACTGACCGCTGCCATATCCGCGCCAACCGACATTGCTGAAGCCGGGAGTCCATCTCCAAAATAGAAATGTGTCCCATGCGCTTCATCGACGAGCACAAGCATCTTATGCTTATGTGCAAGCTCAGTAATCGCCTTCAGATTGGAGCAAACGCCATAATAAGTCGGATTATTGACCAAAACGGCCTTCGCATCCGGATTTTCCAGAATCGCCTGCTCCACATCGGCAAGCGCCATGCCAAGTGAAATACCCAATTCATGATTCACACCGGGATTGACATAAACCGGTACCGCCCCGCTCAAAATAAGCGCATTGATCGCGCTGCGGTGCACATTGCGCGGCATGATGATTTTCTCACCGCGTTTGCAGGCACACATCACCATGGATTGGACCGCAGAGGTCGTGCCATTGACCATAAAAAATGCGTGCTTTGCACCAAAGGCTTCTGCGGCAAGCGCCTCCGCATCCTTAATCACCGAAACAGGGTGGCAGAGATTATCGAGCGGTTTCATCGAATTAACATCGACGGTCAGGCATTTTTCACCGAGAAAATCAGTCAGTTCGCGATTGCCTTTGCCGCGTTTGTGACCCGGTACGTCAAATGGAACGACGCGCATAGATTTATAACGATTAAGCGCCTCAAGAACCGGCGCACGCTCTTGTGATAAAGTCGTCATGTTCTCTCCTCACTAATCAAAATATGTTCGCCCCGCTAAAGATCTCAATCATTTCTTTGCGAAGATTGTTGCTGATCTTCAGACGCTCTTTTGGCGGAATTTCCAGCACATCACGATTAAACAAATAGTTCTGCAACTCAGGTTCTTTAATGAGCATTTTGGTATGAAAAAGATTGGCCTGATAAACATTAATGTCCATCGCGTCATATTTTTCAAGCGTCTCATCATCAATATAGTTTTGAATCGATGCCATCGGATGGTCCATAAACAATTTTTTACCATCTACATCTCGGGTAAAACCGCGTACTCGATAATCCGCAGTAATGATATCCGAGTCAAAGCTGCCTATTAAATAATTCAATGTATTTAAGGGGGATATTTCTCCACAGGTAGCCACATCAATGTCGACGCGGAACGTCGCGATCGCTGTTCCTGGATGGAATTCCGGATACGTATGCACCGTCACATGGCTTTTATCCAAATGGCCTACGACAGTGTCTGCGTACTGACCGAGATTGCATGAACGGTCGATTTGATCCTTCGGAAATTCCTGCTCCGCAATCAGGATGGTGACACTTGCGCCCTGTGGATCGTAATCCTGCTTGCTGATGTTGAGGACATGGGCGCCGATCATTTCCGTTACACGGCAAAGAATATGGGTCAGTCGCTCTGAATTGTACTGTTCGTCAATGTAAGTAATGTAGTCTCTTTGCTCACGTTCACTCTTCGCATAGCACACATCGTAAATGTTGAAGCTCAGTGATTTCGTGAGGTTGTTAAAGCCGTACAATTTCAGCTTATTTTCCAACCCTATCCTCACAACCTTTCCCGGTTATTCATGATCTATAGCGCCGCTTCGTTTCAAAGAGGAAGAAAATAATTGCGCATGCAAAGAAATGAATTCATTCGCTTATGTTAACAAAAACGCGGCAAAAATTCTATTTTAATTATATAGACAAGTACGTTTAAGTCAAGTAGTTAAATCCATTCAAGAAACGAATTTCTTCTATTATTTATTAACATATCGGCAAGTATTATCCAAAGAAAAAAAGCAGGCAGAATGCCTAACTTTTTAGCGGAAATTTATTCTGCGAAACATCTGCTTAAGTTTATTTAACCAGATCAACTACAGTCTTTTCTATCACAAATAGGAAAGCATTTTTTTAAAAATGATTGGCCAATCCTTTGTTTTTGCGAATTCCTTGCGTGCGCGTATCGCTTCAGAATCAAAAGCGACTGGTTCAAGATGTTCGCACGCTTGAATCAAAGATTCAGGATCAGAAGAATCCAGACAGAGGTACGCAGATTCTTGCTCATACTTTTTCGTTGAAGGCAAATGAATGCCGATTGCTGCCTTCCCTGAAGCAAGAAATTCAAATAATTTTAACGGGAATACTGCATTGTTATACGGCGATGCTTTATAGGGCATCAGCCCGATAGAAATCTGATTCATGAAGCGCGGTACATCCTCCGGAGGAACAGCATCAATCCAGCGTACATTATCCTCCTCAAGCAGGCGTGAATAATCAGGATCTCCTTGAGTCCCATTAGGACCGACAAGTAGAATCTGCCACTCTGGCTTTTTGCGCGCGACTTCACGCAGCAAAACAAAATCAAGTTTTGGCTTGATTCCGCCAATATATCCGAGAACCGTTCCGGTACTCTGCACAGCGAATCCATCATTACCTGCAAAAAGCGAATAATCCACGCCGTTTTCCAAAGTCACAATGCGGCTGCGTTTTTCCGCAGGCATTTCCAGATCAGTGACATGATGCAGATAATCGGATGTGCAAAAAATTAAATCGGCGCGATGCACTATTTTTTGTTCCGAGTGCGCAATCAAACGTCTCCGCAGCTTTGCTGCAAGTGACATTCTGCCGCTTATTGGCGCCGCCCATAGATCACTGCGATCATAAATGACGCGATCCCACGTGAGGAGATCAGCTAATTTCGAAAATCCGGGAAAGGTATACCATAAGTAGAGATGATCATGACCGACATGTGACTTCAGCAAACGTGCCAATTCGGACAGTCGCCGCTTATGGAAGACCGACAAATAACGTGCAAAACGAAAGAATTTGTGCGGAAGCACGTCGGTAATCGTCCACTGTTCAATGGTTTCGGATTCGCCAACCTTTCGATCCGTCAGCCGTTCTGGCGACGGACAGATCCAAAACACATGTTTCGTGTTCGGCTGCGCAGCTAGAAATTCAGCAAGTCGGTGACGGCGATAGCGCAAACCGTCTTGCTGCCATGTGCCGGCGCCGACAATAACGTGTATATCCTTCACAAATTTGACCTTCCCTCTTTATTAAATGCTGATAAACCGTTTAATAACCGCATTCGCTGCATAGTTGACGAAATACCAGCATGAAGGCAGAAGCGGCAGGTGCTCAACACGCCGATACACAAACCATGTTTTTTTAGCCGCCTTCCATTTATTACCCGAAAGTGATTCTTTGCCGCTTATACGGTATTCTGCCAATATCTTATCAAGTCCGTAAGCGACAGCACCCTTTTTCAGCAACGACAGCCAAGTAGCCAAGTCCTGACGCGAACGAAGATCAGGCATGCGAAAATCACCGACTTGTTTCCGGTCAATCATCACAGTCAGACATCCGACGATCGTGTTTTTCAGCATGCGTTTATAGGTGACACGAGCCGGTGCACTGATTATTTTGTTGAGCAAATGCCCATTTGTGTCCATCAGTTCATAGCCTGTGAAGGTAAACGCATAATGATGAAGCTCCATAAATTGCAGTTGTTCCTCCAACTTTTTCGGCTTCCAGCAATCATCACTGTCAAGAAAGGCAACAAAGCGACCCTTGGCTTGCTCCAATGCAGTATTTCTGGCATATGCCGCACCATGATTCTCGTTGAGAAAAACGGGACGGATACGGCTGTCCGCCGCAGCAGCTTCCTGCAGCAGTTGACGTGTTCGATCGGTCGATGCATCATCAACAATGATCATTTCCCAATGGGGATAGGTTTGCTCACGTACCGAACGTATCGTTTTCCTTATTGTCCTTTCCGAGCAGTAGGTAGGCGTGATAATTGAGATAAGTGTATGTTCAATAGCCATGAACCCTCCGCCTCTTTTCTATTCTTTTTTCCTTACAAACTCAGGCAGTGCGGCACCGATAATGACCAATGTAATACCGAGCATAAAGCCAAGTACCGCTCTCTTTTTCGAAGAAATCGTCGAAACGCCTGACCCGCTTTTCTTTTGCGCCGACTCGAGAACCTGAGCACGCCTCATTTGTACTTTTCTTGACTGAAGTGTATAGAGAAACCGAGCGCGGCTCACAGTCTCTTCACTTGAAACATGCGATTTATTTAAGTTATTTATTGCCTCATCAATAATTTTTTCTTTGTTATCGAAACGATTTTTATCCTCATCTAGAAAGGCGCTCGTCACACGATTGACTCCTTCAACCGCCTCAGCCTCGGATGTTCCTTTATAACTAATTTGAATCAAATGATTGGTTAAATCCGTGATACTGATCTGACTGAGCAATGCTTGTTCCTGCTGCTCCCAAAGTTCAGGCAGCCGTTTTTCATAAAACGGAGCATTCGAAAGAAGCACGATCACTTGATTGGGATCGTTCGTGGTATCGTCTCCATACGAGCCTAGTTGAACCGTTGTTTGCGCTTCGAACGACGAGGGCATTTTCCCAGCCGGAACAAAGAATCCGACAATGCCGAGAATAATAGGCAGAGCAGCAACGATCCACAGGTATTTTCTTAACCTCGTCACAACATTTCTAAACACATTCATTCAATACGACTCTCCCGACTGTATCAATTGATGAAGAACTGAAACCGTGCAAATGACAAAACCCAGAAAAACCCAATGAAAATACAAGTTGCTGACCGAGCTCGGACTGATACTGGATATGAGAAACGCGATCTGAGCCGTCAGACAGGATTCTGCAAGCAGTCGTGTATTTCTGCTGGTTAGCTTTGAATGTATCTTCATTAATGTGAAAAAAAGTGTCAAGTACATGGCTAAATAGCCTGCACCAATTAAAAACCCGAAATTACCCGTCAATTCCATTAGCCAATTATGAACTTCAAAAATCTGATCCGTATTCTGAATCGGCTGATTTTCAAGATAAACAGGTACATTCCCTGCTCCGACACCCATACCAAGCGATTCCTTCAAGTAACTCCATGTGCTTTGTAATAAATGAACACGAACAGTGTTTGACGATGGATTTTCATTTACAGCATAGGTTGCCTGGACAAACAAAATCTCTTGCACTTTTGCAATCACTTTCGGCAAAAGGATGAGCAGTCCTCCGACAACTGTAACTCCGCCGATCCAAAGCGACGTCTTTTTTAGTCTCGGCGGCAGCATTAAGAACAAATAGAGAACACTTCCGGCCGCAACGCCAAGTAAACAGGCACGGGATTCCGTCAGATAAATAAGCCAAACCGAGAGAGCAGCGAATAAAAAACAAATCATGCGCAGCAATGGTTTCCGGAAATTCCGTACTGCCGCTAAATAAAAAAAGAACGAGATCGACAACAAAGTTGCAAAATCATTTTGGTTCGTAAACACCGCTGTCGGATAAGCCTGCTTATATACCGGACCTCCAAAAAGAGTTGAAGTCGGCAACTGAATGCGGGCAAAATGGTTGACCAAACCGATCAAAATCAGTGCACCGCTCATCACCAGCCAGATCCAGTGAAAGGCAGCCAACTGACGGACATGTGTAAATGTAAATACGGCCAAAAAAACAAATAAAATACCGATCGCAAGAAGAAGCAAAGCTTTCATTCCTTCAACAAGCGACCAAGCCCAAAGCAGCGACACAGCCGCATAGGCAAGCCATAGCAGAAGAAACACAAGCACTCCTTTAACAGGAGTCGCCGACCATTGATTACCGAATCCGCCAATCCTCGCCGCATGTACCAAAAAAGCAATAAGACTGAAGATCAGAATTAATCGGTATACAAACAAAGTAAAGAATCCGGTAGAAAGACTAAGGAGTTCCTGATTTAAAAAGGTTGATGCGACCAGTACATACATCATGCTCGATAACAGAATGGAGCTTGATGCATGTTTCTTTAAATAAAGAGCGGCAATCGCCGCAAAACAGATCCACCCCAAAGCGAGCAGCATCTGCATCCACGCGTTGCCGATCCAGTAGACACCAATCAGCGCTGCAGACAAAGCTGTGACGATCGCTGATGTTTCAAGCGTCGAGCGATGCGCGCTGAGATGGCTTTTACATAAAGTTAGTGACGCTGATGTCATTGTTTCCTCCGTATCAGACTGCTTCTCTTTTTCGTTTCTTAAGTGAACGCAGGGTCATTCGGAGACCGTCTTTTAATGATACTTCCGGCCGCCATTGCAGCAGTTCCTTTGTCAGCTGGTTGGACAGGACACTGTGCCTGATATCTCCACTTCGTTTCGGGCCGTAATAAACGTCAAGATCAGATCCTGAAACATCCTTCATTAATAGAAAGAGATCCTTAATGCTGATCGCTGTTTGCGATGAAACGTTGACACACAAGCTTTCCTTTACTGAAAGAGCGGCTACTATAGCCGATGCAATATCTTTCACAAAGATAAAATCACGTGTCTGATCACCATCGCCATAGATCATTGGAGGCGTTCCTTTTTGAATCCGATCTGAGAAGATCGATACAACGCCGCCTTCACCCTCCGCATCTTGTCGTGGTCCGTAAACATTGCTGAACCGCAAAATACTGTAAGGCAGCTGATAAAATTTATCAAACATACGCAGATAATGCTCGACAGTCAGCTTTGTCAGTCCATATGGAGACTCCGGGTTCGTCGGATGGTCAATTGTCACAGGTATTTCAATCGGATTGCCGTAAACAGCAGCAGATGATGCAAAAACAATTTTTTTCACTTTTGTCTGCCGTGCTCCATTCATTACATTCAACGAACCGGTCACATTTGTACGTTCGTCAAACAACGGATCGGCAACCGAATGCGACACACTGATCTGAGCCGCAAGATGAACGATGTAATCGGGTTGAATCGCTTGAATGACATTAATAACTGCCGGATCGGCAACATCGCAAATATATAAGTCAACCGGCAGATCGGCAATGTTCTCCCGGTGCCCTGTTGAAAAGTTATCCATGACAGCAACTGCGTACCCTTGTCTTAGCAAAGCCTCAACAACGTGAGAGCCAATAAATCCTGCTCCACCGGTAACTAATACTTTTTCCATGGAAATACCTCCTGATTTTCAAGTTGTTCCTGTTCTTATCGAGCACCGTCTCCGGTCAATAAAACCTTGACCGTGCGCATCAATATGTTCAACTCAAGCGCCGGCGATAGATTACGGACATATTCCAAGTCATAAACGAGCTTCTCTTTCGGCGACAAATCGTAGCCGCCACTTACTTGTGCGAGTCCCGTCAATCCTGGTTTCACAAGCAGACGATTCTTGAATCCCGGAATTTCGCGGTCGAATTCCTCAGTGAACATCGGCCGCTCAGGTCTTGGCCCAATCAGCGACATGTCCCCTTTAACTACGGAAAGAAATTGAGGAAGCTCATCAATTCTTGTCTTGCGAATGAAGCGTCCGATACGAGTGACACGAGGATCATGTGCCTGTGCCCATTGTGCGCCGCCTCGTTCAGCATCCTTCCGCATTGATCGGAGCTTGACAAGTCTAAAGGTCTTACCGCCTTTGCCGACGCGTTCCTGCACATAGAATGGAGATCCAGGCGTCTCCATAACAATGAGCACTGAAAAAATAAAAATAATCGGTGCTGCAATAACCATTCCAACTAGGCCAAGGAGTAAATCAAAGCCTCTCTTAACCAAGAGGTATGTGCGTGCATTCTCTGGGAGAACGACTCTCGGCGGTTTCACCACTGAATAACCGCTATAGACCTCTATTTCTTTTTCCGCCTTCACATGAAACACCTCTCCAGTTCATCGTTTACTTGCCTCTGAACTTGTTTCAATTATAGTGAACGTTTATGTAGCAAATATGGACTATTCATTAAGGCAATGTAAAAGTGCATCCTAAAATTTTAGAAAAATTTACATACTTTTTTCGTTTGCAAGCGGCAAGACCTCTGAAATGCTTGCCGATTTTAGGCCTGCCTCAAGGAAAAAAGGCAGATGAACGGTTATTATCTTTCGACCCGCGCCATTTCATATAAATAGTGATAATCGATCGTCTCTGAATGATAATCACTAATAAAAGCATGCCCAAATTTGCCAAAACCATGAATGGGAAATGAAAAGCATTGAGGATGCCTGCCGTTAAAAGGACGAGCATAACCGAGTAATGCTTTGTGAGTGAAAAACCCTTCCAATTTTTTGAGGAAAAGTAGCTTCGACTCCAAAAGAACAGAACATAGGAGATACCTGTTGCAAGTCCCGCGCCAAGAACGCCGTAAGAAGGAACGAAGAGCCAATTGATGATGAGGCATGGCAGAAGCGAAAAAAGGCTAACCCAAATATTCAAGTAGCTCTTGCGAGAAAAAACGATACCGAGTGTCGTTGTCTCACTGACCGTATACAGTACAGGTTGAAGGCAAAGCAAACCGAGCACACCTGCGGCAGGCACATATTGAGGAGATAAAAGAAACATTAATTGATCCTTAAAGAGCAAAACACCAAAATACAGAACCGACATGAACAAAAGAACGCCTTCACTGACCGCCTGAAACGTACGAATGGATCGCCCTTCGCTGTACCACCGATAAGCGGTCGGCACCCAAAAACTGGTGAAGCTTGATTGAACAACGGCAAGAACAGCGGCAATTTTCAGCGCGGCTGTGAACATGCCGATTTCATAAAAACCGCTCCATGCTCTAAGAGCAATGCGTCCGGCAGAATTCAGTACTGTCGATGCAGACGCTGCAACAACCAGCGGCAGTCCGAAGATAAGCATGCGTCGCAGCAGTGCCCGATCAAATTGAAAATCGTGAAGAGCAAAATAGGAACGGTAGCGAATCAACAGAAATAAATCACCAATAATTTGACCGGCAGCCGCTGAATACACAACCGCAAGAAAATCTCTTCGAATCATCAAGACAAACAGCAAGGTGGCGGCCAAGATGACCAGCTTAATAAAAATGGTAAACATCGAATATGCAAATGCTTTTTCCTCCATACGAATCGACAGCAAAATAAAGCGTTCGAACGTAATAAAAACGAGCGAAACGCCGAGAAGGAGTGCCGCACTATGCTGATCGCTTGCGCCAAAAAGAATATGCGAAGCAGTTCCAAGATTCAAAGCGATTAAAAGCAATAACAGTAAGGCAAATAGAAGCGGAAGCAGCAGTGCATGAAGAAACAATGTCTTCCGATCATTCACCTCATTAAATTCTCTGGCATACGCTTGATCGATGCCTAAATATTGAAAGGTTGACAGCATCGTCAACGCGAGCGCAAACATGCTCGCTTTGCCATATTCCTCAGGTGACACAAAGTGTGTGGTCACTGGTATGGTAATAAAAGCGATGAGCGCACCGCCGGCAGGTCCGATTGAAAAAGCAAGCAGACGTTGAATAAATTCCTTCATTGTTTCCCCTTTTCGATAAAAAAACTATGATTTGAACTTGTTCCTCTTTCTCCTACTTGTTACTTCTGATTTTTATATCGTTTATACTTACAAAACTGTATCGAAAAGCCGAAGCAGTTCAGCGTTCAGCTTTTGTATATTAAACTGATCTTTAATCGTTTGACGCGCATTCTGCGTGATTCTGCTCCACTTCTCCGGTGACAATATGACTTCCTCCAAAACACTCGTCAGCGCTTCCGAATTTTTCTCAGCCACAAGGAATCCGTTCTCTTTGTCGTGAATCAATTCAGGTATACCGCTGTGATAGGTAGAAACAACGATTTTTCTCATCGCCATTGCTTCCATCAACTGAACAGGAATACCCTCCATATCACCATCGCTCGCTGTGATGCTCGGAGCAAGCACAATTTGTGCCGTCTTCATCAGTTCAATCCATTCATCCTGCGTTTTCCAGCCAAGCAGCTGAACATGACGAGTCAGTTTATTCTCGTCAATCAATTGTTGCAGCTTGTCCCGTAATGGACCGTCCCCCGCAATATAATAGCGGACGGAATAGCCCTTTTTTACGAGCTGTCCGACTGCTTGAATGCCATAAACTAATCCTTTTTTTTCAACCAGACGTGCGGCGGAGACAATGACTGCCGGTTTCGCAGGCTGAGAGGGATGGCTGTCAAAGCGCAACAAATCGATCCCCATATGATGAACGATGATTCTCGACGAATCTGCTCCGAGTTCGATGCAGCGTCTGCGCCAAAAATCACTGATCGGCAGGATAAATGACGGCGAACGAAAAAGGTCACGATAAGCATCCTGACCTTTTTGTTTCACATAACGCAGCATATCGTAACCATGAAAAGTGGTGAACAAGGTTCCCTTGAGCAGTCCCATCTCAATGCACTTTTGCGCAAGCAGCCCATTAGGTCCAAAGTGAGCCATAATGACCGTTCGATCCGTCAAGTCAACTTGATTAAGCTTGCGAATAAGCATTATTAAGTTTGGCATCTTGATCAGATTGCGAAAAGCAGCTTCGCATTTATATCTTGGATTAAAAACGCAGGAATACAAGTGCGCACCTAGTGCTCGAACGAAAGACATTCCTTTGCCGATACGCGTTTGCACCTGAGTTGAATCTCCATAATAGACCACTCGACTGAGCAGTTCATAGTTCACCACATCAGGATGAATTTTTGCATCCGGCGCGCTTTTCTTTGCGAGGATGGTCACTTCGTTTCCTGCGTCAATCAGCCCTGTGATTTGATTTAAAATAAATGTTTGTGAGAGTTTAGGAAACTCCCCGACAAAATACAAAATTTTCATTGAGTGTCACCATCATGTTGAGACATTCGACCGCGATGCTCGTTTACTTGCTGACTTCCGGAATCACATCTGGTCGGCCGATCGAGTAATATTCAATATCTGCCTTGCGGGCTGCAGGAATACTGTAGCAATTCCGACCGTCAAAAACGATCGGTTCGCGCAACAGACGGGCAAACGTCTGCGGATCCATTCGCTTAATATCCGGCCAATCGGTAACAATCACCGCACAATCTGCATCGTTCAATGCTTTGGCAACACTGTTCGTATACACTGCAGGTGCACTGATCCATTTGCTTCCTTGATTTGCCGCAATCGGATCGTAGCACACAACCTCCGCGCCAAGCTCTGTCAGTTTCGGTATCAGCACAAGTGCAGGCGATTCACGCAAATCGTCAGTATTCGGTTTAAATGCAAGTCCGAGCACGGCAACCTTTTTTCCGCTAAGCGAGCCAAAACGCGTAAGCATTTTTTCAATTAAGAGCCTTTGCTGATGATTGTTGACTTCAATTACCGACTTGAGCAGATTGAAATCATGATGATGATTTCCAGCCAGCTGCACCAGTGCATTAGTATCCTTTGGAAAACAAGAACCGCCGTAACCGATTCCCGCTTTCAGAAAAGCACTGCCGATTCGATGATCCAAGCCCATGCCTTTAGCAACCTCTTCAACGTCAGCACCCAATTTTTCGCATAAATTCGCAATTTCATTTATAAAACTTATTTTCGTCGCCAAGAATGCGTTCGAGGCGTATTTAATCATTTCACTGCTGGACACATCGGTCCTTACTACAGGAATGCCGAAAGGTGCGTTGATTTCTTCCAGAACGTTCGCAGTTTCCTGATCTTCCGTTCCAATAATGATTCGATCGCCATGAAAGGTATCATGAATGGCCGATCCTTCTCGGAGAAATTCCGGATTTGAAGCGATTCGAATAGTAACGCCGGAACGAACATGACTGAGCATCAATTGTTTGATACGCACGTTTGTGCCGACCGGTACCGTACTCTTGATCACGACAATAACTGATTCTTGAACATGCTCTGCCACATCCATAGCCGCCTGTTCAATATAGCGCAAGTTTGCCGAACCATCGGCAAGCTGTGGGGTTCCAACCGCCAGATAAACAACATCCGCTCCGTCCAATCCGACCCGGTGCTGATCAGTAAAGTGCAAACGCTGACGTTTCTGGTTTCTCAGCATCATTTCACCGAGTCCCGGCTCATAGATGGTTGGAATGCCTTGGTTGAGCTCAGCGATTTTTTCCGGATCAACATCAATACACGTGACCGTATGACCGATTTCAGCAAGCGCAACACCTGTAACCAATCCAACATAACCTGTGCCGATCACTGCGATTTTCATATATGTCCCCCCACATTTTTCCTCTTTAATTACTAAAATATCCTTGAACGCATAAAATCATGCATTGGTTCTTATTATGAATATCGCACGTAAAGAAAGTATTAAGGAAATACATGAATTTAGTTAAATTTTATATCAGCACTCGGCATGGCGGGAAAGAGTTGGGTATTGGGAGATTTTATGGACGATCGATGGGAACGTTTTTATTGTACAAAAAGATCCGTTTCACTTTCCCGGAAACGGATCTTTTTCTTCAGATAATTCTCCATACTTAAGTAGTCGAAAATAATAACCGAAATTGCTGCTTTGTCCAAACAGATTTGTGCGGCGAAACCATACCCGTACATCGTCCTCGGGAAGTTCAGCATAGCGGATGATTTCAAGATTGTGGGTAAGTGAAAAGGCGTTGACCGCATCACGTATTGATGCCGCCTCAACTATTTTCTTCGGCAGCCGGATATTAATAGGAAATCGTTGCCTGCCGTCATACTCTTCATAAATGGCATATCGATTCTTCATGCTTTCCCTCCCTTACCTTTATTATTTCCTATCGTACCCTAAAAAGGGCTTCCCATATCATGATTCATCTTGAGTTAAAAGGCTTAGTACACGAGCACCGGATGTGTCATCTAAAGGAAAATCATCGGTGACGATGCGGTCCTTTAAATGAATCAACCGCGTACCTGCCTGGCTGATCAATTCATAGTCATGCGTAATCACTAGAAAAATCCGATCTTTTTCCGCTTCTCTTTTTAGACATTCAGCTGTTTTTTCTAAGCTGCGCCAATCGAGTCCGGAGGTCGGTTCATCGAGGATAATGACCGGTACGGTACTCATTAAAGCGGCTGCGAGCGTCACCCGTTGTTTCTCTCCTCCCGAGAGTGTCGATGGATGCCGGTCACGCAGCGACCATAAATCGAGTTCTCGTAAAAGCTGCTGCGCACGCGTTACCTGATCAGCATCTTCTTTAATCCCGACAAACAGTTCATCCCAAACGCTCTGTCCAAATAACTGGAAATCCGCTTCCTGCATGACATAGCGAATTTGCCGACTTCTTTTTCTGCGCAGAGCAAGCCGTCCATCCACTGTGACCGTTCCCTCACTCTTTCTGGAAAGGCCGCAGAGTGCGCGAGCAAGACTTGTCTTGCCGATCCCATTTGAGCCGGTCAGCATCACAACCTCACCGGAATGAATAGAAAAAGTAAGATTATGCAAAAGTGCTTCTCCACCGGACCAGCTGTTAATTGTTAATTGATGAATGCTCAATTCATGGATATTCTGCGGTACTGACCGACGATTAATACCCGTTTTCCAGACTAAACGTGTCTGCCTCAACCCGGATGCAGCCAATTGTTCAGCCGGCAAGATTATGAGCTTATCCCTTGAATAACTGCGCACCGCCTGGCCATTGCGCACATAAATCATTCGATCAAGCAAATCTGTTAAATAATGCAGGCGATGCTCCGCAATCACAATCGTATGGCCGGCTTCCTTCCATTTTCGAATCAGATCGGCGAGCTGAGTCGTCGCTGCCAAGTTCAGATTCGATGAAGGTTCATCAAGCACGTAGACCGTTTGCCGGGCAACACGGATAGCAGCAATCGCTACTTTTTGTTTTTCTCCACTCGATAAAGTCATGATTCGATGATCGAGCAGCGGCAGCAAGTTTTGTTCCTTTGCAGCCTGATGTATGCGTTCCTTTATTATTTTCGGTTTCATACCGAAATTTTCGCAATAAAATGCAAGTTCATCCTCTACTATCGGTGCAAAAAACTGGCTTCGAGGGTCCTGAAACACACTGCCCACCTGCTCCGATCGTTCCCATGAATTCATACTTTTAATCGATTGGCCGTTCAGCTCCGCCTTTCCCTCAATGACTAATGCATCATCCATGTAAGCCAGCCCATTAATCAGGCGAATGATCGTTGACTTGCCGCTTCCGCTTGGTCCGGATAATACAACCAGTTCTCCAGACGCCACAGATAAAGAAAAGTCATTGAGAATCGGCGTTCCTTGACGCGAATGTACATCAATGTTTTTTAATTGGATCATGAGATCAACTCTTTCATCAATTCATCGGCGGACTATCTCGTCATCAGTAAAAAGAATGCTAAGGCAAGAACCAGCAGAATAACCACATAATCGCAGGAACGAAATTTGATCACATGCACTGATGTACGTCTTATCGGAGCCTCTACCCCACGGGTTACTGCCGATGCCGTTAATTCATCGGAAATCTTCAACAATCGAATCATCAGTGGAACAAGTGCATACTCAAAGGTACGCCACGGATGCAGCCAGCCTGTTCGGCTGAAAAAAGCTACACCGCGCTGCTTCATGACCTCATGAATGGATCGTATTTCCAAACCGGCAATGGGGATAAAACGCAGACTGACGGCAAAGGCAATGATCATTGTCTTCGGAAAATGCCAGCGCCCCAGTGCAGACATGAGTTGGCCTGCAGGCGTGCGTACGAGTACTTCTCCGGCAAGTAATGCAGGCAGGAAACAAACAATAAAATAAGAAAAAAATGCAATGCTGACAAAAAGAATATTCCGCGTCTCGGATGCTAAATAATCAGATAGAAAATAAAGCAAAAGGAACAGCACATAAATGGGCAGTGATTTTCGCACCCCATTCAGAAATCCGTAAATTCCCATAACCACGAATAAGAACAGCAGCTGCGTCACGCTTGATCCAAAAATGAGGAAACCAATAATTAAAACAACACTGAACTTAGTTCGAGGATCCAGAATTAAAGGTTTACTCATTGATCTGTAAAATACCCGATTTAACAAAATGCTTGCGCAAGATCTTGGCCCCTGCCCAAGAACCAACGGCAGACCCGGCAAAAGTCAGAACGAAAATAAGCGCTACTGTGATCGGATTAAAGTAGATGTCCATCATCTTGGTGATCTGTGCCGCGGTATAGCCATGAACACCCTGCGGATTATAATTGCCGATAATCCATAGTATGGCCGCCGGATGAAGCGCCTTAACACTGAGAAAAACGCTGCAGGCAAGCCCTGCTCGGAACACATTGTGATACCCGTTCCCGCGCGGCATCATCATCACTTCGCCAATCAGTCCGACCAGAGCATAGAAAATGACCATATGCGGCAGACCGGCGAGCAGAAAAATGAACCCGTAAAGAATACTGTGCAGAAAAATTGCTCCGTGCTTCCCCACTTTCAAAACCATAAGCAAAAACAGCGGTGCCGTTAAAAAGGATATAATCGCCCCTGAAACCAAAATGGCGCCTCCTGCGGTCAAAAAGCTTAAAACCCCAAACACTTTAGAAAGTGCACTTCCGATTATCATGATCGCTGCAGTAAAAATTGCAATCGTAACTACATCACGTATACCTAAAAATCTTTTTTTCATGACATCTCAATCCTTATCTATCTGATTTTCTTTAGTGTGCCCTGTTCCAAGGCGTAAACCGCATCGGCATGATTCAGTGCGGAACGGCGATGCGACACGATGAGCATCGATTTTCCGTCAAATCGTTCATCAATGGAGCGAAGAATAATCCGTTCATTCAAACGGTCGACATTGCTTGTCGGCTCGTCAAGCAGAATCAAATCACTGTCGCGCACAAACAAACGTGCCAAGGCCAGCCGCTGACGTTCACCTGTTGACAAACGATCCCCAAGCTCGCCAACCTTTGTTTCAAAGCCATGAGGAAGTGTATCAATCATCTGCTTCAGGTTAACTTGTTCTGCTGCTGTTGCCACTTCTTCATCCGTTGCGTCCGGGTTGCCGATCCTAATATTGTCGGCAATGGATTGATTGAACAGAAAAGCGTCCTGGAGCGATGCGCCTTCGATCGCGCGCAGTGCGCGCGTTTGAATCAGCGTCATGGGCGCTCCATTCAGCGTGACTTCACCATGAGTCGGATCCCAGAAACGCATCATCAATTTGAGCAACGTACTCTTTCCTGATCCGCTTGCGCCGGACAGACCAATTCTTTTGCCTTCTTCTAAATGAAGATCAATTGCTTTCAGTATTTCTGGTTGATCGTTATAGCCGAAGTCTACTTGTCCAAGTTCAAGGTCCTCAAATGTACTCGGCTCGTAGCCGCCTGCTGCCTCCTGCACGGCCGGAGGTTCTTCGATGAGCTGCACAACGCGGCGACAGGCAGCAAATGCCGGAATCAGTCCATTGCCGAGCTGATTTAACGCAAGAACCGGCGCCGATGAAGCAAATAAAGCTATGGCTGCATAGAGGACGGTTGACCCGATAAGTGTTCCGGATGAAACCAGGATGGTACCCGCAAAAATGATGGCAAAGGTAAAAAGCAGCAGCCCGCTCTCACCGAGGCCGCGAAGAAAAAATGCATTTTTACCAAGCTCAATTTCTTCCTGATTCAATTCTCGTTCCATGTCCGCTATCTTCTGCTCATAGACCTTTTTTCGCCCAAATAAGCGAAGATCACGAATACCCGAAAAAACGTCAAGCTGTAAGTGATGAAATTGACCGGCTAGTTTCCTCAGCGCAGTTCCTTTATCTTTTTCGAGCTGATAATTGATAATCGGAATAACGAAGCCAAGCGTTAAATAAGCGAGTAACCCAATCATCCCGAAAATCGGATGCATCATCCAGAGGACACTAGTCATGACCGTCGACACCGTCACACCGATTAATACCGGACCGATTGTGTGCGCATAAAACACTTCAATGAGTTCGATATCACTGGTAACCGTTGAGACCAGTTCACCGCTGTTCTTCGCATCCATTTTTGCAGGTGCAAGCCGTCTCAGCGCCGCGAAGACATGATTGCGCAGCTCTGCAAGCAGCCGGAAGGCGACATAATGCCCGGTATACTGTTCCGTGTAGCGAAATACGCCGCGGATCAAGGCAAGCACGAGCATGCCGCCAAACACGCTCCATAAAATGAGCGGACTTCCATACATGAGCTTTTCTATTCCATAACAACCCAGCATAAAGATCGCGGTCACGGACAGACTGCTCATCACCCCTGAAAATGCGGAAAAGAGCAATACAGGTGTCAGTGGTCCGGCTAGTTTCAGAAGTTTAATAACTGCCGAATTCGTTTTTCTCATCTGCATGCACACCCTCTTCCAGTTTTTCTTCTTCCTCAACAAACTGTTTATAAACGCCTTCTTCATTCATCAATGTCTCATGTATGCCCGTCTGAACCACAACACCATGATCCAGCACATAAATACGGTCTGCATCACGTATTGAATACATTCGGTGCGCGATCACTATCACCAGCTTTTCTCGAGCGAGTTCCCGCATCACATCAAGCATGATTTCTTCACTGTCAGCATCCACATTTGAGGTTGCTTCGTCAAAAAGATAAATCGGCCGATCAGCGAGCAAAAGCCGAGCCATAATCAGCCGCTGCTTCTGACCTCCCGACAAATTGCCGCCATTCTCCGTCAGCGGCGTATCAAGCCCCTGCTCCAACTGATCAAGAAACGTTCCAAGGTTAACACGTTCCAAAGCGGCAATAAGTTCGTTGTCTGATGCATTCGGATTGCCGAAACGTAGATTTTCTCTCAGAGAAGCCGTAAATAACCGACTGTCCGAGGACATAAGCCCGATCTGTTGAAACACACTGTCCGGAGCTACGCTGCGCAATTCGTCTCCGTTAATTGTTAAACTTCCTTTATATCCTCGAAGCAAACCTGAAATCAATGCTGCCAGTGTACTTTTGCCGGATCCGGATTGGCCGACAAGCGCAATTCGTTCTCCTGTTTGCGCTTTAAAATCTATGGCTTGCAGAATAGGACGGGTTCCATCGTAAGAAAAACTGAGTCCGTTTGCCTCAATTCTACAGTTCGATGCCTCAGGCAATTTTTGCTGTCCCTGTTGTTCTTCCGGAAGATCAAAAAACTGAAAGAGCCGTTCTGCAGCCGATACACCGGTCATCGCAACGTGGAAAAGTGAACCGAGATACCGCAATGGGAGAAAAAACTCGGTGCTTAAAAACAGGACGAGGATCAATCCGACTAGATTAAGATTGCCTTGTGATGCCTGAATCAAACCGGTCGCAATGCCGGCCCCAGAGCCGCCATATACAATAAAGTCCATAACGGTGATCGAATTGAGCTGACCCTTAAGTACCTGCATAATCGAGGTACGAAAGCGCTCAGAGTTCTGATTCATTTCCCGATGAATCGTTTCATCCATCTGAAAGATCTTAAGTGTCGTCAAGCCGCGAATATTTTCAAGAAAATGTTCACCCAATCCGACATACGCACGCCAGTAGTTCCTTGACTGCCCTTTCGCCATTTTACGAATAACAAGAATTGAAAGCGGAATCAACGGCACACAAATCAGAAGCACAAGCGCAACAACCCAATTAAATGCACCGAGCACCAGCAAAATCGTCGGCGGAATCAGTATGGTGCTGAACACATGAGGGATATAACGGCCGAAATAAGCACTTAGCTGATCAATGCCGCCTGCTGCTGTCTGTGCGAGTTCCGCGGTCGAGAATGAGCCATGCTCACGAATCTCCTGCTCCGCTACTTTTTGATAAAGCCGACGCCTTAAGATACTTCGTGCAGCATTTGAATAGCGTGCCGCTGCTGCAACCATGTGCCCATTCGTCTGCATTCGCGCAAAAACCAGTACGAGTAATACCGGCAACGCAGCAATCACGTACCAAAGCACAGCCTGTCCCATTAAAACAGATTGAAGTACAAGAGCAAAAAGCAGCATGCTTGCCATATAAAAAACAGCGCTTAAATAACTGTTCAGTACACTGATGAACAACCATTTTCTTGCGCCTTTTGTCAAACGGAACAGTCTCTTATTAATCAAAACAAACCGCCACCCTTCTCACCCACAGTTGTTCTGTCCCTGCCCGAGAAACGAAGGGACATCAAACGGTCCGAAAAAACTAATCTATACTCTACTATACATGATTCGCCTGGTGTTATAAATGAAAATGTATCTCAACTAAAGTGTCAACACCTTCCTTTCAACAAAGCTTACGTGCATCTGTATGAAATGCGCATACAAGTGACAGACTAATAACATAATTTTTAGCAAAAACTGCTAACGAAACGGCTGAACCCTATGAACAAATTGATTAAGAAATTAATCGGCTTTTCGATGGGACCGATCATTGGTGCACTGATTTCATTCATGACCATCCCGATTACTACGTATTACATTGATCCCGCCGAATATGGAAAAGCAAGCATGTTTCTCCTGTTCCAGACAATCGTCGGCACGTTTCTCTTTCTTGGCGTTGATCAGGCCTACACACGGGAATATCATGGTGCCATCGACAAAACAAGACTGTTACAAAATGCATTGCTGCTGCCCCTAGGACTGGCACTTCTGGTTTTGCTTGCTGCGCTGCTTTATCCCAGTCCCCTTTCACAGTTGTTATTCGGCCGTCAGGGTGAACTATTGCCTACGATCCTTTTTGGTGTGATGGCCGTATTTATGGTTCTGGAACGCTTTCTCATGCTCTCCGTTCGTATGCGAGAAAAAGCGTTTGAATATTCCCTGCTGGCAATAATGACTAAATCGGCGGTGTTTCTTTTAACCTTGGTTTTCATTTTTTTCATTCGTCGAGATTTCTTGACTGTTGTCTATGCCACGGTTTTTGGCCAGATCATTGGTGATGTCTGGCTGCTCTGGCACTACCGTAGATTGCTCAACCCAATTGGATTCTCTGTGGATCGTGTTTTGTTGAAGACGCTCGTCACGTTCGGGTTGCCAATAGTGATTGCGACCTCGCTTTCAAGTCTTCTCGGTGGATTAGATCGGCTGGCACTTCGGCTTTGGAGTAATTTTGATCAGATCGGCATTTTTTCTGCAACCTTGAAAATTGCCGCCGTTCTTTCCGTATTTCAAAGCGGATTTACCAGTTTTTGGGTCCCAACTGCCTATCGCTGGTACTCAGAGGACCGGCCTGTTATCTATTTTAAATTGGTTAGTGATACCGTTCTGCTCGCGATGTCGCTGCTTGCCGCCGGTATCTTCCTATTTAAAGGAGTTATCGTGTTTCTTTTATCTTCTCACTACAGCAGCGCACGGTACCTTGTTTGTTTTTTATGTATGCAGCCGCTCATCTACACTGTAAGTGAAACGACTTGCCTCGGTATTGTTTTTTCAAAAAAAAGTTATTTGAACATTTGGGTTGGCCTTTGTGCCCTGATTCCGGCGGTCATACTCGATATCCTTCTCGTACCGCCGTTCGGTGCAAAAGGTGCGGCGATCGCAACAGCGGTTGCGTTTCTCTTCTTTTTTGCGGCGCGAACATTTTTCTCAGGAAAACACTGGGTCTATTTTCCAATTGTCAAGCATTACACGGTATTCCTCATTCTCTTTGCCGGTGCATTTTTAAACCTAGTGAACTTTCGTTGGATCACATTCGCAAACATTTTTATACTGCTCCTAGTCCTTGCTGTTCAGCACAGCACCATTCGCGGACTTTGGACATTATGGAAAAAATCAAGAATGAATCGGAGGGAAGCGTTATGAAGATCGCACTCATTTGTACGGAAAAGCAGCCTGTGCCTGCCGTACGAGGGGGAGCAGTAGAGACATTAGTCGATCTGCTCATTCAGGATAATGAACGAAATCCGATGGCTGCACTTGATATCTACTCCATTGATGATCCTGCTGCACGACTGCAGAGTGAGGGCATACGACACACGCGTTTCTTTTTTATAAAAAAGAACGATCCATTTCATTTTATCCGATGTATGATGAATCGAGTTTTCAACAAATATCATATCTCTATTTATTCAGACATGTTCTTGCATCGAACGATTCGTCTGCTTGAAAAACATCACTACGATTGGATCATCGTGGAAAATCGTCCGAAATTCATCAAATCGCTGCGCAGACATCTTGGCAGCAAGGTGCGCATCGCACTGCATCTGCATAATGATACGCTGAATAAAGGGTGTTATGAGGCGAGCTCAATTGTTCTACTGTGCGACCGTGTGCTCTCGGTCAGCAGCTTTATCAATAATCGTGTACAGACCGCTGCATCTGAGCAGGATAAATGGAAAGCACGTGTTCTTTACAATCGTATTGATCACGCTTTGTTCAGGCCGTCCTTTGATAACCGTTTCTCAAACAGAATCCGTGAACAGTGCGGCATACCGGAAAACCGGCCGGTTGTGCTCTATTATGGACGCTTGAATATCGAAAAAGGTGTGCTGGAACTGATAAAAGCCTTCACGCGCGCACGAAAAGTCAAACCGTCACTCTATTTAGTGCTGCTTGGCAGCTATACTTACAAAAAGGAGCAGAAGAAAATCCAGGAGGCACTCGATTTACTTCCAAAAGACTCCTATTCTCTGATGAACTACATCAGCCATGTTGAATTGCCGGCATATCTCTCTGTCGCCGATATGGTCGCACTTCCTTCGTTATGCAATGAAGCGTTCGGCTTAACAATTGCCGAATCGATGATGCTCGGCAAAGCCATCATCACAACCGATGCCGGTGCCATTCCCGAACTTATTGGAACAGGAACAGGAACAGGACTTGTGGTCCAAACGGGAAACAGCATTGGTCCACGCTTGACTGATGCCTTGCTACGCTGTGCAGCTCGTCCGGATTTACGCAATCGACTCGGTGCAAATGCTCGAAAAACCGCATTACAGCGTTTTCGAGCTAACGGCTATCTCAAAGAGCTCCTAGAAAAGCTAAATTAAAGCTTGGCTTCGTATGTTTCATGAACTTATCTTCTGATAACCAAGTGCCCTCGAAACTTTATCGTGCGGTTTAAATCGTTTCCGCTCTGTAAAACAAAAACTCCGGACCCAATTTTCCGGATCCGGAGTTTCTTAATTAAATTGTTTAAATCCCGTAATTGAGATTGATAAATTTTACATTTACATAATCATCAATGCCTTGATGACCGTTTTCTCTGCCGAATCCGGAATGTTTAACACCGCCGAATGGAGTTTGAGTGTAAGCAACCGTGTTGCTGTTGACACCGACCATGCCGTACTGCAATCCTTGACTGACCTTGGCAATCCGCTTCAGATCCAAAGTGTAAAAATAGCTGGCAAGCCCGTAATTGGTGTCGTTAGCCATGTTAATTACTTCATCTGTATCTTTAAACTTAATTACCGGAAGCACCGGCCCGAACGTTTCTTGGTAAAAAATATCCATTTTATTCGTGACGCCAATCAGAACGGTAGGCGCATAGTAGTAACCGTTTGCGTAATCACCATCGGTCAAACGCTTGCCTCCGGTTGCGAGCAACGCACCCTTTTCAACACTGTCGTTAATTTGACGCTGGATTTTTCCGATTGCATCTTCACGAATAAGCGGTCCGGCATCCACGCCTTCCTCCAAGCCATTGCCGACTTTAACTTTTTTCACAGCGGAGACAAGCTTGTCTGTAAATTCATCGAAAATCGATTCATGCACGAAAATTCGATTAGGCGATGTGCAGACTTGTCCGTTGTTGCGGAATTTCGATGATACCAAATCGGTCACCGCTTGATCAACTGGGGCATCATCGAATACGATAAACGGTGCGTGACCGCCAAGCTCTAAGGATACTTTTTTCAATGTATCGGCTGACTGTCCGAATAGCATCTTTCCAACTCCGGTTGAACCTGTAAAAGTGATTTTGCGCACCACGTTGCTCGAAGTCAGTGCCTTACCGATTGCAGGTGCGTCGCCAATTACAAGATTTACGACCCCATCAGGAATTCCTGCTTCTTGGAAAATTTTCATCAGTGAAGTCGCAGAAAGCGGCGTTTCCGGTGACGGCTTCAGCACGATTGTATTTCCGCCTGCAAGGGCAGGTGAAATCTTTCGAGTAATCATTGAAGACGGAAAGTTCCAAGGCGTAATTGCACCGACCACGCCAAGCGGTTCTTTTTTGACAAGAAATAAATGGCCGCCTGGTCCCGGAATGGTTTCCCCATAGATACGGCGCATTTCTTCCGCGTGCCAGCGCACGCTCTCCGCACCGCCAAGCACTTCGCCTTTAGCCTGAGCGAGCGGTTTGCCTTGCTCGATTGTCATAATCTCTGCAAGCTCATCCGCTTTTTCTGTAATCAGATCCGCAACCTTACGCATGATTTTAGCGCGTTCGTCTACAGGCATCGATGACCAAACAGGAAAAGCCGCCTGCGCCGCCTCAATCGCCTTTTCCGTATCTGCCGCGCCTCCATGCGCTACTTGAGCGATCACTTCACCGGTAGCAGGATTAACAACATCATCGACCTCCATGCTTTCCGCATCGATCCATTTCCCGCCGATAAAGAGTTGCTTCGGTGCCTGATCTACATAAGAATTATTTATTGTCATTACGTGTTCACCTCGTTAGTGTAATAAATCCATGCTGTATGATTGAACTATAAAACTAGCATACCTGATCTATTTGGCAACTTCCAACAGTTTGCAAACAGAATGGCACTTGATTCGAAGACTTGGTTTCGTCAAGCTTCTGGCGAAGGTGTTAATGCTTAGAAAACCTGATCCTACCAAACCTTTTTGAATTTGGTCATTTGTTTTTGTACATAGATATTCTAACGTTAGGTGAGCAGTCATTGCAATACTTTTCAAAACATTTAAAAACCGCTCTCATTATTGAGGCGGCATTTAAAATAGCTTATCAGTGGAAAAAAGGATGCATGATGCGAACATCACTCTTTTTCACAAATGCAATGCGGTGATTATAAGAAATCTGGTAATACTGATCCTCACCGCTCACAACGTGATCGGTTTCTGGTTTATTAAACAGCTTGGCGTAGTAATAATCCGAGCAAGTTGCTTTCTCAGCGACATAAATTTGGCCGGCAGGCATCGAATAAATCGGCGTAATTTCCACAGCAGGAATGCTGAATTTTTCATAGGCAGATGCCTCCGGATAGGCAGAACCATATACAGGAACTGATGCCGCGCCTTTTTTCGCCGTGATCATCAGACCGCTGCCCTTAACTGTATTGACGCCCTTTGGATTGTAGAACCACGCCTTTTGGCCTCCGAAATCGATAGCCGTCCAATCCTTCATCTGATCTACTTTATAATAGGAACGACCGGCAACGGCTTTATCGCTCCAATCATTAAGCACATTTGTCCCGCTGCCGTTCGGATGAAGAAGCGGATCGCTGATCAGTGGCGCGTTAAAACTTGGCTCCGTATATAGATAAACAAAGTTTGAAGATTTCGGTTCAAGCGGCTGGTTATTATAAGACGTTTCCGGTTTGTTCGTTTTATAATCCGGATTGATTGTAATAATTCCATTATTTTTCTTCAGATTTAACGCATGCGTTTTTTTGGAAAATGGAGCACCAAGTAAATCAAAGTAATGAGCCCAGTCCCAATACGCTGCAGGATCCCAGTGCATGCCCACCTGTCGTGACGGACTGAGACCCGGTACTTCCTCATGGCCAATGATGTGTTCGCGATCCAGAGGAATATCATATTTCTTCGCTAAAAACTTAACCAGTTTTGCTGAAGCACGATACATCGGTTCACTGTACCATGTCGAACCTTCAACCGCATAACCTTCATGCTCAATGCCGATTGAATGGCTGTTGATGTACCAGTTGCCTGCATGCCAAGCAACATCTTTCGGATCCACCATCTTGGTAATTTGTCCATCTGAGGATCGGATTACATAATGCGAGCTGACATAGTTCTGCTGTAAAAAGGTGTTCATCGTGCCTTCATAGCTGACCTCTGAATCATGAATAATAATGTAACGGATTTTTTGTCCGTCATACGGACGATTGGCAAGGTCATAGTTGCCGTAATCACCGTCCGCATCGGAAAATGCTTTGTATAGTGCAGGAACGTTCTGCATGTCGACTCCTTTCGGACCGTCAGCGCTGCTGTGCTTGTGTTTTTGCAGATGAAGATGTGCCAAACTACTTTTATCAGGCTTAACATTTTTCGCCGAAAGCCGAAGCGTTTCGTCTGAAAAAAGGTGCACACAGCACCTTTCTTGATCGTTTTATAGACTTGATCGGCAAAATCGGACGCGTTTCATAATCGGCACAGATCCGCTATCTTCAGCGACAGTGCCAAACCAATCCTCGAGATCCCTTGAACGTGTACCTGTGATCTGTTTTTGATAATCAGAAGGCAACGCAGCACCGCCAAGAATATTCTTCTCAGTATCGTTCTTGAGCGATTCAGGCGATGCATGAATCAGCTTCGCCGCTCGATCCAACGTATGAATCGTGCTGTCAGACAATTTTGTACTTGTTCTTTTTTTTAGTATATCACCCTTAGCCAGAAGATCTGCAGACAAATTGATGTCTGTAAAATGCATCACACCATAACCATATGTACTGCATGTTCAGAAAAAAATGTTCCTGAACGGCTCTATAAAATTTCAAAAAAAAGAAAATGGACAATCACCGTCCGTCACTTTTTAAAATCTATCTTCTATTAGTACTCATTGATTCTGCCGCAGCGCTTCTGTATTCACGACAAAGTCCGGTTGCTCATGATTCATGAACTTACGCACATTTTCGACGGTCACACGAGCGACTCGGGCAATACTTTCTCGTGTTGTTCCGGCAACATGAGGCGAAACAATCAGGTTATCTAAATCCGGCAAAGATTCAGGCGGCTCCTGCTCAAACACATCCAACGCAGCTCCTGCAAGCCGCTTTTTCTTCAGAGCGTCGAGCAGTACCTGCTCATCAATCAACGCTCCTCTGGAAATATTGACTAGAAAGGCTGTTGTTTTCATCTTATCGATCGCATGCTGATCAATAAGATGGTAGTTTGAGGAGGATAGCGCTGTGCTGATCACGATATAATCCGCTTCGCGCAGAAGACGATCCAAATCTACAAACGTCGCGTGCAGTCTACTGGCTGCGTCTTGATCTTGATAATTGCCAAAAGCAAGTACACGCATAGTAAAACCGCCTGCGAACTGTGCTACCTTTTGCCCGATGGAACCGAAACCGATAATTCCAACCGTCTTTCCGTCAAGTTCATAAGCCTCGCCGCTCGGCCACTCGCCCTTTTTCGTTCCACGGTCCAACATTGGAATCATCCGCGACAAACTGATCATTTGGCCAAAAGCCATTTCCGCAACCGAGGTAGCATTTCCGCCCGGTGCATTGCTGACCAGAATACCCCGATCCGTTGCATCACTGATTGCCACATTATCCAATCCCGTTCCCGTCTTCAGTATATAGCGGAGGTTAGGAGCCGCCTCAATCACTTCACGGTCGCAAGGAGCAATGGCAGTGATGCAGACCTCGCAGTCCCGAATTGACTTCTTAATTAATTCTTTGTCCAAAGCCTGGTCATACATCAGGCAGCGGACATGCGCACCCATCGCTTCCAACTGATCCGCCATTTTCCTATGGATGGGCACATATGATTTACCGACACAAAAAAGAATTTGCATGACGAACCCTCCGATTAATCAATGATGATTTCTGTTCCACACACCACTCGCGTTCAGTTATTAATATACCAAAAACAGCCGAGGTACTCTAAATAAAATGATTCAATAGATTGTATTCATGGTGCCAATCCTTTGTTGAACACGGTACTTCGGTATGTTACAATTCCGTTAATTAAGATTACTCAGATGTTTTCTTCCATTTGTTCACACTTTTTACTCGGCTGTATTTTTTTGACTATTCATTAGACACCCATACATTCGAGCGATTGCAAGAAACCTTGAACGGACTATTGTATGTTATTCCATGCTGTTCCGGCACAGATTACGTATGACTGACAATCGAACCGTGCTATGATTGAACAAGATACAAACGTTTTTTTAAAAGCCGGAATATTCAGGTTCTGTTTGGTCATCGGTCTCGCTTACGAATGCGATAAACTATCAAACTAGTGGTGAAAAATGTGAAATACGGATGGATGATCTATTCGAAATCAGCAATACATAATCGATATGGCAACAATGCATTTGCTTGGATGACGGAGACTGCCGCCAAACATCATATCCATTTGGATATTCTTTTTGTTGAAGACTTAATGATTCAAATCGCATCATCGGTGACTTTCTATCATAAAAATGAGCAGTTGAAGCTCCCGGATTTTGTTCTCATGCGTTGCTACAACAGAATTGTCGGCTCTCAATTGGAACAATTAGGGATCAGGGTCATCAATCCTATATCCGCCATGTTTCAGTCGCGCAACAAAGTCATTACGTCGCAGCTTCTCACTCATGCAGGGATTCCGACACCGAAAACCGTTTACACCGTTACGAATGACTATTCCCTGATTTCGAATCACTTTAGCAAAAAGCCTTTCATCTTAAAAGAGGTGGAAGGATCACAGGGAAAAAATGTTTTCTTAATCAAAAATGAACATGATTTTACAGAAGCATTCAACACAACAAAAGGGTATTGTCTTTGTCAGGAATACATGGACAACAGCTATGGCAAAGATCTTAGAGTGTATGTGCTTGGCGGGCGTGTAATAGGGAGTGTTCTTAGAAAATCAAAGTCAGGATTCAGAGCCAATTACTCATTAGGCGGCACCGCTGAGTTCTATGAAACGAGTAAAGCTATTGAATTGCTCTCAGTCCAAGCCGCAAAAGCTCTTAATCTGGAATTCTGCGGAATCGATTTATTATTCACCAACAACGGATTTACCGTTTGCGAAGTGAATGGTAATGCAGGCTTTAGGACCATATCAAAAGTATCCGATGTTGATATTGCCGAGGAATTATTTATTTATGTGGACCAAGTCGTTTATGGACATGAACCTGTGATTGGCAGTAGCGATTGTTAATGAAGAACTGATTAACAAATAAAATGAGAAGGCAGGGCGATTCGATGCATCGAGAATTAAGCAGCTCCGTAAGAGAAAATGTGATGAACCTTTTCCACTACCTGCATACCCATGCAGAGATCAGCATGAAAGAAACCGCAACGACCGCTTTTATTAAAGAAAAATTGGACGAGCTCGGATATCGTACGCGTACATTTGATGACTGTCCCGGTGTTATTGGCGAAATCGGCAGCGGAAAACCGATCGTCGCCTTACGTGCCGATATGGACGCGCTTTGGCAGGAAGTCAACGGTAAATTGCAGGCCAATCATTCCTGCGGCCATGATGCTCACATGTCGATGGTACTCGGAGCCGCCATGGTGCTGAAGGAAAAACTTGATTCTGGCGCAGGCACGGTTCGTCTTGTGTTCCAACCTGCTGAAGAAATCGGTCAAGGCGCTCTGGAGTTAAGCAGACGAGGCGTTCTGGACGATGCCGACTACTTCTACGGCGTACATCTGCGCCCTATTGAAGAAACAAAAGACGGCCGCGCCCGGCCTGCAATCCTGCACGGTGCCTGCGGCACGATCCGCGGCGTAATCGATGGTGAAGACGCACATGGTGCTCGTCCCCATCTCGGAACCAATAGCATTGAAGTCGCAGCCTCCATCGTGAATGCACTTGGACACCTCCACGTCAATCCGATGATCCCGAGTTCAGTCAAGATGACCAATCTCCATGCTGGCTCGGCAACCAACATTATACCGGGTCACGCTGAATTCAGTTTGGATGTGCGTGCACAGACAAATGAAGTCATGGCCGAATTCAAAAAGAAAATTAAACAGATTGTTCAAGGAGTAGCAGCGAGTTACGGAGTCAGCATAAGCCTTGACGATTCACATGGCAGCCCTGCCGCCGTTTCCGATCCCGAAGCGATCGCGATTATGGGGGCTGCTATTAAAGAGGTCCTTGGCGACGACCATTTCGACCCTGCCAGCTTATCAAGCGGCGGCGACGATTTCCATCAATATGCGATTCGCACACCAAAACTGAAATCGACGATGCTTGGACTCGGCTGCGATCTCAAGCCCGGCCTGCATCACCCATATATGACCTTTAACCACGATGCCATGTATGACGGCGTACTGATTTTAGCCACTGCAGTACTCAAGACATTTGAAAAAGTGAGCGGTTCCGCCGCGGTTAAGGAGTGATCGCCCTGAACGCGCAACGATCGAAGCAATTGCTGCAGGAAGCTCAGCTGCTGCAGCCCCAATTAACCGCATGGAGGCGTGATTTTCATCAGCATCCCGAGCTTGCTTTTGAAGAACAGCGCACCTCTGAAAAGGTTAGCTGCTTTCTCAAATCACTCAATCTTGAAATTAGCGGACCGTTTGCCGAAACCGGGATGGTTGCCTTACTTAAAGGCAAAAAGCCTGGCAAAACAATTGGTTTGAGAGCGGATATGGATGCACTTCCGATTCAGGAACAGAACACTTTCTGCTTCAAATCTGAGAATGACGGTAAAAGCCACGCCTGCGGCCACGATGCGCACACGGCCATGCTGATGGGTGCCGCGCAGCTTTTGGCAAAGCGTCAACCGGAGCACGGCAACATTGCCTTTCTCTTTCAGCCTGCCGAAGAGGTCAGCAAAGGAGCCAAAGCGATGATTGATGCCGGCGCCTTAAATGGAATTGACGAGATGGCTGGCCTTCACATTAATGCGGGTATCGATCTTGGCAAGATCGCCTTCTCAGGAAAGATTGGCTGCGGATCTACTGATTTTTTCTCTTTAACAATTATAGGAAAAGGCGGTCATGCGGCACATCCTGACCTTACCGTTGACTCTGTTGCAGTCACCGGGCAGGTGATTACTGCACTCCAGCAATTAGCCAGCCGCCAGATAGATCCCGCTGATCCCGTCGTTTTGACGATTGCTACCATCCATGGCGGAACGGCAAACAATGCCATTGCTCCTTTAGTCAAAATGACCGGAACGGTGCGTACATTGAATCCCGAACTGCGCAAAACGATGCCCGAACGAATGACGAGCATTGTAAAAGGCATCACCTCAGCCTTCGGAGCAGATTATGATCTAGACTACACATTCAGCTCACCATCGATCATTAACGACGACCGCATGACGCTGCTCGCACAGCAAACCGTTGATGCGCTGCTTGGCAAAGGTCATCGCTTGCAAAGTAAGCCGAGCCTCGGAGGAGAAGACTTCTCGTTCTACACGGAGCAGCTCCCATCCGTATTTTTTGTGCTTGGAGCAGGCAGCGATGCGATACCGCGTCACCCAAACCACCACCCGCAATTCACCGTTGACGAACGCGCCCTGCCTTACGGATCCGCCGTACTGGCCGCACTTGCTATGAATGCTCTTGAAAATTGAAAAAGGCTTCTGAACCGAACAAGCGGTTCAGAAGCTTTTTTAATAGACATTTTTCATGTATCGATGCGTTTTATTTGCACATCCGTTACTCAAGAACACTTTTATTTACGCAAAAAAAATCCTCCTAAAGGAAGATCTTCTTTCCTTATAATCAAAAACGCGGCCTTACACTTCCGAATTTGCTTGTTTCATTTCGATGCAGGCATCGACAAAGTGCTTGAATAAGTTGAGCATGGTTTCACTGCCGCCGGCGGTCATCGATTCCGGATGCCATTGGACACCCATCAATCCCTTCTCCGTCATATCAATGGCTTCAATAATACCGTCGGACGAGAATGCAGCAGTTTTCAAGCCATCTCCTATTTTGTCAATGGACTGATGATGAAGACTGTTGACAACAAGTGTTTCCTGCTCACCGAGCACTTGGTACAATCGAGTGTCTTTTTCAAGATGCACCCGATGACTGCCTTCACGACGCGGCACTTTTTGTTCATGCTGAATCGGATGTTCCAATTCACTGCCGATATCCTGAATCAATGTGCCTCCAAGCGCAACATTGATGACTTGAAGTCCGCGGCAGATGCCGAATACAGGCTTGCCTCGCTTCAACGATTCACGTACCAATTGCAACTCTGCTTTGTCACGTTCCGTATCAAATACGCCGCAGCCGGGCGTCGGATCTTCATTAAAGAATTGCGGATTCACATCACATCCGCCGCTGAGCAGAAATCCATCGCACAGTTCTGCATACCGCTCTGTGCATGGACCGGGAGCGATCGGCAGGATCAAAGGAACAGCGCCAGCCATTGTCAGCGAAGTTATATAATCTTTATGCGCATAATCACCTTCTGAAAAATTTGTGAGTTTTACAAAACCACTGGTGATTCCGATAATAGGTTTTGACACCGCTTCTACTCCCTTCTCGCTCTGGTCGTTTTACAGTTTAATATAATGATTTTTTACGAGCACGTCAACGTACCTCTGGAGATCACGAATTTATGGTGCCTCAAAGCTGATTTTGAGCTCGTTTTTCTTCATTTTACTTAAGTAACGGTAGATCGTCGCTTCCGAAGTCTTCAGCTCCTGGGCAACGGTTCCGACAATACCCTTGAGCAGGAAAATACCATTGTTGTTCAGCTGATGAACCACGTGCAGCTTTTCTTGCTGTGACATACGTTCTGACGGAACATTAACGCTTGAGACAATCTCCTTAATGCTGCTGATGGCAATATCTTCAATGGATGGACTGAGGTGTTCAACATGAGGTTCTTGATCACCGTCAACCGGTCGATCGATACCGACAAAGTCGCCTAGGTACTGAATCGCTTCCTCCATTTTGCGGAAATTGATGTTGATACACAGCATACCGATAATCTCATCGCTCTCGTCATAAATAAAATATGTCGATGATCTGAGGACCGTGCCGTCTTTGGATTTTCCTTCATAATTGGTGACGAAGGTTTTATGAGATTTTTTCCCTTCCTTCAATTTTTTTAAAATCAAATTTGTTGCCGGCGACCCAATCTTGCGATCTGTCAAAGTGGTATCGCTTAATGCAATCACCGAATGCTCCAAATCCCGCACATCGTGAAGAATGATTTCTGCGTCATCCCCCATCACATCGCTTAAAAAGGAGACAAATTTCTTATACCGCTGCAGTTTATCTTTAATGTTTGTCCTCCCCTTACTTTCAAAAATTCGACAGCCATCATGTTCGTATGTACAGTCGTATTAAACGTTCGCACGAGCAGCCATTAATTGTTGAAAAGCGCGCAGCACCATGCTTGTGCCCTTTTCAACATTTACTCGCGGCGTTGCAATATTCATTCGAAAAAAACCGTTTCCGGCTTCGCCGTACATGCTGCCCATTTGCAGCGCAACTCCGTTGGCAACAAATGCTTCATTCACTTCTTGTTCAGACAATCCCAGTTCCGCATAACTGATCCACATTAAATAGGTCGCATCACTGTCCATACATCGGAGTCCGTTAATTTGCGTGAGGTGTTTGCGAACGTAATCACTGTTTCCCTTTACATAGTCAAGCAGCTCGTTCATCCATTGCTCGCCTTTTTCATAAGCGGCCGTCATCGCTGCAATTTGAAAAGGATTGATTTCCGGATAAACCATGAGCTTTTGTTCACGTTTTATTTTTTCGGTAAGTTCGCGTTCAAATGTCAAAATATAGGATGGGCCGATTGCCGCCAAATTGAATGTTTTTGTCGGTGCCATTAACGTAATAATCGTGCACTTCCCGGCGGCAAGCTGTGCCATTGGCTGGTGTTTCATCCCGGGAAGTACGAGATCCGAGTGAATTTCATCCGCAATAATCGGCAACTCATACTTTACAGCCAGATCAATCACAACCTGCAATTCCTCCGGATCCCAGATGCGTCCGCCGGGATTATGCGGCGAACAAATGAGAATACACGAAACATTTTCTTCATTAATTTTACGTTCCATATCCTTAACATTCATAAAATAGCGGTTATCATGAATGTCGAGTTCCGATACAACCGGAACGCGCTCAAGCTGCTTTAGCTGCTCAAAAAAAGGATTATAAACCGGGTTATGGATCAAAACCTTATCCCCTTTTTTCGTCAGCACGCGTAGCGCAAGCGAAATACTTGATACCACGTTATGGTTGAAAACAATTGCTTCGCTCGGAACCTTCCAATCATAATGCTTACTCAGCCACGACTGTACCACCTGTTTCAAGGATTCAGGGGCATAGGTATAGCCGAAAATTTTCTGATTTAGGCATTCCTTCAGCGCGCCAAGAATGCAATCCGGTGCGCTGAAATCCATGTCAGCAATCCACATAGGGAGCAGCTGCGGCTTTCCATACAGACTTTCCGCCCCGTCCCATTTGACACAATTTGTATTTTTTCGTTCCACAATTTGATCAAAAATACATTTTGACACCGTATGTTACACCTCTTTTCAAAAGATCATTTTTCATCATTTCATCATGCTTAAAAAGAAATCATCATTTAAAAAATAATAATCTCGTATCAATTACGAGATAATTTGTTATCATAATAATAATTTATTTATTGTTTATATTTTCTTTCTTTTATAAAAATAAGTCAACATTTTTTTATAACTTTGGACATCTCTATGGAGACTATTGGCGCGCAGGTGAACTGATAGGGACTCTATTTCTTAATAGGACGTTCCCGCATGAGTCTTGCACTTACGTGTCTGATGTCCAACTTTTATTAATCCGAAACCCATTTACTTTCTTTTTGTATTAGAAAAACCGGGCAAAAAGCACTCGGTCGTTACTTCCGCAGGACGCGGTGACTTTCGCGTTGGAAAGTGCCTTTATCTCACTTCTGTTTTATTAAGCATTCTGGTCCTTCATTATGTAACGAGTAAAAATAAGCGGAGATTTTCCGCTTATATGCACCATGAAGGTTATTTCGCCGGTAAATAAGGGTAATTTTTCCGCTTATGCAAAGCAAAACTCTCCATTTTTCCGTTTTTCGATTCGATAAGCGGAATTCTTCCGTCTATTTAAGCTATTTTTTTGTTCGTTTTCTAAATAAGGGTAATTTTTCCGTCTATCTATCGGAATGGGTGCTTCACATGATCTCCCAATCGATAAGTGCGGATTAGAATCAACCTCTTATGACCTTATTGTCGTGCCGGCAGGGCAAAATCTTATACTTTCTTTTTGTATGATAAAAGCCTTTCCTTATAAAGGAGAGGCTTTTGCCGCAATGATGGCTCCGGAAAGCATCAATAGCCCAGTTCATATTTTGCAAATGGATCGCTGATCACAATTCGCTGCGCCTCTGCATCGCTCGTGCCGACGTATAGCGTCATCCGTCCTTCACTGCGAATGGCGCCGCCGGTGAAGACGACATCGCGAAGATCCGGGCGTTTTGTCGGTCCATCAATAAAATCTTGACGTGTGGCAATGATTTCAAGCGGTGAATGGCGTCCGGTCATCGGGTCCAAAGTAAAAATCATTGAGTAATAGTGTCGTTCCCCTTGGTGATCAAAATATGCGATATGTCCGAGCACACCTGCATTGCCATTTTTTAGTGGATGAATTTCATTGGCTCCGCCCCACTCGTCATCGGCAAAGTGTCCATCGAGCAACGGCGCACATTCAATTTTTTCCGTATCGAGCTCATCAAGCGAAGCGAGAAGCACATAGCCGATCTTACCGCGTCCTCCTTTTTCACCTTGAGGGCGGGTTAAAACCAGAATCAAGCCATTCGGCATTTGAGCAATTCGTATGTCCTTCATACCAACCGGTCCTTCAAAGAAAGGACGCAAAGAGCGAATGGTCTTGCCACGGAAAAATAACGTCCGCCAAGTCACATGGCCCTTCGTGTCATGCGCGACCCAAACTCCCCCAAAAAGCAGTAAATCATCGATTTTCGTGATAAACGGATCTTGAAGCGGGAAAAACGGCATGTCCTTCATTAAAATCCATCCATTTATATCTTGCTCAAAGAATCCGACATGGGCGCTTTCGCTGTCCCGAGATTCTACGCGCGCCGCGATGATCCGTCTTCCTTCATCATAAAAGGGAGCCGTGCAGTTATAAACATCCTTAGCACCAGCCCCCTTAAAATTTAGTTTTTCAACAGCGTACACAGTCGAATGATCAGCCATGTACTGCTCTAGTAAGTCCAAGCATTCTGTGACATGCTCCATGAATCTGCGCCTCCCGAAATAACACCGCGCTGATACGGCATCACCTCTACTATAGTCTTCTGAACACGCAAATTCATGTGTCGGCACCATTTTTGTACTGTCTCTATTCGTTATTTTGCTGAACACTGCGAATCAGCTTCTCAATCGCAGCATGCCGATCCGCGAAGGTGAAGATTGCTGATCCCGCAACAAATAATGTTGCTCCGGCATTAAAGCAGAGTGGAAGCGTTTCCGTATCCACGCCGCCATCTACCTCAATTTGAACCGACAGATTTGACGTAGCAATCATTTCATGTACAGCTTTTATTTTATCAATCATTGAAGGGAGAAAACGTTGACCGCCAAATCCGGGATCCACGGTCATGATCAAAACATAGTCGACATCCTTAATAATCGACTCCAGTGCTGATGCAGGTGTTGACGGATTCAATACGACTCCTGCTTTTGCTCCTCCGTCCTTGATCATCTGAATGGCGCGATGCAGATGTGTGCATGCTTCATAATGAACTGAAATCATGTCTGCGCCTGCGTCAAGAAACGATGGCAGTAAATGAATCGGCTCATCCACCATCAGATGCACATCTTGAGCGACCTGAGTATCCCGCTTCAATGCATGAACAACATTCGCACCCATGGTTATGTTCGGCACAAAATGCCCGTCCATGACGTCAACATGAATCAAATCAACATCTTTCTCTACATCCCGCACTTCATCTGCAAGACATGCGAAATTGGCAGATAAAATTGACGGTAAAATTTTCATGAATACTTCACTTCCTTCCTTTAATTGTAAACGTTTACGTATACAATCTATTTTAATCGTATTCCTCGGAAAATTAAAGCACCGCAGAGTTGGAGCCTTTTTTCTTTTCCAAATGGTCATTTTTAAGGTTGATTGATCTAAAAAAACCGCAGAGCCTTTAACAGGTTCTGCGGTCGTTCATTTAAATACACGATTTATTCAGATGCCCTCGCCATACGTTAATACATACTGTTCAGCGGCTTTTGACCACAATCCGTTATTTTGCACAAGTACCTCTTTTAAACCTGCGTAGAATGAATCCGAATGATCGCCTGTAACAATCTCTTCCAACGATTTGCGAGGCATATTCTTGTGTGTATAAATCAGTTTTTTTCCTCCTGGGATCGATGGCAGATTGAGGGTCGTATCTGCGACCGCATTTAAACCAAGAAGATGCGAAACTACTTTTTCAACCTTAACTTTTCGCTCTTCCACTAATTTAATTGCCGCACGCATATCATCGGTATTCCCGCCTGAAGTGCCAACATAGTGTGTGAAATTATAGTGCACGTCATACAGATTCACTTCTGCAGAGAAATTCTTATCTCGTGGACCTGCAAAGAAATTCAGGCACCCGTCTTTGGCAAGCAGGGTCGATGCTTGAGTAAGAACTGGTTTTACCGGAACAAGCACGAAGATATCATCATACGATTCATTATCGACAAATGACTGAAGATAAGCCACTTGGTCTTCTTGCTTGCTGACATTAACATAATGAAGATTTATTCCATCCTTCTTAGCATCCTCAGGTGAATACAATTTTGCAGCCGCCTGTAATTTTTCATCGGTGAGATCGGTCACAACGAGATTTTTTGGATTAATTGGACCATGCAATGCGTAATCAATCTGCAAAAGACCCATTGGACCCGTGCCGCCCATAATTAAGAGATTGCCGCCTTCTTTGATCCCCATTTTATGATCATAAGTGCCTTCAATGAGATGATAGTTCGCATTAAAGCCGCCGATAACACAAGAGAGCGGTTCCAATAATGAGCCTTCAAAATAGGTCTCCCCGTTGTATTCAAGTAAACAATCATGCTCCATAACTTCTTTAGGTATGACCACATAGGTCGCATCTCCTCCAATATACGGAAATGAATAACCTGGGCAATCCGGGCGGTCCGGCAGCTGAAGGTTCGGCTGAATGGCGAACTTGCTTCCTTCTTCAAATTTATCTTTCCATTTGTCTCCTACCTTGACAATCCTTCCACAAAATTCATGTCCGACAATAATCGGATTTTCCGCTATATCATTCGGAACTTTCTTGTGATCAGACGCGATCTTCGCTTCTTTCCAAGAAGACATGCAGATGCTGTCCGTTACAACCTCAGCAAGTATTTCGTCACTTTTTATTTCAGGAAGTTCAAATTTTTCTAATCTCAGGTCTTCTTTTCCATAGAGTCTAAGCGCAGTTGTTTTCATTTTTTCATTCTCCCTCTCGTTTTTCATTTTTTGTCTCTTGATTTATTTAAGAATACCTAACCAATAACCAAGGATCCCTACACCAAATAAGGCGAAAATAAGCAGAATCGGGCTTGCTTTCTTTTTCAGCAGATACATCATCAGAAACGTAAGACCAAGAGCGAGCAGCCCCGGACAGAGTTGATCCAGAATCCCTTGTACCGTCATTGTGGATTTGACGCCAGCCTGATTGGTTGTCTGCGAGATCACAACGGGCACATTAATTTTTGTCCATTTGGTAACAAGCACACCCATGACAAATAATCCGAGAATACTTGCACCTTCCGTCAGTTTCGTTAAGGTGTTAGAAGCCATATCCTTCACAATGCCCATGCCTGCCTGATAACCGTAGGTAATTCCGTACCACTTCAGTGCAAGCCGTACCGCGTTAAAGCTGATAAAGAAAAGCAATGGCCCCAAAATGTTGCCGTTAAGTGCAAAGGATGCACCTAGTGCAGCTGTAATCGGCCGCAAGGTCCCCCAAATGAGCGGATCACCGACACCGGCAAGGGGGCCCATTAAACCGACCTTTAGACTATTAATCGACCCGTCATCAATCGGTTCACCATCTGATCTTGCTTCTTCCATGGCAGCAGTTACACCGACAACGGGACCGCATACAGCCGGAGTCGTGTTAAAAAAAGCCAGATGGCGTTTTAAAGCAAGGCGCCGTTCTTCATCCGTTTTATAAAACTTTTTAATTGCAGGAATCATGTCAAAACAAAACCCTAATGCATGAATTCGTTCATAGTTAAAGGACGCTTGCTGAAAATTTGAACGAACGAACATATTAAATAAATCTTTTTTGTTTAACTTTTTAACCGCTCCACTCATCGCCTTCTCCTCCTAATCCTCAAGCATGTCGTCGGCAAGCGTTTCTGACGACCCCGTAGCTGCTGTCTGAGTATGTTGTTGATATTTTGGATTGAGCTGTGTATAGATAAAGGCCACAATCAAGCCTATTGCACCAAAGCTGAGCAAGCTGAAGTTCAAATAGGACGCCAAGATGAACCCAAGGAAGAAGAATGGCATCAAGTATTTAGCGCCCATCATATTGAGCACCATCGCATACCCGACGGCGACGATAAATCCTCCGGCAACATTCAAGCCTCCCGTAACCACATTAGGAATCGAGTTGAGCAGATGCTGCACGCTGCCGGCATTCATGAATACGGTCACCAAGAGTGCTGGAATCGCCACACGCAAAGCCTGAACAACGAGAGCGGACATGTGCAGGAAATCCAAGAGTCGGAAATTCACCTTCTCCGCAGCTCGATCCGCAGCATGTTGGAAGAAGACAGTAATTGTACGTGCGAACACCGTCAGCACTTGCCCGGCGGCCGCAACAGGCAAGGCAATGGCGATGCCTGCCTGAATACTTTGATGGCCAACAATAACAAGAATGGCCGAAATGATACTTGCAAGTGCTGAGTCCGGTGACTGAGCCGCCCCAATGTTCATCCAACCAAGAGCGATAAGTTCCAAAGTTCCGCCTAAAATAATGCCCGTTTGAATATCACCGAGAATGAGTCCAATGATTGTACAGGCAATCAACGGACGATGCGTTTGGAATTCATCCAAAACACTGCCCATGCCGGCAATACACGCGAAGACAAAGATGAGTATGACTTGGTACAGTTGTATTTCCATAAACTCGCCCCCTTCTAGTTAGTCGAAGACAACCCTTCGATTTTTTTCATGATATTAATTGGTGCATCGCTGTCCACGACACGCAATTCCAATTCAACGCCGCTCTCATTTAATTTCTTGAACGCCTCAATATCTTCGGATCCGAGCGAAACGGCCTTAGTAATTTGTGTTTTTCCTTCGCGATAAGCCATACCGCCGATATTCACCGTTTTAATGGGAACATTCTGTTCAACCATGCGCAGAACATCCGTGGGATTCGTGAATAAATAGAAAACGGTTTCATTTTTGTATAAAGGATTAAAATACACCTTGACTGCCTTATCCACTTCACAGACATTGACTTTCGTTCCCGGCGGTGCCGCTTGCTTAAGGAGTGTTTTGCGAATTTCATCATGTGCCACTTCATCACTGCACACGATAATTCGTTTCGCATTTGCCTTTTTTACCCAGACCGTTGTGACTTGCCCATGGATAAGACGATCATCAATTCGAGCAAAATGTATAATCATTAGAAATCCTCCTCTTCCTGTGCCTGTAATTCATCCCTCAATACTTTAAATGTGTCTGGCGCCGCTTGTTTCAGCCACGCAACAATTTCTTCAAGTGATTTAATCGTTTGATTAGAAACGGCCTCAAGACAAAGCGGAAGATTGACGCCGCTGACTAATTCAATCCCTTCATGAGTCATTGCATAGGCTGCCGACGCATTGTAAGGGCTTCCACAAAAGATATCAGTAAAAATCAAGGTTTCTTTTAAATGATTTACCTCAATTGTTTCTGCCAATTTCTTTTTGATGTCCTCCACATTTTCTCCAGGAACAAAACGGATCGGGAACACATTCTTCGCTTCACCAAAAATCATTTCAACAGATTTTTTTATCGATTCTGCAAGGTCTCCATGAGCACATACAATAATTGAATACATACGAACATCTCCCCGAACTTTTAACCTCTTGTCTTACCACCGGCAATATTGTAAGTAGTACCCGTAATATAACTTGCTCGATCCGAGCTCAGGAACAAGACAAGATCGGCAACTTCTGACAGCTTCCCATCACGTCTGAGCGGAATAGACTTGTTCGTGTATCCCTTGCGAAGCTGCTCTACGGTTATACCTCGCGTGTAGGCGAGCGCTTCTTCATACGCCGGCGTGCGAAGTCCCGTTTTTTCGAGAATACCCGGTGCGAGGCCAACTACTCTGACATTGTATTTTCCAAGCTCTTTTGACCAGGAGCGAGTAAAACTATAAATCGCTGCTTTTGTCGCCGCATAGGCACTTTGGCCTTCCGATCCCTCTAAACCGCTTTCAGAAACCATGTTGACAATGACCCCTTTGCCTGCCTTGACCATTTCTCTTCCTGCAATCTGTGAACAGAGGAATACACCCTTTTGGTTAATGCTGACCATCTTATCGAACGTTGCGTCGCTCAATTCGAATTTACTGTTTTCTTCCTTTGGGTCAATTAAGAGGCGCGGTAGATTAATTCCAGCATTATTTACAATGACATCAACGGATCCAAACTGCTTTTTGGCTGCATTCACAAGATTTCCAACGCTTGATCGATCAGTAACATTGGTTGATACAAAGAGAAGCTGATTATCTTTTGCCTTGTTATACAGATCTTGATCCGGTTCGTGCAAATCTGCTAGTACGACCTGAGCATCATTGTCTAGTAGGGCTTCGACGACCGCTTTACCAATCCCAGATGAACCTCCTGTTACAATAACTGTCTTGCCTTTAAGTCCGAGCCATTCACTCATGATAATACCTCCAGTACATTTTTATCAGGCTTCAATTGCACAATTGTGTTTTTAATGATCTTTTGTGATTACCCTTTTAGTATAATTTAAATATATAAGTTGTCAATTGTTCTTATGTTGCAAATTTGTTAACTTTTTAAGTGCTTTCATTATCTGTTTTACAAAAAGATGATCTTGGAATATAATAAATGGGTAGTTATATGCACATTTTCAATAAAGTTGACCATTTGTGCTCGATGAGGTGATGAAATGGATAACGTAGAAACGAAAAAAAAATATATTCAGATTGCTCAGCTGTACTATGAGCAGAATCTGACCCAAAATGAGATTGCTCAAAAGACCGGTATCAATCGAACATCAATCAGCCGAATTCTCAAGAAAATTCGAGAAGAGGGGATTGTAAAGATAACCATTAACTATGATCTGAATGACCTGTCACTAGCGGAAAAATTAGAGAAAACCTTTCATTTGAAAAAAGCGATCGTGATTCCTGTCGACCACCAGCAGCCCACTTCCGTAAAGCTTACGGCAATTGGTCAGGCTGCTGCAAAATTTCTCGATTCTGTTCTTGAAGATAATGATGTGATCGGCTTTTCCTGGGGAAGCAGCCTTGCAGCAACTGTTGAAGCGCTCGATCCGATGGATGTACACCAAAACATTTTTTGTGTGCCTATGGTGGGCGGTCCGGCAGGAAAACTCGAAAGCCGGTATCACGTCAATACAATTTGTTATCAAGCGGCAGAAAAACTTAAGGGACGCTCATTAATGATTGATGTCCCAGCAATCGTTGAGAAGCCGTCAATGAAAAGTGACTGGATGCAGACACAATACTATAAAGAGATTGCGAACATGTGGAACAACATCAGTGTCGCATTGATTGGCATAGGGTCAATCAACAGTACTGGTCATTCAACGTGGCGCGCATTCTACAGTGACAGCTCCGTTGAGAAATTCAAGGCAGAGTACGCAGTGGGCGATCTATGTTCCCGCTTTTATGATCGAGACGGCAATGAAGTGCAAACACATCTCTCAGACCGAACCCTCTCAATCCCGCTGGATATTCTGCACAGAACACGTTATACAATCGGCGTTGCAGAGTCTGAAGAGAAGATTTCCGGTATCCTTGGCGCATTAAATGGCGGCCATATTAATGTACTGATTACAACGGAAGAGACAGCTGACGGCTTACTAGAACAGGTAAATCAAGAACAAATGAATGAGAAAAAGAGCCAATGATCCTAAAATCGAGATCTTTGGCTCTTTTTAAACTTTATTTTTAATCGATCAGCCTGTATCGTTTATATTCTTAATTCTTGTTAATCACAAATTGTGAGGCAATCTGTCTCAGTTCATCAGCCAGCGCTGACAGACTTGTTGCATTGTGTGCAATTTCTTCCATAGACGCGGATTGTTGTTCTGCTGCTGCGGAGACATTTTCTGTCAACCCACTTGCGGTTTCCGACAAATGCGCAATGTCATCAATGCGATTGACAATCTCTCCGGTAGCCCCTGATATCGTCTGTACAGAATGGTTGACCTCATTCGCCGCTTCTGACACAGATGTCACCGTCTCTTCAATAGATGTGAATGTCTTTGTCGCTTCATCCGCGACAATAATGCCTTGATCAACTTGCTCAGTACTGGTTTGCATCGATTGCACAAGCTCGCGTACCTTTTCCAGAATAGAATCCTCAATTTCAGCAATCTTCTTCGAGGAATCTGAAGATTGGTTCGCCAGCTTCTGAATTTCTGCCGCGACGACACTGAATCCCTTACCTTGTTCACCGGCACGTGCCGCTTCGATCGCCGCATTTAATGACAAAAGGTGCGTCTGTGCGGCAATATCGTTAATTAAGCTGTTTGTGTAATTGATTAATTCCATCTTTTCAACCAAATCATTCAGCTCACCAGTAACCTTATTATTTGTTGATCGAATGTTTTTAATCTGTCCGGTTACCTGGTTCAACGAAACTTTTCCACTGTTTACGGTACCCATTGCTGCATCCGATTTATCACGAAGTGTACCCGCCTTCATCAAAATATTCTCGATTTCTTTATAAATAGCCGTAACGTTTTGTTTCGAAGCATCCACTTTCTCATTTTGATCTTGAGCACCGGCTGCGATATCCTGAATGGAATGGGCAACTTCATCAGATGTGGCCTTATTCTCTTCTGTTGAAGCTGTCAGTTCTTCAGAGGAAGAGGCGAGCGCAGTCGCTTTTTCATCCACATGTGACAAGACATCGCTTAGTGAATCAATCATTTGGTTGAATCCGATTCCCAAATGTTTAAATTCCTCAAATCCATCCGTATTTGCATAAGCAGTGAGATCCTTATTTGCAACCTTCTTTGCTACACTGATTAAATTTTTAATCGGACGAATGATCCATATTACGGCAACTAATGCAATCAGCGCCGCGATGATTGCTGTGATGCCTCCGACAATGATGGAACTCCAAAGAATGCTGTTTGTATTGCTCTCCACCTCACTCTGGAGCAGCGATCCGACAATCACCCAGCCAGTATCTTTATTCGTGACGTAAACATCTTGTTTGCGCACCCCTTTATAAACTGAGTTGAATGCGCCATGGCCCGATTGCTTCACACGTTTAAGTAATAACTTATCAGGAACCTTAACACCGGGCTTGAGGCTTGGATGGGCAACGATTTTTCCGTCACTGCTGATAATAAATGCATAGCCCTTTTGACCAATGTTTACTTCATTGGAAATCTTCTGAACATCATCCAGTTTTAGATCTAATCCGACCACGCCTTCTCCATCCGTAGTCGTTTCCGACAATGACACTACATAATCCTTCACTAGTTCCGATTGATAAGGTTCGTTGACAACAATATGGTGCGGATTCGCCATTGCGCTTTCGAACCATGGTCGTTTTGCAGGATTATAGTTGTTCGGTTTGATTAGTGACTGCGGTGTATACACATAGTGACCCTTTTTATCGCCGACATAAGCCTGAGCAAGGCCACTGTCTGATTGCTGTTGGGACAACAACGTATCCAGAATCTCACGATTGCCTCCACCTGTCATGTTGGCGGCCGACACGTGAGTGGATAAATAATCCAGTCTTGTTTTTTCTTTATCAATCATTTGGGTAATGTTTTGATTGAGCAGTGTCACACTATTTTTCGCACTGTCCTCCATTTGCGCCGTTACGGCATTCTTCGCGTTTATAAAAGAAAATGTGCCTACTATCGTTGCTGGAATGATGGTAAAACAAACCGCAGCGGTAATTAATACGCGTCGCAAATTCACTTGAACAAAGTGGAAATGAAATTGTTTTTTCTTTTTTGACATTATTCGACAAAAACCCCTTCCTTTCGCTCTTATTAATATATCGGAAACAGAAGGAGGTTTTGTAATAATAATTTCATATTACTATAATAATAATTTACGATTCATTAAGATTTTCTTTCAACTTTTCCCATTTATTGAATGTTCGTCATCATCGTTTACTCTCAACTTAATTAAAAATAATGGATTCATTAATTTTAACGCGCGGGTGCAGGGATTGAATAACCGGACAATTTTCTGCGATCTGATAAAACACATGTTCAATTTCCTTACGTACGCGTGCATTTGCTTTGATAAAAAATTGGACGTCGATCTTTGCGACTGGATTCGGATAATATACTCCGAGTTGATAATCAAACAAAACTTTTTTCAGTTCGTAGGGAATGCCGCGTTCGTCAAGCAGCTTTTCAAACACGTACGTGCTGCAAGCAGCCGCTGATGCTGCGATAAGCTGGACGGGTGAAAAGCCGGTCTCCTGGCTGATCGACCAATTTCCAAGCGTATGAACAAGCTCCAGGGTCTCAGAAGGTTGAATCAGTTCCATATCTGCCGCCTCCGAAAAATCGTTCTTTTTTTGCATTTACTCAATTGTATGGCTGGATTCATGTCAATATGAGCAGGCATTCGAACGCAATATATTAAAAATACGGTAACTTTTTTTCAACACATTCTGAAAAAAAAGTCGAAATTTTGCTATACTATTGGAATGGTATGGAAGTAAGCCGAGCGGTGGATGACCAACTGCTTCTCTGCCGCAGCATTTCTTCGCACACCGTTCACTTCTGAACGATTTCGACAGTTAAAAGGAGAAAAACATGGTTAGAAAAAATGAATCGGGCAACTCAAGAAGTACACTTAGAAAATCAAGAAAACATCATCGCGTTCTTCGTATCGTTTTGTTGAGTCTCGCACTCCTGCTGATCGCAGGAACGGCTTATGGATTCTTTGAATATCATCGTCTCAAACCGGAAAACCATTTTAATAATCTTAAAACCGTCGGCGGCACTTCGAAAAGCACAAGCAACTATAAAGAAAAAGCCGGCACATTCAATGTACTGCTGATCGGATCGGATGCACGAAAGGGCAACACGGCGAGCCATACGGATTCGATGGTCTTGATCCACGCTGATCTGAACAATCATACATACAATATGCTGAGCATTCCGCGAGACACGCGTGTATACATGCAAGGCTACGGCTATACGAAGCTGACCAGCGTACAGTATATTTCGCAAGTAAAACAAGGCGAAAAAAAAGGAATTGTTTCAGCCGTACAAGCCGTGTCTAATCTCACCGGTGTTCCGATTCACTACTATGCCGAAACTAACTATTGGGGGCTGCAATATATGGTTGACGCACTCGGCGGTATTGATATAAACCTGCCATTCAAGGTGACGCTCACCCATCCCTGGTATAAGAGAAACGCAGGCAAAACCTTTGCACCAGGTGTTCACACGGTGAACGGTGAAATGGCCGCTGAACTTACCCACGAACGTTATTCATTGCCCGGCACTGACTACGGACGCCAACAGTTGCAGCAAGCTGCGCTGATCGGTATCGCCAAAAAAATAATGCAGCCGTCAAATGTCACTCGACTGCCTGCCCTTTCCCGTTCACTGTCTAAATTTTTGGTTGCGACCAACATGTCTACAGAAGATATGGTCAGTGTGGGGCTTGGTGTCAAAGGCGACTTTCATCCGGAAAGTCAGATCAAATACCGCCAAGTTAAGGGAAGCAGTGCCACCATGTATGATGATCTGCTCAAGGCTAACAACAGCCAAATCATTCTGAACAAGAACGAGCTTCAGACAACGATTAAGAAATATTTCTCGAATTAAAATAAATAAAAGAGCCGTTCCGCATTTTGCGAAACGGCTCTTTTATTAGAGCAATAAAGCCGGGATCATCCATCCCGACTTTATTTTTCGGATAAATTTTGATAGATACTCTTCAAACGCTCTTTTGTTATCTCAACCGGATTATTGCTCATGTTCGGTGCAAAGCTTTTGCTCACCAAATCATCAAGATCTGCAGAATTAATACCCGCTTCTTCCAACGTTGTATGAAGCTTCATTTCCCTTTTCATCATATCCATCCGATCGGCCAGCGCAGCACTGTCCTTAAACCCCAACCGTTTACTGAATGCCTGCAGCCGTTCTGTTTCTGGGCCTTCGCTGCTGTTCAGCCTCCAGAAAGAAGGTAAAGTAAAGGCGCATGCATCCCCATGGGGAATTCCATAGTCCTGAGTCAATGGATAGGAACAGGCATGTGCTGCAGCCGTTTGAGTGATGCCGAATGCAAGGCCTGCCGTTACCGACGCCTCACTCATTTTTGCTCGTGCTTCTTGATTGTCCGGCTCACGGTACGCAGTGAGCAGATAATCAAAAACAAGTGTGGCTGCACGTTCTGCCGCAAGATCGGTCAGCGGCTGATGCTTTTTGCCGTAATAGGCCTCTAGCGAATGTGCGAGCACATCAAATCCGCTCGCAGCCGTCACCCTTGGCGGACAGGTCATCGTTAATTCCGGATCAACAAGCGCATAGACCGGATAGAGATAATCGCTTGCCAGCAATGCTTTGACTCCGCGCTCCGTATCGGTCAATACCGAAGCCGTTGTCACCTCACTTGCCGTTCCGGATGTTGTCGGAACAGCAATCAGCGGAATCCCCGCATGATCGATCTTCCGCTCACCCGAAAGAAAATCTGCCGCACTGTATGGTGTCCCGGCAACAAAACACGCTGCCTTCGCACAATCCATGACGCTTCCCCCGCCGAGCGCGATCGCAAAGGTGCATTTATCTTTGCGGAGCATCGCTGCACACGCGTCCGTATTTAAGACGGTCGGGTTCGGTTGAATATCTGAGAAAACACCAATAATGCGTCCGCCCGATTGCTCCATGACACGCTGTGCGATTCCAGCGCGTACCATCGACGGCGCGCTGATTAACAAGCCGCGATCCAGATTCATTTGAGCCAGAATTTCCGGCATCCGGCTGAGTTTTCCGAAGCCGAAGTCAATGGGTACCGGTTGTTTATAATAAAAATTCTCCACATATGTCACCTTCTTTTCATTTCAATCCAACCGTTTGATCAACAAATAGGACATGGTCTTCAAAATGCCGTAACACATCTTCAAACAGATTCATTGCTTCATTAAGTTCTTCTTCACTAATAATAAGCGGAGGTGCAATGATGACGCTTGACTCATGAGAATAGGTGTAAAATCCATATTCACTCAACATGCTGATGAATGTGGACATCAGGCCGACCTTATCTTTCCCATAATCCATGCCGTATGCGATCAAAGGTTCCTTTGTTTTTTTGTCTTTAACAAGCTCAACCGCCGCAAAGAGTCCGATATAGCGCACATCGCCGACCGAATCAAAACGGCGCAGCTTCTCAAGACGAGCCGCAAGAATGTTGCCCATCGCCGCGCTGTGCTCGATCACATGCTCTTCTTTGTAAATATCCATCGTTCGGCAGCCGATCTGAGTCGATACCGTGTGTCCACTATACGTCAGACCTGTCATCAGCACATGATCGTCAAAATAGTCGGCTATTTTTTGATTGACGATCACGCCGCCAAGCGGACTGTAACCGCATGTGACACCTTTCGCAAACGTCATCATATCCGGCTCGAAATCAAAATGATCAACCGCGAACATTTTTCCCGTGCGACCGAACCCGGACATCACTTCGTCACAGATCATCAAAATGCCATATTGGTCGCACAGCTCTCGGATACCTTCCAGATACCCTTTTGGAGGCACAAGCACACCATTGCTTCCGGGGATCGGTTCCATGAAAATCGCAGCGATCTGCTCCGGTCCCTCATACAGAATCTGACTGTTCAACCGATCCAGATAATAGTCGGAGACCGCTTCTTCACTCTCGAAATGGAGAAACTCACGATATAAATAGGGGGTATCAAACTTAATGAAGCCCGGAAGCCCTGGCTCAACAGCAAACCGGCGCCCCTCCCCGGAAAGATTGCCTGCACCGAATGTTGCGCCATGATAAGAACGATAACGCGAAAAAATTTTATAACGCCCGGTAACCATTCGCGCAATTTTTACCGCATGATCATTTGAGTCCGCACCGCCGTTTGCGAAAAAGACTTTCGCCATGCTGCTTGGTGCAGCTTCGATGATTTTCTTTGCAAGCTCTGCTTTCGATGCCGTCGCAAACCCAGGAGATGCAAGCGGAATCTCGCCGATATGCTTAAATTCATCCATCAACTTCGGGTGACTGTGCCCGACATTCAAATACACTAGCTGGGAACACATATCATAATACTTCTTTCCCTCTTCATCCCAAAAGAAAATGCCTTCGCCTTTTTGAATCACCTTTGGATGAACATTCTTCTGCTTTGACCATGAATGCAGCACGTATTTTTGATCGTCCTGCTTGATTTGTGCAACGTTCACTTTTTCCATAATAACCCGCCTCTCCCTAGTGACTGATCCTTTAAATTTCACTATAAAGCACAGGAAACGGAAAACAAGCAGCACAAAAACGAAAAAAATTGTGCAGATGCACAAATCAAGTGTATTTCGATTGGCGATAACCATTTTCTTAAGTTAATCGCAATGTATTTTATCTACTCCATTAAGGGTTCATGACAGTTCACGGACAATGCGCAGCACATCAGCCGGACGATCGGCAATAAAATCCGGTCCTGCCCTTCGGACATTTTCGATTCCGTCAAACCCCCAGGCTGCCCACATAACACGAATACCGCACTTTCTGCTCGCCAAAATGTCACGTTCCTCATCACCGATGTAAACGACCTGATCAGCCGTCAATTGGCTGCGCCGTAAATAGCGGTGCATCAGCCGATCCTTCGCAAACAGCTTCTTCGAACACATCACTGTTGAAAAGCAGTCCAGTCCATGCATATTCAGAAATGAGCGGATGTTTTTTTCTTCATTTGAAGATAAAATCGCTAAAGTATACCCGGTATCGCTCAATTCCTGCAGCATCTCCCGCACACCTTCCATCAATGGGATGCTCTTAAGTGAATTTTGATACAGCTTGGATAACTCTCCGACAAGAAAAGGGATTTTATAAAACGAAATGCCGAGCGCCGCACAGCGTTCCTTCATTGAGCGTGACTTTAATGAATCGAAACTCGCCAACGTCATTTTTTGGAAGTGATGCCGACCGGCTAATTGGTTGTACGCTGAAAGAAATGCTTCTTTAGAATCTGCTAAGGTTCCGTCAAAATCAAAAAGGACTGCTCTAAGCATCATAAAAGACCTCTATTCATAGATTTTCGTGCCGACATTTATTATGTTCTGCGCCACGGTTTCCCAACTCAAATGGTCTTCAGTTCCGATTATTAAGCTCAAGGACCTATGACCATTATTCTGATTTCACAGAAAAACAACACAAAAGCGACTTAGATCATGACTTTTTCATCACGATTTTTTTACTCATTTTATGAATACTAGAGGGTAGAGATCGTATATCGCAAAGGAGCTGACTTTGATGCGTCAATTACAACCGTCGAACGAACTAGTTTCAGATATCGTTACCTTGCTCAAACAGGAGCAAAGACCGCTGCATTCCGGTGAAATTGCCCGCAAACTGAACAAGAATGTCCGAGATATCCTTACCATTCTTTTCAATACAGCTTATCAGAAAATCATTCAAGTTGTCATAAACAAAGACGAAACGAATAAAATTTGTCAGCCTTCCTACAAAATAAGGTCGGAAAATACAAAATAAATTTTTGAATTTCAGCTGATGCAGCTGTTCAAAACCATCCCAGCAGCAAATCGAGCGATAGAGCGCTGATTACGGTTGTAATGAGCGTACAGCTGGAAACAAATTGAGGCTGTGCGTTGAATTGAATCGCGTATAACGTTGTGTTCGCTGCACTCGGCATCGCGGCCATGACAATAATCACGTTCCGAAGCAGTGGATCCATGGGGAACAGAAGGCAGACGAGGAACGCGATCACCGGAGATATGACAAGCCGAATGAAGGAAGCAAGACCAATACGGCCCCAATTCATATTTTGCACCGACACATTGGCCAGCTGCATACCGAGAATAATCATAATAATCGGGATCGATGTGCTGCTTACGAGTTCGATGCTTTGCATAAAATTTGCCGGAATCTGAATGTGAAACGTTTGAAGAAGTAAAGCAGGAAGAATAACGTAATTCATCGGCTGCTTGAGGACAGTGTAAAGTGCCATTTTTGCGCTGCCTTTTCCATTTGCGGCAATATAGATGCCGACAAAGCCCATCAGAATTGCATGGAAAATCATCAGAGGCATCGCGTACACCACACCTTGTTTCCCAAAGGCAAATAAAATAATCGGCACACCGTAGTTTCCGCTGTTTGCAAAAATGGTAGAGAGTAAAAACGCGTTCGTTTCACTTTTACTGTAGTGGAGGACATGTCCTGCAATGATACCGACAACAATTAACAGCAGCATAATCATCAGAGCGGTTGCTGCAATATAGAAGAAACTAAGATTCATAGGTGTTGTATAAAAGATATCAAAAACAAGAAACGGGAGCAGCAGATAGACGGCGAGCGTCGAGATCGGCTTAATATCTAGTTTGAAAATTTTCTGTAGAATAAACCCGCTGAGAAAAATTAAAAACACCGGCAAAATCACATCGAAAAAAATACGCACAATCTGTTCCCTCTCTCTGCTGTCCATGGTTTCAATGAGTTCATTTTACTTGGTTACCGTATGAAAGATCAAGATAAGTTTTACGCGCCGGTGTGTGTGCAAAACAGTGACTCAACATCTCGCCTCATTTATAGCTTAAAATTCACATAGAAAAAGAGACGGTGAGAATCATTCATTTCTCACAATCTCTTTTTCCCATTTTTAATAACACAACTGCCTTTTCTATGAATCAGAAAAGGCTATTTTTTTCACTCTTATTGGTCCACAACTGATCCATCAATATGAAGCCTGGTTTTTATCGGCCGTCGCACATAAGGAAATTTTGTTTCAATATCATCAACCAATTCGGTCCCAATTCCCGGCAACCGAGGAATTTCCATAAAGCCTTGCTCACATTTAAAGGTTGTCGTGACAACATCCTTCTTCCGAACACCCTTCTCAACATTTGTCGACCCGTATTTTTCCGAAAGCGCGGGCTGATCGTCACCAGGATACTCAAGGATCGCGAAGTTTGGTATACTAACCGCGATCTGCAGACAGGCTGCGGTTGATACCGGGCTCAGTGGATTGTGCGGAACAACCAGCACATCATTTGCTTCCGCAATTGCAGCGATCTTCTTTGTACCCGTTATGCCTCCGCACATGCACACATCTGGTCGAATGTACTGGACAGCATTTTTCTTAATCAGCATTGCAAATTCTTGCGGGCTGATTAATCGTTCACCCGTTGCAATCGGTACAAATGTTTTGGCTGCTACCAATTCCATCGAGTCAAGATTATCCGGACCTACAGGATCTTCGATGAAATAGGGATAGGAGTGTTCAATTCCCTTGGCAAACGCAATCGCATCTGCCGGCTTCAACCGAGTGTGTAGTTCAATCAGCAAGTCCACATCATTGCCGACAGCATCTCTGTAAGCAGCCACACGCTCAACGGCTTCGCCGATCTCCTTGGCATGAGTGGTGTAATAAGGCACATCTCTTGATTCATCCAGGAAAGGAGAAAGATGACCAATTGCGTTATAGCCCTGACTTTTCGCTTGCTTTAGATTGGCAATGACTTCCTCAGTTGTTGATCCACCAACATGGCCGTAAACACGGACCTTATCACGGCATTTCCCGCCAATCAAATTGTATATCGGCGTTCCATAATACTTTCCGGCAATATCCCACAAAGCAATGTCGATCGCGCTGATTGCGCCCATAATCGCCGATCCTTTAAAGTGCCAACAGCGATACATATACTGCCAGTGGTGCTCAATTCTTAATGGATCTTGTCCAATCAGATACGTCTTAAAAGCGTCAATCGCCCCTTTAGAAGCATCCAAAAAACCCCAAGTCCCTGATTCTCCTAAACCAACGAGTCCCTCATCCGTATAAATTTTCACAAAAAGATAGCGATTTGCTAAGATCGTTTTTACATCTGTAATTTTCATCCTTTGCGCACCTTTCTAAAATACTTGTCATTACCCATTTTGTCATTTAAAAAGCCGCCTTCTGAAAATAGAAAGCGACTTCGACTATGCGGATTATAAGCAAAAGTTTCTTCCTTATCTCTCAGAATAGATCTGCAGGATTTGACACCATACTTATTGCTGGTTGTCGGGGTTCATCGGGCCAGTCCCTCCGCCGCTCTTGATAAAGAAAACTTGGCGAGGCCAAACCTTTGGAGCAGGCTGAGCCTTAGTTGCACTTACACTATTTTCCTTGAATCTTTATACTTTATTTATGGTGTAAGAAATATTAATCATATTAAGTTAATATGATTAATTATATATAAATCTGTCCATAATTCAATCTTTTTTCATGAAAAGAAAAAAAACGCAATAAAAACGAGACTGCCCAAGTGGACACCCTCGTTTCTCAATCGTTCTTTCACACCTTTTGTTAAATCGAATAATTTTTACACCGACCGTCATCCCAAAGTGCCGGTCGTTTTCAGCTGTTTCGCGCTCTCCGCCAAATGAAGCAAATCCACGAGCATTTCATGACTTTTCGCTTCCATGCCATGTTTCTTTGCAGTTTTCACAATATAACCGTTTATATAATCAACTTCAGTCGGACGGCTATTAACCATATCCTGATACATCGATGGGTGGTGAAGCGGATTGACCTGTGAGCTTTCATGATCGATAATCTGCAGCATCTCTTCACGGCTTTGCATAAATTTGACACCATCCGCAACGCCCGCAGCATACCCTTCATCAATCAAGCGTCGGGACAACTCATCCGCCCCGGAATAAGCCACATACTCGCCCATCGTGATATCCATCAATGTGCACAACGTGTTGATGACCGAATTCATGAGCAGTTTAGACCACAGCGTTCCCATGTAGTTAGTTTGAAGCGTCGGATTCATGCCCGCTTTTTCAAATTCTCGGACGACCTCATGTGTGAATGCATCCGGATTTTCCGTGACATTCACCAGCTGCGTGTGTGCCGCACCCTTTGCACCCATGAAATCTACTTTTCCCGGTGCGTCAAGAACAGTCGCGATTAACGCAATCCCTGCAATAATGCGTTCATCAGGCACATACTTGCGAATCTCATCCACCGAACCGATCCCGTTTTGATTCGTCAAAACATAGGTGTGCTCGCCAATAAAATGCTGGCAAGCCTGCATCGCTTCTTCGGACTGCATCTGTTTTGTAAATAAAATCACCAGATCCGGAGTCTGCGCGTATTCAGCAGGCAGGAAAACATCAACCGGTACCAAATGCTGATTCTGATGGTCGCGAGAAACATAGACGCCGCCTTGTTCGCGAATCGCCCGATAGCTCGGTTTCCACGGTTCAACAAAATCGACGTCGTTACCTGCTTCTTGCAGAAGCACTCCATATCTGAGTCCCATTGCTCCTGCACCAATCACTGTAATTTTCATTTTGATTCCTCCACTCATCTGTATCTCAGCTTGTCTGTAACTATTTCTAAATACAATAATACTCTAAATCGAGTGGTGTAAAAAGAGCAGCCACTAAGGAAAAAGTAGCCACTCTTTTATACGTCTTATTTGTTCAAATTTCACAAATTCTTATCCATATTAAACGTCAGTTTCGACATACTCATGGATTGCGTCGTCAAGTCTTGCAAGAGCGCGCGCGTCTCGCTTAACGCGAGCTCGGCAGTTTCGCTGCTTGCCTCGTTCAGAACATCTACCACATTGTCTTGACTCGTATTTTTTGCTGCTTCGTCGGTCTCAGCGATCTTCCCAAGAAATTTACTGTACAGATGTTCTTTATAATCAAGCACCTGTTTGAGAAAGGCGTTGTAATGCGGTTCAACGATGACCGGAATCGTTTTATACAGCCAGTATGCCGAATCAAGAGACAGCTTCATCGGCGTAACTTCGTATGATTCCGGCACTGATGTAATGTTCGTATAAAAAGGCACATAAGGACTGAATGTGCCGGCAAGCGACACCCATTGAATGCCCGCGAATGCATCCGGAACATCAGGACGGATTTGCAAGATATGCGAGTCTTGAGTTCGATTTAATGAAATCGCGCGGAAAGTGGTCCGCTCTGCCTCGCTTCCGCTGCCCAATGGATCGAAAGGCGTTTCCTGATAGTGCGAATCTAGAATATAGGCAATGTCATCAACACCGATTTTTCTGCTTGCCTTGCACAGGAATGGCAGATCATTCGACATCGGATCCTGTTCGATTTCCGGATTCAAATATTTTTGACCATACCAGACGCGCGGCGTATTGTAATGACGGTCAAATACATTTTGCCGTCCGAAAATACTCCGGAAGTTGATCGTGTCAAAGCCGTTATTCAGATGATGCTTTTCAATAAAATCAATCAAATGGGTCGCCAGAAGGAAATTGTCCTTATCATAGGGATCAATTTCTTGAATTGCCGTCTGATTGGCAACCACCGCATAGGAATCATCTGGAATGCGTTGAGCAACCCATTGATGACCGGTTGCAATTTCCATATACCAGACTTCGTCCTTGTCTGAGAACAAGACGCCATTGGACTCGGCAGCACCATATTTTTCAACAATCGCCCCGAGTCTTTGCACACCTTCACGCGCCGAATTGATATACGGCAGCACAACCGTGACCATACAATCCTCGGCAATTCCATTTTCAACGAGCGGATCATAGCCCAGCACACGCGGATTACCGTAAATGCTTTCCGTCGCACTCATGCCGACATTTCTCTCATTAATCCCCGCATCTTCAAACGTAACATAACGTTCCTCTCGATCGGGAATCGCCGTATAACGATAGCGTTCCTTTGGCAAGGTGATTGTGAAGCGGTTGCTCGGCGACACATAGGTCTCCTCTTTTTCGAGCACTTGATGCGGATGCACCGTGAACTTTTTCGGAACGAGCACTTCATAGCTGTCTCCATTCCGTGCAATCATCGTTGACCCATCGAGTGTCGCGCCCTTGCCGACCAGTACTGTTGTACAGGCCGCGTGTGAATTATTCTGCATTATGCCATCCCTTTATTCACAAATTAAGTTGCAAGTAACTCATAAACTTACTACTATCTTAACTCAATTTTGTTTATGTGGAAATTCACGGCGTTCGAAAGAATCGAGTTCAATTCCGCGGACAATTACAGGTGTTGAAAACACAATCTGTGTATTCGTTTTGCCAAACCGCTGCAGTTCATTAATAAACGAATCAAGCAGTTCCGTGCTCTCGAAAATAACTTTGATCAGCATCGCAAATTCACCGGAAACACAATCGCATTCAAGTACATTAGGAATTTTCTCGATATATTTATAGAATTCGTGTTTATCGCTTGGCTCAACCTTCAAGTTAACATATGCCTTGATGTGATAGCCCATTTTTTTGTAATCAATTAACGTATAATAATTTTTAATGATTCCTTGTTTCTCCATCTGATGAATACGCGCCGATATGGTCGGCGACGAGATGTAACATTCATCCGCCAACGCCTTAATCGACACGCGTGCATTCTGCTGCAGCCGGTTCAGTATTTTGCGATCAATCGCATCCATTGAGGCAGTCTCAGCTCCTTCTTATCACCTTATCCGAATTCATTATATTAGCGAATCAAAAAGAAAGCAAAAATCATAGTCAGATTTTATGACATATGCTCGTTATTTTGTTAATTTATTTGACACTAAAATTTATTTCGTTAAATTTATTGTTCATGAATTTTTTTATTCAAGAAGTTCACGCGCAGGTATAGTAATCTTGTTCCTTTTCAATTATTTTTAACGTGCAGGATGACATGAATTGGAGGAATGAGTTCGTGAGAAACGAAAAAGATTCGCTCGGTACGAAGCAGGTCCCTGAATTCGCCTATTATGGGATTCACTCACTGCGGGCAAGGGAAAATTTTGATGTAACATCAGAAAAGCTTGATGTCGAACTAATCAATGGACTGGCACAAATCAAAAAGGCGGCTGCATTCGTTAATTATGAAGATGGGAAACTAACCAAGGAAAAGAAAGATGCGATCACACGTGCTTGCGATGAAATTTTGGATCGGCAATTTGACGCTCATTTTATTGTCCCGCCGATTCAAGGAAGTGCGGGAACGTCCATTAATATGAATGCAAATGAAGTCATCGCTAATCGGGCGATTGAATGGTTGGGCGGACGTAAGGGAGATTACTGCCTCGTCCATCCGAACGATGATGTGAATAAATCCCAGTCGACAAATGATGTGTTCCCATCCGCAAGCAAGCTGGCACTTCTGCAACTGACCCGTCTGCTTTCTTTGGAAATTGAGGATCTGCTGAGCAGCCTGCTCCGCAAAGCGGATGCTTTAGAACAGGTTATAAAACTTGGGCGGACACAATTGCAAGATGCCCTGCCGACCACGGTTGGCAGCACATTTAAGGCGTTTGCCGCAGCTATTGGACGCCATTTATCGGAATTCACACGTAGCCGAGAAGCTTTAAAAGCGTTGAACCTTGGCGGCACAGCAATCGGCACTTCCGTCAATGCCACCGCTTATTATGTCGAACACATTGTTCCTAAGTTGAGTCAGCTTTTAGATGAAGACTTGCGTCAAGCAGATAATCTGATCGATGCGACTCAAAATGTCGACGCATTCGTCCAGCTCTCTCATAGCTATAAACTGCTCTCCATAACCCTGTCAAAAATGGCGAATGACCTGCGTCTGCTTTCGAGCGGTCCCCAGTTCGGATTCAATGAACTGAGTCTGCCGAAAAAACAAGCCGGTTCATCCATCATGCCTGGCAAAGTGAATCCGGTCATTCCTGAACTCGTCAATCAAGTGGCATTCCAAGTCATCGGTTACGACACAACCATTACCATGGCATCCGAAGCCGGTCAGCTGGAGCTCAATGCATTTGAACCGATTATTGTTCGCAATCTGATTGTTTCGACACATTTGCTGCAAAAAACGCTGCACACATTCCGAGTCAACTGCATCGACGGCATTCAAGCGAATGAAGCAAAGTGCCTGAGTCAAGCGGAAAACTGTTCTGTTTTAGCAACCGCACTTGTTCCTTTTATTGGATACAACAAAACATGTGAGCTAGTGAACCAATCAATCCAAACCGGAATGCCCATTAAAAATATTGTCCGCGAAATGCCGCTTGCTCCTGCAACCGCAGCGGAATTGCTCAATCCTAAAAATCTTGTTCATTTATACGATCAACATGTGATGGTTGATTAATTGTTTATCTTTTACCTGGGATTACGCCTGTCTTAAAATAAAAGACAGAAATATTTGATGGGCACTGTCGTGAATTCACATAAAATAATAACGAACTTGTGCGAAGCTAATAGGATTCACAACTTATTTGTTTACAGCAAAAAGACCTTCAGTCCAATATGATCTACTAACTGATCATACTGCCAAAGGTCCTTTTTTGATTCGAAACTTTAAGACTCAGCCATGCGTGCTGCGCAGAAGCTCGGTTTCATCCCAAAGAATTTCATGACCTTCAATGACCACTCCGAACTCGGCTTTTGCGCGTTCCAGTGAGATATAGTCATCAAGCACGTCTGCGAGAACTTTCTTTGGATCTCGTTCGAAGGGATCACCGTAACCGCCTCCGCATGGACCGACAATTTCCAACGTTTCACCAGGATGTGTTTTCTTGTATGGCACTTTAGACGGAAGCGACGTTTCGTCTCCTTTATTATTTTTGAAAATCAACTTACTCGGTGTTCCGTCATAGCCGCCGTTAAAGCCCCAAGGTGCGTACTTTTGTCCTTCGCCTTCGACGGAAAAACCGCCATCATCCGTAAACTCAATATCACGAATCGGACCAACTCCGCCGCGGTATTTTCCTGATGCCGCAGCATCATCCGGAAATTCATATCGCGTAACACTCAATGGTTGATGCGATTCAATATCTTCGATTGGATTGTTCCGCGTGTTGGCATACAGAACATCGATGGCGTCCATGCCGTCTTTTCCGTATCGGCCTCCGGAGCTCCCCGCCATAATATCCATATATACCCAATATTTTTTATCAATCATGCCGCTGTAAGCGACCATGTACAAGTTTCCGATCCCAGCACATATTTGATCCGGTACCGCTTGGCCAAGCGCATGCATAATCGTATCTGCCAGTGCGTTGCCCGGACAAAATCGGGAAATCGTCGGCGCCGGGTACGTTGGATTAACGAGGGTTCCTTCAGGCGCAATAATTTTAATCGGCTTAATTAAGCCGGCATTTTGCGGAATGTAGCCGAATTTCTTTGAATCAAGTAAAATCGTTCGAATCGTCAGGTAAACCGCCATGTCCGTTGTTCCAGGGAAAGGCATATTGATCGGTCGGTCATCTACCTGATCAGAGGTACCGGTCAGATCAACAATCATATCGTCGCCTTTAACCGTAAGATTTACATCGAATTTCAAATCCTTACGTTTCGGATCTTCGCTATCCAAATAACCATCAATATAACCAACAGAGTGATAGGTACCGTCAGGAATTTTTGCTATTTCATGACGCAGGACGCGTTCGGAATAATCAATCATGTAGTCACGTGCAGCACGAACTGTCTCCAAACCAAATTTTTCAACCAATTCGAGATAGCGTTGAGCACCGATTCGACAGGTCGCAATCTGTGCTTCCATATCGCCGACCACCATATCTGTAGCACGTACATTGTCGCGAATCATGCGCCAAACCATATCAACGGGCTTGCCTTCTTCGTACACCTTTATTGCCTTAAATTGAAGACCCTCGGCAAAGCAATCGACCGCATCAATAATACCGATCGATCCGGGAGACAATGCGCCCAAGTCCAGCTGGTGTGCTGTGGAACAAGAGAACCCAATCAACTCATCTTTGTAGTAGACGGGCACAAAGAAACCGCAATCCGGCTGATGCGTCGCACCATAAAATGATGAATTGTGCAAAATAACATCACCAGGTTTGAAATCATAGCCTCGCTCCGCCATGATTTCACGGATTCCTTGAAGATACCCGGGAATCGGTCCGGATTGCAGCGGCGTACTGTTTACGGATTCGCACAACTGCTGACCGTTTTCGTCAAGCAACGCACAGCCGAAATCATTGGATTCACGGATAATGCTGGAATAGGACATTCGGGCAAGCTTATGTCCCATTTCAATTGCAATGTTCTTGAGTGCTCCGCTTAGAACTTGAGCAGTAATCGGATCAATCGCTTTCTTTGTATCCACCATTACGCCTCGCCTCCTATTTTCACAATGATGCTTCCGTTAGACCGCATCGTTGCTGTACAATCCGGCGGAATAACCGATGTAGTATCTTTCTGAAGAATAATGCATGGCCCGGCAATTACGTCGCCAATCGGCAGTTTGCTCTTCATATAATGTGGCGTATCGAAAGCTTTCAATTCGCCGTCTGCACGGAACCATGCCGAGGCGACTTTAACCAGCGCTTCGTCAAGCGAGTGGCTGCCTGCGGCAAAATCCGGATCGCCGATTTTCGGCATTTCTCCAATACCGGTCACGCGCATATTGACTATTTCAATTGGAGCATTTAAAAATGAATGACCGTATTCGCGTTTGTGTACCGTATGAAAGGTATCCCAAATATCCGACGCATTGCTCTTGTCAATTGGGCCGGATTCTACAGGAATCCGCAATTCATAGCCTTGCCCGACATAGCGGCAGTCAAAGAAGCGTAAAAGTGATATATGATTCGAATCAAATCCGGCTTCAATCAACTGAGCGGTAATCTCTTCTTCGAGACTCGTAAAACGTTGATTCAAATAATTCAGGTCAACCTTATCACTTGCCATGAAAATAGTCTGAACCGCGTCATATTTTAAATCGGTTGTCAGCAGCCCGGTTGCCGAGGTAATGCCAGGATAAGGCGGGATGATTACTTCAGGTATATCCAAAATTTTTGCCACTTCAATCGAGCACATCGGTCCGCCGCCGCCTAATGCAGCTAAACTGAACCCGCGCGGATCAAAGCCTTTCTGGATGGTTCGTGAACGAATGGCATTTGCCATATTATTATTTACGATTGTTAAAATACCTTCAGCTGTTTCATAGAGACCAAGGCCAAGCTCTGATGCTAGATTTTGAACAGCCTGCACCGCTTTTTCCGGATAGATTTCCATTTCACCATCAAGGAAATGATCCGAATCCAATCTGCCAAGCACCAAAGTGGCGTCGGTCACAGTTGGCAGTTCACCGCCGCGTCCGTAGCATGCAGGGCCAGGGTATGAGCCTGCACTTTGCGGTCCGACCTTGAATGCGCCACCGGCATCAACATAAGCAATACTTCCGCCGCCAGCGCCGATGGTGTAAATATCAATCATGGGAACTTGAACCGGATAGCCGGCAATTTCCGTGTCACCTGCCGACGATTCTGCAAAACCTCGCTCAGTCACAATCCCGATATCTGCACTGGTTCCGCCGACATCAAAGGTAATTAACCGCTCATGATGGGATAATTTCCCTGCCCATTGTCCACCAAGGACTCCCGCTGCAGGTCCTGACAGCAGCGTCATGACCGGCTTTTGTGAAACGGTAGCAGAATTAGCGACGCCGCCATTAGACGTCATAATCAGCAAATCACAAGAGATTCCCGTATCATTTAAACGTGATTCAAGGCTTTGGATATAGCCCTTCATCTTCGGCCCGACAAATCCATTCATACTTGCCGTCGCGAACCGTTCAAATTCGCGAAATTGCGGCGAGACATCGGCTGAAGTCGTGACATAGAATTCCGGAAACTTTTCGCTGATGATTTCCTTTACGCGTTCCTCATGAGCTGAGTCAAGATAAGAAAAGAGAAACCCGACAACAACAGATTCAACGCCTTCCTGCTTAAATTCATCAAGAATCTTCACCACCGCTTCTTCATCAAGCGGCACCTTCTCATACGCTTTGCCATCGAGAACACCGACACGTTCAGACACGGTCTTTCGGTAACGCCGTTCCACCATTGTGCGATCCTGCCACGGAATTTCCTGAGTGATCGAATAGTTTTCCGGGCGCTGATGACGCCCGATCTGCAAAATATCCCGATAGCCTTTTGTCGTAATCAACGCCGTTTTTGCTCCCTTATGTTCCAAAGCTGCGTTGGTCGCAATCGTTGTCCCATGAAAAACATGGTCCACACTGCTCCGATCAATGCCATAGCGACTGCATAGTTCTGAAATTCCGTTCACCATGCCGACCGATGGATCATTTGTGGTTGTCGGTGTCTTATGAATACGTGAAACGCCGGTATCCGTATCGGTATAAATAACATCAGTAAACGTACCGCCAATGTCTACTCCAATTAATTTCATACGCACTCAGCCTCCATCCGCTATTGCAAACTTGATTCCATGAGCGCTCCACAGTCCGGCAGCTTGAGTTCTTTTTCTCCTCAGTAAGAGTACTGCCTGAGATTCAGGATCCGGTCATGGATTGCTTCAATCTCTGTGCAAAAAGCACGTTAGTCATGTACCTCCGTGCATCTGCTGACAGCAGATGCACCGTTACGGACAGATCATCGTCCGCATCGTCTGACCGTTGCATAGTTACATAAGCGCCGCTGAGATTCTCAATCACTTTCACAATATGGAAATTGCTCTGCAGCAACTCGTCTATTTTTCTTTTTTCTTCTAAAAAAGACCGATGCTCGTGCATGGCTTACCCCCCAAACATGCTGATCATCCGCTGACGTTCGTTCCACGTCATTGAAACCTCACTTGGCTTGTCAATCATCGTAATGGCGCCTTCCGCAGGACAGACAATCGAGCAGAGATTGCAGCCGACACAATCTTCCTCACGAACGCTAAGTGCTCTCCGGCCATCCGCATCCGTGAAAAATTCAATACATTGATGCGCTGCATCCTCACACGCGATATGGCATTTGTTACAATGAATGCAATAATCTTGATTAATATGAGCAACGACTTTGTGATTCAGATCGAGATCGCCCCACTTCAAGTATTTCGGAACGGATTGACCGACCAGATCCATTACAGAAGCAAGGCCCTTGTCATCAACATAATTGTTCAGTCCGTCAATCATATCTTCCACGATTCGGAACCCATGGTGCATCGCAGCAGTGCACACTTGAACGGTTGACGCTCCCATCAGCATGAATTCGGCAGCATCCCTCCAATTCTCAATCCCTCCGATTCCGGAAATCGGAATTGGAATATCCGATTCACGTGCACATTCAGCAACCATGCTCAGTGCAATTGGCTTAACAGCCGGACCGCAATACCCACCATGCGTTCCTTTGCCCGCCACATTAGGAATGGTGTTCCAACTATCCAGGTCAACACCCATTAAACTATTAATGGTGTTGATCATACTGATCGCATCCGCGCCGCCTTGTGCCGCGGCAAATGCCGTAGCCGTAATGTCTGTGATATTCGGCGTCAGCTTCACGATAACCGGGGTTTCGGCAGCTTCTTTTGCCCAATAGGTCTGCTTTTCGACCAATTCCGGAACCTGTCCGGATGCAGAACCCATTCCGCGTTCAGCCATACCATGAGGACATCCAAAATTAAGTTCCAGACCATCGACACCGGCATCTTCAACCCGCCGGACAATTTCGTGCCATTTTTCTTGCTTTGGTTCAACCATCAGTGAAGCGATAATGGCATGATCCGGATAGTTTCGTTTCGTTTCCCTGATTTCACGCAAATTGACCTCAAGCGGCCGATCGGTAATCAGCTCAATATTGTTAAAACCCGCCACCCGCTGTCCGCCGTAGTTTAGACCTGAGAAGCGCGAGGTGACATTGATGACCGGATCACCAAGAGTTTTCCAGACCGCGCCACCCCATCCCGCATCGAACGCACGCTGAACTTGATAGCCTGTGTTTGTTGGCGGCCCGGAAGCCAGCCAGAATGGATTTTTCGACTTAATGCCTGCAAAATCAATCTGCAAATCCGCCATAAAAATCACCCCTTATCTTAAATTTTGCTGAACATTTGCTCGTGGATGGCACGTGCTGTCCGTTTTCCTTGTTCTGCAGCAGCAACCACCATGGCTTCACCTTTCCCGTTACCGAAAATGACATCCCCTGCAGCGAACACCTTTGGATTTGATGTCTGAAACGTTTCGGGATTAACCGTCACAACACCATGCGAATGAACTAATCCAAATGCATCAATGAGTGATTTATAGCGATTTTGGCCGATCGCCTTCACAATCACATCTGCATCCATAATAAAATCCGAATTTTCAATCTTAATCGGCCGATGACGTCCGCTTGCATCTTCATCACCAAGCTTCATCTGCACGCATTCAAGCTTCGCTACATGACCATCCCCATCACTTACAATCCTTTTCGGTTGTGTCTGCCAACAAAATTCGATTCCATCTTCTTTGGCAAATCGAAATTCAAAAGGGTATGCAGTCATTTCTGCCTCAGAGCGCCGGTAAACAATGTGTACCCGTGCAGCTCCAAGCCGTTTCAAGCAGGTCGCTGCGTCAATTGCTGTATTTCCCGCACCAACAACAACTGCCTTTTTGCCGATAAATTGACGCGTGGGTTTGCCATCTTTCACTTTTTCAATGAGTCGGATGGCATCATAGACTCCATCCAGATCTTCACCCGGAATACCGAGTGATGGAACATTTGCCATCCCTATAGCCAAAATGACAGCATCAGATTCATTCATGATTGATTGAACAGAGACATCTTTCCCAACTTCACAATTTGTTCGGATCGACACACCAAGTTGTTCAATTTGTTCCACTTCCCAAAGTGCTACCCTTTGCGGCAGACGGAAAGGAACAATGCCGTAAGTATTCAAACCTCCTGCTTTTTCATGCTTCTCATAAATGGTGACTTGATAACCAAATCGAGCCAGTTCCCGCGCCGACGACAGTCCCGCCGGACCTCCTCCGATGATTGCAATTTTTTTGCCGTTCGGCTTGCCTGCTTCAAACAATTGCGGGTTATTTTTCATTGCCCAATTTGTTGTGTGACGCTGCAAATCGCCAATCATGATCGGTAGCGATGCATCATTCAGCACACAGGCACCTTCACACAATTCTTCTGTCGGACACACACGCGCACATGTTGCGCCCATCGGATTAGCATCCATAATGACACGTGCCGAGCCTTTCATATTGCCTGTTGTAATTTTCTTAATGAAGAGCGGAACGTCTATGTTTGTCGGGCATGCCTTCGTGCAAGGAGCATCGAAACAGAACAGGCAGCGATTCGCTTCCTCCATGACCTCTTTCGGTTTCAAGTCGGGTTCCACTTCATCGAAAATCTTCCAAAGAACAGATGCATCAGGCGAATCCATTGCGACAGCCACCTCCATTTAATTCATCTTCCGGATGACTCATTAATTTATATGATTACACATTCTCCGGACCTTGTTTCACCATGTTCCCGGCAATATCTTTGGAGGCACTCGGTGGATCCATAACAACCGTGATTGCGGCATACTCAGCGTCAGTCAGACGACTTGAATCATTTTTCATTAAGTATCCGTAGACACACCCTGAGACAATGAGACCGATCGTCCAGGCATTATCCCACAAGAAGTGCAAACCCGGTACAAAAAGTCCGAGAACAGAGATCACAATACCAATCAAGAATGCATAAATACTTTTCATATTAAAACCTGAAGCATAGCTGTAACGGCCAGTAGGTGAATACAGCTCCGTTAATGAAAGCTTGCGCTGGCGGACGATCCAATAATCAACAATGGCGATGCCGTCAATAGGTCCGAGTAATGCTCCGTAACCACCAAGAAATACGAAAATATAATTGGAAATATTACCCACAAGGTACCATGGCTGCATTGCTAGTGCAAGAATTCCGGTCAATACGGCACCACCTGCAAAAGTGATCTTCCGAGGCCATAGATTCTCCGCAGCACGTGCCGGTGCGACAACATTTGCAGCAACGTTTGTTGTTAAAGCAGCCAAAATAATGCCTACAGTACCAATCAAGATAATAAATGGAGGAAAATGCGACATCAAAGCAGCCGGATCCCAAATTGCTTGACCGAAAATAACCACAGTAGCAGAAGTTACTGCAACACCGATAAAAGCAAACAGTCCCATCGTTCCAGGAAGAGCAATTGACTGCCCAACGATTTGTGCTTTTTGACTCTTGGCATAGCGACCAAAATCAGGAATATTGAGTGCCAATGTTGCCCAAAAAGCAATCACGCCCGTTAAGGATGGGAAGAAAATCGTGAAAAACTGTCCTGCGGATGTAAATTTAGAAGGTGCAGACAGCATCGGACCGAACCCCCCGGCAGCGACGATTGCCCAAATCAATAAAGCAAGGCCAAGAACAATAAGTACCGGAGCTGCCCAGGCCTCCATTTTTCGAATTGATTCCGGGCCACGATAAGCGACAATAACATTTAATGCCCAAAAAGCGAAAAACGAGATGAATAAGTGACCCCCGACATTTTCCCAGCCGGTCATTGACACAAGCAGCGTGTCAATGGCGGCACCGCCGTACCAGCAGTTGATGCCGAACCAAGCAGCAGCAACGATCGCACGTGCAATTGCCGGAATATGTGCCCCTTTGGAACCAAACCACAACCGTGCGAACACAGGATAGGGAATTCCGAATTTCGTTCCCGCATGAGTATTTAACAAGATTGGGACAAGCACAATCAGATTTCCTAAAATGATCGTGACGATTGCCTGCCACCAGTTCATACCAAGCGCAATTAGCCCAGAAGACATCGTATAAGTCGGTATACAGATACACATTCCAATCCAAAGACTTGAAAAATTATACGCCGTCCAATGATGCTCTTCCTTTGTCGTCGGACGCAGATCTTCATTCAGCATGTGACTGTCTTTTAGACTATCAGCTGCTTCGCTGGTAAGAGTAACAATTCCGTCTTGTTCAACTTGAGTTTTCAACATATGAATGCCTCCCTAATTTGAGTGGAGTTGCAGACTAGCCATCAAAAGAACCCGTCACATCTGTAAAAGCTTTCCTTATCAAAGGAATCTTTTTATTTCTTAAAAGCTGAATAAAAAAGAATCAGTGCGAAATCATTCGTCCAAAATCATGGAAAGCACGGCATCTAAAGCCACATTCACCCCCTTTGCGCAATCTTCATAGGAAGTTAATTCCTCTTCGCAATGGCTTTTGCCATGAACACTCGGTACGAAAATCATCGCCGTTGGAATGAAATCAGCGATGTATTGTGCATCATGTCCGGCACCACTGTACATTCTTTTGTAAGAATAGCCCAGCTCCTTTGTGGAACATTCCAGCTGATCGCAGATCTTGTGATCGAATTCAACCGTCTCCCTGGCCCATAATTTTCTTGCCCTGATTGAGCAGCCGCCGATTGAATCGGGCAATTCATTGATTGCTTGAACAACTTGTGCCACCACGTCCGGATCCTTGTGCCGAGCTTCCAGCGTGAATGTGACCCGATTTGGAATGACTGTATGAATGTTGGGAGAGACAAGCATCCGCCCCATAGTGTAAACAAGATTTGAATCCAGCCTGCTGAGTTTCTTGCGAAGCAATGTAATAACATCGGTCGCCGCAAACAGTGCATCTTTGCGCATGCTCATCGGCGTCGTCCCGGCATGATCAGATTCACCGCATACTTCAATTTCTTCATTCACCATACCGACGACGCCTTCGACAACCCCGATCGTCTTTTCTTCGCTTTCCAGAACGGGACCCTGCTCAATATGCATTTCGAGATAGGCTGATGCCTCTTGCAATCGATTGCCAGCCCCTCCTTCATAGCCGCTGGCAGCCAGCGCTTCCCCGAACGTCACACCCTCTGAATCAGTACTTTTCAGCATCTCCGATTTGTCGAATTTTCCGGTTATAATTCCGGAACACATCATAGCAGGATCAAAGCGGGCACCTTCCTCATTTGTGAAATCAACAAGCATGAACGGAATCTTAGGCTTGATATGATGATCATGAAGTGTCCTGGCAACCTCTAAAGCAGCAATAACTCCCAGTACACCGTCAAACCGTCCTCCTTTTTTAACAGAATCCAGATGCGAGCCCATGACAAGCGGAGGCAGATCCTCGTTTCCCTCCATCGTGGCGTAAATATTGGCAACGTCGTCAACTTTGACAGTCATTCCAAGCTCCTCACAGCATGAAATGAGATAAGTTCGCGCCTTGATATCCTCTTTTGAAAGTGATAACCGTGTCACACCGTTATGATCCGTACGGCCAAAATCAGCGAACCGCTCAATTGTCTCCTTCAACCGTTCCGCATTGACAAGTACCTTTTGTTCTTGCAAAACGATCACCTCCCGGTAAACAGAATCTCCACGACAGAACATCAAGCACAAATTACATTTTTCATTGAAAAAAAATATCTTTCATGTGTAGAAAACAATCGACCTTAATTATGGAGTCATCAGCTTTTGATCCGGAAAAAGATATGTGTTCTCAAATGCAGCAAGTGCAGACTCAAACAGATTCATTGCTTTATTTATTTGCTCTTCCGTAATGATTAGTGGCGGCGCGATCATGACACTGGACTCATGAGAATAAGTATAGAAGCCTTGTTCCAAAAGTAGACCAACAAATTTTTTCATCAGGCCGACCGTGTCCTTGCCATAATCCATACCATAAGCAATGATCGGTTCCTTCGTCTGCTTATCCTTAACGAGTTCCACCGCTGCAAATAAGCCGATATGTCGAACATCACCGACCGAGGCAAAACGCTCCTTGAGCTGCTCCAACCGTTCCGCCAGTACATCCCCCATCGCTGCCGCATGCTCAACCAGGTGCTCATTCTTATAAATATCCAGCGTTGCGCAGCCAATCTGAGTAGATACGGTATGTCCGCTGTAGGTCAAACCGGTCATCAGCACGTGATCATCAAAGTAATCGGCAATTGCCCGGCTGACAATCACGCCGCCAAGCGGACTGTAACCGCAAGTGACGCCTTTCGCAAACGTCATGATATCCGGTTCGATATCGAAATGCTCGACCGCGAACATTTTCCCCGTACGGCCAAAGCCTGCCATGACCTCGTCGCAAATCATCAAAATTCCGTATTTGGTACACAGTTCGCGAACGCCTTCCATATAACCTTTAGGTGGGATCAACACCCCGTTGCTTCCCGGAATGGTCTCCATAAAAATTGCGGCAATCGAATCCGGCCCCTCATACAGAATCTGGCTGTTGAGTCGGTCCACGTAAAAAGCTGCCGCCGCTTCCTCGCTGTCAAAATGAATCGATTCCCGATAAAGATAAGGTGTCTCGAATTTAATAAACCCCGGCAGCCCCGGTTCAACAGTGAATCTGCGATTCTCACCGGAAAGATTTCCCGCCCCAAAAGTCGCTCCATGGTAAGATCGATAGCGGGAGAATATTTTATATCTTCCCGTGACCATCCGTGCAATTTTCACTGCGTGATCATTTGAATCCGCACCGGCATTGGCAAAGAACACTTTTGCCATATTTTTTGGTGCCACCTCAATAATCTTCCTTGCCAGTTCCGCTCTTGAAGCAGTCGCAAATCCTGGCGATGAAAGCGGAATTTCACCAATATGTTTAAACTCCTCCATCAGCTTCGGATGATTGTGACCGACATTCAGGTAAACGAGCTGCGAACACATGTCGTAATACTTCTTGCCTGCATCATCCCAGAAGAAAATGCCGCTTGCCTTCTTAATGATCTTGGGATGGACATCTTTTTGTTTGGACCAGGAATGCAAGACATACAACTGATCGTCCCTCTTGACTTGCCTATCTTCAATAGGTTCCATAATCCGCCATCTCCCATTAATTTTCTGAATTAATATAATATAATGATATACCTACCAATATTGAATACAATGAACATTCAGCCAAAAAATAATGTGCATTCGCACAAAGCAAATGCACATTACTTAATCATGTCTTCAATCATAAATGCCAGTTGCAAATTGGTCTTCACAAAGGGATGACAGAGATCTGTACCGAGAATCGATTCAATCTTTTTCACCTTATAGAGGACTGTATTGCGATGAATAAATTCCTTACGTGCAATGAGTGACGTTCGCCCGTCTTCCTCAAGAAAGACTCGTAAAAAGTGAACGAGATCTGTTTCATGCAGATGATCATACCGGTATAGGACACCTAAATAGCTCTGATAAAAATTTTCAATCACGCGAGGCTTTTGTACGCCCATAATAATACGATACGCGCCTAAATCTTTGTATTCATAGATTTGCAGATGCGAATGACGCTTCGTAATTCGGAGCACCATTAACGCTTCGTGATAACTCTTCACGACCTCTGTTAATGGGTATTCATTTCCCATGCCAAGATACATCTGATGCATACCTATTTGGGAATCATATCCATTTTTTATGTTTTGCATAAGAGAAGCAAGTGTCAGGTCTGATCCACGCATTTGAACAGCAAGAAAAATCAGCTGATTGTCATGATGTATGGACAGCAACAACCGATATTTTCGCGAAAGTGTTACTTCAACGATATAACCAAGCGAGGAGGGAATCGTCTTTTTTGAATCAAAAGAACAAACAATAATCGAAAATAGTTGATCGGTTTTAATGCCCAGCTGATCAAATTCTTTATACACATAGTCATAGTCAGGAATATCATTGAATAGCAGCTCGGTCAGTGTGTGCTTTGAACGGATTTGACTCTGCTCTGCCGAAGCAAGAAATTGAATCGTAATTTTCACAAAATCCGCGACCCGGTATGCCCATGGCATGTCAAAGATCGGAAATTGATGCTCATCTGCAAACTCCAGCACTTGATTCGGAATATGGGGGATGTAAGGACCGACATTAAGTATCACACCGGATGCCTTATGCTCGTAGACATTTACAATCATCGACATGAGTCTCTGCTCATCTTTTTCCATATTAATACCCGTCGTCACGAGCAGCTCGCCCTCTTTAAAAAAATCGAAAAGGCTGTCGCTCTCCATCACGTTCACACCGGAAACCAGACGTTCCATCCCCTCTTTACCGGCGACAAGATGTATCGGCTCAAGTTCAGGCAACGCAAATAAATGGTTAAGTGTAATCATCACATAACCTCCTTTGAATCCGGAACAATTAAGAAGATGTATTGATTAAAAAAGCAAAATACTAGATAACATGATGACTCAAAGATTATTGGAAATAAGAAGGAAAAAATGTTCTCAGAGTTATTGAAAAATTTACACATATCAATAATATCACTATATAACCAACCCATGACTCTGTCCAATATGAAGTAAAGAATACGCCTGCTTTCAAAAGCGATTCTATTGAGAAAAAACATATGAATCATTCATTTTCGCCAAGGTGTAAAAAAGCCTTCCGGCAATGCATCTGCCAAAAAGGCCCTTGTGAATGAACATTAATGCTTCTTACATCTGATTAATACTTTGGTAACTCAAAACGCAGCGTATAGCCGGAAAGTTTTCCATAATAATAATTCATGATACGTGCCTGTTTGACGGCCCAACCAATATCAGTCGCATACTGATGCGATGCCGTCTGAGTATTCGCCGGATTCCAGCGCATTTTATAAAGCGTGTCCTGGTGATAGGCCGCACTATTAATATAACTTTGTGCGATAAATTGGGCGCCGCCGAGGATTGCTGCTTCCGGGGTAAACCAGCCTTGTCTTGCCGCAAAATCCGCACCTGCTTGATTTGGATTATCGTCGGTCGCACCAATCCCGAACATGTTATAGACCGTATGCAGCTGACCGTCCGTTCCCGTACCCTGCAGTTGACCAGTGGCTAGTTGAGAAGTGCCGTTTCCCGTTTCAAGCAACGCATGCGCGATCAGATAAATTTCATTGATATGTTGATCACTTGCTGCTTGAATGAACGTCGCTGCTTTCCCTGCAAGAATACCTTTTCCATTTAAAATATTGTTATTAATTTCATCAGCATTTACACTGGTTGTCGTTGAGAGATTCAGAAATTGATAGAATTCCGGCGACGTATTCGAAAAACTATTTGGATCGAGCATCGAACGCAAATCGTTCGGTGATGCATTGACCCATCCCATACTTGTACCAATCTGAAACCAAGAATCATTTCCATCTACCGGTTTCACTAAATCATTTGACAGCTGTGCTCCTTGCTTGACTTGCTTGACGATCCACGCGCTCCCATCAGCACCGCCTCGCACATCTGTATTCCCATTTACGGTCCACTGAATACCGTCGAAAGTAAGACTGTCCTTCGGCACATACATCGTATAATGATTATCCGTCTGTGCTGATGCATTGAGTTGGCGGTTTACCGCAACATCAAGTGGATATGGATACTGTGTCGTAAAATAACTGATCTCCGCCGGACGTGTGTTGCTTAAATAAGCCGCCTGAACATATCCGGTCGCATTATCAAATTGAACTTGAGCATATTTTTTGCCCATTCCAGTGATCTGGACTTGATCTCTGAACCGAGCCGTACGCAGTACCGTGTACTTTGTGCTTGCGTGATCGCGAACTTTCAATGTCGGAGAAGTCACAAACGCAGTACGTGCCGCAAACGGAGTCGTCGTCAGGCATTGATTCCGTACATAGCCTGTTACCCCGTTTGCGCTGATCAGTGCGTATTTGTTTCCCTTCCCTATAACAGACACCTGATTGCTCATGCTGAGCACTTGCTTCACTGAATAATGAATACTCGCTTTACTGCGCACTTTCAATGTGTACGCTGTCACATAAGCAGGGTACGCGCCGAACTTGGTTCTACTTATATGTTTTGACTGCACATAACCGGTCGTTCCCTTATAAGAGATGCGAGAATATGAACCATGAATACTCGTCACTTTTACCTTATTTCCCATGTTCAGTGTGCGCAGCACTTTAAATTTTTTACTCGCTTTATTTCGTACCTTCAGTGTATAGGTTTTGACGTAAGCACTGTATGAACTGCTCGCATGAGCTTGTCCGCCTAACGGAATGCCAAAGGACGCAAGCAGCAGCACCGCAACCAGTGCACCTGTTACTATTTTTTTCATATGTATTTTCGACTCCCCCCAAATAAACTTTCAATCTTCTGCAGCTTAAACTCTATTTCATCAGGTCCAAAGAACCAAAAATATATAGTTTTAATTTTCTCATAGTAAAGTCCTAGCGTCTATGTATGATTGACAAAAATCAGGAATAAAATGTAAAGTTTCCCTTATTGAAGATAATGCAAGGAGTATACAGTAAAGATGGACTGCGCAGCAAAGGGAGATTCGGTTCAACTTTTCGAGCTTTCGGTCTAACCTTCCATGGATTCGGTCTAACTTCTCGAGTGTTCGGTCTAACTTAAGTTAGTCTTAATAGTGGACATGTTAAAATGGGATCCCGTATGATTTAACTATCATTTAAAAGGACGTGTCCATCATGGCAAAACACTACGATCATGACTATCGAGACTATGTAGCTAGACTTGTTGTTGACGATGGAAGAAAGGCGCGGGAGATCGCGTATGAGTTAGAGATTGCGAATTCTACAGTTAGTCGGTGGGTGTCCAGTTATCGTGAGAAACGGAACGAGGGCAACATTACGAAGTACCAGACTCAAAACGAATTAGCGCGCATTCAAAAAGAACAGGAAAAAGAGATCAAACGGCTTAAAGAGGAAAACGAAATCTTAAAAAAAGCGATGCACATCTTCACGCACGACCAAACGTAAGGTACAGGTTCATTCATGCTCTTCGAGATGAACATTCTGTAGTGATGATGTGCAAAGTGCTGAGCGTATCGAAGAGCGGCTATTACAAGTGGAGACAAGCACGAACGCGCGAAACCGAACGGGCACACGATCGAAAAAAGATGAAACGTCTGATTCGAAAATCCTTCTACCTGAGTGATGGGACATACGGAAGCCCCAGGGTGCATGATGACCTTCTAAACTGGGGCCATGTGATCTCTCAGAAGACGGTTGCACGTATGATGAAAGAAATGGGACTAAGAGCGACACCAGAGGTAAACTATTTGACGACGACCGACTCAAATCATGACCAGAAGATCTATCCGAACCTACTTAATCGAAACTTTCACCAAGACGCACCCAATAAGGCATGGGTAACGGATATGACCTATATTTGGACGTTGGAAGGTTGGATTTATCTTGCTTCAGTGATTGACCTGTTCTCTAGAAAAGTGATTGGTTGGCATATGGCTACAACCCTGAAGACAGAGCTTCCCTTACAGACACTGAAGATGGCAATCATGAAACGTCAGCCGGAGGAAGGGCTGATTCATCACTCAGATCGGGGCTCACAATACTGCTCTGGAGATTATACGGAGTTACTCAAAGAACACAAGATGCAGATCAGCATGAGTCGTAAGGGAGATCCTTATGATAATGCCTGTATGGAATCTTTTCATGCGACACTTAAGAAAGAGTTGGTGTATCGAAGACGTTTTAAATCACGCAAAGAAGCGATTCATGCGATTAACCATTACATCAGCCGCTATAACCAATGGCGGAAACACTCAAGCTTGGGCTATTGTTCACCGAGTCAAGTTGAACACTTATATCAAGTTGAGCAAGCTGAAAAGAGTTCATAAATAGCCCATTAGGGTTCAATCATGAAGAGTTGGCTCTTTCAACTGTTCGTGGTTGAATCCAACCAAGCGCAGCGCGGTGGGCTTTGAAATGTATTTGAACCAATTTTTTGTGTCCACTTTATTGACAGAAGTCCAAACCTTCCATGGATTCAGTCTAACTTCTCGAGTGTTCGGCCTAACTTTCCATGGATTCGACCTAACCTCCACTTTTCGGTCTAACTGTTCGAGCATTCGATCTAGCTTTCCATGGATTCGACCTAACCTCCACTTTTCGGTCTAACTGTTCGAGCATTCGATCTAGCTTTCCATGGATTCGGCCTAACTTTTCAAACGTTCGGTCTAACTCCTTCTCTTCGGCTCAACTTTCCTCATATTATAAGTGTTTTTTCCATTGATACGATGTGGTGCATTTTCCGTCTACTGTCAGATAGGCGGTTAACGCTGTTTTCACCTTCCCTCCGTAAAAAAAGCAGGCCACAATCGGCCTGCTTCCAAGAATCCTATTTCTTAAAATCCTCCAATAACCACTGTATCCAGCGACTTCAGAATTTCTACGGTCAAATTCACGGCGGAGACAAAATCTTCATACGCAACGAAGCAATACGGAGTATGTGCATAGCGCACCGGTACACTAATCACAACGGTCGGCGCACCTTGATACAAATTAATCACAGCGCCGTCATTGCCGCCGCCTGTTCGCACGGAACGCTGCACCTTGATCTCGTTTTTCTTCGCAATGTCCAGGCAAAACTTTTGAAAGCGCGGATTGACAATGATTGATTTATCAAAGTCACGCAGCATTGGACCTCGCTTTAATCCCGTCTGAATCATGTAATCCGGCATGACGGTATCATCCGCCGGTGCACCCTCGAAGACAACGGAAACATCAGGACTAACTTTCTTCACGGCAACCTGGGCGCCGCGCTCCCCGACTTCCTCTTGAGCAGACAATGAAGCCACGACATCCACATTTAAAGAGGTGCCGTCCAACTCGCGAAGTACCTCAGCCATAACCGCCGTCCCAATACGATTATCGAATGCCTTCCCGAGCATCACATCCTTTTCCCTGAGAAACTCAAAGGTAACGTCAGGCACGACGGGTGCACCAATATCAATTTTAAAATCATGCGCCGCCTCCTCGGCGGAAGTTGCACCAACATCGATCACCATATCAGCGACCTGCGGCAGACGATTGCGCTCTTCCGGCGTCATAAAATGAGGCGGTGTGCTGGCAATAATCGCCGGGATATATACACCTTCCCGATTGCGCACACGCACCTTATGAGCAGGAATGTTTGCCCGGACCCAGCCGCCTACTGTCACAAACCGCAGCATTCCGTTCGGCTTGATCGCCTGAACCATAAAACCAACCTCGTCGCTGTGCGCGTCCAATTGAACAACCAATCCGTTTCCCGAATTTTCATTTCGCTTCACATACACATTGCGCATATGGTCTTCCACAACTTTGCCAAATGGGCGTACAGCATCAGAAAAAATGCCGGCCACCTCATCCTCAAAGCCTGAAACACCATTCGCATTTGATAATTTCTCAATCAACCTCAATGACTGCTCTTTGTCCATAATTAAGCTCCTTGAATAAAATTCAAAACTAATATTAATTATAATCCTTCATAAAAATAAAAGGACGCTATTGGTCATTTAGCGTCTCAAGTTTACACAACATCTTCAGTTGTTTTTTTAGGATTATTAAATAGAAAAGATGGAAAAAGTGGATAGCATTCTGTTCCAGCTCCTAAGATGGGAGCACGTTCCAAAAGCAACAGGTTCAATCAGCAAGACAAATCCGTTCCATTGAAAACAGCAGCTTCCTGAAACTGTTTTATTGAATCAATAATTTCTCCGTAACTTTTCCCCTTGCCAAAAAGAGCAGAAGTACCAAGTACAAAACCCGTGACGCCAAGCATACTCAATTCCTGAATCTTTTTTAAAGATATTGCCCCATCAACTACAATTTCAAAGTGATCGGACTGGCGAAGTTTACTCAATCGTTTAATTTTTTCAGTGACAAATTCAAGATACTCCTGACCGGCAAAGCCCGGATTAACGGTCATGACCAGTACTTGATCAACGAGCGGTAAAAGTTCGCTAACAAAATCAACGGACGTCCCAGGATTAATTGCAATGCCAACCTCTGCACCGAGCTGCTTAATTTGGCTAATAATCCGGGATGCATGCGGCGTTGCTTCGGGATGAAAGTAAACGCGTCTTGCTCCTAATTTAATAAACTTTTCCACATAATTTTCCGGATGGTAAATCATCAGATGGACATCAAGTAATTTGTTTGTGTGATCCGAAATTGTTTTAAAGTCTTCCGGACTCATCCCAAAATTCGGGACAAAAGCCCCATCCATAATATCCATATGTAACCCATCAATTGCCGATTCTGACAGCAGTCGTGTTTCTTCTGAAAGATGATTAAAATTAGCACACATCATTGAAGGATAAAGCTTTCTTTGCATCGTTCATTCTCCTTTCAAAAAGCTTCTATGGCGGAGCTGTGTGGTTGTTTTCTCATTGAACCTACTCAAAGAGTAGCATAAAAAAGCCCTCATAGTAAAGCGCTTTCATTTTTTCTTCACTTATTTATTTGCAGAGGCGTTCAGAACTGGATGTGGTAAATTAATTGCCCCTGGCCAGTCCACTATGTTTCTCTCTCTGAACATTAAATGAAGCATCCATTCGACTGCGGATAACAAATAAAAGGAAGAGACTTATCGCAAATTACATTAAATCAAAAGCTCACTATAATAAAGCTTATGAAAAGATTCAAGATATAGATCCTGTTCATTGCCGCCTTCCAAACGAATTCGATGCAGAAGTTGTTCTTTAAAGGAGCCGCCGCCAAACTGACTGACATGCTGCTCCGCCGATTGAACTTTCAAATGGAATGTCTCACGAATATTTACCGAATAATTAGGGTCATCGGTGTTGAAAAGATAAGTTTCCTGCGGCTTTGAAGGTTCAATGCCTTCTTCCAGATGTTCGGGGTAATAGCAGAAGCCGTCCGCCAAATAACCCGCCTCTGAAGCAACACACCCAATTGTAATATGATCGGAATGAACATCATATTTTTTAAAGGGATCAAAAGTAATCAAAATATCCGGTCGCTCCAATCTGATTTTCCGAAACACCTTCTCTTTGAGTTCTGCTTCTCTAGCAAACAGAGTTCCGTCAGAAAAATTAAGCCAGTTCACCGTAATCCCGAGTACATGGGCAGCAAGTGCCATTTCAGTCCGTCGAATAGTTGTCACTTGTTCAGGTGTCTGCGCCCGATCATGGGTCCCCTTATCACCATTTGTCGCGATCACAACAAGAACCCTATTTTTTTGTCGTACCAACCTGGCTAACGTGCCACCGATAAATGTTTCATCATCCGGATGCGCAATGAAAACAATCACTTTTTTCTCTTCGACTCCCATCTCTCTTCCTCCTTGCTGGCGTAGTTCTGCGCCTATCCTTCCAAATAGGATTTCACCAAGGCAACAAACAGAGGTATGGAAGTCTCAAATGCTTTAGGATCTGCCTTGAATTTACTGCTATGAACCGGATATGCTGACCCAACACCTACATTGAAAAAAGTACCCGGTATGATCTGTTGATAGCAAGAAAAATCTTCTCCACCCATACTTGCTTCTAGATGCACAACATCAAAATGTTTTTTTAAGGCAACCGTTTCAACGAATTTTGTTAATCGTTGATCATTGACCACGGCCGGAGCACCGTCCACCCATTGGAATTCACTCGTGACCTCGTTAGTGGCGGCAATGCCGCTTGCTACTTTCTGCAAACGCGTTTTTATTTTTTCTCTCGTCTTTTTATCAAAGGATCGAACGGTTCCTTCAAGCAGCGACGTGTTTGGCAGCACATTCCAAGTCTTTCCGGATTCAAGATGTGTGATTGAAACCACGCTTGGGTCAAACGGATTGACATTTCGACTGACAATGGTCTGAGCGGCAACAATAAATTCACCTGTTGCCACAATCACATCATCCCCGCTTTCAGGATGAGCGGCATGCGTACCCTTCCCATGAAACGTAACAAAAAAGCGATCCACTGCGGCATTAAAATTCCCCGTTTTGACCCCAACAACACCTGTGGGCAGTTCTGGATTAACATGCAGTCCGAAAATTGCCTCGACACCATTTAATATCCCTGTATTTACAACTCGGTCCGCCCCATGATCCACTTCTTCAGCCGGCTGAAAAATAAGTAAGATGCTTCCGTTTAACTGATCTTCAATTTTCTTTAATTCAATCGCCGTCGCCAGTAAATTGGTTAGGTGAAAATCATGACCGCATGCATGCATCCGATTTGAATGTTCCGATGAATAGGGCAAACCACTCTCCTCATTAATCGGCAGTGCATCAATGTCCGCTCGCAGCGCGATCAAACTGCCTGGTTTTTTTCCGCCAATCTTCGCAAACACCCCTGTATCCATTGGATTGGATAGAATGTCAATGTTGTGCTCTTGAAGCACTGCTTTAATCTTCTTTGTCGTCTCAAATTCACTAAGGGCAAGTTCGGGATGTCGATGAAACCACTGAAATAAAGCTAAGGTTAACTTTTCTATCCCACTTTCTAATTCATATTGAGTCATCTTATTACCCCTCATAACTGATTTTTTGAAGAAACCTTAAGTTCTTATGTTGCTGCTTTTTGTAAAAACAGCACACTAGAAAAATAAAAGCGGCCGCTTTTCTTAGAACACAAGAAAAGTAGTCGCCATTGCCGTCCGATTGTACTTTTCTTATCTCTCAGATCAAATCTGCCGGAATTAACACCATACACAGTTTTCTATGCTGGTTGTCGGGGTTCATTGGGCCGGTCCCTCCCCCACTCTTGATAAGAATTATTTAGTTGATGTTTAAAGCTTACGAGAGTTCCGTTGAAGAGTCAATACTAATTCATACTATTTTTATGCGATTTGTTTTTTTGAATTAAAGTTCACCCATTTTTTTAAATCAATTGATGCCGGTGGTTCGACAATCACTCAGTTTCTACATCATCTCCGAAGATTCCTTTCAAGTGGTCTTCGAAATGTTCGTGGATGGTCTTGAATTTCTCGTCAAATTCTTCCTGTGTGATGATCCCTTTCTCCATAAGCAGATAAAATAGTGCCATGTTTCGCTCATAATTCAGCACCGCCTCTGATCCAAGCTCAGTCATCAGTTCATCATTGGTCACAAAAATCATCTCCATGTTATCGTAATGTCAGCAGCAATAATAGGATAAACGAGATTGTTTCTCGGCATACATGAAGATAATTCACTAACCACAATAATCAAGCAGTGACGAGAGCTCAGCTCATTCACCGCTGTTCCTGCCCATTATGTTCCTCTCTCTGAACAAATCGATAGAACATGTAACCCAAAACAGCTCCCGTTGTATTGAGAATCACATCATCGATATCGGTCATACGGTTAGGCAGGAAAAGCTGGACCCATTCAATAGTCGCTGAAAACAGAGCACCCATAAACAAGGCATGTGCCCAATGGAACTGCGGATACCTCATTGCCAGAAAAAAGCCAAAGGGTAAAAACAGCATAATATTCCCAAGATCATCAACGATAAAATAAAATAGAGAGGCTGATTGAAAATTTTTAAAGATCACAAGCGGATTCAAATTAATAGTAAAATGCTGAACAGGTGTCCCGGCAACGTTCCCGGTATGAATAATCCCATGTGGAATTAAGGTCAGATACAACACGAACAAAATGGAGAAAGTTAGAAGTATGTTAGCGAGAGCAATTTTTAATTGTTTCATTAAATCTCTCCTATATATTACTCAGAAAATCACAACCTGCTTGTCTGTATTGTTAGTCATTCCAAGACGATTTGTCAAACTTATAGACTGAATCGTTTTATTAATCAGGTAGAAGATAAGAGAATCCAGGAGTAAAAACTAGATTATTTTAAAAAAATGCGTGCAAAGTAAAGACGACTGCGAAGCAAAAGGAGATTCGGTTCAACTTTTCGAGCGTTCGGTCTAATTTTTCACAGATTCGGGCTAACTTCTCAAGTGTTCGGTCTAACTTTCTATCGGTTCGGCCTAACCTCTACTTTTCGGTCTAACTCTCACTAGATTAGGCCTATTTTTTCATGGATTCGGCCTAACTTTTCAAACGTTCGGTCTAACCCTTTCACTTCGGTTCAACTTTTCTCATAATATAAGTGTTTTTTCCATTGATACGATGCTGCGCATCTTCCGATGGTGTAAAAAAACACCGGAGCATTTTTACCGCTCCGGTGTTTTTGTTTCTTATTTATTTCCGCACTCAGCGCTTCTTCAGCGGCTTTGTGCCTAGATTGACCCGATATACATAACCCGTTTTGCCTTTATAAGTGACCTTGTACATTTTTGCTGACAGGGGACTTTTGGTCTTGAGCTTTGTATTTTTCGGGATCTTGATTCCTTTTCGTTTCTTACCCGTATTGGTGCTGTATAAATACGATGGCTTGTGAACGTAACGCGTCACGGACTGTGCTTTAGTTCCGAGATTCACTTTATAGACGTAGCCTGTTTTTCCCTTGTACGTCACTTTGTACATTTTTGATGAGAGCGTACTGATTGTCTGCAGTTTCACATTTGTTGCGATCTTAATTCCCTTGCGCTTTTTACTCGTATTGGTGCTGTACAAATACGATGATTTATGGACATAGCGTGTGACGGACAGGGGCTTTTCCCCAAGGTTGACTCTGTAAACATAGCCTGTTTTTCCTTTATATGTGATCTTGTACATCTTGGCTGATGGGTCGGTCTTGGTCTTGACCTTTGTATTAACTGCGATAAAACCAATTCTCGTCTTGCTGCCATTTGACGAACTGTAAAGATAGGAGCCCTTTTTCACATAATAAGTATGTTCTTTCGCATTCTCCGTATCACTCGTCTTTTGAAGCGCATCAAGACGTTTTTCCAAGGCAGATTTTGCATCGCTGTCCGCCAAAGCATTGACCTTGACTCGAGCAGCATCCACGTCTGCTTGCGATTTGGTTTGTTCCGCCTGCTCTACTGCTTTTGTTGCCGCTTCTACTGCCTTTGCCGTCTCCTCTTCCGCAGCCGCACCATCTATCTTCTCTTGTACAACTTTCAACCGAGCATTCAGCGAATCCTTCGTCGTTCCTTCCGCCAAAGCATTGACTTTAACTTTTGCTGCATCCACATCTGCCTGCGATTTGGTTTGTTCCGCCTGCTCTACTGCTTTTGTTGCCGCTTCTACTGCCTTTGCCGCCTCCTCTGCTGCAGCCGCACCATCTATCTTCTCTTGTACGACTTTCAACCGAGCATTCAGCGAATCCTTGGTCGTTCCTTCCGGCAGCTGAGCAACAAACAGCTTTGCTGCATCTGCATCCTTCTGCAGCTGACTCTGTTCCGCCGTTTCAACCAATTGGACAGCGTCATCGGCAGCAGCTTGTCCATCCATCACAATGTTGACTTTTATTGTTTTTGTTGCTGTTACTCCGGCCTGATTCGCTACTGAATAGGTTATTTGATAGGTGCCAGGCGTTTTCGTTTTCACTGTATCTCCGGACACCTTGATATCAGAAGTCAGATCGCCATCCTTCAAATCATTGGCCGACACGCCATTCAGTGCATCAAAACTGTCACCATAATTCAATGTCGTCTCATTCGGTGCTTTAATACTTGGATTATTTCCCCAGATGCTTTTAAGATGTTCACCCTCAGCCTGACTGATCGATACCGTACCATTATTAACGAAATAAGCTAGGTTGCGTGAATCAGACGGCTGATCCGGATTCGGGTAAACAAGCTGTGTGATTACTTTTTCTCCATCATTGACAAAGACTTCAATAGAAGAGGTATCCACGTATACGGTTAGCTTAATGCTGCTTGCCTTTTTGTCCAGCTTTACTTTTGTTTCCTGGCGATTAATCGATTCGCCGTCCTTGGTACGGTCAAGATAAACGATCTGCTTTTGCGGATCATAGCCGACCTTTACATATTTTGAACCGTCATCGGACTGTCGGAGCAAATAGCCGAGATCATTCGGCTCCGAAGCATTTGTCCAAGTAAAATCTGCACTGATTTTATATTGTGTTCCTGAAAAGTCCTTAATCTGCGACGTTTCGGTATCCCCGTAGCTGTCCTTGATCTTCTCATCTCCAAGGTTTATAGCACCTTGTCCAATTTGATCATCAATCTCTGAAACAGGCTCTTGCCGAATCGTATAACCGCTGTCCGATTTCTCTAAGTTCAGCTCGCGCGGCAAGGTCATCTCGCCCTTCCAAGGTGACGTGTTCTGCTCCCCGTTGTACGTCCAGTTGGACATCCATCCAAGCATAATCGTGCGATCCGGTACATTGGCAAACGTAATACCCGCGTAAAAATCTTCGCCATAGTCGAACCATTGCGGATTCTTCATGGTGTCATCTGTATCCGGAGTGAATGCAATCTTATCCGCATCATTTTTGCCGAGCGTTCCTACAAAATACTGCATACCCGACCCGCCGGCAGGAGCGCCATTTTGCACACTCAGTGACAGCACCCACTTCTTTTCGTTGGTTCCCTTAACTGTCATTGGAATCAGTTCCGGGCACTCCCAAACACCGTTTCCCACATCATTTTCACGCTTGATGCTTGTTTGATAATCCCAATCCTTTAAATTCTTCGATGCAAAAATTTCAACTTCCTGCCCGGATACAACAGGCATGATCCACTCCTGATTCGCCTCGTCATACACAACGTTCGGATCACGGAAATTGCCCGCATCCTTTGTCCGCACCTCAGTAACCGGAATAATCGGCTTTTGATTATTATATTTTTTAAACGTCTTTCCGCCATCCGTACTGTAGGCCATATTCTGTTCCTGTACTTCACGGATGCCGATGATATTTCCGAGCGAATCCTTGCTGTAATCATCATCCCGCACGCACACCTGATACGTACTCGTGTAGAAAGCGATCAGCGTATTCTGACCAAAGCCGCTCACATTATCTTTATCAAGCACAACGGAACCGCTGAAGATATACCGCTTGCCATTCGGATTGTTGAGATCCCAGTTTGTGGTTGGGCGCCCCAAATAATGGACAGGCTTCGCATCATCCTTCGTTTGCATCCAAAAGTCTACCCACGCATCGTTATCATCTTCCGGAATGGCTACCTTCTGTTCCTTCCAGTGAACGAGGTCTTTACTGATGGCATGTCCCCAGGACATATTGCCCCATTCATTGCCTTCCGGATTATACTGATAAAACATATGATAGACACCATTGTATTTAATCAATCCATTCGGATCGTTCAACCAATTCTGTTGAGCTGAGTAATGATACTGATTACGATATGGCTCTTGATAGTAATGACTGCTCGAATCCTCCGCCTTGACTTGCACCGGCAGTGACGGCACCATTAATCCTATACCTATAAGTAACGCAATACTGAATTTGAGTAGTCGATTCAACTTTTTAACCTCCTCTATTTTATTAAGCGCTTTCATTAACACATTTTGTTATGCAAGTTTCATTCCAATTAGTGTGTTATTTTTAATTGCTGATAAAGTTTGTGAAAAAGCTTGCTAATAGTGGAAAAAATTTGATGATCATTTTTTTACATTTTATGTAAGCAACTCACTAATTCTAAAAATGAAACAGATTGAACAAAAAAAGATTCACTAGAGTTAATTAAAGTAGATTTCTAAAACACTAGAAAATAGATTACTAGATTAGAGCTGACCTCTTAAAAGATGCACGCAAAAAACGACCCGAACCCACTTACACCATGGATTCAGATCGTTTCGCTTTTTAGTAAAAAAATTGTAGTGTCATCGAACAGCTCAAAATGCTATTGGACTACTCAGGTTGGTTCAAACGATTAGTTAAATTGATTCCTTAACCACTTTGCGTTCAAATGGATCTGAGCTGATACCTTCTTCAACAATCTTCTTTGACCATTCCTTGGCTGAGAAGAGTGAGTGATCACGATAATTGCCGCAGCTTTCAATCGTCGTTCCCTGAACGTCGTCCCAAGTGGCTTCGTTTGCGATAAATTCAAGCGAACCCTTCAGCGCTTTGGCAACGTCAATTGGTTCATGTTCGCCCCAAAGAATCAAGTGAAAACCGGTGCGGCAGCCAAATGGCGAGCAGTCAATCACGCCTTCCAGTCGATCACGCAGCAGACTGGCCAGCATGTGTTCAATCGTATGCAGCCCTGCTGTCGGAATCGCATTTTCATTCGGCTGTACAAAACGCAAATCATAATTTTGAATCACATCGCCCTTAGGACCTTTTTGTGTCGCAATTAATCGGACATATGGAGCCTTGACTTTCGTATGATCAAGAGTAAAACTTTCAACCTTTGCCATGACTACAATCGCCTCGCCTTTTTGTATTTTCGTAATGACCTATTACTATTTTATCAGCATCGCACTATTTATTGCATGATTAAGTGATTGGTTAATGAGCTATCTGTCTAAATCCAAAATACAAAAGAATCGACTTCGGTGCGAATATTGTATGCAAAGCACAGACTGTTCCGCTATTCATGTTTCATGATGAATCAGAGCTGATCCCCTCTCTAATGGATTAACGTTATTCTATACACATAATTCATATGTGTCAACTGTGATTTAGGCAGTCTTGGTTTCTTGATTTCTATTTTTCCTCTAACCTTAGAGTTTTTTGTTGGTTCTTTTACCGTCGATTTTTATGCACTGATTTAAAGAAAACCGCTGTTCGCATGCTGCAGCGGACGGCGGTTTTGTTAGATTATGGTAAGTATGTTTTTTATTTATACAAGTCAGGATACATTTCTTTTGCGAGTGTATCCAGACCATCAAGCGTGTTGTAGCTGTAACTGAACAGATAATTGTAATCCATGCTATATACTTTTTTATTTTTGATCGCTTTCATACTGGACAGCTTCGGATTTGAGTAAAGGGCCTTTTTCATTTTACTTCCGTCCGCTCCCCAATCCAGAACAATCAGCACGTCAGGGTTCGTTTTCACCAAGGTTTCAACGCTGACATTGCCATTCACATTTTGGAAGACATTATTGAGCTTGACCATCTTAAATGCATTATTGAAGAACGTTTCATTATAAGCAGAATAGACGTAAACTTCTTTTGGATCCGACATATGCAGATAAGCGAAGGTCTGCGTCTTTTTAATTTTCGATAACTGCGACGTAATTTTTTTCTGATGAGCCTTCAGTTTGTCGGAAAACGCTTTGGCTTTATCCTGAACATTGAAGATTTTCCCCAAATTGTCAATATCTTTGTAGATGTCATCATAGGTACCGCCGCGAATCGAGGACTTCAATGCATAGGTATTGACGTCCATCGAGTTCAGCGAATCAACCGTTCCGACACCCCAGTCCGCATTGTCAAACAAATCGCCACGGCTGACAATGATATCGGGATTCGTACCGATCGCTGCTTCTTTGCCAACATAGGAGCTGCCAAGCTTCTTCAATGAGTTGTACTGTTTTTCAACCGATGTGTCCGCAGCTCCGAAGTTCCCGCCAACACCGACGATCTTGTCTTTCAATCCGAGATGGAGGAGCAGTTCGGCTACCGTTCGGGTCGTTGCCATCACTCGCTTCGGTTCCTTCTTAATGATCTGATCTTTCTTCTTCCATTCGGTACCACCTTCTGCTTTCGTATAGTTATGAATCGTCAGCGGATAGTGCGATTTGCTACTTTCAGCAGCCTTATCCGATCCACTTGTTGTTGTCGAGCTGCCGCATCCGGCGAGTAGTAAAATGCCTGTTAGACAGCAGGCAAGTAATTTCTTTTTCATGTATGTTATCCTCCTCAGATTCCATAGGCGAAGCCTATATGTTTTGTCACTGGATTTATAAAGGTCTGGCATTTAATTTGATAGAGTGCTTCAACGGTTTCGGGAGTCAGTACGTCTTCCGGCTTCCCGTGTGCATAAATTTCACCGTCTTTAACCGCGTATATATAGTCACAGTACATAACCGCCAACTCCAGATCATGAAGCGCAGCCAGGACACTGATGCCAAGCTGTTTCACGCAGGAAAGAATCTCAAATTGGTAGCGTATATCAAGATGATTCGTTGGTTCATCGAGAATCATTAATTGCGGCTGCTGCGCAATGGTGCGCGCGAGAATAACCCGCTGCTTCTCACCACCGGAAAGTGACTGATAGCTGCGCGAGCGATAATCCTGTAATCGTGTGCGCCTCAGTGCCTCTTCTACAATCTCATAATCATCCGATTGATCCGGCTCCAACAATTTCTTATGCGGAGTCCGTCCGAGAAGCACCATCTGCTCAACGGTTAAATCAAAGCTCATTTCATTGAACTGCCCAACAACGCCCAAGCGCTGTGACACCTTTTTCTCTGAACTCTTCAGAACATCAAGATCATTTAAAAAAACGCTGCCGCTCTGGGGTGTTAGACTTTTATAGATACTTTTAAGCAGTGTCGACTTGCCGCAGCCATTTGGCCCGATCAGCCCGACAAACTGCTTGTTTTTCACAAATACAGAAGCATTTTTGATGATTTCTTTTTTGCCTCTGCGCACGTGCAGTTCTTTTGCCGCAAGTTCCATTCCTCAGCCTCCAAAGTTATAGCCTTTTTTCACAATCATATAGATAAACAGCGGCGAACCAATCACTGATGTAATGATTCCGATCGGAAGGTCAACATTGGGAATCAGTATACGGGACAAGATGTCTGCCCAGATTAAAAAGAGACCGCCAAGCAGAAGCGTTGCCGGCATCAAACGTCTATGATCCGCTCCAAAAAGCCCGCGGCAAATATGCGGAACAATTAAGCCGACAAAGCCAATCGTCCCAGAATAAGCAACCATCGTTCCCGTGATCAGCGCCGCGAGCACCATGTAGGTCTTACGAAACACGCTCAGATTAATTCCAAGTGTCACCGCCGATTCATCCCCGAGAAGCATGGTGTTTAAAACGCGATGCTGGAAAAGAAAAATACCGCTGCCAAGCAAGACAACAATGGCTAAAATCGGTACCTTTTCCCAGCTTGACGGAGCAAGACTCCCCATAGACCAGAAAGCAACCTGCTGGACACCCTCTGCATTGTTGGCAAAGTAGATCACCAGACTTGAGAGTGAACTGCAAAAGGCCCCGACAACAACCCCTGAAAGTACAAGCTTCACTGAGGTCGCCTTTCCGCCAATGCTTGAGAGCAGAAGCACCGCGGCAGAGGTTACGACTGCGCCGGCAAAAGCGCCGAAAGCGACTCCAAAATTTGCAAAGAGAGCGCTTGAACCAAAACCGATCAAGATTGCGACCGTAGCTCCAAGAGAAGCTCCCGAAGAAATGCCAATAATATATGGATCAGCAAGCGGATTTTGCACAACGGCCTGCATCACAGTTCCACATAGAGAAAGACCTATACCGATCAATAAAGCAAAAATCACACGTGGCATTCGGATCTGATAGATAATATTGAAGTATGACTCATTTCCTACCGCACTCGAAGAACCCAACTTGCCATTGGTCAGTACGTGCAATAAGATATTCATCGATTTTCCGAATGGGATATGTACTTGTCCAATCGATACAGAATAAACCGCTGAAACAGCGATCAAAAAGAGCAAAAGAAGAATAATAGGATAATAGAAATAACCTGTTACCCCTCGTGATTCCTGCCGTTGCAAAATGTCACCTCATCTCATTCTATATGGTTGATAATGATTCTCATTATCGACAATAATTATATTAACGTATAATAGGGCAAAAAACAATACGTCAATCAAAAAAACCGGTTATAGTAAACCGACTCAATTTGTGCTCCTTCTCGATCAAAAATTCTGTTGCAACCTGCAAAAAAACATAAGAAAACTTGGCTTCGCCTAGCCTCTGACGAAGGCGAAGACTTAGTTGCACTTATACTATTTTCCTTAAAATCTAGTCGAGTAGGACAGCGATTCACATCTTCTGTCCCCTCC
>NZ_JANFOJ010000001.1 GCF_024385605.1 Sporolactobacillus sp. STSJ-5 | reverse complement strand
AGATTTTAAGGAAAATAGTATAAATGCAACTAAGTCTTCGCCTTCGTCAGAGGCTAGGCGAAGCCAAGTTTTCTAATAAATATTTGTGACAAATATAGAAATAAACGGTGCACATGTTAAAATGGAAAACGAGACCACTGAGAAGGGTTGTATTTGATGATTAAAGCAATTGTGTTTGATTTTGACGGAGTGATTTTAGATAGTGAACGACTCATGTATTTGGTTATGCAGAACATGTTTCATCGATACAGAGTGGAGCTTCCGCTCAGCATTTGGAGCCAGGCAATCGGAACACAGCACGGGTTTGACTCCCTGTCCTACCTTGAAGAACATGCCCACGTGAAGATAGATAGGGAAGCTTTTCAAGAAGAACGTTACGCTTTATTTAATCAATTGGTGGACAGAGAAGAGGTGCTTCCCGGAGTTAAATCAGTACTGAATCAAGCGCAAGAGCTTGGTTTGAAAATCGGGCTTGCAACGAGTTCAAAGGGCGACTGGCCGCGTAAGCATCTCAGCCGGCTGGGGCTCTCCGATTATTTCATGAGCATTAAATCTTCGGATGATGTGCAAAAGGTGAAGCCGGACCCCGCATTATATAATAAATCTTTGACCAGCCTTGGCGTGAATCCGAAAGAAGCCATTGCGATTGAGGACTCCTTCAACGGCTCGCTTGCCGCAAAACGAGCCGGTATGTACTGCATTGTCGTCCCGAATGCCGTCACCAAGCAAATGCCATTCGGCCATGTCGACGGCAGCTTCAATTCACTCCAGGATGTTTCTTTGGAGAAACTTATTCGTTATTTTTCGCCTGAATTAAGAAAAAAAGCATAAAAAATTTTTTACGGGAAGGCTCTGTTTTCCCGCTTAAAAGGTATGACAGCGTTTTTTTCTGTTTTGATATATAATGTAAGTGGAATTATTTATGATCAACTGAAAAGCTTTAACTTAAAATGGGGTGAACACATGGGTTGGAAAACGGTATATGAGAAATGGAATTCCGATGCGGCTTTGGATCAGGATTTGAGAAAACAACTGGATGCAATTGCTGAGGATTCTGCGAAGCTCGAGGATTGCTTTTATACAAATCTTGAATTTGGAACAGGCGGTATGCGTGGGGAAATCGGACCGGGCACAAACCGCTTAAATATCTATACGATCCGCAAAGCATCGGAAGGCTTGGCACGTTATATTCTTAATGCTGGGGAAGAAGCAGTAAAAAGAGGCGTTGTAATTGCACATGATCCGCGTCATTTTTCTGCTGAATTCACATTGGAAGCAGCGAGGACGCTTGGTGCTCATGGAATCAAGACGTTTATATTTGATGCACTGCGCCCGACACCGGTTTTATCCTTTGCCGTGCGTTTCTTAAACGCTTTCTCAGGTATTGTGATTACGGCAAGCCATAATCCGCCTCAATACAATGGCTATAAAGTATACAATGAATTCGGCGGTCAGCTTCCGCCGGCAGAGGCTGATGAAGTGATCCGCTTTGTCGCATCCGTGGAGGATGAATTGGCGGTGCAAGTCGCGGATGTTGATGAACTGAAGAAAAACGGTGTTCTGGAAGTAGTCGGAGAGAGAGTTGATCAGGCTTACCAAGAAAAGGTAAAGACGCTGTCGCTTAATCCGGATGTCATTCAAAAGGTCGGCTCCGACTTGAAGATTGTCTACACGCCGCTTCATGGAACAAGCTATCATCCGATTGTTAATGGTTTAAAGAACTGGGGCTTTACCAATGTAACGGTTGTGAAGGAACAGGCAGAACCAGATCCGGAATTTTCAACGGTAAAATCACTGAATCCTGAAGAGCATGCAGCATTCAAAATCGCTATTGAATATGGCAAGAAACTGGATGCGGATCTTCTGATCGGTACTGATCCGGATTCCGACCGACTGGGTGTTGCAGTCAAAGATGATCAAGGTGAATACGTTGTTCTGACGGGTAACCAAACCGGTGCCGTCCTATTAAACTATTTGCTTACACAGAAGCAGGAAAAAGGATTGTTGCCGAAGAACGGCGTTGTTGTCAAGACGATTGTTACTTCTGAAATCGGACGGACAATTGCGGAGGCTTTCGGCATTCCAACGATTGATACATTGACCGGATTCAAGTTCATCGGCGAGAAGATCCACGAGTACGAATTAAGCGGCAAATACAGTTTCTTGTTCGGCTATGAGGAAAGTTACGGTTATCTGATCGGCTCCTTTGTACGCGATAAAGATGCAGTTCAAGCGGCACTGTTTGCTTGCGAAGCTGCAGCCTATTTCAAGTCGCAAGGCAAGTCATTCTATGACGCGCTTCAAGATGTATTTAAGAAATACGGCTATTTTGAAGAAGGACTTGAATCACTTACGCTAAAAGGAATCAGCGGTAAAGAAGAAATCAACTCGATCATGAATGATTTCCGCAATCAGCCGCCTGTTGAAGTGGCTGGTGTTCCGGTGGCAGTGATCGAGGATTATAAGAAATCCGAAGCGGTGGATGTGGCAGCCGGTACAACATCGACGATTGAACTCCCCGTATCCAATGTTCTGAAATATAAACTGAGCGACGGTGCATGGTTCTGTCTGCGTCCGTCCGGAACAGAACCGAAAATTAAATTCTATTTTGGGGTCAAGGGCAGTGATGCCGCTGATCGTGACAAGAAATTTAATGCAGTGAAGAAGGCAGTTATGGACCGGGTACACAATCTGGTTGGATAATGTGTCTATTGAGATGAGCACTAAGCATTTATGATTCACAAGAATTATGTATATAATTAACATAGAATGGATGAAAAGCATTCGCAGCAGAAGTGACGGAATAAAATGGTTAAAGCCATTTTATTCTGCATGCGAGTGCCTTTTTTACGGAGGGATTTCTTTTGCCTTAATTAATGATTCGAATGTTAAGAGTGAAATTTATAGGAGGAAAAAATGAATCAGTTACAGCAGGAATTAAAAAGGCGTCGTACATTCGCTATCATATCTCATCCAGATGCCGGTAAAACGACGCTGACTGAAAAGCTGCTGGTGCTTGGCGGTGCCATTCGAACGGCAGGCGCGGTCAAATCACGCAAAGCCGAAAAATTCGCGACTTCAGACTGGATGGAATTGGAGAAGAAGAGGGGCATCTCGGTGACCTCCAGTGTCATGCAATTTGAATACGGTGGCTACAAAATTAATATTCTTGATACGCCCGGGCACCAGGATTTCAGTGAAGATACGTACCGAACACTGATGGCTGTCGACAGTGTAGTTATGATTATCGATGCGGCAAAGGGTGTCGAACCACAGACCATCAAATTATTTAAGGTCTGCCGCGACCGGGGAATTCCGATTTTTACATTTATTAATAAGCTTGATCGACAGGGCAAAGAACCACTTGAGTTGTTCGAAGAGATCGAGAATGTGCTCGGTATTGATTCGTACCCGGTTAACTACCCGATTGGCATGGGCCAGTCATTCCGTGGAGTCTATGACAGGCAGGAACATAAAATTGAATGGTATAACGATAAGAGAGAACGTCAGGTTCAAGCGTTAAGTGAAGTGGATGAACTGTCTGAACTATTAAAGGACACGGTCGACGATTATACACTCAATCAGCTTGAAGAAAATTTGATGCTGTTGGATGAGGCAGGAAACGATTTTGATCTGGAAGCTGTCAAAGCAGGCAAGCAGACACCGGTATTTTTCGGGAGTGCGATTTCAAGTTTCGGTGTACCGACCTTTCTGGAACATTATTTGAAGCTGGCACCGCAACCGCAGCCGCGTCAGTCAAGTGAAGGCATTATTCAGCCGGACGATCCTAATTTTTCCGGATTCGTGTTTAAAATTCAAGCGAACATGAATCCGGCACACCGCGATCGAATTGCATTTTTGCGTATTGTTTCCGGTAAATTCGAAAAAGGGATGGGCGTATATCTCGATCGGACCGGCAAACAGTTAAAGCTTGCGCAGCCGCAGCAATTCTTTGCTGACAGTCGTGAATTGATTGATGATGCGTATCCGGGTGATATTGTCGGACTCTATGATACCGGATTTTATCAAATCGGTGACACCGTGTGCCGGTCGAAGGATACATTTAATTTCGGCGCACTCCCGCAATTCTCCCCTGAACACTTTGCTAAGGTGCGCGCGAAAAATGCGATGAAGCAAAAGCACTTCTTGAAAGGCGTCAGCCAGCTCGCTCAAGAAGGCGCCATTCAGGTGTATAAAACGCAATATGAAGAGACGATCCTAGGTGTGGTCGGGACACTGCAATTCGACGTTTTTGTCTATCGAATGCAGGCTGAATACGGCGTTGATCTTGATATTGAACGTATGCCGCATCAAGTGGCGAAATGGATTGCTAATCAAGAGGAAGCAGATGCGCTTCGTCGTAATTCCAATAATCTGGTCGTTTCTGATTATAAGGACCGCCCAGTTATCATTTTTGAAAATGACTTTTCTCTGCGCTGGTTTCAGCAGAAGCATCCGAAAATCGAGCTTCGCGATTCCAGTCATAATATGTAAGAAAAAAAGAGCCGTTGGGCTCTTTTAAATTATAGAAAAAGGAGGAAGAGCATGCTAAATCAAGAAGACTATTGGAACAGTATTGCAGACGAAAAACAATTTACGACTCCATTTCAAATTGATCTTTTTTCTAAATATGTAGATAAAGGCGCGAAGATACTTGACTATGGTTGTGGTTACGGTAGAACTTTGCTTGAGTTAAAGGAGCATCAGTTCACTCATTTATTTGGTGTTGATTTCTCGGAAGCAATGGTTAAACGTGCCCAATCAAATGGCAGCAATGATATAAACGTCGCTTTAATTACAAGCGGTCAATTACCTTTCGAAGATCATACCTTTGATGCTGTGCTATTATTTGCTGTTCTTACTTGTGTTTATAAAAATCAAGAACAGGATGCCATTCTAGATGAGATAAAGAGAGTTCTAAAGCCCAACGGTATCATTTATATTAATGACTTCCTATTAAATAATGATGAACGAAATTTATGCCGCTATAAGAACTATGAGAATAAATATCAAACCTATGGAGTGTTTGAACTCTCAGATGGTGCAGTCTTGAGACATCATAGTGATGAGCGTGTGAAAGAATGGAGCAATTCTTTTGAACGTCTGGAGTACGAGAAGGCCGTCTATACAACAATGAATGGACATCGTTCAAATGGATTGGTTTACATTGGAGAATTGGTGAATGACTGAACGATCAAACCTGTGTATGTCACGATTAATTTTTAGCAAGTAAAAAAAGAGGCCCCCTCTAAAGTCATTTTTCGACTTTGAGGTGAGCCTCTTTGATTATTTATAGCTTTTTATTTTCCTACTGTATTGCTGAGTTCTTTGCGAACCTCGTTGGCTGCTTCCACCATGTTCTTAAGCGCGGGGATCGTTTCTTCGGGACGGCGTGTTTTGAGGCCGCAGTCCGGGTTGATCCAGACGATTTTAGGATCAAGCACCTTAAGCGCGCGTTCTGCGTAGGACTTCATTTCTTCTACGCTAGGGATACGTGGGCTGTGAATGTCATAGACGCCTAGACCGATGCCTTTTTTGTATTCGAAATCTTCAAAGGCAGAAATGATTTCACCATGGCTGCGTGCTGCCTCAATTGAAATCACATCGGTATCCAGCGCGTCGATGGTGTCGATGATTTCATCAAATTCCGAGTAGCACATATGCGTATGAATTTGTGTGTCATTATTAACAAATGATGTTGCCAGCCGGAATGAATAGACGGCATCATGCAGATAGCCTGGTTTCTTATCTTCCTTAAGCGGAAGACCTTCTCGAAGTGCTGGTTCGTCAACTTGAATCATGCGGATATCCGCTTCTTCAAGTGCGTGCACTTCTTTCTTTAAAGCGAGCGCGATTTGGTTGAAAACAGCTCCTTGACTGATGTCGTCGCGGACGAACGACCAGTTGTAGATCGTGACCGGTCCGGTAAGCATACCTTTTACCGGCTTATTTGTCAGTGACTGAGCATAGGCGCTTTCCTTCACCGTCATTGGATCTTGCCATGATACATCTCCGAAGATCAGCGGTGGTTTAACACAACGTGAGCCATAGGACTGAACCCATCCGAAACGCGTAAAGGCAAATCCGTTCAGCTTTTCTCCGAAGTACTCAACCATGTCGTTTCGTTCGAATTCACCATGGACGAGGACATCAATTCCGAGATCTTCCTGAATTTCGATCCATTTCGCCGTTTCATCTTTAATAAATTGCTCATAGCGTTCTTCGGACCATTCGCCGCGTCTCCAATTACGTCGGGCCTGACGAACTTCTTTCGTCTGAGGGAAGCTCCCGATTGTTGTCGTCGGCAGTGGTGGCAGATTGAAGGCATCGGCTTGCACTTGCTGACGAAGTTTATAAGAGCCGGGGCGTGACGGCAGTTCCTCGTCTAATTGATCAATTTCTTTTTGAACTTCTTTATTGTTGCGGTGTTCGGATTGCTGTAGTGTCTGCAGATCTGCACTGTTTTTCTGAAGGGCACCATAGATGGCGGCTTCGCTTTCATTAAGCCCTTTCGTAAGGTAAACGACCTCGGTCAACTTTTCATCGGCGAAGGAAAGACCGTTCAGAAGCACAGGATCAAGATTGGTTTCATTTGAGATCGTGACCGGTACATGGAGCAGGCTTGATGACGGTGTGACCCACAGATTCTCGTGATACTTAACTGATGAGAGCAGTGTCTGCAGTTCAGTAAGTGTCGCCTTTAAATCTGTCTTCCAAATATTTCGACCGTCTACAACGCCTGCAGCCAGTACCTTGCCTTCAGGGAATCCATAGGCTTTGATCGATGCCAAATTTTCTTCTTTGCCGTAAACAAAATCAAGACCGATACCGTCAACGGGCAATTGAACGACAGCTTCGTAATCATCAATCGCCTCAAAGTAGGTTTGCAGAAGAAGCTTCAGTTCAGGCACACCATTTTTAATAAAATGGTAGGCTTTCGCGAACGCAGCAAGATCTTCTTTGCTCTGTTCCTTGACAAGAATAGGTTCATCGATCTGCACCCATTCAGCCCCGGCTTCTTTCAGTTCTTGAAACACCTGTACGTACAATGGAAGCAGTGCGTCAAGCAGTGTATTAAAATGATCTGGATCATAACCCTTTGACAGCTTTAACAGCGTCACCGGTCCGACAATAACGGGCTTGGCGACGATACCGAGCTCATTCTTTGCTTCATTAAACAAATTAAGAAGGCGGTTTTCCGTCAGATAAGGTTTGGTTTCATTGCTGATTTCCGGAACAATGTAGTGATAATTTGTATTAAACCATTTGGTCATTTCCGATGCTTCTGAATTTTTGTTTCCACGAGCAATTGAGAAGTATGTTTCAAGCGATAGTTCTTTTTCATTTGATTTAAAGCGGTCGGGAATTAAACCGAAAAGAACAGCCGTATCAAGGACATGATCATAAAGGCTGAAATCTCCAACGGGAATCAGATCAACTCCAATGTCTTTTTGTTTTTTCAAATAGCTTAAGCGCAGTGTTTTAACCGTATCTAGAAACGTTTCTTTCGAAATTTTACCGGCCCAAAATTGCTCAAGTGCCTTTTTCCATTCTCTTTTTTCGCCGATTCTCGGGTATCCGAGATTCGCACTTAATACTTTACCCATGTCTTCATCCTCCTGTAATCTGCATAACAAATTTTTCGAGGGGGAAAAACAAAAGGCCTCTCTATTTTAGAGAGGCCTGAATGATCATCCGCACCCTCTTATCTTCCAAGATTCTAAAATACCAATCTTGCTGGAATTAGCACCTTTTCATAAAATGAAAGGTTGCCGGGCTTCACAGGGCCAGTCCCTCCGCCGCTCTTAATAAGAGTTTAATTAAGTTAATTTGAATACTAACATGGAATTTGGGATTCGTCAATGCTTTACTTCGCAAACGCAAAAGGGTTGAATCATTTAAAAATAGTTTAAAATCAGCAAGATCTGCATGCAAAACGTATTCACATTTTATCTTCATCTGACGATAAAAAGAGTGAGTATGTCTCTCAAACATGAACGAACAGCAGCGAAGACACGATGAGGGTGAATACGAAATGAGTGAGCAATTTAATCGAGACAGATGGCTGGAGGAAGTGAAGAAGCAGATCACTGATCAATCGATCACAGATCATTCTGTTCTAAAACGGATTCGACTGGCACAAATTCATAAACTGGATCTGCAACTGTTGAAATGGATGCGTCCATATCTTATGAATGATCGCGCTAACATTGTCAATCAAATGAGCCAACAAATACTCGATTTATATAAAATACTGAGCAAGATTCCGTCTCAAAAGGCAAAAGAATACTTGAAAAATATGTATGCAGAACAAACTCGGCTTCTTTTCAAGGGATCTCTTGATCAGAGTGTTTTAGTACATTGCGAGCAAAGCGCAGTTTTTTTTCTAGACCATGAGCTAAGCATTGCAAATCAAATTGCTCTTTTTAGTTTGTACCGTCGAGCGCTTATCGAAGCAATCGCGCATGAGGTCAATCACCCTGAACAGATGTTATTTCTATCCGAATCTTTAGATAAATTTCTAAGTCTGGAGCAGCAATTGATTCTGGAACGTTATCAGCAGTTGAAGCATAAACGTGAACTTGAAAAAGAAGAAGTTATTCGCTTCAGAGCTTATCACGATGCACTGACCGGGCTACCAAATAATTTGGTTGCTGAAGAATCGGTTGTCGATTTGGTCAAAGGATACAAAAATAACAATCGGTCGTTCTCATTACTGAAAATAAATGTCGATCGATTAAAAATTATTAATGAGATTTTCGGTCGGCAAATAGGAAATGAGCTGTTGGTCGCTTTATCCGGGAGAATGAAGGGAGCTCTTAAAGACTTCAACGCAGAATTATATCGGATCAGCAGTGATGAATTCATGATTATCTGCAGAGACTGCTTGAATAAGCGCGGCTTGACACATCTCATCGAAACATTATTGCGAACAACCGAACAACCCTACCATATCGATGGAAAAGAGATCTATGCAACATTCAGTATCGGCATCTCACAATTTCCGTACGATGGAAGTTCGAGTATTCAAATAATGGCGAGTGCTGAAGCAGCGCTAAGAGAGGCAAAGAAAAGCAGCAGAGAAAGTTTTTTCTTTTATAATAATGCGCTTCACCAGAAGCTGCTAATGAAGCTGAATACGGAAAATGAATTGCAATCCGCATTGTATAATCATCAATTTCTGTTATATTATCAACCTCAGGTTGATGCATGTACCGGGGCATTAATTGGTGTAGAGGCTTTGGTTCGGTGGGAACATCCGGAACGCGGCATCGTTCCTCCGAGCGCATTTATTTCGGTTGCTGAAGAAACAGGAATTATTCGTGACATTGGCTGGTGGGTGCTTGATGAGGCCTGTCGGCAAATGAAAAAGTGGCAGGATCGCGGTACTCCCAAAGTACCGATTTCTGTGAATCTCTCGTTTAATCAATTTCACGATGATTCGTTAGTCAAACGGGTCTGCTTCGCGTTAGAAGCAAGTGGTCTTCAACCTGAGTATCTTGAGCTGGAGATTACTGAATCAACGATGGCAGAGGATTTGGAACGATCGATTAGGCTATTAAAAGAAATTCGGGCACTGGGAGTCGGCGTCAGTCTTGACGACTTCGGTACTGGATACAGTTCGCTCAGCTATTTGAAGAGCTTGCCGATCAATCAGTTAAAGATTGATCGTTCTTTTGTGCTGGATATTGCACAAAGCAATCAAGATCAAGCGATTGTGACCGCAATTGTTTCGATGGCTGAACATCTATGGATCGATGTTATTGTTGAGGGAATTGAGACGAAGGAACAATTGCGTGCGATTGAATCGTGCCGATGCCGAGCAATTCAGGGCTACTATTACAGCCGTCCGCTCGCTGAAAATGATTTTTCAGATAAATATTTAGCCTGAAATATTGACTAAAGTGTGAACTGGCCCTTTTTAAAAGACAGAGTTGGTAAACTAGTTACAGGGTTATTTCTACTAAAAGAGTTATTTATAAAGATTGAGATCGATTTTCTGTCGTGAATGAACCACGAGAGGGATTGGAGGGGCTTGAATGCCTTTGTTAAAAAGAAGCGAGAATAAAGGGTCGTGGCTAAAGAAGGCGGAATCGGAAGATGTCCTCATCGACATCTCGGATGCGCATGTGGCTGAGAAGCTTGAGATGCTGGATATTAAAGAATATGACCTTCAAATTATGAAAATGATGAGGCCTTTTGTAGAAGAAGAAATTGATCGAATGGCCTATGAATTTTACTCCAGCTTTACCAAAATTGAGTCATTGAGGAAGATCATTGAAAAATACAGCACTGTAGAGAAACTGAGCAAAACACTTGCGACGCACGTCATGGAACTTTTTTCAGGTGTCATAGATGAAGCATTTCTTGATCGCAGGTATCGTGTCGGCATCATGCATTATCGCATTGGGTTGACCCCTCCCTATTACATGGGAACCTTTCAAAATCTGCTCTCGAATCTGATTACCATTGTCTTGACTCATGTCCCAGAGACAAAAGAAGCGGATCGTGTAATTCGTTCCATTAATAAAATGATCAGCTTTGAACAGCAAATTGTTCTCGAAGCCTACGATGAGGAATATGAAAAGACATTGAAGCGGGAATATGAAACCGGGCGTGAAGATCTGCGCACTGCGATCCTGCAGGTCAGCAACCAGCTGACTCATTTGTCTGAACAAAGTGATCAGTTGGTCCATCATTTGCTCGAACAGTTTGAAGTTGTCCGTGAGAACTCTAAAAAGCGGAATCAGATGTCCCAAGACGCAAAGAAGCATGCTTCTGAGGGACAGAATCAGTTAGAACAACTTTTTGTTGAAGTGATGGCTGCGAGCAGCTCCGTTCAGGAAATGGGGAAAATGGTCGGTGAGCTGGAAAACTCGTCAAAGCAAATTGGTCAGGTAACCTTATTGGTTAAGGACATTTCCGAACAGACCCATATTTTGGCGATTAATTCAGCAATTGAAGCGGCACGGGCAGGTGAATACGGCAAAGGGTTCACTGTGGTTGCCCAGGAAATTCAAAAATTGGCGGAGGAAACGAATCACGCGATGATTCAAATTTCCGAGTTAATTAAGAAATCAACGACGGTAACCGGTCAAGTTGTTGTTTCTCTCGATAAAACGACATCGATTATTAAAAAAAGCATGGAAGAATCCATGCATACTGGGGAGAAATTTGAATTTGTTATTGAATCTGCAGATCAAAACAATTCACTATCCGGAGTTACGGACAACAGCATTGACGAGCTTGCGTTAATTACAGAACAATTAAGTACAGGTGTGGAGACCTTGATCGTTTCGGCTGAACAATTAAAAAGCCAGTTGTAATTCAAAATAGAACAAGTTAATCTCATAAAAGAGAGAGAACATACGAAATCTATCGTGTGTTCTTTTTTTTCTAGGCTCTGTTAAAAAAGATGTTAATCCTCATAATTTATTGGCTCATTCGTAAAAAAACATAAGATTTTCACACCTTTTCACTTGTGGAAAGGTTTGCTTTGAAAACGTAAGAGTTAGGCTATTGTAATGCTGATTTTTGGAATTCGAAAATTATTTTCTGTACAATAGAATTAATGATTGAACAAATCGGAAAACTGTGGAATCGAGGTAACTTATGAATTCGAATAGTGAAGCACATCAAATGATTTCAGAACTCATTGACCATGTGGAAACAGTTGTTGTCGGAAAAAGAAAAATTGTAAAGTTGATGACGATTGCACTCGTTGCCGGTGGTCATGTATTAATTGAGGATATACCCGGGGTTGGAAAAACCGTGTTGGTTCGTGCCATTGCGAAATCAATCGGAGCAGATTTTAAACGAATTCAGTTCACACCGGATTTGCTGCCGTCGGATATCACTGGTTTATCTATTTACAATCAAAAAGAGGCACGGTTTGAATTTCGTCCGGGACCATTAATGGGTAACATCATTCTAGCTGATGAAATTAACCGCACATCGCCTAAGACCCAATCGGCATTGCTCGAAGGTATGGCAGAGAGACGTGTTACCGTTGATGGGATCACAAGGCAGCTCCCCAAACTCTTTTTTGTCATGGCAACACAAAATCCGATTGAATATGAAGGAACGTATGCATTACCGGAGGCTCAGCTGGATCGCTTCTTATTAAAATTATCCATTGGCTATCCTTCTCGAAGGGACGAGCTCTCGCTGTTGAATCGGACGCCCGATCAAAACCCGGTTAACAGTTTAACCCCAATTCTGACTGTGGACGAAGTTCTTCAACTGCGTCACCGTGCCGCTTCCGTCTATGTTTCCGAGGATATGAAAAATTACTTAATGGACATTGTTCAGACGACTCGCGAACACTCAATGATCGCACTCGGTGTGAGCCCTCGGGGAACCATCGGCTTGCTTCGGGCAGTTCAGGCCTGTGCATTTATTGAACAGCGTGATTATGCGATTCCTGACGATGTCAAGACAGTGGCACCTTATGTTCTCGCTCATCGCATCATTCTTAATCAAGAAGCTGTTTATGAAAATACGGATGCATTTTCAGTGATTCAAGAGATTGTCCGCAAAACGAAGGTTCCGGTGGATATAAAGGAATTCGTTAAATGATTGGTCTTTGGTTGAACAAAAGAATGTTGCGATCAATTTTGTCTGTAGCCGTTGGATCAATTATCGCTGTTTTCCTATTCCTGTTTGCATTCACACAGGGAGGGTTCCTTAGCTGGTTTCTTTTCTACACATATGTTCCCCTTGTCCTTTATCACTATTTGCTTTTCTTGTACCCATTTCAGTCAATTAAGACCGAACGCATAATTAACGACCAGCGCTTATTTGCTGGAGATACACTCTATTTGACTGTTCGTTTGAAAAGACGCTGGGCTGTTCCTTTTTTTCTCATGACTATTTACGAACGCTCGGATCAAACGTCCTCAATTATTTCAACGAATAAGGCAGAATTACTTACTTGGTTCACACGAGAGAAGAGCTTTCCACTTGCGGCAGAGCATATGCAGAGAGGAACGTATCATTTAAATACAATCATCTTGGAGCTTGGAGATCCTTTTGGATTATTCAGACGTACGGTTCTGCTTAAGAAGGCAACGGTCGTCTATGTCTACCCAAGGGTGCGGCAGCTTTCAATGGCGGAATTAGAAATGCCGCGACAAGGTGGATATGCCTCATCTCAAGAGACGGACTCGGCAAACTTTTCAGGCGTTCGTGCTTACCGGCCTAATGATCGTCCTTCTTGGCTGGACTGGAAGTCGGCGGCCAGAACCAATGCCCTTGTCACTAAACAGTTTGAACCCGAGCACGAACGAAAAGCTTCTGTTGTTTTGGTTTCGCAAAGGCAAGAGGATGATGAACGCTTTGAAACAGCAATTTCTTATACTGCATCTCTTGTTAAATCATTGCTTGGGCATGGATTTACCGTCCGGCTCACGTATCGTGCAGGAGAAGTGCCATTAGTCCTTCAAAGTAACACATCGCAGAGTTTGAATGCTGCCTATGCGGCTTTAGCAAAGCTTACCAAGGATCAGGCGCTGGAAATTGAAGATGTGCGTATGTCTGGAAAGAGACGTTATTTAGGCTATGCTGTCACTACCGATGCACGGCTTGCTGAAGCGATCGGTACCTTTGCGTCAAGCAACAAACAACAGCAAGTCATGTACTACATTTCTGATAAAACTGACGAAAGTGGCCTGAACCGTTTTAAATCCTCTTGGTTTAGGTTCAGAATCATTGAGGTAAATGAAGGCAGGTGAATACTTTGAGTGAGCGACTATTTATAAAATTGACAAATGCAATCATTTACGCGTTTGCTGGTTTTCTCTTGTGGCTGTGTGCGAAACCGCTCATCGAACTGACCATCCTGAATTCAAGAGCACTGCTCATTCTTTTTATCGCAGTGATGGTGCTGATGTTTTATCTGAAGCTTCCGGGATGGCTTTGCGCGTCGGTATGCGGGCTGATGATTCTGCATGCCGTGCACTTTTATTTCTTTCCTAATGATCCATTGCTGAGTTTCGATTGGCTTATTCAGCTTAGTACTGATATAGGGGCGAATATAGGGCATCTCTGGCAAGGTGAGATGGGGCAGTTGACGGATTTATTTAGTGCCTTTATGTTCTATATTCTTTTCGGCATGATAACCTTTGCTGTCAGGCATTGGCTGCGAAGAGGCAAGCTTGTTTTTTTTGTAATCCTTGCGATTATAAGCAGTGTGCTCATCGACACATTGACGTTTTATAATGGCAATAAGTCAATTGTAGCAATCCTTGCGACTGCACTTTCTATGCTCAGTATTTACAGATGGCAGCTTTTCTCATTAAATCATTTCGGAGAAAAAAAGCTGAAGAATACTTTGCCTTGGTTTGCTATATCGGGTGTTGCTATTGCTGTTCTGTTAATTGCGGGTTTACTTATTCCAAAGCCAAACAGCCAATGGACTGCTCCATCAAGCTATTTGAGCGGATTGGGATTTACGTTTTTTCAAAACGGCTCTTTTTTTTCGGGAAATCAACGAATCGGTTATGATGAAGATGACACAAGTCTCGGCGGATCCATTAGTATGGATCAAACCCCTCTGTTTACAGCGGCGGTGAGCGGAAATCCGGGCTATTGGCGAGTAGCGCACAAGGATCATTACACCGGCCGCGGCTGGAGTGACAGCGATCACTTTTATTTACCGGCATCTGATCGGACTGCATTTTCTACGATGCTGTCCTTGTATGGAACGCAAACGAAAACAAATAATCAGACGGCAGTTCTTCACTTTGAAAATTCGAGTCCGGCAATCTTGCCCTATACCGGTGAACCACAGTGGGTTGAAGTGCCCGGACAACGTCTGAAAGTCGAACAGCTGACCGGTCAGCTGCAGACTATCGATGAAAAAAAGGCGACTTCAGAAATCTTGGATTATGCAGAACCTGTTTATCAAACGGACGTTCTGAGGAGGACGACTACCGAACGTGATCCTGAGGTGATCCGGGATCGCTATCTTCAAGTACCACAGGATTTGCCGGTTCGCGTGCGCGAACTTGGACAACGTTTGACAGCGGGGAAAAGCAATCGGTACGATCAGGTGAAAGCGGTCGTTAATTATTTAAGGTCGTCACGATTCAGATATTCGACGGACAATATTCCTCGACCATCTCGTAATCAGGATTATGTTGACCAGTTTCTTTTCGAATCGAAGGTAGGATACTGCGATAATTTTTCAACGGCGATGGTTGTCCTGCTTCGATCGGCAGGAATTCCTGCCCGTTGGGTAAAAGGGTTTACTTCGGGCGATTATCAGCAACAGCTTCAAGAAAAGGTCAACGGCAAAACGGTCAATTTGACCCAATATCAAATTACCAACGCAGATGCACATTCGTGGGGAGAGGTTTATTTTCCAGGGAGTGGCTGGGTGACATTTGAGCCTACACCTTCATTCAATGATCCGAGTCAATTTGCCGCCAATTCGTCAAACAGCGGATCATCGCAATCAAATGCTGATCAGTCATCCGGAGAGTCGGAAACAACTGAAGATCAGCAAGATGCTTCATCACAGCAAGACGAACAAACAAATCAGCAGACAAAGAATAAGACGGATCAGCAAGCAGAGAATGCTCAGACGAAAAGTCATTCAGCGAAGAAAACATCCGGTCTCATGATTCACTGGCAGTACGTTGGCTGGATGACAATGATTGTCCTGCTTATCGGTGCCATTGCTGCCTGGTTGACACGAAAAAAGTGGCTTCGTGCCATTTATATAAGGAAAGTTCAAAAGAATCCGCTCAGCAGTACCCAGGATTTCCAGAAAATGTACCGGATGCTGCTCCTATTACTCCAGTTTGATGGGATGAAACGTTCAGAATCTGAAACTTTGCGTGAATATGCAGAACGTGTGGGAACGAATGCCGGAGCAGAACTGTTGCGGCTCACGGAGCGTTATGAACAAATCATTTATTCGAACGATCACCAATTAACATCGAATGATTCAGAACACATTCGCTCACTTTTAAATCGCTGGCTTCTCAGTCAATCAAAGAGAAAACATGCAACTTCAGTAGTCAAACGCAAAAAGGGATAAGTCAACCGGCTTATTCTTTTTTTACGTCACGCTTTTTCTGTATCATTCATTCGGTGATGCTTTTCTAGGCATTTGCCGGGTATAATCCGGCAGGCTAGGTTCATATGATGAAGAATAAAGTCATTGCGCCTAGCTAGCGGTTATGGCACAGAAAGGATGCTGCGATCCGATGAAAAAAGATGATCATAAAGAGCTTGAGCGATCGATTGATGAGATTACGGAGATTGCAGAAGGATTCGGACTTGACTTTTATCCAATGCGGTATGAAATTTGCCCCGCGGAAATTATTTATACATTTGGTGCCTATGGCATGCCGACTCGATTTTCTCACTGGAGTTTCGGTAAACAGTTTTACAAAATGAAGCTGCAATATGACTTGGGATTGAGCAAGATCTATGAATTAGTCATCAATTCCGATCCATGCTACGCTTTCCTGCTCAATACCAACAGCCTGGTTCAAAACAAAATGATTGTTGCCCATGTGCTGGCACATTGTGATTTCTTTAAAAATAATGTCCGATTCATCAACACGAGACGCGATATGGTTGAAAGTATGAGTGCAACTGCGGAACGAATTCATAACTATGAAGAGCAATACGGAAGCAAGAACGTAGAGAAATTTATTGATGCAGTACTGGCAATTCAGGAGCATGTGGACCCGCGTATTATACGTAAAGGCGACTGGCTGGACAGCAAACCGGGTAAGCCTGTGAAGAAGAGGAAAAAACCATTGTCACAGTATCAGGATCTGCTCAATTTGGATGACACGGATAATCGTGTTGAAGAAGAAACGGAAGACACCAAATTTCCAAATCGTCCGGAAAAGGATCTGTTGTTTTTTATTGAAGAATACAGCAAGGTGCTGGAGGACTGGCAGCGGGACATTTTGACGATGCTTCGAGAAGAGATGCTGTATTTCTGGCCACAGCTGGAGACAAAAATCATGAACGAAGGCTGGGCCTCCTATTGGCACGCGCGTATCATGCGAGAACTTGATCTGACATCCGACGAGGCCGTTGAGTTTGCCAAGTTGAACGCGCAGGTCGTTCAGCCTTCACAGCAAAGTCTGAATCCTTATTATCTCGGATTGAAAATTTTTGAGGATATTGAAGAACGTTATAATCATCCGAATGAGGAGATGGCTTCATTCGGCGTGCAGGAAGGCTCCGGTCGGGAGAAAATTTTTGAAGTAAGGGAACTTGAATCTGACCAGTCATTCATCCGAAATTATTTAACTAAAGGGCTCGTACAACGAGAAGACTTGTTTTTATTTGAGAAGAAAGGCGACAAATACGCCATAACAGACAAAGATTGGAAAAACGTTCGTGATCAGCTTGTATCCATGCGTATTAACGGCGGATTTCCTTATATCGTTGTTGAGAACGGCGATTACAGAAACAACGGTGAATTACTTCTAAAACATCGCTATGAGGGAACGGAGCTCGATGTTCGAGATCTTGAAGGCGTTCTCAAGTATCTTGTGCAGCTGTGGGGGCGTACCGTTCATCTGGAAACCTATATTGAAGATCATCCCGTCCTGTTCAGCTTTGAAAATGGTGAAATGAGACGAAAAAGATTAGATTCTTAAATACAATTTGATTGCACAGTTAAAAACAGTTTCCCCATAAAGAGGAAACTGTTTTTTGATGACTCAATCTTTATTACCGCTTAAAACCCTCTTCACATTTCTCTCCTAAACTTGATTATAGGAAGCCAATCATGCTAAGGAGCTGAGCGAATTGAGTTTCGTCCGAAAACACAGCATTAGATTAGTCAGTCTTCTTTTTATTGTATCCATGCTTTATATCCCAATGATGATCCATCCTCCGGTAACACCTCAAATAACGAAGAATGAAAAGCCATTGATTGCTAGTGAAAAACTGGATCAGGACTCAGACTTCAATGACAGCAACGTAATCATTCAAAGCGAACGAAAAAACTTTGTCTATGCTCCGATTATTAAATAGATGCAGAGAATATAAGCGTACAAAATGATTTATTGTCTTAATCTGCTTGTTAAATAATTTGATAGGAGTCTCTATCGAGACATCGATCTATGCAAGCCATTCAATTTGGAATTTTGCACCTCCACGGATAAATGGAAGCACTGGCAGGTCCTCGTCAATGATCTTGCCAACGACATTTACTTTTGGATCCGCAGGGAGGTCGCGTCTTGTGATCTGAATCTCGCCTTGATATCTTCCGTAAAGCTTGTTATCGATCGTAATCGAACCGAGGGCTCTTGGCGTGAAATGATGATTTGGAAGAACAGGTGTCTCTACAAGGTGCAATGTTCTGGATTCCTGCGATCGAATACAGTCTCGTGCTTCATCAGGACGGTTGGATTGAGGTGCAGCAATAGCCCGAAGTAAAGGAAGATCGTCCACTTGACGACGGGCATGCAACAGAAAAATACCGTTCTTCCATGCTGCGATTTGCTTAAGGCTGCAATTGCTCATGTCAGGATCACCAAGAATAAGATCATCCACTGATTCGTGATCTAAATCTAATAGAGAAGCAAATGGAGTCAGTGTACGATGATCTTCAAGTGTCGGCAATCCTTGATAAATCGGACCGCGTTTTTCTTTATCACCGGGGAAAAAAGCGGCAATAGACAGCCCGGCACTCCGCAGCACATGATTACATTCTCGAAAAGCACGACGCGAAAGTCCCGTCTCCGGACGCGGGTAAAAATTATGACAAGCTGTTACTTGTTCCACATTCATACCTTTATCTTTCATGGTTTGCAGCATGGAAGAAGTTAGGGTACTTGCATTCAATACGATTGGAATTTGCTTGGACAGTTGAGCGGTCGTTTGTTCACTAAATCCGTCATCTAAACGAAGCGCGCTTATGCCCAGTTCTTTTAATCGATAAACTTCATGGAGACTCAGCTGAAGAACGTTTAAAGAATCTGCGGCGACGTCAATCGTTAAATTCATCTTCAATTTTTTTGCGAGCGCACCTAGTTTATAGAGTCTCTCCCGATATACGTTCGCGTTTTCTTCGGGTATGTGCAGTGATGAAAAGATCATTTCAAAGCCATACGTGTTGTACCGTGTGATTTTTTCTTCCTGCTCTTTAATTGACTTGCTTAAATAAACGGAAAAACCGAGCATTCTGTTCACTTCCCATCGTTGATTTAATTAGAGAAATTGTTGTTCAGTCATTGTGCTAACTTATCTGTTAAGATGATAATTTGCCCGATCCTTCAATTATAATCTAAATAAAAAATGAAGCGTGCAGGTTAGCCGCTCCATTTCTCATATTATTGTACCGTTGGAATTATTTAATGTTTTCCGCCATTTTTTCGTTGTATCCGAACAAGTAGGTGAAGATAAAACCTGCGGCATAAGCAATCACAAGGCCGATAAAATAGTAAACGTATTTATTTTGAGCAATCAGTGGAATGAGTGACAGCCCTGATACACCGATGCCGACTGCTCCTGTATGCATGACTGCCTGGAATGCTCCGCCAAATGCAGCACCGATACATGCTGTTACAAACGGACGGCCAAGAGGCAACGTGACCCCGTATAAGAGTGGTTCGCCGATTCCCAGAAATCCAACTGGTAAACCGCCTTTGATGTTGTTGCGAAGCTTTTGATTTTTCGTTTTCACATAAATGGCAATCGCTGCACCAACCTGACCAGCTCCGGCCATTGCAAGCACTGGAAGAAGGCTAGTATATCCAAACTGGTGAATCAAATCGAGATGGATTGGTGTCAGCCCTTGGTGCAGTCCAACCATAACGAGAGGCAGGAAGAAACCGGCGAGAACGGCACCTGCAACAACACCGCCAACATTCAGTATTGCCTGAATACCATTTGTAATGCCGTCTGTAAAGACTCCGAATAATGGCTGAATGGCGTATAGAGAAAGAAGTCCGACAACAAGCAATGAAATCAAAGGAGTAATAATGATATCAACACTGTTTGGCACACCTTTACGTACCTGCTTTTCAACTACAGTGATTAGCCATGCAGCAAAGATGACTCCGAATAATCCTCCGCGCCCAGGTGTCAGTGCTTCTCCATAAATAGTAATGTTCGCGAGTGCAGGATTGAAGAGAATCATGCCCATTATTGCACCGAGTACAGGTGTTCCGTTAAATTCTTTTGCAGTATTCCAGCCAACGAGAATGGCGAGAAAGGTAAAGAGGCTGCTTCCTATTAAAACAAGAATAGACAACAATGTTGATTTAGGGTCAGCCCCTGCATTAATTGCAAAGTTTGCAATTCCATTAATTAATCCGGAAGCAACGAGTCCGGGAATGAGCGGAATAAAAATATTGCCGATCTTTCTTAGTAATTGCTTAATTGGTGTCTTTTTAGTTTTGCTTTTAATCTTTTGCTTATTAATTGCAGCCTGCTCTTCAAGTGTAAGATCATCTGGATTCTTTTCTTCGCCGATAGCAAGTCCTGTCAATGCACTGAGTTCATCCGCTACTTTGTTAACCGTTCCCGGTCCGACAACGATTTGCAACGTATCATCATCAACGACACCCATGACACCATTAATTTTTTTTAACTCTGCTAAGTCCGCATTGTCTTTCTTGTTTATTGAGAGGCGTAAACGTGTTTGGCAAAACATGATTTTCTGAAGATTATCTTTTCCTCCAATGTTTTCCAAAATAGAAGTGGCCATCTGCTGTTCCTTTTTCATACCGTTCATTCCTCCTTCAAAGTTGTGCGAACAAATCCCTTTGCACGATTCAGTCGATCTATGGCTTCATCATATGAACACTGAAGTAAAGTCATGACGATCGCTGTTTTAACATTGTGCTTTGCTTTTTCAAATTGTTTTTCAGCTGTTTCAAGATCAGCACCTGTTGCTTCCATGATGATCCGTTTGGCACGTGCAATCAGCTTTTGATTCGATGGTTGGACATCCACCATTAAATTCCCATACACTTTCCCGATCCGGACCATAGAAGCTGTCGAAATCATATTGAGGACCAGTTTCTGTGCAGTTCCCGCTTTCAGACGGGTTGATCCGGTCAGAACCTCTGGCCCGGTTGCAATTTCAATAGCAATATCGGCGTAACGACTGATTGCCGCGTTTGTATTGCATGAGAGACTAACCGTTTTCGCCCCTTTGCTTCGTGCATACTTAAGTCCTCCGATTACATAAGGGGTCCTTCCACTCGCTGCAATACCGATGATCGTGTCCGCCGGTCCAACCGATTGATTCTTAAGATCTTCACCTCCAAGTTGTTCACTATCTTCCGCACCCTCAACAGCTCTTGTCAGTGCTCTTTCTCCCCCGGCAATGAGGCCTTTCACCATGCTTGGGGAGACACTGAATGTTGGCAGGCATTCCGAAGCATCGAGGACTCCCAGTCTTCCGCTGGTTCCTGCACCCATGTAAATTAACCGCCCTCCAGACTCAAAAGAAGCAACGACAAGACCAACGGCTTCTTCAATCGGCGTCAGTGCATTCTTTATCGCGAGAGGAACTGTTTGATCTTCATGATTCATTAATGCTAAGAGTTCATGAAGTGACATGGTATCCAGGTTCATCGTGTTCTGATTGCGGCGTTCAGTCGTGAGTTTTTCAGTCACTGTATACACACCTTTTCTGTTCTCTTTATTATGTTTATTAATAATATTCTATTAAATTGAAACAAAAAGTCAATATAAATTAGAAAAAAAGTGAAATAAACTTTCAAACAATGTAAAAAAATATAACATTGAGGTCACCTGCGAAATCTGATAATGGCTTCACGGGCCTCCTTATATTGATTCACAAGCCGTTCGCTTGATAAGTGAAAAACACTCAGATAGAGTGCTCCGATTATATTCAGTTGGGTCATCGTGGAAGCAATGCTCCCAATACGGAAATCCTGCTCGACAGGCGGTGTGCACAATTGAATATCTGAAACTTTAAATAAGGGAGAATGGTCGGCGTTAGTAATAGCTATAACACTTGCACCTTTATTTTTTGTGAGTTGTGCAAGCTGAAGCACATCCTTCGTTTTTCCAGACATGCTGACAGCTACAAAAACGGAAGAAGAGGTAAGAAATGGGGTTGTTGCTGCGACTTGATGGAAATCTGAAATCATCGTTGACTGATATCCAAGACGAGAAAATTTGTAACTTCCATCCATTGCTGCAATTGACGAACCTCCAACACCATAAAAAATAATTCGATCAGCCGTTTTCAGACGAGTGACTGCTTTTTCAAAATTCTTACGGTCAAGTGACAGTAAAATGGATTCAATGGCTTGCTTGTTCAATTGTGTAACCTTGCAAAAAAGATCGTATGGAGCATCCGCTTTTTGAAGGCTTGAGAAATCTGTGAGATCTTCCCTTGAGACAGTAAGCTCCTTGGCAAGCTCTAATTTAAAAGTCTTGAAGTTTGCAGCACCAATTGATTTGCAAAAGCGAACGACGCTTGCCTCACTAACATTCGCTTTGATGGAAAGGTCCTTTGAAGTCATACTTGGTACTAGTTCAGGATATTGTGCGATGTAGCGGCCAACGCTTTTTTCGGCTTCTGATAAATGATCTAATCTGTTTTTTATTTGTTGTAATAATGTGCTCAAACAATCGTCCTCCAACGGATTTGCATTTGTCTATTCATCATATTTTCTTAATCATATTATTGATTTAGACGTGTTGCAAGAAACTTAGAGTGAATGAGTATTGATTCTTAATTGTGCATAAGCCCATCTTTCATTATGATATAGTGAACGTATATCATTTTTATAGTAGAAGGTGAACCCAAATGAAAAAAATAGCAATCTACTGCGGGGCAAGCAAGGGGACAAATCCTGTTTATGAAAAAAATGCGGTGAAACTGGCAAAGTGGATTGCCGATAATGGTTATGAACTTGTGTACGGCGGTGGAAAAGTTGGACTGATGGGCATTGTGGCCGATACGGTGCTGGAAAACGGTGGCAACGTGATCGGTGTAATTCCGCAATTTCTTGTGGATCGGGAAATTGCTCATGATCGTCTGAATCAGCTTATTGTGACTCATGACATGGATGAACGAAAGAAAAAAATGATGGATCTGGCTGATTGTTGTATCGCGCTTCCCGGCGGACCTGGAACACTTGAGGAGATTTCCGAGGCAGTTTCTTGGGCAAGGGTAGGGGAGAATGATTCTCCGTGCATCTTTTTCAATGTGAATGGTTATTACGATCTGATGCAGCGCTTTTTTGATCAGATGGTCGAAGAAGGTTTTCTGTCACAAGCGGATCGTTCAAAAGTACTCATAACGGATTCAATTGAGAAGATTCATGCATTTATAGCTGATTACGTTCCGCCGAAAATTAGGCAGTACACGAAACAGTGAAAATGTATGCAATAAAAAATGACCTTGCGGTAAATTCTGCAAGGTCATTATTATTTTATTGATCACTGAGGCATGGCAACGAGCTGTTTTGTCATGTTCTTTTGAATTAATTGCGCGGCACGTGTCACTTCTGCATCTGTTGGCGATTCAATGCCTTTGAGCGGATAGTCAATTCCCATTGCTTCCCATTTATAGACTCCTAATTGATGGTAGGGCAGAATTTCCACGCGCTCCACATTCTGCAGTGTGTTGATAAACGTTCCGAGCTCTGTCAGATCCTCTTCGGAGTCGGTAATCGTTGGTACGAGCACATGCCGAATCCATACCGGAATCCGCTTTTCAGATAACAACCGGGCGAATGCCAAAATATGTTCGTTCGGCTGTCCGGTCAGCCACTTATGACGTTCGGAGTTTATCTCTTTGATATCGAGCAGCACGAGATCAGTGTATTTAGCCAGCTCATCGAACTTTTTATGAAAGAACGGAGCATCGACATAACAGCATCCGGATGTATCGAGTGCCGTGTGCACACCGATTGCTTGGCACGCCTTAAACAATTCAGTGAGGAACGGAATTTGAAGCATGGCTTCGCCTCCGCTGACGGTAATTCCCCCACCCGATGATTGAATAAACGGCAGGTAATCCTTCAGCTCATTAATGATCTCATCAACGCTTATTTGTTTGCCGGTGCCGATCGCTCGTGTGTCGACATTATGGCAATATTTGCATCGGAGCGGACATCCTTGGGTAAAAACGACAAACCGAATGCCGGGTCCGTCAACCGTACCGAACGATTCAATGGAGTGAATAGAGCCAAGAACCATGTACGGCACCTCCTTTCTCAAACAGAAACCGATCCGTTCTCTTTTAGATCGACTTGTGGAAGGTCCGGTGAAGGACTTCCAATTGTTGTTCACGAGTCAGTTTAATAAAGTTGACCGCATATCCTGAAACGCGGATCGTCAGCTGAGGATATTTTTCAGGATGATCCATGGCATCAATCAGTGTTTCGCGGTTAAACACATTGATATTAATGTGATGACCCCCTTTGACTGCATATCCGTCTAGCATAGCGTCAAGGTTTGCTTCACGAGCGACATCATCTTTTCCAAGTGCTTGCGGCACAATGGAGAATGTGTTTGAAATGCCGTCAAGTGAGTAGCGGTAAGGCAGTTTTGCAACGGATGACAGGGAGGCAAGGGCGCCTTTGCTGTCACGTCCGTGCATCGGGTTCGCTCCTGGAGCAAATGCTTCGCCGCGTAAGCGTCCATCCGGAGTGCTGCCGGTTTTCTTGCCGTAAACGACATTTGATGTGATCGTAAGAATTGATAAGGTTGGAACAGAATCACGGTATGTGCCGACTTTTCTTAATTTATTCATGAAGCGTTCAACGAGATCCACAGCAATTGTATCAACACGATCATCGTTGTTGCCGTATTTAGGGAAATCTCCTTCAATGTTAAAGCCGACTGCCAAGCCGTCTTCATCGCGCTGTACGTGAACTTTTGCATATTTGATCGCACTAAGTGAATCTGCCGCAACACTGAGACCGGCGATACCTGTCGCCATCGTGCGCAGAATATGGGTATCGTGCAGGGCCATTTCGCTTCGTTCATAGGAATACTTGTCATGCATGAAGTGAATAACGTTCAGTGTATTGATATAAAGTTCCGAAAGCCAATCCATCATACGATCAAATTTTTGCATCACTTCATCGTAATCCAATACATCACTTGTAATCGGTGCGAGAGCAGGCGCTACCTGCACTTTTTTGATTTCATCAACGCCGCCGTTAATCGAATAGAGCAGTGTTTTTGCCAAATTGGCACGAGCACCGAAGAATTGCATTTGTTTCCCGATACGCATTGCCGATACGCAGCAGGCAATGCCATAATCATCGCCGTATTGTACGCGCATCAAATCATCATTTTCATACTGAATGGCACTTGTCTTGATTGATATTTTCGCACAATATTCTTTGAATTGCTTAGGCAGCTGCTTTGACCAAAGTACAGTCAGGTTTGGTTCCGGAGCAGGTCCGAGATTCTCCAGTGTATGAAGGAATCGGAATGAATTTTTCGTCACGAGCGTACGCCCGTCAACCGACATGCCGCCAATTGATTCGGTAACCCAGGTCGGGTCGCCACTGAACAGTTCGTTATACTCAGGCGTACGGGCGAACTTAACGAGACGCAGCTTCATGACAAAGTGGTCAACCAGTTCTTGTGCCTCTTCTTCAGTAAGCACATCATTTGCAAGATCACGTTCAATGTAAATGTCAAGAAATGATGACGTTCTGCCTAGGCTCATTGCTGCGCCATTTTGTTCTTTAACAGCAGCCAGATAGCCGAAATACAGCCACTGGAATGCTTCACGTGCATTTGCTGCAGGTTTAGAAATATCAAACCCGTAGCTTGCAGCCATTTTCTTAATATCCTGCAACGCACGAATTTGTTCCGTCAGTTCTTCACGCAGACGAATGACTTCTTCGCTCATTTTACCGCCAGTGCTTTGTTTATCAATTTTCTTTTGTTCAATCAGAAAATCAATGCCGTACAGAGCGATGCGGCGATAATCACCGATAATACGCCCACGGCCATAGGCATCCGGAAGTCCGGTGATAATACCGACATGGCGAGCCAACTTCATTTCGTCCGTGTATGCGTCGAAAACACCTTGATTATGCGTTTTTCTGTATTCGGTAAAGACATGATTTACTTCATCATTTAACTTATATCCATAGGATTCACAGGCTTGCTTCGCCATACGAATGCCGCCGAAAGGCATCAGCGCACGTTTGAACGGTGCGTCGGTCTGCACGCCAACGATTTTCTCCAACTGTTTGTTTAAGTATCCTGGTTGATGAGAGGTGATCGTTGAAACAATTTCGGTGTCCATGTCCAGAACACCACCATTTTTCCGTTCCTGTTCGGAAAGCTCCATTACCTGTTTCCATAGAAGTTCTGTATTCTTTGTTGGTCCTGCCAGAAAAGATTCATCATTTTTATATGCATGTATATTTTTCATGATGAAATCGCGTACATCAATCTCATTTTTCCAAATACCTTCAACAAATCCGTCCCACGCAGATCCGTACTTGCTTTCTTCTACTACTGCTTCCATGCCGTTCATCTCCTCATTTAAATGGTCGACTAATTGAACATATTATCCTTGAGCACATGTTAATTATATAATAACAGATGTAAACGCTTACACATTAGTTGTGACTTTTTTGTTAACATTTATTCAAAAGATCGTGTCGATTCGGTGACTTAAATGAGGGCACGCAAAGAAGAAGTTTAGTAAGCGCGTTTTAATCAGATTTTTGATAAAATAATGATGAAGCCTAAAAGAGGAGTGAAGCCATGTTTTGTCCGGTATGCGATGATGTCCGCATGAAAGAAGTTGAAAAAGACGGTGTGCTGATAGACACTTGCCCAAATTGCAAAGGTGTTTGGCTGGATCGAGGAGAGTTAGATAAATTATCCACTCGAGTGAAGGAAGTACGTCGTCCATTCAATGACTGGTACGAACAAGATGATGACGAAAAGAAACAGAAAAGCTACAGAGACCGTGACTATAAGGAAGATTCATATTATGATAAGAGAAAAGGCAGAGATTATGAGCCGCGCAGAAAGAAAAAGAAATCAGTGATGGATATGCTCGGGGATCTTTTCGATTGACGTAAGATTATTTAAGTCCGGAAAGGGGAGAACGAACTCCTTTTCGGACTTTGTCGTATTTTCAACACGCAATCGCGTGCACAAATCGTATTGTAATGAGAGGATGGGCAAGATGCGTGTACATTTTTTTCAGCATGTTTCGTTTGAGAAACCGGGATTTATTTCTGAATGGTGCAGGCAGCGCCACTATGAATTGACAGGAACCTGTTTTTATGAAAATAACTTTGTCGAGCCTGATTTTGAAAAAATCGACTTGCTGATTGTTATGGGGGGACCCATGAATTGTGACGACGAACAGGTCTATCCGTGGCTTAAGCGAGAAAAGGAATGGACCAAAACAGCGATTCAGAAGAATATTCCTGTTTTGGGCATTTGTCTTGGCGCGCAACTTCTGGCCGAATGTCTCGGGGCGAATGTTTATCCTGGAAAAGAAAAAGAGATCGGCTGGTTTCCGATCTCGCTTGTGAATAAGCCGGAGCTGCCATTTTTAGGCATGCCCAAGCAGATAATAGTCTTTCATTGGCACGGAGATACCTTCGATCTTCCGCAAGGAGCGTCGCATGCGGCCTTCAGCAAAGGCTGCCGAAATCAGGCGTTTCTATACGGCAAACGGGTGGTGGGTCTGCAATTTCATTTGGAAGTTGGCGAGGAAAACATTCGTGAAATTATTGAACATTCGCGCAATGAACTGGTTGCCGGAAAGTATATCCAGGGGATTCCAGACTTATGCGGCCGATTCGGATTGATTCAGCAGAATAAATCGATCTTGTTTGACTTCTTGGATCGCTGGATGAATCAGCTTGCAAACGAATCGATTCAATAATTCAATGTAAGCACGCCTAATCGCTCAAGGGCAGCTTTAATACCGTCTTGATCATTAGAGAGCGTCACAAAATCAGCCGATCCTTTTACCTGTTCCGGGGCATTACCCATCGCTACACCGATCCCAGCGAATCGAAGCATGGGTACATCATTAAAGTTATCGCCAAAGGCGAGTGTATGTTCTTGAGCTATATGATAACGAATCATTATTTCGCGCATCGCGTTTGCCTTACTGACATCTTTTGCCATGATTTCCAGATAGGTCGGTTTTGATTTATAAAATACGGCATCAATAGTTGCTTCAGAAAGAACAGTCTGTAATTGGTCAATATCTTCCGGATCACCCATACACAATAGTTTATGAATCGGCGGCAGACTTTCCGGTACCTGATCTTGGAATGCATAAGTAGATGAAGGGGTGCGTGCAATGGCCTCTTCTTGAGCGATCCAAGCATCCGTTTTCTCTGGGACAAGCCATCGATTGAAACTGTATGCAGAAAAGCTAATTTTAGGGAAACGGTTACAAATCTGCTGATAGACAAACTGTACACTTTGCGGATTCATTGTGACAGAGAGCAAAGGCTCACTTGAAGTATCATTCTGATCGACGATAAGCGCCCCGCTGTAACAAATAATTGGGTCAAGCGAGCCGAGCTGTCGTTGTAAGGGAATAATTCCGCTCGGCATTCGCGCTGAAATGAGAATAAAGGGAATGTCTTGGCTTGCACATTGTTTAATTGCCTGGACGGTTTTCTTCGTAATGACATGCTCTGAATTGATCAACGTACCATCGATATCACTGAAAATCAACTGAATCGGCATATAAATCCACTCCCTTTGAAAATAAATAAACGCCTTTCATTTTGTTTCATCGGTGAGAATGAGATGAACGCCTTGCGCTTCTAGTGAAGTTTGAAATCGTTCGGTAAGTGCACGATCGGTAATCAGAACATCTGCATGACTCCAATCGAATGCTTTAAATCTGCTTTTCTGATTGAATTTTTTATGATCTGTAAGGATAACCATCTGATTGGAATGCTCTGATATGATCCTGCTGATCCAGGCATCTTCTTCATCCTCATAATAGACCCCGTCATCGGCGACCGCCGCCGCCCCGAGAAATGCTGCATCAAAGTGGATACTCTCCATTTGCTTCATACTTTCCGCAGAAAAGAAGAATCGATTTTCGAGATTTAGCTTCCCGCCAAACACATGAACTGCTGCGCCTTCTTTCTGAGATGACAATTCAGCAACATCCAGCGATTGTGTAAAGACGTGAATGGGCATATCAATCTGACGCACCATACAGGAAATGGTTGTTGAAGCATTGAAAAAATAATAGCCATTAGGCTTCAGAAAGGTGAGCGCTTTTTTCCCTATGCGCATTTTGATGTCGGAATAGGCCTGCAAACGATCGCGGTACGCTAATATTTTGTTTTGAAAATCCTGTAGAGCGATGCCCCCATGCGTTCGGATTGCGGCGCCTTGCTCTGTGAGCTTGACAATATCACGACGAGCCGTGTCACGTGAGACATTGTAAAGCCGGCAGATATCTGCCACAGATAGGCTGCGTGCTTCTTGCAGATTATCGAGGATTGCTGACAGTCGTTCTTCTTGATAAATGATACTCATCTCCTTTCTTTTTTTAGCATTCGTTTGTCTTCTTGTTCCGGTAATCAATACATTTGTGCATTATCCATGTTTTTACGTATAAAAGTTAAGAGAGATGTGCCCGTGATCGAAAATACAGGATTATAGTTAAATGGTATCCTTTTATAAGTAATTATAAGTAAAAATAATAAAATTACAAGTAGTTACAAGTAAATGAATGTGCTATGCAAAGGTTAATAAAAGGATACATACAGGATAGCTGATCATATAAAAAATCCTGTAGTTTAGACAATGAACTCGCTTACATTTGTGACTTGTGATACACTAGCGATACACAATTTAATAAAAAGGAGGGCAATAATGACTCGGCGTGAAAAAGTCTTAACTTATTTAGAAAAGTTTGCACTTGGTATGGCTCACGGTGTGACAACCAGCGAAATATCCGAAGCGATTGGTGTGCTTCGCCCGAATGTCAGCAAGGAGTTAAATCTGCTTGTCAGAGAGGGAAGGGTGAAGAAGACAAATGGTCGACCCGTTCACTATTTCGTGGATCATGCAGTCGGTAAACACAAAATAAAGATGCAGCAGAAACCCAACATTGGGTTTGCTGGGAATGCTCGTATCATTGATCATAACCTTGAAAAGGAAGATACTGCGAATAAGAACGAAACGGATGTTTTTGAGCACATGATCGGCAGCCGCGACAGCCTGAAGAATCAAGTCGAACAGGCCAAGGCAGCATTGCTTTATCCGCCGCACGGACTGAATACACTGATCATTGGACCAACGGGATCCGGTAAGACGTATTTTGCTCATAAAATGTACCGTTTTGCTTTGGATAAAGAGATCATTTCCCAAAAGGGATTTACCACATTTAATTGTGCGGATTATGCACACAATCCGCAGTTGTTGATGTCGCATCTGTTTGGCTACGTCAAGGGAGCTTTTACCGGCGCTAACGCTGATAAGGATGGTCTGATTCAGGAAGCAGACGGCGGAATGCTTTTTCTTGATGAAGTACATCGTCTGCCGCCTGAAGGGCAAGAAATGATTTTTTATTTTATGGATCATGGGACATACAGCCGTTTAGGTGAAACTGCCAAAATTCATCATGCGGACGTCCGGCTTGTTTATGCAACAACTGAAGACCCGAAAAGCTCATTATTGCAGACTTTTGTGCGTCGAATCCCTATCATCATTCAGCTGCCGGATTTCAACCAAAGAAGCGCTCGTGAACGATTGCAACTATTAGAGCAATTATTAACGCTTGAAGCGAATCGGATTCATAAAAATATTCGTTTAAGCGAAGATGTTGTTCAAGCTTTGCTGGGAAGTGTAACCTACGGTAATGTTGGGCAGTTGAAATCTAATATTCAATTAGTGTGTGCCCAAGGCTTTCTGAACAGCATGCAAAATAAAAATGAAATAACCCTGCTTTTTAGCCGCTTGCCGCCTAATATCAAAGACGGACTTTCCAACTTGGCTAACAATCGGCAAGAATTGGGGAATCTGAGTCGATTGCTCGAACCGACGATGGTGATCAAGCCCGATGCAAAGCGCGGTCTTCCGGATAGTGACAGTTACGAATTGCCGTATAATTTGTATGAAATCATAGGCGATAAAGCTGCGCTGTTAAAAGACGAAGGATTGGATCAAGCGGCGATCAATAACTTCATTATGACCGATATCAATTTGCATTTGAAATCTTTTTATCGTCAGGGAAAGTTGGATAAAACAGTCAGTAGTCTGAATGAGATCGTTGATCAAGAAATTATTGATTTAACCATGCAGATCCAGCAGATGCTTCAGGAAAGAGAGAATTATCCAGCCAGGGATAATTTCATTTATGCGATGAGTTTACACATCAGTTCTTTTATTAAACGGGTTCAGTCAGGGAAACCGTTGCGAACTATTTCAGCAGATTTGATTTCAATGGTCCATGACTATCCAGATGAGCTCAAACTCGCTGAACGCGTTAAAGAGTTGATTGAGGATCATTATCATTTTCCTATACCTGAATCTGAAGTTTATTACATGGCCATTCTTTTGGTATCTTTAAAATCAGAACCTAAAACCGGAAAAGTTGGCATTGTTGTGGCAGCACATGGTAACAGTACTGCATCCTCAATGGTGCAAGTTGTTTCACAACTGCTGTCTGTCGACAACATCGCCGCATATGATATGCCGCTGGAAATGAGTCCTAAAATCGCATTGGATGGCATTGCCGCGCAAGTTAAAACGATCGATCAGGGCAACGGTGTTTTACTCTTGGTCGATATGGGGTCTCTTAGTACATTTAGCAGCAAACTGACAGAGAAAACAGATGTTCATGTCAAAACGATCGATATGGTCACTACAGCGATGGTGCTTGAAGCAGCTCGTAAAACAGCACTGATCGATAGTGACCTTGAAACGGTATATCGAGAATTACGTGAATTTGACGGCTATTCACGAACGATCGAAAAGGGCCATCAAAAGAAAAATAATGTTCAGAAAAGATCAGATCGAAGAGAGAAGGCTATTATTGCGATTTGTTCGACTGGTGAAGGGACAGCCAGCAAAATTAAGGACCTGTTGGATAAAATATTAGTTGACAACTTGATTGACGATATCACAGTGATCACAGTTTCAGTTGTGACTATGAAAGAACAAATTGCAAAGATCCAGCAAAACTATCTAATCGTAGCCACGACTGGCGTTGTGAAACCCCAAGTTGCTGCTCCATTTGTATCATTAGAGAATTTATTGCAGGGTGGCGGAGAGAGTTTTGTCAGCCTGGTTGAAGAAATAAACAATCATGCAGCAGATGAAGCAGAGGCTCTGGATGATTCGGAATTATTAACGGAAGAAATGAGTCAGAACTATTTGGAACAGTACTTTACATTCATTAATCCTGCGAAAATTGTGAAAATATTGTGGGACTATTGCAATTTTATTCAATTGAGAAGTGAGTTTAAAATGTCCAATGCGTTCAAAATTAGTTTGATCATGCATATGGCAGGAGCGATTGAACGTTATTTAATACGCTCAGAAATGAGTGTTGATGAGCAAAGACTATCGAGCATCAAAATGGAAAAAATGTATCCGATCGTTAAACAAGCGAATGAGGTTCTGCGTGAAACACTTAATATTAATCTTTCAGATGCAGAAGTGTTTTATATCGTCGAATTATTTAATACAGAAAAAGAAAAAAATGATACACAAAATAATTGATACACAATTTAAATGTGTCAATTATTTTTTTGCTTTGGAAAAAAGCCTATGATAGCAACCCCTTTATGTGATACACAAAAAGTGGCATGTAAATTGCTTATACTGTTGTGTATGCATTCGTGGTCATGAATGTGGATTGTATACTCGGCAGAGGTGGGGGAGTGATCGTAGGTATTTTAGTCACACGAGAAATGATGGTGGATTGTCATGACGATGGATGTTCGTTTATTACGTATTGATAGTCGTTTGTTACATGGGCAAGTGACTACGAATTGGGCAAAAGCCATCAACGTTAATCGCATCTTAGTAGTGTCGGATCGTGTGGCACGCGATCGGACACGCAAGACATTGATTGTACACGCTGCACCTCCTGGGATCAGGACGCATGTCCTCACATTGGAGAAGATGGTAAGACTGTATCATGATCCGCGTTTTGGCGTTTTAAAGCCTATGATTCTGGTTGAAAACGCAGTTGACGCAAGATATATTGTCGAAGGCGGCATAAAGGTTGATTCTATCAATATTGGTGCAATTAGTTTTGACAGCACGCGCGTCATGGTTACCGATGCGATTGCTGTTAGTGCAGCCGATGTAGAGGCTTTCAAGTGGTTTCACAATCATGGGATTAAGCTTGATGTCCGCAAGGTTTCCAATGATAGCTCGAAAAATCTTTGGAAGTCGCTTTCCGAAAAAGGTTTGGTGTAGAATAAATCATTTTTACATTTTCTGATTTACCTTATTGTGTCCTTCCCTATTCATGAAGGGGGGTGAGATGCGTCTCAGCACTGCAAATCGATCAGTTTATTGTTTTAAATTAATGAAAGCGATAACAGAGCTGGATGCGTGAGTAATGTGCAAAAGTAACAAAATTTATAAAGTAGGAGGTATAAAAGAATGGTAGGTATTATTCTGGCAAGCCACGGCAATTTTGCTGAAGGCATTTTCCAATCCGGCTCAATGATTTTTGGAGAGCAGGAGAATGTCAAAACGGTTACCTTAATGCCCAACGAAGGCCCTAATGACGTTAAGGCAAAAATGAAAAAAGCAATTGCATCATTAAATGATCAAGAAGAAGTACTGTTTTTAGTCGACCTTTGGGGCGGGACACCTTTTAATCAAGTCAACAGCTTGTTTGAAGAACACAAAGACAAATGGGCGATTGTTGCGGGTATGAACTTGCCGATGTTGATTGAGGCCTATGCTTCACGCTTATCCATGAACACCGCGCGTGAAGTCGCTGCGCATATTTCACGTACAGCTAAAGAAGGGGTCAAAATCAGACCTGAAGAATTAGAACCGGCAAAGGCAACTGGTGCAGCTCCTGCACAGCAGACAAAGAAAGGCATTCCCGGTAAATTTAAATACGTGCTGGCACGTGTCGACTCTCGTTTACTTCACGGTCAGGTCGCAACTGCTTGGGCTAAAACGACTCAACCGACACGGATTATTGTTGTATCCGATGCGGTAGCTCAGGATGATTTGCGAAAGAAATTGATCCAACAAGCTGCTCCGCCAGGCGTGAAAGCACACGTCGTTCCTGTCAGCCAAATGATCAAAATTGCGAAAGATGATCAACATTTCGGCGGTGAACGCGCGCTGCTTCTTTTCGAAAATCCGCAGGACGTAGTCAGAGCGGTTAAGGGCGGCGTTTCATTGACGACCATCAATGTGGGTTCTATGGCCCACTCACCGGGTAAAGTTCAACCGAACAAGGTGCTTGCCTTTAGCCAAGATGATATTGATGCTTTCGCTCAGTTAAAAGAAGCCGGTTTAAAATTCGATGTGCGCAAAGTGCCAAACGATTCAAAAGGTGACATGAACGAAATTCTCAGGAAAGCGCAAGAGGAATTAAACAGATTAAGATAATCTAAACGATCAGGAGAAAGGGAGGATTAACCATTATGGATTTGAACATTATTCAAATTATATTAGTTGTTATCGTCGCATTTTTAGCGGGTATGGAAGGAATCCTGGATGAATTTCATTTTCACCAACCAGTCATCGCCTGTACGTTAATCGGACTTGTGACAGGAAACTTAATCCCATGTCTTATCCTTGGCGGTACGCTGCAAATGATTGCTCTAGGCTGGGCGAATATCGGTGCCGCAGTAGCGCCTGATGCAGCGCTGGCATCCGTTGCCTCTGCCATTATTTTAGTTCTCAGTGGGCAAGGCAATGCCGGTGTATCGTCAGCCATCGCGATTGCCATCCCGCTTGCCGTTGCCGGTTTATTATTAACCATCATCTGCCGTACAATTGCAACCGCTTTCGTACACTTTATGGATGCTGCAGCTAATGAGGGAAACTTCAAAAAAGTTGAACTCTGGCACATCAGCGCGATCTGTATGCAAGGCGTACGTATCGCCATTCCGGCAGCATTAATTTTAGCTGTTGGTGCCGGTCCGGTGCGAGGTTTGCTTGCATCCATGCCAACTTGGCTGACAGCTGGTTTAGCCATCGGTGGCGGCATGGTCGTTGCCGTAGGTTATGCCATGGTTATCAACATGATGGCTACCAAAGAAGTATGGCCATTCTTCGCGATCGGTTTCGTACTCGCGACGGTGACACAGATCACTCTTATCGGTCTTGGTGCGATCGGTGTATCTCTTGCCCTTATCTATTTAGTGCTTTCCAAGCAAGGCGGCTCAGGTAATGGCGGAAACTCAAACACCGGTGATCCACTAGGCGACATTATTGATAATTACTAAAAAGGAGGGAGAAATAAAAATGGCACAAGAAGTGAGATTATCAAAAAAAGATCGTATTTCTGTTTGGTGGCGCTCAACGTTCCTTCAAGGCTCTTGGAACTATGAACGGATGCAAAATGGCGGTTGGGCGTATACAATGATTCCGGCAATCAAAAAATTATACAAATCTAAGGAAGATCGTGCGGCTGCACTCAAACGTCACTTGGAATTCTTTAATACGCACCCTTATGTCGCTTCACCAATTATCGGTGTGACCCTTGCTCTGGAAGAGGAGCGTGCGAATGGCGCACCTGTTGATGACGTCGCCATTCAAGGGGTTAAAATAGGCATGATGGGGCCGCTGGCAGGTATTGGTGATCCGGCTTTCTGGTTTACGGTAAAACCAATCCTTGGTGCGTTAGCAGCTTCTCTTGCGATGACCGGTAACATTTTGGGACCTATTCTGTATTTCTTTGGATGGAATATTATTCGTATGGCGTTCATGTGGTATACGCAGGAATTCGGCTATAAAGCGGGTTCTAAAATCACAGACGACTTATCCGGCGGATTACTTCAGGACATTACTAAAGGCGCATCCATTCTTGGTATGTTCATCCTGGGTTCATTAGTTAACCGTTGGGTATCGGTAAAGTTCACGCCTATTGTATCTTCAGTTAAACTGGATAAAGGCGCATTCATTGATTGGAGTCACTTACCTTCCGGAGCACAAGGAATCAAAGCTGCGTTGGAGCAGCAGGCAGCCGGTCTTTCATTAGACGCGCATAAAATAACAACGTTACAAAACAACTTGGACAGCTTAATTCCTGGTTTAGCCGGATTGGCATTAACGCTTCTTTGCATGTGGCTGCTTAAGAAGAAAGTTTCACCAATCGTTATGATTCTTGGGTTGTTCGTGGTTGGTATCGTCTTGCACTTACTAAACGTGATGTAACAGTGAAAATTTAAATTATTGTTTATTCATTGAGTTATTAAGTTGAGTATCAATCCTGCATTCCAGGAGTTGTATACCAATAAATTGAGCCTGATTCCTCTTAAGTCAAGGATGTCAGGCTTTATTTACAAGTGTTTATTCTGCCCAAACCTACCCGATCAAAATTGTTTGATCACTGGGGAAAAAGTATAATAAACGAGTATAGCGAAAGGAAGTGAAGCAAGAAAATGGTTCAATCAATTAACACCAAAGTCGATTTTGTAACCGATGCCACTTCTTATATTGGGCTGACTGATTACGGTAAAATTATGATTGGAGACAAGGGGTTTGAGTTTTATAACGACCGAAATGCTCAAAAATACATTCGAATTCCTTGGGCTGACGTTGATTACGTCGTTGCCTCAGTGATGTTCAAGGGAAAGTGGATTCCACGCTATGCAATACGAACGAAGAAAAATGGAACATACACTTTTTCTTCCAAGCATCCGAAGAACGCTTTGCGTGCGATACGAAAATACGTTAACCCGGAACAAATGGTTCGATCGCTGACGTTCTTTCAAGTTGTTAAACGTGGTCTGAAAGCCTTGTTTGGTCGAAAAAGAAGTAATTAATATCCTGTATTTTTGAATTATTTGCTTCTCACTTGAATCAACAGCCGCTTTGCAAACGGCTGTTTTTTTCTTTACATAGTCCTTAATGAAGCATACTCTGATGAAGAAGTAAAAGTTAATGATCAAAAATCATTGTGGATTATGCTCGTGAGTTAGAAAAAGGGAAAAAATATAATTACTTTGCTTTCAAACACCTTCAAGTTATTGCCACCGTTTGGGTGAGTTCAGCTGCCGGTAGCTATATCGTTCCATAAAAAGAGGGATAAAGTTTTATGTCTAAAAACAAGAAATTGAGTCGGAAAGAACAAGAAGAGGCAATTCTAGAAAAAGTCTACGATCTTATTCTTGATGAACAAATACAAGATGATGAACGCAACGTGTTCATCACTTTTAAAAATAATGTTGAAAAAGACAAAGATTTTGAAAGGCGAGTAATGTATTTAGCTGAAGGACTGCGGCAAATAGCAGTTAAACGATTAACCGTTCAATCGAAACTAAGCCCTCAGGTTGGTGGATTTTACATGGAAATTTCAGCCACGGGATTGCTTAAAAAAAATCTAGGTACTGGCCTCGCCGCAATGGGAATTACTTTTCGTTAAAGGAAAGGCTATTTTCTAAGCCGAACAAGCTGCGAAAATTGAGTTATATAGAAATTTTAAAGGATCGACTTACTGTTTTCTATTATGATCAACCGAACTAAGTTGGAAGCTGTCACGGCTATTTTTCAGTTTTATTATGATTAAAGAGCACATAGGCGTCTCATAAACCAGTTGAATGATTTAAAATGTACTTATTAATAGGTCGTGATTGAAAGAGGGGACTGCAGATGACACTTACCATTGTTGTTATGTATCTTATTTTCGCTGGGCTGTTGGCTTATATTCTTTATGATGACCTGCTCGTTCGCTTGCTGAAAGGAAAAACAATTTTATCTGTGCGCCTAAGAAAACGTAACTATTTGGATCAGCTTATTTTAGCGGCATTGCTTGTGATTATCTACGTTTCAAATACGGTCAGAGGTGATAACAGCATATTTCTCAATATTGCATTGATCCTCTTGGTGCTGACACTGCTTTACAATACATTTGTTAAAGCACCAATGGCACGATTTAAGAAAGATGGTTTCTTTTATGGATTGGGATTTATAAAGTATGATCAAGTAAAAAAAATGAATTTGTCCGAGGACGGCGTTCTGGTCGTCGATACCAATCGTCGCAGAATGCTGCTCTACGCACGTAAGATTGAGGACTTAGAAAAGATCCTAAACGTTTTTGTTGTTCATTAATAAACTGGCTGACACCTTTGTCATTCATTAATTAAGGTTTCGGCTTTTCATTAGTTGACATTTCTACTTTTGGGCTCTATACTAAAGTAGACCTAATGTGAATGACAAAATTACTGATTGTTTTTTTGAATATAGGATTGTGTTCTTGTCAATACTGTGCAACAGATTGTATGAAAAGCAGATTGATCTTGCGCTGAATCATACTGGCTCGGTCAGAGGAACCGTAAGGATGGAAGAGAGGTAGGGCTTTCGTTGTTTCGGCGTCGGAAAAGCCGATTGATGTTTTTACTCTTTTTGTTAGGTCTAATTTTATGATTATGTATGTATGATAAAAGGTAACATTTATAATTCACGTGTTATAAAAGGATTATCAATGTGTTTGTACTTTTTTATTGATACTTTTTATAATATGTGAATTTTTTATTTTTGCGGGAAGACCCTTGTTGGTGAATGATTTAATATCTGCAGCTGCAAGGATAAGGTACGCCGGATAAAACATACGCATATATTAAATTTTTTAAAGTGCGTTCAAGTACATTGAACATCCACTTATTATTAGGAGGTTTTCTTTTTGAAAACAGGTACAGTTAAATGGTTTAACAGCGACAAAGGCTTCGGTTTCATCGAAGTTCCAGGCGAAAACGACGTATTCGTGCACTTCAGCGCGATCCAAACTGACGGATTCAAGACTCTTGACGAAGGTCAAGCCGTTGAATTCGAAGTTGTCGAAGGCAACCGTGGACCTCAAGCAGCTAACGTTACTAAGCTGTGATTAACCATTAAAAAAACCGTTTCCCATTGAGGGAGACGGTTTTTTTGCTTTTTCAAGTCACAATATTGGATTCATAGATCATTTTCTTTTATGATTAACTGTGACATTTATACTTGACTTGGGGGAAATGAATTATGTCGCAGCTGAAAGAAATGCTTGATTTTAACCAACAATTTGTTAAAGATGAAGCGTATCGGCCTTTTGAAGCACCGAGTCGCCCAATAAAGAAGATGACCATTGTGTCCTGCATGGATTGCAGGCTCATTGAATTGCTGCCAAAGGCGTTGAATGTGAAAAATGGCGATGCGATTATGCTGAAGTCTGCAGGCGGAATGGTGGAATCTCCATATAGCAATACAATGAAAAGCATCCTTGTTTCACTGTATGAGCTTGAATCGGAAGCTGTCTATATTATCGGACATACGGACTGCGGCATGCATGGCTTGCATGCAGAAAAGATGATTAACGATATCAAGCAGCGCGGAGTCGCTGATCAGAAATTTAATGAAGTTGCGATTGACTTAAATCAGTGGCTGAATGGTTTTCAATCCGTAGAAGATGAAGTGAAGAAGAGTGTATCGATTGTTAAGAATCATCCGCTCCTACCTGAACATACACCGGTTGTTGGCCTAGTCATGGACCCGAAGACCGGAAAACTGACTCAAGTCGTTTGATTTGTTCTGCGTGCTTCCTCATCACTTTATTTGCCTAAAAATTTCCATGCCGCTTTTCGAATATAGAAATCCATCGCAGAGCACAATAGGCTTATAAGGGAGGTGAAACACATGGCAAATTCAAATCAGTTAGTAGTGCCAGGTGTACAGCAAGCAGTTAATCAAATGAAAGAAGAAATTGCACGCGAATTCGGCGTAAACCTTGGACCAGACACAACATCAAGAGCAAATGGTTCCGTAGGTGGAGAAATTACAAAACGTTTGGTACAACAAGCCCAGTCTCAATTTGGCGGCTATCAAAAGTAATTTGAATGAAATGAATAGATGATAAAAAGGGAACGGCTTCTGCCGTTCTCTTTTCTTCGTTTGGTTAGCTTGACTTTGGCTTGTGCACGGTCTAATGCCTGGTTCTATTTTGTATTCTCCTTTCATAAGCTTTTCAAAGGAATAAGTACTGATTTGGATTCCGAAGAGGGGGATAACCTTGGTATATCGCTTACTTGCACTGGACATCGATGGTACCCTATTGAGCAGCAACAATAGGCTTGATCGTCAAACAAAGGATGCCATTCAGTATGCGCAAAAAAAAGGTGTTGTTGTCACGTTAGTATCTGAACGCCATTTTCATTCTGCAGCAAAAGTCGCAAGGGCATTGCGGCTCTCGCAGCCGATCATCACACATAACGGTGCTTTTGTATCGTCATCTATTGATGACCCGGTCTACACAAGTAAAATTGATCATAGTGTGCTGATGCAGCTCGCTGAATTTCTCGAAACCTACCCTTGTCAAATTCAGATGTCACATGAGCGATTATCGATCAGTAATCGTCCTAATCAAAAAAATTTGATCGCAAAAATGACAATTGGGATGAACGAACCGCTTTTTTATCCAGTAACTTATGTTGATTCGCTCAGTCAATATTTGCTTGAAAATTATGAAGGGGCGACAGACGTTAAAGTAAAATTGGATGATAAGAAGGTCATGGATGACCTTGAAAAGGCAATGAACGACTACTTCCCATCGCTGGAAGTGCAGAGAACTGAGCAGGACAGTCTGACACTGGTTCGACAAGGCACTTCCAAGTTTAATGGGCTTTTGTTCTTTGCCGGGCAGCTCGGTATTCCGCTTAATGAAATCGTCGCCGTGGGCGACGGTTTCGATGATGCCGAGATGATTGAGAAATGCGGTCTTGGCGTGGCGATGAGAAATGCACCGGCTGAAGTAAAGAATAAAGCAGATTGGGTTACCCGTTCGAACGACATGGACGGTGTGGCGTACATGGTAAAAGAAGTATTACGTAAACAAATTCGTGTCCATTAAAGTTTGCTTTGTGGACATTTGTGTTGCAATAAATGAACGAATAAACAACACTGAAGTTTCAACATACCTAAATTAACAAATGTTTTTTACAAAGCAGCCTGAATAGGCTGCTTTTTGATTTTTTTTTGATTTTTTGGCGCAATGTTCAATTGATCGTTCTGATGATTGAGAACGTGTGATCGGTTATGGTAAAATAAAATTAATAAACGTGTCTGGAAGGAGGAATCCTATGATTCGATTTATTCATGCGGCTGATTTGCATCTTGACCGCCCCTTCGACGGTTTAACGCAGCTCCCTGAGCCGCTTCGCCGTCGCTCAGCTGAGAGTACATTTACCGCGCTCAATCACCTCACGAGTACCGCACTCCATGAACGGCCTGACTTTATGATCATCGCCGGAGATATTTTCGATAACAGTCATCGCAGTATTAAAGCACAGCGTGCATTTGTACGTGAAATGAAACGATTAAATGAAGCATCGATTCCTGTTTACCTTATTTATGGCAATCACGATTTTGTTAATAAAGCATGGGGTCATCTGAGCCTTCCAGATAATGTGCATGTTTTTCCCGAGACTCCTTCCGCCATGTCGGTGACATGCGCAGGCGGACAAACGGTCAAACTGTACGGGTTCAGCTATCATCAGCGCTGGATTAAACAAGACATGATTCCGTATTATGAAAGAAGCGGGAATGCGGATTATCACATTGCTATTCTCCATGGAGAGCCGCACTCAGGGACGGATGACAGCAACTACGCGCCTTTTTCAATAAGCGAGCTGGAAAAACAAGGATTTCAGTATTGGGCGCTTGGACATATTCATAAGAGGCAGCAATTATTATCCCCGGTACCGGCTTGGTATCCAGGCGATATCCAAGGACTATCCTTCAAAGAATCTGAACTTGGTCCTAAAGGCGCGTCAATGGTTGAATTGGATCCGCACGGTGTGCAGGTCCGATTTCTCCCCACTTCGGATATAGAATGGCGACGCAGTGAACTCAATTTTTCAGGAACAGTGACAGCCGATCAATTGGAAACGACCATAAATGCGCTCAAAGAAAAGGAACGAAAGAAGCAAGCAGGAGCGTTTATCCGTCTGCGTTTTTCTTTTACAGGTCCTGAAATGCAAAGCAGTGAGACAGAAGAACTGCTTCATGAGCTCATTGACGCACTTAACGAGGATGAGAAGGAATTAAGGGACTTTATCTGGCTCGTTCCGGATGCTTGTGAGTTCCGCAGTCATTGGGACAAGCAGCAGATTTTGAGCAGTCCTCACTTTCTTGGCGATTTATTTCGTTATATAGAAGAAGGGGACAGTGTACAGCAAGCGACCGAGGTACTTTACGGTCACCACTCAGGGCGACGTTATCTTGAACGCCTGTCTGAGGAAGATCAAGAATGGATTCGCAGAAAAAGTGAACAATTGCTTGCAGATGCATTAACGGGAGCAAGCTTGGAAAAAAACGAATGACGGCTCTGGGGGGAGGTGCGGCGAGTTTTCCAGAGAGATCTCGCCATGACGATGAAATTGAAGACGCTGACCGTTCATCACTTCGGCCGTTTTGAAGAAAAGAAAATAGAATTGCCGCAAGCACCGATTACGATGATTTATGGAGAAAATGAATCAGGAAAGTCAACGATTATGGCGTTTATTTTGAGCCAGTTATTTGGCTTTCCTTCAAAGAAGCTACTCGAGAAATGGAACGGAAAAAATCGTTCCGGATCGATCGGCGGTTCATTAGCATTTACGGCGGACAACGGCAAAACGTATCGGCTTGAACGGACCCTTGACGGTCAAGAAGAGCTGAGCTTTAGTACGGAAAACGGTGAGTCTGCGGATCTAAACGAATTTTTGCATAGCACAAACAGACTCCTTTACGAGAGTGTTTTTTGTTTTGATTTGGATGGACTCCGAAACATTGATAAGATGAATCCCGCAGATATGAATGATCTGCTGCTTGGAGCAGGGATGATTGGCAGCGGGACATTGGGAAAACTGGAACAAAAATTGGAAAAACAGTGCGCCGATTTGTTTAAGAAGAGCGGTAAAAAACCACAAATCAATCGCCTGTTCGCTGAATTGAATAATTGTTCCGCCCAGCTAAGGGAATGGGAGAAGAAGCTGGACAGCTATCAGCAGCTTCAAAACAGCGTGCATGATGGAAAAGAACAATTGAAGCAGTTGGAACTTAAAAAGAAAAAGGTGCAGCACGAATACCAATTGTGGACATCATTTTCGGCTGCTCTTCCGCTGATTAATACGTATCGTGCACTGAATCATGAGCGCCAATGCATGGGACCTGAGCAGTCTTTCCCGCAAAATGTGAAAGAACATTATGATGATTCGTGTAAACTGCTTCGATCACTTAAAAATGAGATTAGTGAGCTGGACGAACAACTCGGAAAGTTGGTTGAATCAGGCAAATTCATTCATGTGGATGAGCGGTGGAAGGAGCAAGAGCCGGCGCTTCAACGGTTATTTAGCAAAGCTGCCGATGATCAACAAAATGAAAAAGAAAGACATCGTATTGAAGACGAGATCGACCAGCAACGAGTTGCTATACGACGAATCTGTGACCTTCTGGGTGCGGGATGGACACTGGGCGTCATTCGCAAAGCATCGTCTGAAGCAACGCTTGGCGAACAATTAAAAGAAAAGCTCAGTATTTGGAAAAAGCTCGTAGATGAGCGTCGCGACTTGGCACGTGATTTGAAAGCAGCACTAGAGAAAAAAGAAACCTTGGAAAAACAGCTGAGAACAATTGATGTGAAACATGCTTTTTCAGAAAGAAAATCAAGCGCTAAGGTTGCGGCCCATCCCTTGCAATCGCGAGTGCTGATCATTGGATTAATCATTCTGTCCGTTATATTTGCTGTTTTTTCTTCAATTGCAATAACACCGTTTGCGGGAGTACCGGTACTTTTATTAGGGGCGATCGCCATTGGAAGCATTTTCTTTGCTCCTCGTATCCATGATGGGGAAGCAGATAGACGGACTTATGCAGAAGACGACAGACTCTCCGCTGAACGTGCATTGCTGGAACAACAACTCAGTCTGGCAAAAGCAGATGTTGGACAGTTAACCGATCAGCAGAAGGCATGTACGCAGTCATGTGATGTACAAGAGGACGGCATCAAGTCATGGTTACAGGAACGCGGCTATTTCGTGGATGATTTGACAGGCGTTGAGGATAAAGTCAGGCTGGTGAACACCGCACAAGAGCTTTGTCAAAAACTCGATGTGCTCGAAGCTAAACTGCAGCGATTGATTGTTCTTCACGAGGGCTTCGAACGGGAGACCGGACTGTTGGCAGAGAAAATGGGCAGTGCTGGTGCTGATGCAAATTATTTAGAGCATTGCTGCCAAGAGCAGATGGAGCAGAAGCGACGCTGGGAAGATTTAGAGAAACAGCGCCAGATTTATAAGAAGCAACGAGAACGCTATGTAAGCCGAATTACGGCACTCGAAAATGATCAAAAGGCATTGTTTACAGAGACACATGTTGACAATGAAAAACAGTTTTATGAGGCAGTAGAAAAAGAAGAACGCCGCAAGTCCATTAATAAACAGCTGGAGACGAGCAGAATGCAGTTGCTTGAGCTGACCGGTTCGGACGAGCAAATTGAGGTTTATGTGTCTTATGTGGAAAATCATAAATGGGAAGGATTGACCGAACAGGAGTTCAAAGATCGTATTGCTGCGTATGAATCCGAATTGAAACGTGTTCGCGACCAGCTGGCAGATGATCGAGCGCAATGTTTGGTCTTGGAAAAAAATGATTCCTATCGAGATACTCTTGATCGGTATCATGAACTTTTGACAGAAACCGGTATTAAAGCTAAGGAATGGTCAGCGTATCAAACGGCACTATGGGCGATTCGTGAGGCAAAGGAACAATATCGTGAACAACGTCTACCGCGCGTGCTCCGAGAGGCTGCGGACTATTTCTGTTCAGTAACCGCAGGGCGATATAAGAAAATTTTGCTCAGTGACGATGGATTCATCGTTGAAGACTCAGACGGTCTTACGCTTCTTGCCTCTCAGTTGAGCCGTGGAACAGCAGAACAGCTCTATCTTTCATTACGGCTTGCTCTGATGCGGATCTTTAGCGGTTATGAAACCTTGCCAATGATTATTGATGACGGATTTGTAAATTTTGATCGAAAGCGTTCAGAAACGGTGTACACTCTACTTAATAAAGTTGCCCAGGAACGACAGGTTATTGTGCTGACCTGTCATGACAGTGTCTATCTTCATAAGCATCCTGAAGCAGTACTTAATCTGTCGGATCAGCAGGAGCGGATATCTGCTTCGCAAAAATAATCAAACATTATGGAATTTGTTTCATTTATCTTTATGGCAATTCGTGCATGCTATAATTTAAGAGATACAATATGAATCGTATAAGGATGATTTCACAATGAATGAAACACTCTTTAAAATTAATCTTGTTGAAGATGAAGAAAGCTTAGCGTCCATTCTCAAAGCTTACATGGAAAATGAAGGCTGGAATGTATCTGTTTTCCATACGGCTGAAGAGGCATTGGACTATATGCATAACGGTGTCCATCTCTGGATTTTGGACATCATGCTGCCCGGTATGTCAGGGTATGATTTGATAAAAAAAATAAAAGAAAACCATTCGGAACAGCCGGTTATTTTTATTTCGGCAAGGGATCAGGATCTAGACAAAATTCTGGGACTGGAGCTTGGCAGCGACGACTATTTAGCAAAGCCATTTTTGCCAAAAGAACTGGTTATTCGTGTTAAAAAATTGCTGCATCGTGTGTACGGCGCAGGTATCCATGAGAATCGGATGGTGATCTCTAAATATCAGCTCGATGTTGTTCGTCGCAAAGTGTTTGATGAGGAGAATCAGATGATTGAGCTCACGACGAAAGAATTTGATGTGCTGCTCTATTTAGTGGAGAACGTCAATGTCGCCAAATCACGTCAAGATATTCTGACCGAGGTATGGGGCGGCGATTATGTCGGATCGGATCGTGCGGTAGATGATGTGGTACGCCGCATCCGCCGAAAGATGGGGCGTTTGTCACTTGAAACGGTCTATGGTTCCGGGTATAGGATTGTCTCATGAGATTGCCATTTAAAATGACGTTGACAAAACGGATCTGGCTCTCATTCGCGTTTCTTGAGTGCGTGATCGGACTGATTATTCTCAGTGTCTACCCCTATACCATACAAAATACGCTCAAGGAAAATACGTTCCGAACCATTGAAGTGCAGCAATTGCTTAATTTTCAAGGGATTGTCGGAGGCTATGGAGTAGATAATCCTGGCACAAGTATTCATAATTACGACTCGACAAGATCTGTTTGGACCGTGTTGGTCAATAAAAAATTTCAAACCTTGGTTGGAATTCTCCCATCTGACGGTAGCATTTTGAAGCAAATGAAAGGGCAAATTAGACATCAGAAAAGTGTGTTAGCCCGATATGAGTTGAAGCAAAATGATTCGACATTTTATATAGTCGTCAGACGATCATCTGACAGTTATCTGATTTCCTATATGCGAGATACCTACAACAATGAATTAAGAAACAATTTATGGAGCCGCTTGATCTTTACGTTTGCGATGGCGAGTATCCTCAGCCTATTTCTTGCATTTTGGCTGGCACGTTATATCAAACGGCCGCTTGATATACTAGGCAGACGATTTAAAGAAATTTCACGTTTAAATTGGGAAAAGCCGTTCGAATGGAAAGGCGATGTGGAATATGAACGCCTTTCTGCTCAATTTGAAGAAATGCGGCTCAACCTGATTAAGTATGATCAATCCCAGAAAGTATTTCTTCAGCAGGCATCTCACGAATTGAAAACGCCAATCATGATAGTTCAAAGTTACGCGCAATCTGTTAAAGACGGTATCTACCCCAATGGCGGTCTAAATGATTCGATGGATATTATTATCAAAGAATCTCAGCAGATGGAGAAACGGGTGCGCAAGCTGCTCTATTTTACCCGATTTGATTCACTCGGAGATAAGCAAATGCGCTATTCACTTATTCGCTTTGGTGATTTGGCAGATTTAGTGCGTGAGCGATTCATTACTCAGCGGGCAGATATTGAAATCCATGTTGGCGGCGAGGATACACTGATCTACGCTGATCAAGAGCAAATGCAGACCGTACTGGAAAACTTAGTAGAAAATGCACTGCGTTATGCGAAGAATAATATATGGATTGATGCTGACGGAAGCAGCAGATACAGGTCTCTGATCAATGTTAAGAATGATGGGCCGGAAATTCCGGAGCATGAACGTAAGGCTATGTTCCAGCCTTTCCAAAAGGGAGAAAAAGGACAATTTGGATTAGGGCTGGCAATTGTTAAACGAATCATTCATAATCATCATGGAGTCATTCATGTTGCTAATACTGAGGACGGCGTCGTATTTGAAATGACTTTACCGGCTCCGCCTAAGGAAAAACCGGACAATGGATCAGATACATTGAATGAGAAAGATTGATTATTGTCTTATACTTACCTTATTTTAAAAGGACATTTTAAACTAAGGTTATTTGAAGGGAAGGGTTCATGGTGAAGGGAATCGCGTTTTATAAAGAAGGCGAGCATGTTCATGAATTCCTGTTGATAAAGAGCGTGACCAAGGGATTGGCCAGCAACGGCAAACCTTTTCTTACGATATACTTGCAGGACAAAACAGGAGATATCGAATCCAAGCTGTGGGGCAGCACGGCGGAAGATGAAGCGAACTACGTTACTGGCGCTGTGGTGCTGGCTGAAGGAGACATCACGACATTCAGAGGCAGAAATCAATTCAAAATCCGTACAATCCGTCCAGCTACAGAACATGATCAGGTGAACAAGGCAGAACTTGTGATGTCGGCTCCGTTATCGATTGAGGAACTTAATGAGAAGATTACACAATACTTATTTGAAATCAAGAATCCGGTAATACAGCGCCTGACACGAGCTCTTTTAAAGAAACATCATCATGACTTTTTCGAATATCCTGCTGCAGTAAGTATCCATCATAATTTTCTTTCAGGGCTTGCCTACCATGTGTGCTGCATGCTGGATATGGCGAAGGCGGTTGTCAATCTCTATCCTGAAATTGATAAAGATTTATTGTACGCGGGCATTATCATCCATGATATGGGGAAGCTTGAGGAGTTGTCCGGAGTGACTGCGACCAGCTACACACTCCCTGGAAATCTGCTTGGTCATATCTCGATTATGGTCGCCAATATTGGCGAAACAGCAGATGAACTCGGTATTGGTGATAAGGAAGAGGTTTTGCTTCTTAAGCATATGGTGCTGAGTCATCATGAAAATCCGGAATGGGGCAGTCCAAAACCGCCGATGTTCAAGGAAGCTGAAATTCTCCATATCCTTGATGACATGGACGCTAAAATAAACGTGATGACCCGTGCTGTACGTAAAACACGTCCTGGCGAATTTTCAGAACGTATCTTTGCCATGAACAATCGAACGCTTTACAGACCGTCATTTGATACCAGCGATACTGAAGATGAATTGCAGCCTCCATTTCAAGAGAACAGCTAAGGTCTAATTTTCCGTTTCTTCGCATAGGCTACATTGCAAGTAAAAATTGGGACAACGCTCGAGTAGCTAGCTGGGAGGCGGAAACATGAAGCAGGCTAAACGTTCATTATTTATCGTTGCTGCGCTATTCATCCTTTTTTTAATGCAGCAGTTCGGAATGATTGATCCCGTGATCAACATGCTGGAAAGCGTAGCTTGGTGGGTATATCTGGTTGTAGCCGGTATAATATTCAGCGGTTATCAAGCATTTAATTTATCCAAGCAGGATAAAGAAGTCGATGAAGAGTGGGTCGAAGAGCAAGGTAATGTGTACATGAAACGAATGGACGCCGAGAAAGAGCGGCGCCGCAACCGTAAAGATCCGAGAGCCATGTCTTGAACAGGCTTTCGGATTTTTTTTGCATAACTAAGAATGCCTAAAATTACTCTGAACCGGCCAACCATAATAGAACAAAAAACTATTGGAAAAAAATGTGTGAATTACTTCCGTTATCGGTCCATGCAACGATACTGCAGAAAAATAGAATATAAGAGAGGCAGTAAACAGATAAGGAAGTGACTGATATGGATGATTCTAATAATAAGGGGGCAGGCTTCGGATCGGACAAAGATGGCGATAAAAAAAGAAGACAATACAAAAAACCGGATGCTGTTCCGTTTTGTGACGATCATGTGATTAGTGAACTTAGGGTGGACGGTACAACTGATGAAGAAACAGTTTGGCTTAATGCGGTTATTGAGTGGCGTCCTACAGGCACAATACCATTAAATAGGATGAGCAGTTTGTCCGCTTCTATTTCCATATGCGTACCTGCTCTTATTCAAATTTGGAGGAAAGACGCTTCGGGCAATACACTTATCACTGAGAAAGCAGATTCCAGTTCGGCTATTGTCATATGGAATGGTCCTGGAGGATTCATTTTATTTAATCGGGTGATCACCACAATTCTCATTGAAGATCATATTGCACCCAATAAGGAAAACGAATATGTCGTAACTTTTACAGCAAATCAAGAAACTCCTGCAGGAATTCATCTTGATCAATCAAAAGTGACCAGTTATCAATTATTTGCAACCTTATTGAAGATGGACAATTGATTTTCCTAGCTTCGATCCTTGAAAATTAGTGACTCAAGGCAAAAAAAACACGAATCGGATAGGTGCTCCGATTCGTGTTCTTCTCTGTTCGTGTTATTGCTGCGTTGTCGTTGAGGTTGAGGTTGAATTGAAAAGATCTTTGAAAGCCTTGTCCTTCACTTGAACATCAGCATTCTTAATCAAGTTCTTGATTACCGTATCTTGAGATTTTTCTTTGCTTGCAAGGTAAGCTTCTTTTACTGAGGATTTCAGATCGTTATACGAATCTTTTTTGCCCTCAAGCTTGATAATGTGATAGCCGCCGTCCGTGCTCGAATATACAAGCGGGCTGATTTCGCCGACTTTCAGTTTCATTGCTGCATTGCTGAATTCGGCAACCATAGTTGATTGTTTGAACCAGCCAAGCTCGCCGCCCTTATCTTTAGAGCCTGTATCCGTTGAATATTGTTTCGCCAATTTAGCAAAATCTGCTCCATCCTTTAATTTCTTTTGAATGGATTGTGCGGTTTTCTTTGATTTAACGAGAATGTGGCTCGCTTTAAGTTCTGTCAATGTTGTCTTGTTCTTATTATAGTAATCCTTAAGTGCTTTGTCTGTAACCTTGATGCCGTCCTGCTGAGCCTTCGTCATCATTAGGGAGTCTTTAATTTGGCGTCTGAACGTAGTTTCAGTCAGACTGTTCTGTGTTAGCGCCTGCTTGAATTGGTCTTCCGATGAGAACGTCTTGCGAACTTGATCATATTTCGCGTCAACAGCCTTCTTGGATACATTATATTTCTTTTCCAAGAGCTTTTCGTAAACCATATTTTGAAGGACAGCTTCTCCATTGGTCTTTTTCAATTCATTGTAAAATTCTTCTTTTGTAATATTACCGCTTTTCGTTTTCACTACTGCGGCGTTATCTCCGCCGTTCCCGCAGGCTGCGAGACTTGCGAGAACGATAACAGCGGCCAGAATCATCATTAATTTCTTCACTACGTCCACTCCTATTTTATATTGTTCCACATTACAACAGTATTTCGTAGTTGCGCGCGGTTATCCGTCGCAATCGGCAATTTTATCAAATACGGTTACCATCTGTTTGCGACACTGTTCATTCTAACTGAAACTTGCCCCCATTGTCGAGTTATTGATGATTCCTTCTACATGAATTCACTGGTTGCAGCGTGCCGAAATTATGTACTTGTTTCAGCATATTTCGCATGAGTCGAAAATTGCGTTATAATAAATAAACTATTGGCTTGTTTAAATAGGTAAAAAATCTTGCATGTACTGGTACCTATATAGGTGTGTAAAGGAGAGGGAAAAGAAACGTGAACGCTGCAACTTATCCCAAGAAAAAGAAAAATTTATGGAAAATCGCTTTATTATCATTACTTGTGATTGAATTAGCCTTGGTGATTGCTGTACTTGGCATGCTGACAAATGGTTTTTCTGCAACAGACAGTCCGACACCGCAAACGGATCGCACCGAAGGAAAAGCTATTTTTTCCGTGCAGGCGAACAAGCAGCAGCTGGAGAATATGATCAATGATCAAATTGATTCTAATGGAAATAACAGGCTCACCTATCATATTGATATTGGCGATCAGGTTGTTTTGAACGGTAAGTATAAGCTCTTATTTACTGCGATTCCGTTTTCCTTGACCTTCACACCTTCAGTATCTAATGGTGATATTGTGCTGAAAGAAACTGATGTTAAATTGGGCAGTATTCCTCTTCCGGACAAGCAGGTGCTCAGCTTTTTGAAAAGCGGATCAAAATTTCCAAAATGGGTAGCTATTCAACCGAACAAGCGGCAAATTTATATTAATTTAACGGATGTTCAAGTGCAGAAGGGTCTCTACCTGCGTGCACAGACGATTAATTTAGCTAAAAATGATGTAACATTCAGTGTTCACCAGATGAACTAAGAAAAGTTTTCTTCAATTATTGGTAACGTTTGCATTTATACCCTTGCCAAGTGTTAGAATAGACTTGGTAAGAAAAATTTGTTCATTGCAAATTAGACGGGGGGCACTCGATTTGAAAACCTTTGCTCAAAAACTCGAAAAATATGCGGAATTGGCTGTAAAAGTAGGCGCAAATGTTCAGAAAGGACAGGAAGTACTGATCAAGGCACCAATTGATGCAGGCGAGCTTGTACGCATTGTAACGGAAAAAGCATATGAGGCCGGAGCGAAACGCGTGTTCTTTAACTGGACGGACGATAAACTGGATCATTTGCGGCTCAAGCATGCATCGGAGACAGTGATCAGCGAATATCCGGTTTGGAAAGCCAACAAGCTTGAGGACTTGGTCAAGAGGGGGGCTGCTTGTATTGACATCCGGACAACAGGAATTGGTATGATGGACGGTATTGATCCGAAAAAGGCGGCGCTTGACCAAGAAACGATGTGGCGCGCATTAAACACCTATTATGATTATCGTATGTCCGACCGTGTCAGCTGGACCATTTTAATCTTTCCAACCGTTGAATGGGCGAAGAAACTGTTCCCCGGCAAAATCAGAGAGCTTGCGGTTGCCGACTTATGGGAAGTTATTTTCAAAATGACACGTGTGGATTGTGATGATCCGGTACAAGCTTGGGAGGATCACAAGAAGACACTTGCTAATAAGGTTTCTTTTCTAAATAAGAAAAAATATAAAAGGCTGCATTATAAAGCTCCAGGCACAGATTTAGAGATCGAGTTCGATCCTGATTATCACTGGGACGGGGGAGCAGCAGTGAACAGTTCGGGAACTCCTTTTGTTCCTAATATTCCAACTGAAGAAGTTTATACATTGCCTGTAAAAAATGGAGTTAATGGTACAGTTATGGCGACTCGTCCGCTTGTTTACGGCGGTAAATTGATTGAGAAGTTATCGGTCACTTTTGAGAATGGACGTATTACGCGCGTGAATGCCAAAGAGGGCGAGGAGCTGATCAATCACATGATTGACACAGATGAAGGCTCACATTTTTTAGGGGAAGTTGCGCTTGTTCCTAATGATTCGCCGATCTCAAAGTCAGGTCTTGTTTTCTTTACGACACTTTATGACGAAAATGCATCCTGCCATTTGGCAATTGGAAAAGCCTATCCGACTTGCCTCGATGGTGGAACGGAAATGTCGGCGGAAGAATTGAAAAAGCATGGAGCGAATGACAGCTTGATTCATGTTGATTTTATGGTCGGCTCCGATCAATTAGATATTGATGGCGAAAATGCAGAAGGCGAATGGGAGCCGGTTTTCCGAAATGGTGTCTGGGCGTTTTGACATACAAAAATTAATCTACAGATCAGAAAAAAGGCTGGTGCTATTTGCACCAGCCTTTTTAGCATTAATCCTCGTTTAGAGTTCAAAAATAAATGGCCATTACAGTGATGGCGGTGTCTCTTCTTCACCCGGTTTTTTCTCCGGAGAATGCTCCGTCAATTTGTTAGTCAGCTTTTCTTTTGCTGCTTCCAATTGAACGACGTTGTTCTTGATTTTCGTTAGATAAGGTTGGACATCGTCTTTCCATTCTTGCAAAAGATTGCCAATATCCGAGACTGCCGATTTAAGAACCGGAACGCTGTCATCCTTCAAAGCAATAACGCGATCTTTAACTAAGCTTAAGTTATTTGCCGCGTCTTTTAACGGCTGCTGAATAGAGGCTGCCTTTTCTTTTATGTCGCTTCGAATTTCTTCACCTTTTTTAGGCGTTGTCAGGAGAACAATCGTGCCGCCGACTACTCCACCGACAATTGCTCCAATCGTGTACGAGAAAAATTTTCCCATTTTATTCACCTCTTCAATTAAAGTATACGTTCGTGATTACTTCTATTATACCCCAGCTGTCGCTGCTTATCACTTGAAAGCATATATTCAAAGAACAAAAAAACTCCAATTCTAAACAGAATCGGAGTTTTCAATATTTTTTAATGAAGCGTCGGTTTTGGTAACGTTTTTAGAAATCCGCTCCGTTCGCCAATTTTGACGATAATTGGATAGAGGACAGCGAACAGAACCAAGTTGGCAAGTGCAGTCGGGAGCACCATAGTGATAAACAATGCACCGAATGCTGCCGAATTCATACCTGCAACAAGAATAGCCATAGTCAAGAATATAGTTCCACTGAGCACAGTACCAAGACCTGCTAAGACGACACCAAAGACGTATTTGCCCTTTGCTTGAAAGTAATGAGCAAATAAATAAATGACTAAAAATACAACGGTTGAAGTCACTAATTTATCAATCACGTTTGGAAAGAATCCTCCAGGCATCGATGTAGTCAATCCTGCTAAAATACCGTCGACAAGTCCGATAATGACAAAGGTTTTGATATCGGCGAAAAGAAAAAGAGATAAGAAAAGCATTACAAGTCCCAAATCGGATTTCATTCCAAAGATAATTCCCGGGAATACTGCATGTAATACCGTTCCAATGGCAAGCAATAGAGCAACAATAATCAAATTCTTAAGTTTCACGCTGATCTCTCCTCAACTGAGCTGATGTTTCCTTCAGCAGTGCCCCAACGGCCTGCTGCAAGGTGTATTCAATAATATACACGTAATGTCAGGAAAATGCAATTTAAATACTGAAATTTTTACATAAATTAATTAATTTCTTTTGCAATCGCTTGAGCAATTTCTGCACGCGCTTCATTTGAATAGTCATCCATGTGCGACTGGAAGCTGAATGAGAATGTATCATCTTTTCCGTAACGAGGGATGAGATGCAGATGGTAGTGAAACACGCTTTGACCGGCAAGCTCGCTATTATTATTCAATACATTCATACCGACCGGATGAAAGGCATTTTGAATGGCTTTAGCAATGATCGGTACTTTGCTGAATAACTTCTCAGCAATTTCAGGTTCCAAATGAAAAATATCCTTTCGATGTTCTTTAGGAATGATCAGCGTATGGCCCTTAGTTACTTGCCCCAAATCGAGGAATGCAAATACATCATCATCTTCGTATACCTTTGCACTTGGAATTTCTCCATTAATGATTTTGCAGAAAATGCAATCTGATGCCTCACACATTAATATCATCCTTATCTATGTTTTTTTACTTATTTTAGCACATTTTTTAGCGGTTTCATAAAGGGATTAGGCAGCATCATGATGAATATAAAATCAGATATGGCATGTGGTCCTTTAAGTACGTTACAATAAATGTAACGAAGGGTCGCCGGTGAATGAGCGGTCGACTGATACAGATCAGAGACGGGGGAACTTATGATTTACTTATTCAGTTTACTTGCATTAACCTTAAATCCATTTGTGTGGAAGAAAAAAATTAAAAGCAAAGTATTTCTGTCGATTCAAGCGGCTCGGGTGATGGCGAGTTTGATCATTTTATTCATTCTTTCCTACTTCGGGCTGATTGATCATACGTGGCAGGCGTTCTTAAGCTACGGATCGCTTTTTTGGGGGCTATTTCTGGTTTTTGATCTTGTCTATTCAAAGGAGCGTCTGATCTCAATCAATGTATTTGCAGGAATACTGATGCTTTTGTTTTTCTGCTTCCTGCACTTTATTTATCCGTTCACCGTAACCAAGGCGAAATATGATTTTGCTGCTGCAAAAACAACGGTGGTAAACCACGCGGCGCCATCAATGAATGAGCAGCATATTCCTGTCGTTCCGGAAAAATATGCACGTTATAAAAGTGAAAAAGTGTTAGGCGAGCTCGCACATGTTTCCTATTATGAGCTCGGTCATACATCGTTGCAAAAAATAGACGGACATCTTTATTGGGTCACACCAATTGAGTACAGCGGATTTTTTAAATGGATGAAGAGTCATCGCGTTCCCGGATACATTCGGATGAGTGCTGAGGATGAAAATGCGAATGCTTCGCTGATTAAAAAAGAGATGAAATTTGTACCGTCCGCCTACTTTTCTGAGAATTTGAAGCGACTCGTGCGCAGCAAGTATGCAGAGCCGATTTTATTCCGTCCAAGTTTCGAACCGGATGAAACAGGTAAACCTTATTATGTCGTTGCCTATGGCTATTATGAAAAATTGCGACAAATACCGGATATTAAAGGAGTCATTGTTGTTGATCCGAAAACAGGGAACATGCGTCACTATTCGATTGACAAACTGCCTTTGTTCATTGATCAGGCAATCCCTTCAAATGTTGCTGAACAATGGAACGACTGGTATGGAGAGAATGTGCATGGCTTCTGGAATAAGCTGTTTGCGCAGGAAGATATCAAGCGGCCGACAGAATGGTCGCATTCTGATGAAGTGAACGGCGTGTTCGATCACGCGCTTCAATTGAACTGGTTCACCGATTTTACACGACCAAAGTCCGGAAGCGGCGCGATGGTCGGTTATTCCATGCTGAATACACGGACCGGAAGAATTACTTATTATTCAAGTGCGAACGGCTTGCTAAATGGGAAATCCGCGATGAATGTTGCGGAGAAGACGTTTAAACAGAATAAGTATGAGGCGGGTATTCCAAATCTCTATACGATTTACGGACAGGAAACATGGGTGGTCCCTTTGATGGATAGCAACAATGTTCTGCGTGAACTGATGCTGATTCATGCGAAAAATGAGAATGTCTACAGTGCGGAGACCGATAAGCGCAGCCTATTTGATAACTATAAATATGCTGTTGCTACAAAATTAGGCGGCGACAGCGCAACACCGACAAACAAAGCACTGATTAAGAAATTGAGTGGCGAAGTTACACAAGTCTACAAATATCAGGATAACGATTCACATCAGACCGTGATCCAATTTATGATTGACGGCAGCGAAAAGATTTTCACTGTAACCTCTGGTCAAAATCCATACAGCGTCTTTATGAAGGTTGGGGACAAAGTTTCGGTAGACTATATTGAAACGGATGAAATCGTTTCTGCAGTTAAAACATTCGCTCTTGATGGCAAAAAATGAAAGAGGCTAGAATTATGAATCCAGTATTAACTGTAAAACAATTAAGCGGCGGCTACTCACGGCAGCGCCCGGTGCTCCATGATGTGTCATTTGAGATGAACGCGGGTGAACTGGTCGGTCTTGTCGGTTTGAATGGAGCCGGCAAGAGTACGACAATTAAACATATTCTCGGACTTTTACAACCTTTTTCCGGAGAGATACGTGTAAACGGGAAATCACTTCGCGAGGACAAGAGTTCTTACAGAAAAAGCATTGCCTACGTCCCCGAGATGCCGGAGCTCTATGAACAGCTCACTTTAGAAGAACATTTGCAGACGACTGCGATGGCGTATCACTTAGACAAAAAAACTTATGAGGAACGAAGTGAGAAGCTGCTGCAGCTTTTTCATATGGAAAAAAAGAAACACTGGTTTCCCATTCATTTTTCAAAAGGGATGCGCCAGAAAGTGATGATCATGTGTGCTTTTCTTATTCGACCTGATCTCTATATTGTAGACGAGCCGTTTGTCGGCTTGGACCCGATTGGCATTCAATCGCTGCTTGACTTAATGAGTGATATGAAACGCTCAGGAGCTTCCATTTTAATGTCCACACATATATTGTCGACTGCGGAGCAATACTGCGATCGGTTTATCATTCTGCATGAAGGGCATATCGCCGTGCAGGGCACTTTGGATAAGATACGCAATCAGTTCGGAGATCCAAAGGCAAGCCTTCATGAAATCTATCTGGCCGTAGCAAGGGGCGAGACACAATGGATGAAATGAATACGCTCTGGAAAAAGCGCTGTCGGGACAATTTTCAGATGCAGCTGCGCTATTGGAATCTGATCGGTCGCAACAGCGGATTAATGTTTTTTATTTATGCCATGATCCTGATCGGCGGTTTCTACTACAAAAAATGGCTGGATCTATTGCCGGAACACTTCCCTGGCACGCTTATCGTCAGTATAGTGTTAAGCCTTGTCTGCTCTCATGCACCGATTCGTACATTCATTCAACGCGCAGATTTGGTCTTTTTATTACCAGCTGAATCAGAACTTGACGGTTATTTTCGCAGAAGCAAATGGTACAGCTTCTTGATCCAAAGCATCACTTTACTGCTTGTATTGATCATTAGCATACCGCTTTACACTCATGGATCAGCAGCTTATGGAGGCAGCTCGCTCTTGCTTGGAGCGGTTGTCTCGCTCGCTGCGAAAGCTTGGACTATTGATTGCAGCTGGCAGGAGCAATTTATTGAGGATACAGTTCCGCTCCGTTTCCTTAGGACTGTTCTTACCTTTTGTCTCTTCTATTTTGTACTCAGTCATCAGCCGCTTTATGTTATTGCGGCATGTGTTGCCATTATGCTGTTCACACTGTTTTTTTTGTTCCGCCGCCAAGCGTCTGGTGCGCTGCTGCGCTGGAACAGTATGCTTGAGAGCGATCATCGTCAAGCTATGGTCTTCCTTCGCTTTGCCAATCTGTTTACGGACGTGCCGCAATTGAGGAGACGTACCCGCCCTCGCCGAGTGCTCAGCAGATTATTCCCGATTCGACATTTCGAAGAAAAAGAGGTGTTTGAACAGCTATTTATTAAGACATTCCTTCGTTCTGATGAGTATTTAGGCATGTATATGCGTTTGACGGTCATTGGCGCGCTGCTTGGCTATTTTCTTAATATAGGCTGGTATTCTGTTTTCATTGTTGTGTCGGTCGTCTATTTAACCGGACTGCAGCTCTTGCCTATTTGGAGTCAACCTTTTCCACAGGCACTCGCTGGGTTATATCCGATTGGTGAGCGCCTGAAACAGGATCCGTTCGTTCAAATGATCGCACGTCTTCTCATTGGACAGGTTGTAGTACTCAGTGCTGCAGCGGGGGTTGGTGCACACTCGTTTATTGATTTTCTCTTTTTCCTTTGTATAGGCTTTGCTGTCAGCTTGATTTTCGCTTATGCCTACACAAAACATCGTATTCAGCTTGCAGAATAAATAAAAAACCGGAACGGGGAAGAAATCCCCCGTTCCGGTTTTTTAAATCTCTTTTTCAGGCAAAAACAGGATCGGTCAATGTTTTTGTCAATTTTTCCAAATGGTTTTGTTCATCAGCGATCATATCTTCCAGTTTAACAACCAGTTCGATCATGCCGAGTTCTTGTGCCTGACTGCGACGTTCGCGATAGTTTTCCAATGTGTCCGCTTCTGCCTGACGTGCTCCTTCGAGCATTGCTTTGGCATCACTCACCGTGGCAACCGGTGCAGGAACAGTCGTCGGTTCACCGCCGAGGTTCGCAATTTTTTCAGAAAGATAAGCGGCATGGCCTAATTCGTCAGGAATTTCTTCCTCAAAAAAAGGCTTGAGAATCTGGTAATTCAGCCCGGATACTGTTGTCGCGTAATAATTGTACTGAATCACTGCAGAATATTCACCTGCAAGATCTTTGTTCAAACCATCAATTAATGCTAGGACTTTCTTGTCCATATCATTCACCCTTTCACTTAACATATCTTCAAATTACCCTCACAGCCCTAATAATAAACCTATTCAGCAGAAAACGATGAACATAATGCTTATTGTCACGATCCGTTCACATTTTTAAATAGATTGTTCCGACCTGGGTCGGAGAAAAAAACCGTTCACAGTCTATGGAAAAGATGCGCGTCACTCTGTATAGTTAAACTATAAACTTTGTACAAGTGCCGTTGAGATACGGCTTGTGATAGAGAAGAAAGGATGAGGCAAATGTCTTTTGGAAAACTATTGGCTGCGCTTGCTGTCGTTTTGCTTGGTGTTTATTGGCTGCTTGACAGTCTTAATCTTATTTCCCAGGGAATGATGCCGATGTTTAGTGCTTATCTCCCATTCTTGGTCATGATATTCGGAGCACTGCTGCTCATCGTTCCGCTCTTTGACCGAAAAAGGCCGCATTTCTTCTGGGGATTTTTCTTTTTGATTTATGGCGGATTGCTGTATGCTGATCAGTCGGGGTTCATTGTCTTCAAATGGACAGATTTCTGGAAACTGTGGCCGTATCTGATTATTTACTGTGGGTTAGGCATGCTCTTCGGAAAAAATTTCATCACTGTTTCCGTAACGGGTGAACACAAGAAGCACAGAAAAGGGCATCACAATCATCATGTTGATTTCTCTTGGGATCATGAAGACAAAGATGGTGAGGCATCTTCAAAGAACGCGCGTGATTCTTATACCTTTGTGAATGATGCTACCTTCAAACACGATAATTGGATGGTTAAACCGATGAACGAACGTGTACGCATCGGAGATTACACATTTGACTTTACTAAAGCCTTTATTCCGGAAGAAACGATCCCGATTACCTTGAGCGGATGGGTGGGGAATATTCGAATTACCTTACCGGATGATCTTGCATACCGGATCCATCTCCGAGCAAAAGTAGGCGATGCGAAAATTGGAAAAAACAAACAGAGCGGCGTGCTGCGCAATGTCAGCTATCAGACACCGAACTACGATGAAGCAACGCGAAAATTAGACTTTAACTTTGATTTTCAAGTTATTGATTTAAGTATTGCGCAGGTGTAACCGATGCAAAATTATCGAATTCGTACGGCAAGATTTCAATTAATTATCAGCTTTTTTTCATCGCTCATGCTTTTTGCGGCAATGCAAATTTTCTTCTGGTTTGTGCCGTCAGATCATGCTCTGCTTATCAGTGCTTTGATCTTCTTCTTTAGCTTCCTAATCCAATTTATTTTAGAGACAAACGCTTTAACAAAGGATTATCGGCTGCTGCTTGATCATTTGGACAATGTTGATCTGTTTGTCAAGACACTGTCTTCCGGAAAACTTTCGGCTAGAATGAAGATCGAGAACGGCGGGGCGATCAGTCATGTGGCGCAATCTTTAAATGAACTTGCCGATAAAATCGACACACAAGTGAAATCACTGCAGCGTCTGGTCGATGAAAATGTACAAATGAATGTAAAAGTAAAAAACGAGGCGGTAACAGCAGAACGGCAGCGTTTGGCAAGAGATCTGCATGATGCGGTCAGTCAGCAGTTGTTTGCCTTGTCCATGCTTGCATCCGCCGCTGAAAAAACGATTCACAGCAATCCGGATCTTGCGGCTGAAAATATTGCCGATGTTTCGGATATTGCCCGTAAAGCTCAAGGTGAAATGAGAGCTCTACTGCTGCATCTTCGACCGGTACGTCTCAATAACGAATCACTTGATAAAGGGTTAGGGCGTTTGATCCATGAACTGGATGGCAAGACAACAATTCATTTTGAGGCAGCAATTGATCCGGTTCTCGGATTGACTAAAGGCGTGGAGAATCATTTGTTTCGACTCAGCCAAGAGGCACTTTCTAACGCACTTCGTCATTCTGAGGCAACAAGAGTCGTCTTGTCTCTTCATGAAAAGGACCAGCTCGTTACACTCACCATTTTTGACAACGGTCAGGGATTTGATCCGAAGCGAGAAAAAGTTGCTTCGTATGGGTTGAAGACGATGAAAGAACGCGCGGAAGAGATTGGCGGTCATTTTATGCTGACGACACATGAAGGAGAAGGTACATCCATCCATATCCGTGTGCCGATTCACAGGGAGGAAAAGGGAGTATGACAGATAAAATTAAGGTGATGATCGTCGACGATCACGATATGGTCAGAAAAGGGTTGAAGGCTTATCTTTCAACAGAAGAAGATATTGAACTTGTCGGAGAGGCATCGAATGGGGACGCGGCTGTCAAATCGTTTGAAGCGTTGAAGCCTGAAATCATTTTAATGGATTTGATTATGGAAGACGGTAATGGAATTGACGCAACGAAGCAAATCTTAGCCAAAGATCCTTCAAAGAAAATCATCATTCTCACGAGCTTCTATGATGATGAACAGGTATTTCCTGCGATTGAAGCAGGTGCAATGAGTTACTTGCTGAAAACATCGTCATCCGATGAAATCATTCAGGCGATCCATAAAGCACATCGCGGAAAAACGGTCATTGACGGTAAGGTCGCACAAAAACTTGTGGCGGGACTGCACAGGAGTCCGCAACCTTTTGATCAGCTGACTGCTCGAGAAAAGGAGGTCTTGCGGTTAATTGCGGACGGGAGAAATAACGCGGAGATCGCCGAAAAGCTATTTATCGGCATCAAGACAGTGAAAACACATGTCAGCAGTATTTTCAGCAAACTGGATGTCGCTGATCGCACTCAGGCAGCTGTCTATGCCTACCAAAATCATTTATTTACGAAATAATCGGGTGATCATCCGCGTTGACATATTTATAGCCTCATAATATAATTAATATAACAAGTGAATCAGCCTCGTAAAAGGGGAGTAGCCATCAGAGTAAAGTCGTCATTACGGGAGTGATCCCCGGCTTCTCTGGCAGCCGTTAGGCTGTTGGCGAGACCTTTGCCTCGGACGGATGAAAAAGGCAAAGGTTTTTTTCTGCACATGCAGCCTTTCTGATCAACGTCGGAGCGGCTGCTTTTTATTGTGCAAACAGATAAGAATTATTGAGGAGGATGAATGAATGGATTTTTTTTCGCTGGAATTCTTGACCGCGCTGCTGCTTATTGTAGGCATTGACTTGATTTTGGCTGGTGATAATGCCATTGTCATCGCCTTGGCAGCTGCACGACTTCAGGATCATCAACGAAAACGTGCAATTCTTTATGGAACACTTGGTGCGGTCGCCATTCGTGCAATTGCTACACTTGCTGTTGTTTGGCTGCTTAAGGTGCCGGGCCTGCATCTTGTCGGCGGCGTTCTGCTTGTCTGGATTGCCTACAGTCTGCTAAAGGATCACGGGCAAGATAAGAAGATCGTGGCGAAGACTAGTCTTGGAGCGGCTATTCGCACCATAATTATGGCTGATGCGCTCATGGGTCTGGATAATGTGCTTGCCATCGGCGGAGCGGCTTCAGGAAACTACTTGCTCGTTATTATCGGTCTGCTGATCAGTATCCCGCTTGTCATGGGCGGCAGTGCACTGTTTCTGAAGCTGGTTGACCGTTATGCATGGATTACCTATGCCGGCTCCGGAATTCTCGCGTTTACGGCGGGAAAGATGATCTTTGCCGATCATTTTGTGTATGATGCAGTTGCTGGCTTTTCCTGGATCAAGTGGCCGGTGCTGCTTTTCATAATCCTAGGTGTGCTTTACTTCGGATGGAGAAGCCAGCACGGCAGCCAGCATGTGAAGAAAGCAGTCACCGCTGAAAAATCCGTTTAATGAAACCTTCAGCCTTGGCGTAGTCGGCCAAGGCTTTTTGCGTTTTTTAACAGCTAAATCATAATGAATTTCGTTATATCAGGTTAATAGGAGGATGTTGATTCATGGAATTATTTACAACGGCATTTTGGTCGTCCTTAATTATTATTGTTGGTATTGATTTGTTCTTGGCGGGAGATAATGCAGTCGTTATTGCCCTGGCTGCACGCCGGCTTCCCAATCATCAGCGCGGACGCGCGATCCTTTATGGAACGGCTGGCGCGGTCGTTTTGCGCGCGATTTGCACGATTCTGGTTGTTTACCTGCTCATGGTTCCGGGCCTGCATTTTATCGGTGGCCTGTTGCTCATTTGGATCGCATATCGTTTGCTTAGTCCTGCCGATTCTTCGAAATCAAAGAAGGAAGTCAAAGCCAGCACGAGTCTTTGGGGAGCCGTTCAAACGATTGTCGTTGCCGACGCGTTAATGGGACTCGATAATGTACTTGCGGTTGCAGGCGCAGCGCAAAATGATCCGTTGCTTGTCATTTTCGGATTGTTAATCAGTATTCCGCTTTTAATGGGCGGGAGTGCAATAATATTAAAACTAATGGATCGCTTTTCCTGGCTTATTTATGTTGGTTCCGGAATTCTAGCGATGACGGCTGCAAGAATGCTGTTCGCCGAACCGCTCGTTCTCAAATGGCTTGGTGATGTTGCTGTATGGGCAGAATGGCCGGTTGTTGTTGTTACTATCGTTTCTGTCCTCTACCTTGGCTGGCACAACCAAAGAAAGAACACACATGAGCATCATCAAAATCAGGCTGTTTAAAATAATCTCAATTAGTCAATGAGTGGAGTATCCTGATCGAAGTGCTGGAAATAGTCGATGATGAATTGGTAGAAATCCGTGATGATTGATGAATGATAGCGATCCTCATTCCAGACGAGACTGATTGATCGATTGCAATGCGGATGGCTTATTCGGAGCGGAACAATAGAACTGTCTCTTACCGTCCGCAAAGTGAGTGAAGAGAAAAAAGCGACACCTAAGCCTTCTGAAACCAGTCCGCGAATGGACAAGGAATCATCAACTTCAAAAGCGATATCCGGCTGAAATCCTGCCATACGGCAATAGGTATCTGTTGTCTCACGAAAGGCTCCGTTTGCTTTAAGGACAAACGGTTCATGAGCGATATCGTGCAGATCGACACTTTTTTTAGTTGCAAGCGGATGCGTCTTCGGAACGACAAGATAAATTTCATCATGCATGAGCAAGCGCGAATGAAGTGGTCTGTCTTGCTCCAATTGATAAGGAGTGATGCATAAATCAATTTCTCCGTTCTCGAGCTGATGCTGTATGGTTGCCCTTGAAATCTGTTTGACACGAAAACGAACAAAGGGATGCTCTTTACGAAAACTGCCGAGTAGATCAGGTACGATCGGCGTCCGCATCACAGCCATTGAAATGCTGTCTTCATTAATTTTGGCCAAATCGATGACTTCCTGCTTACCTTCTTGGAGCGCCGAAAAGGCGAGCTCGGCCTTCTCAAGAAAGATTTTTCCATAACGATTGAGCCTGATTCTTCGCCCTTTACGGTCAAAGAGGGGAACGCCGATCTCATCTTCAAGCCGTTTAATGGTTTGACTGAGCGAAGGCTGAGCAATGGACAATTCTTGAGCAGCCTTTGTCATGTGTTCGATTCGCGCAACAGTTTGAAAATACTTTAATTGTAGAAGTTCCATTGCTAAGACCTCCTAAAGGGTGATGTTCGTTCCATAAACTGACGGGTTATAATGATTCATTAATAGTTTTAAAACTATACATTTATAATAATATATATATTGGTATTAATGAGCAATACAGATTATTATAGTAACTGTTAAGCAGGCGCCAACTTAAAGGCGCTTTTTCTATCGGAAATAAATAAAAAAGTAAGGTGTAGTTGTTGTCTTTACCTTTATGGAAGAAAAATTTGTACGTTGTCTGGTTCGGTTCCTTCGCTACTGCTGCAGGAATGAGTCAGATTATCCCGTTTTTACCGCTTTATATTGAGAAGCTCGGTGTCACAGACACGGCTGAAATTGAGAGCTGGGCAGGTCTTATCTTTGGTGCAACATTCTTTGTGTCCGCTCTTGTCTCCCCGCTATGGGGGCGCTTAGCTGATAAATATGGTCGAAAACCCATGCTGCTTCGCGCAAGTTTGGGCATGTGCCTTGTTGTATTCCTAATGTCCTTTGCTCAGAATGTTTATCAGCTCTTTGGTCTGCGACTAATAATGGGGCTTGTTTCCGGTTATATCCCGGCATCGATTATTCTTGTCGCGACACAAACACCGAAAACACACTCCGGCTGGGCACTCGGTATGCTGTCAACGGGAGGAATTAGCGGTTCACTCGTTGGGCCGCTTGTCGGCGGTTTGCTCTCAGAATATATGGGGATGCGTCTTGTTTTTATCGACACAAGTGTTTTGTTGTTCGGTGCTTTTCTCGCGTCTTATTTCTTGGTGAAAGAAAAAGTGGTTGTATCTGAAAAAAAAGCACCGTCAATCAAGCAAGTGTGCGCAATGACACCTCATGTAGGTTTATTTTTTGCCATGTTTATCACAACATTTATGGTGCAACTGGCGAATATGTCGATTCAGCCGATTATCACCATTTATGTAAAAATTCTATCGCCAGGTTCAGCACATCTCGAACTTATGTCGGGCATCGTCGTGGCGGCGGCAGGTTTGGCGAGCGTTATTGCCGCACCGTTTCTCGGAAAGTTGTCCGATCGGATCGGTCCCCGTCGTGTACTGCTTTATGCACTGCTTTTTACCGGAGTAATTTTTATACCGCAGGCATTCGTGACGAACGCTTGGCAACTGACTGTCCTGCGTTTCCTTCTCGGTCTTGCGACTGCAGGCATTCTGCCTTCGATTAATACCATTGTAAAGAAAATGGCGCCGTCGCAAATCACCGGTCAGCTCTTTGGCTATAATCAGTCCGCACAGTTTCTTGGAACGCTTGGAGGTTCCCTGCTTGGCGGACATATGGCAGCAGCATTCGGAATAAAATATGTCTTCTTTTCCACGAGCATGCTCCTGTTCATTAATGCCGGATGGGTTGTCGCTTCAGAGTTGTTGGTGAAAAAAAGGGAAAGAAAAATCGAAGCCGCGCGTAGCATGCTTCGATAATGGATAAAACCAAATAGATAAGGAGTGATGGCATCTACAATTAGTGGATGCTTCTTTTTTTGAATCGACCGCCCTTGACGTCATGAATATCACTGATTGCAAGAAATGCACTTTTGTCAATTGAATCCACAATGTTCTTTACTTTAGCTTCTTCAAGACGGCTAATGACTGTAAAAATAACATTTTTATTATTTCCGGTATATGCGCCTTCACCATTCAGATAAGTGACACCGCGTCCGAGCCGGTCATTGAGGGCATCGCCGATTTCTTCGTGCTGATCACTGATGATCCATACGGCTTTGGAGGACTCGAGACCTTCACTCGTAATATCAATCATCTTGAACGCTACGAAGTAAGCGATTAAAGAATACATAGCATAGTTCCAGCCAAATACGAATCCTGCAGATCCAAGAATAAAGATATTCATGAACAGAACGACTTCACCGACCGAAAAAGGAGTCTTTTGATTAAAAAGCACAGCCAAAATTTCCGTTCCGTCTGAGGAACCTCCATTTCGAATGACAAGTCCTACGCCGATCCCCATGATAATTCCGCCAAAAACTGCGGCAAGAAGCAAATCATTGGTAAACCGAGGTATCGGTGTAAATAAAGTTGTAAGAAATGCCAGAAGCGTGACGCCGCAAGCAGAAGTAATTGTGAATGTTTTGCCCATTTGCTTGTAGCCAATGATGAAGAAAGGTATGTTTATGATGATTAGAAATACACCGATCGGCCAGCCCGACAGATGCTCCATCATGATGGAGATACCGACAACCCCGCCATCGATAATTTTATTCGGTACGAGAAATGCTTCAAGTGCGATTGCTTCAAATGTGACACCAATTGCAATAAGTAAGGCACGAATAACGTATTGATAAAATCTTAATCCTTTATGCTTCTGCTTAGGTGGAATCCCGATTTGTTCTGCTGCTTCCAACGGCGCACCATCCCTTCGATTTATGTGCATTGAATTTCAATTATGTAGTCCGGCAAAGAACAAATGCCGGGCAAGATAAAAAGTAATTATATTTGATCACGAACAGGTGGTGCCATGAACTCAGTTCCAATTGGTTTCGGTATATGATGTTGCAGAATCTCGTCAATGTCTGTTAAGGTTTGCTGGTCCAAATGAAATCCGTCTATTTCGGAAACATCAGTGATTTGCTCCGGATGCCGCGCCCCCCAGAGTGCAATTCCATTCTCCGTTTGATCAAGGATCCAGCGTACAGCTAAGGCGCGAACTGATTTGCCAAAACGTTCCTTAGCCAGTTGCGCAAGCTCGTGAACCGCTTCAAGATAATGTGCGAAGTGCGGTGCCTGAAACTTAGGATCGGATAAACGCAGATCGTCACCGGTAAACTTACGTTCCAGACTCATCTTGCCGCCGAGGAGACCTCGGCAGAGACTTCCGTAACACAGCGGAACCATGTTATTTACTTTTGCGAATGGCAAGAGGTCGTGCTCAATATCGCGCTCAAACAAATTATAGGGCGGCTGAACAGCGTGAATCGGTGCAACGGTCATAAACGTTTTCATTTGCTCAACGGTAAAATTGCTGACCCCAATGGCTCTTATTTTTCCTTGCTTGTACAACTCTCCCAGTGCTTCAGCGGTTTCCTCGATAGGTACTAGCGGGTCGGGCCAATGGATTTGATAAAGATCAATATAATCAGTTTGAAGACGTTTAAGTGAGTCATCAATTTCTTTCATAATTCTTTTCTCAGAGCCATTTCGAAATACGTTTGTCCCAACCCAGTCCAAGCATACCTTTGTTGCCAATACCACATTTTCACGTTTGCCGTGTTCATGCAATGCCTCGCCAACAACAGTCTCAGCATGTCCCTGTCCATACGCCGGGGCGGTATCAATCGTATTTATACCACGATCAAGCGCCTGATGAATCGTGCGTATGGACTCTTGATCATCAGAACCTCCCCACATCCATCCGCCAATTGCCCATGTCCCAAGAGCGATTCGTGTTGGATTAATGGCTAATCCTTGAATATGTGTCACTTCCACAAAGTATCGCCTCGTATTCTTTTTTAGTACTGGTCTCTTTAATTATAAGAAACAGCAAGAAAGAAGCAAAAGATTTTGATTTGCAAAAGCAGAGCGAACCTTTAGTTGAACCAGAACCTACCATTCATTATTGAGCCTAATTCAATCATTTTGATTTTTTTTGACCATCTGTTTAGGTGCCGACCATCGAAATAGCTTGTTCATTATTGTGTAGATCCGTTTTGATTCTTTAGTCATAATTGGTCCCATTATTGCAAGGATCAATACATACAAAGCAGAGAACGGCTGCAGAATCGGCATGAGTGAGCCGGCGATCCCAAGATTCGCCATAATGATGGAAAATTCGCCGCGTGAAACGATCGTCAAGCCGATATTCGTGGATGCTTTATACGAAAGTCCGGCGAGCTTCCCTGCAACAAGGCCGGCTACAAAATTTCCAATAATGGTGATCAGAACTGCTCCAAGGGTCATCCAAACCGCTCCCCCAAGCTTTGTCGGATCGATGCTGAGACCGAAACTGAAGAAAAAGATAGCGCCGAAAAAATTACGGAATGGAATGACGAGATGTTCCATCCGATCGGCTTGATCGGTTTCCGAGTAAACGAGTCCCAGCAGAAGCGCTCCGATTGCTTCCGCTACATGAATGGTTTCTGAAAATCCTGCAACGAAAAACAATGAGGCAAAAATCACAATGATAAAAATTTCATCAGATGTAATTTTGAGAAGCTTGTTGAGCAGCGGTGCTGCCTTTCGTGCAATGATGAAAAACAGCAGCATGTAGCCGAGCGAAAGTAAAATAGAGAGCAGGGTGCCCATCAAGGATTGTGACTTGCCAAGCACAAGTCCGGAGACCGCTGACAAATAAACGGCAAGGAAAATATCTTCGAACATGATGATGCCGAGAATTAATTCCGTTTCCGAATTACCTGTTCTACGCAGATCAACCAAGACCTTTGCAACAATTGCGCTGGAAGATACGGTGATTATTCCGGCAATAATCAAAGTTTCTTTTAGAGGAAAACCGAGCAGAATTGGATAAAGAAGTCCAAGCGTCAAGTTGATTCCAATATACACAGACCCTCCGACAAGTATCGACTTTCCGGAACGAATCAGTTTGCTGGTCGAAAATTCCAATCCGAGGTAGAAAAGGAGAAACAGGATACCGATACGTCCGAGAAATTCAATAAGCTCCGCACTATGAATAAATTTCAAATTGATAACCCAAAAATGCGGTGCGTGCGGTCCGACGATCATACCGGCAAGGATGAGGAATGGAATAATGGAAAAGTTGAGCCTGTTTGCGATCAATGCCGCAATCGCAACAAGAACAAGAGCGGTACCGACTTCAAAGACTAAATGATCCATTTATTCCTCCTTTCCTCGAGTGAACAGTTCCTTGTACGCGCGTTTTAAATCAACACGTTCGCCCGATACAACAATGGTGTCTCCGGCACGAAACTCTGAGTCCACACCGGGATTTAATTGCTTGGTCTGATCTTTTCGGATGATCCCGATCACGTTAATTTTGTAATTATGTCGCATGCCAACTCCGCCAATCGTTTTTCCTATAATCGGCGCGTCAGCGGTGACTTTAAACCATTCGATAATCAAGTCACTTAAAGCAACCTCAACATTTTCCATTGCTTTTGGCTTATACGCCATGCCGCCAATAATTGAGGCAAACTGGCGAGCCTCTGAGTCCGTAAAGCTGACTGACGAAATACATTCATCCGGGTCAGATGCATCATAATGGTAAACATCTCTTCGTCCGTCATCGTGAAGGACGACAACAACACGCTCATCTTGATCCGTTGTCAGGACAAACTTTTTTCCGATTCCTGGAAGATCTGTTTCTTTAATGTTCATTTATTCGCTCCTCTTGCAATGTAGTTGGTTCCACTCTTCAGTGTGTCCAAGTAGCTGAACAACTAAAAAAGAAACCATTAAAAAACGTTCAATTCAGCAAGCGCTTAATTTAATTGTATCGAAACGAACACCTAATGGTCAATCTTCAGGCTTTTTCAAAAACTATTAAATTAGCAAAAAATAATGAAAAACGCCATTTTTCATTACGAATAACTTGTTTTAATCATGAAATTGATTCCATGAAAGGTTAAAATATGTAAAACATGCTTTTGCACGGATTATGAAATCAGGTTATGATTATTTTTGCAGAGAGAAGTCAGGCGCAACGGGGCTTGCTTAGGGAAGAATGTAAGCATTCATGTCGATTCATTGTCAGTCGCGCGCTTACAAATAAGTTAACGCTGTCTTTGTTTATAAAACAAATGATCCGTTAAGAGGACAAGATCTGATCTTAGTCTACAAACGATCGCACTGACAGTATTCGTTATGAACAGGCTTGTTTTCCGGACATCACAGGGTTTGAGTACAGTCCCAACGTGTGGCTGCTCCCTGCACCATGCAATCTAACCAATTCATGAATTGGCAGCTTTTTCCCATTCCCCCAACCTCCTCACAATCCGCAAAAAGCAGCAAATGCTGCTTTTTTGCGTGCTGTAAAAATGGAAGATTAGTATGGAGTGTACATAGGGAGCTATGGCGCGGAACTGCGATCAAGGAGAGGATTATTTTGGCACTTGAAGGTCAATTAGTAGTACCGGCGGCAAATAACATGAAAAGTTTTGAAAAATTATTGAGTCTCCCTTTTCGTCAGATCATTGTTTTGGACAGTCATATATCATTAATCAGCACAATGGTTCGGATGGGGAAACAGGCAAACAAGCAACTATTTGTTCACGCAGATTTAATTCAAGGGTTAAAAAATGATTTGGCGGCAGCTGAATTCGTCTGTCAACAGATTCGTCCCTACGGCATCATTTCAACACGGAGTAATATGCTCGAAATGGGGAAAAAACGTGGATTGATTACAATCCAGCGCATGTTTCTGCTTGATTCGCGTTCCATGGAGACCGGTTATCGTCTGTTCGAACACGTTAAGCCGGACATGGTAGAACTGTTGCCGGGCATCATTCCAGAATTAATCCACGAAGTCATTCAGAAGGTGCACGTGCCTGTCATTGCCGGCGGGCTGATCCGCACGGCTCAAGATGCACAGAGAGCATTTAAAGCGGGAGCTGCGGCGATTTCAACCTCAAGATCAGAACTGTGGCATTCCACGGAAATCAACAAAATACATTAATTGAATTATCATTTCACCAAGATAATTGTGAACAAAATTTATATTTTTTGTGACAATTTATTGACAGCGCTTACATTAGCGATTACCATAGAGCTATCAAGTTAATGTAAAGCCACGGATATGAGATTGGATCATCCACGCAGGAACGCGGGTTTTCGTTTGCCCGTAATTGCTTGTCGTGGATTTTTATTGTCTTATGGTGGCGGAAATCGTAACTTTTGACTTGAATTTCAGCTAAAAGGTGGTCGTTGGCATGTCCGGTTTTCTTGGCGAGTTAATTGGCACGATGATCTTAATTATTCTCGGGGACGGTGTCTGTGCGGGTGTCAATCTGACGAAATCTTATGCAAAAAATTCCGGGTGGATTGTCATCACATTCGGGTGGGGGCTTGCTGTTGCCATCGGCGCTTACTCGGTCGGTCAATTCAGCGGCGCACATTTGAATCCTGCACTGACACTTGGACTTGCGGCAATTGGCGAATTCCCATGGAAGGAAGTGCCTGTGTATATCAGCGCTCAGATGATCGGAGGTTTTCTCGGGGCATGTGTTGTTTATTTGCACTATTTGCCCCATTGGGGAGGAACGAAGGATCCGGCAGTTAAACTCGGAGTTTTTTGCACGGGTCCGGCAATCAGACAAAGTTGGGCAAACCTGCTTAGCGAAATCATCGGTACGTTTCTTCTTGTTGTCGCCATTCTATCGATTGGTGCGAATCAATTTGCGCATGGTTTGAATCCATTAATTGTTGGATTTCTGATTGTGGTTATTGGCATGGCACTTGGAGGCACGACCGGTTATGCTATTAATCCTGCCAGAGACTTTGCTCCGCGGCTTGCTCACGCGCTTCTTCCGATTCAAGGGAAAGGCGGATCAAATTGGGGATACGCATGGATACCGATTGTTGGGCCAGTAATCGGCGGTGTTTTCGGCGCGTTATTCTATCAAGCCTTCTTTCTTGGACATCAAACTCTTGCCTTTTGGATCGGTGCAGCTATCATCCTCGTCGTCATTGCCGGTTCGCTGATCGCTGAGAAGCGCCATCGACTGCTTAATTCGAATGAGATAATTAATACTTCATTAGAAAATAATTTCTAATGTTTATCATGATGGACCAACATTTAGCGGATAGATTTGCGACACATGACGGCCCATTAACAGAGAAGAATGATTAACAATTGAGAGGGGATTTCATTCATGGGAAAATATATTTTGGCACTTGATGAGGGAACAACGAGTGTACGTTCAATGATTTTTGACGAGCAGGCAAGGGTCGTGCAAGTAGCACAAAAGGAGTTTACTCAATTTTTTCCGCAGCCGGGCTGGGTTGAGCAGGATGCGAACGAAATCTGGGGATCCATTTTGTCGGTGATTGCTGATTCACTGCTTACAGGAGAAATTGACGCAAAGGATATTGCCGGAATCGGAATTACTAATCAACGTGAGACAACGGTCATTTGGGATCGCCACACCGGCCACCCGATTTATCATGCAATTGTTTGGCAGTCGAGACAAACTGCAGATATATGCCGAGCCCTTAAAGAAGCCGGTTATGAAGACACCTTCCGTAATAAGACAGGACTCGTCCTCGATCCGTATTTTGCCGGAACTAAGGTCAAATGGATTCTGGATCATGTGGAAGGTGCACGCGAAAAGGCAGAAAAAGGTGATCTTCTGTTTGGAACGATTGATACCTGGCTTGTTTGGAAGCTGTCAGGAGGAAAGGTCCACGTCACAGACTACTCAAATGCTTCGCGAACGCTCATGTATAACATTTATGATTTGAAATGGGATGAAGAACTGCTCGATCTATTAGATATACCGAAATCAATGCTGCCGGAAGTTAAATCGTCTTCAGAGGTCTATGCAAAAACAATTGACTATCACTTTTTTGGTCAGGAGGTGCCGATTGCCGGGATCGCGGGTGACCAGCAGTCTGCGCTATTCGGTCAGGCATGCTACGAAACAGGAATGGTAAAGAATACGTACGGAACCGGCTGCTTCATGCTGATGAATACCGGTGAGCAGGCGGTACGCTCGAAAAGCGGCTTGCTGACAACCATTGCTTGGGGCATCAACGGTAAGATTACCTATGCACTTGAAGGAAGCGTTTTTGTTGCTGGCTCTGCTATTCAGTGGTTGCGTGACGGGCTACGTATGTTTCGTTATTCACAGGAAAGCGAAGAATATGCACGTCGTGTAGAATCAACGGACGGGATGTATTTTGTGCCGGCTTTCGTCGGGCTAGGCACACCATACTGGGATTCTGATGTTCGTGGAGCAGCTTTTGGGATTACGCGTGGCACGACCAAGGAACACTTTATTCGTGCGACGCTTGAATCACTGGCTTATCGAACGAAGGATGTACTGGACGCGATGAAAGAGGATTCCGGAATTGATCTGAAGAAGCTTCGTGTCGATGGCGGTGCGTCAATGAATAATTTTCTCATGCAGTTCCAAAGCGACATTCTCGGTGTTGAAGTGGAGCGGCCGACGAGCAGTGAAACAACAGCACTTGGCGCTGCATACCTTGCCGGACTCGCCGTCGGGATTTGGAAAAATGAATCTGAGCTTTCAGATGCCTGGAAAGTAGGCAAAAAGTTTGCTGTCAAGATGCAAGAAGTCAATCGGCATGATTTATACAATGGGTGGAAAAAAGCAGTAAACGCCGCGCGAGCATTCAAATAATTTTTGAGTACTGCATAATAAAAGTTAATAACAGGTCATGAAAAGGGCATAAGACCACAGTACACAGCCGAAGCATTAGTCGTGTTCAGATGATTTGGAGGTGTATTTGTGGTCTTTTCAATTACTTATAGCTCATCGGATTCATTGTGAGATAAAAAATTATAATTGGAGGGAATATAAAATGAAGTTATCATCATTTAACAGAAATGAAATCCTGGATCAAATGGCTGGTGAAGTTCTGGATCTGTTCATTATCGGCGGGGGGATTACAGGTGCGGGTATTGCGCTTGACGCAACGGTTCGCGGTTTAAAAGTAGGCTTAACCGATATGCAGGACTTTGCCGGCGGAACGTCCAGCCGTTCAACGAAGCTCGTGCACGGCGGACTGCGCTATTTAAAACAGTTTGAGGTAAAGATTGTTGCTGAAGTAGGAAAAGAACGGGCAATCGTTTATGAGAACGCCCCCCATGTGACTGCTCCGGAAAAGATGATGCTGCCAATCTATAAAAATGGGACATTCGGACGCTTTTCCACATCACTTGGTCTGAAGGTTTATGATTTTCTAGCCGGAGTGAAACGCGAAGAACGCCGCGTCATGCTCAGCCGTAATGAAACGTTGAAGAAAGAACCGCTTTTGAAAAAAGAGGGGTTAAAAGGGAGTGGCTACTATGTGGAATATCGTACCGATGACGCACGGCTGACGATTGAGACAATGAAGGAAGCATCAGAGCGCGGCGCGCTTGCCGTTAACTATGCGAAAGTAGAAAAGTTAATCTATGATCATGATAAGAAGCTGATCGGAGTTCGTATCGTTGATCAACTGACGAAGAAAGATTACCGCATTTTTGCAAAGAAAATCGTTAATGCGGCGGGTCCATGGGTGGATACCATTCGTGAACAGGATCATTCCAAGCAGGGCAAGCACCTGCATTTGACAAAAGGTGTTCATATCGTTATTGACGGCAAACGTTTTCCAATGAAACAGTCCGTGTATTTCGATACAACCAATGGCGATAAACGGATGATTTTTGTCATCCCTCGAGAAGGCAAAGTTTATGCGGGAACGACCGATACAACTTACTCACGTTGGCCAATTGATCCGAAACCAACAGCCGAGGATCGCGATTATATTCTTGCCGCCATTAACGGCATGTTCCCTTCCGTACATCTCACTGCAGACGATGTGGAATCCAGTTGGGCAGGGGTTCGCCCATTGATCCAGGAAGAGGGAAAGTCACCTTCGGAAATTTCGAGAAAAGACGAAATTTTTATTTCAGATTCAGGATTGATTTCGATTGCGGGAGGCAAATTGACCGGCTACCGTAAGATGGCTGAACGCGTGGTTGATGAAGTAACCAGCCAGCTACATCGCGAAAACGGAACAATTTATCCACAATGCCAGACCACTCATGTTGCGTTGTCCGGTGGTCATTTCGGCGGAGGCGCACACTACAAAAAGTATGCACAGGAACAAACAAAGAACGGAATCACCCTTGGTTTGACCGAACGAGAAGCAGAGAGACTTGCGAAAAAATACGGCACGAACATTGATACGATCTTTGATTATATACGGTCAAATCGGGATGCCGCCCTGCAATACGGAGTGAGTCCCGCACTTTTGGCAACGGTTCAATATGCGCTGCAATATGAAATGATCCTGTCACCCGTGGATTATTTCACAAGACGTTCCGGCATGACCCTATTTTCTATTAAAATGGCACAACAATTAGCCCAACCGATTATTAATTTTATGTCAGATCAGCTTAACTGGTCGGATGAACAAAAAAATGCGTATGCTCAAGAACTTAATAAATCTTTTAATGAAGCATCACAATATAATGTAACTGCTGATGGTTCCGAAACGAAGATCGTTTGAAGAATAAAAACACATGACAAAGGCGTCTCAAATCCTTTTGAATTTGAGGCGTCTTTTTACATAATGATTTGGCCGTTTAATACTCGAACATACATGACAACAGTTTGTTCGCTTTGAAGAAGTTAGCGAGTCAGATTGCCATTGCTCGGATTAATTTCTTGATTAAATACCCCCTAAGGGTATAATGGATTTTGGAGGGGATCTTTCATGGAAGAATATAAGAAACACTGTACATGCGCGGATGATTCCTTGAAACATGCAAACCATTCAGAAGAACGCGTACCGCTTGTTCCAAGAACCTCCGACGAGAAACGCAAGATTGCCAATCGACTGAAACGTGTGGAAGGGCAGGTACGCGGCATCGAAAAGATGGTAGAAGACGATCGGTATTGTGTCGACATTCTCATCCAACTTTCCGCAGTACAGGCTGCTCTGCAAAAAATCGGTTTTTCAATACTTGAGCGCCACACGAAATCATGTGTCGCCAAGGCTATTGAAGAAGGGCATGGCGATGAACAGATCAATGAATTGTTAAAAGTATTGAAGCATTTTAAATAAGTCATGTCGGAAGAAAGGGGAGACAGCGATGAAGAAAGTAGCACATATAGGAATTACGGTATGACATGTGCCGCCTGCGCCAACAGGATCGAGCGTGGTCTGAACCGGATGAACGGCGTTGCTGCAAATGTGAATTTAGCATTGGAGAAGGCGAAAGTTGATTATGATGATCAACAGATCAAACCGGTCGAAATCGCTGAGAAAATTGAGAAGCTTGGTTACGGGGTTGCGAGCGAGCGTGTTGATCTGGCGATTACGGGTATGACGTGTGCGGCTTGCGCAGCACGTATTGAGAAAGGCTTGAAACGTCTGCCGGGCATTATTTCTGCTGCGGTAAACCTGGCAACGGAATCCGCCACTGTTTACTATCAGCCCGGTTTTATTGAGCCTGAGAATATGTTTGAGAAGATTCGCAAGCTTGGTTATAAAGCGGTATTAAAACAAGAGGTTGAAAATGATGGGAAAGCTAAAGAAATACGAAGGAAAAGAAATCGGCTGATCTTGTCTTCGGTCTTGTCCTTGCCTTTGCTCTTGACGATGGTGAGCCACCTTCCGTTTTATCACGGACCGTTTCCGATGCTGTTTATGAATCCATGGACTCAATTTGTGCTTGCAAGTATCGTCCAATTTTACATTGGCTGGCCGTTTTATAACGGAGGAGCACGCGCGTTATTGAATCGAAGTGCGAATATGGATGTACTCGTTGTACTTGGAACCAGTGCCGCCTATTTTTACAGCGTTGTTCAGACGTTCCGCTATCAATTTGCGGGACTGCATCATCCGCAGCTCTACTTTGAGACAAGCGCTGTCCTTATAACGTTGGTACTGCTTGGCAAATACATGGAGACGCTCGCGAAGCGGCAGACGACTGCGGCGATTACGGAGCTGATGGATCTGCAGGCTAAGGATGCTGCGAAAATTGTGGACGGTGCGGAAGAACGTGTGCCAATTGATCAGGTTAAAAGCGGAGATTTGCTTCGCGTTCGACCGGGTGAAAAGATTCCGGTTGACGGAGTCCTTGTTGACGGAGAATCCGCGGTTGACGAATCAATGATTACCGGTGAATCTCTGCCAATCATGAAACGTTCCGGTGATCAATTAATCGGTGCTACAGTGAATACAACCGGTTCATTTGTCATGAAAGCTGAAAAAGTCGGCAAGGACACGGCACTTGCAGGAATCGTACGCATTGTCGAGGAGGCCCAGGGCTCTAAAGCACCGATTCAGCGGCTGGCCGACAATATTTCCGGTATTTTCGTACCGATTGTTCTGGTCATTGCCTTATTTGTTTTCGTTGTATGGATCGCTGCCATTCAGCCCGGTCAATGGGATACTGCACTGGCAGCTGCGATCAGTGTGCTTGTGATTGCTTGCCCGTGTGCTTTGGGACTTGCAACGCCAACGTCCATTATGGTCGGTACCGGAAAAGCTGCAGAACAGGGCATTCTTTTTAAGGGTGGCGAATATTTGGAAACCACGCAAAATTTGCAGTCTGTAATCTTTGATAAGACAGGAACGATCACAAAAGGAAAACCAGAGGTAACCGATGTTGTTCTTTTCGGTGACTTAGAAAAAGAAGACGTACTTATGCTTGCTGCAGCGGCCGAGAAAACAAGCGAGCATCCTTTAGCCAATGCAGTTGTCGCCGCTTATCAAAGTGAACAATGGCCGATCGTAACTCATTTTGAGGCACATACCGGATCCGGAGTCACTGCGTCAGCAGATGGCAAGTCGGTCGTAATTGGTACACGTCGTTTGATGAATCAAAATAAAATTGAGTATCACCAAGCTTTGGATGACACACTTCGATTAGAGTCGGACGGTAAGACAGTTATGTTCGTTGCGGTTGACGGAAAACTACAAGCATTGGTTGCTGTTGCAGATACCATTAAGGAATCATCAGTCTCGGCTATTCAAGGACTGAAGGCGCGCGGATTAAGCGTTTATATGGTTACCGGCGATAATCAGCGAACGGCTGAAGCGATCGCAAAGAAGGTTGGAATTGATCACGTATTCGCTGAAGTACTTCCCGAGGATAAGGCAAAAAAAGTGCGTGAACTGCAAAAACAAGGACTGCGTGTGGCAATGGTTGGCGACGGAATAAATGACGCACCTGCTCTTGCTTTAGCTGATATCGGCATGGCGATCGGGAGCGGTACGGATGTTGCCATTGAGGCAGCAGACATTACTTTGGTCGGCGGCGAATTGACTCACGTAGCAAAAGCGCTGGATCTGAGCAAGAAGACGATGCGCAATATCAGACAAAACCTATTCTGGGCGCTTTTCTACAATACAATCGGCATTCCGGTTGCCGCGCTCGGTCTGCTTGCTCCCTGGGTTGCCGGAGCAGCGATGGCGTTCAGTTCTGTATCAGTCGTGTCGAACAGCCTGCGCTTGAAACGGGTGAAAATCTGATTTGATACTTACTTTTTAAGGAGGTGAATACAGAATGGCAGAACGTGTATTGGAAGTTAAAGGAATGAGCTGTGGTCACTGTAAAATGGCAGTAACCGGTGCATTGAAGCAGCTCGATGGTGTTTCTGCAGTAGACGTAGATTTGACAAGCGGAAAAGTAGATGTCACTTATGACGAGGCAAAAGTCGGGTTCACGGAAATGAAAGATGCTGTTGAAGACCAGGGCTACGATGTTGCAAAATAATGTCATTTGGTGCATAAACTTCGAGAGATTACTTAATCAATAATTGAATAGCTGTATTAGCCAAAGACGGTTCGAAAGTTCAAATATGAATTTTCAAACTGTCTTTTTTTTCAGTACAAAGGCTGTGGCATAATTTTAAATGCTAATAATAGAATAATGTCCATTAAATAATTATAATAGATAATAAGAAAGCGTTTACTTTTTTGGACTGTGATTAATAGATCGGGGGTCGAAGATGACGTCAAAGCTAGAAAAGAAACTCAACAAATTAAAGGAACAGCTGATGGAAATTACGGGCAGTGAAAATGTGGATGATTCGACGAGCGGGAGACTGGTCTATTCTTATGATGCAACGCCTAATTTTCAAGCGCTTCCGGATTTTGTTGTTTCTCCGCGCACAGCTGAAGAAATTGCAGAGATTCTGAAACTCTGCAGTGAGACGTCGACACCCGTGTATACGCGTGGATCCGGGACGAATCTATGTGCCGATACCTGTCCGTTAAAAGGCGGAGTCGTCCTGCTCATGAAGTATCTGAATAACATTCTTGAACTTGATAAAGAAAATTTAACGATTACCGTTCAGCCGGGTACAATTACGAAAACGATATCCGATCTCGTCGAAAAAGAAGATCTTTTTTATCCGCCAGATCCGAGTTCAATGAAGATTTCGACGATTGGCGGTAACCTTGCAGAAAATTCCGGCGGACTGCGCGGCTTGAAGTACGGCGTTACAAAGGATTATGTCATGGCGCTCCAAGTTGCGCTTCCGAACGGAGAATTGATTCGCACGGGCGGTAAGCTGACCAAGGATGTAGCAGGCTATGATTTGACGCATCTGTTTGTCGGATCAGAAGGAACGCTGGGTGTCATCACGGAAGCAACGCTAAAATTGATTCCGAAGCCGGAGTCGCAAAAGACAATTCTGGCCTTGTATCAAGATATTGAAGCTGCCGGGCGATCTGTTTCAGCCATTATATCGAACAAGATGATTCCGGTGACTTTGGAATTTCTTGACCAGGATACCATTCGAGCTGTGGAGGAATTTGCTCACATTGGACTGCCGACGAATGTTAAAGCGATTTTACTTATTGTGCAAGACGGTCCAAAGGAAATTGTAGATCGTGATATTCATAAAATAGCAGAAATCTGCCGAGAAGAGCAAGCAGTCGATGTCCGGCTTGCTACTTCTGATGAAGAGGCGGAAGAGCTTGCGACGGCACGGCGTTCGGCATTAAGTGCACTTGCCCGATTAAAGCCGACAACAATTCTGGAGGATGCTACGGTTCCACGATCTGAGATCGCTGCAATGGTGCGTGCAATTACTGAAGTTGCTCAAAAGTATAGGGTGCGTATTTCAACATTCGGCCATGCCGGTGATGGAAATCTTCATCCGACTTGTCTTACCGATGCCCGAGATGAGGAAGAAATGAAGCGAGTGGAGGAGGCTTTTGCGGAGATCTTTGAGCGTGCAATTGAGCTGGGCGGAACCTTAACCGGCGAACATGGTGTTGGCGCGACCAAGGCTCCTTATTTGGAATGGAAACTTGGAAAAGCTGGTCTTGACGTGATGCGCGGAATCAAACAATCGATTGATCCTCAAGGAATCATGAATCCCGGGAAAGTATTCGCGGAAACGGGAAAGGAAAGGATGGTGACGGTCAAATGATGACACCGGCAGAAAAACAGCGGATTCAAAAGGAATTTAAAGAAGAAATGGACTACGATGAATTGCTGAATTGTATGCGTTGCGGTTTTTGTCTGCCTTCGTGCCCAACCTATATCGAAACGGGGCATCAAGAGAAGCATTCGCCTCGAGGACGAATCGCCTTGATGAAAGGCGTAACCGATGGCATTATCGAACCGGACGATGATTTTGCTCATTCGCTTGATTTGTGTTTAGGCTGCCGAGCCTGTGAACCTGTGTGTCCGTCGGGCGTGCAGTACGGACATCTTCTTGAGGATGCAAGGGCAATTCTTCAGCGTAATAAAAAACAAACCGTACGTGTCAAAATGATCCGTAAAGGTGTTTTCGAGCAGCTTTTTCCGCGACAGGATCGAATGGAGAAAGTGACCGGATTAATTGGTTTTTATCAGCGCAGCGGTTTGTCCAAGGTGGCTCGAAAAGTCGGATTTATGAATTTGTTCCCGGAGAGCATGGCTACCATGGAAAAGGTTTTGCCGGAAGTTCCGAGACGAAGCGAGATGAAACAGCGCCCACGTTACTTTGAACATGAAGGTGAGAAGAAGGCGACGGTTGCTCTGTTTGCCGGCTGTCTTATGGATACCATGTTTTTTGACACCAACAATGCGACTATAAAACTGCTTCGTAAAGCGGGATGCGATGTTGAGATTCCTGAAAATCAATTATGCTGCGGTGCACTTCATGGACATAATGGCGAACTGGAAAAATCGAAAGAGATGGCAAAACGAAATATTGAAGCCTTTGAGGCTGCAGAAGCAGATTATATTATTACCAATGCCGGAGGATGCAGCGCGTTTCTGATTGAATACGACCATTTGCTTAAAAACGAGCCGGAGTGGGCGGATCGGGCAAAGCATTTTGTTGCTAAGTTAAAGGATATTTCTGCTCTATTGGTTGACTTGGATTTTCAGAAAACACATCGTCTGCGTCTACCGGAACAAATCATTACGTATCAGGATTCTTGTCATCTGCGTAATGTAATGAAAACTTTCGATGAACCCAGAATTCTTCTTAACGCGATCGAAGGTGCGCAATTCGTAGAAATGGAAGGTGCTGATACGTGTTGCGGATCGGCAGGAGATTATAACATTGTGCAGCCGGATATGGCCATACAGATTCTCGACCACAAGATGGAGAAGGTTGCTGGTACACATGCTCAAACGATTGTGACAGCCAATCCCGGATGTCTTCTGGAAATGAAGCTTGGAGTTGAACGTGCTCATAGAACCGGCGAAGTGCGCGCCATGCACATTGCCGATATTCTGGTCGAAGCACTTGCTGATTAATGATCATCATAAGAAATTGGCAGCCGGGGAATGTTATCTCCGGCTGCCTTCTGTTTACTTATTTTTACGTGCGCGTTCTTCTAATTTAGAAACAGATGATTGATGGTCATCTTTGGCACGTCCGGCTGGAGAGACGCTTGACGCAGTCGCTCCTTTATTGGACCGGTACTCCTTTTTTCTTGCTTCAGACATGATCGCACACCTCCCGAAACTTAGTATGCGATTTCAAATCATTTGTTATGCAAGATTATAACCATTTGCTCATGTTAATATCTGTCGCTTGATATCCGAGTTTCTGATACACATGATAGGCGCGCGCGTTATGCGCAAACACATGAAGACTAATTTTTTTGAATCCGAGAGTGCGGCTGTAAGCAAAGAGTGTTTGCATGGCAAGCTGTCCTAATCCGTGGCCTCGGAACGATTCGAAAATTTCAAAATCATAAATAAAGATCTCTTTACGTTCGGGCGAAAGATGCAGCCAAAAGATACCCACTTTTCTTCCAGCTTCGTCAACGAGAGAAAGAAAGCGGTGATTTACTGTCTGATATCCTTGCGGGAGAAGACGACTGATCTCAGCACGTGCGTTCATTAACGCGCGCTCGGGAGTCCATGTGCCGGACTGCTGTTTTTCTTTGGCGTACTCCTTAGTTGAATACTCAAGATAAGGAGCGAAATCATTTTCCGACATATCGGTAATCAGGATGCTCATGACATCTTAGCCCCCTATAATTTAGTGTGGAAACGTGGCCCGGACTTCACGTACGAGTGCAAGAAAATGCTCAGGATCTTTTTTTATGAATTGCATCAGACGATGAGCGGTCCGCCACGCCTTTTCGTACATTTCAGGAGTGATAATATCGTTTTCAAGTGCTTCATTCAACTCATCTTCGTCGACTAAATAAAGTTTGTGATTTGGAAAAAGGATTAAATCGAGATACAGATCATCAAACCAGGGTGTTCCCTGTTCATCGCGGCCGACTTGATGAATGACATCAAAGTAACATTGAACGAGGCGATGTTTCGCGTTGAACATCGCCGTTAGAACGAATTGCGGCGTTTCCGCAGGAAAGAGTTGCAGCCAGGAATAATTTTGATCGACTGTCTTGGTGCGAACCCCGCCATAAACAACCGACAGCGGTGCTTTGATTTCATTGAATTGAATCAGAACGGCTTCGCCATGAAAATTTGGCCACATAAACTGTTTTTTTCGTGTGTGGCTTGAAATAATTCGACGCCATCCACGACGATCGGCATATTTTCTTTTCATTTTCGTAAGTTTCACATGTTCACCTTCTGTCCTACCTGTCTATTGTAACGTAAAACACCAAATAATGGAGATTTGGGTTAAATTATACGTGATCTACCACTAGGTTCCTCTATACAAACTATGTTTTTTTTGTATCTTTGAAAACTTATCCTAAGGATTTTCCATTCTTTTGTAACCATCATCTTTATCTTTTACGTTTCCGTCTTATCGATACCCCCTAAAAAAAGAAACACAGGACGATTTTTCTGAACCATGTCAGAAAAACCGTCCTGCTCTATAAACTATTCAAAGCTTAGTTATTAATTTTTTAAGGATTGTCTCGTCGATCAGTCTATGACCGGTAACATTTTTGTTTCTTTTTTCATTTCCGAATGGCAAAGCGGACATTTTGGAGTCTCATCGAAGGAGAATGCATCGCGCATCCACCCCGAACATGAGTCGCTCGTACATGTCCAAATTGCTGTCTCTGCTTCAGGAACCGGTTCTTGCGGGCCTCGATTAAATCCCATTGATTAAATCCCCTTTCCTGTTAATCCTTTTATTATATGCTTTTTTCAGAAATTTATCAATACAGCAGACTATTTATCCATTTTGGGTTGTTTGCAGGTTAACCATCTGCCGTTTAATCTGAAATTCCGGTTTGAATAATCGTCGTATCAACGGTGCAATGAAAATGTGCGTTCGGATAACGATCATACCATGATTTGCCATCGAAATGACGCGTATGACTGCGTACATGCTGACCTAATTGAAGCGGATCAATTTGCTTTTTTTGCAGCATATGAACAAGCTTTTCCGCTTGAGCAGCCATATGTTTTTCAATTTTTTTCTCGATCTTCGGACCCATCGTTTTGTTGATGCTCTTCGGATAGGCTTGTATAATTTGAGCGTTAATCGAAACATGGGCATAGATGTCCGGAGACGTGCTGTTACCGTTTTTTACTTTGTAACTGACCTTTGTATGCACGTTTTTTAAAGCGATATGTTTTTGCGACGCAAATTCAAAATCATAAACGCCTTGATCAAATTTCTGAAAGAGCATTTTAAAAATAAATACTTTATTGGATGGAAGTTCCATGACGTATTTATCGCTTTTAAACAGGGCGAGTCCGATCGTTTCAAGATGATCACCAGATTTCCGTATTACCGGGAGAAAAGGATCCATATAATCGCCATAGTACGCATAGAGAAATGATTCCAAAGTACTTTCCGGATAATTCTGCTTATTGTTTTGTTCAATCATATCCTGAATATAGCGTGCAATGGGGATCTGCGTCTGATAATCGATTGCTGTCAGCAGTTTCTTACAGCTTCCGTCTACGATAGCCAAATTCATCTCTCGCGGTGCTTCAGGATCACGATTTCGCAGATCAATTTGTTTCCTAAGACCGTGTTTGGCTAAGCCCTTATTAAAAAGCATAACTCTGAGTTTACCAGCCCGAAGTGCCCTTTGCCCGTTCTCTTGAAAGCGGTCGACCAAGGATTTGCCGTCGTAGGTGGTGCCGCTCAGATAGCGTATCATCGAGGCCGTTGTCGGCAGACCCGCGCCAGAACTGCCGGGATTGGAGCTTTGCACATAGTTGGGCATCGTGACCGTACCAATGACCTTGTTGCCCCCAATATAATCTACGCCTTCTGCTTCGATGATGAGCACGTCATCAATAACGCTGGTCGGTAAGCAACCGCTTAGAATAATGAGTACAGTGATCGATGCAATAAGGTGCATGAAATGTTTCATGCAGATTGCCTCCCTATTTTTTTCTTAATCCATTGGCAAAAAAGTAGTAATGGTAGATAAAAGTAGATGATAATAAAACCAAAACCATTGTAAATATTATTTATTGTTCGTACTTGAAGTCCGTTTTTAACCATGCATGTAATCGTAATCAATACCACTAATATGCCAATGAGTGAATGCTTCATTTTTATGGCAGGAAATGTGAATTTGATACCGCGGGCCAGGATCCAGGAGCAAAGGCAGATATTTGGAATGAGTACCCAAAGTAAAATGACAATCGCAATAATGTCAACATGTTCAAATAATGGAAATCGAACGCTTTTCCAATACGTTATGGTGGGCCAAATGGTGTTCTGCATCTCACCTTGGCTGAAATAGATGATTCCCAGCAGGAGAATCGTGGTGTAAATATAAATAGTCGTAAGAACCCCTCGAAATGCCCACTTTCTCGCTTTTTCTGGTTGACTGATAAACGGGTAGAAATACAAAATTAATTCAAAACCGAGATAGTCATGAGTTGTTTCATAGCAAGATCTCATGATCGATAGCGGTGTATGGTCAAAGAGAGGCATTAAATTTTCATAATGCGCATGTGGGACAATAAAAATGCTTAGGATGAATAAAGGGATCAGATAGATAAAGCTGAGCAGACAAACACCACTGATTGTCCGCAACCCCCCCATCACGATGTACCAGACAATACAGCAGAAGATGATTGAGAAAGTAAAACTATTAAGTTGAGGGAAAATCCATACTTGAAGAATTTCAATATAGCTGCGCAAGAATGCGAAGGAAAACAGCAGTACATGAGACATCAGAATAAAAGTGAGCACGTTTCCAATCCATGGACCAAAAATTCGGCGGTGAATGGAAAAAATATCAGGACGTCCAAAATGACGCTCATTCTCAAGAAGACGCAAAATAATCCACATAACGAAGAGTGTTGATAAACCGGAAATCAGTGTAGCAAGCCATCCGTCTTGTTCGGAAAATTTTGTAATGATTTGCTGAAAGGACAGAAATCCAATACCGATTTGCATGACCTGCGGAAGGAAAAAGGCGGATAAAGGACCGATTGTGTGTGTTGGATTGATTTTATTGTACATACGCGTCAATTGCCTCCTCGCTAAAAAACGTGCTATTCATCAATATCAGGAGAATGTTTACCCTCCTTTTTATTCACACGCTGTGGATTAGCCCGATTTTTGTCACCGGTACGCAAGAATAATGGCCGTTGGGTTTGTAAATTAAGCGGTAACCGTACAAAACTGTCTTTTAGATCAGTCACACGCAATGGATAAATGGGTTCAATGTACGGATGTCCAAGAGAAGTCAGTTTAAGCAAATGGCAGACACAAATCATAAAACATAGTGCAATACCTAAAATTCCGAGCAGTTGCGCTGAAATAATAAAGGGAAATCGAATCAGACGAATAGTTGTAGCCATTCGGTAATTTGGTGTAATAAAGGCAGCAAGAGCTGACATCGCAATGATAATTAAAAGAATATTACTTGTAATACCCGCTTGAACAGAGGCAGTCCCAATAACAATACCACCCACAATACCAATGGTCTGGCCGACCTTTGTTGGAAGCCTGGCTCCTGCTTCTCGAAGCAATTCAATCATGATTTCCAGCAGCAGGACCTCAATAATCGGATCATAAGGCACTGAACTTCGTGAGACAATTAATGTCGCCAGTAGATCTTTGGGCACGAGTTGATAATGATACGTGAGCAAAGCGACATAAAGCGGTGATGAAATGACAGAAAATCCGATCGCGAATAACCGTAATAAGCGATAGGCCGATGCAAGCATCCAAACTAAGGAATAGTCATCGAATGCGGAGAAAAATTCAACAATGGTACTTGGCAGAATCAGTGCATTAGGCGACCCGTCAACAATAACCGCGATTTTTCCTTCATAGAGTGCCCCGCTCACTCGATCCGGACGTTCCGTATCAATAAATTGCGGAAATATCGAATGATTGTTATCAGAGATCATTAAATAAAGCATGTTCGAGCTGATCAAACTGATGGTTTCAAGGTCGGAGATCCGTTGTATAACCGTATTTATATTTTCTTTATTGGCAATTCCTTCAACGTAAAGAACAGATACCCTCGTTCGTGATATTTTCCCAACACGAAGCTCTTCGACCTTGAGCTGAGGAATGGGAATCCGAGAACGGATAAGATTGATATTGGTTTCAAGTGATTCAACAAAAGATTCATGTGGGCCGAGAATACTTGTTTCCGTTTCCGATTGTTCAACCGGCCGCGACTGCTTTTTCATACAAGGAATAAGCAGGCACTCTTTTGAATGCGCTGATTCTCGAATCATGAGTGAACCATCGAGAATTCCGGACTGTATTTCAGACAGATTTTTTGTCCTGATCAACTTGTCGGCGGGAAGGACCTTAGCAATATCTTCGATGCTGTGAACACGATCCGAATAGAGCGCAGGCAATAGATCACGATGAACATATTCGAGATCAACCAAGGTTACGATAAATGAAATCCAGCAGGAAAATTGCTTTCCTTCGTGATGAAAGTGACTGAAGTCCGGATTTGTTTTCATCTGATCGATAAATTTGGCTATCGATTTTTTCGATTGTGCGGGATCATTATTTTTCTTTATCCAGAACATTTTTCCCACCCATTCCACCTTAATTTGCTTCTTTTTCCATTTTTTCCGCTTTCTTTTTCTCTTCTTTGCTCTGATCTAAGTAGATGATGATAAAAGGCATGACACTTGGAAAAAAAATGAGCAGATACAATAAGACATTTGCACCAATCGGGATGCGGAGTAAAACAAAAATGAAAAAAATAAAAAGGAAAACAAAATAACTGAGATAAAGAAGTGTACACATAGCCGACTCCTTTTGGCAGGTAATTAGTACTATGAGTATGTTCTCCAAGACAGTGTTTCTTATTCTAGAAAAAGATTTCACATCATGAATAAATCAATAATTCGAAGTGATTCATTCATGTCCGGCAAGTCCAAGGATTCATTTTCTTTTTTAAATAAGCTGTGTTAAAGTATGGATTGGAGCATTGATACTTGATAGTATTGGAAGGAACTTGATATGAAATCGGCATGGAAAGTCATTCGGGAACAAATGAAAAGCCTGTATTTAATTAGGCGCTTGTCCCTATACGAGTTAAAAAGCGAGAATACGAACAACTATCTGGGCATGGCATGGGTAGTCATTAATCCGTTGATCCAGATCTTAATTTATTGGCTGGTCTTTGGCGAAATATTGGGCAGAAGCAGTAAAATTCCGGTTGATAACGCGGTCGAAGCGCCCTACATTGTCTGGTTAATCTCAGGAATCATTGTTTGGTTTTTTGTACAGCCGTCCATTATTCAAGGATCGAAATCGATTTATTCACGCATTCGCTTTATCGCCAAAATGAATTTTCCGATGAGCGCGATTCCAAGCTATGTCATTCTTGAAAAATTTTATCAGCATCTAATGATCACAGGAATTGTTATTGTAATCCTGCAATTCACAGAGTTCAAAATCAGTATTTATATGATCCAGCTTCCTTATTTTATGTTTGCTGCGCTGGCTTTTCTGTTTTCCGTATCACTCGTCACATCCACATTCTCAACGATCGTTCGGGATGTGCATCAAGTCTTGATTTCGCTCATGCGTATGTTGTTTTATCTAACGCCTTTTCTATGGGAGCCTGCGCGACTTGCAGATGCAGGGTTGCCGGACTTTTTCCAAAAAGTTTTATTGATGAATCCGATGTATTATCTTGTACAAGGCTACCGTTCTGCACTGCTTGGTGCTTCTTGGTACGGGATTGATCACATTGGCTACACCGCTTACTTTTGGGGCTTTGTACTCGTGACCCTGCTGTTCGGTTCATTTGTGCATTTGAAATTCAGAGATCATTTTGTAGATTATTTGTAAGGAGATCTCCATTCATGGAAAAATCAGTCATTGTAAAAAATGTATCGAAAAAATATAAAATGTACGCGAAAAATTCCGAAAAAATTTTAGATTTGATTTCTCCTAAAGGTTACGGAAAATCGTTTTATGCGCTTCACGATATCAGCTTTGAAGCGAATAAAGGCGACGTTATCGGAATCATCGGTGTGAACGGATCGGGAAAATCAACGCTGTCTAATATTATTGCCGGAATTATTCCTCCCACATCTGGATCAGTTGAGATTAAAGGTGAGGCTGCACTGATCGCGATTCAGTCGGGCTTGAAGAAAGAGCTGACCGGTCGGGAAAATATTGAATTAAAATGTCTGATGCTCGGCTTTGACAAAAAGCAGATTATCGAACTGACGCCGCAGATTATTGACTTTGCCGATATCGGTGATTTTATAGACCAACCTGTTAAGACCTATTCGAGTGGAATGCGTTCGCGGCTTGGCTTCGCAATCTCCATCCATATCGACCCGGATATACTGGTTATTGACGAAGCGTTATCTGTCGGAGACCAAACGTTTGCGGATAAATGCCTTGATAAGATGAATGAATTTAAAGAGAAGGGTAAAACCATTTTCTTCATCAGCCATTCAATCAGCCAGATGAAGAAATTTTGTGAAAAGGCGCTCTGGGTTCAATACGGACATGTGGAACAATATGGTCTGATGTCAGAAGTAATGCCTGAATATGAGGCATTTATTAAGAAGTACAAAAAGATGACTAAGAAAGAAAAGAAAGCTTTTCAAGAAAATGTGCGAAAAAGCCGAATAGTGAATGCGTGAGTAGGAAAGGAAGCTGTGCTTTGCCGTTACAACGACAAAGCACAGCTTTTTTTAATACAGATTTTTATCGTTTCAAGCAAAAAAAATCCGCAAATCGATGCGGATTTAACTAAAAGTGAATTGGGGTTAGGGTTATTCATACTATTGCCATATTTTTCTGTTGCTAAACATTTTTTTGAAAAAATGATTGCAAGTACTCGATTAAATTTTTTTAGATACGTAAAGATATATTGTAAGCGCTTTTATTGTATAATAGTGTTTAAAAATATCAGTGCTGGGCATGATGAATGGGCTATGGATTAAATCAAACAAATCATTCGTCTGAAATAAGACGTGTTCACGTGGAAAGGGGGCAGAAATCATGATTGAACAAACAAAATGTAAACGCTTGCTTAATTGTGATTTCGTTCATTCATGAATCGTATCAATTTGTTGAGAAGGGCTGTTGAAAACCGAAAGCAATACTTGATTCGCGAGTTAAGAAAAAATTTCGTGACAAAAGAGTCCGATCAATTAAATGAATGGACACTGTCCGATCTGGAAAACGAATGGAAAAATTATAAAAAAAGATGCGAAGAAGAAATTGGTTAAAAATAAAAATCTTTTGGGGAATGTGAACCATTATTTGTTAAAATAGGTTTGAAGCTCGCAGAACGCAGGTGCGGAGGTAATGACCGAATGAATCAATATCCTAGTTTTCCGGATTTTTATGGAAATAAAGTAACCCTAGCTCTTTCATCAACTCCCTTTTCGGCCGATCCAAGACATGTTTGGGTTATTTGTAAATTTCACTGTCAATGGCTGCTTACCATGCATTCAAGGAGGGGACTTGAATTTCCCGGAGGCAAAGTAGAGTCTGGAGAACGCCCGGAGGAAGCGGCGAAAAGAGAGATCTTTGAAGAAACTGGCGCGCATGTAGCGAATCTCTATTTTATTGGACAATACCAAGTAGATGGGCGAGACGAACCAATAGTTAAGAATATCTACTTTGCGGAAATTGATCAAATAACCCTGAAAAAGGATTATTTAGAGACAGACGGACCGAGACTGATCAGCAATCTGCCTCACTCAATTAAGGATCGGAGACAGTATAGTTTTTTGATGAAAGACCAAGTGCTTGAGCTGTCGATGAAGGCAATCAGGCAGAAGCAATGGACGCTCGTGTCCGAAGTACACATTTAAGACTTTGGCACTAAAAAAGGCTCCCTCCAAATTTGGAGGGAGCCAGCTGTTTTTAGTGGACATTAGGCCCGGCGTTGCGGATGTTCTCAGGTGCTTGACGGAATTGCTGGAAGTTCGTTTGGAATTTTTGAGCCAGCTGTATTGCAGCATGCTCATACGCAGCTGGATTAGTCCATGTTTTCCATGGCATAAGCATTTGATCAGGTACACCGGGACATGTTTGTGGAATATGCAATCCGAAAATCGGATCAGTGACTATATTTTTCTTGTCAAGATGTTCATTTAAAGCTGCATAAACCATTTGCCTTGTATAACTGAGCTTCATTCGTTTACCGAGATCGTAGGGTCCACCAGTCCATCCGGTGTTAATCAGATAAGCGCTTACATTGTTTTGTTTTATAAATTTTCCCAAAAGTTCAGCATAGGTGACTGCCGGAAGCGGCATAAACGGGGCTCCGAAGCATGTGGAAAAAGTTGGTTCAGGAGTTACAATTCCGCGCTCGGTGCCGGCCAATTTACTCGTGTAACCTGAGAGAAACTGATACATTGCCTGATCCGGTGACAGTATACTAATTGGCGGGAGAACGCCGGATGCATCGGCTGTCAGAAAAATAATCGCGTTTGGATGCCCTCCGACGCTTGGAAGAACTGCATTTGCAACCTTTTGCAGTGAATAGGCGGCACGCGTGTTTTCCGTAAGTGCGGTACTGAAATAATCGGGTTTGCGCTGATCCTGAGAAATGACGACGTTTTCAAGTACTGTACCGAATTGGATGCTGTCATAAATTTGCGGTTCATTCTCTTGAGTCAGCCGAATCGTTTTTGCATAGCATCCTCCTTCAAAGTTAAACACACTGTTACTTGACCAGCCGTGTTCATCGTCCCCAATCAACTGTCGGTCAGGCACATTGGAGAGCGTTGTCTTTCCGGTGCCGGACAAACCGAAAAAAAGAGCGGTGCTACCATTTTCGTCTTGATTTGCAGAGCAATGCATCGGCATCACTCCTTTTTGCGGCAATAAATAATTCATTACAGTAAATACGGATTTCTTGATTTCTCCGCCATATTCGGTGCCCCCGATTAATACAATACGGTATTTCATGGAAATAATAATAAATGCTTCGGAACGCGTACCATCAGTCAATGGATTTGCTTTAAAACCGGGTGCAGATAAAACAGTGAATTCTGCTTGATGATGTCCAAGCTCCAAATCAGAGGGTTCAATAAACAATTGGCGGCAGAAGAGATTTTGCCACGCATACTCATTAATAACTTGAATCGCCAGACGGTAATTTGGGTCAGCCCCGGCAAAACCTCGAAACACATATTTCTCTTGCTGTTTACTTAAATAGGTAGCAAGCTTTTCGTAAAGATTTAAAAAAGCGTTTTCATTTATGTGCTGATTTCTGTCCCAGTCAACCGTGTTACGTGTAACATCATCTTTGACAATAAATCTGTCTTTTGGAGACCGTCCCGTATATTTCCCGGTCGTTACGGCTAGTGCTCCGTTATTTACTAAAATGCCTTCATTTTTTCTCAATGCATGTTCAATAAGTTCAGGAACAGATAAATTAATGAATGGAGTTCCGGTACTGAGCAATTCAGAGATTGGGGTTTCCAAAAAAGTACGATTCATGAGAACATCCCTTTCTTTGTGAAATTGATCACTCATTCTTTATTGTATAACACATTGTAAATATTGTTACCTACTAATATTGTAAAGATGGTTCAGATATTCCGCAATCATAAAGAGATAATAATTCGAAATTTCCATATGGTTTTGTTTCGTTTTGAGTATCTTTAAATGAATTGATTTACACGCTTGAAAACAAAGGAACTTTCATTGACAATTTTAATTCCCTGCGTTAAGATGGGGATTATACACGGCTGCTCTTATTCCGAGTAGGCAGAGGGACAGGCCCGATGAAGCCCGGCAACCGGCCGAATAACGGTACGGTGCTAACCTGCAGAGAAAAGAGAGAATGATCTCTTTCCCCTGATAATAAGAGGCGCGCGATAAGAATCGGCCTATCCATAATTGGAGCGGGCTTTTTTCATGCCTTGAAAACAAAAGCAGAGGGATCGGGTACCGTTGACACCATTTTGTATATAATGTTTGAAAGGCAGGGTGAAGGAAAATGACGAAGAAGTATTCAAGAAGATTATTCACTTCCGAATCGGTAACTGAGGGTCATCCGGATAAAATTTGTGACCAGATTTCAGACGCGATTCTTGATGAACTGCTGAAGGGGGATCCTAACGCCAGGGTCGCATGCGAAACAGTCGTTAATACCGGACTTGTCCTTGTGACTGGTGAAATATCCACTTCCACCTACGTGGATATTCCGAAAGTCGTTCGTCAGACGATTAAAGAGATCGGCTATGACAACGCGAAATATGGTTTTGACGCATCGAACTGTGCGGTCATGACTTCAATCGAGGAACAGTCGGCTGATATTGCTCAAGGCGTCGATAAGGCGCTTGAAGCGCGTGAGGGAACGATGTCGGAAGATGAAATTGAAGCGATTGGTGCCGGGGATCAAGGACTGATGTTTGGATTTGCTGTCAATGAAACACCGGAACTGATGCCTCTTCCCGTATCACTTGCTCATAAATTAGCGAAGAGACTGGCTGATGTCCGGAAAGACAAAACGATCGGCTATCTTCGCCCGGATGGAAAGACCCAGGTCACGGTTGAATACGATGAAGAGGGCCATCCGGAGCGTATCGATACGATTGTGATTTCGGCACAGCATGATCCAGAAGCGACTGAAGCGCAAATCAAGAAGGACATTCATGAGTTTGTCATTGATCCGACTGTTCCGGAGAAATTGATTGACGAGAAGACGAAATTCTTTATCAATCCGACCGGACGCTTTGTCATCGGCGGGCCTCAAGGGGATGCCGGCTTGACCGGACGAAAAATTATTGTTGACACGTACGGCGGATACGCACGGCATGGAGGCGGCGCTTTCTCAGGAAAAGACGCGACGAAGGTCGACCGCTCCGCTTCTTACGCGGCAAGATATGTGGCGAAGAATATTGTCGCGGCAGATCTCGCAGAAAAGTGCGAAGTGCAGTTTGCCTATGCCATCGGTGTTGCAGAGCCGGTATCTATTTCGGTTGATACGTTCGGTACAGGGCAGGCAACTGAAGAACAGCTCGTTCAGCTGATTCGCCGTAATTTTGATCTCCGCCCGGCCGGCATCATTAAAATGCTTGACTTGCGCAGGCCGATTTATCGCCAGACGGCGGCGTACGGACATTTTGGACGTACAGATGTCGAACTTCCTTGGGAGAAGACGGACAAAGCAGATTTGCTGAAAAAGCAGATTCTTTCAGATTTCCAGACTCATTGAGCATGTATACCCAAAAAACGTTTTTTACGCCTACCGGCTGTGAAAAGCGTTTTTTTTATAGACAAGATCGCATAAGCAGAATGATCGTTTGCTATAATAGATGGTAAGTAAGGAGATTGCCCGAACGAAATCAAGTAGAAGAGCGTCTCTACAGGGAGGCAAAACGATGACTGTACCGTCCAGACCGATTAAATTAATGGCACAAATATATAGAAAAGTGCTTCCCGAAGTACATCGCGATCTTGCAAAATGGAAGAAGCGAGCTGAAGAAATTCCCGATGCAGAATTGCGCAGACAGGCACTCGCAAGTATTGAAGCGAAAACATTTCACTGTGAAGGCGGATCCATTTACAGCCTTCTAGCTGAGGGACAAATGAAGGAGATCATTTCATTCATTGTCGCTTATCAAACGATCAGCGATTATTTGGATAACTTATGTGATCGAAGTATTTCGCTTGATCCGGTTGACTTTCGTTGTTTGCATCACTCAATGCTGAACGCATTGACTCCGGGTGCCGAGCCAGAGGACTATTATAAACACCGCGGCAGCTGCGATGATGGAGGGTATCTTCAAGGACTTGTGTCTGAATGCCAAAATGTACTTGGCCAATTATCGGCGCTGAAACTTATTCAGCCTGCGCTCCATGAGTTAGCCGGTTTTTATTGTGATCTTCAAGTGCATAAACACGTGAAAAAAGATCAGCGTGTCCCTCGGCTCGTCGAATGGTTTCAAAAAAATAAAGCCCATCTCCCTGAGATGAGCTGGTATGAATTCGCCGCGTGCTCCGGATCAACACTGGGCATCTTCTGCATCGTTTCCTATGCAGCATCACGCGGGAGTGAAATGGCGCAGCTTGTGGTTCAGATCAAGGACAGTTATTTTCCTTGGGTTCAAGGGCTCCATATTTTAATGGATTATTTTGTCGATCAAGAAGAAGACCGGATTGAAGGCGATTTGAATTTCTGCTCCTATTATTGCAGCAATGAGGAAATGATCAGTCGCTTCAAGCACTTCATTGAAGAAGCAGATACGGCAATTGAGAATATGCCGGATAAAAATTTTCACAAAATGATTAACCGCGGCTTGCTTGGTATCTATCTTGCTGATCGAAAAGTCGCACGGCAGCGTAATGTTCGCGTGCTTGCACGAAAACTGATCTGCAGATCAGGAGCCAGCGGCTTGTTCTTCTTTGTTAATGGGTGGCTTTATCGCAGAATCAGCCAGAGTATTTAGTCCCTAGCTGATTGTTCAGCAACTGAGTGGGCAAGTTTGCCTTGCCAGCTGTCTCGCCTTGCCAGCTCATCATCAATCGCGTCTAGGACTTCCCATTTATTCAGACTCCACATTGGTCCGACCATTAAATCAGCGGGTCCGTCGCCTGTTAATCTATGAATGATCATATCGGGCGGAAGAATTTCCAGCTGATCACAGACAAGATTGACGTACGTTTTAAAATCAAGGAATTGAAGCAAGCCTTTTTCATATTGCTTGACCATAGCTGTTTTTTTTAACAGATGGAGCAAATGTATTTTAATTCCTTGAACGTCAAGTCTTGCAACAGCTTTTGCTGTCTCAAGCATCATTTCCGGCGTTTCACGCGGCAGTCCGTCGATAATATGAACGCATACCGGAATATTGTGCTTACGGAGCTTCTCAACTCCTTCGACAAAACAGTCATAATCATGCGCTCGATTGATGAGGCGGCCGGTTTCATCGTGTACCGTTTGCAGTCCGAGTTCAAGCCATAGGAATGTGCGCTTGTTTAATTCGGCAAGATAGTCGACGACGTCATCAGGAAGGCAGTCCGGGCGAGTTGCAATTGAAAGTCCGACGACACCTTCTTGTTCCAAGATCACTTCATAGCTTTCGCGAAGCACGTCAACAGGTGCGTATGTGTTCGTAAAAGCTTGAAAATAGCCGATGTATTTGTCGGCGTGCGGCCACTTCTTTTTCATCTGTTCTTTAATCGTGGTAAATTGAGTCGTTAAGTCATCTCGGCGACTGCCTGCGAAATCGCCAGAGCCTTTCTGACTACAAAAGGTGCATCCGCCCCAGGCAACTTTGCCGTCTCGATTCGGACAGTCAAAGCCTCCGTCCAACGGAACCTTGAAGACCTTGCTCCCAAATGTATGCCTCAGGTAAGTATTCCAAGTATAGTAGCGTTTATCCGGTCCATAATGAACCGGCCATTTTTGTTCAGCCAAATCCCAGGCTCCTCTCGTTAACCTATCGCACATTTTAGCAAACATTTAGTGAAATATAAAGCAGATGACTGGGCACAGAGCAGTTGTTGAATAAACAGTAACTGTGTATCGTGCGTCATTTATGAATGAATTTGAGGCTATTAGAATGTTTTCCTTTATAAAAAATACATTGAAGTTGTCCTCTTGTATTTGAGAAGGACTTCAAGATGCAAATCAACCTGATTTCTGGCTTTCTTCATCATAAATCGCCTTTATATTTAAACCTGAGTTGACATCTCCTACTAATATCAATAAAATGGAAACACAACCTTATCAATGAAACGACAATGACGGAGAAAAGTAGCTTGTGATCCGCTTTCAGAGAGCCGACGTTTGGTGCAAGCCGGTACGGAAAAAAGTGAACTCGCTCCTGAGTTGCGAGTGCAGCCCTTAACTGGGCACCTCGCCGTAAACCTGCGTTATAGGCTAAACAAGCGAGCGAATGGCAATATGCCGTCGTTAATTTGGGTGGTACCGCGGGAATTTAATTCAGTAATCAACCTCTCGTCCCTAACAAACATGTTAAGGGCGGGAGGTTTTTATATTTTTTGAATAGTTTGCCCGTTTTTCAAAGAAATGCTCGGTGTGGTCAAGTCCTAGACGCCGGCCATTGCTTAGTATTTCTTATACCAGATAACCGCTAGTTTATTTGTATTATAAAGGAGGAACTCGCCATGGCAATGGCTTTTGATCATCAAAAAATTGAAGCGAAATGGCAAAAATATTGGGATGATCATCAAACATTCAAAACTGATGATCATTCCGACAAACCAAAATATTATGTGCTCGATATGTTCCCGTATCCCTCAGGAAAAGGGCTGCATGTCGGTCATCCTGAGGGCTATACGGCAACCGATATTATGGCGCGTATGAAACGGATGCAAGGCTTTGAAGTGCTTCATCCGATGGGCTGGGATGCGTTTGGGCTTCCTGCGGAACAATATGCACTTGATACCGGTCATGATCCGGCAGATTTCACGAAGCAAAATATTGCTACTTTCAAGAGACAGATTAAATCACTTGGCTTCTCATACGACTGGAATCGTGAAATCAATACAACGGACCCGGAATACTACAAATGGACACAATGGATCTTCCTTCAGCTCTACAAAAAGGGACTTGCGTATATCGCAGAAGTTCCGGTGAACTGGTGCCCGGCGCTTGGAACCGTTCTGGCAAATGAAGAAGTCATTGATGGAAAAAGCGAACGCGGCGGCCACCCGGTTATCCGCAGGCCGATGCGTCAGTGGATGCTGAAGATTACTGCATATGCGGATCGTCTGATTGATGATCTTGACGATGTGGACTGGCCGGAAAGCGTTAAAGAAATGCAGCGTCACTGGATCGGCCGTTCGGAAGGCGCCGAGGTTCAATTTAAGATTGACGGACATGAAGAACATGTTACCGTCTTTACCACACGCCCTGATACACTGTTCGGCGCGACCTATATGGTGCTCGCCCCGGAACATAAACTTGTTGATACAATTGTAACGCCTGAACAAAAGGCAGAGGTTGATCAATATCGCAAGGAAGTGGCGGCTAAAAGCGATCTCGAACGTACTGATCTCAACAAAACGAAAACCGGTGCATTTACCGGAGCTTATGCCGTCAATCCTGTTAATGGCAAGAAAGTACCTGTTTGGATTGCTGATTACGTCCTGATTACTTATGGATCAGGAGCAATCATGGCGGTTCCGGGCCATGATGATCGCGACTATGAATTTGCGACCAAATTTGATCTGCCGATTATCGAAGTTGTTGCAGGCGGCGACCTGTCGAAAGAAGCATATACCGGTGACGGCAAGCATGTAAACTCAGGCTTTCTTGACGGACTTGGCAAAAAAGAAGCAATGACTAAAATGATCGATTGGCTGGAGACGCACAAGGTCGGCAACCGCAAAATCACGTATCGGCTGCGTGATTGGCTGTTCAGTCGCCAGCGTTATTGGGGCGAACCGATTCCCATTATTCATATGGAAGACGGATCGCTTAAAGCGGTTCCTGAAGAAGAACTTCCGCTGCGTCTGCCGAAAACGGAGAATATCAAACCGTCCGGTACCGGAGAATCGCCACTGGCAAATGACACAGACTGGATTAATATCGTTGATCCTGAGAGTGGTATGAAGGGTCGCCGTGAAACGAACACCATGCCTCAGTGGGCAGGCAGCAGCTGGTACTTCCTTCGTTATGTTGACCCGCATAATAAAGAAAATCTAGCGGATCCGGAGAAACTGAAACGCTGGATGTCAGTCGACCTGTACGTTGGCGGTGCCGAACACGCCGTGCTTCACCTGCTGTACGCACGGTTCTGGCATAAGGCACTTTATGATCTCGGTGTCGTGCCGACAAAAGAGCCGTTCCAAAAGCTGGTTAATCAAGGTATGATTCTCGGAACGAACCATGAGAAAATGAGTAAATCGAAAGGCAATGTGATCAATCCGGATGATATTGTTGCTTCTCACGGCGCGGATACACTTCGACTGTATGAAATGTTTATGGGACCAATTGATGCCGCAAAGCCTTGGTCCGAAAAAGGGATTGACGGATCACGACGGTTCCTCGATCGAGTTTGGAGGCTGTTTGTCACTGCAGAAGGAAGCCTTACCGCAGCGGTTACTGAGACAGCAACGGCAAGCGAAGCTTTTGAAAAGGTCTACCATCAGACTGTGAAGAAGGTAACCGAAGACTTTGCGATCATGCACTTTAATACCGGTATTGCTCAGATGATGACCTTCATCAATGAAGCTAATAAACAAGATCAAATTCCGACTTACATGGCAGAAGGTTTCATTCAACTGCTCTCGCCGGTTGCACCGCATATCAGTGAAGAGATCTGGTCGCTGCTCGGTCATGACCAATCCGTTGAAAAATCAGCATGGCCAACCTATGATGCACAAAAGCTCGTTGAAGATCAGATCGAAATCATCGTCCAGGTCAACGGCAAGATTCGTGCACGTTTCCAAGCTGAAAAAGGAACATCTAGAGAAGAACTCCAAAATAAGGCCATGAGCGATACGAACGTGAAAGCACAGCTTGATGGCAAAACGGTTAAGAAAGTCATAGCAGTTCCTGATAAACTTGTTAATATTGTTGCCAAGTAAATCACAGCACCAGCATAAAAACCGCTCTTGATGCGAAAGCATAGGAGCGGTTTTTTAACACCATTAGAGATTTTTCGAAAAGAGGGAAAACTAAGATTAGGAAGAATACCGCATGCTGCCGCGTGCTGAACACTAAGTCATCTATAACCTCTGCATTTGTCAGAGTATGCGAGAAACAAGATGCTCGAGCCTACAAGAATTAATGGAAAATAGGCTGATAAATACTGTCCGCAGTTTCTTGGATTTGTGAAGTTCAATTTTTTTAACAAGGAAAGAAAGTATATGATTTTCGCCAAAGCCAAAGGTTGTGAGCCAAACGCGCAGGTGCGAGACTCCTGCGGGAGTGCAGGCCAGGGGAGACCCCGCAGGTATTAGTTTGCTTGAGGAGGCTCCCGGACTGCCCGCGGTCGCGCTCAGTTGATGCGAGCAACCGGAGCGTAATCAAAATCCGGCATGATTTAAGGACCGGGCGCTTTTTGCCCGGTTCTTCTTAGTAGATTTTCTCAATCAATAAGATTACATAGGTTGGACGCAGCGTCTTGGCTTCTCAACAAAATGTGACAAAACATGCAATAGATCGCCAAGTGAACTCGTATGAACGGCAGAATGTGGTAAAATACTAAGAGTTGTGGGCAGTTCGCCCAATTGAAGATTTAGGAGCGTTGACAGATGTCCGCATCAACTATGGTCCGTGGGGCTGTGATTCTTACAGTTGCCTCCTTTGTATCAAGATTGTTAGGTATTCTATTTGTTATTCCCTATAATGCGATGACCGGAACGGAAGGTGCGTTCCTTTATCAGTATGCTTATACACCCTATGGAATTATGCTGAGTATTTCGACCATGGGCTTGCCGCTTGCGGTTTCAAAATTTGTATCCAAGTATAATTCGCTTGGCGATTATGAATCCGGAAAACGTCTTTTCAAATCAGGAATTCTCTTGATGTCTGTGACAGGTCTCGTCGGCTTTCTCATCCTCTTTTTAGGAGCACCTCATATTGCAGCTACTTATGGCGTTCCGAAGAATGAACTAGCCAATGTGATCATGGTTACCCGTGTCGTCAGCATTGCCATTCTTGTCGTGCCTGTGATGAGCCTCATGCGTGGATATTTTCAAGGGTTTCAATCGATGGGGCCGACTGCTGTATCTCAGGTTGTCGAACAAATTATGCGTGTGGCCTTTATTTTAATTGGAGCTTTTCTAGTTATGAATGTCTTCAACGGCTCAGCCGTTACTGCGGCGGCACTCGCCACTTTTGCGGCATTTGTCGGTGCTGTTGCCGGTCTGTACGTTATGCTGCATTATTGGGTACGAAGACGGAAATATTTGGATAATATGCAGCAGCAGAGGGTGCAGCGTTACAGAATCTCCTATCTGTCCATGTATAAAGAGCTTGTGACGTACGCAGTTCCTTTTGTAGCTGTCGGAATCTCAATGCAGCTTTATCAGCTCATTGATCAGGTCATGGCGTACCATTATCTTGACTATTCTGATAAAATAACGAAGATCGTCATTACAGATTTAACCATGAATGATCAAAAAATGGTCATGATACCGGTCACTCTGGCAACTTCGCTTGCGGTCAGCGCAGTACCGGCGATAATAAAGTCCTATTCCAATGGAAAAATCGCGGAAGTCAATAGTAAAATTACTCAAGCATTTGAATTAGTCCTTTTCTTGACTGTTCCGGCAGCCATTGGGCTATCTATTTTAGGATATATGATCCACGGACTGCTTTTCGAAATGAGTCCGGAAGCGCTGCAAATTGGCGGAAGGGTGCTTCAGTGGTATGCGCCGACAGCCGTCTTCTTTGCACTGTTTCAAGTTTCCGCTTCTGTATTGCAAGGCATCAACCATCAACGAGTAACACTGATCAGCCTTGTGGCAGGGGTGATTGTCAAAATATTATTGAACCCTGCATTCATGAAATTTTTCGGTATGGTGGGACCTGTACTTGCGACAAATATCGGCTATACGGTTTGCATTTTAATTAATCTGATTGCGATAAAGAGAGCGACCGATTATCATTATTCACAAATCGTGCGGCAAACGATTCATATCGTTGGTTATACGATCATCATGTGTTTGGTAATTCAACTCATTTTCCTGCTCTTTGGCGGGAATGTACCAAGCAGACGCAGCATCGCGTTTATTGTGGTCATTCTAAGCGTTTTCTTAGGCGCTGCAGCATATTTAGTTCTTGCACGATGGACCGGTCTGCTCAGGCGGATTACCGGTGGATTCAGAAGACGAAAGGCTTAATCGAGTCACCGATGAATTCGTCGTTGCAACAGTCACGGATCATTAACGTTTAATTTCTCTAAATCTTGATAATTTCTTATTTGTGTAAAGTAAAAAAGGAAATTCGGAATCGACTCCGAATTTCCTTTTTTATTGTTGTCTCGGAGGGAATCCCGGAACGCCGACTGGCGGAATAGGAAATCCAAGCCTTCGTTCAATGGAACGAACTCTTCGATCAAGACTTTGGAGCTCGCGCTGGAAGAGATCCTGTTGCCGTTCAATCTGTCTAAGCCTGCGTTCGAATTGCTGAGGATTGAAAGGCGGCTGAGGCGGACGAGGGGGCTGCTGCATCTGCCTGCTGTTTTCAGAAGGACCATCCCATATAAAACCATTTTCGGCATAGGAATTTCCGGCTTGTTGACGTGCAGAGAGCGGGTAGCCGGGATTTAATTCAGGATGATTTTGGGGTATTGATGAAGTGTTTTGAAAGGCTTCTTGATTCTGGCTGTCAATCCGTCCTCTTGGCGCGGAAGAAGGCTGGAAAGCATTGGCGTCTTGTGGGAAAGTATTGCCGTTTGAAAACATAGATAGGTTCCTCCTTAATTTGATAAATCGTGTCATTCACCTATAGTCTATGTTTAAGAAAGGACTTTGTTATGGGTCCCAAAATTAAAAAAACAAATAAAAAAGAGCTGTTTTAAACAGCTCACGAAACCTTAACTCGCTTCTTTGTCACGGCCCATTGACCTTTTCGAGGACTTTGAACCAAATCGTTATAGGTTAAAATATTCAAGTCTCTTTGCATTGTTCTCTGTGTCATGTCAAATTCTTCAACCAGCTCTTTCGTCGTAACCACACCTTGTTTGCGAATGAACAAATATACGGATCTAACGCGATTTAGCATTCGATCAGTTGAAGGACTCAAATCATCACTCCCTAGATTATTTATCAATAAAAGACAGATCTCTTATTGAGCGAAATATTCAAGCAAGCTTCGACACAGAGTTTTGAAAATGCCGAAACGTCTCAAGTAAAATACGTTTGCCATTTGGTCGTTCGCGTTGCGAGCAAACAAAAAAAATCACTGAGCAAATGGTTTCTTTTAAGTTGAGAAGTCACATAATTTTCTGTTAACAAATTAAATATAACTCATTCAATGAAAAAGTCAAATGCTTTTTTTATTATTTAGATAATGTTAAATTTAGATGTTCTTTAATCGTTCATTTAAGACGCCGGTTTGATAAATGACGCCGGAGCCATAACAATCATTAACTTAAACTTTAAAATCACAGTATGCGGAAATAAAAAAACCTCCGATTTTTATGCAAACGGAGGGGAATGATTCATTGAATTATCGTGGAAAAATATCTCCGGACAAATAGCGCTCACCGGTGTCATTAATGATACAGACCACCACATCACCTGGTTTATATCGCTTAGCGACCTGAAGGGCAACATAAACAGATGCGCCTGAAGAAGGACCGCACAGAATGCCTTCTTCGCTCGCTAATCTGCGTGTTAATTCATAAGCGTCTTCATCGCTGACTTCAATAACCTCATCAATGATTGACATATCCATTGTGTTCGGAATAAATCCGGGGCTCGTGCCGACGATTTTATGCCGCCCTGGTTTTCCGCCGGTATAGACCGGCGATCCTGCAGGCTCGCAAATATGTACAGTCAATTCAGGAAACGCCTCCTTCAAAGCTTTTCCAGCTCCAGAGACTGTGCCCCCTGTTCCGGCAGCTCCCACAAATGCACGAAACGGACGATTGAGTTGCTGAATATCTTTTATAATTTCTGTACCTGTAGTTTTTTGGTGTGCCTTGGGATTTGCCTGATTTTCAAATTGCATCGGCATATAGCTGTTTGGCATCATTTCGGCAAGTTGACGCGCTTTTTTTATTGCACCGGGCATCTTATCTTTACCCGGAGTCAGCACAACCTCCGCTCCCAGGGCTCTTAATAAATTAATTCGTTCTTGCGTCATCGTATCAGGCATCACTATAATTGCTTTATAGCCGCGGGCAACGGCGACCATCGCAAGACCGATGCCCATATTTCCTGATGTTGGTTCGATAATGGTTGCGCCCTTCGCAATAATACCTCGGTTTTCAGCATCGAGGATCATATACAATGCTGCACGATCTTTTACACTTTTTGTGGGATTGAAGTATTCTAATTTTGCATAGATGTCTGCACCGTTCGGATCGGGCAGCCGATTCAATCGAACCATCGGTGTTTCGCCGACAAGTTCATCAATGGATTGGACAATTTTTGTCATAATGATCTCTCTTTTCTTTAATCGCTGTAAAACACTTTTTTAATGTATCTAAATCAAGAAAAAAACATGTGACCTAATGATCCGTGATGGTTTCACGGACAGGGATACAGTCAGCACGCACTATTCCAATTGAATTAGTTACATTATACAGGATTTACAGGGGTTGAGTCGACCGATGTCGTATGATTTTTCAGTTATAGAGATAATTTCAATAATACCGTATTGATTAATGAGTGATGATACGAAGTAATTGATTTTTAAAAAACATTACAGCAATGCTAACGATTAAAGAAAGCGTAATTTTATCATGTGAAGGCTTTTGCTCAAATTGAGGTGTATATCTGATGACTGATCACTATTTTTTGGCGATTCCGCTTGCTGACGAATTAAGAATCATGACCTGTCAAGCGGCCACGCCATTTATGAATAACATTCACTATAAACGGAGGACGAATCCGGCAGATCTTCACTGTACACTTCTATTCTTTGGTGCACTTGATGAAGAAAAAAGAGCAGCGGTCGTTCAGACTGTTTCTCAAATTTCGCGCCGGCATCATTCATTCCATTTGAAACTGTCAGGAATTGACGGATTTGGAGAGAAACATCGGCCGCGCGTTTTGTTTGCTTCGCTCTTTCCAAATCAGGAACTGCACCAGTTAAGAAGTGATCTTGGACAAGCATTATCCATTATCGGTTTTAATATAGAAAAACGTCCGTTCCATCCACATATTACATTAGCAAAGCGTTGGATTGACGGTGAAATGCGTGTGGATCTGCCAATAACTGATTGCGCCATAACAGGAAAATCATGGGAGGTATGCAGCATGATGCTTTTTAAAGTTCAGCCTGAGACTCTGCCGCATTATCTGCCGGTTTTTGAATTTCCTTTTTTAGGTGAATAAATACTTCGCCTAATTAGAGTTTTGAATTAAAATAATAGTTATGGTGAAGAAAAGATTAATGAAGTCAACTTTGAATGCCGACAGCGCTCAGACTTTCTCATACGCATCACTTCACATCTATTTTTAACAGCACGATTTGTTCAAGAGAAGGGGAACGAGTATGGCTCAACTCATTAAAATAAATCAATGTATTTCCCGCTATCAGATGAACTTCCGCAGTTACGCTAATCGTTATAATTGGCTGAAGAAAAGGCGGTTTGCGGAGTGGAAAGAAGACTGGGAACATGTTCATGGCATTCAACAATCAGATGATGGTGCCGATATATATAAAAACCAATTGAAACATGAATTTGAGGATTGGCTTTTTGACAAGCAATTGGAATGGTCGACGCGAACCGCATTTGAATGGTCATCCTTTCCAGACACGATTTATTCGGAGCATTGGTTAAGGCATTTAATTAAAGAAATAAACGATGTCTCATTTTTCATGTACCTGCCGGTGCTACTTACCCGGTCTGGCCCCGTTCAGCTCGATTCTCTGTTAATCGCGAATGATGTCATTTGTTGTGTTCATCCTCTATTGGGTAATCCCGGCGATGTGTTTCAACCCGTTTCACAAAGAAATTGGAATGTCATTACGAATGGAGCACAGCGTCCGCTCTTAAATCCTTTGATCTCACTGCGGCGGACCAAAGCAGTTGTTTCAGCCTTTCTGCAGAGCAAAGGGCTGCGGTCTATGGAAGTGGAAGCAGTTGTGTATGCCCCTGATGGTTACATTGAGTCTAAAGCAGGCGAGTTTGAGGCGCGTTTTATTGATTTGAGAAACGAAGCTGAATGGTTCCAAAAAATGGATCAGCATTCCTTACTTATGAAGCGGGGACAGATTGAATGTGCTGAAGCCCTGCTCAACAATAGTGAAACCGTATCTGAACCCAGGACAATCTGATTAAAATCATTTGGATTCTTCTCATCTTTTTGATTGTTGATTGAACGCGAACGTGGTATATTTTTAGGCATAGTCTGTTTTTTTCATAAAAAAAGCAGATCTGGAAAGGCAATGGTGGAATGCTTTGATTCGATTTTTCGATGGCGATAATTGGAAGATATCTCCCGCAGGAGGATTAACAGGAGAAGCCTTTATGGCAAGCTCAGGGGAAAATAAGCTTTTTATAAAGCGAAATTCTTCCCCATTTCTTGCTGTCCTATCTGCTGAGGGCATCGTCCCGAAACTGCTGTGGACGCGGCGCATGGATAACGGCGATGTGTTGACTGCACAGAAGTGGATGAAAGGGCGAGTGCTGCTGCCGAGAGAAATGTCCTCAGAGCAGGTTGCGGATCTGCTGAAAAAAATTCATACGTCTGAGCCTCTGCTGAATATGATGAGGCGTTTGGGCAAGAAGCCGATGACGACCACACAAATACTTAATCAATTGGAGAGCCGGGCACAGGGGCGGAATGAGACTCGGGCGCTTAGACAATCGCTTAATCTCTTGAAAGACATGGCTGAACTCGCTGAATTTCCAAACAAAATGGTATGCCACTCGGATATTAATCATAATAATTGGCTGCTTAGTCACGATGAAAAAAGTTTATATCTTGTCGATTGGGATCAGGCGGTAATCGCTGATCCGGCCATGGATTTGGCGATGCTGCTCTACTGGTACGTCGAAGAGGATCAGTGGGAAAACTGGCTTGGTCTCTATGGACTTAAGCTTACGCGGTCACTGCAGCTGCGGCTTGTATGGCATATGGTGGCTATGACCTTAAGATTTATGTTCTGGCACCAAGAGCATGCCGAAATGAAAAAAATGATCTTATTTGAGAAAGATTTGCTTTGGCTTAATGAGTATGCTGCAGATATCCTGCCTTAATTTTGTACCGCTTGTTTATTCGGATGCCCGCTGTAAAATAGTCGTATGAAGCATCTTCCCATAAAAGAGGGAGGATGCACTTTGTTGCGGACTTGAGCATTTGATTGAAACAGCCGATGTGGAATTAATGACTGCCATGGTAGAATAGAAAGAAAAGCAATAGAATAAGTTTACCGCAAGTCTTCAAGCGGTACTTTAATTAGTGATTCAAGTGAAAATAAGGGAGAGTTATTCATGAGAGTACGCCATAAACCTTGGGCAAAAGGAAAACTTGATCAGTATTCGGATATTGTGATTCAATCGCCTAAAGAGTATAACGGCGAATGGCGTGATTTATTTAAAAGGGATGCGCCGCTTCACGTAGAAATAGGATCCGGTAAAGGCCGTTTCATTACGGGAATGGCCAAAAAATACCCAATGATTAATTTTATTGGCATAGAACTGCATGAAAGCGTGATTGTCACTGCTCTTGATAATTGCTTGAATGAGAACCTTGAAAACGTACGGTTGATTAACGAGGACGCAAGAGGTTTAACGGAGTTCTTTGCTGAGGATGAAGTAGATGCACTTTACCTGAATTTCTGTGATCCTTGGCCTAAAAATCGTCATGAAAAAAGAAGACTGACCTATTCTGCTTTTCTCGCTCAATATGAGTATGTGTTAAAAAAAGGCGGAATCTTGAATTTCAAAACAGATAACCAAGGCTTATTCGAATATTCGCTTGAAAGCTTTTCTAAATATGGATTTGTCCTTCAGAATATCAGTCTTGATCTGCACCATTCAGGGACAAAGGATAATGTAGTGACTGAATATGAAGAAAAATTTTCTGGAAAGGGTCAAAGAATTTATCGCTGTGAAGCCATATCCAGTGAATAATAAAATCTCACTGCACGAGAAGCGGCAGTGAGATACACGTTGTTAGTGTTGTGCAGTTAATTCAAGGACCGTTCCACTATGTGCATCGGCAACAAAATCGAAATAGCGGCTGGTTCCATGTTCATTTGAGATCAAGCCCCCCTTGTAGACCATATAGTTCAAGTCGTCTCTTGACCAAATGTGCGGGGAAAGGTAAATCCAGGCACCTTCGATCGGCAACTGGTTATTTATCGCGGACTTGACGTGTTCCAGCACATGTTCCGAACTCAATGTTTCTTTTTTACTTATAAGGCGGCACGTGGCGATTCCGGCGAAATAACCGGTGATTGTTCCGACCACAAGAGCTGCAGCAAAGCGTCTGCTCATGCTATCTCCGCATCCCTTCTTACAGGAGTGTTCCAAGCAGCTCTGCCGGGCTGTGTGGGACTCCCTGTATTTTCTTTCTTATCTAAAAGTATAATGAATCCGAACGATTTTACCAAGAATAACCGTAAAGATTAGAAATGGGAAAGCGGTCCGGTGAATCTGGGGCAATACGATTCAATAGAATGAATCACGAAATAATTCAGTAAGGAAAGAAGGAAAGTTCATGACCATTATTGGGGTCGGGACCAAGAACCCGGCGAAAATAGATGCAGTAAGACAATTACTGCAAGACGGATCAATCGATGCAGAGATCCGTAGTTTTGATGTTCCATCAGGCGTTTCCGCAATGCCGATGTCCGACCTTGAAACAAGGCAGGGAGCGATCAACCGTGCAAAGACCGTATTGAGTCAAAATCCCGCAATTGATTTCGGTATCGGAATGGAAGGAGGGGTATCGGATATCGGAGGCGAGATGTATTTATGCAACTGGGCGGCAGGAGCTGATCGAGACGGCAAGGTGATCAGCGCAGGCGGCGCTCGAATTCTTCTCCCAGAAGCACTTGCTGAAGGTATTCGTTCCGGCAGCGAACTTGGCGACATTGCTGATGCGTATGCGCATCAAAAAGATGTGAGCACTCATGGCGGAACAATTGGTATTCTAACGGAAGGACGCATCACGCGTACCGAAATGTTTTTACATATTTTAAAACTGATTGAAGGCATGTACGCGCATAACAAGAACTAACTGTCTACCATCATGTATCCGGTCTATGCTAAACTAAGAGCATGTTCTTTCTATGACGGATGTACCGTTAGGTAGATGGTGAATGAAATTAATAAGGGGCTGATTGATTATGGATCGCGCCGAACTGATAAAGATTCTTGAGCAGAGATTTAATACGAAAGATCGAACGATTCGTTTTGATCATAAGAATGAAACAGTGCGTATTGAGCAAGCAGCAAATGGCAAAGGCGTTACTTTGTCGCTTGCCGAGTTGCAGCGCCGGGTACAGGAAGATGGAAGTGAAGCACTGGAGCAGACATTGATCGCCATTGATCGCGGAATCGAAGCGATGGCTGTCTCGCCTCATTTAAATGGAAAAGAAGATCGGATCTTTCCGGTCATCCGTTCTGCGTCTTTTCCGAACCATACGCATGACGGCCGTCTGTTGATTTCCAGAGAACATACGGCTGAAACGAAGATTTTTTATGCGCTGGATCTTGGAAATGCATGCCGACTCATCGACGAGCAGTTTCTTGCTCGCGAAGGCCTGGACAAGCAAACGCTAACAGAACTTGCCATGTTTAATTTGAGCGCACTTCCGACGACTTTTAAAAAGGATGTTGTCCGACACAATACGTTTTACTTTATCACGATGAATGATGGCTTTGACGCTAGCAGAATTCTGAATCGAAAACTGATTGAGACGATGCGTTCCAAGGCGAAGGGCGATTTGACTGTGGCTGTGCCGCATCAGGATGTATTGATTTTCGGCGATATTGTTAATCCTGAGGGTTATGATATTCTTGCACAGATGACCATGAAATTTTATACGACAGGTAATTTAAGAATCACCATGCTGCCGTTCATTTTTGATGAAAAAGGTGAGCTCGAACCGATATTCATCATGGCGAATAAACGGCCGATGACAGGCAGACCGAAAAAGTAACAGGAAAATGGTGCATACTCAGGGTCGTGTGCAGCAGCATAATGGGTTGGAAGGGGTTTAATTGAATGATTCTTTACTATAATCGTGAGGGCATTGGCGATATTTTAATCATTTATTTGAAAGATGGAGAGAAAGAAACGTTTCAGACAAAAGGCGACGTGACACGAATTTTCGATGAAACAACAAATGAGACATTGGGTTTTAATATTTCCCATGCTTCACATTTTGTAAAAAATGAATTGGCTGGAGAAGTCAAAGCAGATGCATCACTGATCGAGCACTTAAATCAGAAACTTGCAGATGAAAAACTGGATTATTCTCTACCCGAAACACCAAAACCATTGATCGTGACAGGATATGTGCGTGATTTGAAAGAACATCCGAATTCGGATCATATGCATGTGTGTCACGTGGAATGCGGGGAAGATACACTGCAGATTGTCTGCGGTGCGCCAAACATTGACCAAGGCCAGAAAGTGGTTGTTGCTAGACTTGGGGCTTTAATGCCGAACGGAACGATTATAAGGCCAACCGTGCTTCGAGGAGTAGCATCTGACGGAATGATTTGTTCTGCTCGAGAATTAGCACTGCCGAATGCGCCTCAAAAGAGGGGAATATTAGTACTCGATTCCGCCACTCAAATCGGGCAGGATTTTTATGCGCTCGTAGCAAAGAAAGTGCGCGTTTAATCATTAGAGAGCGTTGTGTGAAGGTGAGGTGAATGAAAATGGCTGATAAATGGTGGCGCCGATTGTTTAGTTCGGATAATGATGAAACACAGATTCAGGGCAGCGAGCATGAAGAGACGACTGCTGCGGCTCCGGTTGGGCGATTCAAGGATGCCAATAGGCATGTTGAAGTGAAGATGCTTGCCAAATATCCTGAGCATAGCCCGCAGCCCGAGAGAAAATCAGCGAAGAAAAAAAATGCAGATGAATTGATAGCTTATCAAGCGCAGCATGCGGCTCATTTGAGGAAAAAGGCTCCTTTTCGACTAACTAAGGTGCCTTCCCCTGTTTTTGGCTACCGACAGCCTTCAGAAACAATCAAATCGAAGAAACCAGATCCATCTTTTTATCTAAATAACGATAAAGAGGAGCAAGAGAAACGGCAGATACATGATCGGAAAAAGGAAGAACAGTTGCATCCGGTTGAATTGCCTCATTCTGCAGATCAGCCGATACTTGATCGGCAAATTACTGATCAACCGGCCATGACTAGGAAAAAAGAAGTACGCCGTGATGATTTTACTGAAAACATATCTTCAAATAAGAAAGTGATCGGTGAGGATGAACATGTACTGTCAAAGGAGAGTGCAGTTCACTCAACGTTGTCGGAAACAAGTCACACTGATCAATCAGAAGCTGTGAAAGATGAAGTTCGGGAAGAACACGGTTCATTTCAAGAGCTCAGACGAACCGAGCCAGATCAAAGTCGTCATGAAACACTTCGAGTGAGCAGCAGACTGCCTCGCTCACCGCATCGTCATGAATCACAATCAAAGGTTCCTTTCAATGTTCTGATGTTTCATTCGGATCGCAAACCGAAACAAACGGCTGTAGCTGTACCTGCCGGCGAGTCGCCGAAATCAGGTGGATTGCAGCTGCCCCTCAATCTACTCAATGATCCGAGCCATTCGGAAGAGGAGAGCAATTCATGGATTGAGGATAAACAAGAAACACTTAGTGAAACCTTAGAAAATTTCCATGTCGACGCTGATGTCATTGGTTACGTCCAAGGACCGAGTGTGACACGATTTGACCTTCATCTGCAACCGGGTGTGAAAATCAACAAGGTGCTCAGTTTAAATGAAGATATTAAATTGAGTCTTGCTGCAAGACAAATCCGTATTGCGCCGGTTCCTGGTACAAGTGCAGTGGGTATTGAAATACCGAATAAGGTGCGCAAATCGGTATTGCTCAAAGAACTGCTTGCATCCACAGAATATATAAAAAGTCAGGCACCGTTGACGGCAGCGCTCGGTCAGGACGTTTCCGGCAATCAGGTGTTTACAGATCTGGCTAAAATGCCGCACGGTTTAATTGCCGGGGCGACGGGTTCGGGAAAAAGTGTCTGTATTCATTCCTTGATCTTAAGTTTGATCTATAGAACATCACCTGAAGATCTTCGCTTCTTACTGATCGATCCGAAGGTCGTAGAACTGGCGCCTTATCAAGAAATACCGCATTTAGCAGCTCCAGTGATTACAGAGCCGAAAGAAGCGGCAGCGGCACTTAAATGGGCTGTGGAAGAAATGGAGCAAAGATATCGGTTATTTGCTGAAAATGCTGTTCGTGACATGGAGGGCTATAATCGAAAAGTTCGTTCTGGGGATGCAAGCGGCGAGAAAATTCCTTACATAGTGATTATTATTGATGAACTCGCTGATTTAATGATGGTGGCACCGCAGGACGTTGAAGAGTCCGTTTGCCGCATCGCTCAAAAAGCAAGGGCAGCAGGTATTCATTTACTTGTCGCTACTCAGAGACCATCTGTGGATGTTATTACTGGATTAATTAAATCCAATATTCCAACCAGAATTGCCTTCAGCGTTTCCTCGCAAACAGATTCCAGAACCATTTTGGACTGTGGCGGTGCTGAACGATTACTGGGTCGCGGTGACTTGCTGTTTGCGGAAAACGGATCCAGAAGCTTGCGCAGGCTTCAGGCTTGTTATGTATCTGATGAAGAAATTAATCGGGTAGCTCATGCATTCCGGAATGATCCAAAGCCGGATTATCTCTTTTCACCGGAGACGGTTCGGACCGATTATGAGCGATCCGAACAGGAAGACGAACTGCTCGGTGAAGCTGCTGAGTTCGTTGTGGACCAGGGGCAGGCTTCAGTGTCTGCCATTCAACGCCATTTTCGAGTCGGCTACAATCGCGCGGCTCGTCTTGTCGATGAACTGGAACTGCGCAGCATTATATCTGCGAATAATGGCAGCAAACCACGTCAGGTTCTGGTCTCTAAGGAAGCACTCAAAGAACGTATGTCTGAAAACGAGTTGGAACAATTTTGAATGAATGCAGCAGGAACCATTTCTCAAATGGTGCATCCGGTGGAAAAATATACTTTTACAATACATTAAATAAAGGTTAAAATAAGTGTCGGGCATGGCGGGCATTCACATTGAACGCCTAAATCACGCCCGAATTTTGTGCATTCACTCTAAGGAGAATGATTGCACATCCGCACTTGTCGATCAGTTTCTGTTTTTATTGATGATGACGATCCTGCAGCACACAGAATAGTCAATAATTGAGTATACTATTCATATTGCAGCGATTTAGTCATGCACGAAGCAATTTATGGAGGTCATTGTATGACGAAATACCATTTTGTTGGCATAAAGGGTACTGGAATGAGCGCACTTGCTCAAATCCTTCAAGATCTGCATCATGAAGTTCAGGGATCGGATTATGACAAACGTTTTTTTACACAGAAAGCGCTTGAGGATAAAAAAATTAAGATATTGCCCTTTACTGAAAAGAATATTACTTCTGATGAAGTCGTAATTGCTGGGAATGCATTTCCAGATCAGCACGAAGAAATTGTCAAGGCAAAAGAAATCGGCGTACCTGTGTATCGCTACTACGACTTTTTGGGCGATTTAGCAAAGAAATATACGAGTGTCGCGGTTACCGGAACACATGGCAAAACATCAACGACAGGTTTGCTTTCTTTTGTCTTTGAAGCGTTCGCGCCGACCTCATACTTGATTGGCGATGGTACCGGTTCAGGCAATGATAAGAGTAAATATTTCATTTGGGAGTCTTGTGAATATAAACGGCATTTTCTCCATTCAGATCCGGACTATTGCTTGATTACCAATATTGAATTTGATCATTCGGATTATTACAGGGATTTGGATGATGTTGTCAGCGCTTTTCAGGAATTGGCCCTAAAGGTGAATAAAGCAGTCTTTGCATGTGGCGATAATGAAAAGTTGCAAATGATTAAATCAAATGTCCCGATTATTTATTATGGTTTCAATGAAGAAAATGATTTTCAGGCAAGAAATGTGACCTTCCTGCCTGATGACTCTGGAACTGAATTTGATGTCTATGTACGTAATGATCTCTATGGACATTTCAAAATCACCGGGTATGGCAACCATAATGTGCTCAACGCGCTTGGTGTTATTTCCTTCTGCAATTATATGAATGTGCCGATCGAACTTGTGAAGGAACGTCTTGCTCAATTTCACGGTGTTAAACGCAGATTTTCTGAAACGAAACTCGAACAAGAGGATCAAATACTAATTGACGATTATGCGCACCATCCGACTGAAATTCGTGTAACAATCGAAGCGGCTCGTGAAAAGTATCCGGACCGTAAGCTGGTTGCCATTTTCCAGCCGCATACGTACTCCAGGACAATGACGTTTATGGATGAATTCGCTGCTTCTCTCGCAACAGCCGATGAAGTCTATCTTTGTGATATTTTCGGCTCTGCACGAGAGAAGAGCGGCAAAACGTCTATTCATGATCTTCAAGATCGCATTAATGGATCTCATATTTTGCATAACAGCAACATTGAAGACCTGAAGCAGTATCGACACAGTGTCCTGCTATTCATGGGTGCCGGTGACATTCAAAAATATCAGAACGCTTATAAAGAAACGTTGTAAATCCTTCTTGCCGAATGCTTTCTGCCTTTTTTTACCGGTTTTTAAATGGTAAGATATAAGAGTGGACAAGTAATTCGTGATTTCAATCACGCACAGGTATAGAAATGCGATGATTCATCAAACTAATAAAGAATCGATTGAAAGGGAGGATCTACGGTGATCATTATCTTGTATTTAGCCGTTGCGGTTATAGCCGTTGCGTTTGCCGTTCTTGTTTATTTCCTGTCACAAACATTACGTGCTGCACAGAAAACGATGGAAGACGTTGCATCAACACTTGAAGATGTTCAAGTGCAAGTTAAGGGCTTGAGTGAAGAGACAACAGAACTTTTACACCGGACGAACCTGCTCGCGGTCGACCTTCAGAGGAAATCTAAAAGTTTGAATAGTGTATTTGATGCTGTTGAAGGGTTTGGAGAGTCTTTAGGTTCAATTAATACTTCGGTTAAGCGTGTTGCGAGCAATATTGAAAGTAAAGGCTTTGAAAATTCAGGCAAGATCGCACAAACCATGCAGTGGAGTAAAGCAGCCATTGATTTAATTCATCGCTGGCAAAGTGCTCGCAAATCGAATCAAGACTAAATTTAGGGGGCTTTCCAATGGGACAGGACAGAGCAGGCTGTTCTGGAAAAGGTATCGCCTTTTTCTCTGGGCTTGTCGCCGGAAGCGCGCTTAGCGCATTGGCTATTTATTTGTTTATGGCACCTTCGGGGAAAAAGGTTGTGCGTCAGCTGCAGCAAGAGAGCATTGTGCTGGGAGGTAAAAGCGCTGAGCTGCTTCAAACAGCAAAACGCAAATCGATTGATTTAACCCATAAAATTTCGGCTGTCAACAGCGAAAAAAGAGAAGAAAAGGAACAGATGATTCCGATTCCGAAGGATTACTGATTCGCTAAGCTCCAATGCACTACTGTTCCGAGCTCATGGTCTGCAATGAGACAATAGATTGCAGAAATCCCCACTTTTTCGCAGCTTGAACAAGAAATTATAGCGAAATAAGTAAAGTTTTGATAGTATTGGAAATAGGCATCAATAAGTAATTGATGCGTATTTTGGTTACGATAAAATGAAAACGGTATAGAGCGTGAACCGGTGTTCAAGCTGACTATAGAAAAATTGGTTGATTTTGAGGAGGAAAAGAGCATTGAGCGCAACGATTTATGATGTAGCCAGAGAAGCTGGCGTATCGATGGCGACCGTTTCTCGAGTAGTGAACGGTAATCCAAATGTGAAGCCAACAACTAGAAAAAAGGTTTCCGAAGCGATAAAAAGACTGGGGTATCGTCCAAATGCCGTTGCACGCGGGCTCGCAAGCAAAAAAACGACGACGGTAGGCGTAATTATTCCTGATATATCCAGTGTTTATTTTTCCGAGCTTGCACGAGGTATTGAGGATATTGCAACCATGTACAAGTACAATATTATCCTGTGCAACTCTGATCAAAATAAGGACAAGGAAATTCATCTGATCCAAACACTTCTCGGCAAGCAGGTTGACGGTATCGTTTTTATGGGCGGCAAAATCGATCCGGAGCATATTGAAGAATTTAAACAATCCAATGTACCTTTTGTTCTTGCATCGACAGTGGACGAGCAGCACGAAATCCCGTCGGTAAATATTGATTATGAACAGGCTGTTTTTGAAGTCATTTCAAAATTGATTGAATCAGGCAACCAGCATGTCGGTTTTATTAACGGACCGGTTGATGTACCGATTAACGGTAAGTATAAGCTGAATGGTTATAAGGCTGCCCTTAAATCACATCATATTCCGTTTGAAGAAACGCTTGTGACTGAGGGGGATTATACTTATGAATCCGGTAAGGAAGCAACGTCGCAGTTTCTGAGCCAGGAAATCAAACCAACGGCAATCTTCGTTGATTCAGACGAAATGGCGATTGGAGCGATTCACGAGATTCAGGATGAGGGTTTGAAGGTTCCGGAAGATATTGAGGTTGTCAGCAGTGAAAATACGCGTCTCGTCCAAATGGTGCGTCCGACGCTAACCAGCATTGCTGAACCGACATACGATATTGGTGCAGTTGCAATGCGCTTACTAACTAAATTAATGAATAATGAAAAAGTGGAATCGATTACGGTCGTTCTTCCACACCGAATTGATGAAAGAAAATCAACGAAGTAAAGAACGGATCAATAGTGAAGTATTAGAAACCACTAAATTTTTCTGATATATACGTTTTAATTGAGTAAGAAAAGCCCTCTGGCTAAGGTTATATACCTTAGCCAGAGGGCTTTTTGGATTGATTAAAGGTGCCTTTAAGGACGGATTTTGCCGAGAACTCCCGGATTAGCCGCACTTAAGTCTGTGTATGGGAAACGTGATTTTAAGAAATCCGGTTTAATTCTAAAGAGGCCGCTCTCATCCGTTTTATTTTCATCCTGCGGCTGGTTTTCATCAGGTTGATCTTGATCGACAACCGGCTGATCATTCTGCTGCTGCATCTGGTTGAAAGGCTCGAGCGCTTCAATTGCTTCCGTCGGTGTATATTTTTCATTGATTAAATCGTTAACCTCAAAGCCCGCAGCTTTGCAATAGGCGGTCGGCTTGCCATCTGTCAGTCCGCAATAGGTTTCCTTTTTTACCCCCTGGGGTTGCTTGAAGTGTTCCTTAGGAGCCATTAAATCTGGGTCTATATTATAAGCACTGTTGGCAAACCCGGCAAAGAGCTGTTTGCTCTGATTCGAATAGGTGCTCCGGTTAAGCTGTTGATTATGAGCGTAGCCGATCCAAACCCCCATAGTAATATTGGGATTAGATGCGACAAGCCAGCCGTCACGCCAGTCCTGTGACGTTCCCGTTTTTCCTGCCCAATCAGCCGAAAAATTGAGCATACGGGGCAGAGAAGCACCTGTTCCGTATTTAAAGACATCGCGCATCATGTCCAGCATGAGATAATTTGTTTGTTCTGAGAAAACTTTTACGGACTTTGTTTTGTGCTGATAAATGATCGTTCCACTGCTGTCTGTAATTTTATCAATCATGTAGGCATCAATAAATTTTCCGTCGTTTGCGAATGTTGTATACGCATTCGTGTTTTCCTCTATGGTTATGCCCTTTGTAATGCCGCCAAGCGCTGCAGAGACATTATATCCGTCTGATCCGACCAGCGAGGTGATGCCCATCTTTTTCAGATAGTCCGGCGCCTTGTTAGTAGCAGCACTTAATCGCGTAAAGACACTGACAGCTGGTACGTTGTGCGATGCTGCCAATGCCGCGCGAGCAGTCTCAAAGCCGTGAAACGAAGAAGTCGACGTGGTTGAACCATAATCGGTAGGCGTATACGTTACGCCATTGACAATCCGCTTATAGGGAAGGTCGGGAACGATTGAGCCTGGTTGGATCAATCCTAGTTCCATTGCTGGTGCATAGACAAGCAATGGTTTCATAGTCGAGCCGTTCTGGCGAGGCACTTCAGTTGCATAATTTAACTGTGAGCTGTCAAAGCCGCGTCCTCCGACAAAGCTGACAATCTGTCCGGTTTTGTTATCAATAAGAACAGAACCGACCTGCATCGGATCTATGACTTTTTCCATTTTGCCATTCTTGTTTTTCACTTCCATGATTTGCCCATTGTTATTTTTTGCGTACTGGTCAGGACTGTAACCAGAATAATTACGGGCAAATGATTCCATATCGTCATAGATTGGTTTGTTAATGGTTGTGTAAATGCGGTAACCGCCGTTCTCTAAATCAAGTGATGCGTTTCTCATAAATTCAGTAAATAGCGAGTAATGATTTTTAATTGAAGTATAGTTATATTTATGCATTTTAGCAATTTCTTCCAGACTTCGCTTTGGATACACATGACTATGCTCGTAGACCACTTTTTTATAGTTTGTATAATCATCGTACAGCGTATCACTGCTGTAGCCTTGTTTTTGCGCCATTAGCTTTGCCAGGATAATGCTCGAACGGTTCTGCACTTCTTTTGACAGGTAGGGGTAATCGCTGTTAATTGATTTACCTGCTTTAGCAAAATGTTTTTTATAATCGTAGGTCAATGCCTTGTCCAATTGTTCTTTGTTAATGTAACCTGCGGCGTACATGCGGTTAAGTACCGTATGAGCCCGATTGATCCCGGCAGACAGATCTTTTTTTAAACCGCCGTGATTCTGAAATGGGGAGTATGTAAAGGGATTCTTTGGCATACCGGCGATAAACGCTGCTTGAGGCAGCGAAAGCTTATTTGGTTTGACACCGAAAATTCCTTCGGCAGCTGCCGAAGCACCGGCGACATTTTTACCGGAGGCATCCCGTCCGAATGAAGCCATGTTGAGATAGGATTCAAGAATTTCATCTTTTGTGAAAAATCGTTCGACGCGCAACGCAAGCAATATTTCTTTAAACTTGCGGTCAAGTGACACTTCATTAGTCAGAATTTGATTCTTTACGAGCTGCTGAGTGATCGAGCTGCCGCCGGTAACTTGCGGCTTATTGAGTAACTCTTCAGCACTGGCACGAAGGACAGCTTTGGGCACAACGCCATGGTGCTGATAAAAAAGCTCGTCCTCTGTTGCGACTACAGCATGAATCAAATAAGGAGACATATCACTCAATTTTGTCTTTGTACGTACGAGATCACTGTTCATTTTACCTATGGGGATGTTTCCTGCAAAATAACTGACACTACTCTCTGAATAATTGGTAATATCTTTCTTTAGTGTCTTATAGCTGAGCACGGGCTGATCACGTACAAGTGCAGCGAAATAGCCAGAAACAGTGCCAGCCGCAAAAAATAATCCAATAATGACAATGGATAAGGTAAGCAGCAGTGAGTTCCAAATAATACCGGCTATGGATTGTAACGTTTGAATAATTGAGCTTGAAGCCCACTTTTCCGCCAATCGGTCGAAAAAATCGGAAATGTTTTTCAATGGGGCATGCATTCGCAAATCTCCTCTAAAAATCTAGAATATAATCGTTTTTAGGATGCAACATTCTGAAAAATTTAATTAAAGCTCCTTATATATTAGCGTAAATGGCAAAGGTTGAAAAGGAAAAAGCGAACAAACGACTCCCGCGTTGTGTAAAGGATGTGCACGCAGTGAGCAGAAGATCCATATATACGAAAGCCATTCATCAAAAGTTCATTATACTGTTTTCATTTTGTAAAATAAAAAACCTTTCTGCCGAAGCGGAAAGGTTCTTCACAACAAGATCGATTATTTTGAATAGAATTCGACGATCATCGCTTCTGTGATTTCCGCAGGGAGCTCTGAACGTTCTGGAAGTCGTGCATAGGTACCTTCCAGCGTTTTTTCGTCAAAAGTCAAGTATTCCGGAACGAATGTGTTCGTTTCCAAAGAATCCTTGATAATCACGAGGTTACGTGATTTTTCGCGAACGCCGATTGTTTCGCCTGGTTTTACACGATAAGACGGAATGTCAACGCGTTTGCCGTTAACGGTGATATGTCCGTGATTGACAAGCTGGCGTGACTGTCTGCGTGTTCTTGCAAGACCGAGACGATAAACAAGATTATCGAGACGAGATTCAAGCAGAATCATGAAGTTTTCACCGTGAACGCCTTTCATTTTTGCAGCATCGTCAAAAATGCGGCGGAATTGACGTTCGTTAATTCCATACATGAAACGCAGCTTCTGTTTTTCTTGTTGTTGACGACCATATTCAGACAACTTAATACGTTGAGTCGGACCGTGTTGTCCCGGAGCATATGGGCGCCTTTCAAGTTCTTTACCTGTGCCGCTGAGTGAAATACCCAAACGACGTGATTTTTTCCAAACCGGACCAGTATAGCGAGCCATTGAATGACTCCTCCTTCGTCATTTTATTCGAATGTGTTGCAAGACAGATCATTCCGCCATTAACACACTCTGGTCGGTATAAAATGACACCTCTGCATGCGAGCTAAAGATATTTTGCTATCTTGCACCTTCGCCCAGGCAGTCTAGGTTACGCAGTACACCTCTTTCTAACAAGAGGAACAAAATAGAAAGGCTTTAGACCCATACAGTGCTGCCTCATTTTACACGAACGCAATTATACCTTTTTCAAGAATGATTTGTCAAGCTTATAAATAAGCAACCAAGGTTTCCGCATATGCCTCAAGAAATTGCTGGTCGTCCTCGGAAAAACGGTCGCAAACCGGACTATCAATATCAAGCACGCCGAGCAGTTCACCGTCTTTGATTAGGGGAATCACAATTTCTGAGCGTGATGCCGCATCACAGGCAATGTGACCGGGAAATTCATGAACATCAGGTACGCGAAGAATTTCTCGTTTTTGGGCAGCAGTTCCGCATACACCTTTTCCCATGGTGATACGCACACAAGCTGTTTTCCCTTGAAAAGGACCGAGGACAAGCTCATTGTCATCGGTAAGATAGAAGCCGACCCAATTTATTGTATCGAGGCATTCGTTCAGCCATGCTGAAGCATTCGCCAGGTTCGCTATTTGGTTTGATTCGTCCTTAATTAGTGATTCAAGCACTTGAATTCTTGTTATATTGACAGAATTCATTTCTTTTCACCCCGATCAAAAGAGAAAGTACCTTAATTTTAGCAGAATGAATCGAATTTTTCAGCATATATGTCGAATGGTTTTAAAAGGGTAGACGCCATTTAAGACGAACGTTTATAGTAAAGAGGTCAATGGAAGCCGGCCCAGTCAATAAAAGAGAGGGGATCACGGGATGCCGACTAAGAGCGTGGATCCAGCAAGCGGAAAAAAATCGAAAGACGCGGTCATTCACTCAGCGCTAAAATTATTTAATATGAGCGGCTATGACGGAGTATCTGTGCGTGCGATTGCATCGGATGCCGGGGTAAATATCGCGCTTGTCTCTTATTATTTTGGTGGAAAACAGGGGTTATTAGAACATTTAATGGCTGCGTTTTTTGAAGGTTATCTCAGCACGTTGGAAAAATCAGAACAAGATTCGAAGGAGCAGGCATCGCCTGCAGAACGATTGACCACCATCGCAGAACAATTAATCCGTTATCAGCAGCGTTATTTTTATCTTTCACGCTTTGTCCATCGTGAAATGACACTGGACAATCAACTGGTGCGGGAACTGATGTCCAGCTATTTAGTGAAGGAAAAGTTTCTTTTTGAACGCATTTTTAAGCAAGTATTAAGTGATAGCCGGACGAATCAATTGCAAGCGGAGTTTGTGGTCATTGAGTATCGAGACATGATCATCATGCCGTTTCTTCAGCCGCAATATTTAAGAGAAGTTTATTTCATGCAGCCAAGTGGGCGCAGCTTTCTTGAACAATATACCCGTCACATTCATGACTGGGCATACCGCCTGTTTAATCAATCGGAATAAGTCACTAATGGTGTTCTTGATAAGAAGCAGAAGAGTTATGATTCAATGTGCTTCTACACTTCTACATATGAAGAGTTTTGATTGTTTCCGTCCCGATTCCTTGAGTGTATTATTTATTGCGATGGCCATCAATCAGGAGAAATTTTATTGCTAACCGAAGATCATTTATACAGATGTCGAAATGTTAAAGCACTCGTCAGAGATCATTCGGAGCTGGCGAGTTTAATTTTACCTGTAATCTTATCACATTAAAATCGACAGTTTCTTTAATTTATTGACCTTAAATCACTTTATTTTGTTACAATATAATCATTACAACAATGTGTGCGTTCCATGCGAGAATGGGGGAAATTCCGTATGTTGTTTGTTTTAGTCGGTCTAATCTTAATTATTGTCTTTATTATTGCTTACGGCACTTGGATGAGAAAGAGAACATTTGGCGAAATTGATCAGTCGGAGAGGCGCCGAGTGGAGCTCATGAATCGTCCGATGGCTAAAGAGCTTTCGAAAATTAAACAGCTGAATATGGCTGGAGATACGGAAACAAAATTTGATAAATGGCATAAGGACTGGGACACGATTATGAGTCAGTCACTGCCCGGGATCGAAGAGACACTTTTCAATGCGGAAGAACTGACGGAAAAGTATCGTTTTCATAAAGCAGAGCTTCTTATAAAAGACGTGAACAAAAAGATGGACACGATTGAGAAGCATATTGAGGAAATCTTAAACGAGCTCAATATCATTGTGGAGAGTGAAACGAAAAATCGCGAAGACGTTACACCGATTAAAGAGATTGTTCATCAGATAAAGAAGGACATTATCACAAAACGAAGCCAATTTGGCCGGACACTCCCCGCACTCGAAAGTTCCATTAAAGAAACTGAAGACAAACTGAAGAAATATGAGTCGGAGACAGAGAACGGAAATTATTTAGACGCACGGCAAATATTAATCAGTGTCAGGCAATATGCCGATCAGCTTGGCGATCAAATCAAACGTGTTCCGGAATTGTATCACGATCTTGAAAAGAACATTCCGGATCAGATGCGTGAGCTTCGTCAAGGTGAGCAAGAGATGACTGAACAAGGCTACTTATTGGCACATCTGCAAATGGACAGTCAGCTGGAAGAGGCTGAGAAACACCGCCAACTGCTTGTAACAGCAGTTGACCATCTTGAGCTAGATGAAACAAGCGAAGGATTGAAAGGTGTTCATGAGCAGCTGGACTGGCTCTATACACAGCTTGAAAAAGAAGTGGTCAGCAGGCGCAGACTTAAAGAAATAACGCCGCCTCTTGAAGATAATTTGAATCGTGTCGAGGAAAAAATTAAGCAGCTGAATGATGAGACCGAAAACATCAGGGACAGCTATCATATAACCGATGATGATTTGAAAATGCAGCGTGATCTGAGCAAATCGTTTCAAAAGCTGGAAAGTGTATTCACTGAAACGCAGGAAGATGGCAACGAGGAGGCATTCAGCTCAATCTTTGTTAAGCTTGAACGCTTAAAAACGGAATTGACGGACATGGAGACGGTGGCAGACGAATTCAATGAAAAAATTAAAGCACTGCGCAAAGATGAAATGAATGCGCGCAATCAGATTCAACAGTTAAAACGCCATTTATTTGAAACAAAACAAGTAGTCCTTAAGAGTAATCTGCCGGGAGTACCCGGCTCGTTCGCAACAGCATTGCAAAAGGCTGGTGAACAGCTTAAGTCTGTGTATCAGAAGCTGGATGAAAAGCCATTAAATATGTCAACCGTTCAGACATTGCTTGCCCAAGCAGGCGAAGACATCGATGACGTATTCCAACAAGCGGAAAAACTGGTTGATACGGCAAACTTTGCTGAGGAAATGATTCAATATGGCAACCGTTATCGAACAGATAATCCTGAAATTGAACAGGCCTTAAAAACAGCAGAACAGTATTTTAGAAATTACGACTATCAAGCGTCGGTAGAAACTGCAGTCCGTGCAATCGAAAAGAAAGAACCGAAGATATTAAAGCGTGCTGAACTATTTGCCGGCCGCCAAGCCTGAATGATGACAAAAATGAAAAACTCATGTTAAGATTCAGGCAAGGTGGGCAGTAATGAATAAAAGTCTTTATGCCGAACCTTGAGATTTTCTGAAAGGAGTCACCTATTTTCATGATTTATTTAGACAACAGTGCAACAACGAAACCGTATCCGGAAGTTATGGACACCTATCAAACGGTTTCTGAACAATATTTTGCTAATCCGTCCTCGCTCCATAGCTTAGGCGGAAAGAGCGAGCATCTCCTCACGCGCTCGCGCGAGCAGGCAGCTGCATTGCTTGGTATCGAACCGAATGAAATCGTGTTTACTTCCGGAGGTACGGAGGGAAACAATCTTGCGATTAAAGGTGCAGCATTCGCCTATCGGAACCGGGGCAGGCATTTAATCACAACTGCTATTGAGCATGCCTCGGCCGGCAATGCATTTGCTCAATTGGAAGAGCTTGGGTTTGAAGTCACTTATTTGCCGGTTAACACCGACGGTCGGGTATCATTTAATGAATTTGTAAATGCATATCGCGAGGATACAATTCTAGTGTCCATGATGCATGTAAATAACGAAGTGGGCACGATTCAGCCGATTAAACAAATCGGTGAATTTTTGAAGCAGAAGCCGAAGACTGTCTTTCATGTTGATAATGTTCAAGGCTTTTCAAAGGTTCCGCTGCATTTAATGGAAAGCGGTATTGATCTGTGTACGATCTCCGGACATAAAATTCATGGACCAAAAGGTACCGGGATACTTTACGTACGTAAAGGGACACAGCTTTCTCCATTGTTCGCAGGCGGCGGTCAAGAGCACCAGCTCCGGTCAGGTACTGAAAATTTGCCAGGCATTTGCGGGATGGTCAAGGCACTTCGCATGACATTGGAGAATGAACGCGAAGGTATCGATCATTTAACGAAGCTGCAAAAGCAATTGTTTGATGGATTGGCGCATATCGATGGGGCCGTTATTCATACACCGCAACAATTGTCTGCTCCGAGTATTGTCAATGTGTCGCTTCTTGGAATTAAATCCGAAGTGCTGGTGCATGCCTTAGAAAAGAATGAAATTTATGTGTCGACCAAATCTGCTTGCTCATCAAAAGAAAGCGGTGCAAGTGGGATACTAACGGCTATGGGCATATCAGATCAGGAAGCCGAACAGGCAATACGAATCAGTATGGCTTACGAGACAACAGAATCGGACCTTGATGTATTTTTACAAACGCTGACCGAAAAAGTTGGTCAGTTAAAGACGGTAATGAGGTGAACTGAGTGATTTATGACTATTTGGTGGTTCGTTTCGGAGAAATCACCTTGAAGGGCAAGAACAAAAAACAATTTGTTGTCAAGTTGGAAAATGATGTACGTGAAAAGCTGCGCCGATTTCCTCAGGCTGAGATTAAACGCCATTTTGATGATTTGGAAATTAAACTAAATAATGAAAAATCGGCTGATGTGCTTGCTGTTCTGAAGAAGGTTTTTGGCATTCAGAATATCTCGCCGGCGATTAAAGTAGGTACTGATCTTAATGAGATCCGTGCAGGCGTTCTTAGAGTAGCTGAGCAGGAAAAAGGTGCTCAAACATTTAAAATTGCCGCGCGTCGAAAAGATAAGCGTTATCCAATTCATGGAAGCGAGTTAAATCAGGAACTGGGCGGAGATGTTTTAAAGCATTGCGATTGGCTGAGTGTTGATGTGCACAATCCTGACTTAATGATACGCGTTGAAGTGGGCTACCATGAAGCACGTATCTATGGTAAAGAAGTCATCGGTGTCGGCGGTCTTCCGGTAGGCACCAGTGGAAAGGTCATGCTGCTCTTGTCCGGTGGAATTGACAGCCCGGTTGCCGCCTATTTAACAGCGAAACGAGGAGCTTTGATTGAAGCCATTCATTTTCAAAGTCCTCCTTATACAAGTGATCGTGCCAAACAAAAAGTGATGGATTTATCAAATAAACTGCGTGAGTTCGGTGGCAAGTTTGTTTTGCATCTTGTACCTTTCACGAATGCTCAAGTCGCGATTCGCGATGCGGTACCTGAGGATTATCGAATTACGATTATGCGTCGTCTGATGTTTCGTATTGCAGAAAAAACGGCTGTTAAACGGGGAGCTTTGGCTCTCGCAACTGGAGAAAGCTTGGGACAGGTGGCAAGTCAGACTCTGGAGAGCATGAATACAATCAATGCTGTAACCAATCTTCCGATCCTTCGTCCGTTAATTACAATGGATAAGATTGATATTGCTAAGATCGCAAAACAGATTGATACGTATGAAATTTCCATTCGTCCGTACGAAGATTGCTGTACCATTTTTCTGCCTAAGGCACCGAGAACGCGCCCGGATCGAATTCATGCGGAGCGTTTTGAACGCAAGCTTGCAGTTGATGCATTAGTAAATGAAGCAGTAGAAGGTATTGAAACGATTGTGATTGATAACGATTCAAATCAGGATGCTGTGAGCGAGCTCTTATAATCGGAGAATTTTTGATCTGATCATTGAATTGCAATAATTACCATTCCTCCTTGTGCATGTAGAACTTAGACTCTGCACAATATAATGGCACAAGGAGGTGAGAGACATGGCAGAAAATAATAGCAATCAGATCCTTGTTCCAGGTGCAGAAAAAGCACTTGAACAAATGAAAACGGAAATCGCTTCTGAATTTGGTGTACAACTTGGCCCTGATACAACTTCACGTGCCAACGGTTCTGTTGGTGGTGAAATTACGAAACGCCTCGTAGCAACTGCATTGAGCAGCGGCAAGTTCTAATCTTGAATGAACCTTCAAAAAAGATCTTTAAAGAGCGGCTTCGGCCGCTCTTTTTCAATTTGTTCTGTTATTGGATTGTATGGGTGTCAAAATGTACACGCACTTATGCAGCGATGGGGCTGCAGAAACAGGTACCTTTATTATATTTATACGACTGAATGAATTCGGAAAAAGAATAGAACCTATTGACTATTTCCAGTATTTCCTCTAAAATACACATTACATGCTTTACTATGCTAATGAGATAAAGTAACGGGATTTCTTTTATTATCCATTTCATACATAATAAAATAAAGAGAATGAATTTTGAGAGGGAGAAAAGATTGATGTCACAACCCTATATGTTTGAAAAGCCGCTCGGACTGCGTGATACATTACCGCGAGCACAACAGGAAATTTCACGATTAGAACTTATCTTTCAGCGTGAGCTGCAGCGCTGGGGGTACGATTTTATTAAGACTCCCGCTTTGGAATATGCGGAAACGATTGGTCGGGCATCGGCAATTGCCGACAATCGTCTCTTTAAATTTCTAGATGCTGAAGGGCATCCTGTGGTTTTGCGGCCCGATATGACGACGCCGATTGCCAGAATAGCGGCATCGAGCTTGAGAAATGCACCGCTTCCTCTTCGCCTGTCGTACACGGCAGATCTTTATCGTAGTCAGCGTAAGGAAGGCGGCCACCCAAGCGAATTCGAACAGACGGGGGCAGAACTCATTGGCGATGCAACGCCATATGCAGATGTAGAAGTGATTTCATTAATGATGAGCCTTCTTGAGAAAAGCGGACTTGCGTCAGTGAGGCTTGCCGTTGGTCATGTCGGTTTTGTGAACGCCTTTTTCTATGATCTTGTTAAGGATAAAGAAATTGTAAAACAGCTGCGAAACCTGCTGTACAATAAAAACGATGTCGGCTTTCATGAATATGTAGCATCACTGAATCTGCCGATCGATGCAGCAAAACGACTGAACGCATTTGTTGACTCCAGAAGAATGAACAATGAAGAAACATTGGCGTACATTGAAACCTTGGTGTCGGGTTCCGCAACTCCGGTGCATTCTTATTATCGAAATATTTTAAAATTGATTCACTTGCTCAAACTGGATCATTTAGAATCGCAGATCGATTTGGATATCACTCTTGTACCTCATTTAAGTTATTACACCGGATTCGTTTTTCAAGGATTCGGTGGTAATCTCGGATTTCCGGTTGCGAGCGGAGGAAGATATGATGATCTGCTTGCGAAATTTAACCGCCCATGTCCTGCCACCGGATTCGGAATTCGGCTTGACCGGCTGATGAGCGCCATTAAAATTCCTGATGATAAAAGATCCAAGCGCAAAAGTGCAGTCATTTATAACCGCGAAAACGCAGGAATTGCGATGCGATTTGCTGCTGAAGAACGAGAAAAAGGCCACGCCGTTGTTCTGCAACACGCGGATGGGATCGATAACCCGGATACATTCGAACAACAATTCGAATCGGTCAACTATTTTTTGGATAGAACGGAGACTGGAGAATGAATCAATCAGTAATAACAATAGCAATGCCTAAGGGACGAATTTTCGGTGATGCATGCAAGCTCCTAAGAAATGCCGGGTTTCGGCTGCCGGATACTTTCGAAACAACACGGAAGCTGATTCTTGATTTGGAATCCGAACCGTTTCGCTTTATTCTCGCGAAGCCGGTTGATGTTCCGACCTACGTTGAGTACGGGGCGGCAGACCTTGGCATTTCCGGAAAAGATGTATTGCTTGAAAGTGGAAGAGATGTGTATGAAATGGTTGACTTGGGAATCAGCAAATGTCACATGGCGGTCGCAGGGCTGCCGGGTCATCAAAGCCGTAATCCTTTTCTTAAGATCGCAACAAAGTATCCGAAGATCGCATCTGATTTTTACCGCAGGCGCGGAGAACAGGTGGATTTGATTGCATTGAACGGTTCCATTGAATTGGCGCCAATTGTAGGACTTGCCGATGCCATCGTTGATATCGTTTCTTCGGGGCAGACACTGAAAGAAAACGGACTTGTAGAGTATGACCGGCTCCTCGATATCAGTTCAAGGTTGATTGTTAATCCGGTCAGCTATCGATTGAAAAAAACACAGATCGATCAAATTGTGGAAAAAATGATCAGAGCAACGGAGGGGACCAAGATTGGAATGGATTAAGGATGGAAATTTGGATTTCTTAAACAAAAGAAAAGTGGAAGCCAAGGAAGAGGCACAAAAATCCGTCGCATCCATCATCGCAACCGTGAAATCTGATGGAGACAATGCATTGAAGAGCTACACGAAACAGTTTGACGGGATTGATCTAGAATCCATTCGTGTGACTGAGGAAGAGAAACGTGAGGCCGCATCTCGTGTTCCGGAACAGGTGTTAGAAGCAATCAAACAAGCAGCAAAGAATATTCGCGCTTTTCACGAAAAACAAGTACCGAAGTCTTGGACAGAAACCGTGGATATGGGAGTCGTACTTGGTCAAAAAGTAACCGCACTTGATTCGGTCGGAGTATACGTTCCCGGCGGTACGGCCTGCTACCCATCATCAGTTCTTATGGGCGCTATTCCGGCACTTGTGGCAGGAGTAAAACGTGTTGTACTCGTTTCTCCTCCTCAAAAAAACGGACGGATTGCGGATGGTGTACTTGCTGCGGCACGTGAGATCGGCATTCATGAAATTTACCAAGTTGGCGGTGCGCAGGCCATAGCGGCGCTTGCTTACGGAACCGAATCAATAAAACCAGTGGACAAGATTGTCGGACCCGGCAACCTCTATGTTATGCTCGCAAAAAAGCATGTGTTTGGCGATGTTGCGATTGACAGTCTTGCAGGACCAAGTGAAATTGCTGTTGTGGCCGATGAGACGGCTGATGCTGCATGGATTGCAGCGGATCTCTTGTCCCAGGCTGAACACGACCGTCTCTCGATGCCGGTGCTCGTGACGACTTCCGAATCATTCGGAATGGATGTAGAAAAAGAAATTGAAAAACAGCTTCAGGATCTGCCACGTGTTGACATCGCCTCCGCTTCGGTGAACAAACAGGGGAAAATTATTTTGGTAAAGGATATTCGAGGAGCAGCGACAGTCATTAACAGGATTGCACCTGAACATCTGGAGCTTGCGACGCATGATCCGCATGAAATTCTTGAATTGATCCATAATGCAGGCGCTATTTTCTTGGGCAAGTACAGTTCGGAACCGGTTGGCGATTATTTCGCGGGTCCGAATCATATTATCCCAACCAATGGTTCGGCACGCTATGCCAGTCCTCTTGGCGTTGAAAGCTTTATCAAGCATTCAAGTATCATTGAATACAGTGATGAGGCGCTTCAGGCGAACGGACAGGCAATTGCCGCATTTGCCCGATTTGAAGGATTGGAAGGGCACGCGCGTGCGGTAGAAAAAAGAATGAAAGGTGCGGTCATTCATGGATAAGCGAACGGGTTACGTGGAACGTGATACTTTTGAGACACAAATTAAACTAAAATTTTCCATTGACGGAAATGGCGAATCACATCTTGAGACGGGTGTGCCTTTTCTGACTCATATGCTTACGTTGTTTACCAAGCACGGGCTGTTTTCACTTGATGTGGATGCGCAAGGCGATACTGAGGTCGATGATCACCATACGACTGAAGATATCGGAATTTGCCTCGGAAAAGCGATTCGTGAGGCAATTGGCGATAAAAAGGGCATCAATCGCTACGGCTATGCGGTTGTTCCGATGGATGAGGCACTGTCAGAGGTTGCCATTGATTTAAGCGGGAGACCCTATTTTGTTTTTAACGGAGAGCTTCCTTCGCAGAGGGTCGGGACATTCGATACAGAGCTTGTAAAAGAATTCCTTGATAAACTATGTATCGAGGCACAGATGAATCTTCATGTCACCATCCGTTATGGAGAAAATACCCACCACATGATTGAATCGGTATTTAAGGCACTCGGTCGTGCCCTTGACGCGGCGACTGTTCAAAATCCAAGAATTCAAGGGGTTCTGTCGACGAAAGGAACGCTGGGATGATCGGAATTGTAGATTATGGCATGGGCAACCTGTATAGTCTCAGTCAGGCATTGAAAAGGCTCGAACAATCTTATATCATCAGTGATGACCCGAGTGAACTGGACACGACAGATGGATTGATTCTGCCGGGGGTCGGCGCTTTTAAGGATGCCATGGGCTTACTTAATGAGAAGCATTTAAGTGACTATTTGAAACGTTACGCACAAACAAAACCATTACTCGGTATCTGTCTCGGCATGCAGCTTCTGTTTGATGAAAGTGAAGAAGGTGTTCTAACGGGAGGGCTTGGTCTGATACCCGGTCGTGTCGTTCGTTTCGCCGGTGTATCCGATAACGGAGTTCGCTATAAAGTGCCCCACATGGGCTGGAATACGTTGACTTTTGTCGATGCCCAATCACCTTTGCTGCTTGGGTTAAAACCGGATTATGCGTACTTTGTTCATTCTTACTATGCAGAACTGAAAAACCGCGATACATTGATTGCTGCCGCAGATTACTACGGTGAAGTACCTGCCATTGTCGGCATGGGACATGTGTTCGGGACCCAGTTCCACCCGGAAAAAAGTGGTACGTTCGGTCAGGCCTTGTTAAAAAATTATTTGCGACTGGTGTCTCAAAAAGGCGATACCTGTTCATGCGGAGAGGAGAAGTGCTGATGTTCACAATATATCCTGCGATTGATTTAATCGATGGCAAATGTGTGCGGCTGTTTCAAGGTGATTATGATCAATCCACGATTTATGGTGACGATCCAGTCGCTATTGCGCGCTCTTTTTTTGAACAAGGCGCCCAATGGCTTCATGTTGTCGATCTTGACGGAGCTAAAGCCGGACGTCCGATCAATCAAGGTTTAATCGCTCGAATGGCTGCAGAGGTGCCGATCAATATCGAGGTCGGAGGCGGTATCCGTTCAATTGAGACGGTGGAAAGCTATTTAAATCAAGGGATTAAACGTGTCATTTTGGGCAGCTCGGCAATCAGTGATCCGGAATTTTGCAAACTAGCGTTAAACTGTTACCCGGAAGCTGTCGTTATCGGACTGGATGTGAAGAATGGCAAGGTTGCGGTTCGAGGCTGGCTTGATGTTTCTGATTTGAGCGCTGCCGAACTCGCCAATCGATTGATTCAAGAGGGTGCCGAGCAATTCATTTATACGGATATCTCAAGGGACGGCGCGCTTCAAGGCGCCAATGTTGCAGCTGCCGAACAGCTTGCCGACGAAATTGGCAAGCCTGTTGTTGTCTCCGGTGGCGTGACGACACTTGAAGAAGTCAAGCAGATGATTAATAATCGAAGAGTAAGCGGCGCGATTATTGGCAAAGCACTCTATACGAAACAAATCGAGCTCAGCGATGTGATCAAGGCGGTGAAACACTGATGCTTGCAAAACGAATCATTCCCTGCTTGGATGTGAAAGACGGGCGTGTCGTTAAAGGAAAACAATTCGTTCAATTACGCGACGCCGGCGATCCCGTGGAACTTGCCATGTTCTACAATCATGAAGGTGCGGATGAGCTTGTTTTTCTTGATATATCGGCATCGAATGAAGGACGAAATACAATGGTTGAAGTCGTGAAGCAGGTTGCGGCAAAACTCAACATTCCATTCACAGTTGGCGGGGGCATCCATTCACTGGAGAATATTAAAACACTGTTGCGCGCAGGTGCCGATAAGGTATCTCTGAACAGCTCAGCAGTGGCAAATCCCCAGCTGATTGCAGAAGGTGCCGACTTTTTCGGTAATCAATGCATCGTGTGTGCCATAGATGCCAAATGGAGCCCGAAAACAGGTACATATAAGGTTTATACCCATGGCGGACAAAAAGAGACGCCGCTTGATGCCGTTGAGTGGGCGAAGAAGGCGGTTGCGCTCGGCGCAGGAGAAATATTGCTGACGAGTATGGATCAGGATGGGGAAAAGAAGGGCTTTGAACTGAATCTGACAAAGAAGATAAGCGAAGCGGTTGATGTTCCTGTTATTGCCTCAGGAGGCGCCGGGAAAGCTGCTGATTTTCTCAATGCTTTTGAAGAAGGCAAAGCCGATGCTGCGCTTGCTGCCTCAATTTTTCATTACAAAGAAACGTCAGTCGCAAGTGTAAAGACGTTTTTAAAACAAAAAGGAGTGGCCATTCGATGAATGTTGAAACACTAAAATTTGATAATAACGGACTCATTCCTGCAATTATTCAGGATGCGCAAAGTAAGGAAATCCTCATGATGGCTTATATGAACAAAGAATCGATTGCAAAATCGCAGGAGAGTGGTGAGACGTGGTTCTTTAGCCGCGAGCGCCAGGAACTGTGGCACAAAGGTGCGACTTCAGGAAATACGCAAACAATTGTAGACTGGTCGGTGGATTGCGATGCTGATACTTTGCTTATCAAAGTAAACCCAGCCGGTCCGGCATGTCATACAGGAAAATACAGCTGCTTTGTTCCGGAAAAGAGCGACAAGCAGGAAGCTGTTGCTGCTGGAGCAGACCGATTTGAAATTCTTGCCGAATTGGAGCATGTGATAGCCGAGCGTGAAGCAGAACGTCCGGAAGGTACGTATACGACTTACTTGTTCAACGAAGGAATTGACAAGATCCTTAAGAAAATTGGAGAAGAAACTTCCGAAGTGATTATCGCTGCCAAGAATCGATCCGTTGCTGAATTGGAGTGGGAAGTTTCCGATGTGATCTATCATACCTTAGTCATGCTGCGCGAGCAGGGAGTTGGCTTTGATCGAGTGCTGCGCGTTCTTGAAAAGCGCCACCGTGATAAAAGTGAATTTCAACGTGAAAAAGCGAAAGATGTTGACTAACTATTAATTCCCGGGAGGCTTGTCCTCTCGGGTTTTTGTATTTTTTTGGCTTATTTACCGGATACTATTTACAAAAGCATGAAAAAGGAGCGTTTGTGGTGCGCCTGTTCATCATTTTGTCGGGACTATTTGCGAGTATCTTGTTGCTTATTTGTTTTATCGCTGTGAGAAGCACGCTCACGATACGCGTCAAATTCCTGATCGGAGCGCATCATTTTCATTGGAGTGCAGAAGTTTATTTATGGGGAAGGCAAGTTTGGACGATTAAGTCGAGGAAAAGGTCAGAAGCGAAGAAAAAGACAACAGGCGGGAAAGCGGGGGGTAACGATTCAGACAATGATCAGGAAGACAGTCTCAAATTATGGAATGAGCGTTTGGACAATGGACTCAAATTGCTGCGTTCATTGAATCTTGGGGAGTGCGTAGTGGTCAGACATATGGTTTGGGTGACGACATGCGGGACTGGTGATGCTGTGGAAACAGCGTTGCTTAGCGGAATCATTTGGTCTATTAAGGCATCCATTTTGCCATGGGTTTCACGATTCTGCAGTGATCGTCCGAGAATAAATGTTGTACCGACTTTTCAAAGAAAAACTCTGAATTCAGATCTGTCGTGCATGTTTCAAGTCAAGATCGGAGACGCTATAGCTATGATCAAGAAAATCAGACGCCATTGGAAAGAAGGTTAAACATATGGCTGATCATCCAATACAGGGATTAATGAAAACAGCACTTGAGAGCTTGCAGGCTATGGTCGATGTCGGCACAATTGTCGGGGATCCGATTGAAACTGAAGATGGGCATACAATAATTACTTTGTCAAAAGTAGGCTTTGGTTTTGTTGCCGGCGGCAGCGAGTTCACAACAAAAAATGAAAATCAGGATGAAGATCCGGCTGAAGATACCGAGGCTTATTTGCCTTTTGGTGGAGGAACGGGCGGAGGCGTTTCCATTACGCCGATTGCCTTTCTTATTATCGGGCGTGAAGGTGTTAAGACCATTCATTTGGACAACAATACCCATTTATACGAACGATTAATTGATCTTGCCCCGCAAACGATTGAAAAGATTAAAGAAGTTATTGAGAAGAACGGAGGGGCCAGTACTTCAAGAAGGAAAAAACGCAGAAGCGATTGGCAGGACGATGATGATTAAATCAAATAGCTTTTTCTGATGCAGAATGACCTTCAACGATCATTCTGTTTTTTTATTTTTGGCGAATGGATTCTCCAGTCGAAATGCGCTGTCCAATAACTATTAAAATGAGAAGGTTTGAGATCCAAATTAATAGGTTCATCGTAAAAGTTTGGGTTATAATAAAGCTGTACGAAAAACTTTTTCACCGTTAAATGAAACAGATGGATCAATCTTTACGTAAATAGTTGATGGTTTTCGTAAATTTGTCGCTTTTGTGCGACAATTGCTCTGTGTACGTTTTTAGGCTATAGTGAACCTAGGAGTGAGTGTGATCATGACTGGAGATAGAAGAATGAAAGTCGGACAGGTGTGCATGTTTCAGGTATTTACGTTAAGAGATATGGGCAACCTATCATTAAAAAGTATACATAATTTCTATCAAACAAGTCAGCATTCGCCATTTTATGGACAAATTTATGTAATGATTTCAAGAATTAAGCGGGTAATCTTTTCAGCTTAGCTGTATAATATACATTGTAAGCGCTTTATACATTTGGAGGATATCGTTTTGCAGACAACAACAGTTAGTGAACTTTTTTCAGTATACGACCAAGCAGCACTTTTCATTAAAAAGAATAAGCAAACGGATTATTTAACAGGTTTATGTGATGCAGCTGAAGGATTGGCTCAAGACGTGATCCATGATGATGAATTAACGGATAAATTAAAGCCGTTATATGATCGCTATTACAGCCAGACAATGACTTCTGAAGACGTCAGACGTGCTCTGCAGCTTGCTATTCTAAAGGGAATGAAAGCTTCACCGCAGCCGAATCATGAACTGACTCCGGATACTTTGGTGCTTTTAATGGGCCATATGATTGCCATGCTAGAAGGAAAAAAGCCATTTTCAATTCTCGATCCGGCAGTTGGTGCGGCAAATCTATTGACCGGCATTATGAATCAGTCGGAAACCGACGATATAAATGCTTTTGGTATTGATGCGGATCCCTTATTAATCCGCCTTGCAGCTGCAAACGCAAATTTGCAGCAAAAAGAAATACAGCTTTTTCATCAAGATGGATTGAAACCAATACTGATTGATCCTGTTGACGTTGTCGTTTGCGATGTTCCTGTCGGTATTTACCCTGATCAAGACTCAGCAGAAGCATATGCACTCAAAGAGGTCGCTGAAAAACCACTGACTCATTTTTTATTTATGGAGCAGGGGCTGCGCAAGCTGAAGCCGGAAGGTTATTTTCTTTCGCTTGTTCCGAATCATCTCTTTTCTAATGATCGCAATCATGTTTTTCATGATTTTCTTCAAAAAAATGCAACCATCCTTGCATTGATCCAACTTCCTGCTTCTTTATTTGCGAAGTCGGATCAAGCGAAGAGCATTCTTTTGATGCAGAAGAAATCAGGAAGCGCGGCACTCGCAAAACAAGCGCTTCTCGGTGAGATGCCTGATTTCTCAAACGAAGTAAAGATGCGCAAGTTCATGCAGCAACTAGATCATTGGTTTCTGCACCGTTCGGTTTAAGAAGACGAGAGGGTGATCTACAATGGCATTAATTCTCGCGATCAACGCTGGCAGCTCATCACTGAAGTTTCAACTTCTTGATATGCCTGCTGAGCATTTGGTAACCAAGGGTTCTGTTGAACGTATTGGTTTGTCGGATTCCATTTTTACAATTAGTGTCAATGGTGAGAAGAAGCAGGAAATCGCCTCGATTTCAGATCATGAAGTGGCGGTACGGATTTTGCTTGATCGATTGACTGAATTGAAAATTGTCCATTCCTTGAAGGAAATTGAAGGAATCGGCCATCGTGTCGTCCATGGCGGAGAAGAGTTTGATGATTCTGCACTGGTGACCGACGATGTGATTAAGAAAATAGAAGATCTTTCTGATCTTGCACCATTGCACAACCCGGCTAACTTAGTCGGCATACGTGCGTTTCGAGAAGTGCTCCCCGATGTTCCTGAAGTTGTCGTATTCGATACGGCCTTTCATCAAAGCATGGGCAGTGAAGCGTATTTGTACAGCCTTCCCTATGACTACTACAAACAATTCGGCATTCGAAAATACGGTTTTCATGGTACGAGTCACAAATATGTTGCCTATCGGGCGGCAGAGCTGCTTAAGCGCCCCATTGAGAATCTTCGCTTGATTTCCTGTCACTTAGGAAACGGTGCCAGTATCACCGCTGTCAAGGGCGGCAAATCCATTGATACATCGATGGGTTTTACGCCGCTTGCCGGCTTGACGATGGGTACGCGTTCAGGCGACATTGATCCGGCACTGATTCCTTTTATTATGGATAAAACTGGCATGAATGCAAATGAAGTGATCAACGTGCTTAATAAAAAGAGCGGATTGCTTGGACTGTCCGGATTTTCAAGCGATTTAAGAGATATTGAGAAGGAAGCAAAAAGAGGGAACAAACGCGCAAAGCTCGCAATTGAGGTATTCGTTGAACGGATTCAAAAGTATATCGGATCATTTGCGGCGAAGATGAACGGTGTTGATGCAATTGTATTTACTGCGGGCATTGGTGAACATAGTTCGATGGTTCGCGCACATGTACTTGATGGACTCGGATTTATGGGTATTGACTGGGATGCAGAAAAAAACAAGATTAATGGCAAGGAAATCTCGATCAGTACGGATCAATCGAAAATTAATATTCTTGTCATCCCGACCAACGAAGAAGTGATGATCGCGCGTGACACGGTCCGTCTTTCGAAGAAACATCAGGAAATCTGAAGTTATGTTCTAAGAAAACTTAGTTTCGGCAAATCTTAGTTGTGATGATCATAAGCAGCCGGATTTCTCTTGAACTGTTGATTGCGGTATTTTGCCAAGGCCGTCCACACTAACTACTCTTCAATTCTATATCATTACTTGTACAAAAAATGCGCTGCAGGTTCAAACCTGCAACGCATTTTTGAGTCAAAGACCGGATGAAATCTATCAAAATGTGTTCGGACAGAATCACATCTCTGACCTGTCTATTTGCTTTAAAATCAATCGATAATTTGGAGCTTCTTTGGATAATGCGTCAATGTTTCCGGACCGTTCTCGCTTAGGTAAACATCGTCTTCAATCCGGACTCCGCCGACTTCAGGGACGTAAATGCCTGGTTCAATCGTGAACACCATGCCGGTAGTCAAGGTTCTATTATTCGCAGCGCTCATTGATGGCTGTTCATGTTCACCGAGGCCCAAACCATGTCCAAGACGGTGGGTAAAATAGTCACCGTAACCGGCATCAGCAATGACTTTTCGGGCTACTCCGTCAAGATCACCGATTCTGAGTCCCTGGCGGACTGCTTTGATCGCGGCCAAATTTGCTTGCAGCGTTGTTTCATAAATTTTGTACTGCTCGTCGGATATATGCTTGTAACATACGGTCCGTGTGATATCGGAGCAATAACCGTCAATCACGACACCAAGATCGAAAAGAACGAAATCACCTTCACGGATCTGACGTGTTCCCGGATAGCCATGAGGTTTTGCGGTATTCTCTCCGGCAAGGACCATCGTATCAAATGCCATCTCTGAGTAGCCTTGTTTGGCTAGTTCGTGCTCAATTTCAGCAATGATTGCCGTTTCTGTTCGGCCCTTTTTAATTGCATCAATGCCTAATTTAACGGCATAATCTGCGATTTCACCTGCTTTTTTCATTGCAGCAAGCTCGCCTGCATCTTTAATATTACGCATGTCGGCGAGATAATCTTCAATGGATTGAAACACAATCTGCGCGTCAATAGCTGTTAAAGCCAAAGCTTTGTTGTATGGCAGAGTGCTTGGTTCAATAAATACTTTACTGAACTCAGCATGTCGGCCGCTCAATGCTTTTTTAACAGAATCCCACGGATCTTGATCATCGCGATAGCCGATTACTTCATGGCCGAAAGCAGAAGCTCGTGCTTGACCAACTTCGAGTTCAGGGCAAATTAAGAAAGGTTCATCATCTGGGAAGAGAAATAAACCAAGAAAACGTTCATGAGGATCACATTTAAAATGAGTAAGATAGAAGACGTTGGTCGGATCTGCGATATAGGCGAACCTGCCTTCTTGCTCACGCAGCCACTTTTCAATTTGCTTCATTTTCTCTGACAATTAGGGTCACTCCAGTTTCATTCGTAATATGTATAATGTATCACAAAATAGAAGCATCGGGGCCGTTCGTCATAATTTCATTGGAAATTTAAAAACGTGTTTGGATCTGCTTTCTGTACCCGCCTGTTTCATGCGAACCTAGTCCTATGTAGTGTATAATAAATTTTAAACCAATCAGTACGGATGAATGGAGAGTCAAAAAGTTTACATTGTCAAAAAGCGAACTAACGTTCTATAATAAGGAGTGAAATGAATGAGAATTACATATGTCGGTCATTCAACGGTTCTAATTGAAACGGTGAAAGGTAATTTATTAATTGATCCTTTCATCACTGGAAATCAAAACACACCTTTAAGTATTGATGATTTGCCGAAAATCGATGCGATCCTTTTGACACATGGTCATGGTGATCATATTGAGGATACTCAGCCGATAGCTGAACGCGATGGCTCTCTGATTGTTGCCATTGCTGAACTTGCTACCTATTTTAAATGGAAAGGATTGAACGTCCACGGGATGTCCATCGGCGGCGCTCATGAATTTTCATTTGGAACGGTCAAGATGACACAGGCATTTCACGGATCGAGCATTACGGATAGCGCACGTCGACAGATTATTTATGCGGGCATGCCTGCCGGACTTTTATTAACTATTGAAGGCAAGACGATCTATCATGCAGGAGATACCGCGCTTTTTTCTGACATGAAATTAATTGGCGAACAAAATAATCTTGATCTCGCATTTTTGCCAATCGGTGATAATTTTACAATGGGACCGGCCGATGCGCTGCAGGCAGCAAAATGGCTTAAGGCGAAGGCTGTGGTTCCGATTCATTACAATACATTTCCTGTCATCACTCAGGATGCTAAGAAGTTTGTAGATCAGCTTGATGGACATGGATATGTCTTGTCGCCTGGTCAAACACTAAACCTGTAAGAGCCGTTTGGAGCGATTGAGATGGAGACAAAACATGACCAAATCTTAAAATACATCGCTGATCTTGAGATCGGAAGCAAGATCTCTGTTCGGCAGACTGCTAAAGTGCTTCAAGTGAGCGAAGGAACAGCATATCGGGCAATTAAAGATGCGGAGATCCAAGGAATGGTCAGCACAGTTGAACGTGTCGGGACAATTCGGATTGAGCAGAAAACACAAGAAAGCATCGAAAAGCTGACATTCGACTCGGTCGTCAATATCGTAGACGGACAAGTACTTGGGGGCAAAGCGGGTCTTTCGCGAATGCTGAATCACTTTGTCATCGGCGCGATGGAAATGGACGCAATGAAACGCTACATTGGCGCAAATGACCTGATGATTGTCGGAAATCGCGAGTCCGTCCACGAATATGCGCTTAGAGAAGGGGCAGCGGTATTGATTACCGGCGGTTTCAATACAAGCGAATGGGTTAAGCAACTTGCGGATCAAACACAGCTTCCGGTGATTTCAACATCATATGATACCTTTACCGTAGCTGCCAAAATTAATCGTGCGATCTATGATCAATTGATTAAAAAAGAGATCGTTCATGTTTCGGATATTATGATTCCCTTTGCTCAGACGCAGTTTGTTTTCACTTATGATTCGCCGAAACGGTGGTATGAATTAAATCATCGAACATCACATAGTGGTTTCCCGGTTGTGGATCAGCAGATGAAAGTGGTCGGCATTGTGGCCATGAAGGACATTTTGAAGGATCAAAAAGTTCGGACCATTGAAGAAGTGATGACTCCGATGCCGCTTATTGTCAACCCAACGACCTCTGTTGCGGCAGCTGCACATCGTATGATTTGGGAAGGAATCGACGGTCTGCCGGTTGTTGATACAGAGCATCATCTCTTGGGAATGATCACGCGTCGTGATGTGCTTAAGGCACTGCAGATGATTCAGCAGCAGCCGCAGATGGGGGAGACGATTGAAGATATTGTATCGTCTCAGCTCAAGGATTATTCAGAGGATAATCACTATATGTTTCAATTCAATGTCACACCGCAAATGAGCGATTACTTGGGTTCTGTGTCACACGGCGTTATGACTTCGATGGTAACGACAGTATCCCGTCGCGTACTGAATCATCTGCGTCGAAGCGATTTAGTCGTGGACAACCTCTCGTTTTACTTTTTCAAACCGGTACAATTGGAGCAGACCGTAACGGTACGTCCGAAAATTCTCGAAATGACGAGAAGAAACGGAAAAATGGATATTGAATTGTTTGTTGAGGGTCAGCTTTGCGGGAAGGCATTGTTGAATGCTCAATTTATTGACCGTTACTAACTCTGATTAATGCAGTGCGGATAAGTGGATTGCTTGTCCGATTAAAAAGGAGGATTTTCATTGATTGACAAAATAGTGGATTTGATTAGACAGTACGACACAATCATTATACATAGACATGTCCGACCTGATCCGGATGCATTGGGCTCTCAGGGAGGTTTGGCTTGTCTGATCAGAGATAATTTTCCCGGAAAAAACGTTTATAGTGTAGGCGAAGAATCCGAATCGCTGCAGTTCCTTATAAAAATGGATCAAATTGATGACTCGATTTATAGAAATGCTTTGGTAATTGTCTGTGACACAGCAAATCGGGAGCGTATTTCCGATGAGCGATACAATAACGGTGCACATCTGATAAAGATTGACCATCATCCGGTTGTTGATTCTTATGGAGATCCGGAATGGGTCAATACAGAATCGAGTTCAACAAGCGAAATGCTTTGCTCCATTTTTCGAAGTCATCCGGAACTGACGCTGTCAACAGAGGCAGCACGTTTGCTTTATGCAGGCATTGTCGGAGACACCGGACGATTCCAATACAGTAACGTTACTTCGGAAACCTTTCTCGCAGCGTCAGAACTTGTCAAGCGGCCATTTAATCGTCAAGCGTTCTTTGATCAGCTGTATGAACGCAGTTTGGAGCAGGCCCGCTTAAACGGCTATGTGTTGGAACATTTCACATTGACTGAAGAAGGCGTGGGTTATGTGAAGCTGACGCAAGAGGTTATTCGCTCCTATCATTTGACTTCGTCCGATGCATCTGCACTTGTTAATTGCTTTTCAAATGTTGCGCATCTCAAAGCATGGGTTCTGTTTTCGGAAGAAGACGAGGTTATTCGAGCACGAGTCAGATCAAAAGCCCCCGTCATCAATCAATTGGCCGCAAAATACCATGGTGGGGGACATCCGATGGCTTCCGGTGCAACGGTCGGAAGCTGGGAAGAGGCCGATCAGCTCATTGCAGACTTACGCGCGCTTTGTACACAATGAACAGAGTGCAGGATACTTAAATGAAAAACTGAGGAATATGTTAAAAAAAGGGGTAAAGGCGCATGCCGTTTGTGCATCTTCATGTACATAGTGAATACAGTCTTCTGGACAGCACCTGCCGGATCAACGATTTAGTTGATCTGGCTAAACGTGCCGGACAAAAGGCGCTCGCGCTGACTGATCGAAATGTGATGTACGGCGTCATCCCCTTTTACCGTGCATGTGAACGGGAAGGCATTCATCCGCTGATTGGCATGGAGCTGGTGATTGATGAGAAAGCAAATGGAGAAAATGCGACACGTTCAAAACACTCAGAAGAGATGCCGGCAATCATCCTATTGGCACAAAACAATTCGGGCTATCAGCATCTCGTCAAACTGGCTTCACTTGTACAGTTCAGTAATGTCGGAAGTATTTCTTTACCGCAGTTAAAAAAATACACAGAAGGTTTGATCGCTTTATCCGGGGGACCCAGCGGACCGATTGACCGTTTCCTTGTTTCAGGGGATGTGACGCGTGCAAACCAGCTTGCGGAAAATCTGCATGCTCTTTTTGGCAACCGTTTTTTTCTTGAAATTCAGCGTAACGGAAATTTAAATGAACAACAAAAAGTCGAACGGCAGCTCCGTGAACTTGGAAAACGATATTCGATTCGTCTAATTGCCGCCAACAGTATTCACTATCTCAATAAGGAAGACGAGAGAGCACATGCTTGTCTCACATGCATACGAGATGGTATGAAGTTAGCGGACCGCCAGCAAAGCAGTTATGATTTTGATTTCAAGTCAACGGATGAAATGACGCGCAGGTTTAAGGATTTGCCAGAGGCGGTTTCATTGACGGGAGAAATTGCTGCAGCATGCAACGTTACCTTTTCATTTAATCAAGCCCGCTTTCCGGACTTCCCGCTTCCCAGTGGCCAGTCCGCTGAACAACGGTTGCGTTCATTATGCGAAAATGGATTGAAGGAACGATATAGGAGCATATCAGAACAGACTAAGCAGCGTCTTTACTATGAATTATCCGTCATTAATGAAATGGGCTTTAATGATTACTTTCTCATTGTCGCCGACCTTGTCGCGCATGCCCGATCAGCGGGATATATGCCGGGACCTGGTCGCGGCTCTGCTGCAGGTTCACTGGTGGCTTATGTATTGAAAATTACAGAAGTTGATCCCATTAAGTATCAACTTCTGTTTGAACGCTTTTTAAATCCGGAACGAGTAACCATGCCGGATATTGATTTGGATTTTCCAGACGTCGATCGTGACAAAATGATTGACTATGCATGTGAAAAGTATGGACGTGCGCATGTCGCGCAGATCATCACGTTTGGCACATTGGCTGCGCGTGCGGCGATCCGCGACGTTGGCAGGGTGCTCGGGAGCGAACCGCGGCTTGTCGATCGTATCGCACGTCTCATCCCCGGTGTTCCGAAAATGACATTGGAAAAGGCACTTAAGGATTCGGATAAATTGCGAAGCCTTGTACAGTCATCCGCTGCGGCAGGCGATCTTTTTGCGCTTGCACGTCGCATTGAGGGGCTGCCTCGACACTCATCCATTCATGCTGCGGGTGTCATCTTCAGCAATCAGCCTTTGACGGACACTGTCCCGGTTCAAAGAGGTCATGATAATGTCTCTGTGACGCAATACCCGATGGATGTTTTGGAAGCTTTAGGGTTATTGAAGATCGACTTCCTTGGTTTGCGCAACCTGACATTTATGAGAGAAATTCTTCAAAGGACGGCTGCATACAGAGACGGAGCCCTTGCAATTAATTCAATCCCTTTGGATGACTCTGAAACATTCCAGTTACTAAGCAGTGGCGATACAATGGGTATCTTTCAATTGGAGTCGGATGGTATGAGGCAAGTGCTCCGCAAACTTCAGCCCACTGAATTTGAAGATATTGTTGCTGTTAACTCGCTTTATCGTCCGGGACCATCTCAATTTATTGACCATTATGTGCGGCGGAAACATGGAGAGGAAAAAGTGGTTTATCCACATCCTGATCTGGAACCGATCCTCCGTCAAACATACGGTGTGCTTGTTTATCAAGAGCAAATCATGCAAATTGCCGTTAAAATGGCAGGCTACTCACTTGGTCAGGCAGACATTCTCCGGCGTGCGGTTGGAAAGAAGAAGCTTGGACTTCTGGAGAATCAAAAAAAGAGCTTTATGTCCGGATGCGTGCAGAATCACTACTCGGAAGCGGCAGCTAATCAAATTTTTGATTTAATTGTCCGATTTGCGAACTATGGATTTAATCGATCACACGCTGTTGCCTACAGCTATGTTTCGTATCGGCTCGCCTATTTGAAGGCACATTATCCCCAGGCATTTATGGCTGCGCATCTTACCGGAATTGTTGGCAACCCTGATAAGACTGAAGCGACGATCCGTGAGTTGCGAAATCGCGGCATCAGTCTGCTTCCGCCTTCAATAAATGAAAGTATGAACAGTTTTGAACCGTCAGGAGATGCCATACGTTTCGGTTTGGCCGGGATTAAAAATGTCGGCAACGGAGCGGTTGATGTAATCATAGCCGAGCGAAATCAAAGCGGAGCCTATAAAAGTCTGTACGATTTTTGCCGCCGTGTGCCGACACGAAAAGTAAATCGAAAGGCAATTGAATCAATGATTTTTGCAGGAGCGTTTGATTCATTCGGCATTGATCGCGCCGTATTGCTTGCAACATTGGATCGTGCAATCAGTTTAGGCGAAGAAGAGCAGAAACTGGCTGGAGGACAAGCTTCTTTTCCTATCTCCGTGGAGAATGAAGCGGATTATATCGATGTGCCGCCGCTGAGTGCAGCGGAAAAAATGCACTATGAAAGCGAAGCGCTCGGCTTTTATCTTTCTGCTCACCCGATCAGTGAATACAAATCCCGTCTGCCCAAATCATTTGTGACGGTCAGTGCGGCAGAAATTGCACCTGAAGGGCAAATCATAAACTTAGCTGTTATGATTGAACAAGTGAAACGCATTCGTACCAAGTCAGGACAGCCAATGGCATTTTTTTCTGCCGGCGATGAAACGGGATTGATTGACACCGTTTGTTTCCCCGCATCGTATGAAAAGGTTGAGGGGATCCTGCGTGATGGGCAAATGGCTGTGATCCGTGCAAAACATTCGAAAGGAAAAAATGATAAGCCGCAACTGGTACTTATGCGGGCTCTGCGTTTGCAAGACTATCTCTCTGACCTTCAGAAAGTGCTTTTCTTGAGAATAGATCATGCGCATTATCATCCGCAGTTACTTGAACAAGTAAAATCATCAATTGCCAAGCAGCCTGGTGAGCATCGTATCTTTCTCTATTATGAGTCCAATAAAAAAACAGTTGCACTTGATCCAAAATACGCGGTTCAATTAGACAGTTCGTTTGTTAAAACGATGCGGTTGCTTCTTGGAGAGAAAAATGTGATGATTAAAAGCGGTACAATTCCGGATTAATTCATCATGGATGAGAAAGAAAGAAAAAATACATGCTGTCATGTTCAAATACAGTCAGGAGCCTGCTCCTTCTGCATGTTGCTTATTTTTTTGCCGAACCTTTGTTATAATGATGAAGTTTAGGATTTTTTTCACGGATATCCGAAAGATCATGGAATACGTCACTATTTATTTTTTTTATTTACTTATATCTTCATTTTTCATTGTTCCGCAATCCGTTTTCTGTAAGTAATCGACGATTTCATGAATTATGCGTGAAGAAAAAGTGACATGTTGTATTGTAAGATGAAATTTCAGCTTTGACAAAGTAAGAGGGTGATATACTTGATGAAGGACTTTTTTACCAAGAAAAAAAAGTATGCAACAGTCCCATCCGCAAAGGCAAGGCAGGATGTTCCAGAGGGCATTGTCCGTAAATGTCCAAAATGTAAAAAGATCATGTATGTCAAAGAGTTGAGCAAGCATTTGTTTGTTTGCCAATCTTGCGGGTATCATTATCCAATAGGTGCCCATGATCGTGCAGAGATGCTCTTCGACCAAGATTCATATGTAGCGTTCGATGAGAAGATGGTGTCATTGAATCCTCTCCAGTTTCCAAATTATATGAACAAGCTGGAGTCTGATCGAAAGAAAACCGGACTGAACGAGGCTGTTTGGACCGGTAAAGGTACGATTGAAGGTTTCGAGGCAGCTGTTGCCATTATGGACAAGGGATTTCGAATGGGGAGCATGGGATCGGTCGTCGGTGAGAAAATTACTCGTTTGATTGAATATGCCGGTAAGAATGGTATTCCTGTCATTATCTTTTCTGCATCAGGCGGCGCTCGCATGCAGGAAGGCGTTCTCAGCCTAATGCAGATGGCTAAGACAAGCGGTGCATTGAAGGCTTTCAGTGAGAACGGCGGGCTTTATATTTCCATTATGACCCACCCGACAACCGGTGGGGTTTCGGCAAGCTTTGCTTCCCTTGGCGATTACAATTTTGCTGAACCCGGTGCTTTAATTGGATTTGCCGGGCGACGCATTATTGAACAGACGATTGGCGAGGAACTGCCGGATGACTTCCAAACTGCGGAATTTTTGCTGAAACACGGGCAGCTTGACCAAGTCATCCCTCGTTCCGAATTGAGAACTGTTCTTGGGCAGGTCTTGTCGATCCACGCTGAAGGAGGTGCCGAATAATGGGACCGGAATTAGATTTTGAAAAACCGATTCTTGAGCTCCAAGAAAAGATTTCGGAATTAAAGAAGTTCATGAATGAGAAAGGCATTGATCTTTCTGACGAGCTGAATCATCTGCAGGAGCGCCTTGCGGATCTTGAAAAAGATACTTATGGCAGCATGACCCCTTGGGAACGTGTTCGCGTCGCGAGAAAGCTTAATCGCCCGACGACGTTAGATTACATTCCGCTCTTATTCACAGATTTCATTGAATGTCATGGTGACCGCCTATATGGAGATGATTCTGCGATCGTCTCCGGGATTGCAAAGTTTCATGGGCGTCCTGTTACGGTGATCGGAGAGCAGCGCGGACGAGATACAAAAGAAAACATTATGCGCAATTTTGGAAGTCCGCATCCGGAGGGCTACCGCAAAGCATTGCGTCTGATGAAACAAGCGGACAAGTTTCACCGCCCGATTATTACGTTTATTGACACAAAAGGTGCTTTTCCCGGTAAAGCTGCCGAAGAACGAGGACAAAGCGAAGCTATCGCTCGAAATCTTTTTGAAATGTCCGGACTTTCAGTTCCGGTTATTAGTGTGGTGATTGGCGAAGGTGCAAGCGGCGGCGCTCTCGCAATCGGAGTTGGCAACCAAATTTTAATGTTGGAGAATGCTTGGTATTCGGTCATATCGCCTGAAGGAGCTGCCGCATTATTGTGGAAAGATGCGGGCAAAGCAGAAGAAGCAGCGAAAACGATGAAAATTACCGGATCCGATTTGAAAAAACTTGGTATTATTGATAAACTGATTCCGGAGGTTTTGGGCGGTGCTCATCATGATCCGAAGAAGCAGGCAGCATTCATTGATCAAGCGCTTATTGAGTCCTTTGAGGAATTAAGCCAGTTAACCGCTGACCAGATTCGCAACCAGCGCTTAGCCAAGTACCGGGCAATCGGCAATTATGAGACAGTCCAGGAAAATCAAACCAATCATTCAATTTTTTCTTATTCATCAGATAGGCAATAGCATTGACACTAAAATGAGGTGATTGTTGTGATGAAAAAGATTGGCGTTCTGACAAGCGGCGGCGATGCGCCGGGGATGAACGCAGCAGTCCGAGCAGTTGTAAGGTCTGCTATTTATCGCGGTGTTGAGGTTTACGGTATTTATCATGGTTACAAAGGCTTGATTACAGGGAATATCAAGAAGCTTGAAGTCTCCGATGTTGGCGATATTGTACAGCGAGGAGGAACCGTTCTCTATACTGCGCGATGTGAAGAATTTAAAACAGAAGAAGGCCGTGCCATTGCCATTGAACAATTGAAAAAGTTTGGCATTGAGGGCTTGGTTGTTATCGGCGGCGATGGTTCTTTTATGGGCGGAGTTAAATTGACTCAGCTCGGCTTTCCTACGATCGGGATCCCCGGAACGATTGACAATGATATTCCGGGAACGGACTTCACCCTTGGTTTTGATACGGCATTGAACACGATTATCGATGCCATTGATAAAATTCGCGATACAGCGACATCGCACGAGCGCCGCTTTATCATTGAAGTTATGGGTCGCGGCTGCGGTGATCTTGCTATGTGGTCAGGTCTTGCCGATGGAGCTGAATCAATTCTGATTCCGGAAACAAAAGAAGATCTTGATAACATCGTTGAACGATTAAATCGTGGTATTGAACGCGGCAAGAAACACAGTATTATTATTGTAGCTGAAGGTGTAGGCAGTGCGGACGAAGTAGCCAAGGCAATCAAAGCCAAAACGAATATGGATACCAGGGTTACGGTTCTTGGTCATGTTCAACGCGGCGGTGCGCCGACTGCTTTTGACCGTGTATTGGCAGCACGAATGGGCAATAAGGCTGTCGATCTGCTTCTGAGCGGCGATAAAGGAAAGATGATCGCCATTCAGAATAATCAAATCGTAGCTCATGACATACTTGATCTACTTACAAAAAAACATGAGTTTAACGAAGATCTGTATAAGTTAGCAAAAGTACTATCCATATAAATTGTTGGAGGGAATTAATTAATGAAAAAGACAAAGATTGTTTGTACACTGGGACCATCAAGCGATACGGTTGAAACACTTGTAAAGATGATCAACGCCGGCATGAACGTTGCGCGTTTCAATTTTTCACACGGTGATCATGAAGAACACCATCAAAAAGTACTTAACCTTAGAAAGGCAATGCAGATTACTGGTAAGACGATCGGTATTCTGCTTGATACAAAGGGTCCTGAAATCAGAACTCATGATATGGCTACTAAGGAAGTTCTTCTTGAAGAAGGCAAATCCGTTGATATTTCAACGACCGAAGTTGCCGGAACTGCCGACAAATTCTCCATTACTTATGCAGAATTGATCGATGATGTTAATGTAGGTTCTAAAATTTTGATTGATGACGGCTTGGTTGAACTCGAAGTTACAGGTATCGATAAAGAAGCCGGACTTATTCATAACAAGATTTTAAACACAGGTGTTTTGAAGAGCAAAAAAGGTATCATCGTACCTAATGTCAGCATCAACCTTCCTGGTATGACTGAAAAAGATGCAGACGATATTGTCTTTGGCATCGGCGAAGGTATCGATTTCATTGCAGCTTCATTTGTTCGGCATGCTTCAGATGTTAATGACATCCGTAATCTGTGTAAAGAACACGGTGCTGATGACGTGCACATCTTCCCTAAAATCGAAAGCCAAGAAGCAGTCGACAATATTGAAGAAATTCTTGAAGTGTCTGACGGCCTCATGATCGCACGTGGCGACCTTGGCGTTGAAATTCCGCCGGAAGATGTTCCGCTCGTTCAAAAACGACTCATTAAAATGTGCAACAAAGTCGGTAAGACGGTTATCACTGCAACACAGATGCTTGATTCTATGATCCGCAACCCGCGTTGTACACGCGCTGAAGCCAGCGACGTTGCAAACGCAATTTTTGACGGAACAGATGCAATCATGCTTTCTGGTGAGTCTGCATCCGGTAAATGGCCGGTAGAAGCCGTTACAACGATGAATAACATTGCGTTGAAGGCTGAATCTGCTTTAGACTATAAGAGCATTCTCAAGAAATTGAGTGATTCAAGCGAACCGACTGTCACCGCTGCAATTGGTGAAGCAGTTGCTCATACGGCACTGAACCTTAATGTTGGCGCAATTATTACAGCAACGGTGAGCGGCTATACTGCACGTGTTGTTTCTCACTACCGTCCAAAAGCTCCAGTTATTGCGGTAACAAGCTCTGAACGTGTTGCTCACAAAATGTGCCTTGCTTGGGGCGTAACTCCAGTATTGAGCGAAATTGCAAAAACGACCGATCAAATGTTTGAAATTGCTGTTGACAGCGGCAAGAAAACTGATCTTGTAAAAGACGGCGATCTTGTTGTCATCACTGCAGGACTTCCAGTTGCAGCATCAGGCAAAACAAACGTTATGCGTGTGCACACTGTTGGAGAAAATCTGACACAAGCATAATTTAATGGCTATGGGGACGGTCAATGATCAAACCCAGCAACGTTTCATTTTTATTCGTACCACCAATCATTTATGATAAGAGAAGGCACATTTATGTGCCTTCTCTTAAATTTTTTACAAAACTAAGAAAGCATAAAGATTTAAGTGTAAGCGGCCCAGGAAAAAAGTGCTTTGATTAACAGCGGCTCACTTCTGTGAGCAAAGCGAAAGCCACCGCATCCTGCGGAAGTTATGAGGGTAAAGCAAATTTTGAAACAGGAGTGTTTTTATTATGAACGGAAATGAGACAAAAATCGTCGTTCGGTATAACGAAACGGACAAAATGGGTATTGTTCATCACAGTCAATATGTGAATTATTTTGAAATTGCACGAACAGATTTTATTCAGCAGTTAGGCATTTCGTATCGAGAAATTGAGGAAAAGGGCTTTATGATGCCGGTTCTTGGCGTTGAGGTACACTATCATAAGCCGGCTCAATATGACGATACACTCCTTGTCGAAACAACAATTGGCGCTTACGACAGTATTAAATTAACGTTTGATTATAAAATCTACAGAGAAAAAGACCGAAAATTGCTCGTTGACGGATCGAGTTCCCACTGCTGGACAGATCTATCTCTGCGTCCCGTTTCGATACGACGAAAAAATCCGGATCTTCATGCGTTAATTGTCAAAGCTTCAAAGCAAGCATAAAACTAAAGGAGTCTTGTTGGTGCTGAAAAAAATACTGCTTGTCTTAATGCTTTATGCACTTGCTGAGGTATGCGTGCTAATTTATGTCGGACAGCTGATCGGCGGATTCAACTTAATTATGATTCTTATATTGTCCATTATGCTTGGTGTCTGGACTGTAAGAAGACAAGGTTTTATCATTTTGCAGAAGATCAGCGATGATATAAATCAGAGACGGATGCCCAATGAACCGCTGCTGGATGGTGCTTGCCTGCTCTTCGGCGGTATACTGTTGTGCGCGCCAGGTCTCATTAGTGATGTCACAGGTCTTTTACTCCTGATTCCTGCATTTAGAATCCTATTGATCAAGCGTTTAAAAAGATGGATTCGCGAACGGATCAATCAGGGGGGCATTACGTTCATCTCATTTAGAAAACGATAATTTACTCATGCTTTCTTGCCAAGAATGTATCTCCATATTGCCTGCCAGGTACCGGCATAATATAATGTTTTAATCACGACGAGGACAAGCGGTCCAATAATAATGCCGGCAATACCGACCCAACGAAAGCCGAAGTAAATAGAAACGAGTGAAGCAAGCGGATCGATACCGATGTTCACTGACAATATTTTGGGTTCCACGAGTTGTCTCTGAATGATGGCGGCAATGTAAAGACTAGTCAGGCTGATCGTGAAAAAGTAATGGTGCATGAAAAACTGATAAAGAATCCATGGGATAAAGACTGCGCCGGTTCCTAGATAGGGAATGAGATCGACGATGCCGGTGATTAACGCAATGGTCAGTGGGTGAGGTACTCTTAGAATAAGAAGTCCCGCATAGACAATAACAACGGTCATGAACACGAGTAAAAATTGGGCTCGTACAAAACCAATGCATGTTTTTTTTAACTCAGTCAAAACTTTGTCAATAGGCCTTCCAATTGAAGAATGAGCACTGAATGCATGGAAACGTACCTTGATCCGTTCAGAATCCTTTGATAAGAAAAATGAAGCGAGAAAGATAAAAACAGCAGAAATGATTGTATCTGGAATCGTCGCAACAAATTGTGTCAGATTCGCGAGTAATTGTCCTGCAAGATCATTAAGCATCTCGACAAGTGTTCCCGCCATACTCTCTACATTAAGCTGTATCGCTTTTTGCTGCACGCTTGGTAGTCCAGAAAAAATATGCAGCGCCTGTTCCCATGAGGGAAGCAGATTAGAGAAAAAAAATGTCTGCATATCTCCGATGAGCACTTGAATTTCATTTGGGACTGAACGAGAAAATGAAGATACGCCTTTGATCAGAGCAATTGCAAAAAACAATAGGACACCAATAGATAGCGAAAAGAAGAGAAAAAGAACAACAAATGAGGCTGCTCCCCTGGGCAGCCCCGTTTTTTTTTCGATGAATACCACTATAGGATTGATTAAGAATGCAAGCGCACATGCGATGAGAAAGGGCAATGCATAGCGGAAGGCGAGCATCAAGACCGCGACAGTTACTGCGGTTGCGGCTGCGACAACAAGGGTACGTAAAATTATGAATAGACCGGCTATGAACGGTTGTGATTCCCGAGAGTTCATGTCTCATCCCCACCTCAATTTTATACATATGCGGACAAGCGGCTAATATACACTTGAAAAAAGGTGTGCGTAAAGATTTATCGTGGTTATTGTTCACAAAGTCTGCTTAAGCAGATATAATCAAGATAACAATTTTGCATAAGAACCATAACATTCAGTGATATTTAATTGAAAAATCATATTTTTCATCATTATTTTTGCATCTGTTCATGAAGAGTTCAGAAAACTGTACTACTATTAAATAATAGGTTGCAATGAAGTGCTGATTTTTTGACTCTAGATATTTATCAAATAAAGGAAGCAACAATAGATTCATTGTTCGCATTCCGAGAGCTAGGTGCTACATTCAAGGAGGGGATTAATTTGGTGATGACAAGAGGTTTGGAAGGTATTGTTGCAACAACTTCAGCAATTAGTTCAATTAAAGATGATGTGCTCATGTATCGAGGGTACAGTATTCAGGATTTAGCTGAATTGTCTACTTTTGAAGAAGTCGTTTATATGCTTTGGAATGGCGAACTCCCTACTGCTGAACAGCTCAGTCAATTCAAATTAGCCCTTGCAGAGAATGCAGCGGTGCCAGATGACTTGTTTACGATCATGAAGATGTATCCGTTTGACCATGTACACCCTATGGCCGTCTTAAGAACTGCAGTTTCGAATTTGGCCATGTATGATCCTGATGCTGAGTTGATGGATCAGCAATCGAATAAGAATAAAGCACTACGCATTCAGGCGAAAATTGCGACACTTGTTGCCGGATTTTCCAGAATCAGGAAAGGACTCGATCCTATAGCTCCAAATAAGTCATTGGGGTTCGCAGCCAACTTTCTCTATATGCTTAAAGACCAAGTGCCATCTGAGACTGAGGCGAAGATGTTCGATAAAGCGCTGATTCTTCATGCCGATCATGAACTGAATGCCTCAACGTTTACGGCACGTGTATGTGTGGCGACACTATCAGATATGTACTCTGGAATTACATCGGCGATTGGTGCCTTGAAGGGACCGCTTCATGGTGGTGCGAATGAACAGGTTATGCATATGTTGGAGAAAATCGGTTCCATTGAGTGGGTAAATGATTACATTTCGAATGCACTTCAAAATAAGAAAAAAATAATGGGGTTCGGTCACCGTGTTTATAAAAACGGCGATCCTCGTGCCAAAATATTGAAAACAATGGCGAAAAAAGTGAGTGATCTTAAAGGAGACTCGCGGCTATATGATATGTCGGTTAAAATTGAGAATCTAATCAAAGAGAAAAAAGGGTTACTACCGAATACCGACTTTTATTCAGCGACCCTCTACCATGACTTGGGTATTGATCACGACTTGTTTACACCGGTCTTTGCGATTAGCAGAACATCCGGGTGGGCGGCGCACATTATGGAACAATACAATGACAACCGGCTCATCCGACCGCGTGCCGAATATAATGGTGAGCATCTAAGAAAAGTTGTGCCGATTGATCAGCGCTAAATAGGTGTTGATGATGGAGAACTCATAAAGTCTAGAAGAAAATGTGGCTTTAACAGACAATGACAAAAATGTATGGAGGTACATACTGTGACACATGAACAACAAATTTTCGTACAAAACGGCATATTGAACGTACCAAATAATCCGCTTATTCCTTATGTGGAAGGTGACGGTATTGGCCCGGAAATCTGGGCGGCGGCATCGCGCGTTTTTAACGCTGCTGTAGAAAAGGCTTATCAAGGCGATCGAAAAATAATTTGGAAGGAAGTGCTGGCCGGTCAGAAAGCGTTCGATCAAACAGGCGAATGGCTTCCTCAGGAAACAGTTGACGCAATGAAAAAGTATGTCGTTGCGATTAAAGGCCCACTTACAACACCAGTAGGCGGCGGCATTCGCTCACTAAACGTCACATTGCGCCAGCAGCTTGATCTATTCACCTGTCTGCGTCCGGTACGTCACTTTGAAGGTGTTCCTTCACCAGTAAAGCATCCGGAACGTGTTGACATGGTAATTTTTCGAGAAAATACAGAAGACATTTATGCCGGAATTGAATTTGAATCTGAATCTCCTAAGGCAAAGAAGATCATCCAGTTCCTCCAAAATGAAATGGATGTAACAAATATTCGTTTCCCAAAGACATCGGGAATCGGCGTTAAGCCTGTATCTAAAGAAGGAACTGAGCGTCTGGTCCGTGCGGCAATCCGCTATGCAATCAAAGAAGGACGAAAGAGTGTAACACTTGTCCATAAAGGAAATATCATGAAATTTACGGAAGGTGCGTTCAAAAATTGGGGCTATGCGCTTGCGGAACGTGAATTTTCGGAACAGACCTTTACGTGGAAGCAATATGGAGCAATTTCTGCAGAACAAGGTAAAGAAGCAGCAGATAAAGCCCAGAGAGATGCACTAAGCAGCGGACGTATTTTAATTAAAGATGCAATTGCTGACAATTTTCTGCAACAGATCTTGCTGCATCCGAGTGAATATGATGTCGTTGCGACCATGAATTTGGATGGCGACTACATTTCTGATGCACTTGCAGCACAAGTCGGCGGTATCGGAATTGCCCCCGGTGCGAATATTAATTATGAGACAGGCACGGCTTTATTTGAAGCGACTCATGGTACTGCACCGACATTTGCGGGCCAGGATAAAGTCAATCCATCATCTGTGATTCTCTCCGGGGTCATGATGTTTGAGTATCTGGGCTGGTATGAGCCGGCTGAATTAATTGTCAGTGCAATTGAAAAGACGATTGCAAGCAGAATTGTAACCTTTGATTTTGCTCAGCTTATGGAAAATGCGACTGAAGTAAAGTGCTCGCAGTTTGCCGATGCATTAATCAATCATTTATAAAAAGCAATATATAGCTTCATTTAACTTAGGTAAAGAGAGAAGGCAAACGTCTTCTCTCTTTTTTAGTGTGAATTTGTATCATAATAAACCTATTTCTCGTGCATTATTGATCTGGTGCTGGCCATGCTATAGACAAAGGATTTTGTTCGACATTATTCGTCTTTACAAAACCTTTACAATTCGTTTATATTCGTTTAAAAGTCAAGCCTTATTATAAGAAGTGCAATAAGGTGACTCAACATTCTGAGGGGGAAATATTCAAATGAAAAAGAAAAACTTGCTCGCGATTGCACTGGTTTTCGTTCTTTCTTTAACACTCATTCTTAGTGGTTGCGGAAACGGAAGCGGAAGCAGTTCGTCAGACAGCAGCAGTTCTTCTAAAGATTCAAGTTCTTCATCTGCAGCACTATCAGGTAAAATCACAATCGGCGGTTCAACAGCTCTTCAACCGCTGGCAGCACAAGTTGCTAAGGAATTCATGGAAAAAAATCCTGATGTTCAGATCGAAGTGCAAGGCGGAGGCAGTGGTACAGGCCTAAGCGAAGCACAAGATGGCAACTTTGACATTGGTATGTCTGATGTGTTCGCAGAAAGCAAATCAAACATCGATGCAAAAGCTCTCAAAGATTATCAAGTTGCAGTAGTTGGTATGACAGCAGCAGTAAATCCTAAAGCTGGCGTTAAGAACCTGTCAAAAGCAGATCTCCAAAAAGTATTTACTGGCCAAGTTAAGAACTGGAAAGAAGTCGGCGGAAAAGATCTGAAGATCACATTGGTTAACCGTCCTGACGGTTCTGGTACTCGCGCAACATTCGACCAATTTGCTCTTGATAACAAGACTCCTGCCGAAGGTATTACTCAGGACTCAACAAACACTGTGAAGAAAATTATCTCTGAAACTCCTGGCGCAGTGGGCTACATGGCACTCTCATATTTCACAGCAAATGATACTTCAGTAACGAAGCTTTCTATTGACGGCGTTGAAGCTTCTGATGACAATGTTGCTTCTGGCAAATTCCCTGTATGGGCTTATGAACATATGTACACAAAAGGCGAACCATCGAAATTGGTTAAAGCATTCCTTGACTTCATGATGAGCGATGCTGTACAGACTAAAGATGTTCCGGCTCAAGGTTATCTCTCCGTTAAGAATATGAAAGTACAGCGCGATGCTGAAGGTAAACAAACAGATAAATAATTGTCCAAGATATTGCAGGACAAATTAAATACAAAGTAAAGTCCAATGGCGGCTTAAGCGGGAAGGTCTGTGACGTCCCGCTTGTCGTCATATGGGCGTCTCTTGAATAATTGTAAATGAGGTGTGAGGATGAAAATCGGCAAAATGGTTACGGATGCGGCACCTGCATCTAGCAGCAGATCAAAGCTGATTAATGAAAAAGGTTTTTTTTCACGGTTGACCGACCGCACGAGCGAGAGCAGGGGAAAACTGCTCATTTATGGCAGTGCATTGCTTATGATCGTTGCGGTAACAGCAATCACATTGTTTTTAACAGTACAAGGTCTTCGTTCTTTTGTTGTTGATCGCCTTAATTTTTGGACGTTTATTACGGGAACAGAATGGTTTCCAGATCGCGCAGAAAACCCCTCCTTCGGCGCGTTTCCTTTCATTTTCGGATCAATGGCTGTAACATTTTTGGCTGCGCTCATTGCGACACCGATTGCGATCGGTACTGCTATATTTATGGCTGAAATTGCAAAAAAATGGGGCGCAAAAATTATGCAGCCCGTTATTGAAATATTAGTTGGCATACCTTCTGTTGTCTATGGTTTAATTGGCTTGTCGATCATAGTTCCGTTTATGCGTCAGCATTTCGGCGGAACCGGATTTAATCTGATCACCGGAGCAATTGTTGTCGGCATCATGATTTTACCGACTGTAGCGAGTATAGCGGCAGACAGCATCCGTGCAGTACCTGATTCCCTGCGCCAAGCTTCTTACGCCATCGGTGCAACAAAATGGCAGACAATCTGGCGTGTCGTGATACCTGCAGCGGGATCTAGTTTGCTTACTGCGATTATCTTAGGCATGTCACGAGCCTTCGGTGAAGCACTTGCCGTACAGATGGTTATTGGTAACGTGGGAAAAATTCCTACGTCGATTCTTGATCCATCAGCAACGCTAACGACAATTATTACTTTAAGTATGGGTCATACAACGACAGGAAGTTTGCTCAATGATGCACTATGGTCACTTGGATTAATCCTGCTGCTGATTTCCTATGTGTTTATCGTCATCATTCGTTTCATAGGAAAGAGGGGAGAAAAACGATGAACAGTAAAATGACGAATCGAATTGCCCTCTCTGTTATTATTGCATGTGCTGCGGCAATGGCAGCCATACTGGTTTCGATGCTGGGTTATATTTTAGTACAGGGTGTCTCAAGCATTTCTTGGCATTTTCTTACGACATCCGCAAGCCCGTTTTTAGCTGGAGGCGGTATTAAAGATCAACTATGGAACTCATTTTACGTGTTAGTTATTACGATGCTGCTGACCGTTCCTATTGGCGTGTGCGGGGGAATCTATCTTGCTGAATATGCCAAACCGGGCAGATTAACATCTTTTATCAGAACATGCGTTGAAGTACTGGCTTCTCTTCCATCAATCGTTGTAGGTATGTTCGGTATGCTAGTATTCGTTAATTATTTTGGATTTAAATATTCGGTCTTCTCCGGTGCACTCGCATTGACTGTTTTCAACCTTCCAGTCATTGTACGTGTTACGGAAGACGGCTTTCATGCACTATCACGTCATCAAAAAGAAGGTGGGCTGGCACTTGGACTGACTCACTGGCACACAATTAAAACAATTCTTCTTCCTGCAGCTTTTCCAAGTATTTTGACTGGCATCATTCTGTCAGCAGGACGCGTTTTTGGGGAATCAGCAGCATTACTGTTTACCGCTGGTCTTTCGACGCCGGATCTTGATTTTGGTAATTGGAACCCTGCATCACCAAACTCGCCTCTGAATCTGTTTCGTTCAGCAGAGACGCTTTCGGTTCATATTTGGTCTGTAAATACAGGGGGAATCATGCCGGACGTACAGACGATTGCCAATGGATCGGCTGCGGTTCTAGTTATCTGTGTTCTGCTCTTTAACTTATTTGCACGTATGCTCGGAAAAGTAATTAATCAAAAATTTTCAGGAAAATAAGCGGGAGGAATGGATATGATTCAAATGGAGAAAAATATTGTTTCTTTTACAAATAATACAGTGACTAAGGAACTTCCGATTCAGATCAAAGTGGAGAATGTCAATATTTTTTATGGTGATAATCATGCAGTTAAAGATGTCAATCTTCCCATTCATGAGAAATCAATCACTGCTTTGATTGGACCGTCTGGATGCGGAAAATCAACATTTCTCCGAACGATTAATCGAATGAATGATTTGATTCCTTCTGCGCGATGTGAAGGAACGATCGGTTATAAGGACGTCAATATTCTCAATCCTAAGATAGATGTTGTTCAGTTGCGCAAAGAAATAGGCATGGTGTTTCAGCAGCCTAACCCGTTCCCAAAATCGATCAGCGAGAATATTCAGCTTCCGCTTCGATTTGCCGGAGTACGCAGTAAGAAAATATTGAAGGAAGCTACGGAAGATTGCCTGAAACAGGTTGGACTTTGGGATGAGGTAAAGGATCGGTTGGATCGTTCAGCAACGAGTCTTTCGGGTGGTCAGCAGCAGCGTCTCTGTATTGCACGGGCACTCGCACTTAAACCAGATGTCATTTTGCTCGACGAACCAACATCTGCGCTGGACCCAGTTTCCAGTTCGAAAATTGAAGAACTACTGCTTGAACTTAAGAACAGCTATACAATTATTATCGTGACACATAATATGCAGCAGGCTGCTCGTATTGCGGACTATACGGCATTCTTCTACCAAGGCGAGCTGATTGAATTCGGTCAAACGAGAACTTTATTTACCAATCCGGAAAAACAGAGCACGTCCGACTATATTTCCGGACGCTTTGGTTGATTCGTCAAGCTCATTGCTGAATCTTTCGTTCAAAATTGTTATGATAAAGAGAGTAGCAAGGAGTGGTGTGTTTGGCAAAGAAAATTATGGTTGTGGATGATGAGCCGTCAATTGTGACGCTTCTATCCTTTAATCTGAAAAAATCAGGATATGATGTTCTTACTGCAACAAACGGTACGGATGCTTTGCAGCTTGCAAGAGATACACGACCGGATTTGATCGTGCTTGACTTGATGCTTCCAGGTATGGACGGTATGGATGTGTGCAAACAGCTACGCCAAGAGAAACAATTTATTCCGATACTGATGCTAACTGCCAAAGACGATGAATTTGATAAAATACTTGGTTTGGAATTAGGGGCCGATGACTATATGACCAAACCATTCAGCCCGCGTGAAGTAGTGGCTCGTGTTAAGGCCATCTTAAGGCGTACTGAACTTGGCAAACAAGAACAAAATGAAGTACTTGCAATCGGTGACTTAAAAGTATATCCGAATAATTTTGAAGCGGTTTTTAAGGGCGATGAAATGGTTCTGACACCTAAGGAGTTTGAACTCTTGGTCTATATGATGGAGCATAAAGGCAGAGTTCTGACGCGTGAACAACTACTTAATGCAGTATGGAACTATGATTTTGCTGGTGATACCCGGATTGTTGATGTTCATGTCAGCCATCTCCGCGAAAAAATTGAAGATGTAACGCGAAAACCGCTATATATTAAAACAGTTCGAGGGTTGGGTTATAAATTTGAAGAGCCAAAGATTTGATACAAGAATTTGGATGCGGTGGGGATTTGTTCTCGCTTGTTTGTTTTTTATCGTCTATGTTTCAAACGAAGTCATACAAGTGGCTCTTCTTCACGACGATCAGCGAACAATGAACGCCCGCGCCAATTCGATCGAATCGATCGCTGTTCTTCGTGGGCAGGTTCCGCCGGCTGAATATGAATCGGCTATTTCTCAATTTGCCAAAAAGGAACAGATAAAGATTTCACTTTATAACGAAGACCGGAAGCTGATCTTTGCTACAGCAGGCAAAGAGAAGAATACGCTTGATCTGATGGATGGTATGCATCAATCGGGCGATTCTTTAGTGTACATAAAAAAAATGAAATCAGATAGTGAAGCTATCGGTTATTTAAAAATTACCGGACTTAAAACTGTGATCGTCGGTCTTGATTTAGTCTATTTCTTTTTTGTTGTGGCCGGTATCGCGGTACTTGCCTATCGAGATCATTTAGTGCGATCTTATTCAATGCCAATACGGTTTGCCGCCAGAATGGCTGAGAACCTTCTCGAAGGTTCTTATAATATGATTGCTTCGGATCAAGCAAAACGTGAAAGTATACTTCGTCTTAACTTAGCAATGAATCGTATCTCAGATGCGATGCACGAGCTTAATCGATCCTATACTCGCCAACAAGACAGTATGTCCACTTTGATTGAAAATATAGGAAACGGTTTGCTATTCATTGACGGTGTCGGGCGTATAAATTATGTCAACCAAACATTTAAAGAAGACTTTCAGACGAGTGCATCACATTGGGAACTCGCCGATTATCATGAGGTGGTTCCTTATGAGGAAGTTCGGGAACTTATCGATGAGGCTTTCGAGACAAAAGAAAAGTTAAAGCGTCAGCTGCATCTTTCCGTCCACATCGAACGGAAACATTTTGATGTTTCATGTGCACCTGTTCTGAATAAGCACAATAAGGTAAGAGGAATCGTAGTTGTTTTTCACGACATCACTGCGATCAAAAAACTGGAGAATACGCGTAAAGATTTTGTTGCCAATGTCTCTCATGAACTAAGAACACCAGTCACATCGCTGATCGGGTTTGCAGAAACGCTGATTGACGGAGCAAGAGACGATAAGGAATTGGAAGACCAATTTTTGCATATTATGCTCCATGAAGGACGGCGCCTGCAGAGCTTGATCACTGATTTACTTGAACTGTCGAAGATTGAGCGAGAACATTTCAAGCTTCAAATGAGTCAAGTTTCATTAAGTAATGTGCTGGATAGTGTGTTGTTCATGCTTAAAGAAAAGGCGGACGCTAAAGATATTCACCTGAGACATGAGCAAGGCGATGAAGGTATTATTATGGGCGACTCATTTCGTATTCGTGAGATTATGATTAACCTCATTTCCAACGCGATTTCATATACACCGGAAAATGGCGATGTTTCCGTTTCGATTCACGAACGTGATCAGGAGACAGATTTCATCGTCGCTGATACAGGAATGGGAATCGAAAAAGATCAGATACCTCGTATTTTTGAACGCTTTTATCGTGTAGATAAAGCTAGGAGCAGAGACTCGGGAGGTACAGGTCTGGGACTTGCGATAGTCAAGCATCTCGTTGAGGCACATGGAGGACAAATCCATGTGGACAGCGAACTTGGGAAAGGGTCGACGTTCACGATCACCTTTAAAAAATCCCCATATCTAATTGGATAAATAACCTGTGTTGCTTTAGAATATAAGAATAAGCAACACAGGTTTTCTTTTGCTTTCAGGAGGAACATGATGAAAAAATTAGTTTTAATTGACGGAAATAATGTTGTATACCGCGCTTTTTTTGCTTTGCCGCTGCTTAGCAATAATCAAGGCATGTACACCAACGCAGTCTACGGTTTCACGATGATGTTAATGAAAGTTATTGAGGAAGAACAGCCCACTCATTTGCTTGTTGCTTTTGACGCAGGCAAGACGACGTTCCGTCATGAAACCTATAAAGAATATAAAGGCGGTCGTCAGAAGACGCCACCGGAATTATCACAGCAATTTCCGCTTGTACATCAATTGCTCGATGCAATGGCAATCAAACGCTATGAACTTGACAATTACGAAGCAGATGATATTGTCGGGACGCTTGCCAGAAAAGCCCATCATGATGGATTCGAAGTTCGAATTGTGACAGGGGACAAAGACTACCTTCAGCTTGTTGATGAAGATGTTCGGGTGTCATTGATACGCAAAGGTATTACTGATACCGTTGATTATGATGCAGACAAAGTACGCGAACGCTATGGAATCGACCCGCGGGAAGTTATTGACCTAAAGGGGCTCATGGGCGATGCATCAGACAATATTCCCGGTGTTCCCGGTGTCGGAGAAAAAACAGCAATCAAACTTCTTAAGCAGTTTAAAACCGTTGAGGGCGTTTATGATCATATTGATGAAGTGTCAGGTAAAAAGCTAAAAGAAAAGTTGGAATTAAATAAAGATCAGGCATTGCTGAGTAAACGAATTGCAACGATTGACAATGATTCGCCTATAGAAGTGACGACCGATTCATGCGCATATACACATGAATTTAACGATCAATTGAAAGATTTATTCCGTGAGTTAGGCTTCCAATCTCTTCTTGATAAATTAGATGCAAATGGATCGGATCAAAGTGAAACAGAGGCTGTGGCTATTTCTGTTCACACCGTGACCGAATTTTCATCAGAGCAACTTGTTTCACCAAGTGCGCTGATCGTTCAAATGCTTGAGGAAAACTATCATTACGGCGAAATCAATGGTTTTGCTGTCGCAAACGACACAGGTACATATTTTATTGATACCGAAGACGCACTGAAAGACGAATGCTTCCGCAAGTGGCTGGAAGATCCCAAACAGAAAAAGGTGCTTCTTGACAGCAAACAGGCCGAAGTTGCCTTGAAATGGCGCGGTATTTCGCTAAAGGGCATTGCTTTTGATGTCCGTTTAGCCACCTATTTGATTGATTCATCAGAAGCAGGACAAGACTTGGCACTTCTTGCCACAAAACGCGGTATTTCTAATATTGAAACCGACGATGCTTTCTATGGAAAAGGTGCGAAAAGAAAGATACCTGAAGGAGATGGGCAAGCGCAGCATCTTGGCAGAAAGGCAGCGGCGCTGCTGCAGTTGGAACCGAAATTGATTCAGGAACTGAATGAGAATAAGCAGAAAAAATTGCTTTTTGATCTAGAGCTGCCGCTTGCACGAGTACTTGCACAGATGGAATTTACAGGGATCCGAGCAAGCAGTGAAACCTTGAAAGCTATGGGCGATGAGCTTGACCGAACGCTGAATATTATTGAACAGGATATCTATTCGATGGCAGGTGTAACCTTCAATATTAATTCACCGAAACAGCTGGGTGAAATTTTATTTGAGAAACTGATGCTTCCGCCGGTCAAGAAAACGAAAACAGGCTATTCAACTGCAGCAGATGTTCTTGAAAAGCTGCGCGGCCGACATGAAATTATTGACAAAATTCTGGATTTTCGTCAGTTAGGCAAATTAAAATCAACGTATGTAGTGGGCCTGCTCAAGGTCATCAATCCGGAAACGGGACGAGTGCACACGTGTTATAACCAGGCGTTAACACAAACCGGAAGACTCAGTTCGACCGATCCGAACTTGCAGAACATCCCGATTCGACTTGAGGAAGGCAGAAAAATCCGCAAAGCATTTCTTCCAAGCGAAGACGGCTGGCAGATTTTCTCTGCAGACTATTCACAAATTGAACTGCGCGTCTTGGCACATATTGCTGATGACGAAAACTTGAAACAGGCATTTATTGATGGTATGGATATCCATACGAAAACGGCGATGGACGTATTCGGCGTCGAAAAGGACGAGGTTACCTCACTAATGCGCCGTCATGCGAAAGCAGTCAACTTCGGCATTATTTACGGAATCAGCGATTATGGGCTTTCGCAAAACCTTGGAATCACTCGAAAAGATGCTGCTCGATTTATTGAAAAATACCTGCAAAGCTATCCGGGTGTTCACCAATATATGGAGAATATTGTGAAGCAGGCGAGATCAGAAGGATATGTGACAACACTGCTCAACCGTCGTCGCTATTTGCCCGACATCAACAGTCGCAATTTTAACAGCCGAAGCTTTGCTGAACGCACAGCGATGAACACGCCGATTCAGGGCAGCGCGGCCGATGTAATTAAGAAGGCAATGATCGTCATGGATCAACGGCTTAAAGAAGAAAAACTCAAATCGCGAATGCTGCTTCAGGTACACGATGAGTTGATCTTTGAGGTGCCAGAGCAAGAACTAGAAACGATGAGCAAACTTGTGCCCGAAGTCATGGAACATGCGATTCAATTGAGCGTTCCGCTAAAGGTTGAGCGTTCCTATGGACCAACTTGGTATGATGCAAAATAAAGTCGCAGCACAGGTGTTGAGGGGGAAGTCGTTTGCCGGAATTACCAGAAGTGGAAACTGTGAAGAGAACGTTGAATGAGCTTGTTATTGGAAAAACGGTGAAAAGTGTTGACGTACGCTGGCCGAATATTATCCGTCGACCAATAGACATTAATCAATTCAAAGCTCAATTGATTGGGGAAACGCTGACGGATGTGCAGCGTCGCGGAAAATTTTTGCTGCTTGATTTCGATGATCTTGTCCTTGTATCACATCTGAGGATGGAAGGGCGATATCGCTTGGATCCGGAAAGTGAGCCACTTGATGCTTATACTCATGTGATCTTTCACTTTACCGATAATACTGCACTTCGTTATCGGGATGTTCGCAAATTCGGCACCATGCATCTTTTTGATAAAGGTGATGAATGGAATCATCTGCCGCTTTCAAAGCTTGGTCCCGAGCCGCTGTCCTCAGATCTGACCGAAGAGTATCTTGCGGCTGCCTGCCGAAATACAAAGAGAACGATAAAACAAGTGCTACTTGATCAGACCGTTCTTGTCGGACTTGGGAATATTTATGTTGATGAATCCTTATTTAAGGCTGGTGTTCACCCGACGACTGTCGCTTGCACACTAACTGGCGATCAATTGAGTCGAATTATAAAGGCAATTGTTGAGACATTGAGTGAAGCCGTTAAGCAGGGCGGCAGCACAATCCGCACGTTTGTGAACAGTCAAGGTCATATGGGACTTTTTCAACAGCAATTAAATGTGTACGGAAGAACGGGTGAGCCTTGCATACGTTGCGGCACGCCAATTGAAAAAATAAAAGTTGGCGGACGCGGGACACATTTTTGCCCGGTTTGCCAACCAAGAGGTTCGAAAAAATGAAGAAAATCGGAGTGACAGGCGGGATCGCAAGCGGGAAAAGCACCATTTCACACTGGCTGATACAACACGGCTACCCGGTTATTGATGCCGATAAAATCTCGCGTGAGATCGTTGTTCCGGGAGAACCAGCGCTTGCAAAAATCGCTGAACATTTTGGAGAAACGATGATTTTGCCGACAGGTGAACTGGATCGGAGAAAATTGGGTGCTCTTGTCTTTCAGGACAGCATTAAACGTCATCAATTAGATGAACTTCTACATCCCATCATTCGTTGTCGGATGAACGAAACACTGGATCAACTTGAGAAACAAGGTGCCCGTGTTGTTTTTTTGGATATTCCGCTCCTGTATGAAAACGGCTTGGAATCTTGGGTTGATCAGACTTTGGTTGTAGCTGTGACTGAAGAAAATCAGTTGCATCGGCTCATGTCCAGAAATAAATTGACTGAGCATCAGGCGCGTGCACGTATCGCTTCGCAAATCCCGCTGCTTGATAAAGTGAAAAGAGCAGATGCAGTGATTGACAATAATGGTTCGATTCAGGAGTCTGAAGCTCAGCTTCGCCGTTTGCTGCGCCGCTGGTCTATTTTGGATGAGACATGAGCATAACTTGCCTGCCTTTTCATAAGTTGCCATGTAGGATACAATAGATTTATCGAAAACAGCGAATGGAGTGAAAAGAAAAATGCGCTGTCCAAGCTGTAAACAAATGGCGACGAAAGTGCTTGACTCCCGTCCCGTTGACAATGGACGGGCGATACGCAGACGTAGAGAATGTGAGCTATGTCATCACCGTTTTACGACCTTTGAAAAGGTGGAGGAAACTCCTTTAGTGGTCGTAAAAAAGGGAGAAACGAGAGAAGCCTTCAGTCATGAAAAAATGCTGCGCGGACTTATAAAAGCCTGCGAAAAACGCCCGGTTCCCCTTGAACGGCTCGAACAGCTCGCAAATCATGTGGAAAAGAAGCTTCGCGATGATGGACGTTCGGAAGTGAACAGCCATGAGATCGGCGAACTTGTGATGAATGAATTAGCAAAAGTGGACGAGGTTGCTTATGTCCGGTTTGCTTCAGTGTATAGACAGTTTACGGATATTAATGTATTCGCCAAGAAGATCCAGGAATTGAAAGATCAATTAGAGAAAGAAAAGAAAAGCAAGAAGTAAGAGATTGAGGAAGGCCGACGAAGAACGGATCCTTGATTTCTGCGCAACAGACGCAGAATGGGGGAATGAACATGATGCAGTCATGGAAAGAAGTGCTGCCCGGAGATCATTATCATGTACTGACGAATGGACTGCTTCATCCTTTTGACCAGAGGATTATTACATGCCTTTACCAGCCTCTGATCGGCATCGATGCGGCGAGTATGTACTTTACATTTTGGCAGGAAATTGATGATACGGAGGAATTTTTGACGCATCATCATCTCATGGGATCGATGAACCTGCCATTGGATCGAATACTTAAAGCAAGAAAAAAATTAGAGGCCGTCGGGCTGCTGCAAACCTTGAAGAAAAAGGGAGCAACCCCCGGCCGATTTGCCTATTATCTTGAGCCGCCTCTGACACCGGATTTATTTTTTAAAGACGGTTTTTTAAATTTATTTTTATATCGTCAGGTTGGTCCGAGAGAGTATAAACGATTGAGCAGCCTTTTTGAAAGTAAATCGATCAGCACGGATGACTATGAAGATGTATCCGCTCATTTTGACGAAGTGTTTCAGTCATTGCCGTCTGCAGAAACAACAGATGAAAGGCTAAATACGGCCTCAAACGGATCTTGGGTCATGCGGTCGGAAACCCCTAAGGTCCGTTTCAGCAATCACTTTGATTTTAAGAAAATGCTGACGTATCTCTCTGATGCGATCCTTAGCGAAGATGCGCTGACTGATGAGGTGCGGCTCGCCATTGATAAGCTGGCGTTCGTCTATCAGACTGAGCCCTATGATATGAGCCGTGCGGTGCAGTCCGCAGCACTGCATACAGGCACGGTTGACATCTCCGCATTGCGAAAAGAAGTACGCGACTTTTATTTGCTTGAGCATGGCTCGGACGAGATGCCTGCTCTTTATGAGCGAACACAGCCACATGAAGAGCGGAAGATTGTGGACAGAGAGCCGCAGAACGCAGAGGAACAGCTGATTGCATGGTATGAACGGAACTCGCCCTATCAATTGCTTGAAGCGCTTGGACAGGGAAGCAAGCCGGCAGCACCCGATTTACGTTTAATTGAAAACCTGATGTTCGATACAAAACTGAATCCCGGAGTAATCAATGTATTAATTGACTACATTTCTCAGGTGAACGATCATAATCTTAATAAATCATTTGTAGAGAAGGTTGCTGCGCAATGGGCAAGGGCAAATGTGCGGACGGTGCCCGAGGCAATGGCTTACGCACGCGAAGAGCAAAGGAAACGAGAGCAACAGAAGAAAGGCAAGGCATCAGGGCAAGCGCAAAGTACACGACGGACAAGAAAATCATCTCAGAATGAGCATCATGAGGTCGTTCCAGAATGGATGAAGAATCCGAAACAACCTGAACAACAATCCAAGGATGACGACGAAGCTGTAAAACAGAGAGCAAAATGGCTTGAGGATTACTTAAATAATATATGAACATGTAGATAAGGGAGGAGCGTTTGGATGGAACCGATTCATTCTTTTTTCAAAGATTTAGCCGCTCAGCAGGCGATGCAAGAAAAATGGGATCAGCTTTCGGGTGCGCTTAAGAATAATCCGGCTATCCGTCAATTCGCTGAAAAAAATCCGGAGATCAGTTCGGCTGCGTGGACAAGAAGCTTGTCGCGACTTTATCAATTTGTCTCGGAACAGAAGCATTGTGCGCATTGTCCCGGACTGGACCAATGTCCAAATATGATGAAGGGATATCGGCCGCAATTAGTAAATGATAAGGGCACACCTTCGCTGACCTTCTCACCTTGTCCTCTGCTTCACGAACGCGAATCAAAAGAGCATCAGAGCGAATTAATTCGAAGCTATTACGTGCCTAAAGATATTTTAAGCGCCACATTTGCTACGCTTGACAAGGGAGAAGGCGGACGCCAAGAGGCTATTCTTGCAGCGGGCGAGTTCGTTAAGGACTATTTAGCTGATCCTGCCGAGACTAAGGGACTTTATCTATGCGGACAGTTCGGGATCGGGAAAACATATCTAATGGGTGCAATCATGAATCGATTGGCCGAACGGCGCCATATTGCTTCGCTTATTGTCTATGTTCCCGACTTTTTCAGAGAAATAAAAAGTGCGATACAAGATAATACGGTTGATGCTAAGCTTGACGTTCTGAAAAAAACTCCGGTTCTGATTCTTGATGATATCGGAGCTGAAACCATTACGCCATGGGTGCGCGATGAGGTGCTCGGCAGCATTCTTCAATACCGAATGATGGATCATTTGCCGACACTATACACGTCCAACTTTAATTATGATGAATTGGAAGACCATTTTTCTTATTCACAGAAAAGCGGCATTGAGAACGTCAAAGCGAAGCGGCTGATGGAACGGATTCGCCATTTTACGAAGCTTGTCAAAATGGAAGGCTCTAATCGTCGATAAAAATTATGTTCAGGGTTCAGAACATTTGCTTTGAAAAACAGCACTAAAATTTAGATATTAAAAATAATCTTTCAGTTGAAAGCATGAATGAGGACTTCCCCCCATATAGTCATAATATAAGTTGGGACGGGGAGGATGAACCATTGGAGATTGTTTTTGATACCCAGCAGGAGGCGGCAGATTTTTATCGCAGATTGCCTTCTTCCTTCAGACAAGTAACCGGTGTGCTGCTGATTAACAGCCGTTTAGCCGTTTTTCCGGAGAAAACGGTAGATTATAAAGAGTTTGCCCAGTTAATTACGCGTTATATTATCGAAGAACATGAAAAAGATTGGATCATGACCATTATTAAACGCTATTATTATTTCACCGAGCCGGAAGAACAGGTGGCTATTTTAAATATTGTTTCGGCTATTTTTGCCGGTGAGAAGAATGACTTGCCTCAGATGGATGCCCTTCAGGATCGGCGCGAAACGATTATGGAATCATTGGAAGGTATTCTGAAGGAACACAATTCTTTTTCCTTCGAATCCATTATTCGTTTTCGTTTGACTGCCTATAAAAAAGCATTGCGCCAATATGTCGAAATTGCGATTGATGAATATAAGCTGGAGCAAGAATATCAGGTTTTTATAGACAAGCTGAGACGCATTATCAGAGCATACAAACCGCTCTGTGAAAAAATTGAAGTTTATGATGAACATCCGTTTCGGTTGTTTGACGATCACCATCGACTGATTCGCAATGTACAATCGGTACGCTCTTTTTATCCGCTGTTGAAGCAATGGGGCATCGAGGCTGAGCCTTCCATCGTGCTATCCTTAATTGCGCTTGCACCGAAACAGGTGATTGTTTATACGGACCGACCGGAGCATGGGATGATGAAGACATTGCACCGTGTGTTCGAGGATCGTGTCTGTTTTGTTCACTCAACGCTGCATCTGAGCAGTGAAAATCGAGTGTCCCAATAATGAGAATGAGTATTGATTAAAGAATTAGTTTGCCTATTCTTCATTTTCAGGTTTACAATGAAACATTTACCATATATAATGAAAGAGCAAAAAACGAATTGAAAGGAGGTCATCAAGACATGATGACACTTGGAATGAACGTTGCCGTATCATCAATTGAATATACTGTCCGGGTGACCTTAACGAATTCCTTATTGCGCTAACAATGATGAGTATATGATTAGTATAAAATAAGAACGGATCCGCAGGTCTCGAATGACTGCGGTCTTTTTATGCTCTTTTTTGACCGTACCGGCATTGTCGTTACGGTCTTTTTTTTGCCTTTTGGGTGTAAAGCTCAGCGCTTAGCGCTCCGCTTTTATATAAACCATTCTTGCCCTCGGGCATGCGCAGCATGGCTCCGAGCGGTTAAACCAACAACTAAAATGAAAGGATGAAGACTATGTCAACAGCAACTGCACATTTAAGTATGCCGATTGAAGCAAAGGAATTTTTCAATGAAAGACCAATAAATAGGGAGGGAGGTCATACCATGATGAAATTCAATTTATTTGCATTGACCTTTACGATTACGGTCAGAAGACCAAGACCGTTGCGTGAACGCTATGAAGATCGTAGGCGTATTGACGCGCTGAGAAATAAGATGCTTGACAAACGTTTTGAATATGAACGATACATCCGATAATCAATCAAAAAAATAATGAGGAGGAGATTTAAATGATGATCAACATGACTTCAGCAGTTCGCGGACGTTTCGGAAAGGGTACACAATTCCTTTGACTGCGCTCTGCTTTGATTGGTCGAATTGATGTGGTACGATGAAAGAAAAAGGGAGCGCGTGTTGATGAAGAAATTTCTCGTATTGCTTGCAGAAGGATTTGAAGAGACGGAAGCAGTAACAGCGGTCGATGTACTTCGTCGAGGCGGAGTTAAGGTTGTTCTTTGTTCACTTGCCCCGACCTTGCTCGTTGAAGGTTCAAGAAATATTGTCGTCAAAGCAGATGTGAGCATTGATAGTGATGGTTTGCACAATTTTGATGGGATCTACCTTCCGGGTGGCGTTAAGGGTGCGACGACTTTGCGCGACGATGAACGTGCTCAGAAGCTGATTCGTTCCTACAAAAAGAATGGGAAACTCGTTGCTGCTATTTGCGCCGCTCCGATTGCTTTGGAACGTGCCGGAGTGCTGAAAGGCGAAACGGCAACAAGCAATCCGGACTTCAAGGACCATATTAAAGATGCGACATATAGCGAGGATCCTGTGGTTGTTTCGGGAAAAGTTATTACATCTCGAGCTGCAGGAACAACGCTGCCAATCGGTCTTGAAATACTGCGTCAGCTTGGATTGGAGAAAGAAGCAGAGAAAGTCAGCCATGACATGCTGTTCGATTTTCTAATGAAAAATTGTGAAAAAGTTCATTCTTAAAGCAAAGTAAAACTTGCAATAAGGATTCAGACATGATATAGTAATTGAGGAATTGACAATGAGTAAAGCAGAGGCGCCCGGCTTCTCACCTGTTCGACGCAGAAATGCTGTTGCCAGGTATGAATTAAGGAATAAATAGTCAATACGGGCGTTTTCACGCCCGTATTTTTGTTTGCTCACTTAGCCAGCGATTTGCTCAAATTTATTTGGAGGTGGCTCAATATTAGCAAAGATATGATTGTCAACGAAGGTATTCGTGCGCAGCAGGTTCGTCTGATTGGTCAGAACGGAGAACAGGTCGGCATTAAGTCGAAAGCAGAAGCACTAGCTATGGCTCACAATGTGAATCTTGACTTGGTGATGGTTGCTCCCGGCGCTAAGCCTCCGGTTTGCCGAATCATGGATTACGGCAAATTCCGGTTCGAACAACAGAAAAAAGAACGTGAAGCGCGAAAGAACCAGAAAGTCATCAGTTTGAAAGAAATTCGGCTTAGTCCGAGTATTGAAGAACATGACTTTAATACGAAAATGCGCAATGCCAAGAAATTTCTTGAAAAAGGCGATAAAGTAAAAGCTTCCGTACGATTCAGGGGTCGTGCAATCACGCACTCTAATCTTGGACGGCAGGTGCTGGAAAAACTCGCTGAGGAATGTGCAGATATCAGTGTTGTCGAGGCAAAGCCGAAAATGGAAGGACGCAGCATGTTTCTTGTGCTTGCGCCAAAAGCCGAGAAGTAATACAGCAATTTAACGGAACAGCTCTATTAGCGATTTCGGCTGCTATTAGATGCTGATCTTACTAGGAGGATTCTTTTTATGCCAAAAATGAAAACACACAAAGGTGCCGCAAAGCGTTTCAAGAAGACAGGTACCGGCAAGTTCAAACGGGAACACGGCTTCACGAGTCATATGTTCAGCCACAAGTCGAATAAGCAGAAACGCAACCTCGACAAGAGCACGATTGCAACATCAACTCTAGCTAAGAAGCTCAAGAAAATCATCAACAACTGATTCTAAACAATGTACTAAGATTTATTTTCTATGCCGTCACGGTACAGCCGGGCGGTTTATTCCAGGAGGTTTTTACAATGGCAAGAGTTAAAGGCGGATATGTGACTCGTCGCAGACGCAAAAGAGTACTTAAATTAGCAAAAGGTTATTTCGGCGCAAAACATAAATTATTCAAAGTTGCACAACAACAGGTCTTCAAATCCCTGTCTTATGCATACCGTGACCGCCGTCAAACGAAGCGTAACTTCCGCAGACTGTGGATTGCGCGTATCAACGCTGCGGCACGTATCAACGGCTTGTCTTACAGCAAGCTGATCAATGGCTTGAAGGTAGCAGGCATTGAAGTAAACCGCAAGATGCTGGCTGATCTCGCCATTCATGACGAAGCAGCATTTGCAACACTCGCAGAAAAAGCTAAAGCAGTCGCTAAATAAGAGCGATTGAATGAATAAACACCCCCGCATGCCTATTGGTGCATGCGGGGGTGTTGTTTGTTGTATAGGAAATAGGTACGAGAGATTGATCTAATCTGTTGAGCGATGAGAAAAAACCAGAATGCTCGATAAACTTATGAGAGCGTTCAATAATGGGAATAAGCTTACCCAAGTAATCTCGATTTCCGAGGATCTTCTCGGTAATACTGCGCCTGGGCATTCCACAGCTTATAATACTGACCGTTTATGTCTTGAATCAGTTGGTCATGGCTGCCGTTTTGGATCAGTTCGCCTTGATCGAAGACAAGAATATGATCGCAGAAGCGGCATGAAGAGAGCCGATGTGAGATATAGATCGCAGTTTTATCACTGGCAATTTCCTTGAATTTTGAATAGACTTCAAACTCAGCAACAGGGTCCAATGCTGCAGTTGGCTCATCAAGAATAACGAACGGGGCGTCTTTATAGAGTGCGCGAGCAATGGCAATTTTCTGAGCTTCTCCACCGGAAATCTCAACACCGTCAGCGTCTATTTTATAGAGTGGTGTATCCAGACCTTTGCTCATTTTACGGATTCGATCGCCAACGCCCGCCTTGTCAAGACATTCCATTGCGCGTTCTTTGTCGTAATGCACGTCTGCTGCAACGTTTTGCCCGGCGGAAAAAGCAAACAGTTTAAAGTCTTGGAAGACCACAGAGAAAAGCCGAAGATATTCGATGTAGTCGTATTTCTGAATGTTAATGCCGTTGAGCAGAATCTCGCCTTCCTGCGGATCATAGAGTCGGGTAAGCAGCTTGATAAAAGTTGTTTTTCCTGAACCGTTGCGACCAACCACAGCGAAATGCTCGCCTATTTTCAGTTTGAGTGACAGATTTTTCAAAGCGTAGGTTTCAGAGCCCGGATATTTAAAGGACACATTGCGGAATTCAATCTCATATTCATTATCATTGCGCTTCTCAACAGGTAGGCTGCCTTGGTACTTTGGGTTCGGCGTGTCGAGAAAATTGAAATAGAGCTCCACATAATCAATATCCTGCCAAATGTCGGTTGCTGAAGTGATCAATTCGGAGAACCCAGTGGTGAACTGGCTGATCGCGCCAACATATTGAACAACTGAACCAATGCTGATCAGTCCCACCAGAGCCTTCATACCGACGAAAAGATAGACAAAACCGCTGATCAGCGAAGAAATAGCAGCGCTGATTCCCCAAAAATGGCTTTGCCGTTTGGATACATCAGAACCAAAAGCTTTCATCCCTCGTCGGTTAAAATCATCATAGGCTTTTCCAATTAATTTTTGTTCCTGATAAATTCGAATATCTTTCCCCAATTGATGATCCTGCATCAGATTACCGTAAAAGCTAAACGCGCGATTGATTGCCATCATGCCATCCAATTTATGAAAAATCCATTTACTGAATTGCGAATTCGATAGAACAGAGTATATGGATGAGGTAAGAATAAGACCCAACAAAATAATAGAAAGCCATGGCGAATTAATAAAGGAGCTTGATTGCATCGAATGGGTTAGAAACAGTGGAAAGGCAAGTGTGATTGAAAAAACAACGGTACATAGATTAAAGATGAACTGTCCGGTTATTTCTGGAAGCTTCCAAATGCCTCTTCTGGCTAATGTTGAACCTTCATCAATTTTTTGTTTTTTTAAATGGAATTCTGGCTTCTCCACATTTTCGTAATCTGTTTTAAGAATCAGGTCAACCATCTCAAAATGACCATAATAGATAAGACGGAAATTACCCATATCCTTTATTCGTTCCATTGCCTTTTGCAGGAGGTAGACGATCATGTTTAATACAATTGCTGCTCCAGTTAGCCATGCAAGATGAATGACGGAACGCGCTCCAAACAATTCATCAATGATCCGGGCGGTTAAATAAATAGTGATGAATGGACCGAACGCTTTCAGCAGCGCGCCAAAAGCAACGGCCGGGAGCAGAGAAGGGACTTTGTTTTGAATAAATCCCATGCCGCGCCATAAATAGTGCCATTTCATTCTGAATTTTGATTGCTGAGTGTTGGTTTTCAAGGCAGCTCGCCTCCTACAGTTTCTTCATGAAGCTGATCTTGGTAATAATGGCTTTGGATTGCGAATAGTTCCGCATATTTTCCGTTTTGTTTTATCAGTTCGTCATGTGTGCCAGATTCGGCAATTTTTCCTTCGGAGAGGAAAATAATACGATTGCAAAAGCGTGTGCTGGACAGGCGGTGGGAGATAAACAGAGATGTTCGTCCTGTAGTTAACGCCCCATAACGCTCGTAAAGTTCATTTTCGGAGATTGGATCAAGCGCCGCGGTTGGTTCATCAAGAATCAGGATCGGCGATTCTTTATACAGAGCGCGTGCCAGCAGCATTTTTTGTAGTTCGCCGCCGGAGAACTGTACCGCATGTTCATGCACCTCTTTAACCATCATTGAGTCTAACCCTTGTTCGAGACTGTCAATTTTCTCCTTGAAGCCCGCAAGTTGCAAACAACGTTCCATTTTCTCCTCATCAACTGCTTCATCAAGCTTTGGCGCGATATTACGTGCAATCGAAACCGGTAGAATATGAATGTCCTGAAAAACAGCCGTAAACAGTTTGTAGTAATCATCACGATTAAAGCAAGTCATATCTTTTCCGTTGATCAAAATGTGGCCGGATGTCGGCCGGTAGAATCCGCACAGTAATTTGATGCAGGTTGTTTTTCCGGCGCCGTTCAAGCCAACAAGTGCAATTTTTTCTCCTGCATCGATATGAAGACTGACATCATCGAGAATTTTCCGATCGTTACCGGGATAGGAAAAGGATACATGGTCGAAGGTGATCGAACAGGGCCAGCTGTTTTTTGGCGGCAGAGGTAGCCCCTCATCACGATTGGATGTATCTTTCATATCCAGATAATTGCGGACATCACAGATTTCCAGACTCATATGCTGCACTTTTGCCAGTTGTTCAGTCAAACTGGTCAGCCATGTGGAAAAACCGGCGATCGTTCCAAAATAAAGAGTGAAATTAGCAACGGTCAAATGTCCATTCAGCACGAGATAAATGAGATAAGCGTAAGCAACACCATCGCGGCAAAGTGCCATTATGCCGACGGCACCATCTGAAAAATAATGGCGCAGCGCAATTCGCTTGAGCCAAATTGTTCGATCATGCATCAGCGTATTAAATCGTTCGCCGAACCAAGAGGTCATATGATAAAGTCGCAAATCTTTTCCGGTTGAATAGTCGTCGCATTCCCGAATCAGATAGTCCAGTTTGTTTTCAATCGGTGTCCAATCGTCTTTATGTACATGTTCATAGACTTGTGCGTGGCGAGAAAATAGGAATCCAACGGCCGCGGTGATAAGAAGAAAAGCAATAACCAGCGGATTCAGGGCGGCAAGTACGCCGCCATAAAGGAGCATTCCGAAAATATTGGCGGCAAAGCTAACTAATGCCATGATGATCGCTTCTGTTCCCTTGCAATTATCATTAGTTGCCTGATGCGCTTTTTCCAGCTTATTCTGACCTTCAGGACTTTCAAGGTTGCTGTAATCCGTATCCATCATCTTCCACTGCATAAGCACAATGTAGTTGATTCGATTATTGGTGACATTCCATTGAAGCCAAGCGTCAAGAGAACGTCCGACAACATTACAGATCATGATGGCAAGTGTCATGAAAGCGATCACTGTGGCAAAATGCAAAGGGCTTACTTTTTCGGTCAAACTGTCAATCACGAGCTTTGGCATCAAGATACCGAGAAAAGGCAGAAGTACCAGAAAAGGAACGCGCGCAACCGAAGCGAAAAACAGCTTTTTATTCCAACGCCACATATTTTTCAAAACGAAGCCGACATTTTGTATTGTCGAATAACTCGGGTTTTGCTCTGTTTTTTTCACAACACATCAACTCCTTCATGGCTATAAACTAGCACAGAAATCGTTTCAAAAATAAAATCGTGCACGAATGGCACGAAATGAGACACGAATGGTTAAAAACTATTGCATGAAACGAACACATTAGATCTTACTGCGATCCCTCCCTAGTTATAGGGGAGCACAACTTAGTTCCATCTGCTTCCTCTCCCTTGTTACAAAGGAAGCACAACATAGTTCCATCTGCGACCCCTCCATAGCTAAAGGGGGAGCATGATCTCTGTGGCAAACACACCGGGCTCGTTTTGGCGATTTAGGTAGCCGTCATATTTTTTAACTAAAGTGTCGATGCGCATCAGACCGAATCCATGGCCGTCGCCTTTAGTGGTTAGGTAGCGCCCAATGCTTATTTTCTTAAGCATTTCCGGGGCCGAGTTTGTAACGGAAAGGTAGAGCTGCTTTTTAAACACACCGATATAGATGCGGATAAACGGTTGATCTTCGTTGTGCAGCTCTCGACAACCTTCAAGCGCGTTATCGAGCAAATTGCCGATGATGATGCACAGATCGACTTCGTTTACAGAGAGCTTTTCCGGAACTTGGGCTTTAGCATTTACTTTAATATTACTGCTTGCAATCAGTGAAAGCTTGCTGTTCAGAATCGCGTCTAGCTTAATGTTGCCGGTCTTAATCACTGTATCAACAGTTTCTAGATCATTGTCCAGCATGTCTAAATAGGATTTGAGTTCATCCATTTGATCAAGAGCAAGATGGGCTTTCATCGTTTGGATGTGGCTGTGGTAGTCATGGCGCCAGCCGCGCATTTTGTGGTAGATATTCTGGACTTCATCATAGTGTTTGGCAAGCAGATCTTTCTGGTAGGTATCAAGCTGGCGTTCGCCTGCGCGCAGGGTTTGGCGGTGTGTGATGATTGCAGTTAGAACGATCAGAACAAGAGTAATCAGTCCGTAAATGAGATAATCGGTCACTGCTCGGTACCTCCTCTGAAAAAGCGGATAAACGCCTGGTTCACTGCTTGATAACGGCGTCTGCTAACCGGAATTTTCTTGCCGGTGTCCAAGGTAAGGCCTGTTTTGCGAAGCTGACTGATGTATTTTAATCCAACAAGATAGGAGCGATGCGGACGCACAAAGAGATGGGGATCAAGCTGTCGTTCGAACTGATCGATGCTCACTTTGACTTGATAGTGCTGCTCCGCCGTCGTCACGTCAATCGTATGAGCAAAAGCCTCAAGACAAAGGATGTCTTCTTGATTCACTCGGATCATCTCTCCGTTTTGTTCAATCAGCAGCGTTTTTTTCTGCTTAGTGACTTTTTTTGAAGCGCGATCGAGAACAGTAAAGAGTCTTTCCTCTTTCACTGGCTTGATCAGATAGTGCAATGCGGAGACTTCATAGCCTTCATCCATATAATCAGAGAAGCCGGTAATGAAGATAATCGCCAGCAGTTCATCACGCTCGCGAATTTTCCTGGCGAGTTCCATTCCATTTAAAACGGGCATTTGAATGTCCAGAAGCAGCGCGTCATAGCTCTGATCGGTACTCCAAGAGAAGAGAAATCCCTGTGCGTTTTCAAAGAGTTCGAGCATAAGAATCTTGTTGTTCTTTCTCGCCCATTCTTTTACGAGAGTTGCCAAGTATTCTCTTTGCGTTTTGTCATCATCACAGATTGCGATTTTCATTTTTTTCGACTCCGGAATCATCAATTAACTTGATTATACAGTACTATATTTTAATCAGCCAAGAGGCGTGGGAAGCAAATGAGATCCGCCTTGAGATGGAGTAGTCAGATTAACGCTTGACTGCCTAAAATGAAGGCTTTACCTTGAGCGTTTCCAATCAGTTGAAGGCAGGTTTAAAAAACAATGTAATAAACTTGGAAATTCTATTGTGCTCATTCTTGTTTCCCCAATATAATTAATTTATGTTGCAATAATTCATAAAGCAAAGATCTTACAGTTTACGTCAAAGGATGAAGCACAAGATCAATAAGAAATTACCAACACCTTGATTGGAGTGTTGATTTTGATTTTAAAAATTATCGGGATGCCATTGATGCAGCACGCGCATTGCACTATTTAATGAATAAGAAAAAGGATAATTTCTAGAAGAAAAAGAGCACAATAGTTGAAATGAATGGGTTAGTTAAAAAAGTTAATCTTGATCAAATAACAAGTATTTTTGAAACATAATTAAGCAGCGGCGGGGCGGTGATTTTACTATGGACACAATCGAAATTAGGCAGATTCATGACGATCATGAATGGCAAGAAGCGCTTGACTTATGGGTGAACGTTTTCCCGAAAAATCGGGCATTTTTTGAAGAAAGAATCCGGCTTGACCCAAATTGTCAGTCGTATCATACGTGGATTGCTAAGGTGAACGGACAAATGGCCGGAGCTGTTCAGATTTTCCCTTTTCCTCTTTCTTATCATGGGGTGGAGCTTAAATGCGGAGGGATTGGAAACGTTGCGGCTTTGCCTAAGTATCGCGGGAGACATTTGATTCGCACCATTCTGAACCACCAGACGAAGTGGATGGCTGAACATGGCTACGATTTGTCTCTTTTATTTACCGGAATCAATTCGTTCTATGAAAAAGAAGGCTGGCAAACGCTGCCTATGGACGAACTGGTCATGGATGTTAGCCAGATTCCTGAGATGGCTGAGCGGCGGGAATGTCATATTCGACCTATTAACGAATGTGACTTTAATGCTGTACAAGAGATGTATCGGCACTTTATTGGGCCGCTTTGTGGTTCTAGAATTCGAACAGATGCGTACTGGAAAGGGCAGCTGGCATGGAATAAGAATCGCAAAGGCGCATTTTTGAATGCTTTTGACCATGATGAACTGGTTGCTTATCTCAGGTGGGAAGCATTCGGTGAAAATAAAATCGGATTGGTTGAATGCTGTTATTTGCCGGAGCATGAGGCGGCAGTTGCGTCGCTCGTGTATCATTTAAAAGAACATCTGGCACCGGAATGCAGTCTGATGGTGCAGATGCCGGAACACCATGCGCTCTGGAAGTTATTTCAAGAGTGTGGTGCTCGTATCGAGAACTATAACGGTGCAATGTGGAAAATTCTGCGTTTCCATAATTTTTTTCAGAAGATTGAACCGGTTCTTTCAGAGCGACTGATTCATTACACTGGGAACAAGACGTCACTATTGCTCAGAAGCGGAGACAATGAGCTGCTCGTTCATCTCATGAATGGGAAAGCGGAGATTGAAGTTCCGGGAGATTCAGTTACATACCAAACGTCAATTGAGCGGAGGCCAAGCGAATTGGTGAGCGATGTGCTGCTTGGCACCTCTGTGCAATCGGAAACCTATGCAGCACTGTTTCCTAAGAATGACTACGCTTTTTGGAAAACGGATCGATTTTAAGTAGTGTTCTATGCAAGAAAGTCCACTATAAAGGAATTGCCGCATGAAAAATCGGGAGCCAGAAGCCCCCGATTATTTCTTTACACCCCTTGTTCAAGTCGCGTGAGCATCTGATCGCGGAAGGCATTGTCCGATTTGTTCCAAAGAACTTCGAATAGAACGCCTAGTCCGGGAAGCATCTTTTCTTGACCGTCCTGAATAGCGTCAACGACTGTGTCTTGAAGCTGTTTCTTGTCGTTACCGGACAGATTGTGCAGGACTGCGCGGCGAATGTCTAAATCCATGAATAGGAGACCCCTTTCTGTGAGCATTTAAAGCTGGTGATATGGTATAGTATGGGTAGTAAACGGACAAATATGTACCGATTTTAAAGGGGCTCTTATGTGTGAGACGAATGGTGTCATTGCAAAATGAAAAAGTAAAACTATGGAAAAAGTTAAAAATAAGAAAGTGGCGTGATCGTGAGCAAAAATATTTGCTTGAAGGGCCGCATCTAGTGCAGGAAGCGGTTTTTTCCGCAAAACAGCAGATTAACGCGATCTTGATTGATGAAGCGTTTCATTTGCCGACGGATTGGCCGCTTGATTCGATTGAAGTTTTTCAGGTCACACATAAAATATTTACGGAACTGTCACAAACAGAGACACCTCAAGGCATTATCGCCGTGTGCGACATGAGTCAGGCAGCAGTTTCCCTGCGGTCCGGCCGCTACTTGCTCGTTGACGGTGTGCAGGATCCAGGAAATCTTGGAACGTTGATTCGAACTGCAGATGCTTTTGGCTTGGATGCTATCTATCTTGGCGACGGTTGTGTTGACGGATACAATGCAAAGACTCTGCGCTCTGCTCAAGGTTCCCATTTTCACCTGCCGGTCATTCACAAAAATTTATTCAGTCTTGCCGATGAGATGAAAGCACTGAATATTCCTTTATATGGTTCTTCACTGCAAGGCGATGAACTTCATAAAGTTAAAGTAGCCAGCTCTCATTATGGCTTGGTCGTTGGCAATGAAGGCAATGGCGCATCACCCGAATTACTCGCACAGATGGATCAACAGGTGAAAATTCCGATGGCAGGTCGTGCGGAATCGCTGAATGTCGCTGTGGCATCAGGTATTTTACTGTATTGGTTGGAGTCGGGAGGACTTGCATAACGGATTGCAATTGACTATACTAGGAAAAGACTTAAAGAATGATTAGATTCATGGGTAATATGAATCCAAATAGATGTAAAAACCGTGATGGAGAATAGTAATTCGGTATCCGCCGTTCAGGGAGAGTGCGTCGTCGACTGAAAGCGTGCTTATGATACGGACCGAACGAATTCACTCTTGAGTTGCCGTTTGAACGCCGGCGGGCAGCCGGCCTAGGATTGGCCGGCATTCGCCGTTAAATGTTTTCGAGTGGGCTATTTGTTTTTTTTGAATGGTCAACAAGGGTGGTAACGCGACGCTTCGTCCCTTTTTAGGGGCGGGGCTTTTTTGTTTTTTTTAGAGGATGTTCAAAAAGTCCGGGAAAAAAGTAAGGAGGATCTTCTGCTAATGACGTGCACGTCATGTGCACAACGCAGAAGTCACCACATCCTGTGGAAGTTCTGTGTCAGCTGGTTTCTTTGCTCCTCACGTATTACAGGAGATCTTCGACTAATTACACTCACGTCCTGTGAGTAACGTCGAAGTCACTACATCCTGTAGCAGTACGTTCCGGTGCTCGAAACTGCACTTCCTTGATCTTCTCGGCCCTTTTTGTCCTCCTTTTTGAAAAGCTTCATTTAAAAAAGTTTGTGAAGGGATGAAGAACATGTTAAAAGAGAAATTGCTTGAGCTGCGCGAACAGGCTTTATCGAACATTGGTTCAGCAGATGGTCTGAAGGCGCTCCAGGAAGCACAGATCCGTTTTTTAGGCAAAAAAGGACCGATCACAGAAGTTATGAAAAGCATGGGCAAGCTTTCTGCTGAAGAACGCCCGATTGTCGGACAACTGGCGAATGAAGTACGTAAACTCATTGCCGCAAAAATTGAAGAAAAGAAAGCGGACTTGGAAGCGAAGCTGCTTGAGCTGAAGCTTGAGCATGAGAAAATTGATGTAACGCTTCCGGGAAGAAAAATAGCGACAGGCAGTCCTCATCTGCTCGCTTCAATTATTCAGGAGGTTGAGGATCTGTTTATCGGTCTTGGCTTTTCCATTGAAGAAGGCCCTGAAGTCGAACAGGATTACTACAACTTTGAAGCGTTAAATCTTCCGAAGGATCATCCTGCTCGTGATATGCAGGATTCGTTCTATATAACTGATGAAATACTGATGCGTACGCATACATCTCCTGTACAGGCGCACACCTTGGAAAAGCATAAGGGTGTCGGTCCGGTTAAGGTTATCTGCCCTGGAAAAGTGTACCGCCGCGATAATGATGACGCGACTCATTCGCATCAATTCATGCAGATCGAAGGTCTTTATGTCGATCACAATGTACGATTGAGCGACTTGAAGGGGATTCTGACCGTATTCGCGAAGCATATGTTCGGTGCGGACCGTGAAATTCGTCTTCGCCCAAGCTTCTTCCCTTTTACCGAACCGTCAGTAGAAATGGACATTTCTTGTTTTAGGTGCGGCGGTCATGGTTGCAATGTCTGCAAGGGCACAGGTTGGATTGAAATTCTTGGTGCCGGCATGGTTCATCCGAATGTGCTGCGCATGTCCGGCTTTGATCCAAGCGAGTACACAGGCTTTGCATTCGGCATGGGGCCGGAACGTATTGCGATGTTGAAGTACGGCATCGAAGACATTCGTCATTTTTATACAGATGATATTCGTTTCTTGAAACAATTTGATCGGGCATAAGGAGGAGAATGAACGATGCTGGTTTCCTATAATTGGTTGCAGGACTATATAGATTTAGGCGGTGTCACGCCGGAAGAATTAGCGGATAAAATAACAAATTCGGGAATTGAAGTGGAGCACATTGTTTATCCGGGAGAGGGATTGAAGGGTATTGTGGTCGGCAAGGTTGAGTCTTGCGCGCAGCATCCGGAAGCGGAAAAGCTTCATTTGTGTCAAGTTAATCTGGGAACAGAAACCGTTCAGATTGTATGCGGTGCACCAAATGTTGCCGCCGGACAAAAGGTACCGGTTGCGACTGTCGGTGCAAGAATCGCGAATAATGTGAAAATCAAGCGAGCAAAACTGCGTGGTGAGATTTCAAACGGCATGATCTGTTCACTTGATGAACTGGGCTTCGATCATAATTTTGTACCTAAGGAATATGCGGACGGCATTTATGTCTTTGATGATGAGGTGCCGGTCGGTGCAGATGCACTCCCTTATTTGAATCTTGACGACGCTATTCTTGATTTGGATATTTTGGTGAACAGTGCGCATTGCATGAATATGATCGGCGTCGCTTATGAAGTCGGTGCGATTCTTGATCGTCCGATCCAACTGAAAAAGCCGGTAGTAGCTGAATCAGACCAGTTGGCAAGCGAAAAAATAAGTGTCTCCGTTGATGCCGAGCAAATGGTTCCTTATTATGGCGCACGCGTCATGAACGGCATTAAAGTCGCTCCGGCACCACGCTGGATGCAGCTGCGTCTGATTGCGGCCGGTGTTCGCCCGATCAGCAATGTCGTTGATGTTTCAAATTACGTGATGCTCGAATACGGACAGCCGCTCCATACATTTGATTTTGATCAATTCGGTTCGAATCATGTACTCGTTCGTTTTGCCGGAGATCATGAAGAAATCACTACGCTTGACGGCCAGCTTCGAAAATTGACAGATGAGGATCTGCTCATAACAAATGGCAAAAAGGGTGTCGCTGTTGCAGGCGTTATGGGTGGTGAAAATACAGAGGTTTCAAGCGATACAGAAAATGTTCTGCTTGAAGCAGCAGTCTTCGATCCAATTTCAATCCGCAAAACAGCGGCGAGGCTCCAATTGCGCTCGGATGCCAGCAGCCGCTATGAGAAAGGGCTTGATCGTAATCGAGTCGCTCTGGCCGCTGATCGAGCAGCTGAACTGTTAATACAGTACGCCCATGCGACGGTACTTAAAGGTATTGTCGAAGCCGGTGAACGAACGGTAGCAGAGCATCAGATTATGATGCCTTGGCAAAAAATCAATCAAGTTTTAGGATCGGAATTCGCACGCGAACAGATCGTCGGGATACTTGAACGGCTGAATTTTAAAGTTAACGTGGAAGGCGAAATAATGCAGGTATCCGTACCTGCCAGACGCTTCGATGTGACCATTCCTGAGGATCTCGTCGAAGAAGTCGGACGTATTTATGGGTACAATCATATTCCGGCAACGCTGCCTGAGGGCACGTCCTCACATGCATCGTTGACACCTTATCAAAAGATCCGCAGAAGAGTAGAAGGCTTGATGAACGGCATGGGCTTGAGCCAAGCTTATACTTATTCGCTTACATCGAAGGAAAGTGCTTCTTCCTACGCGGTAAGCAATAAAGGAATAGAACCGACACAAGTCATTTGGCCGATGAGCGAAGAGCATGCAGCATTGCGTCAGAGTATTGTTCCTCAACTCATTAACGTTGCTCAATATCACTTGAACAGACAGATGCCGGATATTAAATTCTATGAAATCGGCAAGGTGTTCCTTCCGGTTAAAGGAGAAGCGAGACCGGCTGAGGAAGAGCATTTAGCGGGAATCATTACCGGGAAGCGTACGGAAAGAAATTGGGAAGGCGATCCGGATACAGTCGACTTTTTCTCAGTGAAAGGAATTGTTGAAACGCTGTTCGATTCCCTGGGTGTCGCTAATCATATCACTTATTCTCCTTCGAAACGGGAGGGGATGCATCCGGGACAAACCGCAGATATTTTATTAAACGGTGAAGTCATTGGTTATATCGGTGCACTCCACCCTAGAGTTCAGAAGAACTGCGGGTTAAATGAAACGTTTGTATTCGAAGTTGCCATTGAGTCGCTGCTCCGTCACGGAGAGGCTGCTATTGAGTATCATGGCTTGCCGCGATTCCCATCGACAACACGTGATATTGCGCTTGTTGTGAAACGGACTGTAGCTGCGGCTGATCTTGATCGGGTCATCCGCGAGAATGGCACTCCGCTTCTTAAATCGGTACAGCTCTTTGATGTCTATGAAGGCAGTCATGTAGCGGCGGATGAGAAGTCTATGGCATTCTCACTTGTCTATTTTGATCCGGAGCGGACCTTGACCGATGATGAAGTGAACGTCGTTCATGAAAAGATTGTCAGTGCCTGTGCGGAGCAGTTAGGCGCGGAGCTTCGTGGATAACGACTAAATATATATAAGTAAAAAGCCAATGTGATTCGTCACATTGGCTTTTTACTTATTACAGCTGAAAATAAATTGTTGCGAGGACGTGGATTAAAAAGATCCATTCAGTTTGACCGCGATTCCCGCTTCGTTCAATACTTTTTTAAAATCTAGGAGATCTTCCGCATGTAATTGACGGACATCTTTCATTTCGTATTCCCGCCCCAATTCTGTGTACTTGTTCAAGCCGAATTGATGGAAAGGGAGCAGTTCAACCTTTGTGACACCGATACGTTTAAACAATTGACCGAAATGCGCGGCATCGCTCAAGGCGTCATTAAAGCAAGGAATAATCGGAATTCTGACCATAAGCTTCTTCTGTGCTTTTAATGCGGACTCAAGGTTATGGATAATTAATTCATTATCCACGCCGGTGGCGGCGCGATGTGCTTCGCCGTTCCAATGCTTTACATCATAGAACATAAAATCCATGTACTTAATGAATTCTCGAAAGACAGCAGGCCTGGTAAATCCGGTTGTCTCACAAATGATGTGAATGTTTTCTTTTTTAATTGCTTTCGCAAGTTCAATCACAAAGGGTGCTTGATTAAGCACTTCTCCGCCTGAAAAGGTGACACCTCCATTTGATTCCTCATAGTAATCACGATCCTGTAAAATCACTTTGATAATTTCCGCGATACTCTTGAATTCACCAACGAGCGTAGTATTGCCGTTAGCATGATCGTGCATTTTTTCAGGACATGCTCGTTGAGATTCTGGATTAGCACACCAAGGACATCGTAGCGGGCAGCCCTTAAAAAAGATGACCGTTCGTATTCCGGGTCCGTCGTTAATACTGAACTTCTGAATATTAAAGATGAGTCCTTTTGAATGGCTCGTTTCATTATTAGTAAGCGTTTTCAATTAAGACCGCCTCAATTCCTTTTCATCTTTTTTATTTTAGCATATTATTTACGTAAGAAATGTTAATAAGCTGTGAAAGAAATAAGATGATCAATCAATTGTGATAAACTGAAGAAAACAATGTATAGGAGGCCGTCATTTTGACATCAGAATTAACGACACGTGAAAATGATTTGTTAACGATTGTTACTGATCGAACGAAAATAGATGTTAATGAATTAGCAGAGCTGTTAAGCGTATCCAAGGTGACGATTAGGAAAGACTTAGACCGCTTGGAAGCGAAAGGTCTGTTGCAACGGAAACATGGCTACGCAATGATGAATAATGTTGATGATATCAGCTATCGGCTAGCAAATCATTACGAAGTGAAAAAGAAAATCGCACAACTTGCAGTTCAGTCAATACAAGATAATGAAACAATTATGATCGAATCAGGTTCAACTTGTGCCCTGTTGGCAGAAGAAATTGCCATGGTTAAAGAAAATGTCACAATCATAACGAATTCATTTTTCATTGCGTCTCTTGTGGGTAAATATAACAGCGTTCGCATTGAACTGCTTGGCGGGTCCTATCAAAGTGAGTCGCAAGTAACGGTCGGGCCGATTGCAAAACAGAATTTAGCTGATTTTTTTGTTGACAAACTGTTTATTGGTACGGATGGATTTGATCGAAATGTCGGTTTCTTTGGAAATGATATTATGAGAGCAGAGATGGTCCAAACCATGGCAAAATCAAGCAAGCATGTCATTATTCTTACGGATTCCAGTAAATTTAAGGAGAAAAGTTTCGTAAAGCAATTTAATGTGCAAGCCATTCACGAAGTTTATACGGACAGTGGATTAGACGACGAAACAAGTGTTTTTCTCTCAGATCAAGGCATTCGTCTGCATACTGTATAAAAAAGTTTAAAATGCACAAATGACCATTAATATTAAAGTTGAATGAAATTGCCAAAAGTCATTGTTTACGCTTACATTGAATGCTATTATAGTTTCGAAAGAAAGCTTATATTGATTCTTATGAAAATAATCAGGAGGGCTTTAATTATGACAGCAGACTCAATGATTCAAGCGCAAGCAAAAAGATCGGCGCATTTCGGAGAATTAACACCGAAAATGGAACGATTCCGTAATTCAATCCTTGATGCTAAACCGTTTATTGATGCTGAACGTGCAGTTCTTGTGACACAGAGTTATAAAGAACATGCAGATAAACAGCTGGATCTTAAGCGTGCTTATATGCTTGAGAATATATTGGAACACATGACGATCTACATCGAAGACGACACATTGATTGCAGGAAATCAGGCACGAAAAAATCGCTGGGCACCTGTTTTTCCAGAATACTCAATGAACTGGGTGATTGATGAACTGGACCGGTTTGAAAAACGTCCGGGTGACGTCTTCTATATTACTGAAGAAACAAAGAAACAATTAAAAGAGATTGCGCCTTTCTGGAAACATAATACACTAGAAGATCGCGGACTGGCGGCCTTTCCGCCGCATAGCAAAATTTTTTATGATCTGGGCATCATCGGAGCAGACGGCAACATTACTTCAGGTGACGGTCATCTTGCCGTCGACTATAAAAATGTGATCAATTACGGGCTGAAATCGTACGAAAAACGTGTCAAAGACGCATTGGATCATTTGAATCTGACTGATATTGAAGATCAAAAGAAATTGTATTTTTATGAAGCGAGTCTGAACGTAATTAAGGCAGTACGGGATTTTGCAAAGCGCTATGCAAATTTGGCAGCAGAGAAAGCTGAGACGGAAAAGGACCCGCAGCGTCAAACAGAATTAAGGAATATGGCTCAGATATTGAATAAGGTTCCTTACGAACCGGCTGATACTTTCTATGAAGCTGTGCAGTCGATTTGGCTCATTCATCTTGTCCTTCAGATTGAATCAAATGGTCATTCGGTATCTTACGGACGGATGGATCAGTACCTGTTTCCTTTCTATCAGCGTGATGTTGATCGCAGAATTCTGACAGATGAACAGGCGACGGAATTGCTGACTAACCTGTGGATGAAGACGCTGACCATTAACAAAGTACGTTCATGGGGACACACAGAATTCAGTGCGGGAAGTCCATTGTATCAAAACGTTACCATTGGCGGTCAGACTCCGGATAAGAAGGATGCGATAAACGGTCTGTCCTATCTTATTTTGCGGAGTGTCGCTCAGGCACATTTGACGCAGCCGAATTTAACCGTTCGCTATCACCGCGGTTTAAGTGACGCATTCATGCGTGAGTGCATCGAGGTCATTAAGCTGGGGATGGGCATGCCCGCGTTTAACAACGATGAAATCATTATTTCATCGTTTATCAAACGCGGGGTAAAAGAAGAGGATGCGTACAATTACAGTGCGATCGGCTGTGTGGAGACGGCAGTACCGGGAAAATGGGGTTATCGTTGCACGGGTATGAGCTTCATTAACTTTCCACGTACACTGCTCATTATCATGAACAACGGCGTTGATCCGGAAACGGGAAAGAAGCTGCTCGAAGGCAGTGGTCACTTTGTCGATATGAAATCCTATGAGGAGCTTGAAAAAGCTTGGGACAAAGGGCTTCGCGAAATTACAAGGCAGAGTGTAATCATTGAAAATTCATGCGATCTGGTGCTTGAACAGGATTGTCCGGATATTCTCTGCTCCACGCTGACCGATGATTGCGTCGGACGCGGAAAAACAATTAAAGAGGGCGGTGCCGTCTACGATTTTATCAGCGGCTTGCAGGTTGGAATCGCTAATCTTGCCGATTCGCTGAGTGCCGTTAAAAAACTGGTCTATGATGAAAAGAAGATCAGCCGCAAGGAGCTTTGGGATGCGCTTACCAATGATTTTGCCGGTGAAAAAGGGGAAAAAATCCGTCAGACACTGCTCAATGACGCACCAAAATACGGCAATGATGTTGATTATGTAGATGAACTGATTCAGAATGCTTATCAGCCGTATATTGATGAGATTTCAAAATATAAAAATACACGTTACGGGCGCGGACCAATCGGCGGACTTCGCTATGCCGGCACATCCTCTATTTCTGCGAATGTCGGGCAAGGTCACAGCACACTCGCCACTCCGGATGGCCGTCATGCCCGAACGGCACTTGCTGAAGGATGCTCGCCGGAGCATTCGATGGATCATGACGGACCGACAGCCGTTTTTAAATCCGTATCAAAATTGCCGACAGCAGATATTACAGGCGGCGTGCTACTGAACCAAAAAATGTCGCCGCAGATTCTGCAGAATGAAGAAAACTGCATGAAGCTGGTATTGCTAATTAGAACCTTTTTCAACAGATTGCATGGGTACCATGTTCAATATAATATCGTCTCTCGTGAAACGCTAATTGATGCGCAAAAACATCCGGAAAACTATCGTGATCTAATTGTACGCGTCGCCGGTTATTCTGCATTCTTCACCGGTCTTTCAAAAGAAACACAGGATGATATTATCGCTCGAACGGAGCAGGCCTTGTAACAGCAGAGATGAACAAAATTTAAAATTTTGGAAACTCATATTAAATAAAATAAAAGACATGAATCCTGCCCGAAAATAGGATTCATGTCTTTTAATTATTGTCATTGTCGATACATTTTTTTACTCCAAGCCGCTGACAACTGTTTTGATCTGAGCACTTTCAAAGAAGGCTTTAACTGTGTTGACTTCTTCCTGCTTGAGGAGTGGTGTGTCCTTCAAGCGATAGCTGCGCTTCAAATACTCATATTTGCCGCTTCCATATTGATGGAAGGGCAAAATATGAATCTCTTTAATTCCGAGGCCGGTCACGTAATCTCTGATCTGCCTCAAGTTTTCCGGCGGTGTCGTATATCCGGGAATCAGCGGAATTCTGGGAATAACGTGCGCTGGTGAATTCAATGCTTCTTCAAAATTTTGTTTGATCGTGCTGATCTTTTCACCGATGATCTGTCTGGCTTTGTCCGGATCCATAATTTTTAAGTCAAATAGGACTTGGTCGGTGTAGGGCAGCACTTTGCGGATTTGTTTCAGAGGAAGCGCGCCAGTGGTTTCAATCGCTGTGCTAATCCCGAGCGCTTTTACCTCCTTTAAGAGTTCCGCCGCAAAATCGGCTTGCATCAGAACTTCACCACCGGACAAGGTCACGCCACCATTTGACGTGCGGTAAAAAATCTCATCTTTTTCCACTTCATGGAGTACCTCATCGACTGACATCCACTTGCCTAAAGGTTCTTCCGCACCGTCTTTCATCCAGACAGATGGGCGAACAGGACCTTGTGATTCAGGGTTTGAACACCAGGGACATTTGAGCGGACAGCCCTTGAGAAAGACAATCGTGCGTATGCCGGTTCCGTCGTGAATCGAGTAGCGCTGGATGTTGAATACAAGGCCTCGTGTCATAACGCATTTCCTTCCTTATAGGACATGCTCGCAGCGAGCAATAATATCGTCCTGAATCTTTTTGTTCAGATCAACGAAGAACGCTGAATAACCGGCCACGCGGACGATTAGCCCGGCATAGTTTTCCGGATGCTTCTGTGCGTCGAACAGTGTATCCCGTGATTGAACGTTAAACTGGACATGTCTGATTTTCAATTTGGTAAAAGCCATGAGAAAATCGGCAAATTTATGAATTCCCGATGAACCCTGCAGCGTGCTTGGCTGAAATTTAAGATTGAGCAGACTGCCGTTAACGCAGAGCACATTGTCAATCTTGCTGACCGATTTTAGGACGGCTGTCGGACCAAGTCTGTCGCGTCCGACCATTGGCGAGAGTCCCCCGTCAGCCAGCTGATCATGAGCCTTTCTTCCATCCGGCGTTGCTCCGACATCTTCGCCGAGCGGGATATGTGCGGAAACGGTGTATGCGCCTGCGTTGAATTCACCACCTCGAATATTCCGGTATTTTCCAAGCTCAAGTGCATAATGACGGAAAATTTTTGCGGCGATCATATCAATTTCAGGATTATCGTTGCCGTATTTATCGAAATCATGGATCACATGGTTTTGCAGATTCTTGTATTTCCCCTCAAAGTCAGCCTCCAGTGCATCCACTAATTCACTGAATTTCATTTCGTGCTGTTCAAAAACAAGCTTCTTAATGACAAAAAGTGAGTCTGCCAGATTTGCTTCGCCGATGCCTTGAACTCCGGAAAAATTGTAGCGCGCGCCGCCCTCGGTAATATCTTTACCGTTGTCGATGCAATCTTCAACAAGCGCTGAAAGAAAGGGAATCGGTGCGAATTCGCGGTGAGCAAGGTCAACAATGTCAGATCCGATGGTGACATCTTTTACGTAACCGTCAATTCGTTTTAAGAGATACGCAACAAGCTGGTCAAAGGTCAAGTCATCACGATCGCGTAATTCGTAAAGGCTGATTTCCATGATGCGCAAGAAGTTAAATAGGGCAATGTCGTGCAAGCCGTAGGTTTTCCCAGGAATCGTTGTTTCCACGCAACCGACAACCGCATAATCGCGAGCATCATCCAGAGAAACACCTTTGCTGAGGAACCCAGGAATAATGACCTCATCATTGAAAATTTGCGGAATGCCGGTGCCGAGACGAATGGTTTCGCACGTCTTGTTCAGGAATCGACGCGGAATCAACTCATTGATTCGGACAGACAGATTCGGCTGCGGCAAGCGGATGCTATGATACAGATCCAGCATCAGGTAAGAGAGCTCATTTACCGATGACTGACCGTATTGATCGAGACCGCCCAGTGCCACCGTATAACCGGTTGGAAACCCGGCGAAGCATTTGGCACTTTCGCGACTTCTTAAAAGCACGACATCATTGGTTTTAACATAGAAATCCCCAAGCACTTCACGAATGAAAGCTCCCGGAACACCTTCCTCAACGGATTTTTTATAAAAAGGATAGAGGTATTGGTCCATCCGCCCGAGTGAAAGGGAAGAAGCGTTCGATTCGTATTGACCGACGATGCTTGTCATCCAGAGCAGCTGCAGCGCCTCATAGAAGCTTTGCGGCTTCTGACTGCTCAGTCGCTTACACATGTCAGCCATTTCCAGTAGTTCCACTTTCCGTGCTTCAGTAATTTCGGTACTCTTAGCTTTTTGGAGTGCCTCCTTGCGGTAACGCAGGAAGTGACGGGCCATCGCTTCGAAAATAACTTTAGCGGATATGAAAAAGTTATTTTCAGGCTGCGCCGCGCTTTTTCTGCTTAATAAATCAATATAGTAACCGACACCATGGTTCAAGATGGCTTGAAAATCCATAATAATATGTCCTTGCCCCTTGTCGGTTTGGTTCAGTTTAATCACAAGATCGTCTACGGCCTTTTGGGCATTCTTCGGGATTTTTCCATTTATAAAGTCCTTCATGGAACGTCCGGACCAATAGGGCAGTAATTGTTCACGATAGACACGTTTGTCCGCTTCGGTAAAATAGAATGCATCTTGCGGACGGTCATGGATGGTGTCCATTTCCTTCATAATCCAATAGGGATCCATCTCAGGAGACAAAATGCCGCTTCTCGGTCTGACGGTTCGATTGCCGACCAATAGTTCACCGGGACGAATGCTGATTTTTACATGGTCAAGGATATAAGCCGTTGCTTTTGCACGTCGAATGATCTGCGGCTCTCCCTCCGTTTGCTTATGGCTTTTCGTAAAAAGAATTGCCCGTTCAAGAGAAATACGCCGTTCGTTTTGAAACAGGAAGGTTTTCATGTCATCAAGAAGACTTTTTTTTCTTATATTCATGAAGTTATTATTTGAAACCGCATACATTTCAGCCATTGATGTTCGCCCCTTCATAATTGAATAAGAAGATCGTGTTTAGTTGAGTATTTTGTGCAGAGTTTAAGACCCGTTGCAACCTTTTTCACAAGAAAAGAAAGTATAAGATTTTACCCCATATTTAAACGAATAAACCAGTGTCTTGACCGAGAATCAAAGCGGAGGTGCGAGACGCCTGCGGGATCAGCGTGCCAGCGAGACCCCGCAGATTTCTGCTTGTCTGAGGAGGCTCGCGGTGCGCCCGCGGCAAGCGAGCAACCGAAGCGATGATTCAACACTGTAAAGACACAAACCAATCACACATGGCTGGAGATTAAGGACCGGGCGCTTTTTGCTCGGTTTTTCTTATCTATCTACATCCCCTATTATAAAGAATATAAAGAAACATTCAATGAGAAACTTGGATTTGATAGCATATAACACATAAGTGCCAAATTTTATAATGAATTATAACGATTTCATGGTATAATTGGTTCAGTTAAAAGATCGGGGCGTTTACATGTGAAGGCATCAGAAATTCAGCAACGGCGCGAACAGATGACGCAACTACTCATTGAAAATAAAAAAATAAAGGTTAGGCAACTGGTTGAACACTTCCATGTGTCTGATGAGACAATTAGAAAAGATCTGAAATACTTGGAAGAACAAGGAATTTCTAAAACGGTTTATGGAGGAGCAGTGCTTGATCAATCGGATGCAATCGAACCGGTAATCAATCGAACGACCACATTTCTGGATGACAAGACAAAAATTGTGAAAGCTGCGCTTGAATTTTTACCTGAAACCTCTTGTGTCATCGGACTTGATCAAGGGAGTACGGTTGCTCTTCTCGCACGATATCTTAATCATTATCAGGGAAAGACTGTTCTCACCAGTTCTTTGACCGCAATCATGGAGTTAATGAATGGAAGCAATGACTTTTACTGTGTCGGCGGTCATTACAGTAAGGCAGATATGTCATTTCAAGGAAACTTTACAAGTCAGGCACTCAATGATATCCGCATTGATATCGGATTTTTCGGATCCAGCGGTGTCATGAACCGAGATGGTTTTTGTACATCGAGTTTTGCAGATGCCGAAATGAAGCGTGCACTGCTTGCAAAATGTCAGACGAAAATTGTTCTGCTTGATCACTCGAAATTTTCTAAAAGTTCATTTGTAAAGGCAGCCGATTGGGGAAGCGTTGATTGTGTGATTACGGATAAGCGGGCACCTGAAGAAGTGCTTGAACCAATCGCAACAAAGACAAAAGTCATCATTGCAAATTGAGATGGGCAAATCGGCGAATACTGGTATAGTCCAAATCAGTTGGCATTACGTTGATCTGTGATTTGAGGGTGAGGTACTGTGGAAAATAATAAAAAGCGTCTGTTAACTAAAATCGCTTATCTTTATTATATTAAGAGCAAGACGCAGAGCGAGATTTCGAAGGAACTGAACATTTACCGGACGAGCATCAGCCGCATGTTGACTCAGGCGAGAGCCGAGGGCATTGTCGCTATTCAGATCCACGATTTTGATCCTGAAATTTATGAACTCGAGTCTCAACTGCAAAAGATTTTTCACATGAAAGAGGTTGTGGTCATTTCAACGAGCCGGAATGATACGGAAACCGAAAAGGATGAAAAACTGGCTGAAGAAGCGGCTTTTTATTTAAAGCAGCTGATCAAAGGTGGAGAAACGGTCGGATTGAGTTGGGGTTCCTCACTTGCAAGCATGATCGGCAAGCTGAAAGGAGTCAAAAAAACAAATGCGACGTTTGTCCCTGTTGTTGGTGGGCCGAGCCATGTGAATTCACGCTATCATGTGAACGCAATTATTTATGATCTTGCCAGGCATTTTGGTGGAGAAAGCATTTTTATTAATGCGGGAGCCATTCAAGATTCCAAAATGCTGCGCGATGCGATCATGAATGGACATGATTTTCAGGAGATTAAGTCCTATTGGGAGCAACTGGACATCGCTATGTTTGGCATTGGCGGACCATTGAACAGTAAAGAAAGCAGCTGGCGTGATTATTTAACGGTTGTGGATAATCATAACTTGGCAAATCATCAAGCAATTGGCGACTTTTGCTGCAGATTCTTTGATGAGGATGGACACATTCTGAAGGAGAGCATCTATAATCGTACGATCGGAATTGATCCGGAATTGTTGGCAAAAGTACCTTACTCAATTGGTGTGGCACGTTCGTTAAACAAAGTGCCGTCTATTCATGCTTTGCTAAAGACTCCCTATATGAACACGCTTATAACGGATAGTGAAACTGCCCAAGCGATTATAAAAATAGCACGATTATGATTGACTTGTGCACATATGTGCATGAATATCTGCTTTTTATTCCAAAAAATCGCTTATTATCAGGATTTATTATGCACAGAAGAATATTAAATATGTGAGAGTATGTATTCATAATTCATTTCATGCTACGATGAAAGCGTAATCATTAGAGATGGATAATAAGATCACAAATGTGCAAATACTGAAAAGGGAGTGTTCGATATGGAGTTTCTACTTGATACGATTCATTTGGACGCAATTAAGAGATATGTTAAGGTGATTCCACTTGCCGGGGTGACCTCTAATCCGTCAATTGTTAAAAAAGAAGGCAAAATTGATCTGTTCACGCACTTAAAAACGGTTCGGTCGATCATTGGCGATCAGGCAACACTTCATGTACAGGTTGTCTCGGAAGATACGGAAGACATGATCAAGGATGCACATACCGTGTTAGAAAATGTGGATCGCAATGTGTACATCAAGGTTCCGGTAACCGAGGCGGGTTTGGCTGCCATCAAACGTTTGAAACAAGAAAATGTAAACGTTACCGCAACAGCAATCTATACGAAATTTCAAGGCTATCTGGCTATCCAGGCAGGTGCTGATTATATTGCCCCTTATTTCAACCGGATGGAAAACATGAACATTGATGCCAAAGCATCAATAGCAGAACTGGCTAAAGCCATTGAACGAACAGGCAGCCGCACAAAAATTCTTGCCGCCAGCTTTAAAAATGTCGGTCAGGTCAATACAGCGTTTGAAGTGGGTGCTCAGGCAGCGACCATGAGCGCGGATATTTTGGCTTCCGCTTTAGGCATGCCGGCCATCAATAAAGCGGTCACTGATTTCACTGCCGATTGGGAATCCGTTTTCGGAAAAGGGGAAACGATTTATACCTTGGCAAAGGATACGATTACTACGGGTAAATAAGTTGTGAAATAAACAAGGTTATATGGCATTAAAAAGGATGACAATTTTGTCATCCTTTTTGGTTACTTACAGGAGATATTTGATTGGTGCAAAGACAGGCTGATCATTGATCATGAATGGAATCATTGTGATGAATACCTGATGGTCTGTAATCAAGAACAATGAAACCTCACAAAAACGGTTCTTAGTATCGGCGAATCGACAGATACTCACATTTTTCATCTGCCGCCGTTTCTGATATGATAAGACTAAAAAGTGTCAACGTTTGCCTTGTTTTATTGGGACGGCGCTCATTTTACATAGGAAAGAAAGTTGGGATCGATCTTATGCTTCTCACACTCATTATATTGATCATACTCGCATCCGGATTCTTTAATGGATTTCGTCGCGGTCTGATTTTGCAATTGGTGCATCTTGCGGGCTTTGTCGTTGCCTATATCATTGCGATGATTTATTTTAAGCCGCTTGCGGGAACGTTGAAATTTTGGATTCCATTCCCTTCGTCGGCTTCTCAAAGTGATCTGTTTCAATTCCTCGGAAATATGGATTTGCAGACTGCTTATTATCGGGCGATCGCTTTTATTATATTATTTATCGCCACAAAGATTGTATTGACAATCCTAGGTTCAATGCTGAATTTCCTTGCTGAACTGCCGATTCTTCGTTCTGTCAATCATTTGAGCGGAGCGCTGATTGGTTTCGTTGAAGCCTATTTGATTATTTTCTTCTTGCTGTATGCCGGTTCACTGACACCGGTCGGCGGAATTCAATCGGCGATTGATCAATCCTCGCTGGCACAATCAATGATTACGAGCACCCCCTACTTTTCAGATATGTTAAAAGAGATGTGGGTCGCATTCGCAGGTTGGGTGGGCTAAGAAAACAGGGCTTTCATTTGCACGATATAAAAGGTGAAGATTGTGAATAAAAAGCAAATTATAAATCAGCTGGATACCATTGCACTGTATCTGGAAATAAAGGGTGAAAACCCATTTAAAGTCGCTGCTTATCATCGCGCAGGTCTTGCCTTGGAGAATGATCCGCGTTCGATGGCAGGAATGAGTGATTTAAGTAAAATTAAAGGAATCGGTAAATCAACGGCGCAGGTCATTGAGGAATTAATGGCGCAAGGCGAGTCGTCTGTCTTGTTGGCACTTGAAAAAGACATACCTCATAGTTTGCTCGATCTTCTTCGCTTGCCTGGACTCGGCGGGAAAAAGATTGGGAAAATGTATCGAGAGCTCGGCGTTGTTGATCGTGATACATTGAAAGATGCCTGCGAGCAGGGGAAAGTCAGCCAATTGGCAGGATTCGGGAAAAAAACGGAAGAACATCTGTTGCAATCACTGAATGAACAGCTTCATCGTCCGAAAGAACTGCCAATCCCTTATATGCTTGATCTGGCTGAAAAAGTCGAACGGGTATTACGTTCAATCGAAACGGTAAGCCGTTTTGCGCACGCAGGCAGCCTCAGACGAGCAAAAGAGAAAATGAAGGATCTGGATTTTGTGATTGAGACTGCTGATCCTGAGGCTGTGTCGCGACAGCTTATTGAGAAACTGCCGATTCATGAGGTTGTCGGGCAAGGTGATGCAAAAATGACGGTGCAACTTGATGATCCGAATCAAGTATCCATCGACTTTCGCTTTGCGACACAGGAAATCTATGCATCGATGCTGCTACACTTTACCGGATCCAAGGATCACAATGTTCTTTTACGTAGATTGGCAAAGGAACGCAACGAAAAAATCAGCGAATATGGGATTGAACGGGAAGACGGTTCCGTGCAAACTTTTAAAAGTGAAGAAGATATCTACCGCTACTTTGGCATGTCTTTTATTCCTCCACAAGCGCGAGAAGGAAAATCTGAATTGGATCTTGCGAAAAAGGGACCGTTGAACTTAATAAAGTTATCGGATATCAAAGGCGATCTTCATATGCACTCAACGTGGAGCGACGGATCGCATACGATCTCTGAAATGGCCGAAGCAATGCGCTCAAGAGGTTATCTCTACGCATGTCTGACCGATCATTCTCAGTCGCTTCGTGTTGCAAATGGGCTAAGTTCAGAACGTTTATTAGAACAAAATGAAAAAGTAAAGAAGATTAATGAGCATTATGATGATTTTACACTTTTCTCGGGCATTGAGATGGATATTTTGCCTGACGGATCACTGGATTATCCAAATGAAGTTCTGAGCAGACTGGACTTTGTGATTGCATCCATCCATTCTTCTTTCTCGCAGGATAAGAAGCAAATTATGAAGCGTTTGGAGAACGCCTGTCGAAATCCTTATGTTCGTCTGATTGCACACCCGACCGGACGAATGCTCGGAAAACGTCACGGATATGCCGTTGATGTGAGTCGGTTGATTGAATTAGCTAAGGAAACCGGAACGGCTCTTGAACTGAATGCCAGTCGGTTCCGATTGGATTTATCTTCAGAGTGGCTCAGCAAGGTGCAAGAGGCAGGCGTGAAAATCGCGATTAATACGGACAGCCACTCGCTGAAAATGATGGAAGACATGAAATTGGGTGTTGAGACGGCTATTCGTGCCGGCATCGAGCCGCAGAACGTTATTAATACTTGGCCGACAGATCGGCTTATGGACTTTTTTAAGAATAAAAAGGCCTTTTGAATGATGACCATCCTCAGATAGAGGGAGATGTTATTTGTGAATGAACATGCACTGAGAATTCTAGAATATGAAAAAATCAAACAGCAATTAATGCATTATACAGCTTCTTCATTAGGAAAAAACCGAATTGCGGATCTGACGCCTGCAGACAGCTTGAATGAAGTTAAACGAATGCAGGAGGAAACTGATGAAGGAGCAACGGTACTCCGATTAAGGGGATCTGTACCTTTTGGCGGTATTACTGATGTGCGTCAAGCGCTGAAACGTTCCAAAATAGGCGGTATTCTTCAGGCAAAAGAACTGATTGATATTGCCGACACCATTCGCGGCGCCCGTCTGATGAAAAATTTTATTACGGATTTGATCGAGGAAAGAGAACTTGAACTTCCAATTTTGATGGAACTCGCAGATTCGATTGATCCTCCGGGCAGCCTGGAACGGAAAATCCGTAGCACAATTGACGATCAAGGCGGTGTTATGGACTCGGCAAGTCCGGCTTTGCGTCATATTCGCAGCCAGATCCGAACCTGTGACAGCAGGGTGAAGCAGAAACTGGAGAGTATTGTCCGTTCGAGTGGAACAGCAAAAATGCTTTCCGAACAGATTATTACAATTCGTAATGATCGTCAGGTAATTCCGGTCAAACAGGAATATCGCGGATCGTTCGGCGGTATTGTCCATGATCAGTCTGCTTCAGGTGCAACCTTATTTATTGAACCACAAGCGATCGTTGACTTAAATAATCAGCTCAGTGAAGCACGGGCAAAAGAACGGCATGAAATTGAGCGGATCTTGCGTGTCCTTTCGGAAGAAACAGCAGAATTTGCCGAACCGATGTTGGAAAACGTTGAGGGATTGGCACAGCTCGACTTTATTTTTGCCAAAGCCGCATACGGACACCAGATGAAAGCGACACGTCCAAAGCTGAATGACAGCGGCATTATCCGTCTGAAGAAAGCACGTCATCCATTGATTAATCAGGACCAAGTTGTCCCGATTGATGTTGTATTTGACGAGCACACACATGCACTAATTGTCACAGGACCGAATACCGGAGGCAAAACGGTATCGTTGAAAACGATTGGTTTGCTTACGCTCATGGCACAATCCGGGCTTCAAATACCGGTTGACGAAGAATCGGAAGCGAGTGTATTCCGCGAAGTCTTTGCTGATATTGGTGATGAACAATCGATTGAGCAGAGTCTCAGTACCTTTTCGTCACACATGACGAATATTGTTAAAATCTTGAAGATGGTCGATTTTAACAGCCTTGTTCTCTTCGATGAGCTGGGTGCAGGAACTGACCCTCAGGAAGGTGCAGCTTTGTCTATGTCGATTCTCGATGCCGTTTATGGTAAAGGAGCCACAATTGTCTGTACGACCCATTACAGCGAGCTAAAAGCATATGCATATGAACGGCCGGGTGTCATGAACGCTAGTGTTGAATTCGATGTGGAAACACTGAGCCCGACTTATCGCTTGCTTCTCGGTGTTCCGGGACGAAGCAACGCGTTTGAAATTTCACGGAAATTAGGCTTACCGGCCGATATTATTGACGGCGCCAGACTCCAGATCAGCCGCGAGACCAACCAGGTCGATAAGATGATCGCTTCATTGGAAAAGAATCGGAAAGCTGCCGAGATGGAGGAAGAAAAAGCACGTCATCTGAAGCTTGAAGTAGAAGCAAAAGAAGCAGATTTGTCTAAGCGCTTGAATGAATTGGAACGCTCAAAAGAGGACATTCTGAAGAAAGCGCGCGAGAAAGCGGAGCAGGCGCTTAAAGATGCACGGCGCGAGGCAGAGGAAATTATAAATGAGCTGCACCAATTTAAAAATAACGGCTTGGTCAAGGAGCATCAACTCATTGACGCAAAGACCAAATTGGCGCATGCGCTGGATTCTCTTGAACAAAAAGATTCGTCCAATACGTCGAAGCCTGTTCAAAAAGTGGTATCTGGGTTTCAGCCTGGCGACGCGGTAAAGATTATCAGTTTCGGTCAGACCGGATACATTGTCAATAAAATCGGTGATCAAGAATATCTGGTACAAGCCGGTATCTTGAAAATGAATGTCAAAGCAAGCGATTTGAAAAAAGTTAAAGAAGAGAAGAAGGTTAAACCGGTCGTTAATGTGCGTACTTCAGGACAAACGGTGCGTCCGGAACTTGACCTCCGCGGCGAACGCTATGAAGATGCGATGCTGAAGGTTGAGAAATACTTGGATGAAGCGCTGCTTGCAGGCTATGCACGCGTCTCGATCATTCATGGTAAGGGTACCGGTGCACTGCGCAAGGGTGTCACTCAATTAATCGATCGCCACCCGCGTGTGAAGGCGTCGCGTCTCGGTGCCCAGGGTGAAGGCGGCAGCGGCGTGACGGTCGTTGAATTCAAGTAATGTGTGCGCCAAGCTGAATAATGGAATCTCGTGTTGGCACATGCTATACTGTGTGACATAGAGCATATTGAACTATTTGAGGAGGTCTTTCTGTAATGGCAATTAGTCAGGTAAACGATGCAAATTTTGCGGATGAAACTTCAAAGGGACTTGTTTTAGCCGATTTTTGGGCTACTTGGTGCGGACCATGCAAAATGATGGCACCTGTTTTGGAAGAAGTGAATTCCGAATTAGCAGATAATCTTAAAATCGTAAAGCTGGATGTTGATGAAAATCAAGCGACAGCAAGCAAGTACGGAGTTATGAGTATTCCTACCATGTTCTTGTTCAAAGACGGCGAAGTGGTTGACAAAGTTGTCGGCTTCCAACCGAAAGAAGCCCTTGCTGAACGCATCAAACAGCATATCGGCTGATTGATTAGTAAAAAATATAGTGAAATCCATGGAAAACCGGGACGTATCGCATTTATATGCGGCGACGCCCGGTTTTTTCGTGCGCTGATCAGCATGCCGGCTTGTAAAGCATTGACAATATACTGTCACAAATTATTGTTTTAATTTTTAAAATAGTTATTGACTATGATTCTGGCTAAGAGGTATGCTCATTGATACAAGAAAGTAAAAAATGACAGTGAATAGTTGACGCATGTCAGTTGTGGAGGCACTCAGGTGGGCACCTTTTTTCAAGGCATTCAAGGGATTTTAGTCATAATTATAATGATCAGCGTGGGTTATGTATTGGCTCATCGCGGCTGGTTTGATAAAAAAACAAGTAAATTAATTGCTAAATTGGTAACGCAAATTGCGCTTCCTGCTTATATGATTAGCACAATTACCAACCATTTTACAAGTAAAGAATTAATTGAATTACTGCCGAATCTGCGCTTTCCGATTCTGTCGATGCTGATTTTGTTCGCCATCTCATTTTGGGCAGTTAAGATCTTTTCTGTTCAGAAAAATCATAGCGGATTGTTCAAATCAATGTTTTGCAACTCGAATACGGTTTTCATCGGTCTGCCTGTTAATCTTGCTCTGTTCGGTGAGCAAAGTCTTCCCTATGTTCTTGTATTTTATATGGCCAATACGACTTTTTTCTGGACACTGGGTGTCTACCTGATTCAACGTGATGGAAACTATCTAAGCAAAATCAGTTGGAAGCAAACGCTCGGTAAAATTTTTTCACCGCCGCTGCTTGGCTTTATAGTAGGTGTTATTCTGGTTCTTCTGCATGTGAAGCTGCCCGCTTTTTTAATGTCCGATTTTAACTATATCGGCGGGCTCACCATTCCGTTATCGATGATTTTTATTGGTATTGCGATTCATCAGGCGGGTCTGAGCAAACTCCGTCTTAATAAGGACAATATTGGTGTCCTGATCGGCCGTTTTGTTGCAGCACCTGCAATTATGACCTTGTTGGTGCTGCCGGCACCGATGCCCGCACTCATGAAGGAGGTCTTTATTTTGCAGTCGGCGATGCCGGTCATGACGAATGCCCCGGTTGTCTCAGAATTGTATCATGCAGATTCGGACTATGCGGCCGTAATGGTGACGGAAACAACGCTCCTCAGTATGATTGAAATTCCTATTCTGATGACTATTTTTTAAACGAATAGATCTAAGCTTGGACAGAGGCGCTTATTTTTTCGCCACTGTCCTTTTTTGTTCCGGACTCTAAAAAGTTGAATGTTTTTCTGATCTCTTAGATAATAAAAGATAGTATGCAAGAATCAAGAAACAAAGGATGATCGATAACTGATGGTCAATCAGAAAATAAAAGAAAAGCTGAGCTTGCTTCCGAAGCAGCCTGGCTGCTATCAAATGAAGAACACTCAAGGAGAGATTATATATGTAGGGAAAGCGAAGAATCTGTTCAATCGCGTCCATTCCTACTTCAGCGGTTCCCATGATGCGAAGACGCAGCGGCTCGTTGCGGATATCGCTGATTTTGAGTATATTGTTGTTTCATCAGAAATCGAGTCACTGCTGCTCGAGATCAATTTAATCAAGAAGTATGAGCCGAGATACAACATCATGCTGAAGGATGATAAGAGCTATCCATTTATTAAGCTGACGACTGAGAAGTACCCACGGCTGATTATTACGCGCAAGGTGAATCGAAAGAGCGGCAAGTATTTCGGTCCCTATCCAAACGTTACTGCCGCAAACGAGACGAAGCGGCTGCTCGATCATCTCTATCCATTGCGCAAATGCCGCACTTTGCCAAACCGAGTCTGCTTGTACTATCATATCGGGCAGTGTTTGGCACCATGCGTTTACGATATTCCGAAAGAAACCTATGAGTCAATGGCCGATGACATTACGCGTTTTCTCAATGGCGGTTACCAGGATGTGAAAAAACGCCTGAAAGAAGAAATGCTTGAAGCCTCCGAACAGCTCAATTTTGAAAAGGCGAAGGAACTGCGTGACCAGATTAGCAATATTGAAACGGTAATGGAGAAACAAAAAATTATTTTTAATGATTTGGATGATCGCGACGTCTTTGGCTACGCCTTTGACAAAGGATGGATGTGTGTCCAGGTGTTCTTCATGCGCCAAGGAAAATTGATTGAGCGTAAGGTGTCACTGTTCCCATTTTATCAAGAGCCTGAGGAAGACTTCCTGACTTTTATCGGTCAATTTTATAGCCATCAAAATCACATTAAGCCGAAAGAAGTTCTGATCCCGAATTCGGTCGATCAGAGCCTGATTGAACAGATGTTGGAAACCGAAGTCCTTCAACCTCAGCGCGGACGAAAAAAAGATCTTGTTGCGATGGCGGTCAAAAATGCCGGCATCGCACTTAAGGAAAAATTTGCCCTGATCGAGCGTGATGAGAAGCGGACGATCGGAGCAGTTGAACAGCTTGGAGAAGCCTTGGACATGCCGGCACCGCGCCGCATTGAAACGTTCGATAACTCGAATATCCAAGGGGCCGATCCGGTTTCAGCAATGGTTGTGTTCGAGGATGGGCGCCCAAAGAAAAATGACTACCGGAAATATCGTGTGAAGACAGTAAATGGACCGGACGATTATGCGACGATGCGCGAGGTTGTGCGCAGGCGTTACGCACGCATTTTGAAAGAAGGCAAACCGCTGCCCGATTTGATTCTGATTGACGGGGGTAAAGGGCAGCTTTCCGCAGCGATTGACGTGCTCGAAAATGAGTTTGGCCTCTATGTTCCTGTTGCCGGACTTGTGAAGGACGATAAGCATCGAACATCACAGCTTGTCATCGGCGAACCTCCTCAGCTCGTCTCACTGGCGCGAAACAGTCAAGCATTTTACTTGTTGCAGCGTATCCAAGATGAGGTGCATCGATTCGCTATTACTTTCCATCGACAGGTCCGCGCGAAATCGATGATTCACTCTCTGCTGGACGACATTCCGGGAATCGGCAGGCAGCGTAAGCAAATGCTGCTACGCAAATTCGGTTCGATGAAAAAAATACGCGAAGCAAGCCGAGAAGAATTGCAAGAAGCCGGATTACCTGAAAAAGTGGCTGAATCAATGAGAAACTATTTGGACACGGAGCAATAAAGGGTATTGTCTCGGTTCGCTAGGTTTGTTATAATTTCCGTAACTTAATTTTCAAATATCTGAAGTGATAGAGGAGCAGTCTTCATTAGTAAGCCGCGCGAGAAAGATGGAATTCATTGACCGCGGCGGAAAGGGAAACCTGCCGAAGCCGGAACGACTTCATCATCGTTCCGGGCTGGATCTGCACTGAACAAGTGCAGGGCTGTCATACTTTTTTAAAATTACTTTTAAAAGTGTGGAGAACTATCTCAGCATGTTGAAAAACGATTGACTGTTCAACAGCGGGGATCTCTCGCTGTTCTTTTTGTCACTGACGATAACGAATAATGAGGAGCACGTTCTTATCAAGTGATCCCGTGTCTTCATTACAGAGGATCCGGAAAGAGCGAAGATAATAATGCCGGTCATAGTTTAAAGGAGCGAGTGCAGTGGCTTTAACGGTAATGAAGTTTGGCGGAACATCAGTTGCGTCAGTGGAACGGTTGCAGAAGGTAGCGGATAAAGTTATTAAGAAAAAAGAGGCCGGTAATCAAGTAATTGTGGTTGTTTCAGCAATGGGGAAAACAACGGACACACTTGTTTCAATGGCCGGAGAGATTTCCGATCGGCCGTCAAAGAGGGAAATGGATGTGCTTTTGTCGACAGGAGAGCAGGTAACCATCGCATTGCTGTCCATGGTTCTGAACGAACGCGGCTATCATGCAATATCATTTACCGGTTGGCAAGCCGGGATCAAAACGGAAGCAGTTCACGAAAGTGCGAAGATCTCGTCAATTGACACCTCATTGATCCGTCCACAGTTGAAGAAAGGATCGATTGTGATTGTGGCCGGATTCCAAGGTGTGACAGAGGACGGCGAAATCACAACGCTGGGCAGAGGCGGTTCGGATACTTCAGCTGTGGCGATTGCAGCGGCATTCGGTGCGAAGCGATGTGAGATCCACACGGATGTGACCGGGGTCTTTACAACAGATCCGCGCTACGTGAAAAAGGCGCGAAAGCTGAAGGAAATCAGTTATGACGAAATGCTTGAAATGGCCTATCTTGGAGCTGGTGTGCTACATCCGCGCGCTGTTGAGTATGCGAAGAACAGCCATCTTGAGCTGGTCGTATGCTCATCATTCTCCGAAGAAGAGGGTACGGTAATTAAGGAGGAAGTGTCAATGGAGAAGACAAAGTCGGTTAGAGGACTTGCTTTTGAGAAAAATGTGACGAAGGTGACGCTGCTTGGACTTCCAAATAATGTAGCAGCGGTATCGCGCGTGTTCGATGCAATTGCGGCGAAACATATTAACATTGACGTCATTGTTCAGAACGTCCTCGATGAAGCAAGAACAAGTCTTTCGTTCACTGTTGATCATGATGTACTCAATGAAACACTTGACGTGCTGCGCGCTCAGGAAGCAGAACTTGAATATCATAAAATGATCTTTGAGTCCGAACTTGCCAAGGTTTCGATTGTCGGATCGGGTATGGCATCAAATCCAGGTGTCGCGGCAGAAATGTTTCATGCCTTAGCTGAAAAGGATATTAAGGTCAAGATGATCAGTACGTCGGAAATCAAAGTCTCAACGATTATTGATGAAAATAAACTGATGCTGGCGCTCGATACCCTTCATGAAACCTTTCATTTGGCAGAAGAGGAATCCATGAGTTTATAAAAATTACGGCTTTTAAAAGCAGGCAGCCCGCCTGCTTTTTTTACAAGTAAAGAAAGTATAAGATTTTACCCCATATTTAAACGAATAAACCAGTGCCTTGACCGAGAATCAAAGCGGAGGTGCGAGACGCCTGCGGGTGCGGCCCTGTTGATCGCGTGCCAGCGAGACCCCGCAGATTTCTGCTTGTCTGAGGAGGCTCGCGGTGCGCCCGCGGTCGCGCTCAGTTGATGCGAGCAACCGAAGCGATGATTCAACACTGTAATGACACAAACCAATCACACATGGCTGGAGATTAAAGACCGGGCGCTTTTCGCCCGGTTTTTCTTAGATACTTTCGTTTGAAGATGTGGACTGCATATAAGTAAACTGTTTTGCTAGAAGTTAATCAAACAGCACCTCAAGGGTTTCATTCCCTGAGGTGCTGTTTATTTGAGATCATTGCCAACCATTAATTTTCTGTACCAACCGGATCCTTTACATCCCATTTAATGAGAAAGATTACCTTCTTTTGACGTCCGGTCTTTGTTTCCATATAACTCTCAGCAACGCAGCCGGTCTGCCGCTGTATCTGTTCGGCAATAAACCCTGATTCTAATGCAAAACTGCTTGAATCCGAATAATCTTTGATTCTCGATTCAACGAGCGGAGAACTACATTCAAAAGTCATTTTATTTTTTTCCTTATTCACTTGCTCCAAAACGCCCCATCCGGCTTGATCAAAAAAGTCAATAATCTGCTGCTCATTGTCGAGCGGATATTGACGTGCTATTTTACGTCCCGACCAATACAGGATCGATGCCGTTTCCTTGCCGAGCAGTTCGGGAATTAGTAAATTTCTTATGAGTTCATAACCGAAAGCCGGTACGGTCGCGTCTCCATAGTGTTCCGGCTGCGGACAGGTATTGTTTCTCGTCATCTTCATCCCTCCATTGACTATTATAACTGTCTTTTCTCTGTTTCACTACGACAGATAAACGTAATATGTGTTTTATTTTTTCGATACTGCTTTACTTAATGAACAGAAATGTGAATGATTAATAATTGGTATTTCACAAATCAGGTAATTTATGTGACACTGAGTATAGAATTAATGGAAGGGAAGAGACAAATTCATGGAATATAGACTGGAGCATGACACACTCGGCGAAGTTAAGGTGCCGGCTGATCGCTTATGGGCAGCTCAGACACAAAGAAGTAAGGATAATTTTAAAATAGGCTGGGAAAGGATGCCATTGGAAATTGTTCATGCGTTCGCAATTTTAAAAAAAAGTGCAGCATTGGCAAATCAAAAACTGGGAACATTGAATACAGCGAAAGCAGAGGCAATTGCAGCTGCCGCTGATGAAGTAATTGCAGGACAATGGAATGATGAGTTTCCTCTTGTCGTTTGGCAAACCGGTAGCGGCACGCAATCAAATATGAATATGAATGAAGTGCTTGCCAATCGCGCAAATCAACTGTTGAAGGATAAAGACAGTGACCTACGCGTTCATCCCAATGACGATGTTAATAAAGCGCAAAGCTCAAACGACACGTTCCCTACTGCGCTCCATATTGCTGCCGTACAAGCGATTGAAAATCAACTGTTGCCGGCATTGGACGAGCTGAAGGCTACACTTGACGCAAAATCGCAGGAGTTCGCCGAGGTGGTTAAAATCGGTCGTACACATTTGCAGGATGCGGTTCCGCTCACCGTAGGTCAAGAGATCAGCGGATGGGCGTTCATGCTTAAAGAATCGAAGGCACTCATCGAAGGAACCCTAAATCATTTAAAGAGCTTAGCAATCGGCGGGACTGCTGTTGGAACCGGCTTAAATGCACCTGCGGAATTTGGTGATCAGGCCGCGAAAGAAATCAGCATTATGACTGGCAAAGAGTTTTATGCATCGGATAATAAGTTTCATGCGCTGACCAGCCATGACGCGTTGGTGGCGGCACATGGTGCATTAAAGGCACTCGCGGCAGATCTAATGAAAATTGCCAACGATGTGCGCTGGCTTGCGAGCGGACCGCGCTGCGGATTCGGCGAATTAGAGATCCCGGCAAATGAACCGGGCAGCTCCATTATGCCCGGCAAGGTAAATCCTACCCAGGCCGAGGCCGTTACAATGGTTGCCGTCCAGGTTATGGGGAATGATGCAGCGATTGGATTTGCAGCGAGCCAGGGTAATTTTGAATTAAACGTATTCAAGCCCGTTATCGGGTACAATTTTCTTCAATCTGCCAAGTTATTGACTGATGTCATGCAGTCGTTTACGATTCATTGTACTGTAGGGATGAAAGTAAATCAGGAAAAAATCGACTATTTCCTTCATCATTCATTGATGCTGGTTACTGCCTTGAATCCCAAAATTGGCTATGAAAAATCAGCGAAAATATCAAAGCTCGCCCATCAGGAGGGCATCAGCTTAAAAGAAGCAGCTCTGAAACTTGGCCTGCTCACCAGTGAAGAGTTCGATGCCTATGTTAAGCCTGAAGAAATGGTGCACCCGCATCAATAAATACACTGATTGTTAAATCGACCGTTTATTCGCAGTAATTCGCGGATGAACGGTCTTTTTGTCACAAAATGTTCTGTGATACCATGCCTAGCAGAATCACTCAGAAAGCTTTAAATGATTGGAATTACATTCGACATCGAGCAGTTGAATGCGGTTTCGAACGCTATATATCTTCAATGTGCAATCATTGTACGGGCGTTTGCGTAAAATACTTATTCTTGGCACGCATCGACCTTGTTTTCATAAAATGTAAATGACTAAAAGCCTTCCCCAACCGTTCTTTTGCTGAGCAAGGAGGGGGAATTTTTGAAGGAAGAATATCACCGTCCAAAGCCTTTGCTGACGAAGAGGGAAAGAGAAGTTTTCGAACTGCTTGTCCAAGACAAGACGACCCGAGACATAGCTAAAGAACTCTTCATAAGTGAAAAGACTGTTCGTAATCACATTTCAAACACCATGCAAAAATTAGGTGTGAAAGGACGCTCCCAGGCAGTCGTTGAACTGCTCAGGCTCGGAGAACTCAAATTATAGCATCAGCCGGTTCCTGTTAAAGGGCCGGCTGTTGTTTTTTTATCGTAATTCGAGAAAGTTAAAAATTCCTCTGAAAAAAGATGGTTTACCTATTAAATGTAGCCGTTAGGCCGGCTGTTCTGTAAGAGCCGTGCAGTCTTTTTAGAACGTTTTTGTTTGACGAATTCTATCAAACGAGATTTATCCCGCATCGCCTGATTTTCCTTGTTGTTGTTTTTTCAAATTCTTTTTCTAGAATTTCGAACACACGGATGTGTTTATAATCCGGTATTTTGTTGTTTACTTCATCAATAATTGATTTGATCATGGCTTGAAGTTCTTCTTTTGCAGGCAGATGACCGATTAGTTCGGTCATGGAATCTAAATTCGGGAATATCTTGGCCTTCACACAGATGCTTCCATTATGGTCATTTCCAGAAAGAATAAGCGCTTCGCTAATCGTCTCTTTTTCCAAGAGCCGCGCTTCTAATTCCTCAGGATAAATATTTTTGCCATTAGCTGTTACAATCACATTCTTCATGCGTCCTTTGATATATAAAGCCCCGTCCTTATCAATGCATCCCAAATCACCTGTCCGAAAATAGCCGTTGCGGAATGTGTTTGCCGTGGCCACCGGATCGTTATAGTAACCAAGCATGATGTTATCGCCTTTGGCCAAAATTTCGCCGACACCGGCATCATTGGGGCTGTCGATCATCAATTCGACGCCGGGAACAGCAACGCCTGTCGATTTGGCATTGAAATAAAAATCATTGTTTCCTGCCAAAAGAGGTGCGGTTTCAGTGAGCCCATAGCCTTGCAACGCTCGAATACCAAACGCCAGAAAATCTTCGACCACAGCAGAGGGAAGATCTGCTCCGCCGACAATGCATGTATGAATTTTTCCCCCAAGTGATTTCTTCACTTTTCGCCGGATCGCCATCCTTACAAGCGCAGGCAAATTGGGAAGCGTCATCGAGATTGAAGATGCTTTGAGCATGGTTTGATATTTTACCGGACTATTCTTTACAATAGCCGCTTGAATGCGCTTGTCTAAAAGCTGAAGCAGCGCGGGAACGACGACGAGAATCGTTGGGCTGTATTCAAGAATGTTGCGGCGTATGGCATTCAGACTGTCGGCGTAAGCAATGCAGGCTCCGCGTGACAGAATAAGCAAGCAATCCAAAGTGCATTCGTACGTATGACAAAGGGGCAGAATGGAAAGCGTTTTGTCGCGCGACGTGATCTTTACGATTTGCGAAGTCGCAAAAATATTAGCGCAAATATTCTTTTGAGAAAGGCACACACCTTTTGGATTTCCGGACGTGCCTGAAGTGAAAATAAGCACACTCATTTCATTTTCATCAATCGGAATCGTGTCAATTCGCGTGTCATCCGCAGGGATCGGTGACATGGTGTCCTGCAAAGGCAGAAGTAATCGTTTGCTGCTGATGATCGGTTGCAATTGCTCGAGTATCTCTTTGTCCGCACATACCGCGGCACAATCAGCACTGACAATGAATTGATGCATATCTTCCGGCGACAGTTCGCGATCGATTGGAACTGCCACACCGACTGAAGCGGCGCACGCATAGTGCAGCACCCATGCATAGCTGTTTTTACCGATGACTGCGATTCGCTTACCGGACAAGCCAAGATCTAGAAAAAGCGTGCCTACTGCCCTGTACCCCTCTTTAAATTGAGAATAACTCACATATCGGTAGCTCCCGCTCCCAATCTTTATCTGGAAGGCAGACTTTTTCCTGAACTTCTTTGCGCTTGCGTAAATCATTTCCCGAAAATCAGTATACCGTGTGGCTTTGTTGAACTGTTTTGTTCTCAAATTATTGCCCCTTCGCCTGTTTGTCATGTATGAATATTCAGCAATTTATCTAAGTCAATTTTTCATCCAGTTGCCAAATGGCAATGGATTGAGAGCATAATTTTTTAGTTTTTAATATCCCTTCTAAATACGTTATTTTTTGCGGATAGTTTCAATTTATTACAAGAGGAATTACTGATTATTTTCACAGGTGCTTCTGTTGATTCATTTGAATTAAATCAGTGAAGTATCGTGATTCGGCAGTGAAAAGTTTAGCTTTAGAAAACAGGCAGTTTTGCGGCTTTATTTTGTTCTGAAATGCGATAAGATTAAATTATCCTAATCATTAAGTCTACAAGTAAACTGATACTGTGATATATGGAAAATGTCAAAGTTATTGCGAGAAGAACGGTTTCTTCGTTCAATAGTGAATAACTATGCAGGATACGGGAGGCGGTGTTTTGGTGGATGTTTCTCGGAAGCTAGCGATTGAAGCGTTGCAGGATCAAATTTCGGATCAGTTTGATCAGAGCATATTGAATATCTTAAACGGCGAAATGATGTATAAAGAATTTTCTACACAAGGGTTAATGGGCAGGGGTGATTTTGCTCCCTTCAATGAAGCCATGTGTTCAAACGACACACATCAAACAATTTTTAGTGAACCTTTTAATAAAATGAGAGCGTTCGGACATCAAGTATCATTAGCAAAATATGAGAAGCTCACAATTGCTCCTTTAAAACCTCTTTTTGAAAAACATTATGAGTGTATTGTTTTGTGGTTCGGGGATGACATGTTTTGTCAAATGAATTTTTTAACTGTATTGGCCTATTTGGATCAAATCGAGTACAAAGGAAAGGTATTCTTCCAGAAAGTGAACGAAACGACTTATGAGGTTGAAGAAACGGAACTTGTTCCGGATGGTTATAAAAAAATTTATGTGCAGGTATTAATCCATCATTGTTTGCCAAATCTTCAATTAATGCCTGTTATGTACCAGGGAATCAAGCTCTATTTAGAGTATCTAAAGAAAGATAACGAGATCACGGCGTTTATAAAAAAAAATAGAGATCGTTCTCAAGATGAACTCGTAAACGAATTATTTCGTGTTTTTCCTCAATATGGTTTGGGAGATCTGCAATACATAAAAATCATAAACACGATAAAAAATGCCTAATAAAAAGGAGCTTCTCAATTGTTAATTAGAGAATACCAGACAGATGATGAAGAAGGCTGGCTGCGCTGCCGCGTTCTGTCCTTTTTACATACAGCCTATTATGATAATGTTTTACAGGAAAAGGAAACTTATGATCACCCCTCAATTGAACTTGTTGCGGTTGAAGATGGAAAGATTGTCGGCCTGATTGACATCGAATGTGAAAAAGCAAGCAAGACAGTTTGCACAGAATGCTCATCATTAGGCGGGATGATCTGGAACTTGGCTGTCCATCCCGATTTTCAGCGTCTAGGAATTGGGCAGCAATTGCTGCATGAAGCAGAAAAAAGACTCAAAGCACGGAATATTGATCAGCTGGAAGCCTATACACGTGATGATGAATGGGTGAATCACTGGTATCGGAAAAACGGTTTTCACCAAGTGAATCACTATCTGCATGTCATTATGGAGAACAATGAGTTGAATGGTGTTATTAAATCATCTTTAAAAAAAGTGAGACCCATTAGTTGTTTTGCGCATTATGCAGGAGAAGAAGAGGAAATGATTAAAGACAAATTCAACCGGGTCCATGAATGCCGATGTTATCGAAAAAACATATGAGTCATGGTTGAAATTAAAAAATGAGGTGTCTTAATGATTGTTGTAAGTTCCTGCCTTGCAGGACTCGCGGTAAGGTACAATGGATCGCATTGTTTGGATAATCGAATCATGCAGCTGATTGATCGTGGAGAGGCTGTTTCTGTATGTCCAGAATTGCTTGGAGGATTTTTAATTCCCAGGGAACCGGCAGAAATTGTAGGCGGTGACGGGAAGGATGTCCTTAACGGAACTGCCCGAGTAGTCACCAAATCGGGTACGGATGTAACAGAGCAGTATATTAAAGGTGCCAATCTGACTTTGAAAAAAGTCACGGAGCTTCATGCGACGACGGTTGTTCTCAAGGAAAATAGTCCTTCGTGCGGGAGCAAAAAAATATATAATGGTGCATTTAATGGACAAAAAATTGAAGGCAGCGGTGTTACAGCTGCCCTGTTAGAAAAGAATGGGATAAAGGTTGTTTCGGAAGAAAAGTTAGCTGAGATTTTCTAATAACTGCCCATTTAAAAAGTAAATAAAACAAAACGGGCATCCCCTAAAGGATGCTCGCTGTTTCATTTCACTCATTCACTTTGTGCAAGACTGTTTTGACTAATCGTCAGCTGATCGCCGTCCTGTGACTGCTCGGAAACAGCAGCGCCGGCTTCAATTTGATTTGAAGCAACCTGCGACTGTGCCTGCGCGCCGCTTGTATTCCCATTTTGTGAAGAACGGGATTTTAACTGCTGGATCTGCGCCTCAATTTGTTGAATTTGTGCTTGAATCACTTGAACTTGTTTTTGTTGATCCTCTTGATCCGATTTCTGGGATTCCAATTGCTTTAATTGAGTTTCTAATGTTTCTTCTTGCTTTTCAAGCGCTTCAATTTTTGTGCTTGAATCGGAGGTTCCTCCGGTTTGATATGTACTGCTTGAAGACCCAATGGATTGAATGTTCATACAGAGTCGCTTCCCTTCATTTATTGAACAAAGATACACATTTTTAATAATAGTAGTTAATTATTAATAAATCCTTAATTTTTGATTCTATCTTTCTTTTGACGGCGTGATGCTCCTAAATAATACTGCAATGTCATGTGTTTTCAGCAATAATGCGTCTGACAATCTCTGTATCAACGGTTGCTGTTTTTTTATCGATGATGTCAGCGACTCTTTCATTGTTTTGCGCAAGTTCTATATTTTCCAGAATCCGGATGAGATTGGACAGAGTTGGTACAGGAAAATGGAACAAACTATCTAGTTCATTATGAATACACCACAAAATGAGAACAAATAGGAGAAAACAGATGAAAGAAAGAACGAGATAAAGAAAAGCGTCAGGGACACGATTAGCGACAATATGATCAAAAAACCAAAAATTGAACGAAAGCCAGATGCAGGTAAAAAGAATGAACACGCTTAACGATAAGTGATAAAAAGCTTTTTTCTTAAATGACTTTGTCATTTCCTTTTTTTGTTCATTGAAATCCTTGATTAAAAAAAATAAATCTTTAATGGAATTATTCGTTTTCAAAAAATCTTTGACGGCTGCATAAATAAGAACACGCCATTCCTCTAAATGAAAAGATGTGTGATATAACTGTTTGCTTTTTTTCACAGCTAGAGGAAATAAGAAATAGTTGAGATTTATCAAGAAGGCGATTTCAAAAGTGACAAGACAAAAAAGAGAATTGACAAACCAGGAAAGCTGTACAAAAATTGGGACGATGTAAGCTGCAATAAGTGATACGCCAATCGTAGGGCAAAAGGTTAATCCCAAAAAGATGCAGAGATGGCTTTTCATATGCCGAAATACGAGATTCCAGACTGAAAGTTTCTTATAAAATAATGTCAACCGGTACTCAAAGTTCAAAATAGTCATTCCTTTAGCAATTTTTTCACCTCTTATTATCGTTGATTTTAATAAAAACTGATATGTGACTAAAGTATTATTCGTTCGACAAATTACTCGAATAGGTTGATCCAGCCTGTCTTTTCTTGTTCACGTAATGTTCAAAAAATGGCCGCCGAAATTGCATATTTGAATGTGCACATGTAAAATCAATAAATGTAAGCGCTTTATTTATTTTTCCTGATCAAGCTAATTTAACGTGCGGAAGGGGAATGAATCAATGCAATGGGCCCAGAATTACAACCCAATGGGTAATATGTTTCTGTCGTTTGTGGCAGCCTGTATTCCACTTGTCTTCTTTTTCTGGTGTTTAGCAATTAAGAAGATGAAGGGGTATAAGGCGGGCTTATTAACGGTTGCAATTGCTGTGGTCGAAGCAATTGTAGTCTATAAGATGCCGGTCCATTTAGCCATTGAAGCAACTGCATTAGGCGGATTGCAGGGTCTATGGCCGATTGGATGGATTATTGTCACGGCAGTGTTTCTGTATGAATTAACAGTGGCATCAGGCAAGTTCCAAATTATTAGTGATTCGATTGCATCGATCACTCAGGATCGCCGTCTTCAGGCATTATTGATTGCATTTTCATTCGGCGCATTTCTTGAAGGAACGGCGGGCTATGGCACGCCGGTAGCGATTGCAGGGGGATTGCTTGCCGGACTTGGCTTCAATCCCTTTTATGCAGCAGGGTTGTGCTTAATTGCCAACACGGCGCCGGTTGCGTTTGGCGGTGTCGGTATTCCGATTCTTACCTCCGGGCAAGTCACTGGCATTGATGTACTTTCAATCAGCCAAATGGTTGGTCGGCAGGTCCCTTTTTTATCCTTGTTTGTTCCATTCTGGCTGGTGTTTATTATGGCAGGTTGGAAACGGACAATTGAAGTGCTGCCGGCAATTCTTGTATGCGGGATTTCCTTTGCCGGTACGCAATACGTAACATCGAACTTCTTAGGACCGGAATTACCGGATGTGACTTCATCAATTGTCAGTATGGTATGTCTTATCCTTCTGCTTAAATTCTGGCAACCGACATCCATTTTCCGATTCAAGGATGAAAAAGAAGAGCCAATTCCGGCACAACTGCAAAATAAAAACAGCTTTTCTTTTGGCAGAATCGTGCAAGCATGGTCACCATTCGTTTTGCTCGTTGTTGTCATTTGTGTATGGGGCGGATCCGCAAGCATTAAGGCGCTTCTGAGCAAAGCAACGTTAATGATTCCAATACCCGGACTGGATCAGATGATCGAACAAGTGAAGCCGATTGTTGCCAAGACGACGGCTTATGGTGCCATTTATAAATTTGATGTGATTGCAGCTACCGGAACGGCTATTTTAGTGACCTGTATACTAAGTAAATTTTTAATTGGTATCAGTTGGAAGAAGTGGGCACTAACCTTTGGCCTAACATTAAAAAAGCTGGCTCTTCCCTTGGTAATGATTGTATCTGTTCTCGGCTTTGCTTACATTGAGAACTATTCGGGCATGAGCGCGACACTTGGACTTGGGCTCGCCTCGACGGGCACCATTTTCCCATTCTTGTCACCGTTTATCGGCTGGATCGGCGTATTTCTCACCGGTTCGGATACTTCGTCAAATGCATTGTTTTCTAATCTGCAGAAGGTGTCCGCACAGCAAATTGGTGTCGATCCGACTTTGCTTGTCGCGGCCAACTCAACCGGCGGTGTTGCTGCAAAAATGATTTCACCACAATCCATTGCTGTTGCGACAGCGGCAACCGGATTGGTCGGTAAGGAAGGCAGCTTATTCCGATTTACAATTAAGCATAGTCTGCTTTTCGTCGCGATTACCGGCATCATTACACTTATTCAGGCTTACGTGCTGCAGTGGATGATTCCATAAATAAGTTCCTCGTGAGATTAATTAAGAAAGAGATGCGGGTGCGCCGCATCTCTTTTTGTTGTCTAGGAAATTAAACGGCTATATAAGTCTATTGTATAGGAATAGGCAGAAAAATTTTTTAGCCTCTACGGTTAATCTTGACTTTTTTGATCTCAATTTTCATGTGAATCGACGATTAAATAAATAATGAATATGCTGAATAATCGTTTCTCTTACAGAATTCATCGTTAGGATTTCTGCATCATTTTTCATTACTTGGGTTCTTGCCCTCACTTCTAATCAACTCCTATTATTTGTTAGACCTCTATCCGTTATTTCAGAGGATTTGCTGGACCTTTACCATATGAGATTCGTCTAAAAACAGTCATTTGGACAAAAATGTGCGAAAAGACTCCGTCAACTATCCATGCAAAGCGTGTGCAGATTAATAGGATATAGTATCAAAACAAAAGGAGTGATTGAAGTGAGTTATGATTTTTTTGATGAAGATAGAGACAGAAAAAAGAATTATTCCAACCGCAGGCACGATGATTGTGGTTGCTATGATCCATGCGAAAAAAAGTGCGGTTGCAACAAATGCAAAAGAGACGATGATGAACAGGGATTATTGCGGGAATTTAACAACAGTCAAACATCATCCTTACCAGTAATACCGGGACCAGTAGTTGACCCGACTGTATTTGGAACAAACATTGCACAAACTCAGGTTTGCGTGGCTGATCGAGACGAACGCGTGGAACTTAATGCTACAATTGAATGGACACCAGCAGTAGTAGTTGCACTTGTTGCAATTGTTCTCGGTGTACCTGTAACTTTCCAAATTTTGCGTGTTAATGAATGCGGAAATGGTCCGGTGCCGATTTTTGCGACTACAGATTCAAGCCCTGCATTGACAGCGGCAGCAGCTACTCTGCTTGCCACTGCATTCAGCACAGTCACGACATCGTTCCATGCTGTTGATGAAAATCCGCCACTCGGAGAAAACCAATATTTTCTTACCTATACGATTGACACGGTTACGGTTGGCGGTGCCATTATTGATTTGCCAACACTATTTACAATCGGTGTTACTGGCTACTCGCTTTCTGCAGCAGTCATTGACGAAAACGCGCGTTAATTAGCACTAAAAAAAATTAACTAGGATAAATGACGAGATGAGCAACTTCATCTCGTTCTTTTTCATTTGTAAGAAAAGAACGAAACAGCTTTCATTTATTCTAGATAAAGAAGAAAAGAAAAACCTACCGTGAATTGATGATTGAATCTCTTCATCAAAATTCATTCCTATGTCCCTGCTGCGAGCGAGAAATGGAGCTAACGGAAATCTGGCATGCCAATTACGGTTATTTTTATCACTATTTGGAAGATGTCCCCTGGATTCAGAGATGGAGGAAAGAAAATGAACGAAAAGAAAAACGAGCTAATCAAGAGTTAGGTTTGGACTGGTTAGAAGAAGACCCATTAGGTCTAAATGAAGAAATGCCGGTCATTGCCTTTGAGTGGAGTGTGGGAAAGAAGATGAGGTGCCTGACTTTGTCGTCGAAGAATTTGGTTATGACCTGAACAAAGGCGAAGAAGTTGAAATTGTGTGTCCATTCTGTAGAGGCACAATGGAACATGTAAGAAAAAACTCCAGGTAATTTAGGTATATCTGGAGCGTGGTGAGATCGCGTTAGCGATTTTGTTCCAAGTAAAGAAAGTATAAGATTTTACCCCATATTTAAACGAATAAACCAGTGTCTTGACCGAGAATCAAAGCGGAGGTGCGAGACGCCTGCGGGTGCGGCCCTGTTGATCGCGTGCCAGCGAGACCCCGCAGATTTCTGCTTGTCTGAGGAGGCTCGCGGTGCGCCCGCGGTCGTGCTCTGTTGATGCGAGCAACCGAAGCGATGATTCAACACTGTAAAGACACAAACCAATCACACATGGCTGGAGATTAAAGACCGGGCGCTTTTTGCTCGGTTTTTCTTAATTTTTATGGCAATTCCTTTACACAAAAAATTGATTTGAGTTAAGCATTCTTTAAGATTGGCTTGTCATAATATTGTTAAGCAAAAAGCTCGTGCTGACGAGTACAGGTGTTTATTTCAGATCTATTGTTGCCTGAGGAGGAGTTCAAGATGAACTTATTTAAAAGTAAACGAATTGATTTTTATTTAATCGGTGTCATTCTTTTTTCAGGATTCATGAATTTCTTTCTGCTTAATAAAGCAGATACAAATGAGTACTACACAGTAGCTGTAAAGAGTATGATGAAAAGTTTCCATAACTTTTTCTATGCATCATTCGACCCTGCAGGTTTTATTACGGTTGACAAGCCCCCCGTTGCGCTTTGGTTGCAAACAATAAGCGCCAAATTATTCGGATTCAGCAATTTCAGTGTTCTGCTTCCCGGAGCCGCTGCGGCGGTTGTGTCCACAGTGATTGTATACCAAATGGTGAAGCATAAGGCTGGCAAACTTGCTGCATTTATTTCAGGTATTGTCATGTCGGTCACGCCGATCTTTATAGCCGTAACACGAACAAATAACATGGACAGTATTCTGATTCTTTGTCTGGTCATTGCGGCATGGGCAGTGGTGAAAGCGGCATCGACGACTAAATTTCGCTGGCTCTTACTCAGTGTTGCCATGATCGGCGTTGGTTTTAATGTAAAAATGTTTGAAGCATTTATGATTGTTCCTGCGATTTATCTTTTTTATTGGATGGCTATGAAGATCAATTGGAAGAAAAAAATACTCCATCTTCTCGCTGCAACCGTTGTTTTGGCAGGAGTCTCTCTTTCGTGGGCGATTGTTGTTGATTCTACTCCAGCCAGTAAGCGTCCTTACGTCGGCGGGAGTCAGACCAATTCGGTTCTTGAACTAGCCCTCGGCTATAACGGCGTATCACGATTGACCGGTCAACAGGGTGCCGGAGGGCAAAAAACGGGAACAATGCCAAGTGGAGCGAGAACGCAAACCGGAACGAATGCATCAGAGAATTTACAGAATCCAAATTCTTCTTCCGGAGAAAATAGTTTCGGAGGCGAGATGGGCGGAACACCGCCAGGCGGAATGGGTGGCAATCGCGGCGGAAATCAGGGGTCGATGTTCGGCACCGGGAGCGCAGGACCGTTGCGCCTCTTTTCAAAAGAATTATCCGGACAAGCAAGCTGGCTTCTACCTTTTGCCCTCTTCGGAGTTATTGCGATTGTGGCTGACTGGTTCCGTCGCAGAAAGCTGAATGAAAAACATAGTTTTGCAATTTTCTGGCTTGCATGGCTTGCTCCGGCAATGGTCTTCTTCAGCATCGCCGGTTTCTTCCACCAATATTATTTAAGTTTGATGGCACCACCGATTGCGGCGTTGGTCGGTATCGGATTTTCGTATCTGTGGCGAGACTTCAGTGATGCAAAGAGCTCTTGGCGCGGTTATCTTCTCCCGATCGCTTTTGGTGTAACGCTTCTTTTTGAGGCAATTATCTTTTACCAGAATAGTATTGAAACGATCTGGACTGTGTTGCTTATTGTAGCCGGTATACTAGCAATTGGTTTTGGAATTGTCTGGCGAACGGCCGATCGGAAAGTTCAAGGAGCAATTGCCGGATCAAGTGTACTATTAATGCTGTTTGCTCCATTGTATTGGACACTTCCATCAACGTTTAATCAGACGGATAGTTCGACTCCTATTGCCGGGCCGAGTTCAACACAGTCAGGTATGGGCGGCCAACGTTCAGATGGGAAAGGCTTCCCTGGAGGCGGAACCGGAGGACCTGGCGGCAGTCAAGGAGAGGCACCATCGATCGATGGCGAATCTGGTGCCTCAGGGGCTTCACAAGGTCCAAATGAATGGTCACAAAATCAAACCGACCAATCGTCAACCAGCACTTCGGATCGAAGCATGAATCGCGGTGGCGGAATGCGTCAACAAGTCAGTACTAAACTGCTTACTTATCTGCGCAAGCATTACACGGGTGAAAAGTTTATTCTTGCCGTGCCAAGCGCTCAATCCGCATATTCCATCATGATGAAAACAAACTATGCGGTTATGGCAATGGGCGGATTCGCAGGCAGTGATCCTGCATTAACCGTAAGCAAATTGGAAAAGATGGTGAAGGCTGGAGAGATTAAATACTTCCTGATCTCAGGAAATCAAGGCGGTGCACAGAACGCATCCGTAACCAACTGGATTAAGAAGAACTGCACAGAGGTCAAGGCAAGTGAATGGTCGAGTTCGGATTCGAGTTCAAGCAGTCAAAACGGATCAGGAGGGCAATCGACGCTCTATGTCTATAACAAATAAAAAATGGTGCAGTGCGGTATAAAAGAAAAAGGAGGCATGGCCATGACAGTTAAATATTCAATAGTGGTGCCGGTATTCAATGAAGAAAAAGTGATCTACGAATCCTATAAGCGATTGAAAACAGTCATGGATCGAACTTATGAATCCTATGAGTTGCTGTTTGTCAATGATGGAAGCCGTGACCGAACTTCGGAGCTGCTGAATTATATTTCCGAAGGAGACACGAACGTAAAAGTTATCGAGTTCTCACGTAATTTCGGACATCAAATTGCGATAACGGCAGGCATGGATTACGCGACTGGCCAGGCTGTCGTTGTCATCGATGCGGATCTTCAAGATCCACCTGAATTGATCCTGAAAATGATTGAAAAATGGGAGGAAGGTTATGATGTTGTTTACGGAAAGCGAGTAGAACGAAAAGGTGAAACCTTTTTTAAGAAACTCACGGCATCGCTTTTCTACCGAACACTGAAAATGTCAACAGACATCGATATTCCTCTTGATACAGGTGACTTCCGCTTGATTGATCGGCGCGTATGTGATGAAATGAAGCGCATACCCGAGAAAAATCGGTTTATACGCGGGCTTGTCAGCTGGGTCGGGTTTAAGCAAACGGCGATTGAGTATGTTCGTGATGAACGGCTGGCCGGCGAGACAAAGTATCCATTGAAGAAAATGCTGAAGCTTTCAATCGATGGTTTGACTTCGTTCTCATATAAACCACTGAAATTAGCCACTTATGGCGGCGCATTTCTTTCTTTGGCAGGATTTGTCTATATGATCGTTGCCTTATCGTTAAAGCTGTTCACATCAAGCACCGTGCCTGGATGGACCTCGCTCATCGTTATTCAACTCTTGTTTAGCGGGTTCACATTGTTCATTCTAGGCGTGATCGGAGAGTATATCGGTCGAATTTATGACGAAACAAAAGATCGTCCGTTGTATATTATTAAAGAAGCCAAAGGATTCGGTGCCGCCAATCGCGTGCGTTCCATATCCAGTGTCAAGCATGGCTGACCATTACCAATGTATAGAAATAAAAAGTCCGAATAGACGCATAGTCTGTTCGGACTTTTTGCACAAATAAGATATAAAGATCTAGAGGACTTTAGTGTAAGTGCAACTAAGGCTTCGCACCTTCCAGAGGCTTGGCGAAGCCGAGTTTTCTAACAAGTAAAGAAAGTATAAGAATTTGCCCCGTATTTAAACGAATAAACCAGTGTCTTGGCCGAGAATCAAAGCAAAGGTGCGAGACGCCTGCAGGATCAGGTGCCAGCGAGACCCCGCAGATTTCTCTGCTTGTCTGAGGAGGCTCGCGGTGCGCCCGCGGTCGCGCTCAGTTGATGCGAGCAACCGGAGCGATGATTCAGCACCGTAAAGACACAAACCAATCACACATGGCTGGAGATTAAAGACCGGGCGCTTTTTGCTCGGTTTTTCTTATGTTACACCATTTCAATGAACCGTTAAATCTGTTCCAAAAACACCGATTACTTGTCCGGATTGGAAAATAGGAAAGGACAACGTAACGCAAGGCTGCTTTGTAATCGCAGAATAATAAGGTTTTGACACATATGGCGAACCCTTCATTGCCTCCACAAACCAAGTTCGCGCACCTGCGTTTGCAAGAGCAGCTGCCGGCTCTGAATAAACAAACGAACCGTCGGGAAAATTCGACCAGACCGCTTCAAGTTCGGGATAACTTTCCTTAAGAATGCTCAGGATCCTTTTATGCTGTGCAGGTTCAATAGGCGCGAGCGGGTGTTCCTCACTGAATTGCAGGATTGACTGCTTCATCGATTTCAGTTGATTTGCGTTGATTTGAATGGCCATACGTTCATCCTGTTGAATCGAGTTATGAAGCTCATTTGAGGTGCCAATTAGCAGTTTGTTCAATGCCAGCATTTGATCAATGCTGGTGAATTGGTTCGACACGTCTTGTTCAACTGTTTCTGCAAGCGCTTGATTCGTCTGTGTCATTGCTGAAATTTGATTAATTAGATCAGAAATTGTGGAGATGCTTCCTGTTTGTTCATTAACAGAAGCTGCAGATTCCTTGCTGCCGAGCATGATCGTCTCCAATTTTTCTTTAAAGTCGCTTAAGTTTGCGACAATGTGCTGCAATTTTTCTGATCCTTTGTCAATTTCGGCTGTTTCCTTATTGACACGTTCAGTCGATCGACTGATTTCCTTCTGTATCAGTTGTGTGGTCTGTTTTGTGTCGTGCACCGCTTGCTGCGTTTCAGAAGAAAGTTTGCGAATTTCAGACGCGACAACGGAAAATCCTTTTCCTGCTTCGCCTGCCCGGGCAGCCTCAATAGCAGCGTTTAGCGAAAGAATATTCGTTTCTTCGGAGATGGAACCGATCAATTGGAAGACTTGGTCTATTTTTCTTGAATGTGCGACAAGCTCATTCATTTGACTCATAAGCTCGCGATGACCATTTAAGATGCCTGACATGGTCTTTTCTAATCCGCTGACCGCTTCTAAAGAAGAACCAAGATCTTGATAAGCCTGCTCGCTGTCTGCTTGCACACTGCTCACAATTGAAAGTATTGTTTGTGCGGAGTTTTGAATTACATGCATTTGTTCATTAACTTGCGCTGCGCTTTCAGCAGTATGCGTTGTATGTCTTTTGAACTCTGAAACACTGGTTTGGCTTGAACTAGAGGACTCGTTCAAAGCCTCTGCAGCGAGCTTCAGCTGTTCGACAACGCCTTTCAGCTGATCGGCAGCCACTTGTATTCTGCCCATTGAATTACGGTTGTTTGAATGATTTTGTGAATGGATTTCATTGTGCTGCTGCTTTCTTTTAAAAAGGATCAGGGGAAACACCTCCACGTGATACAAGCAGGTATGTAAAAAAATCACTATTTTATACAAAAGTATATCATTATTTGGTGTAATTTTCTCATTGTTTAAATAATAAGAATGAAACCTTAGTTTCAGAATTAAGAAAAACAGCTTTTCAAAAAAACAAAGGTCTATTCGATTGGATGGCTCGTATACATGTTAGTACAACCCATAGGGATTTACGAGGAGGGTACATTATGTATCGTCGAACATCATTCGTTTTGGCTGGCGCTTGTCTTGCAGTATCGATGGCGCTGCTTGCAGGTTGCGGCGGCATGGCTGATCGTGAACCGGATAGCGTTAAGTATGTAAACAGCAAGTCCGATTTGGTTAAAACCAGCAAGCATCAGGAATTTACTGAAAGAGTCTTGTATTTAACTGATGCCAATGGATTTGTTGTCCCACAAATGGTCGGTTTGCCGAAAACAAATGCGGTGACAAAGCAGGTATTAAACTATTTGGTTGCTGACGGACCGGTCTCCAACTTGTTACCAAACGGATTTCAGGCAACACTGCCTTCGGGGACGGAAGTAAAGAATGTATCTACAGATCAAAGGGGTAATGCAACAGCTGATTTTTCTAAGGACCTGCTTGATACACCCGCAGCGAGTCAGAGGCAAGCCATTCAGTCTATTGTCTGGACGCTCACTCAATTTCAGGCTGTAAAATCAGTGACAATCACAGTTGACGGCAAAGCAATGGAAGCATGGCCGTCAACTAAAAATGTAGTTGGCAGAGGACTTACACGTGCGGACGGGATTAATCAAGTCACCGGCGATGTGGCTGATGTCAGCGGCAGTGAACCGCTTACGGTCTATTATATGGCTGCCAACAAAGGAAAAACCTACGATGTTCCGGTAACAGTTCGTGGGACTGTCGGTTCGGATCGCGTAACCGGCCTCGTCAATGCACTCATTCACGAACCGGCGGCAGGGGCACTCATTTCACCGATGAACCCCGATATTCAGTTGACTGAAAAACCGCAAATCAAGAATGGAACGGTATATCTCCATTTTAACAGTGCTATTTATGATAATAAAAAGGCGAAGACAATCAATGATCAAGTCGTTCGCAGTCTTGTTCTCACACTTACAGGGGACCCAGCGATTCAAAAGGTGTCGATACAAGTAGGGCATGCGACAAAGATGACTTTGGAATCCGGGAAAACATTATCCGGAGCGGTTTCTCGCGATTGGGTTGATGCGACCGGCCTGTAATTTAATTAATGAAAATATGGTATAGTAAGAGGAGCAGACAGGGCTTCTCTTCTTTTTTGCACTAGGTGATTAAACGATGAGGTTGTTTATTGGCTCATTTGCACTGAATGAGTCAATAATAGTATGAACAACGAGATCCTTTAACAAAGCTGATTGCTAAAAAAGGAGCCCTAATAATGGACACGGGGGCAATTGAAGTAATGAGACCAGACGGCAGAGCAAGCGACGAACTAAGGTCTATTCAAATTCAACCGGATTTTATTATTCATCCAGAAGGTTCGGTACTTATTTCGGTAGGCAAAACAAAAGTGATTTGCAATGCGAGCATTGAAGACCGCGTGCCGCCTTTTTTGCGTGGGCATAAAAAAGGGTGGGTTACCGCAGAGTATGCGATGCTTCCTCGCGCCACGCCTGAGCGCAATATGCGTGAATCTACTAAAGGAAAAGTGACCGGCAGAACCATGGAAATTCAGCGTTTGATTGGCCGCGCGCTGCGTTCCGTTGTCGATCTTGAGGCGATGGGCGAACGCACATTGTGGATTGATTGCGATGTCATCCAAGCGGACGGAGGTACGCGTACCGCGTCCATTACAGGTGCTTTTGTCGCGGCGGTACTGGCATTCAGACATGCACTTGAACGGAAGCAGATCAGCCATATGCCGATCAGATCCTATCTTGCAGCGACCTCGGTGGGCATCCATCCGATCTATGGTCCGTTATTGGATCTCTGTTATAAAGAAGATTCGACTACTGATGTTGATATGAACATTGTCATGAACGGTCGCGACGAATTTATTGAAATTCAAGGAACCGGCGAGGAAGCGACCTTTAGTGAAGAGGAATTGGCGAAACTGCTTTCACTTGCAAAAAAAGGAATCCATGAATTGATTGAAGCAGAAAAAACCATTCTTGGCGATTTAGTTGTCGAACAAAAGGTGGGAACAAATAAGTGATTAAAGTATTGATTGCCTCAAATAATCCAGGAAAAATAAAAGAATTTAAAGCACTGCTTGCTGAATTCGATGCAGAAGTTTTTTCTTTAAAAGATATGGATATTCACACGGATGTACCGGAAACTGGAACAACATTTCGTGAGAATGCTGCATTAAAAGCGGAAGCATTATCTCAAGAGACAGGCATGATCACCTTGGCAGATGATTCAGGGCTGTGTGTCGATGCGTTAAACGGCGAACCGGGGATTTTTTCCGCACGCTACGCAGGTCTGGATAAGAACAGTGAGCATAATATTGATCTGTTGTTGAAAAAACTTGCAGGCGTGCCTGAAAGCGAGCGAACAGCACATTTTGTCTGTGTACTCGCAATCAGCAAGCCCGGCCAACCGACTCACTTTGCCGAAGGCCGCTGTGACGGATTCATCACAATGGAACGACGCGGAGAAGATGGGTTCGGTTATGATCCGCTATTCCTGATTCCGGAACGGCATTTGACCTTTGCACAAATGGGCGATGATGAGAAGAACAAGATCAGCCATCGTGCTCGTGCATTGAAGCAGTTGCAAGAACGATGGACAAGCTGGGTTGGTGACACTGAATGAAGTGTTTAATTGTCAGTGATACCCACGGTTTTACTCATGAATTAGCTGAGTTGAAGCAACGCTATGCAAGCAAGGTCGATTTTATGATCCATTGCGGCGATTCCGAACTGCAGCCGGATTGTCCGGAAATGGAAGGCTTTGCAGCAGCTGTTGAAGGAAACTGTGATTATCCTGGTGCTTATCCTAATGAATGTGTGAAAAAGATTGGTGGATTGACCTTTCTTGTTGCGCATGGGCATTTGCTCGGCGTCCGCCAATCTCCCGCACGACTATGCTACCGTGGACTTGAAGTGAAGGCGAATGTTGTTTGTTTTGGTCACACACATTTTGCCGGTGCATTCCAAAAGGACGGTATGATTGTGATTAATCCCGGAAGTTTGCGGCTTCCGCGTAATTATCAAGAAGGAACATTCGTTATTTTTGATTATGATAATGAACAAAAGACTGCTCAAGTCACTTATTATACGTTTGACGGCAAGCCGGTTGACGCATTTTCCCAATCGTTTAAGCTGAAGAAATAAATGTGATCAATAGAAAAGAGAGCCGGATATCCAGTCCGGCTCTCTTTTTGTCGCGAAAGCGACACCGCTGCGTTTAGGGAGTGATGAGGAGGGGCACTCATATGGCGGTTATCAGACATCATGAACTTTTTGCCTGATAATACATATTATGTTGGTTCAAGTCTTTTGAATGGGGATATGAACGAGCCAAATCGCCTTTTTTGCACCTTTTGAATAAATTAGGTAAAATCGTATCTCATGTTGTCGTTACGGACATACTGCCGATGAAGGTCATTCTTGATTCGGAGTAACGAGGTGATGGACATGGAGGGTAATTTTTTTAAAGGTGCGTTATGGGCAATGGTGATCTGCATACCATTTTGGGTCATTGTCATCAGCCTGATGATTGCGTTCTGGTAAGCTCTATTTGTTTGATTGTAACAATTAGAGAAAAGGCAGGAGTGCAGCAAGAGCTACAGCATTGGGAAAAAACAAATAATAAAGAAAAAACATTATTATAATAAAATATTTGCAAATTTGTAGAATTTTTGTTCATTCTCTGTTATGCTAAACTTGTAACTCGTGAAAGTAATAACCCCCCTTTTAGGATCTTGAGAAAGATCCTTTTTTTTGTTTCTGCACTTGGTTGCTGTTCATTTAAAAATTTTGGGGTGATTTTTTAAAAACAAAAAACTTGTGCTTATTTTATTCCAAGTTATATAATATGAATTGCCTTCTGTTTCTGATATGTAACATCCTTTTTTCGCTTCTCAATAATTTGAGAGGCTTTTTTTCTGCCCTTTTTCTGTAAAAATAATGAAAATAGTCAGTTCGCAGTTATTGGATTGCTCACGCGCACATACTAATGCCGAGGTGAACAAGATGCGAACAATGTGGAAAGGCTCCATACAGTTTGGGCTCGTCTATATTCCCGTCAAATTATATACTGCGACCGAAAATAAAGACGTTCGCTTACGAATGCTGCATAAGGAGTGTATGGCACCGATTAATTATACACGTACCTGTTCGAAATGCGGAAAAGCAGTCGAGAATGAAGCAATAGTTAAAGGATACGAATATTCGCCGGGGCAGTTTGTACCAATCAGCGAACAGGAACTAAATGATCTCCAAGAGGACGGAGACAAGCATGTAGAAATAATTAATTTTGTGAAATTAGATGAAATTGACCCCATATATTACGAAAAATCCTATTTCATTGGTCCGGACAGTGGTAATGGTTTGCGCGCGTTTTCTTTATTGAAGCAGGCTATTCAGGATTCAAATAAAATCGCGATTGCTAATATTATCATTCGCTCAAAACAGCATCTTGCTGCAATCCGCAGCTTTGAGAACGGAATGCTGCTTGAAACATTGTATTACCCGGATGAGGTCCGCAGTGTCAGTGAGGTTCCCGGCCTCGGTGACCTGAAGACAGATAATGCACCGAAAGAAATGATGATTGCGAATCAGTTGATTGATCAGCTGACAACTGTTTTTCAACCGGAGCATTATAAAGACGACTACCGATTAAAGCTGGAAAAATTAATTGAAGACAAGGTTTCAGGGATGCCTGCAAAACAGAAGAAAGGTCGTGCGCAACAACCGAATGTCGTCGACTTGCTTTCCGCACTTGAAGCAAGTGTAAAGGAAACCAAACCAAAAAGAAAAACAACCGCACGCCGGAAAAAGACGGTCTAAACGATGAATCTTCAACCAATTGTACCCTTCGAACCGATTCGTGAAACGGAAATTCCAACCGGAGTGAATTGGATTCATCAAGTGAAATGGGACGGCATACGCATCTTAACTTATTACGATGGACATGAACTGCGACTGTTTAACCGAAGAAAAAATGAACGAACGAAAAACTATCCTGAACTTGATATCATTCGTCAAAACACGAAGGCGAATTCATTCATCCTGGATGGGGAAGTTATTGCGTTGGATTCTCATGGAAAGCCATCTTTTCACGAGGTCATGAAGAGGGACAGCGTGCACAATCAGTCACGTATTCCAATGCTGATGCATGCCGTTCCTGTCTTTTATATGGTCTTCGATTTGATTTTCTGTAATGGAGAATGGGTTAATGAGCGATCACTTTGTGAACGCATAGAACTGTTGAAGAAATGGCTGCCGGTGAGTGATCAAGTTCAACTTGTGCCGATGTTTAAAGATGGTGAGTCACTGTTTGCATCTGTAAAGGCACGGCACATGGAAGGCATTGTTTCAAAAGAACAAAACAGCACATACCTTATTAACGGTAAAAATGAAAATTGGCGAAAAATTAAAGTGACACGTGATTTAATCGCAATTGTTGGAGGAGTGACCAAAAGATCGGGTACAGTTAATGCTCTGCTTCTCGGATTGTATGATTCAGGAAGACATTTTGTTTATATTGGACATGTGGGGACAGGTAAATTAACAGAAGAAGATTGGAAATTGGTTACTGTGCTCGCCAACCGATTGAGACGAGAAGAGAATCCGTTTGTTAATCGAGTGGATCGAAGTGCGGAAGCACAATGGATGCAGCCTCAGCTTACTGTCAAGGTTGCGTTTCAGGAATGGACAGCTAGCGGGGTACTCAGACAGCCGAGCATACAGGCTTTTGTTCATGTAAGTCCCGAACAATGCAGGATTGAGGAGATGAATGAATGAAAACAGCGGAATCGATTTTGTTGGATCGCAGCATCCAGATTACCCATCCGGAGAAGCCGATATGGCAGCATCCATTAATAAATAAACAACAATTCATCGACTATTTAAATAGAGCGGCGCCGATGATGTTGCCGTTTTTATCTGATCGTGCGTTAACCGTTATCCGCTTTCCGCATGGTGTTCCCGGAACGTCTTTTTTTCAAAAAAATTGTCCGGATTATGCACCCGAATTCATTCGTACTTATGAAGAGGACGGGACTCGCTACATTGTGTGTCACGACGCGACAACTCTGGTCTGGCTTGGCAATCAACTCGCTGTTGAATATCATATTCCTTTTCAACAGGCAGGAGAGGAACAACCGAAAGAAATTATTTTTGACCTAGATCCACCTGATCGCTCGGCGTTCCCGCTGGCAATTAAGGCAGCAGTAGCGATGTCCGTGCTTTTCGAGCGTCTTTCCATTGTCAGCTTCCCAAAATTGTCAGGAAGCAGAGGGATTCAGATCCATATTCCCATTTCAGGACTTGGGCTCAGCTATTCAGACACGCGATTGTTCACTAAATTCATTTCCGATCTTCTCGTGAGTCAGTCACCGGAACACTTTACAACCGAGCGATTGAAAAAGTATCGGGGCGGTCGGCTTTATATCGATTATGTTCAGCATGCAGAAGGAAAGACAATCATCTGTCCCTACTCTCCCAGAGGCAAGGAAGGCGCAACCGTAGCAGCTCCATTGTTTTGGGATGAAGTAAATGATGCGCTCCGTATTGAATTATTTACGATTGCGACGGTACTGGAACGTATTTCTAAAGGGATCAATCCGATGCGTGGTTATTTTGAACAAAGAAATGAGTCGTTGCTTCCGATCATTAAGCATCTGAAAAGTGTTAGATGATAGGATTTCAAGGTTCCCAAATGACCATAATGGTATGCTATACTGAAAAAATCAATAGCATTGTGAGGGGGAGCTTGAAATGTGTACAAGTTTGACACTTGAAACAACGGATGGGCATCACCTGTTTGGCAGAACGATGGACTTTGCAATGGATCTGGGTCAGACGGTCACCATTATGCCGAGAAATTATTCTTGGATGTCTGCAGCTTCTGGAAATCGTATAAAAACTAAGTACGGAATAATCGGAATGGCATCGGTTTCAGACGATTTTGTTGTGTACGCAGACGGTATGAATGAGGCCGGCTTGACTTGCGCAACACTCTATTTCTCGGGTTTTGCATCTTACAATGCTGTGCGTGGTCAGGGAATGGAGGCAGTTGCCCCTCATGATTTTGTGCTCTGGAGCTTGTCCCAATTCGGCAGCATTACAGAACTAAAAGAGGCACTTGCTCATGTCACATTTGTAGACTTTCTGGTTGAACAGATGGGTGTTATCCCGCCGCTTCACTGGATTCTATCTGACAAGACGGGCAAAAGTATTGTTGTCGAGCCACTGGAAAAGACGATTAAAGTCTATGACAATCCGGCTGGTGTCATGACAAACAGTCCTGATTTTTCGTGGCATTTAACCAATCTGAGACAATATATCGGATTACAGACGAACCAGCTGCAACCTGTTCGATGGGAAGGATTGGAATTGTCTGCATTCGGCCAAGGTTCTGGATCAGTCGGTTTGCCCGGAGATTTCACACCACCGTCTCGATTTGTGCGTGCCGCCTACTGGAAAAATAATATTACTGGTATCGAAACGGAACGTGATGGTATCAACGGACTCTTTCACATTTTATCAACATGCGATCTTCCAAAGGGAGCTGTTGTGACTCCGGACGGTTTAGAGGATGTGACCATCTATACTTCTGCAATGTGCATTGAATCGGGTACTTTCTATTATCATGGATATGATAACCGGCAGATTACAGCCATTCATTTGTTTCATGAAGACTTGGACGCTCATTCGATTAAAACCTATCCATTCATACGTGAGCAAGCCTTCCATTACGAAAATTAATCACATCGTTTCGTTCATTAATATAAACTGAAAGCTCTAGAATGAACTGACCTCCAAAAGTTGGACCACAATGCTAACTTTTGGAGGCTTTGGTTTATCTAATGATTGAAAGAATATTTTTTTCATTTTCGAGCAGACAGAGATGCGAGATGCGGTTCACAGTGTACTGATGCCGCGAGCAAATCGCCCGATGAAAAGGACATCAGCAAAATCAAGCACGTCACAATTAATGTCTTCATTATCCCTTAAAATCAATGAACGATCGGTCAGAAGTTTCGACTTTCCGGCAAAAAGACGTCGATCGTTCATTTGTACGATGACACGGTCTCCCTCGATAAACATGCGGCGCGGTTCGATAATCCATATGTTGAAGTTCTTAATGCCAATGTAATCGACAAGAGCAACGTCACGGTTATTGAGAGCGAACGTTCCTGAAAAAATACGTTCGTTATCATGAATGGCATAGGGATAAAAATGATTCCGATCATTTATTTTTGAGGGAATTAATTGATCACACTTCAAGTCAGTGACAAAAGGGAGCCTTACAATACGTGTTGGTTCCAGTTGAATTTTAAAAACCTCCAAATAATCAATCACAGAAGATAAACAAAATGCTGCCGTATCTTTAAGATTGGCAGCTCGGCAAAAATGATTGGACTAATAACAGCTTGTCAATCAGCAATAGTTTCCAGCAGATCATGTTGTTAATTATTATGAACCAAGCAAGCGCAGGAAGCAACCTTCGCTCATTTAAGACACTGTTTGCTTGTTTGTGCAAATTACGTTAAATCATCATCTAATGAAATAGGGAGAATAAGTAGTAAACAGCTACAGAAATAATGATAATGCCGAAAAGAATTATGTACAGCTTATGGTAATTCGCAGGAGGTGCTGTACGATCCAGCTCTTCAACATCACTGACCTCAAGAACACTATCGAACTCCCCGTCATCTTTATACAGATTAAATTCAATGACATAGGTAATTCCGGATTTTGTTTGATAGGACATATTTTCCAAGCCAACAATATCTTCCCAATATAAGCGTCGAAATTCTCGCTGTCCACCGGTGATCCGTGCACAAAGTTCATCAAGCTCATGCGGTTTAAATGTGTTGCCTACCAGTTTCTCAAGTTGAGCCAACATGTTCATGCCTCCCATGATTCCCATAAGGAGAGTATATGACTATATCGCCGTTTTTCTGACAGCTATCAGTAAGTAAACAGAATTTGTTATATACCTTCCTAAAAAGAGCAATCAATTTGTTATGTGGCTGTAATCAAATGAGAACAGTTATGATACATGGCTGTTATATAAAATTGGTAAATTTATAGTCAGACGGAAAACAAAGGATGTTGAACATGAAAAAAATCATTTTGTTAATCGCCATGATCGCTGTTCTGTTGGCCGGAATTCCGGAGAATGCTGCGACAGCAAAATCAAAATATAAAAATATTACGGTCAGCGCGACTTCATACTGTGAGCTTGGACGAACCGCAACAGGTTTTAATTATAAAAAATATCCGACGGCAAAAGCAATTGCCGTTGATCCTCGCGTCATTCCGCTTGGATCAAAAGTATATGTACCAGGCTATGGATATGCGATCGCAAGAGATGTAGGCGGACGAATTAAAGGAAAAGTCATCGATGTTCACTATAAAACAAGAAAACAAGCGATTAAGTGGGGAAGAAAGAAGATTAAGGTTAGGGTTTATCACAATTAATTGAACCAATAAACAACACATTTGCTCGAATAAATAAAAGCTCATGTCTGCAGGAAGCAGGCATGAGCGATTCGTTTTTATTGGGGAAAATCTCTATCTGGTTTGGGATAACCCATTTTTATTGAACACGGGTATGATAGCGATCCCAAATTACAGCACCAACGACCGGAATAATAACGCAAACCGTTCCAAACACACCTAGTATCATCATATCTCTGTCACGCTCCCTAAGTTAAGATGTTAGCGCTTTCATATATATAGTTTACACCCTTTATTTTGTCCAATGCAAGCCGGAAGGTGTCCATTTTTTCGATCAAACCTTGCTTATCTTTGCAGATAATCGTGTTTAAATGAAGCTGCTCAGCGTTTGTTTTCGTAAATAGAACGTTGGAACACAGAATAGCCCACAGGGGTGATCATTATGAAAATGCTCGTTGCGATGACAAGGCGACTGACAGGTTTGAATGCAACGATTGTAAGATTTCCGATAACCTTTCTGCTGCTTATTGTTCTTGCAGTGATGCAGTGCATGACCATTGAGTCCGGTCATGAATATGGTAGCGTGATTGTTACGTTGATTTTTGCTGCGCTTGCATTTAGTGCAGCTCAAGTATCTGTCGAGCGATATGCGCATTCATGGCGGACATGCATATTGCCAATGGCAGGAGCAGCGTTGCTCACTTTTCTTAATTTTCTTTTGATTCGCCATGATCCGGCTTTCAGCACAATCGTGATGACGCGAACGAGTATCGTTGTTTTTGGACTTTTTATTGCTTTTGCTTGGCTTCCCTCACTTAGAGGAGGCAGTTCTTACTATGCAAACTTTATGATTTTATTTAAATCCGTATTTATTTCACTCTTTTTCTCCACAATCCTTTATGGCGGCATCTTGCTGATTCTTGTTGCCGTGGATACGCTGCTCGTTCAAATCGGATCACGACCGTATTCATATACGGGGGTCATTCTGTGGACGGTGGGGGCACCGACACTCTTTCTATCTCTGATTCCCGTATTTCGTGAGAACTCAGCGGAAATCGAACGTGTAGCAAAAGTTCCCAAATTCCTTGATGTGCTGATTTCTTATGTCATGATCCCAGTAGCGGCAATATACAGTCTTGTACTGCTCATCTATATGATTAAAACCATGGTGCTCAGCGATTGGAATGAAAATTTGCTCGAACCGCTCATCTTGTCTTACTGTATCGCGGTGCTGATGATCTATATTTTATCGAATAGCTTACTGAATCGGTTTACAGTGCTTTTTCGCAACTTGGCCCCTAAACTACTGATTCCTGTAGCCCTTTTCCAGTTTGTGTCGACTTTGATCATTGTTTTAAATCAAGGAATGACGCATACGCGTTACCTTGTCTTGCTTTTCTGTCTTTATGCGGCAGTAAGCGGCGTCCTTTTAAGTATCTCATCGCTGAAAAATAAGGGATATATCGCCGTTCTCGCGATTGTTTGCTCCGTAATCGCAGTGACGCCGCCAATTGACGCGTTTACGGTCAGCCGGATCAGTCAGACTTCTCAACTTTACACGGTTCTTGAGCACAATCAAATGATTCGGAATCAACAAATTCATTCGAATCCAAATATAGATCGAAAGGATCAGGAAGCCATTGCTCGTTCGATCAACTATCTTGATCAGATTGGCGCACTCCAACGCTTGTCCTATTTACCGAAGAACTTCGACTTCTCAACTGATTTTGAAAAAACCTTTGGATTCTCGCCCTATGCTAAGAGCGATTACCAAAGCTATGACATCGGCACGAATCATGCAGTGGGTATTACCGGTTATGATCATTTAGCGAGTCTTTCAATCAGTAAATCGGGGAGAAAGAGCGACTTTTCGATAAGCAGGATGTCGGAAGGCGGATCGACCTATCAGGTGTCCTTTGATCCTAATGCGAAATACGGTGCCATTCAAATTACTGATTCGAAAGAACGAGTTATTCTATCCGTACCGCTTGCCCCAATGATTAATCACGTAGAAAAAAGTAAAAAAATTGAGGGAACAGATACGATAGCTGTTGATCAGATGTCTTTTGAAAAAGAGAACGATAAGGCAAAAATAAAGGTGGTTTTTCAAAATCTCACAATTGAGGGAGCATCAGCTAATACCTCATTTGATGCCACTATTTATGTTCTCATTACAATAAAATAATCATGAATTTCGATCGGTGCGAACTTTAGCTGCACCGTTTTTTTTTGCCTAAGTTGTGTTGGTTATCTTTAAACGAAAAATAATTATCGAAAAACAATAAATAAGTGCTGTTATTCAATAATTTTTATGCTATAATCATTTTGGGAATCAGATGAGAGGTGAATGAGAATGGTTATTCTTGATGAAAAAGGGCTTTCGGGTTATGTCAAGCACATGCTTGATCTGATTTTTCTTGGAGGGATCGGCATACTCTTAAGTCTTCCATGGTCGGTCAATTGGTATATGAATCAATTGAACTATGAGACGAACCGCAATTATTGGTTTTTACTTATTTTTCTTTATGTCACGGGTATTTTTGCTCTGCAGATTGTGTATGAAGTCGGACGGATTTTTAAGACATTAAACAGACACAATCCGTTCATGATGGATAATGTACACAGCCTGAGACGAATCGCGATGGCTTCTTTTATTATTTCATTCTGCTATGTGGTTAAGGTTGTGTGCTTCAATTCTTTTTTCACAATTATCATTGCAATGATTTTTATTATCGCGGGATTCTTCTCCATCATCCTTGCAGAGGTTTTCAGGCAGGCCGTGGTTGTCAAAGAAGAAAATGATTTAACAGTATAGAGGTGCGAAGGATGGCTATAGTTGTAAATCTTGATGTCGTTATGGCAAAGAAAAAAATGAGCGCGACCGAACTTGCAGCAAAGGTACAGATCACACCTGCAAATCTATCTATTTTGAAAAACAATAAAGCAAAGGCGATCCGTTTTTCCACGCTTGAGGCGATCTGCAAAGCGCTCGACTGTCAGCCCGGCGAGCTGCTGGCTTATGAAGCGGACGAAACGTAAAAAAAGACGTATCGCGCGTAACAGCTTTGATTACTAATTAAAAGAGGTGTCAGGTAATGGAAGACTTTTCAACAGCAAATAGACTATATGAACGAAGTGATCGTCCCATGCTACATAATAGGAGCAGCAGACTTTTACTTTGTACTGTGCTGCTAGGCATTTTGGCCAACTGGTTCTTCTTTGAACAGCTTCCCGGTATTTCAATTCCATTATTCGTTTTTGCATTTTACAGCGTATTTCTATGGAATACGCGCAACCTTGTGACGGTACGCAGGGATTTCGCCTGGTTCTTAATGATACCGATTATTCTACTGTCACTAACTTACTTGATTTTCTCAAATATGGTTTTCAATGCATTAAATATGTTGGCGATATCGGTATTGATTGTAATGCAAACCACTCTCGCCGCAGGACGCTCCAAATTCGCTTGGGACTCTGCTAAGTTCATCGGCGATGTATTTCTTGGATTCTTTTATCGGCCGTTTGCTTTTCTTTTTCTGCCGTTCCGCTTGGTTGCGAGACGTTTGAACAGAGGATTGTCCGCTAGGAAAAGCAGTCCGTTGACCAAAGTATTTATCGGGGTGCTGATTGCGGTTCCGCTCGTTGTTATCGTTGTTACTCTGCTTGCTTCTGCAGATGAGGTATTCAGCTATTTTCTAGGGTCGATTCCAGAGGTATTCGCAGCGATTAATCTTGATCAATTTATGCCTCGATTTATTTTTGCGACAGTGATCGCATTGTGTTCATTCAGCTATATTTGGAGCTTAATCACGAAACAAAGGCCGTTAACCACGTTCCGGCAACCCGAGGACTATGTAAGTTTAACAAATAGTTTTGACCAAGTTATTGCTGCCACAATCTTGAGCATTATTAACGCAATCTATGTATTTTTCACGTTGATTCAATTTTCATATCTGTTCGGCGGCTTTTCGCTTGAACTCCCCAAACTATTTACCTATGCGGAATACGCGCGCCGCGGATTCTTTGAGCTTGTCCTTGTAACATTGATCAATTTCAGCATCTTGCTCGCGCTCGTTTATTGGACGAAAAAAAGTGGCAAAATCATGGATCGAACGCTTCAGGTTCTTGAATCATTGCTTGTCGGCTGTACGTTGATTATGCTCGGCTCTGCGTTTATCCGCATGTATTTATATGAGCAGATGTATGGATTTACTTATCTTCGCGTACTGACTCATGCGTTTATGATAGTACTCTTTATCCTGTTCATTTTTACGCTGTACAGAATCTGGAATACGCGCGTCAAGCTATTTAAATACTATTTGCTTACTGCGATTGCCGCTTTCGTATCGATCAACTACATCAATAGTGACGTGCTGATCACTAAATGGAACATAGAACGCTATGAGCAGACAGGAAAAATTGATGTGGGTTACTTATCTTCACTTTCTGACAGTGCTCTTCCTCAGTTTACCGAATTGCTTCAGGCAAAGGATGAGGCGGTGCGTGCTAAGACAGAAAACTATTTATACGAACGCAAAAAGGAATTGAACGAGGATCGTTCATGGCAAGCGTTCAACCTGTCCAGTTTGCATGCGAAAAAGGTGCTCGCAAATTTTGAACTGCACCTTAATAAAAATGATGATTATCATACACCGGATCTATCTAATGACTAAAACGAAGGAATGATTCAGAAAAAGTACGACTAAAGTTCCACCTAACGGATGGGATGGAAAGTTCAACCTAAGAGAGCGAAAGTTGAACCGAAGAAAAGAAGTTCTACCTAACGAATAAAAAGTTCAACCGAACAGAGCAAATGTTTTAACATAACTTTCAAAATTCAAAAGGACGAAAATAGAGATAATGTGCGGTTCATATAGTACTGCGCATCAAAAAAATAAAACGGCCGAGTCCTAAGCACAGGATCCGACCGTTTTTTAACAATATATCAACTTATTTTACATGTAGTGTGACGCTGCCAAGGTTATGGTCGAACGTCGCAACATAAGTTCCTTTTTCCAATTTCTTCGGCAAACAGAAGGTGCCGGTTGAAACGGTCGTGCCTTTAGTTATCTTCTTACTTTCTTGATCTAATTTCTGCACCAGCCATTTCAAAGCGTGCAGCGGATTACCCAGCACTTCTGAGGAAACGCCTGACGTCAATGGTTTTCCGTTCAAGGTAACTGTCGATTTTACATCTGCCAATGCTTCAACGGACGGTTTCGATGCAGCTTTGCCAACAACAACCCGACCGCAAACGGCGCTGTCTGAGATAACGAGTTCGAGAGGCAATACAGGAAACCAATCTTTGAAGCGTGAATCGGGGACTTCGATACCAGGCGCAACTTCGGTTTTATCGAGCAAGGCTTGCTCATCATCTTCAGGAGACAAATCGTCCAGAGCGGTGAATTCCAATTCAAGTTCGAGCAACGGTTCATTCAATGTACTAAGATCAACCTCTGCACCATCCTTCAAGACGCTGGAGGCAACGATTTGTCCATAGAGCGGAGAGTCCGAATGGAACATATCTTGTGTCTGTTTGCTTGTCAAGCTGATTTTGTACCCCTTGACCGGCTCACCTTTTTTTTCGTTAAATGCGTGCTGCACGTCATAGGCGCGCTCAAGCGTCAAATCGGAATGATCGACATCCTTCCACGCAAGCGGTTGATTTTTGCTCAATGCATTGTACAGCTTTTCTGATAAATCATCTTTCGTAAACAACATCCTAAACGCCTTCTTTTCTGTTTTGTTTGTATCTTTATCTTTTTTGTAATGCCCATTATAATACCAACAGGAAGAGAGTCAACCCATATTGATGAAAAAATCAGAAAAAGAAAAAGTGAATTATTTTGGACACAAACGGACAAATCGTTATTCGGAAATTGAATGAGTTGTAGGTGTCTTATGTGTGACGGACAAAATACCGGCGATGAGAAATAAAACACCAGAAACAAAGAATGGAGAGAAGATAAAAATTGAACCGCCGACTATTAAATAAATGCTCCACCCGGATGAGGCCTCTCTTACTTTAAATGTAGATAACCAGGCAAAAACAATTATAGGTAAGCTAATGATATTGCCTATTAAAAAAATGGTAATTGACGCATCATCATCTGCTGAGCCGGTATAAGCCGCTGCTGTTGCGATAATAACAATGCACAGAAAGAGCCAAACAATGGTTGACAGTATTGAACCAATTAAAGATAGAATAAACTCAGCATTCCGTTTCACTCTAAAACGCTCCTTTAACTTTTACTTTTTTGCAGGTGATTCAAAAAATGGTAAACTGATAAACAGTAGAAAAGTCGAGTTTTAATTATTTTTCATCAGCCATTGACAGATCCTGTCATATTCTCTAAAATAATATAGGTCGTCATTAAAAAAACTTAATTTTGTCCCAGTAGCTCAGCTGGATAGAGCAACGGCCTTCTAAGCCGTGGGTCATGGGTTCGAATCCCTTCTGGGACATACCGAAAAGTCTTGATAGTTAAGGCTTTTTTTGTATATTTTTAATTTTATAATGCAGACATTCAGACTCAAATTCACTTTGTGTGCTGACAAAAAGACCTCTCAATAGCTTAATATTATCTCAAATAATCTTATCCTGCTTATCCCAAACGCTCGCCTGCTGATAATGTGTAAAAGAAAAGCCGCTGAAGCGGCTTTTCAACAAATTATTTTCTAACTAGGGCAAGTATGCCGGCGATAATAATCAATAGGCCGCTCAGAATGCCAAACATGCTGACGAATATGATATTCAAAATTCCACAAACCAAAATAAGCACACCAAATAGGATGCGATTTTTGTTGATGATACATGAAAATATAATTGCAAGAACGGAAACAAACATACATCCAAGACCCAATCCAATAACATCGGATCCACCTTGTCCAAATGCTCCTGCTAATGAACCTATAGACATGGCTAATATACCAGCGATAATTCCAAATACACCCCCGATAATCCCCAAGACCATCTCCGGTACACGTCCGGTAGTGCTTTTTATTGCCATAATAAATTCCCCCAGTAACTTTTTTATATGTAAACTCAAAAATGAGTAAACATCTTACTTTAATCCTGCTTGCGCCTTATTAATTAGTTTTCCACCTTGAAACATGAATGTGGCATTGCTTCCTAAATTAGATCCTTGAAAGCTGTAAATAACCGTATAATCAGCAGATCCCTCTGTACCACTTTCAGAATCTTTTGCCCCGTCCCCACCAATAATTGATTTAATTTGATCGTATGTCATACCATTTTTTACTTGATCAAATTTTTTCATTGTTATTTTTGCACTGGATCCGGAATCGACACCAAATTGCGCTTTGTTTATTACTTTATTGTTTTGAAAAGTTACATTGGCATTGGCACCCCATCCTTTATCTCCGTTCCATGAGTAAATGACTGTATGTGCAGGATCACCTTTTTCTCCAGCTTCACTCATGACTTCACCATTGCTGCCTACAATGGTGGCAACCTCTTTATAAGTCATCCCATCTTTAATTTTATTGAATTCTGTTTTTGTAATTGATGACCGATCAGAGCTTTTTTGTGAGTGTGAAGCACCTGTCGATGTCGAAGTGGATGATAAATCTTTTGAGATGTTTGAACTGGTAGAACCTCCATCTGAACACGCACTTAAAAAACCCGCAATCAGCATAACAGCAGCTAATAGTGAACATATCATTCCTTTTTTCACATTAAACTCCTCCTGTTTGATTTAAATTGGTCATTCCCTAATAGAAAGAAATCAGCCTATGACATGAAATATACAGTCCAATTTAAGGTGTAAACGTATGTCTTGCCAATTTGTGCATAAAGGGTACTTTTGGAATTAAAACGGCACTTGAGGTATTGATTCACTTGTCTCGATATGTGCCTTAGAAATGTAGTTGTTCATGGTGGGTTTATTCTATGTTGAACTTAATAAACTATATTCTCATTCAAAAACGACAAAACCTTACACGGAATATAGTACATTGTATTTTTCGTTAGGAATAAAAATAGGATAGCTCAGATTAAAAGATTAGATTGTAGTACCTATACATTGCGTATACAGTATGGTCTGTGGAAACTCAGGGCTGTCATCATAGATTCATTAAAGATGTATTGAGAACCATGCCATTGTGTTTATTTTAAAGTGATCGGTACAATTTATCAATATCAATAGTTCTTTTATTCCATTTATTGTATAAATAAATCGTTAAAATTTTGTTTTTTTCGAGGCTTTTCCCAACGTACTCCCATTAACTGTCATTGATTCCGGATTATTAATAATAACTATTATTTAACGGTAAATAATTATAGGCCTTTTATCCTAATAAAGTGAATATAATGGACATAATAGGTCCTTTGGACGCATGAATGTTACGATTGGATTATCGAATAAGGAAAAAAGACTAGTTCTCAATACGGGAAAAATATTATGGCAGAGGAGCGGTTAACTCATGAGTCAGGAGTATCGTTCATTTATCGAATTGCTGAAGGATGCACATGATCGGTTGGATCGGGTAGAGCGGGACTTAATTCATGTCAATGAAGTCTGTGAACAGATTGAGCGTCGGAAACCTATGGAATGTATAAAATAATCATTATTTTTTTCATCTTTCTTCCTTTTCAATGTCAAACATCACAGTAAAGTTAATTTTCTTTTTGTATACTGAAAAAAGTAGGTTTTCACTGACTTTTGATTGTGAACGTTGATGATGTGGAAACCGTGCTGTGGCGACTAGATCGGGTAATGATGCAAGCAGAAACTCATGGATCCGGGTTATTTAAAAGACAACGAAAAGGGGTCATTTATGATGAAAAGAATCGTAACGTTGAACACGATGAATCTGAGAGAATCAGCAAATCATGGCGGACACGGCGAATGCCAAACTTCTTGCCAATCCGCATGTAAAACATCTTGCGGTGTTGCAAATCAGCAATGTGCTGAACCGTCTAATCGATAAGTAAGAAAACTGTGTACCGCCCAACTGCTCTATGCAGATGGGCGGCAATTTTTTGCAAGAAGGAGTCTGATTGCATGATTCATCAATATAAATTAAATGGATACAATATTGTCCTTGACACATACAGTGGATCGGTGCATGTTGTCGATGATCTGGCTTACGATGTGATTGCACTTTATGAGGATACGAAACCTGAAACCATAGTTGCTCGGATGCTGAATAAGTATGCAGATCATGATGATGTAACGGAAGATAGCATTCGCGAAACAATCAGTGATGTTGCGAAGCTCAAAAAAGATGGTCAGCTATACTCTGAAGATGAGTTTAAGGATCTGTCCTTTAATTTAAAGAAGAGAAAAACCTATGTCAAAGCGTTGTGCTTAAACGTTGCACACACCTGCAATCTGACTTGTGAATATTGCTTCGCAAGCCAGGGAAAGTATCATGGTGCACGGGCAATCATGAGTTATGAAGTCGGTAAACGGGCGATTGATTTTCTGCTTGAGAATTGCGGCTTTCACCGCAATCTGGACGTGGATTTCTTCGGCGGCGAACCCCTGATGAACTGGAAAGTTGTGAAACAGATTGTCGCATACGCGCGCAGTAAAGAAGAGGAATGCAACAAGCATTTCCGTTTCACGCTGACTACGAACGGCTTGCTGCTCAAAGATGAAGTCATTGACTTTCTGAATAAGGAAATGCACAATGTCGTTCTCAGCCTTGACGGACGCAAAGAAGTACATGACCGGCTGCGCAAAACGATCACTGGAAAAGGAAGCTATGATTATATCGTTCCTAAATTCCAGAATTTCGTCAAGAAACGCGGGGATAAGGAATATTATGTGCGTGGAACGTTTACACATAATAACATTGATTTCACTAATGATCTTTTCCATATGGCGGATCTTGGGTTTGATCGTCTGTCGATGGAACCGGTGATTTGTGATCCGAAAGAACCCTATGCGCTTAAAGAAGAGGATCTCCCAGTCATCTATGATCAATATGAACTTCTCGCAAAAGAAATGCTTAAACGCGAAGAAGAGGGCAGAGGCTTCATATTCTACCATTACATGCTTGATCTGTCAGAAGGGCCATGTATCCATAAGCGTATTTCAGGTTGCGGTTCAGGTACGGAATACATGGCAGTCACGCCATGGGGCGAATTGTTCCCTTGCCATCAATTTGTCGGCGATGAAGCCTACAGTATGGGCAACATCTGGGACGGCGTGAAGACTCCGGAAATTCAAGATGAATTTAAGGAAACAAATTGCTATTCCAAACCGGAATGCCAAGACTGTTGGGCGAAGCTCTATTGCAGTGGCGGATGCCCGGCAAACTCACTTCACGCGACGGGATCACTGACCGGAAATTTCGAGTTCAGCTGCGACATTTTCCGCAAACGTATTGAATGCGCGATGATGATCAAGGTTGCTCAATCAATGAGAGTGACGGATCAAGATAAAGAAGCGGTCAATAATTAAGTGACAATGTAGGAAAAGCTGCCCATCAATTCGATGGACAGCTTTTTTTGATCCGTTTTTTTAAACGACTGAATCCGCACTTGTCGATTATTTATTGATTTGCACAACAGCCTTAGTGATTTTTTCCTGGATACGGCCGCTTAGGACATCCGGGATATCTTTAAGCTCCATGTCATGGGTAATCAGAGATTCAACATCAAGTTGCCCACTTGCCATAAGTTCAATCGCGTCCTGCATGGCGTGAGGATTGATAAAAGCACCCTTAATGGTCAATTCCTTAAAAAAGATGTCATAGGAGTTAACGTTGATGGTATCGTCGGGTCCGGAAACACCAAACATAAGGACTTGACCGCCTCGGTTTGCTGAAGCAATCGCTTGCTCCTGTGTTTTCGGCAAACCGACACATTCGATCACAACATCATAGGTTTCAGTGTGCTCCACTTTTTCCGGATTAAAAACTTCGTCGGCGCCGATCCGTTTCAGCAATTCTACTTTTTTGGGGTTGCGGCCGCTGACTGCAATTTTCTTCAAACCTTTTGCTGCCAGCATCGCAGTGAAAATCTGACCAATAAAACCGTCGCCAATAACCAGTGCGGTTTGATGAGACTTAATCTCCAGTTCATCGAGTCCGTGCACAGCGCAACTAACCGGCTCAACCATTGCTGCAGCCTTCAAGCTGAGACTGTCCGGAATTTGGTAGACATTCGTTTCCGGTACATTCACGAATTCGGCCATGCCACCGTGGCGTGTCACGCCGACTGCTTGATTATGTTCACAAAGCTGCGGACGGCCTTCGTGACAATAGTGACAGAATCCGCAAGGAATATTCGGATCAATGGCAACTCTGTCGCCAATTTTCAGCGCGCTGTGCACCTCTGGACCTAAATCAGCGACCACACCGGAAATCTCATGGCCAAGCACGACCGGCATATTTGCATCCCCGGATCCTGGGAGTCCTTTATAAAGGTGCTTGTCAGTACCGCAAATGCCGACATAGCTTACCTTAACTTTGATTTCATGATTTTTGAGCGGAACATCGGGAAGATTTTGAAGCTCCAGACATTCTTTTTCCGTTAAAACGAGTGCGTTCATTAAAAGCAAACTCCTTTCTTAATCAAAAACGAAAAAAAATAATTCGTTAGAGCAAACATGCGTGTCGTCAATTACTTTTCATGTTCACTGCTTTTTTCCTCTTGTTTTCGCCGATGCTGTTCTTTTCTCAGAAGACCTAACTGAATAACAGAATCCTTCAGAATGCTTCGCGCTTGACTGACGGTTTGTCGCACTTGTTTTTGTTTCTGTTCCAGTTCCTGGTCGGAGTAGTGCGAAAGCTTCTTTTGAATTTCCACCGTATGGAAATAGCTGTCTTTAACAAAGTTATAGGTGGATTTTCCGGCAACATCGAACCCATGTCCAATTTTCTTGCTGGACGGCTCCCTGCTGAAATCAGCAACTGAATCAATCAATTTTTCGCTGAATTTGTGGTCCCAGAACGTAATCAGCGGACCGGCGAAGAATGAAATGATGATGGTTGCGAGACCAATCGGTCCAGCCATGATTAAAGCTGCAATCATGAATGCAAGGTCCTGAACAATTCGGCAGTATTTATATTTAATATGCAAACGAGTTGAAGCGATCGGCGCCAACGCATCATAGGGAGCAACACCAAGATCTGCAGTCATATAAAGTGATGTTCCAAGTGTAAATAAAAGCAACCCGAGCAGTCCATTGACAATTGCGGTCAGAAGGGTTGGCTGGTAGTGGAAGAGTGTTCCGTAGAGTGTTGAAAACCAATCAATCATAAAACCGGCAAAAACCATGTTAAAAACAGTACCAATACCGATTTTCTTTCGGTCAAGCAAGAGTACGAAGATGATGATAACGATATTCGTGAGCAGCTGATATAAGCCCAGACTCATATGTAATTTGTTTGATACCCCAATATTAAGCGCTGTGAACGGATCGAGGCCGACATTACCCATTTTGCATAATGTTGCACCGGCGGCAAGGATTGCGACGCCAATAAGCGAAACCATTGATTTAATTACGAGTTCAAATTTTCGATGCGGATTAGTTCCATCTTCATTCACAAGTTAATCCCCCAATTCTTCTTTTAGTACGCTGAATTCATGACAAGAGCGGACTAATTAATTGAATATACGACTGGCAGAAGCTGTCGTTTATTCTCCCTATTAAGAAAACAATTTTCACATAATTAACTTTATATTTATTGTTTCAATAAATTTTTCCTTTGTCAAGGCGCTATTAGTTCCTTCGTTACAGCATTTGTATTTTTGGTGGGTGAAAAAATTTTTCAAAATGATTGTGTTTCATTTTTCATTGAATTAGGATGCTCTTTTTACTGAATATCATCCACGATGGTTCGGCGGCAAATTTACCTTGATCATCTTAATGAAAGCGCATTCCGAAATTGATGATTGGTTGGTATTCTTTAGAAGTAAAACTGGAAGAAGTGACAAAAATGAGTTATTTATTTGAAATGTTTAATAGTATGTAATATATGATTGAATAAAATGTCATATTGATCGGAATTCAAACTAATATGTTATACTATAAACTGTGATTTAATGGATTTATTTAAGTTGAAATCTGGCTGAAATCTAAAAAATAGCATCAATTGCAATGTGAACGATCACTCATTATTCATAGGGTTAAGGGGATATCGATGGAGACAAAGTATCTGGATTTACTCGCTGAGAAGTATGATTGTGAAGAGAAAGTGGCGACAGAAATTATTAACCTGGAAGCAATCTTGAACTTGCCGAAGGGAACAGAACATTTTGTCAGTGATCTGCATGGGGAGTACTACGCGTTTCAGCATGTTCTGCGAAATGGTTCGGGAAATGTGAAGCAGAAAATTCACGATTTATTTAAGGACGAACTTTCTACAGAAGAAGTGAATTCATTCGCAGTGCTCGTGTATTATCCTGAAGATAAGCTGCAATTGATAAAAAGATCACTCACTGTTGAACAATTGAACCACTGGTATGTAACGACAATCGGCCGAATGATCAAATTAGCAGCTTTTGCTTCATCAAAATATACACGTTCCAAGCTGAGAAAGGCTTTGCCTGAGCAGTTTGTGTACATCATTGAAGAACTTTTATATAAAACAGATGAATTTGCCAACAAAAAAGAGTACTACTCAAAAATAATTAATCGTATTATCGCATTGGGTCAGGCGAGCAAACTGATTATCGGGATTGCTTACACGATTCAGAGGCTGGTTGTTGATCACCTCCATGTCGTTGGTGATATTTATGATCGTGGACCGCATCCGGAGCGCATTATGGATACTTTAATGAATTATCATTCTGTAGACATTCAATGGGGAAATCATGACGTCTTGTGGATCGGCGCCTATGCGGGATCAAAGGTTTGTCTTGCCAATATCATCCGAATTTGCGCGCGTTATAACAATCTCGATATTATTGAAGATATCTATGGCATTAATCTCATTCCGCTTCTTAATCTTGCGGAAAAATACTACGATGATAACCCTGCATTCCGTCCGAAGATGGGCACTGATTGTCAAATTTCAGAGAGTGAGCGGTTGCAAATTACGAAGATGCATCAAGCGATCTCAATGATTCAATTCAAACTTGAAATGCCAATAATTAAAAGGCGACCAGAATTCCAAATGGAGCACCGCTTGCTCCTTGATAAAATTGACTATGACAATCAGACCATTCGACTTAACGGTAAGGTGTACAAACTGTCGAATACATGTTTTGCGACGGTAAATTCTGATCATCCGGAGCAGTTGCTGCCTGAGGAAGAACAGGTTATTGAGAAACTGTTGTTTTCCATTCGCCATTCTGAAAAATTAGCGAGACATATGAATTTTCTGATTGGGAAAGGCAGTCTCTATTTAAAATACAATGGTAATTTGCTGATTCATGGCTGCCTGCCGCTTAATGAAGACGGAAGTATGAAGCATATGGTCATTAAGGGCAAGGATTATTCGGGAAAGCAGCTTCTCGATGTATTTGAATATTATCTGCGGTACAGCTGTGCACACCGTCCGGAAACCGATGACTTTGCGACGGATATGGTTTGGTATCTATGGACCGGAGAAAATTCATCTTTATTCGGAAAGAAGGATATGACGACCTTCGAACGCTATTTTATTAAGGATAAGGAAACTCATGCAGAACAGAAAAACCCATATTACAAGCTTCGTGAAAAAGAGGAAATATGTCGCCGAATGCTCACAGAATTTGATCTGGATGCTGAAGAAGGACACATCATTAACGGACACACGCCGGTAGAAGAAATTAATGGAGAGAATCCGATTAAAGCGAACGGCAAAATGATTGTCATTGACGGCGGATTTTCAAAGGCATATCAGTCGAAAACGGGCATTGCAGGCTATACACTCTTATACAATTCTTATGGCATGCAGCTCGTGGCGCATCAACGGTTTCATTCTAAGGAGGATGTCCTGGAAAATGGAACGGATGTGCTCTCCGTTCGCCGACTTGTGGATCGTGAACTGCGAAGAAAAAAGGTACGCGAGACGAACATCGGTAAAAATATATTAGAGCAGATTGCGGTTTTGAATGATCTGTTGACCTATAAATATCGAAACGGTTTGTCTGGCTGATCATGCGAATATGTTCCGGAAAAGAACCGGGAATCGAATGATTGATTCGTTTCCCGGTTCTTCTTTATCCATCAACAAGATTCAGAACGTTTCTTTTAATTGATTTTTGTGTGTTAGTGATATTTTACTGAGCCGCCATTAACGGCAAATTCAGCGCCATTAACATACGATGCTTTTTCTGATGCAAGAAAAAGTACTGTCTGCGCAATTTCATCCGGTTTTCCAATCTCGCCGCGCGGTATTTGACGAACATTTGCAGCAAAATGCTTAACTGCATCCTCGCCGTCCATTGAAAATTTTTCGGCAAGCATATCAATCATCCCGCCAGGCTGCTCCCACATGTTTGTTCGCGTTGGTCCGGGTGAGACACAATTTACACGGATGCCGTCATTGCCGAATTCATGAGCTAAAGCACTTGTCAGATTGATCACACCTGCTTTACTGACACTGTAGTCGATAGCGAATTCATCCGGAACATGTCCGCTTTCAGAACCGATTGAAATAATCGCCGAATGGCTCTGCTTTTTCAAGTGCGGCAACGCGGCTCGTGAGGTTCGAATCATCGCATACAGGTTTGTCTGCAGCGTTCGATTCCAATCGTCATCAGTCAAATCCAGAAAGCTGCTTTTATAGTTCGCAATACCAACATTGTTCACCAGAATATCAATCTTGCCAAAATGATCAACACATTCCTGAACAAGTTTTTCAGTGCCTTCCTTTGTGCTTAGGTCAGCAATTATGGGGTAGATCGAATCTGCAGGTTCAAGGTCCTTTAAGTGTTCACCACTTAAGTCCCCTCCCGCTACCTTTGCTCCCTCATCTAGAAAAGCTTTTGAAATCGCAAGTCCCATTCCATTGTTGGCGCCGGTAACAAGTACTACTTTATCTTCCAAGCCTAAATCCATATAAAAAAATGCCTCCTTGATGTCGTGCTCTTTATTCTTATTCCTTTTTTGAGGAATTTGAAACATGAGCGGCTGTCGCTCTGGGACATGAGACGAAGAATAAGTACGTATCCGATCCGTGTCAATGGAAAATGGAGAAGTGGGATTTCGTGCTGAAACAGCGATCAGATCCAAAGATTTAGTTGTTTACTGCCAGTCTTCGATTGATTAAAACCATTGCCGTAATGCAAATCGCGATAATACCAAGAATAAGCAGGGCTGCGTGTAGAAAGAATGTTTCCGGAAGGATGTTAATGATCGGGTCTGTACTTGGATCGAAAATCCAATAATTGTTCCTAAAAAATAGTTTATGGAACATGATGAATGTACGATTAAAATCGATAGCGAACATGAGCAGCGGTATGATGGTAAATAAAGTGAGCACGATAGCCGCCGGCTTTAAAAAAGAATAGTCGCGATATCTTATATTCTTTCTGATACCGATGGCACTGATGACTGCCGATAAAACAAACAGGACTTCGATTGCCGTAAAAATTCTTTTCACATCCTGAAAATGAATGCGCCCGCCAGTCGAAGAGGCAAGTGAGGGAAGGTCAAATGACTGTGAAAACGGATTTAACAAATATAAAATCGTGTAATTATAATTTTCAGCAATACGTGCATTGCCGATGCCGGTTTGTTCGGCAATATTTAAATGCCGGACATCAAAATAATACAGCGGTGTAAAGCCGAGCGTAGCGATAATGGCAAAGCAAATAACGAATACGGCGACACTGATTGCAATACTCCATTGGAGAAATCGATAGTTGGTCAAAAACAAGCAGAAACACATCCTTAAGCTTATGTTCATTAATTGTCACTATTTTGTACAATCATTATCCGCCTTTGGGAACAAGAATTCAAAAATCAGGATACGGATGTTTGAAAAATTGTGACAGGATGATGACTTTAAATCACATATAAGCAGAATATTTAGTCAATAAAAAATTTACTGTTATAATTAATGTTAAAGTCAGAATGAAGGAGACTTTTTCATGAAGCAGTTAGCCATAGCAATGCTCTTATTTTTTTTGCTCCTTTCTGCATGCGGATCAAACACTTCCTCGAGTCCAAAATCGGATACGGAGCATTCAACGGTATCGGCGAAAAGTGACACCAGCACTAGTACAACCCAAAAACGGAGTGGAAAAACGGCCATTGTGACTATTGACGGCAAAACGTTTGAAATGGATCTCTATGACAACCCCTCGGCACAGGCGCTAATCAAGACGATGCCAATGAAAATCAAAGCCAGCCGTTGGGGTGAAGGTGAATACTATGGTGAAATTCCAAAATCCATTCCTTCTGAAGGCAAGAAAACAGATCAATTTGATGTTGGCGAAGTCGGACTATGGCCGGAAGGAAATTCCTTCTGCGTTTTCTTCGGCCCGACACCGGTTAGCAAAGGTAATCAGCCGAAGATGGACTCCCCAGGTATACCTCTCGGAAAAATAACCTCCGATGTTTCTGCTCTCAGTTCAATGGACGGATCGGTCGATGTAACTGTAAAGTTGAAGTAATCTTAGCTCAAAGCATGGGCTTCCATGGTGCGATTCGATCAGTTTTGCGTATATAATAGAAACGTAACTGCACATTTCTTCGTGTGTACATTGAACAGTGAGGCGGTAGAATCATGGATAACTTTATTTTTCACAATCCGACGAAATTGATCTTTGGTAAGGGTCAACTGGAAAAATTAAAGGACGAGCTGCCTAAATACGGAACGCGCGTTTTGCTTGTTTATGGCGGAGGCAGCATTAAACGCTCAGGTTTATATGACCAAGTCAAGGACATCTTGAATGGAATTGATGCGGAGGTTTATGAGCTGCAAGGTGTAGAACCGAATCCACGGCTTTCCACGGTTAAGAAGGGAATTGCTCTATGCGCAGATAATGGAATCGAATTTCTGCTTGCTGTCGGCGGCGGGAGCGTCATTGATTGTACCAAAGCGATTGCTGTTGGTGCAAAGTTTGACGGTGACCCATGGCAATTTATTACCCGTAAGAAACTGCCTACAGATGCACTGCCGTTTGGTACAGTCCTAACATTGGCCGCAACGGGATCGGAAATGAATCCTAGCTCAGTGATTACTAACTGGGAAACACATGAAAAGTATGGGTGGAGCTGTGCCAATTCGTATCCGGCTTTCTCAATCTTGGATCCGACGTTTACCTTTTCTGTGCCTAAAAATCAAACAATTTATGGCATGGTGGATATGATGGCACATGTCTTTGAACATTATTTTCATCCGACAGAACATACGCCGCTGCAAGACAGGCTGTGCGAATCCATCCTTCAAACCGTTATAGAGGCTGCTCCGAAACTTGTCGATGATCTTGAAAATTATGATCTTCGCGAAACGATCCTTTACTGCGGGACGATGGCACTGAACGGTATGGTCTCGATGGGATTCAATGGAGATTGGGCTTCACACAATTTGGAGCATGCTGTTTCTGCAGTGTATGACATCCCTCATGGCGGCGGATTAGCTATTTTATTTCCAAATTGGATGAAACATAATCTTGATGTCAATGTCGGCCGTTTCAAACAGATGGCTGAGCGTGTTTTCCATGTTCAATCGGAAGGTAAGACGGATCGCGAGGTTGCACTTGAGGGTATTGAGTCACTGCGTTCGTTCTGGTCGAAGATCGGTGCACCAAGCAGGCTAGCAGATTACGAAATTGATGACAGCAAACTGGACCTGCTTGCAGATCGCGCGATGGCCAGAGGTATATTTGGTCAGTTCAAGAAATTAAATCGTGAGGATGTACTTGCTATTTACAAGGCATCTCTTTAATACTAAATAACAAGATCAAAAAGTCCGCCCGCTCAAGATGAACGGCGGATTTTTTTTGACTTGTATGTGTCACATAGTTCTAAAAGACGGCTTAGTTCATGTGGCAGCTCTAAAGAAAGAGTTTACAGGTAAAGCCAGGGCGGCGTTTCAGAATCAATAGCAATAAGCAGCACCGATGATGACAAGCAAGATAAATAGAACAATCAGCAGCGCAAAACCGTTGCCATAGCCCCATCCGCTCGTTTCGCAACCCATGGCAGACACCTCCTCATCACTTGATAATTTATTATATGAAGAGATGGGTTTTCGTGATTGAGCGGATGCCCATTTACCGATGTAGCCTTACATCTTCTTGATAAGGTAAGGCGCATTGTTGCGCACTGCATTTACATCTTGCGAGACTTCATAGGATTGCATGTGTTCAGGATCGAAGGGCTTAAGCATGCGCATCAGTTCTTTTGTTTCCGTATCGGGGTTCAGCCATTTGTCTTCGTCCTCTTTGGTTAAAATAACCGGCATACGGTCATGAATGGGTTGCATTAATGCATTTGCTTCTGTAGTAATAATTGTGCAACTGTAAACCAATTGATGGTCCTTTGTCGTCCATGAATCCCATAAGCCCGCCATAGCAAAGAGTTCGTTGGACTTCATGGTAAACCGGTAGGGAATTCTTTGCTTTGAAGCATGATGGTCCCATTCATAGAACGAATCGGCGATAATAAGGCAGCGCTTTCTGAGAAAAGGCTCTCGAAAGCTTGGCTTCTGCAAGAGGCTCTCGGCTCGAGCGTTAATCAGCTTATAGCCGATTTTGTCATCCATCGCCCAGGATGGAATCAACCCCCAGTGAAGATAGCCCATGCGGTTTCCTTTACTCCCTTTAACAACAGAAAGAATCTTTTGACCAGGTGCAATATTATAATTAGCTGTATAGTCTTCTTTTTCAGCAGCATGTTGTATTTGAAAACGATGAACAATGTATTCATAGGGCGCAATCAGCGTAAATCGACCGCACATGGAATCACCTCACCTTGTTCTAAGTATAACAAATCCATTGATGTGAATTGAAACCTTTCATTACGGAAATACTATTCTTTAATCGTAAGTGAATCGTGCAGATCCTTGCTGAGGAGAAAACAAAATGAATACGATTGTGAAAAATCTGGATTTAACATCTAAAGGTTCATGGTTTCCAATTACACTTTCAATTTTGCTCCTTTTGTTTGCGCTTTTTATGAAAAAAAAGCAATTGACGTGGAGAGAAATTTATTTGACCTATGGTGTATTCGGGTTCATTACATGGATGCTGGATACGATCACCGGGAATGTGCTCGATTTCTACGATGTAGGCAGTGCACATATTACAGGCTTGGGCGACTTCATGGCTTTTTCTTTTATTCCTTCTTCATTAGCCGTTATCTTCTCGAATTTTAGAACGGAGAAGAATAGATGGCTTATGGTTGTTCTGTTCACAATGATTTCAATGCTTTCCTACTGGGGCATTGAATGGGTCGGCTATTTTAGAGATAAAGGATGGAGCGGCATTGGCTCGCTCATTGTCTTCGTACTCGTATATTGGCTGGTCATTCCGCTCCATTTGCGAATGATGCGTCACCGCGACCGCAACAATTGAATGTCTGTTTAAACCGGCAATTCATGTATGCCGGTTTTTTTAGTTGAACCGAATGTCGATGATATCACGAGGAGATATGTTATGGAGCATACCCCATTGATCGCTGATATGAAGACATCGCTTATTTTCATCAATCGATAAGTGGCATTGGGGGATCTTTTGAATGACTCCGTTATGAAAGGAGTCGATATTCACTGACTTTTTGGTGAGAGCTGCTTCACGAACAATCTGCTCGATCTCCTCGAGTCTCTGTTCATCTAAGTAAGGACGTTCTCTTTTTGACTCTTCACGTGCTAATTCGCGGAGCGCTTGTACATGCTCGGGCAGCATCATGCGGCTTGATTCCCAGCGCATGTTCGATCCGTTTGTCAGTTTATTATTTTTCATACCTTGCCTTCCCTTTCCGTAATCATTTGTTTTCTATTGCGGTACAGCAAGATTCCTTACGATTATTATACACGAATATACGTTCTTGTCATGCTGTACTGGCCACCTTTAGTGTCCAATGTTTTCCATACGCGGCAAGTTCGCTATAATAAAACAATAGAAGCGGAGGTAATGACATGGATCAATTCAAGGAAGCATTAGAAAAATTTGCGAAATTGGCAATTAAAACAGGTGTTAATCTGCAACCAGGGCAAGGACTTTATCTTACTTGTCCGATTGAAGCAGCTCCATTTGCACATCTTGTGGCTGAAGAAGCATATAAAGCGGGCGCAAAAGATGTGACATTGCGGTGGGGTGATGACGAAATCGAACGTCTTCGTTTGGAATATGCACCGGAAGAGGCCCTGAAACAAATTCCTGAATGGAAATTCGTTGCGCAGAATTCAGCGGTTAAGGATAACTATGCGGTATTGCATATTTACGGACCAAATCCCGATTTGCTGGATCAAATGGACGGAGCACGTGTCGGCGCATTTATGAAAGCGACCAGCAACGGACTCAAATCATATATGGCATGCATTATGAAGGATGAGACACAGTGGTCAATCATCGCTTATCCGACAAAGGCATGGGCAAAAAAGGTTTTCCCTGATAAAGCGCTGGCGGAAGCACAGACACTTCTAATGGAAGAAATTCTTCGCATCAGCAGAGTGAGCGGAAATGACGATCCTATTGCTGCATGGGATACTCATAATGAAACCATACATAAGGCGAGCGATTTTATGAACAGCAAAAGGTTCAAACAATTGATCTATCATGCACCGGGTACTGACCTGACCATCAACTTGCCGGTCGGACATATTTGGAGCGGCGGTTCAGGTCCTTCAACATCAGGAATTCCTTTTAATGCTAATATTCCAACTGAAGAGGTTTTTACCCTGCCTGATAAGCGAGGCGTAAACGGCACGGTTTCCAGCACAATGCCGCTGAATGCTGATGGACGTGTCATTGATCATTTTTCATTGACTTTTAAAGATGGCGAAGTTGTTGATTTCAAGGCAGAAAAAGGTGAAGAAGCACTGAAGCATTTGCTGGATTCAGATCCGAATGCGCGGCGTCTCGGCGAGGTTGCACTTGTACCGCATCACTCCCCGGTATCTGAGTCGGGGCTCGTGTTTTACAATACACTATTTGATGAAAATGCATCCTGTCATTTAGCTCTTGGGAAGGCATATCCAACCTGTATCGAAGGCGGAAATGACTTAGACGAAGAAGGCTTGGATAAGGCAGGCGTCAATGACAGTTTGATCCATGAAGACTTCATGGTTGGGTCAGGTGAACTCGATATTGATGGAATAATGGAAGATGGTTCCCGAGTGCCGGTATTCCGAAAAGGTGCATGGGCATTTTCATTTGAATGAAAAGAGACGGATCGCTTCCAAGTTACTCATTGCTAAGCTGAAAGGAAACTGATATTCTAAAAAAAAGGTAATGGAAGCGGGACGGGCAAGATGAAAAATAAAGGTAAGCGAAACGGCGACAATAATAAGCTGATCATGTTTCCTAATTTGGAGGATCATTTGCTCAGTAAGGCGATGTCACTGGTTGAAGAGAAAAAATACGGCAATGCGCGCGAGCTGTTTGGGGAATTGCTTGGTCAAGACATCCATGACATTCGTGCACTGTACGGATGGGCTGTGTGCTCCGTTGAACTTGGCGATTACCGTGAAGCAGAAGAAGCGGTCATTATGCTGCTGGAAGAGAATACATCTTACTATTATGACGTGTTTCGTCTCTACTTGACGATTCTTATTGAACGTAAAGATTATACAACTGCACTCCATAAAATTATGGCCGTGAGCAAAAAGAGACCGATTCCTCCGGAACTTAAGGAATTTCTTCGTCACATGAAGAAATTCTGTCAAATTCGTCTTCATGAACCTGAATGGAGCAATGATGATTTGGGCGATCAGGTGGAAGATGAGCCAAATCGGGAGTACTCGGAACATGATGAAGTACAATCGGTGGATTGGCCAGCACTTGAAAAAGCAGATTCAAAAAATCAGATGCTGCTGCTTCATAATTTGGCAAACCAATTAAGAGCATCTCACCTTCCGGAAATCAAACGATTTCTTCTTGATGAGAAGCAGCACTCTGAAATAAAGACAATGCTTCTCTGCGCGATTAAAGAAGGCGATCTTGCAAAGGAGATTTCGGTTCGAAAGTTTGGACACATTTATAAAGCTAAATTGGAGAGCGAAGAATTTCTTCATAAGAAGTTTGCCGATCAAATCGAAAAAGAAATCAGGATGGAAATGGATTCGGATAATCCAACACTTGCGGATCTGGCGGTTGAAATGGAACGGACGTTTACTATGAATCTCTATCCGAAGCCGCTCAGACCGGATTCGTCAAAGGTTTGGGCAGCGTTGTTCTGCATACGTGCAATGGCTGCAGAATCAAAACGTGAGATAAGCAGGGTGCTTGAACGTTTTCAAGTGAATGATGATGACTATCAGCTGGCTGAGCAATTACTGCGCGAGGCGGAGGCGCATGGCATTTGGTCCTAAGGTATTGAAACGGGCACTTATGTCGATAATTTGTTACAAATAAGTTTTTCATAGGAAACTCTTATGTTATAATAACAGGGTTGTCATTGCTTTGCTGAAGAGCACTGCTTGCGGCGCTCTCGAGTCGGCATAACAAATGGCGGATGTTTGCGCGCAATTCAGGCAGAAAGCCAATATGCTGAAAAAGCATGAAGATAGATGTTGGAGGTAAAAAATAAATGACTGTAGAAGCAAAATGGGAAAAAAAAGAAGGCAATGTCGGCACTCTGACTTTTGAAGTGGATGCCGAAAGTTTTAACCAAGCATTGGATAAAGCCTTCAAAAAGGTAGTTAAGAAAGTTAATGTACCCGGGTTCCGTAAGGGCAGAGTACCGCGTGTGCTCTTTGAACAACGGTTCGGTGTAGAAGCTCTTTATGAGGACGCCATTGATTTTGTCCTTCCAGACGCATATTCTGAAGCGATTGACAAAACGGGTATCGAACCTGTAGACAAGCCGCAAGTTGATGTCGAAGAAATCGGCAAAGGCAAGAAATTAGTGCTTAAGGCAGACGTAACGGTTAAGCCTGAAGTAAAGCTCGGCGACTACAAAGGGCTTGAAGTTGAGGAAAAAAGCGCAGAAGTGACCGACGAAGACGTTGACCACGAAATCAAGCATCTTCAAGAACGCTATGCAGAACTCGTTGTTAAAGAAGACGGTGAAGTAGAAAAAGGCGATACAGTTGTTATTGATTTTGACGGCTATGTCGACGGAAAGCAATTTGAAGGCGGAAAAGCAGAAAACTATTCGCTCGAAATCGGCTCCGGATCTTTTATCCCAGGTTTTGAAGACCAACTGATCGGTGTTAAAGCCGGCGCGGAAAAAGATGTTGTTGTAACCTTCCCGGAAGATTATCACGCTGAAGAATTGAAAGGCAAAGAAGCGACCTTCAAAGTGACCGTTCATGAAATCAAGCAGAAACAATTGCCTGAACTTGACGATGAATTCGCCAAAGATGTCGATGAAGAAGTTGAAACGCTTGCCGCACTGAAGGAAAAAATCAAGAATCATGAAAAAGAGCATAAAGAAGCAGATGCAGTGAACAGCAAACGTGACAGCGTTGTTCAACAAGCTGCCGAAAATGCTGAAATTGATATTCCTGAAATTATGATTTCCAATGAACAGGACAATATCCTTAAGGAATTCGAACAGCGTCTGAAGGGTCAAGGCATGACGCTCGATATGTATACTTCGTTTTCCGGTAATGACAAAGACGCACTTCGCGATCAGATGAAGGACGATGCAGAAAAACGTGTACGTGCCAATCTGACACTTGAAGCCATTGCCAAAGCGGAATCAATCGAAGCAACGGACGAAGAAGTTGAAGAAGAACTGAAGAAGATGGCTGAACAATACAAGATCAGTGCTGATCAGATTAAAGCAGCAATGGGCGGCACCGATTTCATTAAGGGTGATCTTCAACTACGTAAAGCAGTTGATTTCCTTGTTGAAAACAGCAAGCCGAAAGCAGCAGCTGAAGAAAAATAAGGCAAGACATAATAAATCGTTGGCGGGCGACCGGTCTCGTCCCCAATGATTATTTTTTTACAGACAAAGAAACCAATGCTTTTTTCTTTGCACAAAAAGAACATATATAAGATAAGGGATTAGCGGTATTAGTATAAGAAAAACTAAAGCTTGGCCGGCGTCGAAGACTTGGCCTCGCTAAGTTTTTCTTTATCATACATAATTTACAGGATAAGGCATATGGCTTATCGGAAGCATTTTTTTATGTTACAATGCCTACATAGAAAACTTGCTGATTGGCGAGAAGTCAGGTGCATGAACGATCGGCATTTTGACAGGGTTGTGAAAACTTACCATGGTCTGATTGCTCGTTTTTTTGGTCGGCTGGTTAGCCTTAAACTAATGTTGAAGGCGGCTGAGACGACATTTGCTTCGGCATGAAATGCTTTTCCATCGGTAATACGATTTGTGAGAAAGAGGGAAAGCTATAGAATACGGCTTTCGATGGCTGATTGGTTCAATTGGTCAAGGTTTCGCTCTTGTCTGAAACTTCGGTAATGAAAGCATGAATAGGGGTGAAAGAATGTTTAAATTTAATGAAGAAAAAGGGCAATTAAAGTGCTCATTTTGTGGAAAAACCCAGGATCAGGTACGCAAGCTTGTAGCCGGACCGGGCGTCTATATTTGTGATGAATGTATTGAACTGTGCACGGAAATCGTGGAAGAAGAATTAGGCACGGACGAAGAAGTTGAATTTAAAGATATTCCGAAGCCGCAGGAAATTTGCTCCATCTTGGAAGATTATGTGATCGGCCAAAATGACGCGAAGAAGAGTTTGTCTGTAGCCGTATATAATCATTACAAACGTATCAACAGCAAACAGAAGCCGGATGATGTCGAACTGTCAAAAAGTAACATTATGATGATCGGACCGACCGGCAGCGGGAAAACGTTGCTCGCGCAAACCTTGGCACGCATTTTGAACGTACCGTTCGCAATTGCGGACGCGACTTCACTCACTGAAGCCGGCTATGTCGGTGAAGATGTGGAAAATATCCTGCTGAAATTAATTCAAGCGGCTGATTATGATGTCGAGAAGGCAGAAAAAGGTATTATCTACATTGATGAAATTGATAAAATTGCGCGTAAGTCGGAAAACCCTTCAATTACGCGTGATGTTTCCGGCGAAGGCGTGCAGCAGGCTCTGCTTAAGATTCTTGAAGGAACAGTGGCGAGTGTTCCGCCTCAAGGTGGCCGCAAGCATCCGCATCAGGAATTTATTCAAATCGATACAACGAATATCCTGTTCATCTGCGGCGGCGCGTTTGACGGTGTAGAACAGATCATCAAACGCCGTCTCGGCAAGAAGGTCATCGGATTTGGAGCGGGCAGCAAGAGTCAAGAAATGCATCGCGATGATGCACTGAAAAATGTGCTTCCTGAAGACTTGTTGAAATTCGGCTTGATTCCTGAATTCATTGGGCGTCTTCCGGTAATCAGCACATTGAAACAGCTCGATGAAAAAGCGCTTGTTGATATTTTAACCAAGCCGAAGAATGCATTGGTAAAGCAGTATAAGAAATTGCTTGAACTTGACGATGTCGATCTGGAATTTACAGACGATGCGCTTGAATCCATTGCTAAACTGGCCATTGAGCGCAAGACCGGTGCTCGTGGTTTGCGTTCGATCATTGAAGGTATGATGCTCGACGTGATGTATGAACTCCCTTCACGTGATGATATTGAAAAGTGTGTCATTACAAAAGAGACTGTTGAAGGCAAAGCGCGACCGACCTTGATTTTGACGGATGGAACTGAGGTCAACGTTGAAACGCCGAAGGAAAGTGCTTAAGCCAATTGAATCATTGAAAACACAAGCGTCCCTAAATTAGGGGCGCTTTTTTGCAAGAAAAGAAACATTCATGACCCACTTGAATGAAAATACCATTGTTAGAAAGTGTGATGTATTTACGTACAGAAGTATAAGATATTGCCCCATAATTATACAAATAAACCAGTGTCTTGGCCGAGAATCAAAGCAGAGGTGCGAGACGCCTGCGGGATCAGGTGCCAGCGAGACCCCGCAGATTTCTGCTTGTCTGAGGAGGCTCGCGGTGCGCCCGCAGTCGCGCTCAGTTGATGCGAGCAATCGTAGTGATGATTCAACACTGTAAAGACACAAACCAATCACACATGGCTGGAGATTAAAGACCGGGCGCTTTTTGCTCGGTTTTTCTTACACAAATAAGAAAGTATAAAGATTTAGAGGAATTTAGTGTAAGTGCAACTAAGTCTTCGCCTTCGTCAGAGGCTTGGCTAAGCCAAGTTTTCTAATGTGTAAATGAAAAGAAGTGACAGTCCTTACCTAATTGGAGCTCGGATCTGTTACGAAACATGAAGAAAAGGTACAAAAACATGGTTAGCGGAAACGTATTACTCGGAAATGGTAAACGATTTATAAACACATAATTGAAGAGAGCAGTTGGATTTTTTTCTTATTGCCTTCTGTTTAACTCGCTTCAGCCTTGGAAATAATGCCTTATAAGAATGATGATACGGCAAGCAGGCGTTAAAGCGCAGCTGAAATGGGAGGCAGAAGTTTATGAATTGGATGGTATTGCTGATTTTCACACAAATATTTTTTGGCGCGATTATTGGTCTGTATTTTTGGAGTTTACTGCGCAATCAGCATGTGCAAAAAATTTCAATTGATAAGGAATCAAAAAAGGAAATGGATGAATTGAATAGGATGCGTCGTCAATCACTGTCTGAACCGCTCTCTGAGCGTATTCGCCCAAAAAAGCTTGAAGATGTGATCGGACAGCACGACGGAATTATCGCTTTACGAGCTGCTTTATGCGGCAAAAACCCGCAGCATGTGATTATTTACGGGCCGCCAGGTATCGGCAAGACAGCGGCAGCACGACTTGTTCTTGAAGAGGCGAAAAAGAATACGGAATCGCCGTTTAAGCCGTCGGCACCATTTGTGGAATTGGATGGAGCAACTGCGCGTTTTGACGAACGCGGAATTGCTGATCCATTGATTGGCTCCGTTCATGATCCAATCTACCAAGGGGCAGGAGCAATGGGCCAGGCAGGTATTCCGCAGCCGAAAGAAGGCGCTGTGACACATGCGCATGGCGGTGTTCTTTTTATTGACGAAATTGGTGAATTACATCCGATTCAATTAAACAAGCTTTTGAAAGTATTGGAGGATCGCAAAGTATTCCTGGAGAGTGCTTATTACAATGAAGAAAATCGTCAAATTCCGGCCTACATCCATGATATTTTTAAGAATGGATTACCTGCGGATTTTCGCTTAATTGGCGCGACAACGCGTCGCCCCGAAGAAATTCCTCCGGCTATCCGCTCACGCTGTCTTGAAATTTTCTTCTCTGATTTGAGCCGCTCGGATATTCGTATGATTGCTAAGCGAGCTGCAACGAAATTAAATCTTGATGTGGCAGATGGATGCTTAGAGAAAATTGCTGATTACGCGAAGAGCGGGAGAGAGGCCGTGAACATGATTCAGATTGCTGCAGGTGTAGCCGCATCGAAAAATTCCAAGCCGGGCACTATTGGTCTGGAACAAATCGAATGGGTCGTGCGTTCCAGCAGGCTCACGCCGAAGCCAAATCGCAAGGTCCCTTCTGCACCTGAAATCGGTCTCGTTAATGGACTGGCTGTTTACGGGCCGGGATTAGGCGTCCTGCTTGAGGTTGAAGCGTCTGCGGTGAAAAGCCGGCATGAAGGCAGTCTGACAATTACCGGAATTGCAGAAGAGGAGTCACTCGGCTCTTCATCACGAACAATTACGAGAAAAAGCATGGCACGGGCATCAGTGGAGAATGTGCTTACGGTGCTCAACCGAATGGGTTTGGCGGCGTACCGCTATCATATTCATGTGAACTTCCCCGGAGGTGCACTTGTTGATGGACCGTCTGCAGGAATCTCTATGGCGGTAGCCATCAGTTCAGCAATTCTGCGTCGAAAAGTCTACCCGGACATCGCAATGACGGGCGAGCTCGGTCTTCATGGACAAGTTAAGCCGATTGGCGGTGTGATGGCCAAGATTGATGCGGCAGTAGAGGCAGGGGCAAAGCGTGTGATCATACCGGTCGAGAATATGCAGGAGACCTTAAAGCAATACGACAAGGCGGAAATCATTCCGGTTAATTCGCTGCACCAAGTACTCGAACTTTGTCTGCACCCTGAAGAAGTGCCAATCAAAAAAGATGTGCACACCACGCTTACTGACATGCTGGGAAATCATCCACTCTCTGCGCGACCAATCGACGCGGGAGTGGAGAAGCAAGGGTAACTAAACGCATTATAAAAACTGCCGACTTTAAAAGCCGGCAGTTTTTTTCTGAAGCAATTTGCTAATGGCACGTTGAATTTTACTCATGCATTAAATTAATTTTTCATGCATGATTACTAGGATCTATGCGTAGATCAGGAATTTCACGCAGGACCCAAACGTTTTCAAAAATGGATGATATCCATGATTGATTTGCGAACTTGAATCGTCTCATATTGGACAGCACCAATAAAATTAAGATAGAATGTGTATACATGAGCAGATCACCTGAATGGTGACCTGAGGAGAGATGACGTTGAAAATTATACAAGCAGATTACTTGATTAGTGCCGTAGGACCGGCACAGTATCCGACGAACGGCTTGCCTGAAATAGCACTTGCCGGGCGTTCGAATGTCGGCAAATCATCGTTTATTAATAAAATGTTGAACAGAAGGAATCTTGTCCGAACCTCTGAGAAGCCCGGCAAAACTCAGAAGCTGAACTATTTTATTATCAACAATGAATTTTATTTTGTCGACGTGCCCGGTTATGGATACGCGAAGGTATCGAAAAAGGACAAAGAGGCATGGGGCCGGATGCTTGAGGCTTACTTTGCAGAACGCGAGGCATTGAGTGCTGTCGTCCACCTGGTGGATTTGCGCCATCCGCCATCCAAAGAAGATATTCAAATGCATGAATTTCTCTCTTATTATGGACATCCGGTGATCACCGTTGCAACAAAGGCGGACAAGATTCCCAAAAGCAAATTTCAAAAGCATAAACAAATCATTGTGCGTGATCTGGGACTGAAAGCAGATGATCCGCTCATCCTGTTCTCTTCATTTAATGGAACCGGAAAAGAAGAGGCTTGGCGTGCACTTGATCCTTTTTTGAATTAAAATAAACGTGGTAAAGTTGTATGCGGCGCATTTTGATGAATGAATCGGAATTTTTGTAGTCAATATGAATGACATCGAGCGTGCATCCAGGTTTTGATGCACGCTTTTTTAATCAGATTAAGTTTGAAAGAGCAGTTGTTGATCAATACAGGCGTTTTTTCGAATAAACAGTTCATCATTCAGCGCTTTTTGTCTGTTAGGGGAATGTGATCAGAAGATACGGAAGTGTGAAATGATTGGGAGGAGAAAAGAACATGAACTTTAGTAAATCGATTGCCGCTTATGAAAAGGCGAAACCGCTTATGCCCGGCGGAGTCAACAGTCCGGTGCGTTCCTTTCCGTCTGTTGATTTGAGTCCGATTTTCATGGACCACGGGAAAGGATCGAAAATTTATGATATAGATGGGAATGAATACATTGACTATGTATTAAGCTGGGGACCGCTCATTCTCGGCCATGCTGATGAGAAAGTGATTGATTATATCAAAGAAACTGTTGAAAAAGGGACGAGTTTCGGTTCACCAACACTGCTCGAAACCAAACTTGCCGAGCTTGTCGTTGATCGCGTTCCATCAGTAGAAAAAGTGCGTTTTGTCAACTCAGGAACAGAGGCGACGATGAGCGCAATTCGGCTTGCACGCGGGTACACGGGCCGTGATAAGATCTTAAAATTTGAAGGCAGCTATCACGGCAGTGCCGACTCGCTGCTTATAAAGGCAGGCTCTGGGGTTGCAACACTTGGACTTCCCGACAGTCCCGGTGTTCCGGCACAGCTAGCCAAAGACACCTTAACCGTTCCTTATAACGATGCTGAACGGGTCACTGAGGTCTTTAAACAATATGGCCATGAGATTGCTTGTGTGATTGTCGAACCGGTCGCAGGAAATATGGGTGTTGTTCCGCCGGTCGAGGGATTTTTGCAGGCACTTAGAGAAATAACACAGGAATACGGATCTTTACTGATTTTTGATGAGGTGATGACCGGTTTTCGAGTTGCTTATGACTGCGCACAAGGCTATTTTGGAATTACACCAGATTTGACGACGCTTGGGAAAGTAATCGGAGGCGGAATGCCTGTGGGTGCTTATGGCGGCCGTATGGATATTATGAGCCAGATTGCTCCGGAAGGACCGGTATATCAGGCGGGGACTCTGTCGGGCAATCCGATTGCGATGGCGGCTGGATATATGACACTCAGTCAGCTGACACCGGAAGACTATCCGGAATTCCGCAAGAAAGCGGACCGACTGGCGGAGGGCTATAAAGCTGCTGCCGCAAAATACGGCATTCCTCTTACTGTTAATCAGGCAGGCGCAATGATGGGGATTTTCTTTACAGATCAAAAGGTCATTAATTATCAACGTTCGAAATCGTCGAATCTTGAACATTTTAAAACGTATTTTGCGGAAATGATCGAACAGGGAATTTCACTGCCTCCGTCTCAGTTCGAAGGCGTTTTCTTGTCAACAAAACATTCCATGGAAGACATTGATAAAACGGTTCGTGCCGCAGAGTATGCATTCAAGAAGATTGCAGAATTAAACTAAACAGATGAGTGGCCGGAATGCATGTATTCCGGCTTTTTTCTTATTTAGAGCTAATAAAAAGTAAAAACCTGAGAAACACTATGCATGAGTTTGAGATCGTACGATTTGAGGGTGGTCGAGTCATGCATTTTGTTCGTATTGCGATTGAGTTGGTCGTTGGGTTCACAGCTCTTTTTTTCATGACCAAAATATTGGGGAAGGCAACGCTTGCCCAGATCACAGCTTTTGATTTTATTTCCGCAATCGTTCTTGGCGAATTAGTCGGAAATGCTCTGTATGACAAGCAGATCGGAATAGGCTCCATTTTATTTGCGGTTGCTTTGTGGGGGCTGCTGATCTATGTCGTTGAATGGTGCACGCAAAAGTTTCGCGGCTCACGCGGATTTCTTGAAGGACAGCCATCGATAATCATTCGAAATGGCCATTTGGATCGAGAGATGATGAAGAAAGAAAAACTGGATATTGACATGCTTCAGAATCTTTTAAGAAGGAAAGATGTCTTCTCCATTCGTGAAGTGGAATATGCGGTTCTGGAGACCGACGGAACGGTGAGTGTATTGAAAAAGTCGCAATATGCCACGCCGACAATGGAGGATTTGCAAAAGCCGAGAAAACCGGTTTATTTGCCTGTGACCATTATTGATGACGGCGAAGTAGACTGGGGTAATTTGAAGGCAGCGGGCCTTAATGAGGATTGGTTATTGAAGAACCTTCGATCACACCACATTCACAGCTACAAAGAAATCTTTTATTGTGAATGGAAAAAGGATGAAGGGGTATACATTGAAAAAATGTGAGAAGCCTTTTTTTGTGGCTTGAAAAGGGGATCATGATTTTTATTCCGTAAATTACTGAGTTGATGAGAATTGGCTTTACTTTATGCAATCTTGCCTGTTACATTTCAACGAGCACAATAAAAGCGAAAAATGGTCCTCAAGGAAGCTTAGGCACTTTTGCCCGGCTTTCTTTTTTTAAATTCATGGTTTTGTATGTCTTAAGACGATAGGCGACTGCCGTCATTTGTTTGAACAAACCCCATCGGTCCTATATATGATCAGAAATGATTGGGCATATTTCCATACTTCACGCATAGAACAGTATTAAGAACGGATGAGAGGGTGGAAGGGATGTCTCAATCTTCGAATGATCGCTTGCAATTTTCAATAAATGAATCGGTGTGGCTAAGAAATGACGCACCTGCTGAAGAAATATTATCCATGGCTCTAGAGCCGGACATCACAGTGGAAGAAAATTGGAATGATGTTACCATTAAAGGTTTTCTCCGTCTTACGGGGGAATACAAACCGGCTGAGGTCTCGAATACGACCGGTGATGCAGATCATAATTCAGCACCTTTTCGAACCATTGACGAAATTATGGATACGGGTAATGGCACCGATACGCTGGAACACCATTTTCCAATAGACATTACCATCCCGGCAGATCGCGTGCCGAACCTGGAGGATTTGTTTGTCGTCATTGATTCGTTTGATTACGAACTGTCCGAGCATCGGCATATTCAGCTCCAAGCGGATATCGCAATCACCGGTTTAACGAACACGAACCCGGGCGATCGTACTGAGAAACCAAAGGCACAAGCACCGATCGAGCAGCCTGTTGCCCCTCAGCCTGAAGCGCCGAAGGAAACGGTGCCAACGAAAAAGCCTGAAGCGAAAGCACCGACGAAAAAGCCCGAAGCAAAGGCTCCTGCAAAAAAAGAAGAAAAACCTGCTAAAGCAGAAAAGAAAGCAGCAGAAACAAAGCCTGAGACGAAAAAATCTGCAGCTGACAAAACACCATCATCTAAAGCCGAGGAAAAGCCTGCTCAGAAAGATGCTGCGAAAAAACCTTTGAATCCGGCAACTAAGAGTAAAAGAACACTGGGTGATGATCTGACCGGTGAATTTGAGGAAATGCCGACAGATCAATTGAATGATGAAGCAGATGCGGATTTTCAATATGAGGCCTTTAGAAAACCGGAAGACGAACCTCAAGAAAGCGGTGCACCGCTTGTTGCTTTTAAAGGACAGTCCTCAGGCCGGTCAGAAGCAGCCGCTCCAAGTGCGCAACCAGCTTCACCAGCCCCGACTCCTGCAGCTCAAAATGAAGAAAAGATTTCTGAGACAGAAAGTGCGCAGGATGAGAGCACAGGTAAAGAGAAGAAGGCTGACGCGACCAGTCTCTTTTTGACCAAAATGCTGGCTGGTGATGAAGCAGAGCAAAAGACTCGGGTGAAAATCTGTATTGTCCAGTCCGGTGATTCGTTAGAAAAAATTTCGGAACGGTACCATGTTCCGGTGACTAGTCTGCTGCGGAAAAATGATTTGACTTCAGGAGACATTGAAGCGGGCGAACTTCTTTATATTCCAAAGACTGCTAAGGCGGCACAGGATGACAAATGAGCAAGGTGTCCTTTTGTCTGCCTTACAAGCTAATTATTATTTTGGACAATTAAGAGTCGTGCAAGAGCGGCCGCTTCTTGTAGAAACAGAAAGAGGCAGAAAGAAGATAAGAATTTGGCAGAATGAAGCCTTGTTGAAGCTGCATCTGAAGTGGCGTGAGCGCTTGATCAATGACGACTTTTTCATTGACCGTATGTATGTGACTCGTTCAGGACTGCCATCGGTCCGCATGGGCAGCCTTTCAGTAACATGTCATGACGCACCTTTAGAACCAGTCCAATTGGATGGAAATGAAGCACTCTTGGCAACTGCATTGACTCGACTTGTCCAATATAGTCGTGATGTTCCAGCTGAAGAAGTGCCGAACTCTGCTTCAGTCCGTGTGCGCAGCTTGTATGAGCAGGCGAAACAGATCGGATTTCAAGATCACGATACTTGGAAAATGGTATCTTCCTGCTTTTCATCGGCCTGTGCACGTGCTGAGGAAGCAGATCGATTGAGAGAGCCATATCAAAATCGACGTTCGGCATTCATTCTGCCGGAGGACTTTTCCCTTCAGTCATGTACAGCCATTTTTGATACCTTATTCCTTGAACTCGGTCAGTCACGGCCCGTTGACGGGTGCAGATTATTAGCACGCTTCTTTTTGGCAGAGAGCATGGATCATAGGAAGCAATCCATGAACAACCTCTTTCAGGCATTGAAGGATCAAAAGCTTTTTGATCGTGAAACCGCCGATTTGTTGCAGGCAGAGTGGCTTGAACCCGGTGAATGGATGCGACTGCTTGAATCTGGAATCAATAGGGAACAAATGCAAAGCGATCCATTTTCAATCGAGGAGTTTAAGCAAATATGGGATCAGAAAATTAAGCTGATCCATTTATTCAAATCCGTTTTTGCGCAATCCGGAGATGCGGGTGGGGGTGCGGCACGTGGAGCAGACGGACAACAATCGGATTAATCGAATACTTTTTCATTATGATCTCGTGCCTTACAATCTTGCCGTTCGAGGCAGTTTGATCCGTGTCGACACTCCGGTCGGTTCATTTGCGTTAAAGCAGAAAGTATTGAACGATCAGCAAATCCGCAGTCTTCAAACTGTTTATACGTTGACACGCCGCATGGTTATCGATGCGGTTTGTCCGCTTCCGTCTAAATATGGCGACTTGGTGATTCGCGGAACGGAAACGAGTTATTATTTGCTGCCCTGGTTCACTGAAACCGTTGATCCTTCGAATCTTCAGGAACGATACCGCCACCTTTTTATCAAGGCGGGTCAGCTACATCGAAAAACACTTGAAAAAAAAGCGGACAGTACCAGTCTCTATCAGGGTATGGTGCGTGTGCTGAACCAGCGGCAAATGATCTGGGAGCAATTTCTTTACAAAGCGGAGCATCATGTCTATCCGTCCCCGTTTGAGCAAGCTGTGCTCAAGTCTGCGTTTATTTATCTCGAGAATATGCAGCGTGCGCGCGATTTCTTTTCGCATGAGAAAGATGAGGAAGGCAAAAACAAGACGATGCGGCGTGCACTCTGCCATGGGCGCCTGAGTCCGCTTCATTTGCTGATTGAAAATGAAAGAAGCTGTCTGACGAATTTCGAAAATAGCGAAGACGGCTTTTTTGTTGTGGAAACCGCCATGCTTTTTGAACAGGCAAATGCCATGCTTGGATCGGAACAAACGGATTGGCAAGGATTTTATGAATCGTATCGTGCTGCTTGTCCGTTGAACGATGAAGAGAAAAATTTTCTTACTCATTTTCTTTTATTTCCGAGCGCGCATGCTGAATTACTCAGCAGATATCTCTATTCAGGACAAATCGATGAGCAATGGTTTGTTAAGCGCTGGATCGATCTTTGCCGAACGCACATGAACATGTTCACATCGATAAAAGAGAGAATGGATGAGGAACAAAAAAGAGAAGAAGAGCGAAAAGCGAAAGAAAAGGCTGCGAATGAAAAGGATGAAAAAGAACATCAATGATGTGTCAAAGCCACTTTTTTAAATAACCGACGTAAAGAAAAAAAAGAAGAGCGGTAAGCATCACATCCATGGATGTCGGCAGAAAAATGGTACGAATGAGTTGGAAAAGGGCAAGTGGAAGCACAACAACACTGAGTCCTTCACGACATTTTTTTAAAAAGGGTTGAAATCGATTATTTTTGAACATATGCATAGCTCCTTTCGTTTATAAAGAATCCAGACTGGCTATGCTATAGTTTATGAAAACTGTTTTGCCTATGTGATCGAATTTTTTTCCAATGAGCATTGACGAGCAGAACAGTAACTATATATAATAAATACAAAACACATCAAGTTCTGTGTCAGAGTGAAAATGCTGGGACAGGGAGTAGTACACATTGTTAAGCTAGAAGAGGAATGCAGAGTTTTTGAACTTCCTCTATAAGAGAGAGAAGCTGTTGCGCTGAAAAGCTTCTTTAGCCAAAGATGTGGAAGTAGCCCTTGAGCAGTCTTTCTGAACGACTCTAATGGGTCAATTAGGAAATTCCGGGAATCCGTTATCGAATGAATGAGACGCGACATGTACGCGTGAATATAGGTGGTACCACGGAGTTTTCTTCGTCCTTGTGACGAAGAAAACTCTTTTTTGCGTTCATCCGGCTCATTGAAGTGAGCATGAAAATAGAGATTCAAGGGAGCGGTAAATGATGGATAAAGAATTGGCAACGAAATATGATCCGAGCCTGACTGAGGAAAAGTGGTATAAGACTTGGCTGGAAAAAGATTATTTTAAAGCGGAAGGAGATCCGGAAAAGAAGCCGTATTCGATTGTTATTCCGCCTCCGAATGTAACGGGCAAGCTGCACCTTGGCCACGCTTGGGATACGACGATGCAGGATTTGCTGATCCGTTTTAAAAGAATGCAGGGTTATGACGCACTTTATCTACCGGGTATGGATCATGCCGGTATTGCAACTCAGGCTAAGGTCGATGCAAAGCTGCGCGAGGAAGGAAAATCGCGTTATGATTTAGGACGTGAGAAGTTTCTTGAAGTCGCTTGGGAATGGAAAAAAGAGTATTCGACGTTTATCAGGAAGCAGTGGGCAAAGCTTGGTTTGTCCCTCGATTATTCAAGAGAACGCTTTACCCTTGATGAGGGATTGTCCAAAGCGGTACGCAAAGTCTTTGTTCAGCTTTATGAAAAAGGACTGATTTACCGCGGCGCGTATATTATCAACTGGGATCCGGCTGCGCGCACCGCATTGTCTGATATTGAGGTAATTTATAAAGAAGTACCGGGCTTCCTGTGGCACGTAAATTACCCGCTTGCCGATGGTTCAGGGTCAATCCAAATTGCGACGACTCGTCCGGAAACGATGCTGGGCGATACGGCCATTGCCGTACACCCTGACGATGAACGCTATAAAGACATCGTCGGCAAAAAGGCGATTCTGCCGCTTGTGGGACGCGAAATTCCGATTGTTGCCGACAGCTATGTGGATCAATCATTTGGAACCGGTGCTGTAAAAATTACACCGGCACATGACCCGAATGACTTCGAAGTCGGCAAAAGACATGATCTGCCACGAATTCTGGTTATCGATGAAACCGGAAAAATGAATGAATTTGCTGGTAAATATCAGGGCCTCGATCGTGACGAATGCCGTAAGCAGATTGTGAAGGATCTTGAGGCATCCGGTGACCTTGCCTATGTTGAAGAGCATACACATGCTGTCGGACATTCCGAGCGGACCGGTGTTGTTGTCGAGCCGATTTTGTCAACACAATGGTTTGTCAAAATGAAGCCGCTCGCTGAGGCGTCGCTGAAGATGCAAGAGACTGATGATCAAGTGAATTTTGTTCCTGAACGTTTCGAAGGTACCTATAGGCACTGGATGGAAAACATTCGTGACTGGTGTATCTCCAGACAGCTGTGGTGGGGCCACCGCATTCCGGCGTGGTATAACAAACAAACGGGAGAAGTTTATGTCGGCTTGGAAGCGCCAAAGGATATTGAAAACTGGAAACAGGATGAAGATGTGCTGGATACTTGGTTCAGCTCGGCACTCTGGCCATTTTCAACAATGGGCTGGCCGGATGAAAAGGCAGCGGATTTTAAACGCTATTTTCCAACAAACGCACTTGTGACCGGGTATGATATAATCTTTTTCTGGGTCGCACGTATGATGTTCCAGTCAACAGAATTTACCGGTAAGAGTCCTTTTAGAGATGTTCTCATACATGGCCTTGTACGTGATGAACAAGGACGGAAGATGAGCAAATCGCTCGGCAACGGCATCGATCCGATGGATGTCATTGCAAAATACGGTGCTGATGCACTTCGCTATACTTTGGCGACAGGCACGACCCCGGGCCAGGATCTGACTTTCCAATGGTCGAAGGTCGAAGCGAATTGGAACTTTGCAAATAAAATTTGGAACGCTTCGCGGTTCGTCATTATGAACCTTGAAGGATTCTCTCTAAACGATATCGATTTGTCCGGAAAACAGTCTGTTGCCGACCGCTGGATTTTGACTCGTTTGAATGAAACCATTGAAAAAGTCACAGCGCTTTATGAAAGCTACGATTTTGGTGAAGCTGGACACTACCTCTACCAGTTCATTTGGGATGATTTCTGCGATTGGTACATTGAAATGGCGAAGCTGCCACTCTATGGCGAGGACGAAGCTGCAAAGCAAACTACAAAGTCGATCTTGACTTATGTGTTGGATAAGATTCTTAAAATGCTTCATCCAATCATGCCATTTGTTACTGAAGAAATTTGGCAGCATATTCCCCATGAAGGCGAAACGATTATGCACAGTGACTGGCCAACGGTGAAATCGGAATGGAATGATGCTGAAGCTGACAGAGAAATGAGTGCTCTGCAAACGGTCATTCGTTCTGTTCGCAACATTCGTGCGGAAATGAACGTCGCACCAAAGAAACCAGTCGATATGCTGATCAAAACGGCTTCAGAGCGAGAAACGAAAATTTATGAAGCAAATAAGAACTATATTGAACGATTCTGTAACCCTGCGACTCTGCAGATTGGAACGGATGTTCAAGCTCCGGATAAATCGGTTTCCGCCGTTATTTCCGGCGCTGATATTTATCTGCCGCTGTCCGGTCTGATTAATATTGAAGATGAGATTAGCCGTTTGAATAAAGAACTGGACAAGATGAACGCCGAAGTTGAGCGTGTTGAGAAAAAATTGGGCAATTCACGATTCGTTGACAAGGCACCGGAACAAGTTGTTGCCAAAGAACGCGAAAAGCAAGCAGATTATATGCAGAAACGTGATAAATTACAAGCAAGAATTGCTGAATTGAACGCCTGATTAGGATAAAATAGAGATTACTATCACTGAGATGCGACGGTGGCGGGATTCGACTGATCCGCCGCCGTTTTCTTAATTATTTTTAAGGTTCAGAATTGCTATTCGGAGGGTTGGAAAATGTTTGAAACATGTAACGAAGCCTTGCAATGGATTCGAAGTCTTATTCCTTTTGGAATCAAGCCGGGCATTGAGAGGATGGAATGGATGCTGGACAAGCTGGGAAATCCGGAACGCCGAATCCAAGCAGTTCACGTAGGCGGTACGAACGGAAAGGGCTCAACTGTTTGTTTCCTTTGGCACATTTACGAGGCTGCCGGTATGAAAGTCGGGACCTACACATCCCCTTACATCACTTCTTTTAATGAGCGGATGATGGTGAACGGTCAGTCGATCAGCGACGAAGACCTAATTAAAGCGGCAAACATGGTGTACCCCTTGACGATTGCCGTAGACCATGAGACTGATTTTGGCAGCCCAACTGAATTTGAAGCGGTGACAATGATTAGTTTCGTTTATTTCGGCTTGCTCAATCCATGTGATCTCGTCATTTATGAGGTCGGTCTAGGCGGACGCTTGGATTCGACAAATGTCATTCACCCGCTTGTATCTGTGATTACGAATGTCGCCATGGATCATATGAAGGTTCTTGGTAATACAATTAAACAGATTGCCTTTGAAAAAGCGGGCATTATCAAGCAGAATACCGGTATTGTGACAACAGCGGAACATCCGGAAGCCCTTGAAGTAATTCGTGAGAAAGCAGCGGAAAAAGAATCAAAATTATTTATTCTGAACGATGCATTTACTTTCAGTCCGCTTGGTCATGACAGCGAAGGAGAACATTTCAATTTTGATGCAGGTTTGAGGCAATTTTGCCAACTGACGATACATATGAAAGGCGAGCATCAGCTGAAAAATGCTTCCGCGGCTTTAATGACCGTTTGCTATCTATCGACGTATTGCGGCATTGCTGTGAGTGTGGAGGCGATCCGCATCGGGTTGAAAAGGGCGGCATGGCCGGGGAGGTTTGAACGGATGATGAATCATCCGCAGATTGTCATTGACGGCGCTCATAACGTTCAAGGGACAGAGGCACTAGTTCGAACCGTGAAAAGGTATTACGGAGGTAAAACCATTCACCTTCTGTATGCTGCACTTCAGGATAAGGAATATAAGAAAATGGTTCAGTTGATTGAAAAAGCAGCTGACGACATTACGTTCACTACATTTGATTTTCCTCGTGCTGCAAGCAGTGATTTGCTGTATAACGCTTCACTGCATGCGAAAAAAAGACAGAATTCGAATTGGAAAGCGGCACTTCATCGAATGATTGGTGAGACTGGTGAAGACGAACTTTTACTGATTTGCGGCTCACTTTATTTTATTGCGGTTGTCCGCGACGAATTACTCACAGGCGAACGGTTGCGCTAAGGAGTTGAATTTTACGAAACCGGTTCTTAAATAGTACATTATTACAAAAAGTTGAGAAGGTTTTGAAAAACCATTTTCAACTTGTTTTTGTTTTGCTACAATTAACATTATTATTAGTAGTAAAATAGTATTAGGATAATAGATGATCAATCTCCAAAATCGCACAGGCTAGCATAAAGGAGGAAGTGCGATTGTCCATAATAAAACAACGGGTAATTACTGCTATTTGGATCCTGACATTCTTTTTTTCTCTGCCGATCATTTATACGATCGATCCGCCGCGGAACATTACACCTGCTTCTTTATTAACTGTGACGATTGTTTTTGTACTTACCGGACTCTTTAGTTTTAAAGTAAAAGGAACGGATATTATTGTTCTCCAAGGTATTGGACTCGCTACATTCTTGATTTTCGGATTCTTTGTTGAAACGTTAATGACGCAATTTTGTATTATTGTTTATTTGCTCACTCAGAAAATCGGAAAAACGGATGCCTACCGCATTCCAATTAATTTGACTATGTTTCTATTTGTCTCCATTTCATCTGGTTCAACTTATTTTGCCCTGGGTGGAAAAGCGACGGAAGTTACAGTTAATGTGCTTGAACTGAGTTTGCTCCCGATTTTCGGTTTTTATTTCTCAGCATATTTGGCAAATACGGTTGCACTTATGTTCATTCGCAAATGGCTTTTAAGTACGCCTATTAAGGTTAAGATGTTTGACCGAGATTCTGTGTGGGAAATCACAATTACCTTATTGATGATGCCGCTGGGTATTGCTTTTTACCTGATGTATGCGTCCTGGGCCTGGCTGGGGATGCTGATGATTGCGATACCAATGGTTACACTTTCAATTATCATGCGTCAAATCAACAATAACCAAGAATTAATTCGTTTCTTGCAAAGTGTCAATCATTTTGGCCAGCAACTAACAGAAGAACTGTCTGTCAGTCACGTCTTCGATCTGCTTTTTGAAAAAATGCCGACCATGCTTCCAGTTGATTATCTCTATGTGGTTTTGTACACTCAGCCTGAACGGCCGAAGCTTGTCCGGATGTACAGAAAGGACCAAGGTGAATTCTTTGTACCCTTTCAGCAAGAAGCAGATATCAGCCTGAGTGTTTTCAGGCAAGCAAAGGCGATTATCGGATCAGGGAATGCGGGTGATCTGTACCCTTTTCTCGATGCGCTTTCGAATGGACAAGCAAAATCATATCTTTCTGTCCCCATGATGCATCGCGGGCAGGTGATCGGTGTGATGACACTGGCATCCCACATGTCGAAATCTTATACGAACACCAGCAGAATTGGTATCGAGATTGTCGGCGATTTCCTCGCAATCAGCCTTGAAAACGCGAAGAATTTTGAAATTCGCAAGAAAGAAAGCGAGCGCTGTCCGCTCACCGACTTGTTTAACTATCGATATATGATGAAAGCAATCAATAAAATGTATAATAATCCATCATTAGAGGTCTTTTCGATTATTATGATGGACATTGACAATTTTAAACAGATTAACGATACGTACGGACATCAGAACGGCAATGCTATTTTGATCGGTGTCGCCAATCGTCTGCGAAAAACAGTCGGTCATAAGGGCACGGTTGCCCGGTATGGAGGCGAAGAGTTCACAGTACTTTTACCGGGAATGGATCGAAATATGTGCTTTGCAATTGCAGAAACGATTCGACTGGCAGTTGCTGCAGAAGCATTTATGATTTTCAACGAATCGGAGAACCGCTATGACAAGATTCTTGTCACCATAAGTTTGGGTACATCGACTGCGCCGGTTGATGCGACAGATCCTTCTGAACTGATTTACAATGCGGATCACGCTATGTATAAAGGAGCCAAGCAGCAAGGGAAAAACCGCGTTGCTCGTTATATTTAATTGAAAGGATCTTGTACTGATTCCGCCTGATCGCTTAAATACATGAATTTGTGAAAAAAACAGCGAAAAAAATTGTGGACGAGACGACAAATGTCTCGTCCTTTTTTATTTCTGCTATGCTAAGCTATTCGGAAGCAGAGTTTCGTTTCGTGTAAGGGGGATCGATGGTCGATATGCCCGAAAAAAACAAAAAAATGCCTCAAGTAACGATTACATTCAATGGGAAAAAGCACACGATGGAAGAATGGACAAGGCGTGAGACAGCGGCAGATAAGGATAAGTCTTTGGACTGGAATGCCGCGTTCTCCGAAGAGCATGTACCAACGGACCGTCAAACGCAAACGATTGTCGATGAGGATGCATTTGTTAAACCGAAGCATTTTATTTTAAATCGAAGAAAGAAATGGCACTCGTCTTCGAGCAAATCATTCGGTCCGTTAGCGACAATTCGGTTCATTTGGCTTCCGGCAGCTGCTGCTTTAGTTGTCGGCCTCGCGATTGGTCTGACGATGCTTATGATTTTCAATGAGCAGAATCCGAAATCTAATGATACATGGACGAGTAACAATGAGTCAGCTCAATCGGGTAAAGAAAGATCAGAAGCGGTGTCGAAAAATGATCTGAATTTGTCCGTATATGTCATTCAGGCAGGACTTTTTGGCTCAGCAGACAAAGCGGAGCAGATCGCAAGTGAGCTCCGAAGCCATGGACCGGCAGCAGTGATGCCGGTTACAGGGGGAACAGCAATCTTTGTCGGTGTTGCCCAGACGGATGCAGGAGCGACTCAATTGCTCGCCCATTTCAAAGGCCTAGGGATGACTGTGTTCAAAAAGAAAATACCCATTAAAGCTAGTCAGACGATCTTAAAGAAACAATCGCAGTCCGACGCTGCACTGGCCTATAAAAAATTGATTCAAGGATTGCTTTCATTAATGGAACAATCGAAGAACGGCACACATGCGGCAAATGCCAGTTCTTTGAAAACAGTGGACAAGCTTTATCAGAATGCGGCAAAAAGTGCTGAAAATACAAAAGCGAAATCTTTACTGAATCATGCGAGGATGGCACGCCAAGTGATCGGAAAAGTGTCGAATGAGAATTATAGTGCTCAATTTCTTGCTCTGCAGCAGGAACTTTTGAATACACTTGCTGATTATAATGATCTCGTCCATCCATAATGTTAGAAAAATTTAATTTAGCCGGATTTTCTATTTTTGTGACATAAACATGAGATCTATGTCGAAAATAATGAGCAACAGCCTGCAAAACCTTCACGTTTTCACTGTTTTCCATTCTGCAGAGTTTTCTGAAACAAGATATGCTGTATTTTAACAGGTATTGCCATGCAGAATGGAGGAATTGAAAATGGTCAAGAATATTATGATGAAGGATGTACCCCAGGAGGATCGCCCGAGAGAACGTTTGATTCGCGAAGGTGCATCTGCTCTTTCCAGTCAGGAGCTGCTGGCTATTCTTTTACATTCGGGCACCAGAAATGAATCTGTTATGCAGCTTGCCGAACGCCTTGTCTGCCGTTTTGAGGGACTGGATCTCCTCAAGGAAGCGAGTATCGAAGAATTGAAACAGGTCAAGGGTATTGGCACAGCAAAGGCAGTTCAGCTTCTGGCGGGATTCGAAATTGGGCAGCGGATGGCGAGAATGGTTCATGATTCCCGCTACGCGATCCGCTCACCTGAAGACGGGGCAGACTATGTCATGGAAGAGCTGCGTGTCTTGAAGCAGGAACACTTTGTCGTGTTGTTCCTGAATACAAAGAATCAAGTGCTGCACAAGAAAACAATCTTTGTCGGAAGTTTGAATGCGTCCATTGTTCATCCGCGTGAGGTATTCAAGGAAGCGGTCAGGCAATCTGCTGCGTCCATTATTTGTTTTCATAATCACCCAAGCGGTGATCCGACGCCCAGCCGAGAAGATATCGACGTTACCAAGCGTCTTGCTTCATGCGGGAAGATGCTCGGTGTTGATGTTTTGGACCATATTGTGATTGGTGATCGGCGTTTTATCAGTTTGAAGCAGAAAGGCTTACTTTAATGAGTGGGACTAGGCAGAGATTTTACGGTCATTTCGCTCAGCCCCTATAAATTCAAGATCAATTAAGATATAATCAAGTGTATGAGTTTTGCAACCTGAAGGGAGATTACATAGATGTTTGGCGGATTTTCTAGAGATATGGGCATAGACCTTGGTACGGCGAACACTTTAGTGTACGTAAAAGGAAAAGGTGTTGTCGTCAGAGAACCATCTGTCGTTGCTCTGCACACGGATACCGGCTTGATTGAAGCGGTAGGAACTCCGGCTAAGAATATGATCGGACGTACGCCTGGCAATATCGTAGCCGTTCGGCCAATGAAAAATGGTGTCATTGCGGATTTTGAAACAACAGCGACCATGATGAAATATTTTATAAATCAAGCGCAAAAGCAGCGCTCAATATTTTCACGCAAACCTAATGTGATGGTCTGTGTTCCATCCGGAATTACGGCCGTTGAAAAACGTGCGGTTGAAGACGCAACAAAGCAGGCTGGTGCACGCGAAGCATATACGATTGAGGAACCTTTTGCAGCTGCTGTCGGAGCAGATCTTCCGGTCTGGGAACCGACAGGAAGCATGGTAGTCGATATAGGCGGAGGAACAACTGAGGTTGCTATTATTTCGCTTGGCGGAATTGTAACCAGTCAGTCCATCCGAATTGCCGGAGACGATATGGATGAAGCGATCATTCAGTACGTAAAGAAAACCTACAATCTGATGATTGGCGAACGTTCGGCGGAATCGTTAAAAATTGAAATTGGTTCTGCCGGAGGATCGGAAGAAATGGAAAATGCAAAGATGGAAGTGCGCGGCAGGGATCTTCTGTCTGGTCTTCCTAAAACGATCGAAGTGTCGGGTAAGGAAATAGCCTCAGCACTGCATGACTCAGTCAATCAAATTGTTGAAGCAGTAAAGGTAACCCTTGAAAAAACGCCGCCAGAACTTGCAGCGGATATTATGGATCGGGGAATTGTGCTGACCGGAGGCGGAGCGCTTCTGAATAATTTGGATCATGTGCTCAGCGATGAGACTAAAATGCCGGTTATTGTAGCGGAAAGTCCACTCGATTGCGTCGCAATCGGTACGGGCCGTTCATTAGAAAATTTGCCTTTAATTCGTTCAAAGGCGAATTCGATTTCCGCTGCCAAAAGAAAATAATTCAGTTCAAAGTTAATAATTAAGCAGGTGTCCGTATGCCTTCATTCTTTTCAAATAAAAAATTAATTGTCCTCTTGACCAGTCTGATTGTTCTTATTGCGCTTATCAGCTATTCATTAAAAGAAGGTACGCGCGCAACATGGACCGAACAATTCGTTCAGGACGTTGTTGGAGGGTTTCAATATGTTGTCAATGTGCCCGCTCGCTATGTAGCGGGTTTCTTTGAGAATGTCAGCGATATTGAAAATGCCTATAAAGAAAATAAACGTTTAAAAGAAAATTTAACAAATTATGCAAGTGTCGAACAAGAGAATAGAGATCTGACTTCGCAAAATAAGGAACTGAAGGCACAGCTGGGTATGAAGAATGATCCTTCTCTCTCTGAGTACACAAAGTATTCGGCGACATTAATCAGTCGTTCGTATGATCAGTGGAACCAGCTTCTTACGCTTGATAAAGGAAAAGTAAATGGAATAAAGAATGGAATGCCGGTCATTACTTCGGGGAAGCGCTTGGTTGGAAGTGTGACTAAGGTTGGCAACTTTACAAGTAAAGTTTCGCTTATTTCCGATGATCAAAATGTTAACCAGATATCCGCCATGATTGAACCGAAGAATGGTGACACCATCTATGGCATGATTGAAGGTTATAACCAGAACAAAGGAACACTTCTTTTTGGCAAAATACCAATTAAGGCAAAAGTTAAAAAGGGACAGACGGTTACCACTTCGGGCTTGAGCGGTAAATATTCAAAGGGGCTCGTGATTGGCACCGTAACAAGTGTGTCAACGGACCAGTACGGACTCACAAAAGCGGCTCAGATAAAACCGGCGGCTGATTTGAATCATTTAAACTACGTGCTTGTTATTGAGAAAAAGAAGCAAGTGGGGGGGAAGGGAAATTGAAGCAGAGTAAAATCTTCATCCTTCTCTTCTTTCTCTTTCTCATTCAGGGCACAGTGATGCCGCTTATCCCCTTTTATTCTGTTGGAAACAACGTTCAGATCATTTCTGAATTTGTTTTAGTAGCGTTGCTCATGCTTGCTTTCTTCGGATCACTGAGTTGGGGATTGAAGTATGCTATTTTGTTTGGGTTTTTAATTGATATTATTTATGCATCTGTTCTAGGTGTTTATGCTTTTTCTCTGACACTTACTGTATATTTGGTGTATTCGATATCCAAATGGGTGAACATGAACACCGCTATGACCATTCTGCTTGTTGCGGTTGGTGTCTGTATGCAGCAGTTTGAGGTTTATGTGATTTATCTGATGATCGGCGTGACCGATCAGCAACTCGGGTTTTTCTTTCAATTTCGTCTTCTACCTACAGTATGCTTAAATGCGGTTTTTACTATGCTTATTTACTATCCGTTCAGACGTTTTTTTGAAAGGCTCTCGGACGGGATTGAAAAATAAATCCGATCAAGCCGATAAATGTATCGTTGGAGCTTTTACACTTTTTGTTTCAAATGTTTTGAATCTGTTTCGTTTCTATGAAGGATTTTTCCCTTCTCATATTGAATATCAAACATATCGAGGTGAAAATCCCGATGTCAGCCACTCAGCCACTTGTAACGATGAAAGGCAGGAAGGACGGCCTTGTACTCGTTATGGACGAAGCTTGTGCTTATCGTGATTTGGTGCGTGAACTTAAAGAAAAACTAGCGGCGAATACTAACCTATATAAAGAGGGTCCCGTTATCTCAGTTAAAGTTCAAGCGGGAAACCGCTATATAAGCGAGGTTCAACGCGATCAGCTAAAAGAAATTATCCATTCTTTTGATCATTTGAAAGTTGAAGATATTCAATCGAACGTGATGACTCTTGAAGATATTGCAAAGAAAAAGGCACAGGAGAAGATTGTACCGATCGCTCGAATCATTCGTTCCGGACAGGTGCTCTCAGTTGAAGGTGATTTGCTTCTTGTCGGTGACGTTAACCCGGGAGGAACGGTTTCGGCAACCGGAAACATCTATATATTTGGAGCGCTTCGAGGTGTTGCTGCGGCAGGTTCAGACGGCGACGGTAAAGATGCGGTGATTGTCGCTTCAATAATGAAACCGACACAGCTCAAAATCGGACAAGTCATCAGTCGAAATGAGAATGGCTCGGTGGAAGAAATGAAAGAAGATCACTTACTTGAATGTGCCTATTTGGATGAAAAAATCGGAAAGATTGTTATCGATCGAGTGCATGCAGCATTAAAGAAACGGAATCTGTCACTAGTGCTTGAGAAGTTGTAAGATTTATGGAAAAGGGGTGTAAACGATGGGGGAAGCAATCGTTGTGACTTCAGGCAAAGGCGGTGTCGGAAAAACGACGACGTCCGCGAATGTCGGCACGGTACTGGCCTTACAGGGGAAGAAAGTCTGTCTGGTGGATACGGACATCGGTTTGCGTAATTTAGACGTTGTTATGGGGCTGGAGAACCGTATTATTTATGATCTTGTGGATGTGGCACAAGGTCGGTGCAAGCTGAATCAGGCGCTGGTTAAAGATAAACGCTTCGAGTGTCTCAGCATGCTTCCTGCAGCACAGACAACGGACAAAACAGCTGTCAAGCCTTCTGAGATGAAGAAAATGGTTGACGAATTGAAATCAGACTTTGATTATGTGATTATTGATTGCCCGGCAGGAATCGAACGCGGATTCAGAAACGCAGTTGCGGGTGCAGATCACGCAATCGTTGTGACAACACCGGAAATATCTTCAGTGCGTGATGCAGACCGAATTATCGGGTTGCTGGAGCAGGAGAAACAAATTACGCCGCCTCGATTAATCATCAATCGCATACGGCAGCATTTGCTGAAAAGCGGAGAAATGCTGGAAATTGATGAGATCATGAATATCCTGGCGATCGATCTGCTCGGAATTGTTGTCGATGACGATGGTGTGATCTCATCTTCAAATAAAGGTGAGCCGGTTGCACTCAATCCATCATCAAAGGCTGCCCAAGCTTACCGAAACATCGGCAGGCGCATCCTGGGCGAGACGGTACCGCTGATGGTACTTGATGAGAAAAACGGATTTTTCCATCGTTTTAAGTCGTTGCTCGGCATGCGATAAATTGGTTTAAAAAGGCGGCTGCACGCGGATGTATATCTGCGCGGCAGCCGCTTTTTTTAACAGGGTAAAGAAACATTCATGACCCGCTTGAGGGGCGCGGAACACCGTTTGAATGAAAACACCATTGTGATAAAGTGCCATGTATTTACATCGCTTTTCCTTGCTGGTACGACGATATGGTTATAAGATGCTGAGTTTTAATCTGCACTTATCGGTTGAGCGATCAGGGAAATCGCCCAATCTGATAAATAGACGGAGAAATTCCCCCTATTTAGAAAATGAATAAAAATATAGCTTAAATAGACGGATAAATTCCGCTTATCGAGTCGAAAAACATGGAAAATAGAAGGTTTTGCTTTGCATAACTGGAGAAATTCCCCTTATATACCCATGAAAAAATCTCCATGATGCATATAACCGGAAAATTTCCGCTTATTTTACTCATTACATATTTAGGACCGGAATGCTTTATGAACAGAAGTGAAATGGAAGAACTTTCGCTTAATGCGCATGTGTTCTGAACGCAACGCGAAAGCCACCGCATCCCGCGGAAGTAAGAACCGGGCGTTTTTGTGCCCGGTTTTTCTTATCACTCATAATTTTCGCTTTGTCGGCATACAGTCCTTTTAGAAGGCAAGTCCAAAGAATTAAAATCTATTGACCTGCACATAGCCGTACCCGAACGTATGGATTAAAAGAAAAACGGACAAGGGCAGAAAGGAAGCCGACGATGAGGGACTTTATGGATTATAAACGAAGACATGAGCAACGAAAACAAAGAAAATTAATGATGTTGCAGACCTCGCCTAAGCCTTTTATGGAATATAAGCATGGTAGCGGAGGCAGGCGTGATGACCAATCTCCCTACTTTGAACCGTTTGATGAACAAAGACAGCCGCCCGTGCATCATGGGCGTCGATTCTTGCTTCAATGTGTTCTTTCTGCATTACTTGTTGGTTCTGCTTATTGGGTAAATAATGCTGCAGGAAGTCAATTTCAGGCCATCAAAAGCTCAATTAATACGGCGATGACACAAGAATTCCAATTTGCTGCCGTTTCGAATTGGTATGAGAAGAATTTAGGTGATCCGATCAGCTTTCTGCCTAGTTTCAAAAGTGACTCAGTCAACACCGCAAATGGAGGAAGCACGAGTACGAAAGAGAAAAGTAAGACGTCTTCTTTTGCTGACCCGGTCGTCGGCGAAGTGAAATTACCCTACAGCAGTCAATCCAAGGGTGTTACCGTCGAAACCACGTCACATTCTGAAGTCAAGGCAGCAAAAGACGGTCTTGTTGTGTTTGTCGGAAAAAAGAAAAACATTGGCGAGACGGTCGTCATTCAGCATAAAGACAGTGATGAATCATGGTATGGAAAACTAGACAAGGCAAATGTAAAGGTGTACCAGGAGGTGAAAAAAGGTCAGAAAATCGGCATTACCTCCGAAAAAAACAAAAAAGGAACTTTCTATTTCGCATTGAAAAAGGGTGAAAAATTTATCGACCCCATTCAGGTGATGTCCTTTGACTAGTTTACTGCCGAAAATTAGAATACATCCTGTATTTTGGTTGGTTATCGCCGCTGGAACGCTGACCGGCCATTTATGGGAGACGGCGATCGCATTTCTGATTGTCCTTATTCATGAACTCGGCCACGCCATTGCGGCAAAAGGGTTCGGCTGGAATGTCATTGAAATCGAGCTGCTGCCTTTCGGCGGTGTCGCAAAACTGGATGAGCATGAAGCCCATCCTTTTTATCAAGAAATTATCGTCCTTCTTGCTGGACCGCTCCAAAATGTTTGGCTGCCGCTGCTTTCCTATGCAATGCTTGGCTTGCCGTTCTGGGGAACAGACCAGCATCATCTGTTTTTGGCACAAAACAGTGCATTGCTTCTTTTCAACCTGTTGCCCATTTGGCCTTTAGACGGCGGACGCCTTTTGCATGTGCTGTTGGAAATTGTCTATCCATTTAAACCTGCATATAAAAAAATGCTGTATTTTTCTGCGGCTGCCTTACTGCTCTTCAGTATCCTGACATTTTGGCGCTATCCTTTTTCAATTAATCTTTGGGTGATCGTACTCTTTATTCTTATTGCACTCTATAAAGAGCGGCGTGTCTTGCCGCTTCGATTTATTCGCTTCCTGCTTGCCCTTTCAAATACCAAGTATCGATTTGTTCGATTAAAACGGCTGAAAGTAACGGGGGATGCACCACTTTCCGCAGTTTTCTCTCTATATTACAAAAATGCGGAGCACCGCATTCATATTGTTGGAGAAAAGAATTCTGATATCGATGGAAGAAGGCTTGCAAACGACTATTTCAAAGGTAGCTGTGAAGGTGATACAATCAATGACTGCCGCTGAATGGCGCATGATTTGCACCGTTTGTCCGCATTTGCGATAATGGAAACGAATGTGGAAAGCTGGTGATGTTATGTCCAAAGAGCCCATGACTGTAGTATTGGAAAAAGAAAACAAAGGTGTGCGTGCTGCTCTTCTTGAGAATGGGTCGGTTGTTTCTTTTTATTATCAATCAGATGCAAACGACGTCCGGGTCGGCGATCTTTTCATCGGACGGATTCTGAAAAATCGTTTTAGCCAAGTAGGCTGGTTCGTTGACCTTGGCGACGGACAAAGCGGCTTTCTGCCGAACCATAAACAGCGTCCGGATCACACAGTGGAACCAGATGAGCGGATTATTGTACAGGTAGATAAGGAAGAACGGGATGGAAAGGTTCCGGAGCTGACGGAGCAAGTCCAAATCAAAGGAAAAAACTTGATTTTTCTACCTTTTAGTCCCTATGTTGCCGTCTCAAGACGTCTACCGGAAAATCTGCGCGAGCATTTTAAAAAAAAGGTGTCGGAGTGGTGCGCTCCGGGTGAAGGCGCTATAATTCGTACGCAAGCTGGCGAACAGGATCTTGCCGCAATTCTAGAGGAATTTAAGTCCTTAAAAGGCATCGCGTCCACTTTAATTTGCACTGCAAAAAATGTTTCTTCAGAGAAAAGAGTCCTGCGCCAATTTTCATTTGCCACGGCACTTTTGAATGAAAATCATTTTCCGCAAACGAGCACGGTAATCGCTAATTTTTTAATCAATCAAGACGCACTCCCGCCAAATACGAAATTCATATATAAAGAACATCAAGATCTTTTCAGTTACCTTAATCTTGAATCAGCCTATAAGGCTGCACTGCGGCCCTATGTGCCCCTTGAATCCGGAGCATCATTAATGATCGAATATACAGAGGCACTCACAGCAATTGATGTGAACTCAGGTTCGACAGCTATTCATAACAATTGGGAGGAGACAGCTTTTCGTATTAATCAGTCAGCAGCTAAGGAAATTGCCAAGCAACTGCGGCTGCGACAAATCGGCGGTATGGTCGTCATCGATTTTCTTCGTATGGAAAAGGATGAAAATCGGTACCAATTGCTCCATGAACTTGACTGTTTAACGAAAAATGATCCGAATGCTGTACAAGTATTCGGATTTACTCGATTGGGACTAGTTGAATTGGTTCGCAGAAGACAGCGCTGCGGTCTTCGTGATCGATTCATTCAGGAAGAGAATTAAGTGGGATGGTTTATTGACAGGTAAACCAGCGTTGTGTTATCATACTCCTGTTATTGTGTTGTTAGAGGACTTAGGAGCATCTCGCTCCAACCGCTCAGAACTGGCCTTAATGTCTATGATAGGACAGCCTTTCTCTGGCGAGTCTGAGAATGACAGGTTCGGACAATCTTTTTCCGAACACGATCCTAAAGGAGGTGCATCAGAATGTATGCAATTATTGAAACCGGAGGCAAGCAGCTGAAGGTAGAAGAAGGAAAGTCGATTGTTGTTGAAAAGCTTGCTGCAGAAGCAGGCGATACGGTTACTTTCGACAAGGTGCTTTTTGTTGGCGGTGAAGACGTTAAGGTCGGTGCTCCGACTGTTGAAGGCGCTAGTGTTACTGCGAAGGTCGTTGAACAAGGACGCGACAAGAAAATTGTCGTTTTCAAGTTTAAGAAGAGAAAGAATTATCGTCGTAAACAAGGGCACAGACAACCGTTCACGAAAGTTGTGATTGAAAAGATCAATGCTTGAGGTGAACTCCGGTGGTTGTTTTAACTGTTCGGCGCGATCATTATGGAAAAATTTTTGCTTTTAAATTAACCGGTCATGCGGACAGCGGTCCTCATGGGCAAGACTTGGTCTGTGCGGCGGTTTCGGCTGTTGCATTTGGATCAGTCAATGCCGTGGAATCACTTGCCAACCTGAAAATGGATGTACGGCAAAAGAATGACGGCGGTTATCTTGAATGCGGAATTTCCGATTGCCCAGCCGATGCCAATCTGGAAAAAGCTCAATTGATTTTGGAAGCGATGCTGGTCTCAATGCGAACGATTGAAAAGTCCTACGGGCAATATATCCGAATTAGCGATTAAGGAGGTGCTTCGGCATGTTGAAATTAGATCTTCAGTTTTTCTCATCGAAAAAAGGTGTAGGTAGTACAAAAAACGGCCGTGATTCCATTTCGAAACGTCTGGGCGCTAAAAGAGCAGACGGACAATTGGTGACAGGCGGCTCGATTCTGTATCGTCAACGCGGAACGAAGATTTATCCTGGAACGAACGTTGGCCGCGGTGGCGATGATACGCTGTTCGCAAAAGCTGATGGTGTTGTTAAGTTTGAAAAGTTCGGTCACAACCGCAAAAGAGTAAGTGTCTATCCGGTAGATGCAGTTAAAGAAGCTTGATGATTCTTTCATTGCGATGAACGAACTGAGGCGGCAGATGATTTTTTGCGCAAGCAAAAAATAGCATCTGCCGCTTCTTTTTATACTATAAGAGAGTTTATAATTTTAAGGAAAATAGTATAAGTGCAACTAAGGCTTCACCTTCGGCAGAGGCTTGGCGAAGCCAAGTTTTCTAATATCGAAAATTATGAAGAACGGATTCCGGCGGCCAAAGACCAAATTAAAGATAATAAAGGTGTAGTACTTGTAAGTCATTGTTCACAATCCGATCATGTGTATCTGTTATACTTGAGATGTAGATGATTGGGAAAGGATGGCAATGATGTTCAATACGGAAAAAAGTATCGAATTACTGAATTCGGCGCGACATGAGTATTTGAACGACCTTCAGTTGATCAAAGGATATCTTTTCTTAAATAAAAAGCAAAAAGTCGAGCAGATTATTGACCGAGTGACAGAAAAGCTGAACAATCAATCGCGGCTTGCTCATCTGCATATTCCGGAGTGTGCTGCTTTTTTGATGCAGTTCAGATGGTCGTCTCATGCGTTCAGTCTGATTTTCGAGGTGGACGGACCTGAGAGGGATCTGTCAGTTTATGATACAGAACTGATGGAGACTTTCCGTGAATATTTCACGATTATCGAACGCTATTCTGCTCCGATTGTAGATAATACGGTTCGCGTCGTTATTGAAACTGAGCCTGTGCTACGGATTCATCTCTATTTTGAAGGTGAAATGGTTAACCAAAGGACTGCGACGGAACAATTAAACAAGCAGAATGTGAATCGTTCTTTTCAATGGGTTGAACACTATAAGATAAATAATGAATGTGATACAAGATGAGGTGGTCTATTTGTTTGTTGATCAAGTGAAAGTATTTGTCAAAGGCGGCGATGGCGGAAACGGCATGGTTGCCTTCAGACGTGAAAAATATGTGCCTGACGGCGGCCCGGCTGGAGGGGACGGCGGTAAAGGTTCAGATGTCATTTTTGAAGTGAACGAAGGTCTTCGGACATTGATGGATTTTCGCTACAAAAGGCATTTTAAGGGCCAAAAAGGCGAAAATGGCAAAACCAAGAATCAGCATGGGAAAAGCGCGCAACCGCTCGTTGTTCAGGTTCCGCCGGGAACGGTGGTTAAGGATAATGCGACCGGACAAGTGATTGCTGATCTAACGGAGAACAATCAAAGAGCAGTGATTGCTGCCGGCGGACGCGGCGGACGCGGGAATACCCGCTTCTCAACACCTGCAAACCCGGCTCCCTATATTTCCGAAAATGGAGAACCGGGTCAAGAACTTGAGGTCCAACTTGAGTTGAAGCTGCTTGCCGATGCCGGTCTCGTCGGATTTCCGAGTGTAGGAAAGTCAACACTCCTATCTGTTGTGACGTCGGCTAAGCCTAAAATTGCCGAGTACCACTTTACGACACTGGCTCCGAACCTTGGAGTAGTGGCTGTGGACGAAGGCCGAAGCTTTGTGCTTGCAGATCTTCCCGGATTGATCGAAGGTGCGAGCAGCGGAGCGGGACTTGGTTATCAATTTTTGCGCCATATTGAACGGACACGTGTCATTATTCACGTCGTAGATATGTCCGGGAGTGAGGGAAGAGATCCCTTTGATGATTATACCAAGATTAATGAAGAGCTAAAAAGCTATCAACTGCGTCTTCTTGAGCGTCCGCAAATCATTGCAGCTTCCAAAATGGATATGCCGGACGCCGAGAAGAATCTAGAGGCATTTAAGAAAAAAATTGATCCAAATATAAAGATATTCCCAATTTCCTCATTGACGCAAGCCGGACTGAAAGAGTTAGTCGGGGAAGCCTATGAACTAATACTGACGACACCTGAATTTCCGATGGAACAACCAGAACAAGAGGACGGCAAGGCGTTGTACACATTTGAAAAAGAGGAAATTCCATTTACGATCACTGAAGATGAAGATGGAATCTTTAATGTGTCCGGGCCGAAAGTGGAACTTTTATTCAAAATGACTAATTTTCAGCATGATGAAGCGATTCGGCGGTTTGCACGCCAACTGCGAGGCATGGGTGTTGATGACGCATTGCGCGCAAAAGGTGTGACTGAAGGCGATACTGTACGGATCATGGATTTTGAATTTGAATACACGGATTAAACAGGCAGGTTACAGCAGATAACCTGCCTGTTTTAATGCATGAACAGCATGCTCAATCTTTTCTGAAGTATCCGCTTCAAGCTCATGCAAATGAACACCGTCGGTCAATGAAGAAAGCAGAGAAGCACCTGTTTTTTCAAGATTTTCAACAAATTTAGTGACATCGGAACGATTCCGAATCATTAAAGAGCGCGTAATCTCTCCGTACAATGGATGCTCCACCGTTACATTAAGCACGGTCACACCGCATGTGACAATGCGTGTAAGTTCATCTTCGGTTTCGCTGATCGTGTGATTACACGCGACGATTCTTTTTATTGTGTTAGACTGAGCCTTTTGTAGCAGAAGATAGCCTTGGGATGTGGCAATGATCTGCTTACCTTCAGCTTTGAGCAGTGAGATATCCTGAACAATAACCTGCCTGCTCACCTGCATTTCATCAGCAAGATCGTTACCTTTGATTGGATCCGCAGCCTTCTTAAGCCGTTCCATAATTGACGTTCTGCGTTCAACAGCGGATCTTCGTTTCTCTTTCTTCTGCTTCATCGTTAACACTCCATTGTTTATTTTGCGTCGGCCATTTAAATCTTCCGAGCAGCAGCTTGTTTCGCAAATTTTGATGTTTTAAGTATAAAACAAAAATAGGTGCCTGTGCATTATTAGCCATTTCGCTCGAAAAAAATTGGGACAGCAGCAAAGCAAGTTTCCTGTGCAAAGAGTGGCAAAAAGCCCAATGCAGCCATATATATAAAATGACTTTCACAGGAGGGATGGAGAACCGTGAAACTATATGTTGTCCAAAATGGCGATACTATGGAAAATATCGCAAGTAAACACGGAATGACTATTGACGAATTCAGGAAGATGAATACAAATTTAGACGAAAATTCATTAACCCAGGGAATGAAGGTGAAGGTAGCGATCGGCAAGCAGCCATTGAAGAGGGCCCTTTCAACAAATCAACGCTCTGAAATTGTCCATCACCAAGCACCGCAGGCACCTGTCCATCAGGCTCCGGCCCAACCGGCACCTGTACAGCAAGCACCTGTACAGCAAGCACCTGTACAGCAAGCGCCCGTACAGCAAGCACCGGTTCAACAAGCGCCGGTACAACAGACGGCACCTGCACCTGCTCAACCGAAGGTAAAGATCGAAGCCGCTGAACAAAAACCAAATGCATCGGCCGGTACACAAACAGCAGGACAATCAACTTCTGATTACGCAAAAGTAATGTATCCAAAAAATCCCGAGTCGACGAGCTGGGCACCGACAGGTTCTGGATCGTATCCAAACTTTTCAACACCACAAGCCCCAACAGCAGTCAGCCCTGCTTCGCAAGGAAATGCGGGAACCGCAATGAGCCCGGCAAGCCAAGGAACAATGCCTTACTTTCCAATGGGAAACCAAGGGAATGTGACAAGTCCATGGACGCAGGGACCAAATCAGGGAAGTATGGTAAGTCCATGGACACAAGGGTCAAATCAAGGAAATGTGACGAGTCCGTGGACGCAGGGCCCGAATGCTGGCAGTGTAGTCAGTCCGGCAGCGCAAGGTTCAAACCAAGGAAGTATGGTAAGTCCGTGGACACAGGGCCCGAATGCTGGCAGTGTAGTCAGTCCGGCAGCGCAAGGTTCAAACCAAGGAAGTATGGTAAGTCCGTGGACACAAGGCCCGAATGCCGGCAGCACCATCAGTCCGTCAACTCAAGGTTCGAATCAAGGAAGTATGGTAAGTCCGTGGACACAGGGCCCGAATGCCGGCAGTGTAGTCAGTCCGGCAACCCAAGATTCGAACCAAGGAAGTATGACAAGTCCATCCGTTCAGGGAAGCGGTGCCAATCCTTATTATCCAAATGCAGTAGGCGGTGCTGCTTCTCAGAAGCCGGTTTATCATCCAAACGATCAGATGGGGGCAAAGAGTCCATATTATCCGCAACTGCAGCCTTGGGCCGGTCAGCAACCGCAATTTCCGATTGGTCATGGAAAAGTGCAGCTTGATAAAGCTTATGTAGGCGGTCAAACAGCAGGCAGTAAGAAAACGATGCCGTGGACGAATCCACAAGTAGCGGGTACTGCGGCTAAACCACAGCAACCGCAAACCGCACCTGCCGGCAGCGGCAAAATGGCTCCTGTGCAGACAGATCCAATGGGAGGCTATCCATATCCGTTTGTGCCAAATAAATCACAAACAGGTAAACCATGTAATTGCGGCGGCCCCGCACCCTATTCGCCATATGGGAATGCACCAGTTGCCGGGTATTACGGCGGAAATCAACCGCCGCGTCCTCAGCCGATGCCGTATTGGGCAATGCCCAATGCATCCGCGCCGATTTACCAAGGAGGACAATCCGGAACGCCTAAAAAATAAAAAATTTTATGGGTAAATGCTGATCTTCAGCATGGATGCAGTCCCTGCATACGTCTTCTATTTTTTGCTAATTTAACGGTAAAAATTCTTAAGCGTAAAATGCTCCTTCTTCACACATGATAAGTGCGAAAGGGGGAGTAAAAGTGAAAAAAGCAATAGCAAAATTAGGGACAGTATTAACGTTAAGCGCCTTGTTGGCAGGTTGTCAGGCGGACAACGCTGCGTATAACCGTCCCAATGCGCCGCGTGATGTAAATTACCGCACCGGCTACAATAATCCAAACTCAAATGCGGTTCCGCCGACTTCACCTGATTACAGCAATCTGAGCGGTGACACCAATAATCAGGTAAACCAATTGAGTTATGGAGATCAGAAGAAATTAGCAAACCGTATTGCAGATCGAGCAGCTTCTGTTGATGGAGTGGATGAGGCTCATGTACTGGTTTCGGGGAATAGCGTTGCCATTGGCGCTGTTCCAGATAAAGGACAAAATGATCGTGCAAATTTAAGAAAGAAAATCAGGCTTGCAGTTCTTCCGCTTGCAGGCGGTCGTGAAGTGCTGGTATCAACCGACAGCCGTTATGTGAAACGAATTACGGCAACAGAAGCCACGTTTAATGCTGGCAAGGCGACTCGAGAAGTTCGCTCAGATATTGTTGGTATTATCGACGATTTAACCAATGCTGTTAAACGTCCGTTTGAAAACAACAGCAAATAAAAAGAATTATTCTGAGAGAAAGAGCAAGGGCATTAAGCCTTTGCTCTTTTTTTCGGGATAAAAAATGGGTATAATGGGAACGGAATGAAATTTGCGGAGTACATTAAAGCAGCGTGTGAAGAACTTAGGGTCAGAAAAACATTAGTAAGTAGAGAACGGCTTTGGCTAGTTCTTTTTTTGACCTTATGTTTATCAGACGGACGCATTAATCTTTTGTTTACCGCATTTTTTGGGGAGGAGAAGAATTATGTCTGGACATTCAAAATGGAATAACATACAGCATAAGAAAAATGCGTTGGATGCCGTACGTGGTAAAATGTTTATGAAGCTATCCAAGGATATTTTCCTTGAAGCGCGTCACGGTGGCGGTGATCCAAGTATGAATGCCGGATTAAGGCATGCGATCGAAAAAGCAAAAGCTGCCAATATGCCAAATGACAATATTTCCCGGGCAATCAAGAAAGCGACCGGAAATTTGGACGGCGTGACCTATGAAGAAATTACTTATGAAGGATACGGTCCAGGCGGTGTTGCAGTCATGGTTGATGTTCTGACCGACAATCGTAACCGATCAGCTTCTGATATCCGTCACGCATTTACAAAGAGCGGCGGCAATTTAGGCGAATCGGGAAGTGTCGGCTTCCTGTTCGAAAAGCAGGGCATCATTGAAATTGAAAAAAAAGACGGCCTAGATGAGGACACGGTTATGATGGATGCCATCGACGCAGGGGCAGATGATATGAGAACTGAGGAAGATCGGTTTATTATCGTGACGACACCTGACGTTTTTGAGGATGTCCGAAAAACGTTGGACGAAGAAAAAGGCTATGAAATTGATCGTGCTGAGGTCGCTATGATCCCGACGACTAAAACTCCGTTGAGCGGAACAGACCTCGAAAAAATGGAAGCATTGATCGAGGCTTTGGAAGACAACGACGATGTACAGGATATTTACAGCAATCTTGAAGAAGCATGATTTCAGATGAGTGTGAATGAGGGGACATTCGACATGAATGTCTCCTCATTTTTTACTGTGCTCAGTCCCTTACTTGCATGTGAAACGCCTATGAGCAGCATGATGGTACCTATTAGCTTTTCTTGGGACAAATGCTTGCCATGTGATATGATAGACAAAGATCTTAGCTTAGAAACGATGGACGAGGAGCAAGCTTAGTGTTTGATTATATTAAAGGAATTTTGACCTATCTGTCCGGCAGCGGTATTGTCATTGAGCAGGGCGGATTCGGCTACAAGATCATATGTCCGAATCCGTTCAGCTATCAACCGCAGCTGAATAAAGAAACGAAGATTTATCTTTACCAGTATGTGCGCGAGGAAGCGAACGTTTTATATGGATTTCAGACGAGAGAGGAACGGGAATTGTTTGTCCGGTTGCTCTCTGTTTCCGGGATTGGACCGAAAAATGCGCTTGCCATTCTTGCTTCGGGGGATCCTGATGAGGTTATTCAAGCAATTGAGGCGGAGGACGATAAGTTTCTCACCCGTTTTCCGGGAATCGGCAAAAAAACAGCGGGACAAATAGTTCTTGATTTGAAGGGCAAGCTGCAAGAATTTGCTGTACGGCCTGCGGACATGCAATTAGAGGAAAATGCAGACAGCAGGCTGGAAAACGCGCTGGCGGAAGCGACGGATGTTCTGTCGATGCTTGGTTATTCAGAAAGAGAAATCCGTAAAGTTGTGCCGCAGTTAAGCAAACTTGACTTAAGTGCGGAGAACTATGTGAAAGAAGCTTTGAAGCGATTATCCAAAGTGTAAAAGGAGGGCGCCCGATTTGGAAGAGGATCATTTGCTGTCTAGTGACTCGACACTTGAGGATCAAGGGCTGGACCAATCCATTCGCCCTTCTGATTTAGACCACTACATTGGTCAAGAAGAAATAAAGCAGAACCTGAAAATTTTTATTTGTGCAGCAAAGGCACGTCATGAACCGCTCGATCATGTGCTTCTTTACGGCCCACCCGGACTAGGCAAAACAACTTTATCGATGATTATCGCATCGGAAATGGGCGCAAATATTCGAACAACATCCGGACCGGCACTTGAGCGGCCGGGCGATCTTGCTGCTGTGCTCTCATCACTTGAACCTGGCGATGTGCTTTTTATTGACGAGATTCACCGCCTTCCTCGCCATGTTGAAGAAATTCTTTATCCGGCAATGGAAGATTTCTGCATGGATATTGTGATCGGAAAGGACGAAACCGCACATTCGGTACGGATCAATCTGCCGCCGTTTACGCTCGTCGGTGCAACCACGAGGGCCGGTTATTTGTCTCCTCCGCTTCGTGACCGTTTCGGCGTGATCAGCCGTCTTCAGTTTTACAGCCCGGAAGAGTTGTCAATGATTATAAAAAGAACGGCATCCGTACTGCAAACAGAAATTGAAGAGGATGCCTGCTTTGAAATCGCACGACGCTCACGGGGAACGCCTCGAATCGCGAACCGCCTGCTCAAGCGCATTCGCGACTTTGCCCAGGTAGAGAGCAATGGCCTTATTGACCGCGCAACGGCGAGGAACGGGCTGAGCCGTCTCCATGTTGACGAAGCGGGGTTAGATCGTGTCGATCATCAGCTGCTGATGGGAATCATTGACCAGTTTCACGGTGGTCCGGTAGGATTAGATACCCTAGCAGCTGCTATTGGCGAAGAACGGCATACAATTGAAGACGTGCATGAGCCGTATTTGCTTCAAATCGGTTATATTCAGCGCACGCCGCGCGGACGGATGGTTACCGATCAGGTATACAGCCACTTTAATCTTGAACGAGGAGATCGGAAGTCATGAGCGGTATAAGCAGAACACTCATGATTGCCGGTGCCGTTCTGTTTTTAGTCGGCCTGTGCTGGCCTCTGATAGGACGGCTTCCTGGAGATATAATGTTTAAAAAGGGAAATACCACTTTTTTCTTCCCTATTGTGACTTGTATTATAATAAGCTTAGTTTTATCACTAATAATGTATGTAATAAATCACTTCTTTCACAGGATGTGATGATTTCAACGTTGCTCACAGGACGTACTTCCGCAGGATGCGGTGGCCTGGATGTTACTCACAGGATGTGAGTAACATCCAGGATCCCTTGCAATGAGTTGAAGTTCCTATAAAAAGAAAGAGAGTGCTGAAATGGAATTATCTGATTTTGATTATGAATTACCTGAAGAATTGATTGCGCAGACCCCACTGAAGGATCGCGCGGCATCGCGGCTCATGGTGCTGAATCCGAACAAGGATCGAATTGCACACCATACGTTTAGCGAAATTATCGATTATCTAAATCCGGGCGACTGCCTTGTTCTGAATGATACGAAGGTGCTCCCGGCACGGTTGATCGGCCATAAAGAAGAGACCGGCGCAAAAATTGAATTGCTGCTTCTGAAACAAAAAGAAGGAGATACATGGGAATGCTTAGCCAAGCCGGCAAAGCGCGTGCATCAAGGGGCACGCATTTCATTCGGCGACGGGATGCTGGTCGGAGAGTGTACTGAAGAGCTGGATGAGGGACGCCGACTTGTGACCTTTCACTACCAGGGAATTTTTTATGAAGTCTTGGACGCACTTGGCAAAATGCCGCTGCCGCCTTACATAAAAGAGCAGCTCGATGATCCTGATCTGTATCAAACTGTCTATGCAAAGCATCGCGGATCTGCGGCAGCACCGACTGCGGGACTGCATTTCACGAAGGAATTGCTTGCAGAAATTGAAAAAAAAGGGATACACATCGTTTTTATTACCTTACATGTCGGACTAGGCACATTTCGCCCGGTTAAGGTGGACAAGATTGAGGAACACACCATGCATTCGGAATTCTATCAGATGTCTGCCCAGGCCGCTGAACGGCTGACGAAAACACGCGCCGAAGGCAAACGGATTATTGCGTGCGGCACAACGGTTATCCGTACATTAGAGACAATAACAGCGAAATTTGACGGCAAGTTTGAAGAAGCATCCGGCTGGACTGATATTTTTATTTATCCAGGATTTAAATATCGCGCTATTGACGGAATGATCACCAATTTCCATTTACCTAAGTCGACACTCATCATGCTGGTCAGCGCATTCACAGGCCGTGAGTTCATTATGAAAGCCTATCGCGAAGCGGTAAAGGAACGGTATCGTTTCTTCAGCTTTGGCGATGCTATGTTTATTGAGGAAGGAATTAACCATTAATGAATCAAGCTGCAGTTACCTATGAATTAATTAAGACAGATAAGAAAACGGGAGCGCGACTTGGGAAGCTCCATACGCCACACGGAACGTTTGATACGCCAATGTTCATGCCGGTCGGAACACAAGCAACGGTCAAGACGATGAGCCCGGAAGAACTAAAGGAGATGGGTGCAGGTGTCATCCTGAGTAATACCTATCATCTCTGGCTTCGCCCGGGTGAAGATATAGTACAGGAAGCCGGCGGCCTCCATCATTTTATGAATTGGGATCAGGGAATATTGACTGATTCCGGTGGTTACCAGGTATTCAGTCTAAGCAAGCTTCGTGATATCTCTGAGGAAGGTGTGCATTTTCGCAACCACCTGAATGGTGAGAAACTTTTTCTGTCTCCCGAAAAGTCGATAGCGATCCAAAATGCGCTTGGTTCGGATATTATCATGGCGTTTGACGAGTGTCCTCCGTTTGATTCAACCTATGAGTACATGAGGACATCCGTAGAACGTACGAGCCGTTGGGCGGAGCGTTGTCTGGCAGCTAACGTCAATCCCGATCGTCAAGCGCTGTTCGGCATCGTGCAAGGCGGCGGCTATAAAGAGCTCCGCGAACTGTCGGCGCGTGCACTGACTTCGCTTGATTTTCCAGGCTACGCAATCGGCGGGCTGTCGGTTGGAGAACCGAAGGATAAAATGAATGAAATGCTTACCTACACGACTCCGCTGCTCCCTGCTGATAAGCCACGCTATCTAATGGGCGTCGGTTCGCCTGATTCACTGATTGACGGTGCCATTCGTGGCATCGACATGTTCGATTGCGTGCTTCCGACTCGGATTGCGCGCAATGGTACATGCATGACCGAGCATGGGCGGCTTGTTATTCGCAATGCGAAATTTGCCCATGACTTTGGTCCGATCGATGAATCATGCGACTGCAAGGTATGCCGAAATTATTCGCGCGCGTACATCCGTCATCTGGTAAAAGCAAATGAAACATTCGGATTTCGCTTAACTACTTACCATAACCTTTATTTTCTGATAAAATTAATGAAGCGTGTCCGATCTGCGATCAAAGAAGACCGGCTGCTTGAATTCAGAGAGGAATTCTTTGAATCGTATGGTTTTAATAAACCGGGTGCTAAAAACTTTTGAGTATAGAAGGGAAGAAGTTCATTGAATCTAATGCAGTTGTTACCATTGTTGGTGTTTGTAGCGATTTTTTATTTTTTGCTCATTCGCCCGCAACAAAAGAGATCTAAAGAAACAAGAGCAATGCAATCTGCTCTGTCCAAAGGCGACAAGGTGATTACGGTCGGCGGACTTCAAGGAACGATCGATTCGATCGACGATCAGGCAGCAGTGCTTCGCTGCGGCGGTACGAAACTGACTTTTGAACGCAATGCGATCCGTGCGGTCCTTAAAAAGGCCAATGCACCGGAACCTGCTGTTGAAGAAAGTACAGAAAAATAATAAATCAAAAAAAGCGGCCGCTTATGGCCGCTTTTTTTAAATCCGCAAATTAATGCTTTCCGGCAAAAAGGTTGACGCCAATTGCGCCTCCAAGCGAAGCAGAGGCAATATTAGCGACAAAGAATAAGTACTGATTCAGGCTTGGGCTCTGATTAAGACCAAGATACTGAAAGAAGAGACTGAACAAACAGTAAGCGAGTCCGGTAATGGCACCGATCAAAAGCCCTTTTTCTTTTGTCTTTGATCCGGAAATCACGCCGCCGATAAAAAGCGCGACAATTGAGATCACGATGGGAAGAATGGAGCCATTCGATTCTGCAAACGTTGTGAAACGTAGCAGTGAAGCAAGCAGAAACGCGGAAGCAAGGACGATGAGGATCGCAGCAATCATTCCGTATGTGACAGCACTAAGCCAATTTCGGGACATTTTACCACCTCCGACATAATAAGTGAATTTATGGATAAAGGATTTGGGATTGCCGCATGAAACCCGACAAATCGAGATTCCTGATAGTCCATCTTATTCGGACAAGATCAAAAACATGACACCTGTCCCATTCATGAAATCGTTCAGTTTGCTCATACTAAATACAGAGAGGAGGAGCAGAATGGGAACATCGATGATTCGAATGCTTTGCTTGGCGCTGCTCATGTTTATGGGATTCAGAAAGTCATTGAATGAAAAAGTTTCAGATCAATCGGGTTTTGAAATCGCGCTTGTATTCTCTGCGGTCGAATTAATCGTTGCGGCTGTAATTATGCCGGAAAAGCCGCTGCTCCCGCTGCTCATGCCCTTTCTGATTTTGATCCTCATTTATCGATCACGCTTTTGGCTCTATCGGTTCGCCGCTAAATGGTCGATTCATGAACATCTCATTCAATATTTTAAGGCTGCTGATTTCCGCTTACCGAAAAAGAAACCGGATCATTCGTTGCAATCCGATCATGAACATCCTCGCCCCGGGCTCTCACTCATTGAAAATGGAAAAGTACGGAGCGATAATCTGGAACAAATCGGAAAGACACAGCTCTGGCTTAGACAGGAGCTGAGAAAATTCGGCTATCGCAATATTCGCCAAGTCAACTATTTAAGAATGGATCCTCTGGGAAATTTCTACATGGATCTTAACAAATACATGCGTAATGATTAACTGAGCCACTTTCCGATGATCGGGAGCTGGCTCAGTTGTTCTTTTTGCAGCAAACCGAGAAAAGACGCGAGTACTAGATAGAGTGCGGCTACCAATGAGATCAACATCAACGTTCTCGGGAAAAGCGACCAGGCAGTAAATGTACGCTGAATAAGCAGATGTGCGACGAAACCTGAGAATGCGATTAAGAGAAAGGTGCGGATGTAGTCCCGAATAATCAACGAAAATCCGATGGCTTTAAACATGACTGCGGCGTGCAGGACGGTGACGAGAACAACATTAGTGCAGATAGCAAGTGCAGTACCTTTAATACCGAATTCCGGCCGGCAGGTGAGTACAAACAACATAATGGTTTTGACAACCGCTCCTGTTAAGGTGTTATACATGGCCGCCTTTGCTAAATCCAGTGCCTGAAGAACGGCATGCATGGGTGCTTGAAAATAAAAGATCATGAAAAACGGCGTCATAATGTAGAGAAATTGAGCTGACTCGGGTGAGTCGTAAATAATGCTCATCAGCGGTTTGGCGAATGAGTAGGTGACAACAATGGAAAGACCACCGGTGAGCATAGCAATGCGCAATGCTTGATTCAAACGATAGTGAATCAGATTAAAGGATTTCCGCGCATAGGCTTCGCTGATCGCAGGAACAAGCGAAACATGCAGGGCATGCGTGATGAAGCTTGGCAGCAGCAGAAGTGTCATCGCGTATCCGGTCAGCTGTCCGTAAAGTTGTGTGGACGAGGCAATGGAGTAACCGGCGATGACGAGCGCATGTGAGACGATCATTGGTTCGAAGAAATTACCGAGCGATGAGATGAGCCGGCTGCCCATCGTCGGCAAACCGATTCGGAGCAAGTCGCGCAGAACTTCACGAGTTCCCTTTAATGATTTTCGCTTCGGCCCTTTCATCTTTATTCCTTCGCCGTGTTTGAAGACATAGAGCATATAAAGAAGCGAGGCACATTCTCCTGCCGATCCGGCAATCATTGCACCGGCTGCGGCATAGGCGACTCCGTAAGGCATTAACAGGTTGGCTAGTGTCGCGACGAGCGAAATACGAACCACTTGCTCAACTATTCCAGAATAGGCATACGGCTTCATGTTGCGAATTCCTTGGAAATAGCCGCGCAGAACCGAGCTTACGGCGACGATTGGGATCACCGGTGTTATGGCAAGCAGAGGGTAGATAACGCGCGTATCAGCAAATAAGTAGTTTGCCGACAGCGGAATGATGATCAGCATAATTGCGGTGAGTACGATGCTGACGAATCCGACAATGGCAAGCGACCAGGCAAGTACCAATTTAACTTTGCGGAAGTTGCCGAATGTCTGCGCCTCTGCAACAAGTTTCGATATAGCAACCGGCAAACCAAGTTCGGTAAGCGTTACGACCAAGAGCATGGCCGGAAACGCCATCATAAAGAGGCCGACCCCTTCGTCACCAATTACACGAGCAAGAACCATTCCGTTAATCATACCGAGAATGCGGGTAATCAAACCCGCTGTCATTAATATAAAAGAGCCTTTTAAAAAAGATTGTCGTGTCATGAGCGGCCCGCCTTTGTTTGCAAATTAATAAATAAGTAAATGATGTGGCTAGAGACCACGGCTGGAAAGGAAAGTTCGCGGCCATAGTGGAGTATATGCATCAAAAGGGTCCAAGCATGACAAGCCATGCTCATTTAATAAGCATCATGACCGAACTATTAGAGAAGGGGCATGGCCTCATTTGTTTTTTTGTGTTTCGTATTCAATCACAAATATGCTATTATAGGCTTTATGGGAGGAATCGAAATGCCGGATGAATTGAATGATATGGATAAGTGGCGGACGATCATTGAGCCGTTTCTGCAAAGTAAATTAAATGAGTTTCAATTGCTCGGTCTTAATCACTTGAAAATGGATGAATTCTGGCAATTTGTTAAAGAATCTCTGGAAAAAAAGAAAGAGGACAAACCCGAACGAATACATGAAGTGGTGGCTGCGGTCATGGCGCTGACTGTGAATGATTACATGAACAAGTTGCGCTTGGATCTATTTAAAAACAGCTCAAATGAAATGGACAGCTCACTGTTCAGATAAATGCGATTCGCAAGCGGGGGGAGCTTTCGTAGTTAACGAGAGTCGATAAAGAGAAGGGAGCAGGCTTAGAACATGGTAAAAAAAGGACCGATTTTTTCCTTTTTTGCGCTTTTAATTGTGCTGGGAATTATCATTGGTTTTGCAGTAAATCCCATCATACATAGGGTGAATTTGGGACTTGACCTTAAAGGCGGGTTTGAAGTGCTGTATCAGGTCGAACCGCTGAAGGCAGGTCAAAAAATTGACAGTGACACAATGAGCAACGCGGTTGCTGCAATCAATAAACGAATCAACGTGCTCGGCGTCAGTGAACCGAATATTTCGATTGAAAACGGACATCGAATTCGTGTTCAACTTCCAGGCGTGAAAAATGAGCAACGCGCGCGCCAGCTGCTGTCAACAACGGCGAAGCTGGAATTCCGCGATTATAAAGACAGGCTGATGTTGGACGGATCGGATTTGAAACCGGGCAAGGCGAAGGTCGCTTTCGATGAAATGAACAAGCCGATGGTTACTTTGCAGCTGAAGGATCCGAAGAAATTTGCCAGTGTGACGAAGAAAATCGCTGGTTACGCTCCGAACAATCAACTGGTCATCTGGATGGATTATCAAAAAGGTGATTCATACGCAAAAGAAGCGAAGAAAAGCAAACCGAAGTTCATTTCAGCTCCTAGTGTGTCTCAAGAACTAAATACTTCTGATGTTGAAATCACCGGGAGCTTTACAGCTAAAGAGGCTACGAATCTGAAGGATCTATTGAACTCTGGATCACTTCCGGTTCGGATGGTTGAGAAATATTCGACCTCTGTCGGTGCACAATTCGGACAAGACTCCATGAAAGAAACAATTTATGCCGGAGCACTTGCCGTTGCGGCCATCATGCTGTTCATGCTTTTGTTCTACCGTTTAGGCGGACTGATTGCGGATTTAACTCTGATTTTCTACAGTGTCATTGTTATGGCTGTGTTCGTCGGACTGCAAGCAGTGCTCACGCTGCCGGGCATTGCCGCGATGATCCTCGGCGTAGGAATGGCAGTCGATGCCAACATCATCACGCTTGAACGAATTAAAGACGAGCTGCGCGGCGGAAAATCCATACTCTCCGCATTTAAAGCCGGGAACCAACGTGCGTTGCCGACTGTTGTCGATGCCAACCTGACGACGATCATTGCCGCAGCTGTGCTGTTCGCCTTAGGAACCAGCGCAGTCAAAGGATTTGCCGTCATGCTACTGATCAGTAACGTGGTTACCTTCCTGACGTCGGTTTACGGTGCCCGTCTGCTGCTCGGTCTCTTGGTTCATAGCCGTGCACTAAATGATCATCCGTGGCTGTTTGGCGTAAAGAGGAGTGATATTCGTGGAATTAAATGAGAAAATGAATTACAAGCATTACAATAAATTTTACGATCACTTTGATTTTATGAAGCATAGAAATGTATTCTTTATCATTTCTTCTGCGTTGATTATAGTAGGTATCCTTTCACTCTTTGTCTTTAAGCTTAATTTGGGTATTGATTTTTCGAGCGGAACGCGAGTCGATGTTCAAAGTACACAGGCGATATCGATTGAAAAAGTTGATCAGGCATTTCGCGCGATGAACTATGATCCGGAACGTCCGGTCGTTTCAGGAACGCATAAGAATATCGCGACCGTTCGAATTAATAAAGAACTGAATCAGCACCAGATTGCGGAAATAAAAAGTAAAATCAAATCGCAATTCGGTATTGAGCCGAACGTCAGCTCAGTATCTCCACAGGTCGGACGCGATCTTGCGAAGAACGGTTTGTTTGCGTTGATTTTGGCTTCTATCGGTATCATCATCTATGTGTGGATCCGCTTTGAATTTCTTCAGGGTCTGACGGCGGTGCTCGCGCTGATCCATGATGCCTTTTTCATCGTGACCGTATTCAGCCTGTTTCACCTCGAAGTCGATATCTTGATCATTCCTGCTATACTGACGATTGTCGGTTATTCGATCAACGATACTATTGTGACGTTTGACCGTGTCCGTGAAAACATCAAGTTAAGCAGAAAAAGGCTCACAACAATTGAAGAATATTCGTCGATTGTTAACTTGAGTATTCGCGAAACGCTGACGCGATCATTAAATACGGTTCTGACTGTGTTAATTCCGGTTGTTCTGTTGCTGATCTTCGGCAGCGAATCGATCCGCAACTTTACGATGGCACTCTTCGTCGGACTGATTTGCGGCGTCTATTCGTCAATCTGTATTGCATGTCCACTATGGGCAGTGATGAAGGTTAAGTATCTTGATCAACGAAAGAAAAAGAGAACCGTACAAACTCAGGCGTAATTTTCAGTGGAGAAATGGAGGTACCGGTAAATGAAAAAACAGTGGAGAATACTCCTCGTACTCATTTTCACATTGATCATTGTTCTTTTTTCAATTGCTAATGTGGAGACCGTGGGGTTCAGCTTTCTGTTCGGCGTTGTCCGGCTGCCACTTATTCTTGTGATCATCGGATCGGTGTTGATCGGGGCGCTTCTCATTGGTCTGTTCACTTATTCCACAATTTACAAACAGCGGCATCGAATCGGCAAGCTGGAACGTGAGTTGCGAAGAATGATTGAACTGCACCCTGAGGATACCGATCGTTTGAAAGTAGATATAGGCAGTGAAACGTCATCAAGTGAATCACGGACTGCGAGGCGTCGGTCGAAAAAATAAAATCCGGCCTAAGCGGGGAACCGGTTGTTGAGGGAGCGCGAAGGCGGATGCTGAAATCGAAAAATCATTGGAAAATAAAAAAAGTGGATGAAGAAAAGGTGCAGCGGCTCTCAGAGTCGCTGCATATTTCTGTGATTACAGCTCGTTTACTGGTTGCCAGAGGATTTGACGATGCTGAACGCGCAAAGCGCTTTTTGCATTGTGAGCGCATGAAATTCTATGATTCTATGAAAATGAAAGGCATGAATGACGCCGCTGCCCGTATTACCGAAGCGGTCGCTCATGGTGAACAGATCCGCGTCTTTGGCGACTATGATGCAGACGGAGTCACATCGACAGCGATTCTGATTCGTGCGCTGACAGCAATCGGTGCACAGGTTTCATTTTATATTCCGAATCGGTTCAGAGATGGTTACGGACCTAATGTAGGCGCGGTTGAACAGGCAAAGAAGGACGGCGTAACACTCATTATAACTGTTGATTCCGGCATCGCAGCAAGCGATCCAGCCGAATGCGCGAAGCGTATGGGGATTGATTATGTGATCACCGATCATCATGAGCCGCCGGAACAGCTTCCGGAAGCTTTTGCGATTCTCAATCCAAAGCAGAAAGACTGTCCTTATCCCTTTAAAGGGTTGTCCGGTGCAGGAGTCGCACTTAAACTTGCCCAAGAGATCTGTCCGGCGGATGCATTTAATGAGAAACTGATTGCATTAGCAGCCATCGGAACCATTGCCGACCTTGTACCTCTCGTTGATGAGAATCGTTTGATTGCTTATCTTGGATTAAAAACGATGAATGAGGGATCGCTGCCGGGAATTGACGCACTCAAGATGAAAGCATCCGGAGCGAGCGCGGTTGACAGTGATGTGATCGGCTTTCAAATGGCGCCAAGGCTGAATGCCGCGGGACGCATGGATGATGCACGGGTTGCGCTTGAACTGCTGCTGACTGATGATAAGAGCGAAGCGGTGGCGCTTGCCGAACAGCTTGATTCATTAAATCAGGACCGGCGCGCAATCGTAGATAGAATAGCCAAAGAGGCTGATGCACAGGCAGCCGAATATATCAGTCGTGGCGATAAAGCACTTGTCCTTGCCGGAACAAACTGGCATCAAGGTGTCATCGGCATTGCGGCATCGAAAATTGTCGGCAAATATTACCGCCCTGTGATCATCCTCAGTATTGATAAAGAAACCGGTATTGCTAAAGGATCAGGGCGCAGTATCGATGGTTTCAATCTTTATCAGGGATTGAAGGACACATCGAGTCACCTGATTCAATTTGGCGGGCATCAGATGGCGGCGGGTATGACGGTTGCGAAAAGCGAGATTGGAGCGTTTCGGCAGGCTTTTGCCGCTGTGGCAGATCAAGTGCTTCAGCCCGAAGACCTTGTACCTCAATTGACCATAGACGGTATTTCCACAGTCGACGATCTGTCTGTAGAGCTGATTGAGGAATTGGCGAAGCTTGCTCCATTCGGCACGGACAATCCACGTCCGCTGTTTCAAATTGAGCAGGCACCGTTGGCGAAGATGGGCGCTGTTGGACGTAATAATAATCATTTGAAAGTGACGCTTAAGGGCAACGAAAAAGAGCTTGAGGCAATCGGATTCGGATTTGGCAACTGGCTTCCGCGTCTATCACCGAACGATCACTTAGCTGCAGTCGGCGAGTTAGGGATTAATGAATGGAACGGTTTTAGAAAAGCACAGCTGCTGATTCGTGATCTTCGTGTAGAGGGTATTCAAGTGTATGATTGGCGTTCCGTCCGCGACATTCATGAAAAAATGGCACAGCTTGCTGATGATTCTGTAACACTGCTTGCCTTTCAGCCGGAAACCGCTGCACATTTTCAGCTTGAAGGTGTAGCAAAGATATACGAACCCGGCATATCCATTTCAACGGATGCTGTTGCACTTCTTGATCTTCCAAACGAGGAAGCTCAACTTGAAGAAGTGATCGGAGAAAATCCGCAGCTTAATCGCTTTTATTGCATCTTTTATCATTCGGAAGATCACTACTTTTCAGTATTTCCGGAACGCGATCACTTTGTGTGGTATTACGCGTTGATTCGCAAAAGACATTCTTTTGATGTTCGGGCGATGATGCGACAGATCGCAGGATATAAAGGTTGGAGCGAGCAGTCGATTTCTTTGATGACCCAGGTGTTTTTTGAACTTGGTTTTGTTAAAATAGAGAAGGGTTTCCTAACCGAGAATCCTTCTCCGGTTAAAGCACCGCTGACGTCCTCCGAAACGTATTGTAAAGAGAGGATGCAACGTGAACTGGAGGCTCGCTTCTGCTACTCGCCGATCGGCGAGCTGAAGCAGTGGATCGCCGGACAAATCAAGCACGAGGATGAGCATGTTTTGAAGTAATTCCAATGATATTTTTTCATGTAGTTACGGTCAACGAATAGAGAGACCTTATTTTTTGAAATGGAGAGAGCGCACAGAATGGATTATGCAAAGTATATTAAGTCGGTTATGGATTTTCCAACCGCAGGTATTAATTTCAGAGATATTACGTCACTACTTGAGGAAGGGCCGGTCTATCGATCTGCCATTGATGAACTAGCAGTCTTCGCGAAAAGCAAGAATGCGGAAGTGATTATCGGACCGGAAGCGCGCGGATTCGTTATCGGAGGACCGCTTGCCTATTCTTTAGGACTCGGCTTTGTACCTGTCCGTAAACCTGGAAAATTGCCGCGCCCGGTTGCAACTGTTTCCTATGAAAAGGAGTATGGTGTCGATACTTTATGCGTGCATAAGGATTCGATTAAATCGGGACAGCGTGTGCTCGTTACCGATGATTTGCTTGCGACCGGTGGTACGATTGAAGCAACAATTAAATTGGTCAAACAATTGGGCGGTGTCGTTGCCGGTGTGGCCTTCTTAATTGAATTAACCGAACTCAATGGCTCCAAGCTGCTTAAAGATTATGATGTCCTGTCTTTAATTAAATACTAAACAGATGATCCGGAGTGCCTGGAATCAGGCACTCTCTTTTTCTCACTGTGTTTTGTCCGCTGTCAGGATGGACAGAATGGATGTAAACTCTTTACTTTAATCAATATATCTTTGATAATAGTCCTAGTAGGTGCCAATTGCGCGGGACCATAGTCTCCGGCGAATGGCTGCCTTGCATCTTTTTTTACTTATTCGTCTGAAATTACTAAATTTAGTGGTTTGAAAGATTCAGATCGCAGAACCGACAATGGTCCTGCATACGGGTGATGATATGATGACGATGGAAGAACTTATACAGCAGGCTTCGACCTACTTAGATAAAAAAGATATTGAACTAATTCGTGAGGCTTATCGTTTTGCCGATCGTGCGCATAAGGGACAAGTCCGCCGGTCGGGCGAACCCTATATTATGCATCCGATCGAGGTTGCCGGTATTCTTGTGCAATTAAATATGGATGTCACAACCATAATCAGCGGCTTTCTTCACGACGTCGTAGAAGATACGCCGGTCACGCTGGTGGACATCCGTGAAGCATTCGGAGATAACGTAGCCGAGCTTGTAGACGGAGTAACAAAGTTAAGAAATTTTGAATATACCTCAAAAGGAGATCAGCAGGCGGAGAACCACCGCAAAATGTTTGTTGCTATGGCACGTGATTTGCGCTGCGTCATCGTGAAGCTTGCCGACCGGCTGCACAATATGCGTACATTGAAATATATGAGCCCAGAGAAGCAGATTCAAAAAGCGAATGAAACCTTGGAGATCTATGCGCCGCTCGCCAATCGACTCGGTATTTCCGCAATTAAATGGGAGCTTGAGGATATTTCACTTCGTTATTTGAAACCGCAGCAATATTATAAAATTGTTAATTTGATGAAACAAAAACGCGAAGAACGGGAAGCCTATATCGCTCAGGTCGTTGAAGGATTGAGATCGTATGTAAAATCTGTACATATTGATGCTGAGGTATCCGGCCGCCCGAAACATATTTACAGCATCTATCGCAAAATGGTCAATCAACATAAACAGTTTAATGAAATTTATGATCTGTTTGCGGTTCGGATCATTGTCAAAAGCATTAAAGACTGCTACGCGATCCTTGGCATTATCCACACCCATTGGAAGCCGATGCCCGGTCGCTTCAAGGATTATATAGCCATGCCGAAAACCAATATGTATCAGTCGCTCCATACGACCGTAATCGGGCCAAAAGGCGATCCGCTTGAGGTTCAGATCCGAACTGAGGAAATGCACGACGTTGCGGAATACGGAATTGCGGCGCACTGGGCGTATAAAGAGGGCAAGGTTCGAAACATCAATAACAAGTTTGAGGACAAGCTCACTTGGTTCCGTGAAATACTCGAATACCAGAATGAAACCGATGATGCTAAGGAATTTATGGAGTCTCTGAAAATGGACTTATTTTCAGACACTGTATTTGTGTTCACACCTAAGGGTGATGTGATCGAGCTTCCGGTCGGATCGGTGCCGATTGATTTCGCATATCGAATTCATACTGAGATTGGGAACAAAACGGTTGGCGCGCGTGTCAATGGCAAGATGGTTCCGCTGGATTACAGACTGAAAACCGGTGATATTGTCGAAGTCATGACTTCGAATCATTCCTACGGACCAAGCCGCGATTGGCTGAAGATCGCTCAAAGCTCCGCTGTAAAGAATAAGATCAGACAGTGGTTCAAGCGTCAGCAACGCCAGGAAAATGTGGCGAAGGGACGTGAGATGCTTGAAAAAGAATGCCGCAGTCAGAATGTCAGCATAAAGGATAATCTGACTGAAGATAAAATCACTGCTGTGGCGAAAAAGTTTAATTTTTCGCATGAAAACGAGCTGTTTGCCGCGATCGGCTACAACGGGATTACAGCGAAACAGGTCGTTACTCGTCTCACAGAGGATGAGCACAAGGCTCCCGAATCAACAGACGCAGAGGAACGGATGAAACAGCTGTCCGAACAAAAGCCGAACACGAATCAACACCGGAAGACGTCGCTTGGTGTGCGTGTTAAAGGTGTCGATAATTTGCTTGTACGCCTCGCACGCTGTTGCAATCCGGTGCCGGGTGACGCCATTGTCGGCTATATCACACGTGGCCGAGGTGTTACCATTCATCGGGTAGACTGTCCGAATATCAAAAATGAAGAGGAACAGCGCCTGATGAAAGTTGAATGGGAGAGCAATGAATCACGATCGAAGGAATACAATGTCGATATTGAGGTAACCGCCTTTGACCGGAACGGCTTGCTCAATGAAGTGCTTCAATGCGTTTCTGATTCGCATACAGCGATCAACGGCATCTCCGGCCGTGCTGATAAGAACAAGGTCGCGACGATCAATATGACAATTGCGATCACCAACATTGATCATTTGTATCGAGTGGTTGAGAAAATCAAACGGATTCCGGATATCTATTCGGTTCGCCGTGTGATGCAATAGAAAAGGACGGATTCTGAATGAGAGTTGTTTTGCAGCGTGTCACGCGCGCTCAAGTCGACATTGACGGGAAAACGGTAGGACGAATCGACGCCGGTCTGCTCCTCCTCGTCGGCATTAAGACCGGTGATACGGAGGATGATCTTCAGTACGTCGCTGACAAACTGTCCGGCTTGCGTATTTTTGAGGACGATGGGGGTAAAATGAATCGGTCGATCATGGATACTGAAGGATCCATTCTATCTGTATCTCAGTTCACGCTCTATGGCGATGCGTCGAAGGGCAGGCGCCCGAGCTTCATGGAAGCGGCACGTCCGGAAATCGCTGAGCCGTTATATGAAGCATTTAACGAAAAATTGCGGGCACTTGGTCTTCATGTCGAAACCGGCGTTTTCGGCGCAGATATGGCTGTTTCTCTCGTGAACGACGGTCCCGTTACGCTGATTATTGAGAGCAAAAATCATTAACTGATGCTCGACGAACCCTGATTTGCAGCGGCATTCATAAATTTTCGCTAAACCTTGACAATTTATGAGAAGATACGTAGTATAGAAGAACGAACAAAGCCAGTGATGGAGAGGTTTTCGGATCGATCAGCCAAAAGAGAATGCGCGCCTTGGGCTGGAAGCGCGCCGGCAGAGATTCCCGAAAACGGACACTCCTTAGGCGTTTTTCTGAACATCAGCATTGATGCGGTCAGTAGGAAAAGCCGTGCCCGGGCGTTAACCGGTATTCAGAGGAAGCATGTCTATGCTTCAAATGAGGGTGGCACCACGAAGTTTATTCGTCCCTTGTCTGTCGGCTCGCCGATGGACAAGGGCTTTTGTTTTATTATCATTTAATAGTACTCATCCATTCACTTTTGTCAGAGAGAAATTAAGGGTGATACGGAGCCGCAGCAGATGATCAGCTGCGGACATTGCGAAAACAGTTGAAGGAGGATTACTTGTGACTATTCAAATTCCCCGCGGAACCTATGACGTTCTGCCGGAAGATGCTTTTAAGTGGCAGAAAATCGAAGCAACAGCAAGAGAAGTCTGCGCTCTTTTTAATTATAAAGAATTGCGCACGCCTATCTTTGAATCCACCGATCTCTTTCAGCGCGGTGTCGGTGACACAACCGACATTGTGCAGAAGGAAATGTACACATTTAAAGATCGCGGCGATCGTGAATTAACCTTGAGACCTGAAGGAACGGCTTCTATTGTCCGCTCCTATGTGGAGAACAAGCTTTACGGACAACCGAGTCAGCCGCAAAAATTGTATTATATCGGGCCAATGTTCCGCTACGAACGTCCGCAGGCGGGGCGCAACCGTCAATTTACTCAGTTTGGCTGTGAAGCGCTTGGATCAGCGGATCCGTCAATTGATGCTGAAATCATTGCACTTGCTCTGACTTTTTACCGGAAGCTCGGATTGAAAAATTTGAAGCTTGTTCTGAATAGTTTAGGTGATCCGGAAAGCCGTGAAGCGCACCATGAAGCACTGATTGCTCACTTTAAGCCGTCAATCGGCGAGTTTTGTGAAGATTGCCAGAAACGCTTAGAGAAGAATCCGCTGCGTATTCTTGACTGCAAGGCGGATCACAATCACCCGCTGATGGCGACTGCACCATCGATCATTGACTATTTGAATGATGCTTCTCGCGATTATTTTTCCAAGGTCAAGGCGATTCTGGGCGAGATGGGTATTGAGTATGATCTGGATCCGACTCTTGTCCGCGGTCTTGATTATTACAACCATACGACGTTCGAGATCATGGGCGCGAGTCAGGGAGCCATTACGACACTCATGGGCGGCGGCCGTTACAATGGACTCGTGAGCGAACTTGGCGGTCCGGAAACACCGGGTATCGGTTTCGCATTGAGCATCGAACGGCTTCTGCTTGCACTTGAAGTCGAAGGCGTGTCGCTCGATTCTGAACCATCACTTGACTGTTTTGTCGTTGCTATCGGCGAGAAAGCCGAACAAAAGGCGCCGGTACTGTTGAATCAGCTGCGTCAGGCCGGTCTGCAGGCCGACAAAGATTATATGGAGCGCAAGGTCAAAGGCCAGTTTAAACAGGCGGATCGCGACAAAGCAAAATTTGTTGTCGTTATAGGCGACGAAGAACTGGAGGCACAAAAAGCCGTTGTCAAGAACATGGCTGACGGCTCACAGGATGAAGTTGCGTTCGCCGCTTTAACTGATTATCTTAAGGAAAAAAATTGATTCATAGTGATGGAGGTCATACCATGTATCGCAACGCAAATTGCGGTGAATTAACCGAAGCATCCGCTGGAAAAACAGTCACACTCGCCGGATGGGTGCAAAAACGAAGGGACTTAGGCGGTGTCATTTTTATCGATCTGCGTGATAGATCCGGCTTTGTCCAGATTGTGTTCAATCCTCAAGTGGATCAAGAAGCCTGGAAAAAGGGAGATAAACTGCGCAGTGAATATTGCGTCACCGTCACAGGTGAAGTTGTTAAGCGTGATCCTGAAGCGGTCAATGAAAAAATTAAAACAGGAACGATCGAAGTCATGATCAGTGAAATCACGTTGCTGAACAAATCAAAGACACCGCCGTTTCCTATTGAAGATAACATTGAAGCTTCCGAAGATATCCGTCTGAAATACCGCTACCTAGATCTCAGACGTCCGGAAATGCTGGAAACATTTAAAATGCGTAATAAAATTACGCATACTATGCGCGACTTTCTTGATGAACAGGATTTTATGGATATTGAAACACCGATCTTGACGAAGAGCACTCCGGAAGGCGCACGTGATTATCTTGTGCCAAGCCGCGTTCATCCCGGTGAATTTTATGCGCTTCCTCAGTCGCCTCAGCTGTTTAAACAGCTGCTGATGGCTTCAGGCATTGAAAAGTATTATCAGATTGCTCGCTGCTTCCGCGATGAAGACTTGCGTGCTGACCGCCAGCCTGAATTCACACAAGTTGACATGGAGATGTCCTTTTTTGAAGTGGACAAATTTCAAGCGATGGTTGAAGAAATGATTGTTCGCATCATGAAGGACGTTAAAGGTATTGATATTCCACGTCCTTTCAAGCGTTTTACTTACGCAGAAGCGATTGATCTTTACGGCAGTGACAAGCCGGACACGCGTTTCGACATGAACTTGATCGACCTGACTGACATTGCAGCCGACAGCACGCTGAAGGTATTCAAGGAAGTTCAGGAAAAGGGCGGGCTGGTCAAAGCGATTAATGCGAAGGGTGCGGCTTCTCAGTTCTCACGCAAGCAAGTCGATGAGGATCTGCGCGGTATCGTTTCGCCATACGGCGCCAAAGGCCTTGCTTGGCTGAAGGTTGAAGAGGGCGGCATGAAAGGTCCAATTGCGAAATTCTTTGACGAAGCATTAAATGCGCGGATCATTGAACGCACGAATGCAGAACCAGGTGACTTGCTGTTATTCGTTGCCGACAAGAAAAAAATTGTAGCCGACAGCCTTGGGGCATTGCGCCTGCATCTCGGCAAGACACTCGGCTTGATTGACGAATCGGCATTCAACTTCCTGTGGGTCACACACTTCCCGCTGCTCGCATACAGCGAAGAAGAGCATCGTTATGTAGCAGAACACCATCCGTTTACAATGCCTGTCATTGAGGATCTTGACCACATTGACAGTGATCCGGGCAGTGTTCGTGCCCAGTCCTTCGATATGGTCTTGAACGGATTCGAACTCGGCAGCGGTTCACAGCGTATCAGCGACCCTGAGATGCAGGAACGCATGTTCAAACTGCTCGGCTTCACTGAGGAACGTGCAAGAAAGCAATTCGGCTTCTTGCTCGATGCCTTCGAATACGGCGTTCCGCCACATGGCGGCATGGCGCTCGGCATCGACCGTATTGTTATGCTGCTCGCCGGCCGTACAAGTCTGCGCGATACCATTGCGTTCCCTAAAACGGCGAGCGCAAGCGACGTGCTGACTAAAGCACCAAGCGAAGTCAGTCAGGCGCAATTGAGTGAGCTGCACCTTGATGTTGCGGCAATTCTTAAATAAGCTGCCAACACGATCCAGGCTAATTTGCCTTGATAAGCGCTTACAGATATGCTACAATGATTACACAAGTTAAGAAAAGATCCTGAAGTGTTAGTCTTATGTCGTTATGTTTTGACCGAACATATTTTGATCGGGAGTCCGATGTTTTCACTCGGAGCGCATGCCCTAGTAGGGACTCGCAAACTGTGGAACAGGGCACCCACCTGCCTATAAGTGCGGGTTTCAAAACTGCGGCTTTGCAACGGCACGTTTGGGATTTTTTTTATTTGCGAAAAAATAAGCTGGAACCATGGGCAGCAATGTCTAGGTTTCGGCTTTTTTGCCGTTTTAAATAACTTAAAAAGGGATATTCATAAATCGATGAGAAACCATGATAGAACAGGGAAAATCGAATCAGAAAGAAGGAATTAGACCAAATGTCGAAAAGTTAGACCAAATTCCTGCAAAGTTCAACCGAAGTGAGAAGAAGTTCAACCCAATGGACAAAAAGTTAAACCGAAGAATAGAAGTTCAACCTAACGAATGAAAAGTTGAACCCAATCTCAGGAAAGTTCAACCCAAGAGAGGAAAAGTTAAACCGAAGAATAGAAGTTAAACCTAATGAATGAAAAGTTGAACCTAATCCCAGGAAAGTTCAACCTAAGAGAGAGAAAACATTACCGAACAATACGCTAAAAGTTGCTGTGCAGTGCGTCACTATGATGCAGTAATCTGATATATAGCTGCAATTGGATGCTAATAAATAGAAGGAAGGAAGGCTAAATAATTATATTTAGCCTTCCTTCCGTATTAAATCTGGTTAATTTTATTTCTTTGCAGAGTAGATCGTAATTGATAGTACCATTTGATAGTTTGCTTCGATGGTTGGGATACTGGAACTGCTGCTGTCGGACTGTGCTGATGATGCATCCGTCTGACTGCTTGCATCAGCACTGCTTGTTTGATCATCTGAACCATCAGTGCTCGCCTGTACGTTTGTTTGGCTGTCAGTTGAAGACGAAGCATCACTTGAGCTGCTGTCATTGTTAATGCGACTGGAGGTTACCTTATTAATAACGACTAATCGCTTCTGTGTCTCCAAATAACCGACAAAGACGTAGAGCTGGAAGTCGCTTAGTGATTGTAAGCTCACTTGGTATGTATTCGACTTTAATAGTTTATCCGGATCAATTTTATCATTGGACTCTTTTTCTGCACTGCTTTTACTGCCGCTACTTGCAGAAGTACTACTGCTGCTGTCGGAGCTGCCTGATTGATCTGAAGAAGAGGAGCTGTCCGAAGAACTATCTCCTGTATCATCATTACTTTTCTCAACAGATATAAAGGTAACTCCCATAGAAGCTGCTTTTTTTTGCGCTGTTGTAAAGAAGGGCTCTACATCCGGATTCTTCGGAAGAATGGAGTTATCGACTTTTTGGCCAAGCTTCTCCTCTTTTTCCGCCTGCTTCTTTTTATCTGCTAATGCTTTTTTTTGCTCGGCAAGCTTCTTCTGATTGGCCGCAACCGTCTCCTGGTACATATGGATGTTGGTTTTTGCGAAGCTGATTTTGTCCTGAGCAGGCATTATTTTCAAGAAATAAAAGAAGGTAAAACCGCTTAGGACAATGATTACCGATAGGATGCTGATGAACGCTGTTTTATTCATAGTCATTGATCCTTTTTCTGGTTAATTGAAAGATTTGCATCCGTACGCATGGTAAACGTGAGCTGATAGGCATTACGCTGTGTGTAAACCAAAACATTGCTTGATGAATCCAATTGATTGATTTTGGTCGTTACAACATTTGAGAAGTAGTTTTGTTTCCTGAGCTTCTCAATAAACGGCTGAATATCAGCAAAATGAGCAAATTCACCGGTAATCTCCATGTTCCCGGTTGAATCATAGTCAATGTTGGTAATCGTACCGTTCTTGGGAAGCTGTTTTTCCATCAATACCCAGGATGGAAAAACGGCAAATCTGCTCAATTGAATCTCATTGACCGCATCTGCAGGAGTCGGCTTGGTGCTTACTTCGGTTTCTTTAAGTGCAGCTTTCTTTTCCGCACGTGCCTTCCAGGTGGCTTCCTGTTTCTGGACATTCTGAAGCTCGCCATTGAGCTGCCAGCTGTACACACCTAATATGATTAGTCCGGCCAGGCAAAAAGCTCCGAAAATGATGGCAAACCAAATCATGCCTCGGGAGGCCTTTTGTTCATAAGGAAGGAGGTTGATATCAATCATTTCATGTCCTCCTTCATGGCAAGGCCAATCGCAGGAATGCACGCAGCATCAATGTTTTCCGGATAATTGAACTTTTCACGATCAAAATGTAGCGACTTCACTTCTTGAGACACCATTCCCGATAACACGGACAGCAGCTTGTCGGTACGTTCACTTTCACCGAGAAGATAAATGAACGCGACTTCGTCTTCTCCCTTACGGACGCTGTATTGATAGAAATTCAGCATCCGCTCAATTTCAGTAGCAGCATTAAGGAAGAATGTATCGTCAGTTGATTGAATGTCCGGACCTTTTAGGCTTACTTGGCGGACGAACATTGGGATATCCTCCTGGAAAATCGACACGTAAAGTGCCTCTTTTTCAAGCTGCACGTACATCCGTTGCTTTTCTGCGATTTGCGGATAGTAATGCTGCGTCCAGCGATCGGTTCCGAGTGCGCTGAATTCGGCATTTACCGGGTTCAATCCGGCACTTGATTGCAGCTTGCGATACTGCAGAACGACGGCCTCAGGAGCTGCAATGAGCAGCACCTTTGTTCCGGTTGCTGCTCGGCTGATGACATGAAAGTCAAAAACCGCCTGTTCAAATGGAAGCTGAATCTTGTTGCCGATTTCGATAAAAAAGTAATTCTGCAACTCGGAATCCGATTTTATTCCCGGAAAATCAAGTTGTCTCAGAATGAGCTGAGAAGAAGGAATCGCGAAATACGTTTTCTTTCCCTTTGCTTTCAGCGCATGAACGATATCTTTAAGCTGGTCTGTGAACGCTTGTTCATCCTTCACGCGGCCGTTTTCAACAACGCCGGGTTGAAGCCATTCCTCCCAGTAATCGAGACGAGAGGGGTCATCCGTTGAGCCGTGAAAAACGACCATGCGGATGGAGTAATCCGTGACCGTCAAACCGACGCTTGAGTGAGATTGGAAAATTTGCAACCATTTTTCAAACACAGACATCATTCCTAATGTTAGAAGATTAGATTCAGATAAAAGGCGATCAATTGGTCACCAAAGAAGAAGCTTGTCAGCATGCCTAAGACAATAAAAGGGACAAAGGGCACCGGCTGACGGCGTTTAATGAAACCGAGAAGCATACCACCGATTCCAATCACTGCACCGAAAAAGGTTGAAAGAAAGAAACCGAGAATTACCAGTTTCATTCCGACGAGCAGCCCCATAACCGCAAAGAGCTTCACATCGCCGCCACCCATTCCGCCGCGGCTGATCAAAGCAATCAGCGCGAGCAGAGCGAATCCGGCAGCCATTCCGGCAAGCGCGTCCCACCATGGATCCGTATGGTAAAGGATGCGGAATGCCGCAAACAACGGCAAGAAAAACATCAAGATCTTATCCGGAATCAACATGTATTCCAGATCGGATACAAGCACGATCATCAGCAATGAGACAAGCAACCAGCCACAAAGCATCTCTTCAATCGAAGTTGCACGCAAAAAACTGATTAGGAACAAAAAGCCTGTTGCCGCTTCTATGATCGGATAAATTGGCGAAATCTTACTATGGCATGTCCGGCATTTTCCACCTAAAAAGATGTAGGAAAACACAGGTACCAAATCCAGTATAGTCAAACGCCGCCCGCACGACGGACAGTGCGAAGGCGGCGTAATAATTGACTGGTTTGCAGGAACACGCAAACCGACGACGTTGTAGAAGGATCCTAAGATGATACCAAAGATTATTATATAAGAAATAATTATAATATACATAACCGTTAATTGTTATAATCAATCAATACTGATTCCGCAACGTAGTCACCTGATTTATAACTGCTTACAACATCTGATGGTAGCGAAGCATCCGTAATTGTATAAGTCTTTGCTGTGCTATCATATTTTACAGTAAAAGTTGCAGGTAGTTTGCTGGCACTAGATGAGTCTAAATATGGTTTTAAAGCACTTTCTGCTAATGTTTGATCTCCTGTTGCGTTATGATCAGCTATATAAAGCTTGGCAGCATGAATAGCTGTTAAAGCATCTTGTACAGCCGCTTTATTGTTCTGCTTACCAACAATCGAAATTACACTTGGAATTGCGATGGCTGCTAAAATAGCCAAGATAACGATAACGGCCAAGAGTTCGATCAAGGTGAAACCTTTTTGGTTCTTTTTTGCATTTGCTTTTTGCATAATCTTTTTCAGCATAGTTTTTCCCCCAGTTTGAGTTAAACGTTTTGATAAATTTGGAACATAGGTATGATGATCGCAAGGACAATGAAACCAACGACAACGGCAAGGAACAGGATCACAAGAGGTTCAATGAGCACTTTCATACGTTCGGTCATCTGTTCCACATCGTCCTCATAATACTTAGCGACGCTGTTCAGCATTTGATCAAGCATACCGGTTTTTTCGCCGATGGCGGTCATGTGATGAACCATGGAAGGAAAGATCTTTTCTTCCTGAAAAGCTTCCGACAATGGCCGACCGAAATCGAGTGCCTGAGCGACATTATGTATCGCCTGCCGAATGGCAAGATTAGACGTAATCTTCTCGATTGAGTGTAATGCATCGATGACAGGGACTGAGCTTGATAGCAGCAGAGCCAGCATCCACAGCAACCGCGAAAGCTCACCTTTATAGACTATAGTACCTATTAAAGGCAGTTTGATTATAGCATAATCTAGTCTTAATTTACTAGATTTATTTTTAAATGCAGCTATGACAAATATCACCAATCCGATAAGCAAAACAAATAGTACATACCAATAGGAGCGGAGCCAGTCGCTTATTGTCAAAATGACGCGTGTGATCAGCGGAAGCTCGGTATGCAGACTGGCGAACATCGAACGAAACATTGGAATAATCGATGTTAAGAGAAAGAGAACGACGCCAATGGACATGATGAAAACAAACGCAGGGTAAACCATTGCTGTTGACATTTTCTGCTTCGATTTGTGCTGACGTTCATAGTAGGTGGCGAGGTGATCCAAGCTTTCTTCCAAACGGCCACTGCCTTCGCCGGCACGAATCATATGGATGATCATCGGGCTGAAAATTTTCGATTGATTTTCAAACGCTTGAGAAAGCGTCTGTCCTTCACGCAAATTAGTGGCCATTTCCATGATCACTTGTTTAAAGTATTTGTTCTTCTCTTCCTGGTCAGTCAGAATATCAAGCGCATCGGATACGGTAACACCGGCTTTGATAATCGTCGCAAATTGTCTTAGAAACACAACTTTATCCTGCAGTTTGACGCGCTGGCCAACCGACAGTTCTTTGTACCAAATGGAGTCGTTGTGTTCATGAATGGAACGGATCACCAAGCCCTGTTTGGCAATTTCAAGCAAAGCATCCTGCCTTGTTGATGCTGTGATGCGTCCTTTTTTTGATTTGCCTTGCGAATTCGAACCGACATAATCAAAGAGCGGCATGTGCTCACCCCCTTAATAGAAATGTTTCCACAGATTCACTTGCGATTTCGCGGCGTGTCAGCATATCTTGAACGCACGATGCCATCGTTTGCATTCCTTGCGCACGGTTGACTTGAATCACACTCGGAATCTGATAGATTTTCTTTTCACGAATCAAATGACTGATCGCTTTATTATTGATCATTACTTCGGTTGCGACACGCCGCCCGCTATGATCCGGTGTTGGGAACAGACGCTGTGAAACGACAGATACGAGTTCAGCAGCTAGCTGGATGCGAATCTGTCCTTGCTGTTCGGCAGGGAAGACGTCAATGATTCGGTCGATTGTGGACACTGCGTCATTGGTGTGCAGGGTCGCGAGCACTAGGTGACCGGTTTCTGCAGCTGTCAATGCTGTGCGAATGGTTTCGAGATCACGCATTTCACCGACCAGAATGACGTCTGGATCTTCACGCAATGCGGAGCGTAACCCGAGCGCAAACGAATGCGTGTCATTACCAATTTCCCGTTGCTGAATGATGCAGCGATCATGTCGGTGTAAATACTCAATCGGATCTTCCAAGGTGATGATGTGCCGCCGCATGGTGCGGTTCATATCATCGACAAGCGCGGCCAGCGTTGTTGATTTCCCGCTGCCGGTCGGTCCGGTGACCAAGAACAAACCATGCGGACGTTGGCACAGCGAGGTCAGCACTTCAGGAAGCTGTAAGGATGCTAGATTCGGCACTGTCTGCGGAATGACACGGAATGCGAGACTGTAGCATGAACGCTGTCTGAACGCATTGACTCTGAAACGAGATAATCTCGGAATGCTGAACGAAAAATCGAGTTCACCATGTTCCTCAAGCTTGTCCATTTGCGGCTTGGATAGGATGGCACGCACCATTTCTTCCGTATCGGCCGGTTTGACATTGGGTTTATCAAGTGCCATTAATTCACCGTTCAGGCGGATGGTCGGCGGAATGCCGACGGAAATGTGCAAATCTGAGGCACCGCGTGTGCAGGCGATGGAAAGACATTCCTTTAGAAAATCGATCATGATCCAATACCTCTTCTACTCGAAATTGTTAACTGATAATCTTAAGTAGTTCATCAACTGTGGTAATGCCTTCGGAAACTTTTGCTAGACCATTTTCAAGCATGGACACACCGCCGGAGTCTTTGACAAGGTTTTGAATGTCTTTGAACGAGTGGTGTGTAATCAGCATTTCGGCTGTTTCTTCCGACAATTCAAGAATTTCATGAACCGCCGTTCGGCCTAAATAGCCGGTTTGATGACAGGATTTGCAGCCGATCCCCTTAGACAGCATCGGGGGACATTCAAGCCCGGCTTTTTCAAACAATCCCTGCTCAATTGCCGTCGGTTTAAAACTATGCGCGCAGTCACGGCAGACACGGCGCACTAACCGCTGGGCAACGACTCCGGTGAGTGCCGCCGCAACAAGAAATGGATCGACGCCCATATCAATCAAACGGTAAATCGTTGTCGGCACATCATTTGTGTGCAAGGTACTCAGGACTAGGTGCCCCGTAAGTGACGCACGTATGGCGATTTCCGCAGTTTCCGAGTCACGAATCTCTCCGACCATGATCACGTTCGGATCCTGCCGCAAGATGGCACGGAGTCCGGCAGCAAAGGTTAGTCCAACCGGTGCGTTTGTTTGAATCTGGTTGATTCCTTCTATTTGGTATTCAACCGGATCCTCAATGGTAATGATGTTCTGCGTTTCGTTGTTCAAATAATTTAGGGCCGCATAGAGTGTTGATGTCTTACCAGAACCTGTTGGCCCAGTGATCAGCATCAGTCCGGTTGGCTTGGTAATCATTTTTGTGAATGATTTCTGCTGCGATTCGGTAAAGCCGACATTAGGAATTTTTAGCAGCAAATCCTTTGTATTTAAGAGCCGAAGCACAATTCGTTCACCGAACAAGGTTGGGAGCGTCGACACTCGCAGATCAAGCCGATCTTTTCCAATTGTCACCTTTACACGACCATCTTGCGGCAGCCTCTTTTCAGTAATATCGAGCTGACTCATGACTTTAATACGCGTGACCAGAACACTTAGAATCTCTCTTGGAAAAGTCCGATATGTGTGCAGTTCTCCGTCGATACGGAAGCGGACGACAACGCTGAATTCATGAGGATCAATATGAATGTCACTGGCACGTTCCTCGACAGCGCTGAGCAAACATTTATTAATAATTTTTAAAATTGGCGTGTCTTCCGACGTCGTTAGATCGCCTTCATCAACGGGTAGACTATTCATTGATGTCAGAATTTCATTGACGGAATCCTCTTCGTTATAAAGGCGATTGATTGTACTCGTAATCTCACTCGGGAGTGCAAGTGCAACTTTCACCTGAAATCCGGTCATCATCTGCAGATCATCGATCGCATAAAAGTTAAGCGGGTTCGACATCGCAACGAAGAGCGTGTTGTCTACTTTTTTATAGCAAATTAATTCATTTTGTCTCGAAAAGGATTGGTCAACGAGATTTACGGTCTGATGATCGATCACAATATTTGCCAAATGCACCTGTGGGATGCTCAATTGAATGGAAAGGGCATCGATTAATTGCTGCTCGGAAATATAGCCGCGCTCAATCAGTGCATGGCCTAGTTTTTGCGATGATTCTTTCTGTTCAAGGGTTGAAGCAAGATGTTCTTGAGTAATCATTCCTGAATCAACGAGCAAGTCGCCTAATCTTCGATGTGTACGTTGCATGTGACTTCCTCCTGATATGATCAATTTCATCAAAAAACGACACTTTCATTCTATCAGAAAACCAATTAGAATAGATATAGAGACAGATGCGAAAGGACTGCGACTGATGAACCGAAAACAAGACGGCATGACATTGATTGAAGTCATCGCGGCAATCACTTTACTGAGTATTGTCATTCTATCCTTTGCCTATGTCTTTATCCAGAGCCAGCAGGTGACCACCGGCAACGGCAGCAAGCTGACCGCGTTGCAACTGGCGCAGAAAAAATTATCAGATATATTGGATGGCAGCAGTCTTCCGGCAGATCCGGGATCTTCACAATCATCGCCGACAGCTGTGCCAAGCAATACAAAATATACAATTCATAGTTCGAGCAGTACAGTCGGCAACGCAACGTATGAAACCTATGTCTATGTATTAAATAAAGATAGCGACGAAAACCAGCCGATTGTTGTCAGAACGTACTACAACAATACGAACTATGTAGAACTTTACAACTATTATACGACATCCGGCAATTGAGAGGTACAAGAAGATGATACATAATTCGAGAGGTGTGACGCTGGTTGAGATGCTTGCGGTGATCGTTATCGCAACGATTTGTTTTACATTAATCTTCAGCATCTGGCTTTCAGGAGAAAAATCAGCTCAGAATACAATGACACAAAATGATCTCCAGGCGGACGCACATCTCGTACAGGCAAGAATCACGAGAGCATTTTATGATCAAACAGATAAACCTTTTTCAATTGCGCTTAACGATGGAAAAGTTGAGCTTACTTATGATAGCGATACTTCACAGCATGAATTGATTTCTGATCCAGATTTGTTTTATAGCAAAAACGGATCCGGAGATACGACTTCTGAGCCGGTAAAAAACGGATCAAGCCTCGAGGTTGATTATGATATTGCGGTACGGACAACTTCAGGAGTGAGTAGCGATGGGCCAAAATTCCATCTAAACACAACATTTAATTACCCATGGGATGAGGGGAGCAGCAGCCAATGATTCGAAACAAACAATTATTGAAAAAAAAGGAACAAGGTTATGCGCTCATCATCGTTCTGCTCGTGATCACCGTTTTCTCTGTGCTTGGTCTCACCGTCATATCGGTATCCTTTAACAATACAAAGCAATTCAGCAAAGAAACCACACAAACTCAAGCATTGAACGTCGCTGAGATGGGGTTGAAGGCCTACAATAAAGAACTTGGAACGAAGATTGCAACTGTTTCTGGAGTTACAGAGTCTAATTTCAAACAAAAATTGAATGACGATGTATTACCTGAACCGCTTAATTCAAGTTCAGATTCGTCATTGAATTCAATGCAAGGAAACCCAAGTTATACAGTAACTCACGGAGAAGTCGGTAATCCAACAGATAATAAAATTACTCTCACCATAACCAGCCAAGGAATTTCAGGTGGAGATACTCAGACGATTACGCAGATCAAGACATTTAAATATCAAGTAGTTAGTAGTGGAAATACAGGAGATCCAAATTACACACCTGAATACATGGGGCTGAAACTGCCATATATGGATGGTGCATTAATTATGGGCAATTCAAATACTGATTATTTAGTACACCCTAAAGATCATAATGAAAATGAACTTTATAATATATACATTGAGCCTAATGAAGAAAAATGTATTGGAGCAGTATTGACAAAAAATATTAATGATTTTAATGAAACTTTTTCATCAATAAAAAAAAGTTTTCAAGATGCTCTAGCTATTCCGTCAGATTTAAGTAGCATGCCAAAAAAAACCATAAATAATATTCCAACGGCACCTTCAAAATGGACTTTAAATGATGCTGATACAAGCAATCGTTGGGAAACAAGTAGCGACCCTGTGTCTTCAAAAGTCAACGGGCACTATACTAGAAATATTAATTTTACCCAATATGTAAATGTGAACGATTCTGGTGGCACAGTTTTCGATCATAGCTTATCAGTACAAGGCGGCGTTGGTATCTCAGTTCCTACAGAAATACACGGAGATGCCTATATTAATGGATCTTTTAGTATAAATAAAAATACTATTGTTTATGGAAATCTATATGTGCAAGGTTCTATTGATGTAAATGCTAATCTTGATGTTAGGGGAAACGTATATACTAACAGTGCATTCAATATTAATAATAATACATCTATTGGTACAACTAGTAGCACTGATAGTATTGATACAGGAAATGTTTATGTGAATGGTTCATTAAACATTAATAATAGTGCTAAAACATTAATCAATGGTAATGTGTACAGTGAACAAGCCTTTAACATTAATGGATCGACAGATATTGGTCCTCTAAATCAAAGTATAACTCCAACTGTTAAGCGGGAGATTTATGTTAGAGGATCCTTTAACATAAAACAAAATAGTCCGACAAATATTTTTGGCAATGTATACACAGCACAAGCACTTAACGTTGATTCTAATACAATCATTAACGGAAATGCGTATACAGCTGGGGCACTAACTATTTCCAAACCATTTAATGTAAAAGGTAATACCTATTCAGCCGATGCTATTACAATTAGTGCGCCGGTTACATTTGGATATAAAGACGATAAATTACTGCCGCATGATGGCTATGTTTATTCAGGTGGAGCATTAACCATAAATAGTCCGACTACTTTTAATGGCAATCTTTATTTGGATAAGAACTGGACTGCTTTAAATTTTGATGCAAGATGTCTTGTGGAAGGCAATGTATACTCAGGTGGGTATCTTGGGATAACAAAATCCACAATATTTAATGGATATGTCTATTCCATTGGTTATGATAATAGCATGAATATTCAATATAACGGTAATGAACCAGCACCGCAGTTTAATCGAACGGTTTATATCGAAAATTCAACTTATGTAAATCAACAAAAAGTAACTGCAAATGACGGCCCAAAAATATTAGAATTTAAACAAGGAGCTGTTATTAAGAACACAGCTGGCTATTCAACCACAGGTGATGGCGAAATCTATTTTGGATTGCAGCAACACGGTGGAGATAATAGCAGTGGATCTGGAGGAAGTAGCGGTAATAGCGGGCAATCACCAATAACAATTGTTGACACGAAAACGAATTATCAATGAGTAGAGTTGGACTCCCACTCGCATATATTGAATAGAATAAAAAATACGCCCTCGAGCCATTGTTCCTCGGGGGCATATGTATTTTCTTTTCACTTTTTTGATGTTTACTTCGCAATCTTCTCCAGATTTCCGTTCTCATCCATCTTGAAGGCGGGTGCGGAGCTGTCGGTTTGATCTTGGAAAGCGACCATGCGGCGCGCGCGGTCCATGATGCCGATGAGGGCTTGGTAGTCATCTTCAACGCTCTGCTGCCGCTTGGTAAGTGTGACGACTTCTTGTTCAAGCTCTTTCACACGTGTCTGCAGCTTGCTGTTTTCTTCCTTAAGGTGCGCGTTCTCTTGGTCAAGCCGGTCGCTGGTTGCACTGCCTTTTTGCATGCTCTGCAAGTAGTGGATGACATCGGTCATGCTGAATGACTGCTTTGCGGCGGGAGCTTCTACTGTAACGTTTTGCTCGGGCTGTGCAGGCTGCGCCGCATAGGTGAGTTCGGAAGGATCCGTGAGTGAAGCAGTTTCCATCACAGGGAATGCGGCAGCAGCCACGGGACGTATGATCCGTCCGTGCTGCTCGGCGCGTTTCTTCTGCTTGCGCTGTTTCTTGGCGATTTCAATTGCCTGTTCATATTTTCTACGGACAATCGCGTTCCAGCGGAATCCACACGCCGCTCCTGTCCGATTCAGCCGGTCGCCCACCTCTTCAAAGGCATCAAGCTGTGTACTTCCTTCTCTGATATGGCGCAGGACGGTTTCTGCGAGCAGAAGATCGTCTTCGTGCGACCATGCATCTTGTCTCACTTTTGTCATGGTATATGCTCCTTCTTGCATTCTTGTTGATTTGTAAAAAGGATTGACAACTTGCGAGACTTTTATACACGATCGCCATTTTATGGTAAAGATACCAATTGACTGAAGTTGCTCACTGTTTCTCTTGATCTCGCTCGGCGAAGTAGTCGAGCCGTTTCTGTACGGTTCGCTCGTAGCCACGTGGTGATGGATGATAGAAGACTTTGTCACGTAGTGACTCGGGCAGATAATTTTGCGAGACGTAGCCGCCCTCGAAGTCATGGGGATAGAGATAATCTTTTCCATGGCCGAGCTTGGCAGCTCCTTTATAATGGGCATCACGCAGATGAATCGGCACTTCGCCGGTTTTTTCGTTTTTAACCGTATCGAGTGCTTGGTCGATCCCGACGACCGCAGCGTTGCTTTTTGGCGCGGTAGCGACGTAGAGTGCCGCTTCGGCGAGCGGAATGCGCGCTTCAGGCAAGCCAATGAAAGTTACGGCAGTAACCGCAGCGTTGGCGACAAGAATAGCATTGGGATCTGCGAGACCAACGTCTTCGGCTGCGTGAATGAAAATGCGCCGGGCAATGAATTTCGGATCTTCGCCAGCAGTGATCATTTTCGCCAGCCAGTAAAGGGTAGCATTCGGATCGGAGCCGCGCATGCTCTTAATGAAAGCGGAAACCGTATCATAATGGTTGTCGCCGTTCTTGTCATACTGCAGCACTTTTTCCTGAATAGATTCCTCCGCAACACTTCGGTCGATGTGAATGACGCCTTCCTTATCAGGATCGGTTGTCAGTGCGGCAAGCTCCAAAGCATGCAGGGCCGTGCGGCTGTCACCACTTGCAACGCGGACGAGATGATCAAGTGCGTCAGCATCAAGCATTATGTTAACTTCGCCGTATCCGCGCTGCTTATCTTGTAAAGCGTTTTCGATAATCGTTCGAATGGCATCGTCGGATAGCGGTTCAAATCGAAACAGCCGCGAACGTGATAAAAGCGCGGCGTTGATCTCGAACATCGGACTTTCGGTTGTCGCGCCGATCAGGATGATGGTTCCCTTTTCGACAGAAGGCAGGAGCGCATCCTGTTGTCCTTTATTAAAACGATGGATTTCATCAATGAAAAGTATGGTTCTTTGCTGATCAAATTTAAGACGCTCTTCGGCAGCGGCGATTATTTTTCGCAAATCGCCGACTCCGGAAGTAACGGCGTTTAATTGTTCATAGTATGCCGATGTGGTGCGGGCAATGATGTGAGCAAGCGTCGTTTTTCCTGTTCCCGGAGGACCGAAGAAAATCATCGGTGTCAGCTTGTCTGCCTGAATAGCACGGCGGAGCAACCGTCCTTTACCGACAATCTGTTCTTGCCCGACAAATTCGTCTAATGTCTGTGGACGCATGCGGTCGGCAAGCGGCCGTCCGTTTAAATTGGATTGGTCATCGGTTGGAAAATCAAAAAGATCCATCCCGATCATCCTCTCGTTTATAAGTATTTGCATGAATCGTTCTCGATTACGTGCAACGTCAATCATTTTCGTCTATAATGATTGAAGGTCTGAACTTAGTTTACCATAGATCAGTGCCTATGTTCGCATTGATCCATTGATCGGAATGCGAGACAGCATACAAGGGCACGGACAGGCGTGCCTTGCTTAGAAGTAAAAGTGTATTATATGATTTATGCCCAAGGTAAAAGATTGTGAATCGAACGCGCAGGTGCGAGACTCCTGCGGGACCAGCGAGCCAGGGGAGACCCCGCAGGCAATTATGACATGAGCCAAGGAGGCTCCCGGATCGCCCGCGGTTGTGCTCTGTTGATGCGAGCAACCGGAGCGTATTCAATATTCAGCATGGTTTAAGCCCGGACTATGCCTTGTTTTTATAATCACGGGAACAAATGATTGACTATAAATGTACTAGAATACTCAGTTGTTTTAGGATGAATGAAGAGGTGTGAACGTTATGAAAATCTCAACGAAAGGCCGCTATGGTCTAACGATTATGATGGCGCTTGCGAAAAATAAAGGTCGCGGCCCGCTCTCCTTAAAAGCGATCGCTAATGAACACGATCTGTCGGAACACTATTTGGAACAGCTGATTGCCCCGCTTCGCAATGCCGGACTGGTCAGCAGTATTCGCGGCGCGTATGGCGGCTATGTTCTGTCGAAGACACCGAGTGAAATCACGGCGGCAGATGTGATCCGCGTCTTGGAGGGACCGATTCAGCCGGTCGAAGTCATGGATGATGACGATCCAGCAAAGCGTGAGCTTTGGGTGAAGATCCGTGATGCGGTCCGCGATGTCCTTCAAGGGACAACACTGGACGATTTGATTCATTATGATTCTGATCCGCAGGTCCAAGACCCGGATATGTTCTATATTTAAAGGATTAATGGGTACAACTGAATTAATCCGACCTGAACTTGGTTTCAGGATATTAAAAGGAGTGTTTAGGGTGGATCCGATTTATCTTGATCATGCCGCGACGACGCCTATTGATCCGGAAGTTTTGCAGATCATGGTGGACACATACCAAAATGTAGTGGGCAATCCATCGAGCATCCACTCGTTCGGAAGACAGGCGCGCAAGATCGTTGACGATTCCCGTCATGAGATTGCGAAGTACATTGGCGCGCGCAGTCGAGAAATTGTGTTTACAAGCGGCGGTACCGAAGGCGATAATATTGCTATTCTCGGTACGGCGCTTGCCAATAGTCATAAAGGAAAACATATCATTACAACGAAAATTGAACATCACGGCGTACTCAAAACATGCGCTTATTTGGAAAGTCAGGGATTTGAGGTCGACTATTTGGATGTCGACCGAACGGGAAGGATTTCCTTTGACGATTTGAAAAGTAAGTTAAGAAACGACACGATTCTTGTGACCATCATGTTCGGCAATAATGAAGTGGGAACGATTCAGCCGATACGGGAAATCGCCCATCTCTTAGCCAATCATCAGGCTTATTTTCATACTGATGTCGTGCAGGCGTTCGGCACCGCTGATATGGATGTCAAGGATACACCGATTGATCTGCTCTCAATGGCGGGCCACAAGATCGGCGGCCCCAAAGGAATCGGCTTCATTTATGTACGCGACGGGCTTTCGCTTCAAGCCTACACGCATGGCGGCGATCAGGAGCGCAAGCGCCGGGCAGGTACGGAAAATGTGCCGGCAATCGCCGGCCTTGCACGTGCGGTTGAAAAAGTTGGCGAACATCTCCATGAGCGAATTCAGGAGAGTCTGCGCGCTCGTCAGATCATTCTTGAGACACTTGACGCGGAACAAGTCGATTATAAAGTCAACGGCAATTCGGAACATTTTCTGCCCCAGGTCTTAAACCTCTATTTTCCAGGCACACGTGTGGAGACGTTATTGACGAAACTTGATTTAGCCGGTGTCGCCGTGTCAAGCGGATCTGCTTGTACGGCGGGCTCTGTTGAACCGTCGCATGTGTTGACGGCGATGTTTGGAAAAGATGCTCCGGAGACGGGAAGCTCAATCCGTATTAGTTTCGGCGAAGGCATGCAGGAAGAGAGGCTTCGGGAAGCGGGGAAGATTATCGCGGCATCAGTCCGCGATCTCGTAAGCCTAGGAAAGGCGAGTGAATTAAAGTGACGAAGAAATCCCCCAGTCAGACCAGAGTGGTTGTCGGTATGTCCGGAGGCGTGGATTCAACCGTTGCCGCATTGCTGCTGAAGCAGCAGGGCTATGATGTGGTTGGCATTTTTATGAAAAATTGGGACGATACCGATGAAAACGGAGTCTGCACGGCTACCGAAGATTACGAGGATGTTGTTCGTGTCTCCAATCAAATCGGCATTCCGTATTATGCGGTGAATTTTGAAAAACAGTACTGGGATCGCGTGTTTACGTACTTCCTGGATGAATATAAATTAGGTCGCACGCCGAATCCGGATGTTATGTGTAATAAAGAGATCAAATTCAAAGCATTCCTTGATCATGCCATGGCACTCGGAGCGGATTATGTGGCGACCGGGCACTATGCGCGCGTTGAAGAACGCGACGGAAAAACAGCGATGATTCGTGCTCAGGATCAGAATAAGGATCAGACTTATTTTCTGAATCAACTGTCTCAGGAACAGATTTCAAAGGTAATGTTCCCACTTGGCGATCTGGAAAAGCCGGAAGTCCGCGAAATTGCGCGTGAGCACCATTTGGCAACGGCCGAGAAAAAGGACAGCACGGGCATCTGTTTTATTGGTGAACGGAATTTCAAGCAGTTCTTAAGCAATTATCTTCCTGCTAACCGCGGTGAGATTCGAACAATTGACGGTGAGTTAAAAGGTTACCATGACGGATTAATGTACTATACCAACGGTCAGCGTCAAGGACTCGGCATTGGCGGGCCGGGCGGACCATGGTTTGTGTGCGGCAAGGATTTGAAAAAAAATATCCTGTATGTGGCACCGGGTGCTGATCATCCTGCCCTTTACTCGCAGGGCTTGATTGCCGACCATGTGAATTGGATCTCAGGCAGTCCCGAGGAGCGTGTATTCCACTGCACGGCCAAGTTCCGTTATCGTCAAAAGGATCGTCCGGTCACGGTACATGTGCTTGACGACGGTCGGATCGAAGTTGTTTTTGACGAGCTTGAGTGGGCCGTAACACCGGGGCAGTCCGTTGTTCTTTATGACTTTGACGAATGTCTCGGTGGAGGAACGATTGCAACGATTTTGAACCAAGGAACAGATACAGCACTTGATTTTACGGACTCGGCTTCGCTTTGAAGCCCGAGTCTTTTTCCTCTTATTATGGTGGTGAATGATATGGCAGATACAATGGAACAGGTGCAGCACTTAATTGCTGCAAGAAAATATGAACAAGCAGCAAAGGCACTTGATGAGGCAATCTCTGCACATCCGGATGATCCGACAGGGTATACGAATTTCGGCAACCTGTTGATTGCGATGGGCGACAGCGGACGCGCAATCAACTTTTTTAAAAAAGCATTGTCTTTGGACGCATCTAATGGGCCTGCCGCCTTTGGCTGTGGAAATGCCTTGTTTGAACTTGGAAACTATCAGGAAGCGATGACTTGCTATTCGGATGCGCAGCAAGCAGGAATTAATGACAGTGATCTTTTCTATATGATCGGACGTTCTGCGCTTGAATTAGGGCATAGCGGTCAGGCGCTCGCTGCTTTTCAGCGTGCTGTTGAATTGAACGGCGCCGATGTTGAGGCTCGTTTTCAATACGCGCTTACGTTGGCGAAGCTAGGCGATTTGGATCATGCTGAAAAACAATTTTTAACCGTCGTTGACGCTAATTCGTCACATGCGGATGCTTATTATAATCTTGGTGTGATTGCGGCGTTCAGAGATCAGACAGAAAGCGCGCGCCAATCATTCGAACGGGCGCTGGAGCTGAATCCTCAGCATATTCTTGCTTCAAACGCGTTGAAAAACCTAGACAAGAAACGGTAAAAATGGAGAGAAAGGACGACGGGAACGATGGAACAAAGCACGATGGATCTCTTTCCAGATCACGAGACCTCAGTTAAAGGCGAACCAGTTCGGATTGTTTTCCAAAACAGTGAGAACGGCTACACAGTGATGATTGTCAAAATTGATGAAACGAATGAGCCCATCAATGAAAAAGAGATTACGATGGTTGGTTTCTTTCCCGCCGTCCACCTCTATGAAACCTATCAATTTGCTGGAAAGCTGAAAACGCATCCTCGCTACGGGCAGCAGTACGAAGTAGAAAATTACCGCAAACTGCTGCCTAAATCCAAGTCGGGTGTGATCAGCTACCTCTCTGGTGATCTATTCCCCGGCATTGGCAAGAAGACTGCGGAAGCGATTGTCGGCGAGCTCGGGGAAAATGCCATTTCCGAGATTCTTAATGATCCTTCTTGCCTCAGTCGTGTACCGAAGCTTGATGAAGAGAAAAGTACGATGATTACAGATACTTTATTGAAGAATGAAGGCTTGGAAAAAATATTGATCGGTCTGTCGGATCTGGGTTTCGGGTCGCAGCTGGCAATGAAAATCTATCAGGCATACGGTAATGAAAGTTTAGAAGTAATTCAGGACAATCCGTATCAGCTGATTCAAGATATTGAGGGCATTGGTTTTCAGCGTGCCGACGAGCTTGCCGCCGGGCTTGGCATATCGGGTAATCACCCTGATCGTATTCAGGCCGCATATTTGTATTGGTTGAATGAGCGGGCAATGAACGATGGTCATGTGTTCATGCCTGAGGAAGAAACGATTGCTGAGGTACATAAATTATTGACTTCAACAGAAGAGATCAGCGAGGATGACTTGACTCGGGAGCTGGATACGCTTGAAGAGGATGGAAAATTGGTGCGTGACGGTGACCATCTCTATTTACCACAGTTGTTTTTTGCGGAAAAGGGGATTGTCACGGGCATTCAGAAGCTGATTGAACAAGAGGCTGATGATGAATACTCGGAGAGCGAGTTTCTCGAGGCGCTTGGAAAAGTGGAGGACAAGCTGACGATGCAGTATGCGGAGAGTCAGCAGGTCGCCATTCGTGAAGCAATCAAATCCTCGATCATGATTTTGACAGGCGGGCCGGGTACCGGAAAGACGACGGTCATTCGAGGTATTGTTGAGGTTTACGCAGAGCTGAACAGCTATTCGCTTGACCCAAAGGATTATGATGAAGATCATCCGTATCCGATTCTGCTGGTGGCTCCGACCGGGCGAGCGGCGAAGCGGATGAAGGAATCGACCGGTCTTCCTGCCGTAACCATTCACCGCCTTCTTGGATGGAACGGCGGTGCGGGCTACGCGCATGATGAGGATAATCCGATTGAGGGCAAGCTGCTTATTGTAGATGAAATGTCGATGGTTGATATCTGGCTTGCTAATCAGCTGTTGAAATCATTGCCGGAAGAAATGAAAATGGTGATTGTTGGTGACGAAGACCAGTTGCCGTCGGTCGGACCCGGTCAAGTACTGAGCGATTTGATCCAGTCAGAGGCGATTCCGGTGATCCGTCTAACCGATATTTTTCGTCAGGCAAAAGGCTCATCAATTATTGAACTTGCTCATGAGATAAAAGAGGGGAAACTCTCCGATGTCACGGATCCAAAGAATGATCGTCGATTCTTCAAGTGTCACCAGAATCAGGTTGTCGATCTTATTTGCAAGGTCTCGGCAGGTGCTGAAAAGAAGGGCTATCACCCGAAGGACATCCAGGTGCTCGCACCGATTTATCGCGGCAACGCAGGAATTGAGCGGATCAACGTGGCGCTTCAGGAACTTTTCAATCCTGCGGATGAACAGAAACGTGAACTTACCTATGGCGATCACTTGTTTCGCGTCCATGATAAGGTGCTTCAACTGGTGAATAATCCCGATGAACAGGTCTTTAATGGTGACATTGGCGAGATTTCTGCTATTTTTAAAGCAAAAGAAACAACGGACAAGGAAGATACCGTCATCGTGACGTTTGATTCAATCGAGGTCAAATATCTGAAGCATGATTTGAATCAGCTAACTCTGGCGTATTGCTGTTCGATTCATAAAGCGCAAGGCAGTGAATTCCCAATCGTGATTTTGCCGATCGTCAAGGGCTACCATCGGATGTTGAAGCGTAATCTGATTTATACTGCTGTGACGCGAAGCAAGGACTCACTCGTTTTGTGCGGCGATGAACAGGCGTTTAACCAAGCAGTCAGCCGCAATGATGTCGACCGGCGCAATTCCAGCTTGGCGGAGAAAATACGCGAACGGCTTCATCTCATTCCGGATCCGGCAGAGGATCCGGAAACGGTTAAAGATGAAAAAGTGGAAAAGTAAGAAAATGCATGTGCGTAAAAATATGAAACACAGCCGATTGGATTTTTGATCGGCTGTGTTTTTTCCAAATACGATGATAAGGTCATAAGATTTGGTTTGGCGCGATCAGGTAAGCGCCTAATCTGAGAAATAGACGGAGAAATTACCCTTATTTAGAAAATGAACGAAAAAAAAGCTTTGATAGACGGAAAAATTACCCTTATCGAATCGAAAAACATGAAAATGGAGGGCTTTGCTTTGCATAAGCGGAGAAATTACCCTTATTTACCGGCGAAATTAGCTCCACGGTGCAAATAAGCGGAAAATTTCCGCTTATTTTGCTCGATACTTAATGAAGGACCAAATGATTAACTTTTAGTATATTGGCTTTAAGTTTTCCACAGTTCGCTTTAACTTCCTCAAAGTAGCTTTAACCTCCGTAGTTCACTTTCATTTTTGATACATTGGCTTTAAGTTTTCCATAGTTCGCTGTCACTTTTCTCAAATTAGCTTTAACGTTTCTGCTTCACATTTTTCACATTAGGTATACTTTTTTGGAAAAGTGGGCATTGATGCGAGTAGCACTGGCAGAGCAGTTGCTCCGCTGAATTTTGAGGTGAAAACAAATGAAATGTCCGAATTGTTCAAGTAAGAACATTGGAAAAATTGGCGTCAACCAATATTATTGCTGGGATTGCTTTATTGAATTGACCCTTGAAGATGGAAAATTATCGCTGAGCCAGGTGGAAGAAGATGGTAGTTTAACCGGATTGGATGACTTGTTTCAGTCTTCGGATCTTGAGGCGAAAGCAAACGGATTCTGATGATCCGTTCATTAGGGATTCCCAAAAAGCATCATGTTTTGTCTTTAATTGGGCAATGCTAGGCTTGGAGGGATCATGATGCGGAAATGGACTGCTTTGCAGTGGATGAAGGGCTTATCAATTGCGTTGCTGCTTTTTTTGAATGGTTATTTATTTTACAGGCTGCTGCCGCTCATTGGTACGGTGGCGCATTTTCTGCTGCATGTAGCTGTTCCGTTCTTTGCTGCAGCAATTATTGCCTATTTGCTTCATCCGCTCGTCGGCCGTGTTCAGCGGATGGGACTTCCGCGAACAGTCGCAATCCTTGCCATTTATGCGATCTTTTTTGGAGTGGTTGGCTTAACAATTTACAAAGGCGGACCGGTTTTGCTGCATGAACTCAGAGGTCTTGATGATGACATTTCAAACTACGAAAAGTTGTATCAAACGAATCTGGATCATGTTTATGGATCAACGCCTGAAGCAGTGCATGATCAGGTGAATGAGGCTCTGTCGCGAATACGAAGCAGTCTGACGCATACCGGAGAGCGGATTATGGATTGGTGTTCAGGTGTTGTTCAGTCTTTCTTCACCCTTTTAATCATTCCGTTTCTCTCTTTCTATATTTTAAAAGACGCGGGATCGATCAAAAAGCATGCATTGCTGCTTGTACCGCGTAAATGGCGACGGCAAACCGCGGAAATATGCGGAGAAATGGATCAATCAATCGGCAAGTATATACGAGGACAGCTGACCGTATGTGCGATTTTGGCGGTGATGGCGACGATCGGATTGTGGATTCTTAAGGTTCCGTATCCGATTGTGTTCGGATTGTTTATCGGTTCGACGGATCTGATTCCCTATTTCGGACCGTTTATCGGTGCTGCTCCGGCCGTTCTTGTCGCCGCAACGAAGTCCTTTTATTCGATGGCAGGCGTCGTACTGATGATCATTTTGATTCAGTTTCTTGAGGGAAGTGTCATTGAGCCGCTTGTTGTTGGCAAGAGCGCGGAGATTCATCCACTCTACATTATGCTTGCAGTCGGGGTCGGCGGTGAGCTTGCAGGAATTGTTGGCATGCTCCTTGCCATTCCTTGTTTTATCATTATCCGTACCTGCCTGCGCCACGTGAACGAACGGTTCCGAATCATTGACAAATAAGGGCAGACTCATCTATAATTACGGCAGAATAGTGAAACCGAGACGAAAAGAATAGCGACAGCGCAAGCAGCCAAATGACCGGTCGAATCTTGCGGGAACGGCTTTTCCGCAGTTTAACCGCGGCTGCGGCAGTTCACTTGGGCAATCGCCCGGCGGATTGTTGTACCGAGTGCTGTGATACATATGCCGCGGAGTTTCTTTTCATTTTGCGGCGCAGAGTAAGCTTGAAAGCTTTCGTCCTTCCTGGTGATGGGATGAGAGCTTTTTTCGTTGAGCGCCCTCGTGGTTTACATAATGAATGATGCAGTAAATTGAGTGGAGGTTCTTGTGATGAAACAGCTTAGTTCATCGGAAGTCAGGCAAATGTTTTTGGACTTTTTTAAAGGAAAGGGACACACGGTCGAGCCGAGTGCGTCATTGATTCCGGTTGATGACCCGTCTCTGCTTTGGATCAACAGTGGTGTTGCAACACTGAAGAAATATTTTGACGGACGTGTTGTGCCGAAAAATCCGCGTATCTGTAACGCACAGAAGGCGATTCGGACCAACGATATTGAAAATGTCGGGTACACCGCACGCCACCATACATTTTTCGAAATGCTGGGCAACTTTTCCGTCGGTGATTACTTCAAGGAAGATGCAATCACTTGGGCATGGGAATTCCTGACGAGTCCGGAATGGATCGCCTTTGATCCGGACAAGCTTTCCGTGACCATTTATCCGGATGATCAAGATGCTTATAAACTATGGCATGAGAAGATTGGGCTTCCTGAAAATCGGATCATTAAACTGGAACACAATTTCTGGGACATCGGCGAAGGCCCGAGCGGTCCGAATACGGAAATATTCTATGATCGCGGCGAAGCATTCGGCAATGATCCGAACGATCCCGAACTTTTTCCGGGCGGGGAAAATGAACGTTATTTGGAAGTCTGGAATCTCGTGTTCTCGCAATTTAATCATAACCCGGACGGCACGCATACACCGCTTCCGAAGAAAAACATTGATACCGGTATGGGACTGGAACGAATGGTCAGCGTGATTCAAGATGCTGAGACCAACTTCGACACCGATTTGTTCCTACCGATCATTCATAAAATCGAAGAACTTTCCGGCGCTAAATATCAAGCTGGCAAGAAGAATACGGCATTCAAAGTAATCGCAGATCATGCACGAACGGTCACATTTGCAATAGCTGATGGAGCGCTTCCATCAAATGAAGGCCGCGGTTATGTGCTTCGCCGACTGATTCGCCGTGCGGTACGCTATGCGATGGATCTCGGGCTTGACAAGCCGTTCCTATTTGAATTAGTACCGGTTGTTGCCGATATAATGAAGGACTACTACAAAGAAGTTTTGGAGAAAGCGCCGTTTGTTCAAAAAGTCATTCGCGGTGAGGAAGAACGCTTTCAGGAAACTATCCATGAAGGTGTGTCGATTCTTAAAGAACAGATTGCAGAAGCAAAGGCGCAAGGCAAAAAAGAACTGTCAGGCAAGAATGTGTTCAAGCTCTATGATACATTCGGTTTTCCTGTTGAATTGACAGAGGAATATGCACAGCAGGAAGGGTTGGCAATTGATCAGGCGGGCTTTGAAGAAGAACTTGACGCTCAGAGAGACCGCGCACGGTCGGCCAGAAAAGATCAAAAGTCGATGCAGGTTCAGAGCGGCACGCTCCGTAATATTACCGATCCGAGCGAATTTATCGGCTATGACCAATTCGCTGTTGACGGTGTCAAGGTGATTGCACTTGTCAAAGATAATGAAGCGGTTGACCGTGCTTCTGAAGGGGACACTGTTCAATTGATCTTGGACCGCACGCCTTTCTATGCGGAAATGGGCGGTCAAGTCGCCGATCAAGGGACTCTGACGAACGCGGCGGCTGTGCTCGAGGTTAATGATGTGCAGAAGGCGCCGAACGGTCAAAACCTGCATACATGTATTGTTAAAAGCGGCAAGATTGCGGTTGGCGATGCATTGAACGCTGCGATCGACGAGAAGGCGCGACTTGCTATTCAAAAGAACCACACAGCAACTCATCTTTTGGATCAAGCACTCAAGGATGTACTTGGTACGCATGTAAACCAAGCCGGATCCTATGTATCTGCCGATCGGCTTCGTTTTGACTTCTCACATTTTGGTCAGGTGACTGAGGAAGAACTGCAGCAGGTTGAAAAGATTGTGAATGAAAAGATTTGGCAACAGCTTCCGGTCACAACGAAAGAGATGCCGATTGACGATGCGAAAAAACTAGGCGCGATCGCGCTTTTCGGCGAAAAATACGGCAAGATCGTGCGTGTCGTCAGCGCCGGAGACTACAGCATTGAACTGTGCGGCGGCTGCCATGTAAGCAATACGGCTGAACTCGGGCTGTTCACACTTGTCAGCGAAGGCGGCATCGGTGCCGGAACGCGCCGAATCGAAGCATTAACCGGGGAAAAGGCATTTGAAAAATTGAATCAAGTCAAGCTTCAGGTCAAGACCATTTCTGCTTCGCTTAAGGTTGCGCCGGAACAGCTCGCCGAACGCATCGATACCCTGCAGCAGCAGATTAAGGCGCTGGAAAAAGAAAATACTGCCTTGATGAATAAACTGGGAAGCGCAAAGTCCGGCGAGCTGGAACAGTCTGTGAAAAAGAGCGGCGATGTCGCTTATATTGCTGCAAAAGTTGATACGATGGACATGAACCAGCTACGTTCAATGGCCGACGAACTGAAAAACAAACTTAAGTCGGTTGTTGTTGTGCTCGCGTCCGTTGACGGTGAAAAGGTCCATCTTGTTGCCGGTGTGACAAAGGATTTGATTCAGAAAGGTTTCCATGCCGGGAAAATTGTCAAGGAAGTGGCGACCATCTGTGGCGGAGGCGGAGGCGGACGTCCGGATATGGCTCAAGCCGGTGGCAAACGTCCGGAAAAAGTACGTGACGCATTGAACGCAGTTACCGATTTAATTGAAAAGGCGGCAGTTCGCTGAGTATCAGTAACGAGCACGAGATTATTCCTGTTGGGGGATGAGTATCATGGATAAGACAATGAAATTCAGTTTCGGTGATCAAGGGGATCATAATCCGCGTGAAGTCTTGTTTCAAGTCTATGATGCGCTTGATGAGAAGGGGTACAACCCGATTAATCAGATCGTTGGCTATCTATTATCGGGGGACCCCGCCTATATCCCGAGACATAAGGATGCACGAAAACTTATTCGCAGGCTCGAACGTGATGAAATTATTGAAGCACTGGTTACTGCATATCTCAAAGAGAAATGGGACAAAGAATGAGAATTATGGGTCTGGATTTCGGTTCGGTTACGGTCGGCGTCGCAATCAGCGATCCGCTCGGCTGGACTGCTCAAGGTATTGAAACTGTGCATTATGTCGAACATAAGAAAAATCTTCTGTTTGACCGCATCGGCGAATTAATTAAAGAATATGAAGTTGAACTGGCTGTGGTCGGTCTCCCGAAGGATTTGATCGGGACGGAAACGCAGCGTGCTGAAGCTTCCCGTGGGTTCGCAAAAAGTGTTCGGCGCAAGTTCAAGATCCCGGTGGAACTGTGGGATGAACGGCTGACGACCGTGGCAGCAGAGCGAATCTTGATTGCTGCCGATCTCAGCCGCAAGAAACGAAAACAAGTGATTGATAAGGAAGCAGCGGTTCTTATTCTGCAGAGCTACCTTGATAAAAAACGATTGGAGCAAAAAAACGATGAGTGAACACGAACACAATCATTATCCGATTTTCCTTCCGGATTCCGAAGAGAAAGAACGCATTGTCATTCCCGAAGAAAACGGTGATGAAAATCTATTTGACGTCCTGTTCTATTTTGATGTTCCGGAAACGGACAAGTCTTATGTTGTTGTTGTACCGGCAGAACAGGATCAAGAGGATGATGAAGAACAGGAAGTATTTGCTTTCCGTTATGAAGGCGACGATGATGATTTCAGGCTGTTCCCGATCGAGACCGACGAAGAATGGGACATCGTTGAAGAAATGATCAATACGTTCAGTGATGAAAGCGAAGAATAAATGAGCCCCCGAACAGGGGCTTTTTCAATGCATCGCTACTGATGGAAAATCATGGCGAATCATGTCTTTTATTGAAAGAAAAAAGTATCTTTTAGTGTATAATTGGTGAGTACTCTTGAAGGGAGCGGCTCATTTTTATGATAAAAAAACACTGGCGGCTGCTGACTGCCATCACAATTATTCTGATTGCGATGATTGCAGGGGCTGCATGGGGATTCAATCGTTATTATGCAAGTCTTTTGTCACCGGTTAATCAGAAGAACAATCAACCAATTTCGGTAAATATACCGTCCGGAGCTTCTGTTAAGGATATTGGACATATTTTAGAAAATAAAGGCTTGGTTCGAAAGGCATGGGCATTTGAATTTTACGCACGATGGAATCATCTGAATAACTACCGATCCGGCACCTACGTGTTTAATCAAACCATGTCAACCGGTCAATTAATGAGCGATCTGGAAAATGGCAAACGCCACGAGCGGATTTTACTCGTAGACGTTCGTCAGGGAATGTGGGTCAGCGAGATTGCCCAGCAAATGGCTACTGTTGCTAATTTAGATAAAACGGACATTTTGAAAAAGCTGAGCGACCATGCGTATGTCAAGACGCACTATGCCGGAAAATACACGTTCCTTACGGATGAAGTGTTCGCAAAGGGGATCAAATACCCATTGGAGGGTTATCTGGCTCCGGGAAACTACCGCTTTAAGGTAACCAAGAAGGATCCTTTGACACTTGACCGAATGATCGATCAAATGCTCGATCAAACAGAACATACATTCAAATCTTATGAAACGCAGATCAAGGCGAACAAGCTTGGCTCATTTCATAAAATCCTGGCAATGGCTTCTCTTGTTGAACAGGAAGCCCCAAAGGATAAGGATCGTCGGCTGATTGCCGGTGTATTCTATAACAGGCTGGAACAAAAGAAACGGCTTGAATCGGACACTACGGTTATTTACAGCAGGCAAAAAAGGAATCGCGATTATACACTGAAAGATATCCGCAAGGACACGCCATACAACACGTATACACGGACAGGCTTGCCGATAGGACCGATAGGGGCTCCTGCAAAGGATGCGATTCAATCGGTATTGAACCCGACAGCATCGAAGAACTTGTTTTTCTATGCAAGACCAAACGGTAAAATTTATTATTCGAAAACCTATCAAGAGCACCAGGCAATTGTAGCGAAGTATCGACATGAGTGGTCTGAAAAATCGTAAACTGTTTTCACATGTTACAGAAAGGAAGATCAGGTTGGTTGATTTTAAAGTGCTGTCGGATTACGCAGCTGCTTTTACCCATTCGGAAAATGATCTGCTTCGCCAAATGGAGAAGAAAGCTGCGGAAATTTACATTCCGATCATGCAGCCTTCAGCAATGGCGTTTCTGCAACAGTTAATTCGCTGGAGAAATGCGCGGAAAATTCTTGAACTCGGTACGGCGATCGGTTACTCGTCGATTCGGATGGCCTTGGCAGCCGGGAATGATGCGATGATTGTAACGATCGAGCGGGATGAGGCAATGATTGAAGAAGCCTCGCAAAATATTGAGACCCTCAATCTTCAAAGTAAGATTCATATCGTTGACGGTGATGCGACTGATGACTTGCCGGAAGTTGCAGCCGCGGCTCCATATGACCTTATATTAATTGACGCTGCGAAAGCTCAATATGAACATCTTTTTGAAAAGTGCTCCGAACTGCTGACCGATCAAGGAGTAATCGTTACTGACAACGTCTTTTTTCACGGACTGGTTTGTGATATTGACGCAGTGCACAAGAAACAACTGCACCGACTTGTTAAAAAGGTTGATGAGTTTAATCATTTTCTGAGTGAACGCGATGATTTTGACACTATTTTTCTTACAGTAGGAGACGGCATGGCTGTAAGTACAAAAAAATCACGCGCAGAGGGGGAGCGTTGAAATGGAAAGAAACAAGCCTATTGTCATTGGTGTCGCCGGAGGTTCCGGATCGGGGAAAACCACGGTTACGCGGGAGATCTATCGCAGCTTTCCGGACAAATCAATTGCAGTCATCCAACAGGATTCTTACTATAAGGCTCAGGATGACAAACCATTTGAAAAAAGACTGCTGACGAACTATGATCATCCGCTCGCGTTCGATACCGACTTGTTAATTTCTCAAATCAGTGAGCTGCTTCAGTTCCACCCGATAAAAAAACCGGTGTATGACTATACAGTACATACAAGATCTGCTAAAATTGTACCCGTCGAACCAAAAGACGTAATTATTCTGGAAGGCATTTTGATTCTAGAGGATGAACGTCTTCGCGATTTAATGGACATTAAAGTTTTTGTGGATACAGATTCCGATCTTCGTATTATTCGCAGATTGCTTCGAGATACCGAGGAGCGTGGCAGAAGTGTTGAATCGGTGATCAATCAATATTTGACAGCGGTTCGGCCGATGCATCTTCAATTCGTCGAACCAACGAAGCGCTATGCGGATATTATCATTCCCGAAGGCGGAAAGAATTCGGTAGCGATCGATTTGATGGCGACGAAGATCCGTACCGTTCTGGAAGGAAAGAATAAATCACTGTGACTTGAACGCGTAAACGCAATCCCAATTCAGCCGAATGGGTAAAAATGAACAGTTGATCATAAATCTATTCAGGAGTGTGGCAAATAATGGCAGAAAAACTTCACTATATGACCGCTGAAGGTAAAGAAAAGCTCGAACATGAACTGGACTACTTGAAGACAGAAAAAAGAAAAGAAGTTGTTGAAAGAATTAAGATCGCTCGAGGTTTCGGCGACCTCTCTGAAAACTCGGAATATGACGCAGCGAAAGATGAGCAAGCATTTGTCGAGGCACGTATTCAACAATTGGAACTCATGATTCGTAATTCCGTGATCATTGAAGACGATGAAACAACTGATGTTGTCAAAATCGGTAAATCGGTAACCTTCCGTGAGCTTCCTGACGGTGATGAAGAAACCTATCAGATCGTCGGCAGTGCCGAATCCGATCCTTTTAAAGGCAAAATTTCAAATGATTCTCCAATGGCTAAGGGACTGATTGGTCTTTCTGTCGGTGAAGAAGTCAGCGTCAGCACGCCTGGCGGTGACATTCGTGTCAAAATTTTAAAGGTTGAGTAAATTCACTTTTTATGAAGATGCAATTCTGCTCGGATGCGGTGCATTCCGGCAGTTTTGCGTTTTTTTTTGAATCGATGAAACAAATTGCTGGTGCTTTGCTTCCAAATGACATAATTTATAGGTGTGTGCATACGTTTATCAGTGAATCATTTGATACAGCTTTTTGTTGAGACAGACAGTAAGGACATGCCCTATTCGAATTTATTAATACAGATTTTGTGAAAAATAGCTTAAATCACAGGTTTCGGGCCCATGTTTCTTGAATTAGTGACATACCCATTCATTTGTATCTGAGATGAATGAAACAAACAAATGATCGGTCCAGTAAAGATCGCTTATTCATAAGTTATTGTCGTCGGTCAAAAGGAGGATGTCTTATGAGAAGTCAGAGAGGGAATGGTTATTCGTCGTCTCGCATTGAACAGCGCAAAAGCAAGACGGATCGGCTGCTGAGTTGGACGATCGGAATTGTCTCACTGCTTATTTTAGCAATAGGCTGTATCATTCTCATTTCAGTTTTTCACACATCGCCGGATTCAAAGCCAGCGGCGTCATCATCGCAATCAAGCAGCAGCACTCAATCTCAAGAAAGCAAAGAGGACCAGTCTTCATCTTCCGAATCGAGTCAGGCTTCGAACGATGAATCAAGCAGCACTGAATCTGAATCATCAAGCTCAAGTGCTGAATCACCGACTGAGTCGGATGAGAACCATCAAGCATCATATGAAATGGGTTCAGCGGATTGGAACGCACAGGTTCAGGCGATTTCCGAAGCAACGGGAATTGATGAAGCAAACATGACTGTTCGTTGGCTCGGAAATGGCGGAACGCCGAACAGTTCCCTTGCCCGGGTTGCTCCGAAGAATAATCAGAGTGCAATCTACGTTGTTCACCTCATCTATAAGGGCGGTCATTGGCAAGCGGATAATGTAAAAAAACCATGAATTCATTAAAACAGAGGATGTCTCAAAAGTCCGTTTCTGACTTTGAGACATCCTTTTTTTAGAAACATTAAATGGGAATCAAGCGGGCAGGTTTGAGATCCCTGCGATAGAAGTCCTGTTGATTCAATCAACAGATTGCCTTGTTATATAATGTTTTATTGTTGAAGATTTTAACGATTTGTGCTAGTTTAGTGACATTGACTTTTATAATCCATACTAATGTTATATGAATATAATGTTTTCAAACAGTATGGGAGGTAATAGCGCATGGGACGCGAATTTATTCATACATTTGAGGATTGGGCAGATGATTACGATCGTTCTGTTTCAGGAGGAGATCTAGAGTACCAGGAAGTTTTCAAAGATTATGATCGGATTCTTGAAGAGGTCGCTGAGCATGCCCGTGGTTCAGTACTTGAATTTGGCGTTGGTACCGGTAATTTAACACAGAAATTAATAAAACGAGGATTGGACGTGACTGGAATTGAACCTTCTGAGAAGATGCGGCAAAAGGCCATTGAAAAGATTCCACAGCTTAATGTATCAGATGGTGACTTTCTCGATTTTCCAATTCCAAAGCATACGATTAATACGATTGTAAGTTCATTTGCATTTCATCACTTGACCGATGACGAGAAAGATCAGGCCATTGAGAGCTATAGCCGTCTGCTCCCGTTTAATGGTAGAATAGTGTTTGCAGATACACTTTTTGACAGTGAACTTGAGAAGAAAAAGGTGCATCGCTGGGCAAATATGAATGGATATACCCACCTGCTTAAGGATTTGCGCACAGAATATTATCCGCTGCGCGGAACGCTCTACACTGCATTTCGCAAGCACCACTTTGTGCCCTATTTTAAGCAATTAAACCGATTCGCATGGCTGATTGTCGCCGAAAAAAAAGAATGAGTCTCAGGAGGATCCAGTTGTGACATTAGGAATCATCGGAGCGATGGAAGAAGAAGTCGCACTACTTAAAGAACGCATGGACGGAGTCGAGCAGAATGAAATTGCCGGCTGTCGTTTTTATAAAGGACTACTTAACGGAACGGAGGCAGTTCTGCTGCAGTCCGGTATTGGCAAGGTGAGTGCAGCACTCGGCACAACACTGCTCATTGATCACTATCATCCGACCGCAGTCATCAATACAGGATCGGCGGGCGGAACGGATATTAACCTTAACATTGGCGATGTCGTGATCTCCTCATCAGTCGTTCATCATGATGCTGATGCAACTGCCTTCGGCTATGCGGCGGGACAAATTCCAGGCATGCCGCCTGAATTTCAACCGAATAGTAAATTAGTCAAGGCAGCGCTTGCCGCTTCTGCTGCTGTTCGTTTAGGGCATCAGATTGTTGAGGGGCAGATCGGTTCTGGAGACTCATTTATGGCTGATCCTGAGCGCATTCACAATGTTAAAGCAACCTTTCCGCAATTAAAAGCTGTCGAGATGGAGGCAGCAGCAATTGCTCAAGTGTGCTATCAGTTCGGTGTACCGTTTCTAATCATTCGATCACTCTCGGATATTGCCGGCAAGGATTCTAATCTCTCGTTTGACCAATTTTTAAAGACCGCCGCGAAGCATTCGGCTGAATTCACGCTTTCAATTATTAAGGAGCTGGCATAATATGACTGTTAGCAAGAAGATAAATGCACAGAGCATTCACTCTTGGCCTACCGAAGTAAATACATCATATGCTCCGGCTGCCAACTGTTGTCCGTGCGGCTGGGATGTAAAGAACGACCGTGTCGAAGCAAAGAAAATGGTAAAAAAAATGTTGGTTTACAAGGCTGGTTGAAAGAAATCTGTGCTTGATCCTGACCTTGTGACCCGAAGATAGGGAGAGTAGGTTATGGCAGTGTTCGAAAGTGTTCATGAACTGGTAGGCAAGACGCCGCTGGTCGGACTGCATGCATTTCCGTTACCGGACGGGGTGCGGCTCTATGCAAAATGCGAGTATTTTAATCCCGGGGGCAGCGTGAAGGATCGTTTAGGCGAAAAGCTGATCCGAGAAGCGTTACGGACCGGGAAACTTAAACCGGGCGGAACCTTGATTGAACCTACGGCAGGAAATACAGGTATCGGTCTGGCGCTTGCTGCTGTGGGGAAAGGAATTAACGTCATTTTCTGCGTTCCTGAAAAGTTCAGTGCGGAAAAACAGATTCTGATGAAAGCGCTCGGTGCGCGTATTGTTCAGACACCGACCGATCAGGGAATGACCGGTGCTGTCGCAAAGGCACGTGAGCTTGAGCGCTCAATTGCAGGAGGCTATTGCCCAAATCAGTTTGCCAATCCAGACAACCCGAGTGCTTACTTCGAAACGCTTGGACCTGAGATTTGGAACGACCTGAATGGGAAAGTGGATGTGCTTGTTGCCGGAGCAGGAACCGGTGGGACATTTACAGGAACAGCGGACTATTTGAAAATGAAAAATCCTGATGTGAAAACAATCGTCGTCGAACCCGAGGGATCCATTTTGAACGGAGGCAAGCCTGCAGCGCATCGTACGGAGGGCATTGGAATGGAGTTTATTCCTTCTTTCGTTAAAACCAAGTATTTTGATGAAATTTATACAGTTAGCGATGAGGATGCTTTTCGACGACTTAAGGAAGCGGCACAACTGGAAGGTTTACTGATTGGAAGTTCCTCAGGATCAGCATTACACGCAGCTTTGCTGGAGGCCGAAAAATCAGAATCAGGAACAAACATTGTCGTCATTTTTCCCGACTCCAGCGAACGTTATTTCAGCGAACACATTTACGATTAATCATATACTTAGAAAAGAAACCGGAGGGTTTACGTATGAGACCAAAGACACAAGTGATTCACGCAGGCATTTTTGGAGATGAGTCTACGGGCAGTGTTACTGTCCCGATTTACCAAACAAGTACTTATAAACAAGAAGAAGTAGGAAAAACAAAAGGTTATGATTATTCGCGTTCCGGAAACCCGACACGGCATGCACTTGAAGTCTTGATTCAAGAGTTGGAGCATGGGAAAGCAGGATTTGCGTTCGGATCAGGTATGGCAGCTATATCTTCAGTACTCATGCTTTTAAACAGCGGTGACCATCTCATAATTACGGATGATGTATATGGCGGGACATTCCGCGTCATTGATAAGGTATTTAAAAGGTTAGGTATTTCTGCAACATTCGTTGATACGAGCATCCCGGAAAACATTGAAAAAGCAATTACTGATAAGACAAAAGCCCTTTATCTTGAAACGCCTACTAATCCATTGCTGAAGGTGACGGATATTCGCAAAGCAGCGGAAATCGCTCATCAGCATGATCTGTTATTAATTGTTGACAATACCTTTGCAACACCCTATTGGCAGCATCCTTTGGACCTCGGAGCCGATGTTGTTCTGCACAGCGCTACAAAATACATTGGCGGTCATAGTGATGTTGTTGCGGGATTGGTTGCAGTGGCGTCTGACGAACTGGCTGAACGACTCTATTTTGTTCAAAACTCAGTTGGTGCTGTACCCGGTCCACAAGATGCCTGGCTGCTCGTAAGAGGGATTAAAACACTTGGCCTGAGGATGGAGCAGATTGAAAAGAATGCAAATCAGATTGCAAAGTTTCTTCAATCACATCCGAAAGTCAAAAAGGTTTATTATCCGGGACTTGAGACTCATCCGGGTCATGCACTTGCTGCAAAGCAGGCGTCAGGGTTTGGTGGCATGATTTCATTTGATGTTGGAGATGAGGCAGCGGTAAATCAAATACTTGCTAAAACGCATTACTTTACATTGGCGGAAAGTTTAGGCGCGGTCGAAAGCTTAATTTCTGTTCCGGCAAAAATGACGCACGCTTCGATTCCTAAGCCGCGTCGTGATGAACTGGGTATTACCGATGGATTAATCCGTCTCTCCGTCGGCATCGAGGATATTGAGGATCTGATCGAGGATTTAGAGCAAGCACTAAACTGAGAGCACATTTGCTCCAAAGCAATGCTCTCTATTCTTCGCAGAACATTGTCTTGCTTTTGTCAGAAACTACCTGAACTTCTCGTTTTCATCTCATGTTATAGTAATCTAGTGACGGAGGGATGAACATGGAAGAACAGCAGAAAATGATTCAAGACAAAATGATCGATTGCCGGAGGATCGGCATGCTGTGCTTGTTTCTCAGCACGTTTCTCTATAGCGGAACATTGATTCCGAGCTACAGCGAGATTGAATGGAAGCTTGAACTTCTCGCCGGCTCTAGTTTTCTATTCTTGGTATTCTCATTCTTTTTCTACTGGAGATCGTCTAAACTGAAAGAACAATTATAATGCAGTGCACTATTCGAACTGCTGAACGATCTAATTTGATCGCTCAGCGGTTTTTTCTTATAGGGAGTCAGGAGGAGTTTTACGTTCAGACTGAGATAAATTCAGACCTTGGCAGGAGACAGATACCATTCAGCAGTCTGGCGAAACGGATCAAAGTAAAAGATAAAATAAGGTTATTGATAAGAAATGCTTAGGGGGGCAATGAAATGATCCGTTTTCATATTCATAAATTGGCTGTAACTCTGGAATGGAAGTCGCTGAAGGTTGATCATGCGGTGAAGGCAGCAAGACATTGTCTGCGTATGGACAAAGCACACGAGATCATTCTGGATCGGCAGTGCGGCGGCACCTTTCTACTCTGAGGATTCTAAATGACCTGCTGGCGATAAAAAAACAGCAAGGAGAGGACGCAGGATGATCTCCTTACTGCTGATTTGATTGATGATTGGATTTATCAATCGGAATTTTTAATTTCAAATTGCATGTAATTTTTCGGTGTTTCATATTCATATATGTCCACGTCTTTAATACGTGAGAAAGGACTTCCCTTTTTTATCGTTTTCACAAATTGCTGAATATCTGATTTTTCACCTTCAGCAGCAATTTCGACACTGCCATCGTCACGATTGCGCACCCAACCGGATATTCGATAAACATTGGCAGTCTGCCACGTGAAATAGCGGAAGCCGACAGCTTGTACTCTTCCCTTGACCATCATGTGTACGCTTTTGATTTCTTCCGGCTCTCCCATCAGGTGCAAGCCTCTTGTTTTATGCGATTCGTTCATCATAATTCCTCGATTCTGATCCTTATTCTGAACTATCCTAGTTTAAGTGTACCATTGAATCGAGTATTCGTGTGTGTGAATGCTCTTTGTTTATTTGTTTTGTGTTGAGTCAATGGTTCGGGTTTCGATAGATTTCGTGGAACAGCTTCATTAACGCACGTTTTTCTATACGTGATACATAGCTGCGGGAGATCGCTAATTTTTTTGCAATTTCCCTTTGCGTCAGTTCATCCTGGTTATTAAGTCCAAATCGATCAATGATGACTTCGCGTTCACGAGGATCGAGAATATGCAAAGCCCCATAGATCTTTTTCGTTTCAAGATTAAGTGATATTTCATCAACAACATCTTTATTTCTGGATTTCAAAATATCAATTAAGCTGATTGTGTTTCCTTCCTTGTCTTGCCCAATCGGATCATTTAACGATACATCTTTTTTCGTCTTCTTTAATCCTCGAAGATGCATGAGTATCTGATTTTCGATACAGCGGGCGGCATATGTTGCCAATTTGGTTCCTTTACCGCTTGAATAGCTATTGATGGCTTTTATTAATCCAATCGAACCAATGGATATCAAGTCATCTGTGTCTTCTTTGGTATTATCAAATTTTTTTACAATATGTGCGACAAGCCGTAGATTGTGCTCAATCAGCTTATTGCGTGCCTCCTCATCACCTTGGGCCATCAGCTCAAGGCATTTGGCCTCCTCTTCCTCAGAAAGCGGTTGTGGAAAGGCATTGTTTTTTACATAAGATACGAGCAACCAGACATTCTTAAATAAATAGGCAACGCCACCGACAATTGACAGCATGACTTTTCACTCCTCCGGGAGATGTGATTTTTCTTCGCTGTCTTTTAGTCTATGGGCAGTTGCCATGTCCTGTGTCTGTCCGACTGGAAAAAAGGCCAAAGGAATTTTTCATTTCGTTAATAAATATGGGGCCATATTAAAAGATTGTGCAGATTATGGCTATCACGAGCTCAGCTTGTCTGCTTCGTATGTTTGCTCAAGCTGCGGCGATCGATCTCTGCCTCAATTAATTGAATAAAATCCTCGCTTAATTTATATTGCTTTGCCTTTGTATAAGATTCGATAAGTAAAGCATCAGAAAGTTTGTCCATTGTCAACCGTTACCGGTTTCTCATCTCCTTTCCGTTCGACCATTAGTCTCATAAGATTTAACTCAAATCATTGATAAATAAGGGATTATGTTTCGGTATTGATTGTCGGTTATCAAATGACCGAGATCAACAGCTCACCGCAAACTTAATCTGTATGTCAACCGTTACCAGATCATTTGATGGCTTTAATGAGTCGATTAAAATTCATAAGTTCACTCTAACATGTTCCTTGTTCCGTAACAATTCGATCTTTATCCACAACAATAGTGGATAAGCTGTGCATTTCGTGTGGGTAACATGATGAAAATGTAGGCATTAGTCGGTGAATAATGTGGACAAAATTATCCACAAAATAATTGTTGTCAGCTTTTGTCGAAATATTTAGGATCTAATTTGCCGATGTTAGTCATAGAATGATCAATTATCCTATTTTTATTAGAATAATATTCCAAATGATAAGTGAGTGAATGGAAAACACATGAATAAGTTGCTTATGAATGGAACATTTATGATTTAGGACTTGGTAAAATCGGCAACTTGTGGGAAAATGAGATCAGAATATGAGGTGGCTAATTCAGTGTTGAGAAAATTTTTGCCTGAGGAACATGTAGAAACAATTTTAGATATCAAGCCGGATAAGCTGAAACAAAGAGGAATCAAAGCACTAGTCACGGATCTGGACAATACACTTATTGCCTGGAATGAAAGCGACGTAACTCCGCAACTGGTACGTTGGTTTTCATCACTGGAAAAAGCGGGAATTTCGGTTATGATTCTGTCAAACAATAGTGAGAAACGGGTCAAGCTGTTCTCAAATTCCGCCGGCGTTTCGTATATTTACAGGGCGCGAAAACCGCTTCCTTTTGCATTCAGACGCGCGATGAAAATCATGAATGTGACAAGAGACCAGATGGTTGTTGTCGGGGATCAATTGATGACGGATGTTTGGGGCGGCAATCAAGTGGGTGCACACACAATTTTAGTAACGCCTATTGCTTCTACTGATGGTTGGGCAACCAAAATGAATCGTCATTTGGAGCGCTTTATTTTTTCGCTAATGAGGCGCAAAGGCTGGCTCAAATGGGAGGAATGAGACGTGAGTGAACTTTTTTGTGCAGGTTGCGGTGTGAAGATTCAAACAACAGAGCCAAATGAACTCGGCTATGCACCGAGCAGTGCACTTCAGCATGAACCAGTTGTCTGTCAGCGCTGCTTTCGGTTAACTCATTATAATGAAATTCAAGATGTTTCATTGAATGGAGACGACTTTTTGAACATGCTTTCTCGCATTGCTGAGAAGGATGCACTTGTCGTTTATTTGGTTGATCTCTTCGATATTGCCGGAAGCTGGGTCACTGGTCTGCAGCGCTTTGTCGGCCATAATCCGGTACTTCTTGTCGGAAATAAGCATGATTTATTTCCAAAATCAACGAATCCGAATAAATTAACCAGCTGGATGCGGCGTTCTGCGCATGAGCAAGGATTAAAGCCGGTGGATGTACTTTTAATGAGCGCAGGAAAGAATCATGGACTGGACGAAGTCGCTTCAAACATTGACTACTATCGCAACGGGCGTGACGTTTACGTTGTCGGTGCGACAAATGTAGGCAAGTCGACTTTTATTAATCACTTGATTCAAAATCTTGGTTCCGGGGATTCGGCGATTACGACATCGAGATTTCCTGGAACAACCTTGGACTTTATAGAGATTCCGCTGGATGACGGCTGCAGTCTCTACGATACCCCTGGAGTTGTTAACGATCATCAAGTCGCACATTTTGTGGACGCGCGTGATTATAAGAATGTGATGCCGGCTAAAGAAGTGAAGCCGAAGGTCTATCAGCTCAACGAAAATCAGACCCTATTCCTAGGCGGCATTGCGCGTATTGATTACATTGCTCCGGGCAGAAGATCTCTGATTGTCTATTGCGCCGGTTCACTTCCTATCCATCGGACAAAGACAGAGCAAGCAGATGATTTATATGAAAGACAATTTGGACATCTGCTGGCTCCGCCTAGTGAGGGAACAGAGCTTCCAGCCATGACACGTTATGATTTTCGTACCGACGACTTTGATTCCGATGTCGTTTTTTCCGGACTAGGGTGGATTACGATTAAGGGCAAAGGAGCCAGAGTCTCTGCCTACGCTCCGAAAGGGATTGGCGTATCCTTGCGTGAGTCGGTCATAAAGGGGTAAGTGAACATGAATGATACGTATGGTCTGATCGGAGCACCGGTTGCGCACAGCCTTTCACCGGCCATGCATAACTATTGGTTCAAGCAATATGATATTTCCGCGCATTATCAGACACATTTGGTTGAACTGGAAAACTTGGATCAGGCGGTTTCTCGACTAAAAAAATCAGGTGTTAAGGGATTTAACGTCACATACCCGTTAAAAACAGCGATTCTGCCTCTGCTTGACACTGTGGATGAGGCTGCCAAGGAGATCGGGGCGGTGAACACCGTTGTTTGCTCAGATGATCGGCTAATCGGGTATAATACAGATGGAGCCGGTTTTCTTGAGGGATTGAAACAGCACTTTCCGGAATTGTCCGGTCAGCATCCGTCCATTCTCATAATTGGTGCTGGAGGAGCTGCACGGTCAGTCGCTTTGACACTAGCAAGGGCAATCGGCACGCGTGTTGATATCGCTAATCGAACATTTGATAAGGCGGTTAAGCTGAGCACTGCGTGTAGCGTATATGCGCAATCCGTGCCGCTGACCTTTAAACAGGCTGAGCTGCAACTGGATCGCTATAAAGTGGTGATCAATACAACACCGATTGGTTTCGATATACATGAGAATCATCCGTTCATTTGCTTAGATGGAGTACGAAGCGATACGCTTTTCACGGATCTCATCTATCAGCCGAGAAGGACAGCGTTTCTTCAAGATGCAGAACACCGCGGCTACCCTGTGATGAACGGCTTGCCAATGCTGGTCTATCAAGGTGCACTTGCCTTTGAAAAATGGAACGGATTCGTCCCTGAGACGAAAAAAATGGAAGAACATCTCATTCATAAGTATTTGAACTGAGTGAATAATGGAGGAATAAAAAAAGTATGCTGAGCAATAGTCAACGAAAGTTTTTAAAAAAGCTTGCCCACCCGCTTAAACCGATTTTTCAAGTTGGGAAAACTGGTGTACATGATCAATTCATAGATGAAATTGATCATGTACTTGAGAAACGCGAACTCATTAAAGTACAATTTTTGCAAAATACATTTGAAGATCCTGCTGAAGCAGGCAGCGAAATAAGCCAGCGCACCGATTCAGAACTTGTTCAGGTGATCGGCCATACGGCGGTTCTTTATCGGCCGTCTAAAGAGCACAAGCGGATCGACATTCCGAACAAGTAGGATGCCGCCCAGATGAATAAAAGAATTGGTATATTCGGCGGCACATTCGATCCGCCGCATCTAATGCACTTATTGATTGCCGAGGAGGCACTCGAAGCATGCGAACTGGATCAGGTTTGGTTTTTACCAAGCTATCAACCGCCGCATGTTCATGAGAAAAAGGCGCGTGCCAGTGCTAAGCAGCGGGCAGATATGGTGCGGCTGTCAATCATGGATAACGAACAATTTGCTGTTTGCACAGCAGAACTTGAGCGAAAGGGAAAGTCTTATACCGTGGATACATTTCGCGGTTTGAAGAAAACTTATCCTGATGATGATTTTTACTTCATTCTCGGTGCAGATATGGTGGATGATCTTCCGACGTGGCATCAAGTTGATGAATTGTGCAGACTGACCTCTTTTATTGCTTTTAAGCGGCCAGGCTATCCTGAGGCCCATCCTGATTTTGCCGATGTACACTACATTGATATGCCGAAAGTGGACTTATCCTCGAGTTTCTTACGCGAACGATTGAAGTCAGGGCGGTCATGCCGCTACTTTATTAAGGATGCAGTCATAAACTACATAAAGGAGCGAGGACTTTATGAAGATTGATGAGGCAAAGAAGACAATTAAAGAGATTCTTCCCGAAAAACGCTATATACATTCCGTTGGTGTTTCGCAAACAGCAGGAGAACTTGCAAAAAAATACGGCGGTGATGAGGAGAAAGCGCGTTTAGCCGGAATGTTGCACGACATTGTCAAATATTTCTCGGATGATGAATTGAAATCAATGATTTTGCGCAAACCAGGAACGTGGAGCGATTGTCTCAAGTATTCGGACAAATTGTGGCACGCGCCAGCCGGAGCCATTTATGTACAAGAACAGTATGGCGTTAACGATTCCGATCTTTTAAATGCGATGATTTATCATACGACGGGGCGCAAGCAGATGACCCTTTTGGAGAAAATTATCTTTCTGGCCGATTACATTGAACCGAATCGTGATTTTCCAGGAGTCGATGAGGTTAGGGAAGCTGCAAAACAAGACTTGGATCATGCTGTTCTCCTGGAATTACAGAAGACCATTACACATCTACTGAGTAAACAGCAAAGTGTCTATCCGAAGACCTTTGAAGCATATAATGATCTCGTACAGGAACAAATAAACTAAAAATCAATGAGGTGACTGAATGAATAGTGAAGAATGGGTTAAATATCTCGCGGAAACAGCGGATGACAAAAAGGCTCAGGATCTTGTCATTTTAAAAATGCAGGGAATCTCAATTATGGCGGATTACTTTATTATCTGTCATGGTGATTCTGACAAACAAGTACAAGCCATTTCAATGGCGCTTCGAAAAGCTGCACTGGAAAACGGCATTGAGGTTCACCGAATGGAGGGTTATGATCAGGCTCGATGGGTACTGATTGATCTTGGTGACGTCATTGCTCATGTCTTCCATAGAGATGAACGCGATTACTATCAATTGGAAAAATTATGGGGAGACGCCCCGTTATATACATTAGAAAAAAAGCCTTCGTAAACTAAAATTAACGTGGAGATACTGTCTCCACATTTTCTTTTACATAATTATTTAAAGAAGCATGTTGTTCAAAGCTAAAATGACCACATGAATTGGAATGAGGAGGAGAGCATTGAAAGCGATACTGCTCGGCGTGTCTGCTGCTTTTTTCTTCGCAGCCGCCTTTATTTTCAACCATTCGATGGAGCTGTCCGGGGGAAGCTGGATATGGAGCGGCGCCTTGCGTTATTTTTTCATGCTTCCATTCCTTGCACTGCTTGTCCTTTTGCGCGGCAACTTTATGCAAGTGCTGCGTGAGATGAAATCAGATTGGGTGCGCTGGGTCGTATGGAGCTCTGTTGGTTTTGGTATGTTTTATGCACCGCTTTGTTTTTCGGCAAGCTTTGCGCCAGGATGGCTGATCGCCGGAACCTGGCAGTTTACGATTATTGCCGGTTCTTTGCTTGCTCCTTTGTTTTATGAGACGGTACAGACGACAGCAGGAGTGATCCGTGTAAGAGGACGCATTCCGATTAAAGGTCTTTTTTTGTCTCTGATTATTTTAATTGGTATTATGCTTCTTCAAGTGGAGCAGACGAGCGGTCTTTCTGCAAGTACTGCGCTTTTGGCTGTTGTTCCGGTTGTCATTGCTGCTTTTGCTTATCCTCTTGGCAATCGAAAAATGATGGATGTGTGCGGCGATCGGCTTGATACTTATCAGCGTGTTTTCGGTATGACACTGGCGAGCATGCCGTTTTGGCTGATCCTTGCGGTATATGGCGCGGTATCAGTTGGCAGACCAAGCCAAACTCAAGTTATTCAATCATTAATTGTTGCGATCAGTTCAGGAGTTATCGCGACGATCCTTTTCTTTTCAGCAACTGATCTTGTACGCGGGAACATGCAGCAATTAGCGGCCGTTGAAGCGACACAATCAATGGAGGTATTGTTTACCGTACTCGGTGAACTTGTCCTTTTATCAGCACCTTTGCCGTCGCTTATTTCATGGCTTGGTATGCTGGTTATTATGGCAGGTATGATCCTGCACAGCCTATTTTCAAGGCCTTCGGATGTGCCGATGCAGGCGGCAGAGGCACATGAATAAACGAAAAGATCTGAACCGATCATTCATCGCTGAACGTTGGTTTGGATCTTTTTTGCTGTGACTGCTGATGAATCAAAGAGCTGCTCAAAAGTACGGAACATGTTGGCCTAACTTAATTTTTTTTAAAAGAAGGAAATGTGATCGCAGTGGAGAAGTAATTATTATTGGTCTCAAGTTAGCTCTTCTCTCCCTCAAATGTTTCATTCACTGCTGCTTTATCTTCAATAAATTTTTTCTGCGTTTCTGTGAACAGCTTTTCAAAAACATCCTGATACCCTTGTTCTAAAATATCTAAGCCAACACCCGTTACACCACCTTTTACCGTCACTTTTTTCTGCAATTCTTCAAGCGTATAGGTTTGCTCCTCAAAAAGTTTGCCCAGCCCTTCAATCATTTCTGTCGTTAGCTGCGTCGCCTGCTTTCTGGAGAGTGATGTCGCACTTACGGCTCCGTCGATCATTTTTTGCAGTAAAAAAGAAAGAAACGCAGGTCCGCAGCTGGACAGGTCTGAAGCAGCTCGTATATTCTCTTCATCAATTTCGATCGGATGAGAAAATTGAGAGAGAATAGCCCAAAGTTTGTTTTTCGAAAGATCGGTCATACTTGATCCGAACGTGACAAGTGAACTGCCCGAAAGGCTTTGATTGACAATGCTGGGAATAACACGTGCTACTTGGCAGGGAATCATCTGTTCGAGCTGATTCACGGAAATCGGGCTCGTGATTGAGACGGCGATCTGACCCGGATGCCAAGATCCGCGTAATGATTCCAGTAAGGTGTAAAACTGGCCGGGTTTTACACAAAGGAACACAATATCTGCATTTTGGAGAACGTTAATTGGCGATTCGCTGACCGACAATCGGTGGTGCTTTTCTGCCAGATCTAAGGCTTTCTTTTTTGTTCGATTCATCACGGTAATAAATTTAGGCTTTATCGCCTTGCTTTTTACCAGCGCGTCGACAAGCAGCGCGCCCATATTCCCTGTTCCAATCATGCCGATCCTCATTTTTCTCCACCCCAATATCTCTTCAGTGTATCCTTATTGAACCTATGTATTGAGCCGACGGAATATGACTGACACCAACTATAACTGGGAGGAATTGGTTTGAGTATACGATGGATGAAAAAGAAAATAGGACTGATCGTCTTAGCCGTTGCGGTACTGCTTGTACTTTGGTTTTTTTACCAGCACCAAGCAAAAAACGAAACTGAAGCGGAGCTAGAGAAAAGCGAACAATTATTATCCGGATCGGCGGATTCAAAGAGTCAGGCCGTCGAAAAAACCAAGCAAGAGCCTGAACGGGTTGAAGAATTCATTATTGATGTAAAAGGGGCAGTGCGCGAACCAGGCATCTACCATGTCCAAACGACGGACCGAGTGATCGATGCAATTGAGCAGGCAGGAGGATTCAGTAAGCAGGCGGACCGTGACAAAGTTAATCTGGCTCAGAAGCTCACTGACGAGATGGTCATTTATGTTCCGAAGCAAGGAGAAAAAGAGCCGAATGTCTTGGTGGAATCGACCGGGAATGTGACGGAAAAGCAGGAAAGCGGGGAAATGGTTCATGTGAATACAGCTGATGAACAGACGATGCAGAATCTCCCGGGAGTGGGACCAGCAAAAGCTAAAGCAATTATTCACTATCGCGAGGAACATGGTCCTTTTAAGAGTGTTGATGAATTGACCAATGTTTCCGGTATTGGCGACAAGTCGCTTGAAAAAATGAAACCGAATATATCGCTTCAATGAACAAACATTTGATAAATGTCTCAGCGGAGAATGGGCAGATTCTGATACAATAGGGACAGGCTATTAATTCAGGAGGATGTTAACGGATGGAGAGACTTTCTTGGGATCAATATTTTATGGCACAAAGCCATTTGCTTGCGTCGCGGAGTACATGCACGAGGCTGGTTGTCGGAGCGACCATTGTACGCGACAAGAGAATTATTGCCGGCGGTTATAATGGCTCGATTGCCGGCGGCGCGCATTGTACGGATGAGGGATGTTATATGATCGACGGGCATTGTGCACGTACCATTCACGCGGAAATGAACGCGATTTTACAGTGCGCGAAATTCGGTGAACGGACAGAAGATGCGGAAATTTATGTGACGCATTATCCATGTGTCCAGTGCTGTAAAGCGATTATTCAAGCAGGAATAAAAAGCGTTTACTTTGCAAAGGATTACAAAAATCATCCTTATGCGAAGGAACTGTTTGAGGCAGCTCATGTAACGGTTAAAAAAGTGCCTTTTGACAATTTTATTGAACTGAAGGTGGCAAAGAAAGAAGAAATCCGATGATCGGAGGGATCTGACTTTGTTCAGTGTTGAACTTTATATCGTAATCTTGAGAAAGCTGGGTCGAGATGCCGGTTTCCGGTAAATGGCATTTACTTGCGGTGTCGGGATGTCTGGCAGCATGGACATTTCTAAGTGCGAATCCAATCGTTCCAGCAGCTCTGTTTATCGCATATGAACTTTACCTAATTGCTTTGAGAAAGTATCAACTTTTCGGTATTCTTCTGCTCATCTTTTTGATCATAAAAATTGATCTCGTCTTTTTTCAAAAGAATGATACCGTTTTGTCGGATCGCCAGCAAGTTTTGCATGGCAGGATTACTGACCTTCCTCAATTTGATGGTGATCGCCTTCATTTCAAGATGAAGACGAATCAAGGCGAGTCTATTATGGTTGATGTAAGGCTTGCGACGAAGGAACAAAAGCGTTTATTGATACGTGAATTGAAAACCGGCATGAAGTGCCGAGTGACGGGAAAACTTGAAAGACCTGAACAGCCCAGTAATTTTCATGCCTTTAATCAGCGTTTGTACCTTGAGAGGCATCACATTTTTTGGCGGATGAAGGCTGCTCAGATTCCCAGCTACAGTGATACTGATCTGTCGATTCTCGATTGGCTTCGACGCATTCGTCAAAATCAGGTCACATTTATTTCTGCACACTTTACATCAACAACTGCAGAGATGATGAATGCCTTGCTGCTGGGAACAGATGATCAGATGGATGCCGATTTGTCGGATGCTTATAGGATGTTTGGTCTCGTTCATCTGCTTGTTGTTTCAGGTATGCATGTCGCCGTGGTGTTCGGCACTTTATTCTATCTGCTCAGGCGAATAGGCATGGTACGCGAACATGCTTCATTGCTGATTCTTATACTGCTTCCCATGTATGTTGTGATCACAGGTGCTGAGCCGTCAATCGTGCGTTCCGGAATAACGGCTGGCTGTGTACTGCTTTTCACATTAATGAAGAAGCGGAAACTGCCCGTTTCCGACTCGATCTCCATTGCATGTTTGCTGATGGTTTTCTATGATCCAAGGGTCGTGTATGATTTAGGCTTTCAGCTTTCTTTCACAGTTACCTTTGTCGTTTTAATTGCCGGTCCAATGGTTATCCGATCGTATCAATCGCCTATGCTGCGCATGATTGTTCTCTCGTTGATTTGCGAACTCGCGACTTTTCCGATTATTGTGCCGAACTTCTATCAGCTTTCTCTTGCGGGCATTCTGCTCAGCATCTTTTTCGTTCCATTCATTACCTTTGTTATTTTGCCTCTCTGTGCCGTTGGTTATTTCATCACATTATTGTTCTCCGATCTTTCCGGATTTTTTTCATATACTGTAGATACTCTTCTTTTTGTTCCTCACCAATTTTTACTCTATTTGTCACGTCATATGCCTATGCAATTAACCTATGGCGCATTATCCGGCTGGCAAATCGGAATATCCGTGGTTTTAATTTTCATATCCCTCATTGTCTGGGAGTATTTTCGCTCGATTCAATCGGTTTTCGCACTGCTTGTTCCATTTTTTCTTATTTATGGAATGGTATGGACTACCGATCAGCTGGATACCCGCGGTTCCGTCACCTTTCTTGATGTCGGGCAAGGGGATAGTATTTTGATTCGATTGCCTCATAACGGAGGCAATGTACTGATTGATACCGGAGGAACGATTGAATTTGGACAAGAAAAATGGCGTGAGCGCAACCGACCGTTCGAAGTCGGAAGAGATGTCGTTTTGCGCGAACTGCTCGCTTTGAGAGCCACTCACCTTGAGGCTCTCGTATTAACACATCGCGATGCCGACCATGTCGAAGGATTGAAAGGAATCGCTGGGAAAATAGCGATTCATCAATTGCTGATCAGTCCGTATCATAATCCAAACGCCAAGGATCGTGCCCTTTTCGAATTGATGGTACATGATGGGACGACGATTAATGATCTTCATTCGGGTATGACAATGAAAATGGGGAATGCCGCGTTTCATGTGCTTTCGCCAAGTAGACAATCAAAGGAGAGCAATGATAATTCAGTTGTTTTTCATGTAACGTTAGGAGGCAAGGAGTGGATATTTACCGGTGACCTAAGCCAAACTGGTGAAAAAGAGCTGCTTGAACGTTATCCGCATATAGATGCTGATGTGCTCAAGCTCGGTCATCATGGCAGCCGAACGTCGACATCTGAGGAATGGCTCACTCATCTTAGTCCGACGGTCGGAATTATTTCAAGCGGAAAAGGGAATCGTTATGGACATCCTCACCAAGAGGTCATTGAGAAGCTGAGTGAACACAGTGTCCGTGTACTGCGTACAGATCAATTGGGGGCAATCCGGTTCTGGTTTAATCAACAACAAGTGATCATTTGGGAACATGCCGGTTCACCATAATTTACCCTGATTACCACCTTTTTTATTTGAAAGTTGTCCGCTGTCACCTATACTTTTTTCGCTCATAGGATAACCTAGAGAGAGTAATGTATATCGCCTGACAAGCGTTGTCCTAGGTTTCGTTTGTCGGCGTTCATATATATTTAGAAAGCGGCTTTCAGCCGCTTTCTTTTTACGTTCGGAAAGAAAACAATGCGTATCGCGGTCTTTCAATCAAAGGTCGTGTAAAAGAAGAAGCTTGTCAATAGGGCAACCGGACGGTAAAGTAAAGATATGCGAGCGTCACTTCTCAAGCTCCGGATAATTCGCAGACAAAGGATGATTACATAGATGGCAGTGCCTAAATCAGCAAACTTATCAATCAGCAAGCCCCTTGCACCGGTATATCTGTTGTTCGGGACACAGGATTTTCTCATCCAATTGATGAAGAGCAACATTACAAAAGAGGCACTAAACGACGAGGAACGTGATTTCAACTATTCAAGATATGATATGACTGAGGTCCCGCTTGAACATGCAGTAGAAGATGCGGAAACGATTCCGTTTTTCGGCGAAAAGAAAGTCGTAATCATGGATAATGCCTACTTTTTGACCGGTGAACGAACAAAAACGAAGATGGAACAAAAAATTGACCGTTTGGAACAATACATGGAACATCCCGCTGAAAGTACGGTGTTGATGGTTATCGCCCCTTATGAAAAATTGGACCGGCGAAAAAAAATTGTAAAGAAGCTTGAAAAAACAGCAGTTGTTTATGAACTGTCTCACTTAACGGATACGACGCTCTTCGCCATTCTTGAAAATGTTGCCGCTCAACATGGTGCAAGGTATACGAAGGCAGGACATGAACAGTTAATGGCTGCGATTGGTCCGCACCTTGGCCAGCTTGCTAATGAGGTTGGCAAATGCGCGCTTTATTGCGGAGCAGATCGACCGATTGATGCACAGGTGGTTGAGGAGATTGGGTCAAAATCTCTTGAAACAAATGTCTTTCTGCTTGTAAATCAAGTCATGCATAGAAAAACGGCCGAAGCATTGCAATTGCTTCATGAGCTTGTGCGAATGAAAGAGGAACCCTTGAAGCTTCTTGCCCTTTTGGAGCGGCAGTTTCGTATTGTCTATCAGGCAGGATATTATCAGAAAGCAGGTTATACTCAGAATAATATTGCTGGTAAAATTGGTGTTCATCCCTACGCAGTAAAATTGGCATTGGAGCAGACACGGCTTTTTGATGCCCTAGTGCTGCAGCATGCGCTCGAAAAATGCTCGGAAACGGACTTTAAGATCAAGACAGGACAAGCAGATAAAGTGCTGGCGCTTGAGCTGTTAATCGTCGATATCTCTACGAAAACAGCTTAATAAACAACAAAAACGGCCTGCTTTTTCAAGCAAGCCGTTTTAATAAATAAAGAGACAGAAGAATTGGCGCAGGTGCACCTGCGCCAATTCTTCTGTCTGCACTAAAGTCTTGCTGAGCAAGAGTTTTAATAATCAGGCGTCTAAACCGTTCAATTTCTTGGACAGTCTTGATTTTTCATGAGCAGCTTTATTTTTATGGATCAAGCCTTTAGTTGCTGCTTTGTCGACCTTCTTCGTTGCAGCAACAAAAGCGACCTTTGCGCCTTCAACATCTTTTTCTTCAATCTTAGTGTTGAATGATTTAATCGCTGTGCGCATTGCGGATCTGTACTGCACATTGTGCTGACGGTTCGCTTCGCTCGTTTTTACACGTTTAATTGCTGATTTAATATTTGGCATTCGATTCACCTCCAAATCATGAATTCCCGGTCATCATACTAACTCCGCCGAAATAATCACGTTCCTATATAAATAAACGATAGGCTGATAAAGCCTCTATTCCTATGAGCAGAGATTCATTCTGACAAACTGTATTGTATCAAAGGCTACAGCCTTTTGCAATGAATGAATGAAAAAAGCACAAATGAACATCCTTTTAAAAGATATTAAATGTCGATCTACGCGACTTCATCATCTGCTCGTTGATTTTAGCAAAAGTAAAGGAGACTTTAACCTATGGGTAATTTGGACGTCAAACAGTTTGCGGTCCGTACTGACCTTGCGATTGAAGAAAGCGAGAAGAGACCGGCAATACAAGGTCTGCACAGCGAAGAAAATAAGGAATCCGGTATAAAAATCACCTCGATGACTATTGATCGGCAGGCTGCTGCGGCAATGAATAAAAAACCGGGAACTTACTTGACCTTTGAGGCCCAGGAGCTTCGCTCGGCGGATACGGAAATTGAGGGTAAGATGGAGCGAGTGTTCGCTAAGTATTTTGCTCAATTTCTGAAGCAGTTGTCTATCGCGGACGATGCAAGCTGCCTCCTTGTCGGCTTAGGAAATGGGAAGGTCACCCCTGATGCACTGGGGCCGAGTGTCGTGCAGAATGTCCTTGTTACCAAGCATCTGTTTGATCTTCAGCCGGAAAATGTCCAGCCCGGCTATCGTCCTGTCAGTGCTTTAACTCCTGGGGTAATGGGCGTGACCGGTATCGAGACAAGCGATATTATTCTTGGCGTCATTGAGAAAACAAAACCTGACTTTGTGATCGCAGTTGATGCGTTGGCGGCACGCGCGATTGAGCGGGTAAATACGACGATTCAAGTTGCTGACAGCGGAATTCATCCTGGTTCGGGAGTCGGCAACAATCGTAAAGAATTGAGTATGCAGACTTTAGGAATTCCGGTGATCGCAATTGGCGTACCGACTGTCGTTGATGCGGTAACGATAACGAGCGATTCACTTGATCTGCTTCTTCGCCACTTTGAACGGGAAATGAGCGATACAAAGCCATCTAAGTCGCTTGCGCCTTCTTGGATGTCTTTTGGAGAAAAAGTAGATTACAAAAAATTAAATTTGCCAAGTAAGGAGAAGCGTGCGGCATTCCTTGGCATGGTCGGCACGCTGAGCGAAGAAGAAAAAGCACAATTGATTCGCGAAGCGCTTGGGGCGAGCGGAACTCAGATGATGGTGACACCAAAAGAAGTTGACTTTTTTATTGAAAAAATGGGCAATGTGATCGCTGAAGGATTGAACGCAGCCCTGCATCATCAGGTGAATCAAAAGAATGTTGGACATTTTACACATTAATACATGATTTGCTGCGATCCGGCATAAGATGAAGCAACGAACAAAGGACAAGCCCTAAGGCGAAGGGAGCGGCGAACAAATGAAACGCTTTGTTATTGAATGTTTTGTCGTATTGTTGGTGCTTCTCATATGCGGACTTTACGGTGCGGTAACCGTTCGCGACGCGCAGCAGCCCCAGACGGCTGAAACAACGAGTACGGCTAGCCATGAACAACAAATTGTGATTCCTCAAAATAAATTGGATTCTTTACCAAATCCTGCGAAAAGTGAAGAGGTCAATGGTATCTCTGAACAAAAAGGATATTCGTTGTCCGATAAAGTGCAGCGGTTTTTCTTGTGGGGAGTCAGTGCGCTTGCAGCGTTTGTTGACGGCTTGATCCAAATCTTTGTTTCATGATAATCATCTGCATGCCGAACCGGTCGGGAATCCTGACCGGTTTTTCATTTTATCAGAAGCTTTGCCTCAAGAGAAACTCAGCTGATGTAAGCTTTTGGGTTCTTCATTGAAACGTTCCTTCGGGATTGATATAATCGAGATTAAGTGATGTTTTTTGGAAGCAGGAGGAACAATTATGTCAGAGAAACAAGGAACGCGTCAATCGCGGATCCGTAATTTTTCAATCATCGCTCATATCGATCATGGCAAGTCAACATTGGCCGATCGTATATTGGAAGCGACACAAGCGCTTACGCAAAGAGAAATGAAGGCGCAGACGCTAGACGCGATGGATCTTGAACGTGAACGCGGAATTACAATCAAGCTGAACGCGGTTGAATTAAATTATACAGCGCCAGACGGCGAGACGTACATCTTTCATTTAATCGACACGCCAGGGCATGTCGACTTTTCTTATGAAGTCTCACGAAGCCTTGCCGCATGCGAAGGTGCGCTGCTTGTTGTGGATGCAGCGCAAGGCGTTGAGGCGCAGACCTTGGCGAATGTCTATCTTGCTTTAGAAAACAACCTGGAGATTATCCCGGTTATTAATAAAATTGATCTGCCGAATGCCGACCCTGACCGAGTGAAACAGGAAATAGAAGATGTGATTGGTCTCGATGCATCCGATGCGGTCCTTGCGTCAGCAAAAACCGGGATTGGAACAGATGAAATTCTCGCTCAAATTATTGAAAAAATTCCTGCGCCGGCCGGTGATCCGGATGCGCCGCTTCAAGCGCTGATCTTTGACTCGCTCTATGATGCGTATCGCGGTGTTGTCGTGTATATCCGTGTCGTCGAAGGAACCGTTCGTGTCGGCGATCAAATTAAAATGATGGCGAACGGAAAAACATTCGAGGTACTGGAGGTCGGTGTTTCGACGCCGAAGATTGAAAATCGCGAAGAATTATCCGTTGGAGACGTTGGCTTCCTTACAGCTTCTATAAAGTCCGTTCATGATACGCAAGTGGGCGATACGGTGACGCATGCTGAGCACCCCGCGGACAAGCCACTGCCAGGCTATCGTAAGATGAACCCAATGGTGTACTGCGGACTGTATCCGATTGATACGGCTCGATATGAAGATCTGAGAGAGGCGCTCGGTCGACTTGAATTGAACGACTCCGCGTTGCAGTACGAACCGGAAACATCAGAAGCACTCGGTTTTGGCTTCCGTTGCGGATTTCTCGGATTGCTGCATATGGATATTGTTCAGGAACGATTGGAACGCGAATTCAACATTGATTTGATCGCGACAGCACCAAGTGTTATTTATAATGTTAAATTAACTGATGGCTCTAGTGTACGCGTGGGTAATCCATCGGAAATGCCGGAGCGCAAATACATCGCTGAGGTTGAAGAACCTTATGTCAAGGCAACAATAATGACACCGAATGACTACGTTGGTGCCATTATGGAGCTTTGTCAAAGAAAACGTGGGGAATTCCAAACAATGGAATATCTCGATGCCAATCGAACGAATGTGATTTATGATCTGCCGCTTTCTGAGATTATGTACGACTTTTTTGATATCCTTAAATCAAGCACGAAAGGCTACGCCTCGCTGGATTACGAGATGGACGGCTATCGCGTGAGTGATTTGTTGAAAATGGATATTTTGCTCAACGGTGAAAAAGTGGATGCGCTCTCGGTTGTCGTGCATCAAGAATTCGCTTATGACCGCGGCAAAGCGATTGTTGAAAAGTTGAAAGAATTGATTCCGCGCCAGCAATTTGAAGTGCCGATTCAGGCGGCGATTGGTCAGAAGATCATTTCTCGATCAACGATCAAAGCCCTTCGAAAAAATGTGCTCGCTAAGTGCTACGGCGGCGATGTGTCACGTAAGCGCAAGCTGCTTGAGAAACAAAAAGCAGGCAAGAAACGGATGAAAGCGGTCGGCAGTGTCGAAGTACCGCAGGAAGCGTTCATGTCTGTGTTCCGGATGAGTCATGATGATTAACCGCCAGGTGCGACGCGGGGCATATATCCATATCCCCTTTTGCGACCACATTTGTTATTACTGCGATTTTAATAAGGTGTTTATGAAAAATCAGCCGGTTGACGATTACTTGGACGCACTCGCTTTGGAAATGCGGAGCTATGGAGCGGACGGGCTGCCTGAGACCATCTATATTGGCGGTGGCACACCGACCGCACTTAATGAAAAACAATTTGAACGGCTTTTTATTGATATTAAACACTATTTAATGAGTCCGTCGATTAAAGAATTTACGGTTGAAGCGAATCCGGAGAGCTTAAATGAAGCGAAACTGGAGATTATGAAACGATTTGGTGTCACTCGGCTCAGTGTCGGTGTCCAAACCTTTGACAATCACCTGCTGAAGAAAATCGGCAGGGCGCATGAAGCAAAAGATGCGGAGAATGCAATTCGGCTTGCACAAGAACATGGATTTGATAATATTACACTTGACTTGATGTTTGCACTGCCGGGACAGACTGAAACCGTTCTGCATGAGTCACTGGAACGCGCTTTAAGCCTTGGAACACCGCATATATCGATTTATTCGCTCCAGCTTGAGCCGAAAACTATTTTTTATAATCGAATGAAAAGCGGAAGTCTGAAGCTGCCCGGAGAAGATATTGAAGCCGACATGTACGGTCAAATTATCTTGGAGCTTGAGAAACATGGACTTCATCATTATGAGATCAGTAATTTTGCAAAGCCGGGTTATGAAGGCATTCATAATTCAATGTACTGGCACAATGAAGAATATTACGGTATTGGAGCGGGTGCACATGGGTATTGGAAGGGTGTTCGCTATGCCAATGCCGGCCCGGTGAAAAAGTATATTGAGCATGTTCGTGAACAAGGGAACGCGAGAGTCTCCGAGCATGAAGTAACAGTTACTGAGAAAATGGAGGAAGAAATGTTTCTCGGACTTCGTCTTATGAGAGGCGTCAGTATCGAACACTTCAATGAAAAATTCGGTCGACCGATTGAGCAAATATATGGCAAAGAAATAGAACAATTAAAGGCACAGGGCCTGCTTCATGAGCGGGACGACCGGCTCGCATTGACTCAAAAAGGTGTTTTTTTAGGAAACAATGTTTTTGAAGCCTTTTTAATTTCTTAAGAATGTCCTAAAACATTTGACAAACAGGAACGAAGTTGGTAAATTTTAATGTAGAATTAGCACTCAGGAAGAACGAGTGCTAACAGAGGTGATCCATGAGATGTTAACTGATCGTCAATTGTTTTTGCTGCAATTACTGGTTAATGACTATGTTGTCTCTGCAGAGCCGGTCGGTTCGCGATCCATTGCTAAGAGGGAAGATGTCACATTCAGCCCGGCAACGATCAGAAACGAACTGGCAGATCTGGAAGAGATGGGTTATCTTGAGAAAACACATCTCTCCTCCGGGAGAGTGCCGTCGGAAAAGGGTTATCGTTTTTATGTTGATCATTTGTTGTCGCCGGCCTTGCTTTCCGATGACGAGCTTGGAAATATACGTCATGCCTATCATGAGAGACTTTCCGAGACCGAGGAACTGATTCGTGTGACGGCTAAGATTCTTTCCGAATTCACGAATTACACGGCGATCATGCTTGGTCCCGAACTTTTGGAAATGAAGCTGAAACACATTCAGATGGTTAAGCTCAATCAGAATCAAGCTGTTCTGATTATCGTAACCGATACCGGCCATGTGGAAAATCGAGTCGTTGCAATCCCCAAATCAATCAATGCGGATGATATTGAAAAAATAGTCAACATTTTGAATGACAAGCTGAACATGGTGCCGCTATATCAACTCCAAAGCCGTTTGAATGCTGAGATTTCCGGTGTGCTTCGCGAGCATGTTCGCGATTACAAGCGCGTCATGACTTTGTTGAATAACAGTCTTACGATTAGTGATCCGGAGCAGATTTTTTATAGCGGAAAAAACAATATGCTGGCTCAGCCGGAATTTCAGGATGTTGATAAAATCATACCGCTTCTAGACGTGCTTGAAGGAAAAGAGCTCATTCGCGAATTAATGAGTATGCCGTCCAATGGCTTGCATATTCGCATAGGACGCGAGAATAAACTGAATGGCATTGAGGACTGCAGCTTGATTACGACTACCTATTCGGTCGGAGGCGAGCACCTAGGAACGGTCGCGGTGATCGGCCCGAAACGAATGGCATATCCGCGTGTTATCACACTGATTGACATGGTTTCCAAATTGCTGACCGAGAATCTTAATAAACAAGAGCGGCATGATCGCTAGTTCTTTCATTACTTTCAGGAGGTGAGCCTATGACAGAGCAGGCAAATAAAGAAACAAACAAAACAAACGAAGAAACAGAAGAAATGAAAAAAAAGCAGACTGAGGGTGAAACCGCCGAAGCTGCGGCGGCCAATTCCGCAGGTGATCCGAAAAGTGCTGACGCCGAGAGTACTGACAAAGCCACTCCGGATACTGATGTGCTCTTGAAGAAAATTGCTGAGCAGACAGCGGAAATTGATAAGCTGAAAAAGCAAGCAGACGAAGCGACGAATCAGCGGCTCAGAACGCAAGCAGACTTTGATAATTTTCGTAAACGCACGAGCAAAGAAAAAGCAGATGCACGCAAGTTCAGGGCTCAGGAACTTGTCTCTGATATGCTTGAGACGCTTGATAATTTTCAACGTGCACTTGCAGTCGAAGCTGTGTCTGAAGATGCTCAGGCTTTAAAAAAGGGAATGGAAATGGTTTTGTCGAAATTGGAAAGCGCGCTTAAAAAAGAAGGCGTTGAAGAAATTCCTTCTTTGCATCACCCGTTTGATCCCAACGTACATCAAGCCGTGATGCAGGAAGAAAGCGGCGAGCATGAATCAGGCACAGTTATACAGGTGCTTCAAGCGGGCTATACACTTAATGGCCGAGTGATACGTCCGGCAATGGTGAAGGTCAGCTCTTGATTTAGACGGTTCAAACTTAATGTTTTTTAAATATTAGGAGGAAATGAACATGAGTAAAATTATTGGTATTGACTTAGGAACAACAAACTCTTGTGTGGCAGTTATGGAAGGCGGCGAACCGGTCGTTATTCCTAACCCGGAAGGTGCGCGTACTACTCCTTCTGCTGTTGCTTTTAAGAATGGCGAACGTCAGGTCGGTGAAGTGGCAAAACGCCAAGCAGTAACTAACCCGAATACGATTCTTTCGATCAAACGTCATATGGGTACGGACTATAAGGTTGAGGCGGAAGGTAAAAAATATACACCGCAGGAAATCTCAGCAATTATTCTTCAAAAATTGAAATCAGACGCTGAGGCATATCTTGGCGAAAAAGTAGAAAAGGCAGTTATCACGGTACCGGCTTACTTTAATGACGCTCAACGTCAGGCAACTAAAGATGCCGGTAAGATTGCCGGACTCGAAGTTCTGAGAATTATCAACGAACCAACGGCAGCATCGCTTGCTTATGGTCTTGACAAAGGCGAAGATCAGACGATTCTTGTTTTCGACCTTGGCGGTGGTACGTTTGACGTATCTATTCTTGAACTAGGCGACGGCATTTTCGAAGTTAAAGCAACTGCCGGAAACAACAGACTTGGCGGCGACGATTTCGACGAACGCATTATCAATTATTTAGTCAGTGAATTTAAGAAGGAAACCGGTATTGACCTCTCCGGTGATAAAATGGCGCTGCAACGTTTGAAAGATGCGTCTGAAAAAGCAAAGAAAGAGCTTTCCGGTGTTTCACAGGCTCAAATCTCACTGCCATTTATCTCTGCTGACGCAACCGGTCCGAAACACTTGGAAATGAATCTCTCACGTGCGAAATTCGATGAATTGACTGCAGACCTCGTTGAATCGACGATGGGTCCTGTTCGTCAGGCATTGTCCGACGCAGATATGACGATGGACGATATTCACAAAATCGTTCTCGTCGGTGGATCAACTCGTATTCCTGCTGTTCAAGCAGCAATCAAGAACCTGACAGGCAAGGAACCAAGCAAGGGTGTAAACCCTGACGAGGTTGTTGCCGTCGGAGCGGCAATTCAAGGCGGCGTTCTCACCGGCGATGTTAAGGATGTCGTACTGCTTGACGTTACTCCGCTTTCACTTGGTATTGAAACAATGGGCGGTGTGTTCACGAAATTGATCGATCGCAACACAACGATCCCGACAAGCAAATCGCAAGTGTTCTCAACGGCAGCGGACAACCAGACGGCCGTGGATATCCATGTGCTTCAAGGTGAACGCCAGATGGCCGCGGATAATAAAACGCTTGGACGTTTCCAATTGACTGATATTCCGCCGGCTCCACGCGGCATTCCGCAGATTGAAGTAACGTTCGAAATTGATGCAAACGGTATTGTAAATGTTAAAGCAAAAGACAAAGGTACGAATAAGGAACAATCCATCACGATTCAATCGTCTTCAGGTCTAAGCGACGAAGAAATTGATAAGATGGTTAAGGATGCTGAAGCAAATGCCGATGCAGATAAGCAGCGTAAAGAGGAAGTTGATCTCCGTAATGAAGCAGACCAATTAATTTTTGCGACGGAAAAGACACTGAAAGACCTTGGCGATAAGGTTGATGCTTCTGAGAAATCAAAAGCAGAGGCAGCTAAGGATAAGCTGAAAAAAGCATTGGACGGCAAAGATAATGAAGCAATCAAGGCTGCAAAAGATGAACTGAATGAAATCGTTCAACAGCTCTCTGTTAAGTTGTACCAACAGGCACAGCAAGCACAACAAGCTCAAGGTGCTCAAGGCTCAGCTAGCGGTAAAAAGGACGACGACAATGTTGTTGATGCTGACTACAAAGAAGTCGATGATGAGGACAAAGACAAGAACAAAAAGAACTGATCAGTCATACGCTAGTTATTGATCTGTTCAACGGAGCGCTTTGCAGCTTCCATGATTAAGCCTGAAAGCAATTTTTTGTGAGAAAGTCGAAGTCGGACATGGTTTCTGGCTTTGGCTTTTTCTTGCTTAAGCAGTCAAGCGAATGATATGATAAACTCTATGTGAAATCATTTCGGGAGTGATTTGATGAGTAAGCGGGATTATTACGAAATCCTAGGCGTAAATAAAGACGCCTCGAAGGATGAAATTAAAAAAGCGTTTCGAAAACTGGCACGAAAATACCATCCCGATGTAAATAAAGATGCGGATGCGCCGGAAAAATTTAAAGAGGTCACAAAGGCCTACGAGACTTTAAGTGACCCTCAAAAAAGAGCGCAGTATGATCAATTTGGCGAGGCAGACCCGAATCAAGGAGGCTTTGGCGGAGCTCAAGGGTTCAGCGGTGCCGACTTTGGCGGGTTCGGCGATATCTTTGATCAAATTTTTAATGGCGGCGGTTCGAGACGCCGTGATCCTAATGCTCCGCGTCAGGGATCGGATCTGCAATACGAGATGTCAATTACCTTTGAAGAAGCCGCGTTCGGCAAAACTACCGATATCCGGATACCGAAGGAAGAAACATGTACGACTTGTCACGGAACCGGTGCGAAGCCGGGTACTAAGCCGGCACAATGTTCTCATTGTCACGGTACCGGGCAATTGAATCAGGAACAGAATACACCGTTTGGACGTATTGTGAATCGACGCGTTTGTCCGTACTGCCACGGCACCGGCAAGATTATTAAGAATCCATGCGGAACTTGTGCAGGCACAGGCAAGATGAAAGTGAACAAAAAGATCGAAGTCAAGATTCCTGCGGGTATTGACGACGGCCAGCAGATTCGTTTATCCGGTCATGGTGAACCAGGAGTGAACGGAGGACCGTCAGGAGATCTGTACATTGTATTCAGTGTCAAGCCGCATAAATATTACCAACGAGCCGGTGATGATGTCTTATTGGATGTTCCTTTGAATTTTGCCCAAGCAGCACTTGGCGATGAAATCGAAGTACCGACTCTGTATGGAAACGTGAAGCTGCGTATTCCTGCAGGAACTCAGACCGGCACCAAATTTCGCCTGAGAGGCAAGGGAATCAAGAATGTCAGAGGCTATGGTCAAGGCGATGAACATGTCACCGTTAAGGTTGTCACACCGAAGCATCTGTCCACTGAAGAAAAAGCAGTTTTCAAGAAACTTGCTGAACTTAGTGGAAATAAATTAAGTGAAGATGATGAAGGCATCCTTGGCAAGATGAAAAAAGTATTTAAGGCTGATTGATCACTCTTTTTAAGCAATGAATAAAAAATGAAACATCTACAAGGAGCGAATCCACTTACGCGATGAGATGGTCGGAAATTTGTATTCATACAACTGAAGAAGCGATCGAGTCGGTGACTAATGTTCTCTATGAAGCCGGCGCAGGCGGTGTCGTTATTGAAGATTCTCAGGATCTGCAAAAAACATTTCAATCCGATGACGGTGCGGAATATTCACTTGATCCCGCTGACTATCCGATTGAAGGCGTAAACGTAAAAGCGTATTTGCCTGTCAACAGCTTTCTTGGAGAAACGGTTGAAGAAATTAAGCAATCGCTGAACAACCTTCTTTTGTATGATATCGACATGGGTGATGGGCGTCTTACGTTCAGCGAGCATAATGAGGAAGAGTGGGCAACCGCTTGGAAAAAGTATTATAAACCGGTGCGTGTAGGTGAACATTTTTATATCGCTCCTACATGGGAAGAATTTCAACCGGATGATCCGAATCGAAAGGTGATTGAGCTTGACCCCGGAATGGCATTCGGTACAGGGACACATCCGACAACCGTGCTCTGTATTGAGGCACTTGAAAAATATTTGTCTGAACATGCTGAGGTGCTTGATGTCGGAACCGGCACCGGTGTATTGTCCATTGCGGCGGCAAAGTTGGGGGCAGCGAGGGTCACTGCAGTGGATTTGGATCAAGTAGCTGTTCAATCTGCCAAAATTAATGTCAAATTGAATAAAGTTCAAGATGTTGTTTCGGTCAGCCGCAACAACCTTTCTGACAATGTCGAAGGCAAGTATACCATTGTTGTTGCCAATCTTCTTGCCGAACTTGTGATCCGGTTGGCAGAAGGCGGAGTCGCAAATCTATTGCAAAAAGATGGCAAACTTATTGCTTCAGGCATCATCAGACCGAAAAAAGATCAAGTGGAAGAAGCACTTATTAAATCCGGATTGCGCGTGATCGAAGAATTGGACTCCGGTGACTGGGTTGCCCTCGTCGCTGAGAAGGCGAATTGAAATGCAGCGTTACTTTATTCCTGAGGATCATTTTACTGAAAATAAAGTTGTCATTACCGGTGATGATGCTCGTCATATTCAAAAGGTGATGCGCATGAAGCCTTCTGATCCGCTTATTTGTGCCAATAACAAAGGGGAAGCTTATCTTTGTTCTATTGAGAGCACTGATGAAGGACAGGTCTGCGCAATCATTAAGCAAAAAATGACGAACAATCCTGAGCTTCCCATTCAGGTGACCGTTGCTCAAGGCATACCCAAGGCCGATAAATTTGATACAATCATTCAAAAGGGGACGGAATGCGGCGCCTCCCTTTTTATCCCTTTTCAAGCCCAGCGATCAATAGCGCTTTGGAAAAAAGATAAAAAGGACAAAAAACGGCTTCGTCTGGAGAAAATCAGCAAGGAAGCCGCAGAACAATCTCATCGCCTGTATATTCCAAAGCTGAGCGAACCAATGGGCCTTGATCAATTGATCGCCCTTGGGACCTCCTACCCCTTTAAAATGGTTGCTTTTGAGGAGACGGCTAAATCCGGTGCACAGGCTGGATTTCCCACTCTATTGAAAAAGATGAGTAAAGGTGACCGACTGCTGGCAGTTATCGGCCCGGAAGGCGGTATTACTGTCGATGAGGCAAAGAAACTTGAAGATCATGGCTTTTTACTTTGCGGACTTGGTCCAAGAATATTGAGAACCGAGACGGCAGCAATCTATCTGTTGTCAGCAATTTCCTATCATTTTGAATTACTAAATTGTGAGGTGGATGATTAAAAATGCCCTCTGTTGCTTTTCACACTTTAGGATGCAAAGTCAATCATTACGAAACCGAAGCGATCTGGCAGCTTTTTAAGAAGAGCGGCTATGATCGTGCTGAATTTGAAAGACATGCAGATGTTTATGTCATTAATACATGCACGGTAACAAATACGGGCGACCAAAAAAGCCGACAGACGATTCGTCGTGCCATTCGCAACAATCCGGATGCTGTTATTTGCGTGACGGGCTGTTATGCTCAGACCTCACCTGCTGAAGTCATGTCTATACCCGGGGTAGATATTGTTGTCGGTACGCAAGACCGTAATCGCTTGCTTGGGTTCGTTGATCAGTACCGGAAAGATCGGGAACCGATTAACGGTGTAAGTGATATTATGAAAGCGAAAATTTACGAAGAATTGGATGTTCCCGAGTTTACGGATCGAACACGGGCATCACTGAAGATTCAAGAAGGATGCAATAACTTTTGCACATTTTGCGTGATTCCTTGGGCACGTGGACTTTTACGCTCCCGCGAACCTGAGAATGTGTTGAAGCAGGCACAGCAGCTGGTCGACGCCGGCTATAAGGAAATTGTTCTGACCGGAATACATACGGCAGGCTATGGCGAAGACATGGACAATTACAATTTCGCGCAGCTGCTGCGCGATTTAGAGAAGAATGTGCGCGGGTTGAAGCGTTTGAGAATCTCTTCAATTGAAGCGAGCCAAATCACTGATGAAGTGATTGATGTTGTGGGCAAATCAAAGATTCTGGCCAGACATCTTCATATTCCGCTTCAAGCAGGTTCGGACAGTGTGCTCGAGCGCATGCACCGCAAATACAAAACAGGTTTTTTTGCGGAGAAAATTGCGCGCTTGCGTGAAGCACTGCCTGATTTTGCTCTGACGTCGGATGTCATTGTCGGTTTTCCGGGAGAGACAGATGAAGAGTTTCAGGAAACCTATGATTTCATTCGGGATCTTCATTTCTCAGAACTCCATGTTTTTCCATATTCGCAGAGAACGGGTACGCCGGCAGCAGGCATGCCGGATCAAGTCCCTGATGAAGTCAAGCATGATCGTGTTAACCGCTTGATTGAATTGTCAACCAAACTTTCAGCGGACTATGCAGAAAAGTATCTTAATCAAGTGCTGGAAGTCATTCCGGAGGAACCCTTGAATCACCGCGAACCTGATGGTTATTTTGTAGGATTTACTGATAACTATCTAAAAGTGAAATTTAAATATCCATCTAAGGATATTGTTGGAAAATTGGTCCGTGTTAAGCTCATAAAAACAGGCTATCCAATAAATGAAGGTGTATATGTGCGCATTGCGGAAAATGAACCCTCAGAAGCAATGGGTTTAAGCTGACTTTTAAGCACATCTATTTACCTGCTGTAATCAAAACTTGCCAATCGGCAGGTTTTTTTCTTACAAGAAAAGAAAGTATATCGTTCTTCCTTGCTGGTACGATGATCAACGTCATAGGATACGGGTGGGCGATCAGGCAAGCAAGCACCCAATCTGAGAAATAGACGGAAAAATTCTGCTTATTTTACTCGTTAACTTAATGAAGGACCAAAATAATTTATGAAAATAGAACGGTCTTTTCAAGCACAAGGTTAATGATCAAAAACAATATTTGCAAAGGAGCTTTCAATAAAGGAGCTTTCGCTAAATACGCATGCGTCCTGTATGCAACGCGAAAGCCATCACGTCCTGTGAAAGTAAGGACCGGGCGCTTTTGCGCGGTTTTTCTTACAAGGAAAGAAAGTATATGATTTTCGCCAAAGCCAAAGGTTGTGAGCCAAACGCGCAGGTGCGAGACTCCTGCGGAGCGGCTCTGTTGATCGCAGGCCAGGGGAGACCCCGCAGGTATTAGTTTGCTTGAGGAGGCTCCCGGACTGCCCGCGGTCGCGCTCAGTTGATGCGAGCAACCGGAGCGTAATCAAAATCCGGCATGATTTAAGGACCGGGCGTTTTTGTGCCCGGTTTTTCTTATAATCGGGTGCGCTCCACCCAGCGACCGAACGGACCTGCCAGAGGCACAGCAATAAAACCAGTGATTAGGTTGAAAAGAACGGAGGCGTGAGCGAGGGCTGCTCGTCCGGTGCCGCCGATCATCATGGAATAGTCGGACATAAAGTGAATGAACGGAAAGAAGACGATAACGCTCAGGACATTGAAAAGAATATGAGTATATGCGGTCCATCGTCCTTCCCTTCCGGTTCCGAGACTTGCAATATAAGTTGTGAGACATGTGCCTACATTCGAGCCGAGCATGATTGCAATTGCAGCAGGAAGTGACAAAATATTGTGGTCTAAAAAGCCCATGCAAACAAGCAGGGTTGCGGAACTGGATTGTATGATCGCCGAAAATAGTGTGCCGACAATGACTGCGTAAATCATACTCTCGTTGGCATCGACAAGTAGATCGCGAATAAACGGCGATTGAACAAGAGTTTCAGATAAAGAACTGAAGCCGTTCATTGATGCAAACAGACAGCCGATGCCGAATAGGAAGGATCCAATCGAAAAAAAGCGGCGAAACGGCAGACACATGGTGAGCAATCCTGCTCCTAAAAAAACATAATGAATGGAACCAACAGGCAAAGCAGCAATTTCTCCGGTCAAGGTTGTGCCGATATTGGCGCCAAGAATAATACCGACACTTTGCGAAAAGCGCATCGCCTGTGCGCCGATTAAGCCGACAGTAATGATTGTCACGGCAGAGCTGCTCTGCAGCAGCATAGACGCAAATGTGCCGATCACAAGCCCCTTTAATGGCGTACTTGCGGCACGCTCAAGTGTTCGACGCATTCGGTTTCCTACCAATGCATGCATTCCGCCTGTCATGACACCCATACCGAATAAAAAAAGTAAAATATATAAAATAAAAAGAATAACCTGCTGATCCACGGTCGATCACCTCGTCCTATTGTATGGACAAGGGTAATCAGGAATGACAAAAAAATTTCTATGCAAAATAATTGACCTGAAAAAAGAATCGCTGGTTAGACCGACTGGCAAAAATAAATGAACAGCCTCAATTATTGATTAGATCAATGTATAATTTTAGAGAAGTATGGAAAAAACGCTTTCCTAAATTTGATAATTTGTTTTTTATCGTATATAATGGCAATTGACATAAAAGATGTCAGTTGAGTTGTTTTCGTTTTTGGAGGGAGGGAAACAAAGATGGTCGAGACAAGAGTTCGGAAGAATGAATCGATTGAAGATGCGCTGCGACGCTTTAAACGGTCGGTCTCTAAATCCGGTACATTAGCAGAAGTTAAGAAACGGAGAAATTACGAGAAACCAAGTGTTAAGCGTAAGAAGAAATCTGAGGCTGCGCGTAAAAAACGCCGCAGATATTAAGAGATTTGTTCAACAAAGGGAATTTGCTTATAAATGATTGCGATTTTCCCTGCGATTTGGACACTATCGAAAAAGGAGCACTACAAATGAGCCTTGTTGATCGTTTGACTACAGATATGAAACAAGCGATGAAAGCGAGGGAGAAAGCTCGTCTCTCGGTTATTCGCATGATCAAGACATCGCTGCAGAACGAATCGATCAAGCTTGGTAAACCATTGTCCGATGACGAGGCACTGGCGGTTCTGGCCCGAGAACTTAAGCAGAGGAAAGACTCCCTCCAAGAGTTTAAGAATGCAGGGCGACAGGATCTAGTTGATGAAGTCACCAATGAAATTGCAATTGTCCAATCTTATATGCCTGAACAGCTTTCTGAAGAGAAAGTTGCGGCCATTATAGATGAAACAATTTCGGAAGTCGGCGCTGCCTCCAAGGCAGATATCGGCAAAGTGATGAAAGCAGTCATGCCGAAAGTCAAAGGCCGGGCGGATGGCAGCATGATCAATAAAATCGTGCGCAGTAAATTAAGTTAAAAGAAAAAAGGAAGCTCTGTTTGTTAAAAAATGCAAACAGAGCTTTGTTTACATAAGCTCTTCTTTTTTGAAGCGCTTTGTATGGTGAACACAGGTAAAGACTGGCTGTGCCAGATTATGAATAGTTAGGGGATGAGTACATGCAATTAGATGCTTCAACAGTTGGGATATTAATTATTGCGGCACTTATCATTATCGCGATTGTCATTCTTTTCACTTTTGTACCGGTGATGCTGTGGATCTCGGCTTTGTCATCAGGGGTTCGTATCAGCATCTTTACATTGATCGGTATGAGGCTGAGGCGAGTTGTTCCAAGACGCGTCATCGATCCGCTGATCAAAGCGACCAAAGCAGGCCTTGATTTGCATACAAATCAACTAGAAAGTCATTATCTAGCCGGCGGCAACGTTGACCGTGTCGTCAACGCACTGATTGCTGCACATCGTGCGAATATTGCGCTGACCTTTGAACGTGCGGCGGCAATTGATCTGGCCGGACGAAATGTTCTTGAAGCGGTGCAGATGAGCGTCAATCCAAAAGTTATCGAAACACCGTATATTGCCGGCGTCGCCATTAACGGTATTGAAGTTAAAGTCAAGGCGCGAATTACCGTTCGTGCCAATATTGACCGTCTAGTCGGCGGTGCAGGCGAGGAAACGGTTGTTGCCCGTGTCGGCGAAGGCGTTGTCAGCACAATTGGTGCATCACATACTCATAAAGACGTTTTAAAAAATCCGGATACGATTTCAAAGACCGTGCTTGAAAAGGGTCTTGACGCAGGAACTGCTTTTGAAATTTTATCAATCGATATTGCCGATGTTGATGTCGGCAAGAATATTGGTGCTTTTCTGCAGACCGAACAAGCTGAAGCAGACAAAAACATTGCCCAAGCAAAGGCTGAAGAACGTCGCGCGATGGCTGTTGCCAATGAACAGGAAATGCGCGCGCGTGTCGAAGAGATGCGTGCTAAGGTTGTTGAGGCTGAGTCTGAGGTACCGCTTGCCATGGCATCTGCACTAAAATCGGGAAAATTAGGCGTCATGGATTACATGAATTACAATAATATCAAAGCAGATACGGAAATGCGTCACTCGTTTGGCAAAGAGAACAACAGCGACAATACATCAGGCGATGAGTATAAGTAACCGTTGCGATTCGTAAAGGAGGCGAGGCAATGGTTTGGGTTATCGGACTCGTCATATTGTTAGTTTTTTATGTAGCGAAGTCTGTTGAAAAGCAAAATGCTGAAGAACAAAAACGTCGTCAGGAACGCGGAAGGTCAGGAACTGCACGGCCTCAGGTTCAACGGACCGTACGACAACGTTCTGAGCCCAGCAGAACAGCACAGCGGAAATCTGATTCGGTAACTGAACAGGCATCTGCTGATATTCCCGCAGAAAATGAATTCATGAAGCAATATTATGAAACTAAGAAACGCATCGACCAGTCTTCTAGCAAAAAAGCAGCAGGCGGGATGCGAGATACACCGAGAACTTCTATATCTGGAAATTCTGGAACGGGATGGAGCCGGAATCAAGATGCGCTGCGCCAAGCCTTTATTTTTTCAGAATGCATTGGGAAACCGCGAGCCGTTCAACCGCATCCTTTTTTTGTGAAAAAACGAATACGTTAACCAATAACGATAAGATCCGCAGCCGAAATGGCTGACGGATCTTTTTAGTTATACAAGCTAAGAAAATATAAAGATCAAAAAAATAATATAAGGCGTAGCCAGGTCACACTCTCATCAGACTTTCTCGGCAATTTGGCAGATTCATAGTGCTAGCCGCCATTCTTTGCTCATAAGGTTGTAAAGAGGTGGAGAGAGATCATGAGAAAATGGAGCGCTCAGTTTAAAAAATGGTTTGCCGAAGTGTCCGACATTCCTGAAGATGTTGTATTGGGTGTGCCTCGTCTAACCTTAATCGGCCAGTTCCGTCTCTCCATAGAAAACTACGAAAGTGTTCTCGCGTTTTCAAAAACTGAACTGAGACTCGCACTGAGCAAAGGCGAGCTTCATATTGCGGGTGATGATTTTGTTCTGGAGACTATTTTAGAGAAAGAAATCGTTCTTCAAGGACAGGTGAATGATGTTCGATTTGTGGATAACTGAAGGGAGGCTGGCAGGTTGAAGCATACTTTTCATCGTGCAGAGGGCTATTTAAAAGCAGAGATCATTGGTAAAGATCCCGAAAAATTTATCCGCCTATGTATGCGCGAACACGTGAAAATATGGCATATTGTGCGCAAAAATGAGACAACCCTCATTTGTTTTATAGAACTTGCCGACTCGAATACTTTAAAGAAGTGGCTCAAGGCCTCGGATTGCCGAATTCGTATTCTTAGAAAAGCAGGCCTGCCCTTTTTTATGAAGAAAATAAAGCTGCGGTTGGGAATTACAGTGGGTTTTATATTCTTTATTCTGCTGCTGCTCATCCTTTCGAACATGGTGTGGTCGATCCGAATTGACGGCGCAGATGTTAAATTGGAGACGCAAATCCGCAGCATTCTGAAACAGAATCATTTATATGAGGGATCACTTGACCTGTTTATTCCAGATACCGGTCATCTTGAAAGCGCCTTGTCGACAAAATTGACTAAAGTGACATGGATCGGCGTTTCAAAGGAGGGTACCACCTATAAGGTCAGCGTTGTACAAAAGAAATATCCGAAGCCGAAATCGGTTGCAGGGCCAAGAAATCTTGTCGCAACCAAGCAAGCGGTTGTTCAGCGTTTATTTGTTGAAACCGGACAACCTGTTGTTGAAAGCGACCAATTTGTGAAAAAAGGCCAAGTATTAGTCAGCGGCAAGATTGGAAATGAGAAATTCTCTCGATTTGTTTCCGCAAAAGGAAAAGTAGTCGGGGAAACTTGGTATCATTCAGAAGCACAAATTCCGCTTGTCAGCCATTATACGCTTTATTCCGGCAACGTTTATTTTAAATATAAAGTAAAGATGTGGCAGGCACAGATACCGCTATGGGGAATCAAGTCTAAGCCCTTCAAGCAGTACGATCGTGAAACCACTAAAAAGCCGATTCGTTTTCTGATCTGGAAGACCCCCTTTGCGTTTATTCGGGAAGACTACAGACAAAAGAAGACAGTCGAACGTAAACTAACGCAGAAACAGGCAATCAAGGATGCTATTGAGTCTTCCGATAAAAAATTACTGGACAGCCTTCCAAAAGAATCGAAAATAATAACTTCTGCAGTCGATTATAAAAAAGTCGTGAATAACACTCTTTATATCCGAACGCACCAAGTCGTGAATGAGAACATTGCCGAATCTAAAGCAATTGATGTAAAAAAAGAGACGAAAAAAATGAAGCAGAAAACGGATTGACAAACGTGCATCCGTTTTTCTTTTGCGAGCCTTCGGAGATGTACATCAAAACGGATTGGAATTTAAACATCGAGATATGGTAAAATGATGGAAACGCTACTGATTTTTGAGGAGGACACATAGAGCTTGCCAGAACGCCATTTATATAAAATTACACTGGATTTTGAAAATGGAAACGAAGCGCTGATGCTTTTCGGACCAGGAGATGCACATTTAAAAATAATTGAACAGACACTTGGTATTTCAATTGTAACGCGAGGCGGATCAGTTAGTGTCTCAGCAGAGAGCGAGGCAGATGCACGTAAAGTTGAACAAGTGCTGAGTGCGCTTCTGAGCCTGATAAGAAGAGGAATCTCCATTACAGGGCGAGATGCGGTCTATGCGCTCAAAATGGCTGATAACGGCCAGTTGGAAGCCTTTGGCGGCTTATATGAGAATGAAATCACGACCAACAGCAAAGGAAAACCTATTCGTGTCAAAACACTTGGTCAAAAGCAATATGTTGAGGCAATCAGAAAACACGACATGGTGTTTGCTATTGGTCCAGCAGGAACAGGAAAAACATATTTGGCGGTCGTTATGGCGGTGACCGCAATGAAAGCGGGAAAAATCAAACGTCTCGTTTTAACAAGGCCGGCAGTGGAAGCCGGAGAAAGTCTTGGATTCCTTCCCGGAGATTTAAAAGAGAAGGTCGATCCGTATCTGCGGCCTCTGTACGATGCGCTTCACGACGTGCTGGGTTCGGAACACACACTCCGCTTAATTGAACGTGGGACAATTGAAGTAGCACCGCTTGCTTATATGCGAGGGCGGACCTTGGAAGATGCCTATGTCATCTTGGATGAGGCACAGAATACAACTCAGGAGCAAATGAAAATGTTCCTGACACGTCTTGGATTCGGCTCGAAAATGATTATTACAGGTGATGTGACCCAAGTGGACCTACCGAAGGGAAAAAAGTCAGGACTGAAGACGGCTAAAGAATTACTGGAACATGTCGATGGTATATCTTTTATTAATTTAAATCGCACTGATGTTGTAAGGCATCCGCTTGTGCAAAAAATTATTGAAGCATATGGCGACTGACTGTTGAAAGGACGTCTGATTCGCAATTGAGAAAGGCTCGTCCGGTTTGTTTGCCGGCTAAGCAGTGGAAACAAGTTGCGGAGGCGCAGCAATGACATCACAAATCCAATTCAAACAAAAAATAAAACGATTTGCTCTAACGTATCTAGCTGATTGGAGTATTCTGCTCATTGTCGGTCTCATTTTGTACGGGCTGATGATCGGCAGTGTCCTGCCCAAAAATCCGAATGTGAAGCTTCATGAAATAGCAACCACCGATATACAGTCGCCAATTGATACAGTAGATACTCAAGCAACGCATGCGAAACGGCAGGAAGCGATCGGATCAACACCGTCCGCCTACGCTTATAATAAAAATCTCGGGCTTATGCAGGTTGAAAAAGTCGGCGATCTGTTTGACACAATTGCGTCAGTAAAAAAGGAGCAAAAGATATCTGCTGATTCGGATCAGGATCAGATCAATACAGCGATTAAAATGATATCGGAACGTCTTTCAGATTCAGCTGATTCCCATTTATCAGACAATACACTGACTGCTCTGCTTACGGCATCGGACCATAATCTGCAAATTGCTGAGGATATTGCAAGCACCGGTATCTATGAAGCAATGAACGATAAAGTCGGTTGGAATGATCTGGAACGTGTTCAGGACAAAGCATCGGCCTCCTTGCCGTCCTCAGTATTGAACGACAGTATACGAGGTGCTTTGAACGATGTGCTGCATTCTTACATCACGGCTAATTATTCTTTTGATGCTAACGCGACAAAACAGAATAAACAGGAAGCTGCAAGAAACGTTGACAACGTGGTGATTCACCAAGGCGAGGTTATCGTAAAAAAGGGTGAACTGATTACAAATGATATGATACGTCAGCTTAAGCTGGTCGGCTTGCTTGATGATCATTTTAATATCATTCCTTTTGTCGGACTTCTCCTTTTCACCGGCTTTATTATGTTTATTTTTTGGTTCGAATATTATCGTTTTAAAGAGAAGCATCCGCAGTATTCAGTGAAATTTTTATATATCTATGCAATCATTTTTTCAGGAGCTGCCGCGCTCATAAAGCTTTGCAGCTATCTTAAACTCACCAATTTAACGGGGATCAGCTTTCTTGTGCCACTGGCCATGGCGTCACTGATGATACGAATTCTGCTCAATGAACGAATAGCCATTGTCTCAGGCTTTCTTCTTTCAGTGGTCGGCAGTGTCTTGTTCGGAATCAGTGCAAAGGCAGCAATTTTTGATTCGACATTAGGTATTTATTTATTCTTTTCTTCGCTGGCAGGTGCAATGGTTTTGCGGAAGCGCCAGGCCCGCCCGAAAATTATCCAAACCGGCGGGCTCATAGCCCTCGTGAATGTGCTCGTTGTTCTTTCATTATTAATGTTCCAAAACACACCGTTCTCACCGCTAAACACCGGCCTCAGCCTTGGTTTTGCTGCATTATCTGGTTTTCTATCGGCAATCCTTACGAATGGTTTGATGCCTCTATTTGAAACAGGATTCAGCATTCTCTCGCCGATTCGTTTGATCGAGTTGTCAAATCCGAATCATCCGCTGCTCAGAAAGATATTGATTGAAGCACCGGGAACTTATCATCACAGTCTCATGGTAGCTAATTTAGCGGAACGTGCGTGCGAAGTCATTGGAGCAAATGGTTTGCTTGCCCGTGTTGCAGCGTATTATCATGATGTAGGCAAAACGAAACGGCCGAAATTTTTCGTTGAAAATCAGATGGACGGGGTCAATCCCCATGACAAAATTTCGCCGCAACTCAGCCGCACGATTATTATTTCTCATCCCTATGATGGGGCTGATATTTTGCGCCAATATCGTATGCCCAAAGAAATCATTGACATTGCTGAGCAGCATCACGGAACCACTTTGCTGAAATATTTTTATGTGAAAGCGCAGGAACAAAGTGATAAGCCGATAGATGAAAGTGAATTTCGATATCCGGGTCCTAAAGTACAGACGAAGGAAGCTGCAGTTGTCGAACTTGCCGACAGTATAGAGGCTGCTGTTCGTGCCATGAAAAAACCAAATCCGGTTAAGGTAAACAATCTTGTGAAAAGCATTTTTAATGATCGATTGAGCGACGGTCAGTTTGATGAATGCAAAATTACATTGAAAGAGCTGAAAAGTGTGGAGAAATCGATCGATGAAACACTGAGAGGTGTTTACCATTCCCGTATTGAATATCCCAAAGACCTCAAAATGAAAAAGGTGAACACAAAATGACAATGACAATTGATATGCATGATGAAACTGGAGAAATTAATGAAAAAGTACAAGAAAGTGTGATCGGTCTTCTTGATCACGCAGCAGATTATTTGGATTTAGAGGGCGAAATTGAGTGTTCGCTCACGTTTGTTGATAATGAACGAATTCAGGTTATTAACCGCGACTATCGCGGAATTGACCGTCCAACCGATGTGATCTCATTTGCACTTGAAGAAATGGGAGAGGATGAGGTGCCGATTCTGCCTGAAGAAGGAGAACCAAGAGTACTTGGAGATATTATTATTTCGGTTGAGCGCACTCATGAACAGGCAGCTGAATATAATCATTCATTTGAACGTGAACTTGGCTTTCTCGTGATTCATGGCTTGCTTCACTTACTCGGCTATGATCATCAAACTAAGGAACAGGAGAAAGAAATGTTTGGCATTCAGGAAACTATTCTCTCCTCGTTCGGATTAAGCAGGAATTAAGATGAACGGCCATCATCCTCGGAGACACAAACATCTTGTTGAGAGTTTTAAGGATGCAATATCCGGTTTCATTCTTGCATTTGTGCAGGAACGGAATATTCATATTCAGATTTTCGCTGCGGTTGCTGTTGTTATCTTTTCGATCATCATTCATGTGTCGCCAATTGAATTAATGATTGTGTTTCTCTTAATTGGCGGAGTGATCAGCCTGGAGCTTGTTAACACGGCTATTGAGCGGGTTGTCGACTTGGTTACGCAAGAGCAGCATCCGATGGCTAAGGCTGCTAAGGACGCAGCAGCCGCTGCTGTCTGGTGGTTCTCGGTTGTTTCAGTAGCCGTATTTATCGTTATTGTTGTGAATAAGTTAACGTAAAAATAATAGGAGTGTGTAAATAGATGGATGACAAAAAGCTTGTTTCACTTGCCCGCGGGGCGATGCAGATGGCTTATGTGCCATATTCTCATTATCAAGTTGGCGCCGCTCTGCTCACAAAATCGGGTAGAGTGTTTACCGGATGCAATATTGAAAATGCTGCATATTCGGTATGCAATTGCGCCGAACGAACAGCAATCTTTAAAGCATTTTCAGAGGGGGAACATGATTATACGGCTATTGCAGTGATTGCTGAAAGTCGCCGCCCTGTGCCTCCGTGCGGCGCGTGCAGACAAGTCATGAGTGAATTGTGTCCAGCTGACATGCGTGTTATTTTGGCGAACACAGAAGGTATTACAGAAATCACCACGGTTGCTCAGCTGCTGCCAGGTGCATTCGTATCGGAGGACATGAAATGAGTAAGGTATTTAAATCAGGATTTGCAGCCATTGTCGGTCGGCCGAACGTAGGGAAATCAACCTTGCTGAACCGTGTACTCGGACAGAAAATTGCAATTATGAGTGATAAAGCGCAGACAACACGAAATAAGATTCACGGTATTTACACGACCGATGACGAGCAAGTTGTATTTATCGACACACCGGGTATACATAAACCGAAGCACAAGCTTGGACAGATGATGACCTCGCTTGCACTTGCTACATTGAATGAAGTAGATCTTGTACTATTTCTTATTGATGCTGAGCAAGGCTATGGGCGAGGCGATCAGTTTATTATTGATTTTTTGAAAAAGACAGATGCACCTGTATTTCTAATTGTCAATAAAATTGATAAAGTGCACCCGGACGAGTTGCTGCCCCTTATTGATCGTTATCGTCAGCTCTATTCTTTTAAAGAAATTATACCGATCTCAGCGCTTCAAGGCCAAAATGTCACAACACTCATGGATCAAATCAGCCATTATCTTCCAGAAGGTCCAAAGTATTATCCCGATGATCAGGTTACCGATCATCCGGAACGTTTTATTGTCGCGGAATTAATACGTGAGAAGATTCTGCATCTGACCCGTGATGAAGTGCCGCATGCCATCGCTGTTGTCATTGACAAAATGAAAGTGGATGAGAAGTGGCATCTTACAGAAATTCAAGCAACAATTATGGTTGAACGATCTTCTCAAAAAGGGATTATTATTGGAAGGTCAGGCAGTATGCTAAAGGAAATCGGAACGTTGGCACGTAAGGAGATTGAAGCCTTAATTGGATCCAAAGTTTTCCTGGAGCTGTGGGTAAAGGTGGATAAGAATTGGCGCGATAAAGAAGAGGAACTCAAGAACTTCGGCTACACAATTCAAGATGATTAATGGGTACCCACTCATCCATAACTTAATTGACAATCATTTCTTCACATGTTTCTGCGCTTTTCGTCCACGCTATTAGTGAGGAGAAAAGATGGGAAGGATGAGAAACATGTTGGATCTCAGTTGGAAGTTATTTTGTATGACAGGAACGATTGGATCTTACCTTTTGATTAAAGAAATAGAAAAGGACAAAGGCGAAGAGCAAACTCAGCCGGACTGCAGGATGGATGAAATGAAGGAACATGCCGGGGCTTAAGCAGGCAATCGGCCAGTAATAGGGAAGATGTGATCACGATGATGTCCAAAGCGGAAGGCATTATCATTCGTACTACCGATTATGGAGAAACCAATAAAATAGTAACGCTATACACAAAAGAGTTCGGCAAAATCGGGTTAATGGCGAGAGGAGCCAAAAAACCGAAAAATCCGCTTTCCGCGGTGAGTCAAGTTCTCTTCTACGGCCTCTGCCTTTTTAGTAAAAGCAGAGGCCTTGGCGTGCTTTATCAAGCTGAAACGCTGAATCCGTTCCGATCAATAAGAGAGAATATTGAGAAGATGGGACATGCTGCAGTGATTTTAGAACTCACAGACCGGCTCACAGAAGACGGCCGCCCTTCACAAGGCCATTATCATCTACTGCGTGATACACTACTTCTGATGGAAAAAGGTACTGATCCCGCTGTGCTGTCATCGATGTATGCATTGAAAATGATGCCTCTTGCCGGAATTGATCCTGAGTTGGGGCGTTGCATACATTGCGGCAATAAAAAAGAACATTATCTTTTTTCTATTTCTGAAGGCGGTTTTCTGTGTGCAGATTGTGCGAAATTGGATGAATACGCTCTTGTTATGAGCCGGACGGTTCAAAAATTACTGCCGTTAATACGCGCCGTGCCTCTCGACAGATTAGGAAAAGTCTCTTTAAAAGCAAAAACTATTGGCGAGATCGTATCAATCATATATGCTTATTATGAGCAAAACGCAGGCATTAAACTTCGTTCGAGACGTTTTATCGAACAATTATCTAAATTTGATCAGATGAATGATTAACGATTAAACAGAGGTTCGAAAACAATTGGGGAGGGGACTGTTTTGGATCTATCTGATCGACAACATAAAATTATAGACATTGTCAAAAATCAGGCACCAATTACTGGAGAACAAATTGCAGAACATTTAAAAGTAACACGTGCAACGCTTAGGCCGGATTTGGCTATTCTTACGATGTCCGGATTTCTTGAAGCACGCCCGAGAGTAGGTTACTTTTACACAGGCCAAACGTCAGAAACCATTCTTTCTGAAGAAATTGCCAAGCTTAAAGTCAAGAATTTTCATTCCTCCCCCGTTGTCATAACTGAAAATGCATCTGCATACAGAGCAGTGTGTGAGATGTTTGTTGAGGACGTCGGATCATTGTTTGTGGTTAATGATGACGGATTATTAGCAGGGGTCCTATCAAGAAAGGATTTACTGAGAACTGCAATTGGTTCGCAGGACATGAATCAGGTTCCGGTCAGTGTCATTATGTCGCGAATGCCGAACATTGCCTACTGTAAACATACCGATACAGTCTTGGATGTTGCTTTGCTGCTGATTACGAAAGAAATTGATGCTGTTCCTGTTGTGCGTCCAAAAGCGAATGGATTTGAGGTTATCGGCCGCATGACGAAAACAAATATCACAAAGGCTTTTGTAAGCCTTGCGAATAATGGCAATCTCAAAAAATAAATAAAAAAAACTCGCCGATTGGCGGGCTAAATTTTTGACGCCGGTTCATGTTTAAACTTTCTTTTTGAAGATTAAATGCTGTTTCGTTACACTATCCTCACTCAATTTTTGCCGCGTGAGGAAGAATTAATTACATAGTTATTCAAGGTTTTCTGAGCAATTGATTAATAGTCCGCCGCCTTGTCTATTATAATGAAATTTATTAATAAGAAAAAAAGAAAATGGTTTTCTCTGTCTTAATAATCAAATTTAGTTTATAATAATATCTTGTTGTCCTCTACTTTATTCGACAATTTGTGACATTATTTAAAATATAAAAACATAAAAGTACATGCAGGATTTTTGGCAGGAAATAGAGAATGCTTAATATGATGAAAAAAATCATGTTATTTGTCGATGCAGATGCATGTCCTGTAAAAAAAGAAACAATAATGATTGCGCGCTCGTTTGGTTTGGAACCCGTTTTTGTCGCTTCCTATGCCAGTTATTCACTGGACAGGGAGGGAACATGGGTATTTGTCGATCAAGAAAAGGAAGCTGCCGATCTATATATTGTGAATCATGTATCTGCTAATGATGTTGTCATAACCCAAGATATGGGGCTTGCCGGATTGCTTACCAAACGCCGTGTTTTTGTTCTGAACATACGCGGTCTATTGATTGATGAGCGCAACGTGAATATGCTGCTTGAACGCAGGTATCAGGCATATCAAGCATTAAATGCCGGAAAAAAAGTGAGGGGACCTCGACCATTTACGAGTCAAAACCGGAAATATTTTTCCGAAGCTTTAACAAAACTGTTATGCCAACTCGATCATTAGGATATAAATAAGTAAGAATGCTGGTGGTGCATGCCTTTTGCAACTTCAGGAACATGTAATTGAAAAGATTAGGAAATCTCTGGATATTGTTGATGTAATTGGCAGCTATGTGCAGTTAAAAAAGCAAGGAACGAATTATACCGGTCTTTGCCCATTCCATTCTGAACGTACACCTTCTTTTTCCGTATCGCCGGATAAGCAGCTTTATCACTGTTTCGGGTGCGGAGCCGGAGGCAATTTGTTCACATTCATTATGGAAATCGAAGGTATGTCTTTCTCGGAAGCCGCCCAATCTCTTGCGGATCGTGCGAATATTGATTTAGGGCCTTCTTTTGCGAAAAATGATCGTCCGAATCCAAACGATCAAAAGAAGAAACAAATCACCGAAGGATTGGAACTGTTAACAAAATTTTATCATTATTTACTTACAACTGCAAAGTATGGCTCGCCGGGAATTAAATATCTTAAGGAACGTGGATTTACGTCTGAAATGATCGAACGATTCCGTATTGGCTACGCAGTTGAAAGTTGGGATGCTGTTACGAAACTGCTTCAGAAGAGAGGCATCCGCCTTGAATTGATGGAGCATGTTGGTTTGATTAAGAAACGCGGTTTCGACAACAAATATTTTGATCGGTTTCGAAACCGAATTATTTTTCCGATTTTCAATATGAGAGGCAAAACGGTTGCCTTTGGTGGGCGGACACTCGGAGAGGATAAACCCAAATATTTGAATTCGCCTGAATCTGATGTCTTTCATAAAGGCAATATACTTTATGGCTATCATTTGGCTAGGCAGGAAATTCGTAAAAACAGTCTGGCAGTGCTTCTTGAAGGCTATGTTGATGTTGTGCGCGCACATCAAGCAGGGGTAACCTGCAGCGTTGCATCGATGGGGACTTCTCTAACGGAGGCACAAGCAGCGGCACTGACGCGAATGGCTGATACAATCATTATCTGCTATGACTCAGATACTGCAGGTATTGAAGCCAGCTTTCGAGCAGCCGAGATGCTTCAGAAAAATGGTAAAGTCATAAAAATAGCAACGATGCCGGAAGGTATGGACCCCGATGACTACATTCGCAAGTTTGGCGGCGATCGATTTAAAAGTGATGTAATAGGGGCAAGTCAAACACTGATGACTTTCAAAATGAACTATCTCCGGAGAAAAAGGAATCTAAGTGATGAAGGAGATCGCCTCCTCTATATTGAAGATGTATTGAGAGAATTGACTGCTCAGCATCGTGCAGTCGAACGCGATCACTATCTTAGATTGCTTTCGGAGGAATTTTCAATTTCTCTTGATTCCTTGAAAAAACAGCTGCACCAGATGAGCGTCATGGTACAAAGGCGGGAAAAGAAAATTGCGCATACCGCACCGCTTGTCCGGAGCAATCGGATCCCACCTGCCTATGAGATGGCGGAGCGAAGACTGCTCGCAAGAATGATGAGAAGCAGGGAGATTTCCGATCAAGTTCAGGATACAATAGGCGGTTCTTTTACCAATGATATCCATCAAGCCCTGGCTGCGTATCTTTATGCTTACTATGCACAAGGAAATCCACCGGATGAAGGACTTTTTCTGCAAAAGCTGGAAGATCCGGCGCTGCAACGCAAGGTTACGGAGCTGTCCTTGATGCCGATGAGTGATCAGGTGGATGAGAGGGAAATTGAAGATTGTATTCGTCAAGTCATCAGGCATTCTAAATCGTCACTGGTTGCGGATAAGGAAGAGCAGAGAAAAAAAGCCGAGCAAAGCGGAAATTATGAACTTGCTGCCCGGTTGCTGTCCGAGATGATCAGTGTGAAGAAAAAGTTAGGCCATTATCAAGCGGAAGATGATTAGGATTTGGAAGGAGGGGGTCAAATGGCTGGAAAAGTCAGCAAGACGGATCAAGAATTAACAGTGGACCAGGAGAAAGAACAACTACTTGAACTTGGCAAAAAAAGAGGTTCTCTCACCTACCAGGAAATCACGACCCGACTTGCTCCATTTGATCAGGAACCGGAACAAATGGATGAATTTTATGAGGCTCTTGCCGATCAAGGTATTGATGTCTCGGATGAATCTGAAGGACCGGCTTCCGGTGAAAAGCATAAAGAAGAGGAATTTGATCTGAACGATCTCAGCGTTCCCCCGGGTGTCAAAATTAACGACCCCGTTAGAATGTATCTAAAAGAAATCGGGCGTGTTGATCTTTTGTCTGCGGATGAGGAGATTACGCTGGCAAAACGTATCAATGACGGCGACGAAAGCGCAAAGCGGAGACTAGCTGAAGCAAATCTTCGACTTGTAGTCAGTATTGCAAAACGCTATGTTGGCCGAGGAATGCTTTTTCTCGATCTTATTCAAGAAGGCAATATGGGCTTAATGAAAGCCGTTGAAAAATTTGATTATACAAAGGGTTTTAAATTCAGTACGTATGCTACATGGTGGATTCGTCAAGCAATTACTCGGGCGATCGCTGATCAAGCGCGAACCATTCGTATTCCGGTGCACATGGTGGAAACCATTAATAAACTGATTCGGGTTCAGAGGCAGCAGCTTCAGGATTTGGGGCGCGAACCAACACCTGAAGAAATTGGCAAAGAAATGGAACTGTCACCGGATAAAGTGCGAGAAATTTTGAAAATTGCGCAGGAGCCGGTTTCGCTTGAAACGCCGATCGGCGAAGAAGACGACTCGCATTTAGGTGATTTTATTGAAGACCAGGATGCGAAAGCACCTTCTGACGCGGCTGCTTATGAGCTGTTAAAAGAACAATTAGAAGACGTTCTCGATACACTCACAGATCGCGAGGAAAATGTACTGCGGCTGCGATTCGGTCTTGATGACGGACGAACACGGACATTGGAAGAAGTCGGCAAGGTGTTCGGAGTCACAAGGGAACGTATCCGTCAGATCGAAGCTAAAGCATTGCGCAAGCTCCGCCATCCAAGCAGAAGCAAACAATTGAAGGATTTTCTTGACTGAGCGGTTGCTCCCATCGGGGGGCATTTTTTTTAGCCTAGATCACGAATTTCAACGATCTCTTTGTCATTTATTTTAAAGAGTTTAACAGGAAGATGCAAATAGTAATTGGATTAATTTGGAAAAGGTAGCGGTTAAATATACCTTTTTCTTTTATTTTAATATAAAATGAAAACGTTATCAAATTTTATTCAACATCATATTTTTTTTCAGATGAACTTGAATTGGGGTTTTTAAGCGTTTGTGATACGATAACTGTTGGTATAGTGATGAAAAATATAAGGATTGTGATTATGGATACGATACATTTATCTCCTCGATTGGAAGCAGTACTTCAATTTATTTCTAAGTCTTCATGCTTAGCAGACATCGGATCGGATCACGCACATTTACCTTGCCGAGCCATTCAAGATGGCCGAGCGGCAAAAGCCATTGCCGGCGAGGTGCGTTCAGAACCGCTTCATCAATCGACATCAAATATCGCGGCTCTTGGTTTTCAAAAGTACATTGATGTCCGACTTGGAGACGGTCTTGATGTCATCCGTGAACCTGGCGAAGCAGATACAATTGTCATTGCCGGAATGGGCGGCGAACTGATTACGGATATTTTGGAACGCGGTAAAGAGAAAATCGGTAAAGAAACCGTCTTAATTTTGCAGCCTAATATTCGGGAAGCACGCGTCCGAAATTGGTTGAATGAAAATGGATGGACAATTGTAAATGAAACGATTGTTGATGAATCGCCGCATATCTATGAAATCATTAAGGCAAGGCAAGAGACGGCTGTACGAAAGCTTTCCGAGCTTGAATTGAAAATGGGCCCGATTCTGTCCTCAAGAAAAGAATCAGTTTTTCTTAAGAAATGGAAAAAACGGGAGCAACGGTTAATCGGAATTTTACAGGCACTCAGCCAGGCAGAACAAACGGCTGAACTTGCTCGAAAAAAGAAAGAAAGCGAACGCGAGCTGCATTTAATCCGAATGTGTCTGAGCGAGAATTAGACTTTTTTGAAAAAGGAGCGGTTGAGTTGGAAAAATGGATATCCGGAGAGCGGCTGATTCAGCGTTTTGAAGAATGGGCACCTAAAAAGCTAGCCTATGAAAAAGATAAAATTGGTGTCTTGGTCGGCAGCTTGCATAAAAAAGTAAAACGTGTCATGGTTACGCTCGACGTACTAGAGAATGTTGCGGATGAAGCGGCTGAAAAACATGTCGATCTGATCATTGCTCATCACCCGCTCATCTTTCATCCGCTTAACTATGTTCGTTCTGACGAAGGACAGGGAAAAATTGTCACCAAATGTGTAAAACACGATATTGCTGTTTATGCAGCACACACCAATCTCGATATTGCAGAGGGAGGAGTGAACGATATGTTAGCTGCTCAGCTTGGACTGACGGATACCGAGATACTTCAGCCTACTTATCATGAGCCTCTTTATCAAATCACTGTATACGCCCCGGAAAGCCATGCTGAAGCGATTCGGCAAGTTCTGGGCGATGCAGGTGCCGGAGAGATCGGCTGTTACAGCAGCTGTAGCTTCAGTGTGAAGGGAACAGGCACATTTCTGCCCCAATCAGGCGCACAGCCTTTTCTAGGGAAGATAGGACAAGCTGAGAAGGCGGAGGAAGAACGAATTGAAGCAATCGCACCAGATCATTTGCTGCAATCAATCATTTCTAAAATGATCAAAGCACATCCATATGAGGAGCCGGTCTATCAGGCCATTCCATTAAAAAATGAAGGGAAAGCATATGGACTTGGAAGAATTGGAAAGCTTCCTGAAGCTTTGCCTTTTGAAACCTATTGCCAAATTGTGAAAAAGCAGCTTGGCCTCGAAGGTCTCCGGGCAATCGGACCTGCAGATGCTAAGGTAAGAACCATTGCAATTTCTGGAGGCGATGGAAACAGCTTGATTCCCTATGCCAAGTATCGCGGAGCAGATGTTTTGATTACAGGTGACATCTATTACCATACGGCCCATGACGCGCTGCTGTGCGGCTTGAACGTCATTGATGCCGGACATTATATTGAATCTGTAATGAAGCAAGGTGTTCATGACTATTTAACTAAAGTGATTGCAGAAGAAAAATGCGACACAGAGGTACTTGTTTCAGAATCGGTCACCAACCCGTTTCATTTTGTTGTATAAGCAGCAATAAAAGAACTGAGAGATAGAATCTGAGTTGAAACTGCAAAAAAAAGCAGGGAGATCCGTTTAAAAACGGAATTCCCTGCTTTTCGAATTTATCTTTTTTTTAAGTGTTTCACTTTGACTTTTGGTAAAATATTTTTGTTTTTTGCTGCTTGGCTGTCTGTCGACCATGTATCGGGATTATCCGGATCGTACTGATCGAGAAAGAGGATGACTTCTTTTGTCAACTGTGTCGGTGTTGATGCACCGGCAGTTACCGCAACTGTTTCTACGCCTTTCAGCCAGTCGAGCTGAAGTTCTGAGAGATCGGCAATACGGAATGCACGTGTATGAGCAATTTCTTTGGAAACTTGTGCAAGTCGATTTGAATTATTGCTGCGTGGATCGCCAACGACAATCAGCAAATCTGCTTCCTTTGCTTGAGAGGCAACCGCTTCCTGACGTGTTTGTGTTGCTCGGCAGATCTCGTTGCAATTTTCCGCCTGCGGATATTTCGTTTTGATATAATTCATGATATCCATTACGTCCCATTGGCTCATAGTTGTTTGATTTGTGATCAGGATCTTGTCCGTATTCAGGTGAAGCTGATCGACATCCTCGAGCGTTTCAACGAGATGAACAGAGTCAGGAGCAACACCAATCGCTCCCTCCGGCTCCGGATGTCCTTTTTTCCCGATATAAATCACATGATATCCATCTTTTTTCTTTTCTTCGATCAAATCATGTGTCTTTGTAACATCAGGGCATGTTGCATCGATTGATGTAAGACCTTTTTTTTCTGCTACCTGCCGTACTTCCGGTGAAACTCCATGAGCCGTAAAAATGACCGTACCATGATCGATTTCATCCAGTAGTTCAATTCGTTTCTTCCCACGGACATCCAGCGTGATCACTCCGTCTTCTTTCAACGCCTCGGTAACATGATGATTATGGACAATCATCCCAAGTATATATATCGGCCTCGGCAGGTCTGGATTCATCGCAGCTTGTCTCGCAATGACCAGAGCGTCGACAACGCCGTAACAATAGCCTCGCGGCGAGACTTTTATAACGTTCATGCCATTCTCCCCGTTCTGCAATACATGCAATAATTGGATTTACTCAATTATTATAAATGAGGTGGGATGCGAACACAATGAATCCGCAGTCGCTAGATATACATCCGCGGTACGGACGGCTTGGTTGGCAGGCTTTCACTATTCAATAAAGAATCAGGGGCATTGGTTTTGACTGAACCGGCCGCTGTCTGCTCATTTGTTGTGTTTTCATGATTTAATTGTTCTGTTTTATGAATGGTGCTGTTCGAATGATTATCTAATTTCGTATCGGAAGCAGCAGTTGGCGTATCCAATTGTTCTGTTGTGTCTGATTTGTCCGTTTCGGTGCTTGCTGTGTCTCCCTGCATTCCCTTCAACGCGCTTAAGATGGCTGGAGCGTTCTTAACGAGCGGCCCGAACTGTTGAATCATTGGCAGAACGGTTTGGGCGGTCTGAATCGCTTTTTGAGCATTTGTGATCATTCCCAGCAAATTCAGACTTCCCGTTGTACCGGCAGCGCTGGGGGAAAGAAATGAAGCGATTAATCCGCTTAGACCACCGGTTCCTTGAGGTGCAGGTACGGGAACCGGCGGTGCCTGTGCGGGCATTCTTGGAAAAATTGGCGGGAAACCGCGGGTAGGAGTCATGGGTGGAGTGCTGGTTGTTGGGGAATTCCAGTAGAATGGCTGCTCGTGCCCATGCTCAAACGGTGGCATATTGATTCCTTCCTTTCTTTAGTAGGTATTAAGTGTTCCGATAGCTCAAAAAATTTGTGGTGTTTCAAACATCTGTCCATTTAATGTAATGATAAAAGACGAGATACTAGCTGATATTTAGTTTATGTTGTGCCGCCTATTCGGTGACAGCCTCTACAGCGGATCCTTTGCAAAGCATTCGAATCGCCATATGTGGTAAAATAGCGAAGGAAAAAGGAGGGGTTGTCTGTGCTGAAAATTGGATCGCATGTTCATATGTCCGGTGCTAAGATGCTTCTTGGTGCCAGTGAAGAGGCAGTGTCATTCGGAGAAAATGTAATGATGATTTATACAGGTGCACCACAGAATACAGTGAGAAAGCCGATCGAGAAATTAAATATTGAGGCGGGGAGAAAACATATGGAGGAAAACGGCGTGGAAGAAGTCGTCGTTCATGCTCCGTATATCATTAATATAGCGAATACGGTAAAGCCGGAAACATTCGCACTAGGGGTTTCATTCCTGCGCAAAGAAATTGATCGGGCGGAAGCGCTTGGTGCAAAACAAATTGTTCTGCATCCTGGCGCACATGTTGGAGCTGGTGTGGATGCGGGAATTAATAAAATTGTTGAAGGTTTGAACGAAGTTCTTGAAGCACGAGACACCGTGCAAATCGCTTTAGAAACAATGGCAGGCAAAGGCAGCGAATGTGGATTTCGATTTGAACATCTTGCTCGAATCATCGATGAAGTCCGTTTGAACGAGAAACTCTCCATTTGCTTTGATACATGCCATACCAATGATGCAGGTTATCCGGTTGCAGAGGATTTTGACGGCGTTCTTAGCGAGTTTGATCAGATCATCGGTGTTAACCGGATTAAAGTCGTACATGTGAATGACAGCAAAAATGCTGAGGGATCGCATAAGGACCGTCATGAAAATATCGGTCTAGGTACCATCGGTTTTAATACACTCAATTATATTGTGCACCACCCACAGCTTGAAGCATTGCCGAAAATTTTGGAAACACCTTATGTGGGTGTGGATAAGAAAAGCAAAAAACCGCCTTATAAATATGAAATCGACATGTTTAAAAACCAGAAATTTAATGAATCATTGATACAGGATATTGAAGCAGGAAACTAATGATCTCCAACCTTTTAGAAACAATTCCGGAGTCCTTACTAAGGAACTCCGGAATTTTTTTAATAAACAGGTTATAAATTTTTTGCCAGTTGCTCGAACTGCTTCTCTAAGCGCGCCGCCAGTGCGACACCGATTTCTTCATCTAAAATTTTTCTAAGCTTCTTTTGTCCTTGCGGCTGAAATGGATTAATGTTTTGATTTTGGACACGACGAGCAATATTCTCCGTTTGCTGCTTGGTTACCGCAATACCATATTGCACAGCATATCTATAAAGTTCTTCGGAAGTCAAATGATTCATCTTTTGAATGACAAGCTGCTCAATAAAAGGATTCAAATGTTTCACTCCTGTTCTCGTGGATTGGATTTACTGAATAGATTATGAATCGAAACGTTAATTGATGCTGATGATTTATGGTTGACTTTTCTGAAAAATGTCGGAACTTGTCTAACAATAATTGCCAATAAATGTGTCACAATGTAAGTGATTAAAGTATAATTAAGGACATTAAGAAGGATAAAAATATAGAAAAGTGTCCGTATAATTTTATTCTCATAACAGTGAGAAGCAGACTTACCGAGTCGAAAAGGGCACGATACATTATCGTATGCTTTCATTTGGGGGAATGGTGAAACGTTGTTACTATTGCAGAGGGAGTGATAACCATTATTTACCGAGATTCCTTACTTTCTGTTTCCGAAAAGTATCAATTTGAAGAACAATTATCCTTGGAAATGCGTTTCTGTATTGAACCTGACGGGCGAATTATAGAATGCAATAAAAAGGGACAACTGTTGGTTGATCAATTTGGCCCGAATTTTCTCCGCTTTTTTACAGAACAAATTGCAGGCGAGGCAAAAGTTTATTTGAATACAATTATTGAAAGCAACGATATCGTTTCTGCTTTGCTTACTGATAAATTAAGCGACAGAGATTTAGGTATCTTATATAATGGTTTTTTTAAAGATGGAAAAATAATATTGGTCGGTTATCGAACACAAATGATGTCACGTCTTGCCGGTGAATTTGTCCATGAATTAAGAAATCCGTTGACCATAATTAAAGGTTTTATGCAATTATGCGATCATACGAAAGAGTACGACAAATTCCAGCCAATTATTTTATCAGAAGTGGAACGAATGTATACGATTTTAGAAAATTTCCTAACCATGTCTTTGAGAAAAAATGTATATCGCAGCATGAATCCTGATGAACTCTGCAAAAAGCTCGTGTCGTTTCTGTCATCAGAATGTGCTGTCCATAAAGTCGCTTTTGATTATGATATTTCCTATTCTGAGAACGTTTGCAAAGTTGATCTTGATAAGATCAAACAAGTCTTGATTAATTTGCTTCGCAATGCATTGGAGGCCCTTGAAGGACATCTTCACGAAAAAAAGATCATGTTTCGTGGCAGTGTTGAAGATAAAGGTTACCGCTTTTCGCTGATTGATAATGGTCCGGGTGTTGAAACCGATGTTTTAAAAAATATGGGACAGCCTTTATATACAACGAAATCGAAAGGGACAGGAATAGGCTTATCCCTTTGCAAAAAAATTATCGCTGATCATCGCGGTACATTTTGTGTGAGCAGTGTCGTGGGAAAAGGGACAACCGTCAGTTTTTTTCTTCCATTTATCTCGCCATAATTTTTTCCATAATGTGCATCTGTGAAAATGCTCATTCTGAGTCACACTATATCTGATCCTAAAATGAAAGCGAGGGGTCATTGTGGCTGATAAGGATCATTATCACAATGAAGACTCATTATACGATAAGCAAAGTGCATATCATAATGAGGAGTACGCAAGAGAATTGGCTGCCGATCAATATGATCCGGAGGCGGAAAGAGCGCGTGCAGATGGTGATCACTCGTCCCATCGACGTATCGTTGAAGGCGGCAAGGGTGTGGGCTGGCTTGCACTGATTTGTTCTGTGATTGCCCTGTTCTTTTTGCCGGTCGTTTTGGGTATAGCCGGAATCATTATCGGTTATATTGCACTTAGAGAAGGCGCCCGTACTTTAGGCGGATGGGCAATTGGTATCGGATGCCTAGCAGTATTGATTCAGTTGCTCTCACCGCTCTTTTGGTAAAAAAACAAGAGAATCCTTACTTAGGTAAGGGTTCTTTTGTTTGTAAGCATATTTATGGAGATATGTATGTGATGCATGATACACTTATCATTAGGGAAATTGACTTTTTTAAAAAAGGAATGAGTGCGATGGATACAATTGAAGCAATCAAGACAAGGCGATCGGTACGTAAAGTGTCAGACAGAGAACCATCTAAAGAATTAATTGAACAAATTCTTGATGCGGCGCGAAGAGCGCCTAATCATATGAATACAGAACCATGGCACTTTATCGTGCTAACCGGTGAGGGACGGAATAAACTTGGCGAAGTCTATGGCAAGGTGAATCAGAAAAATCTTGAAAATGCTGACCAAGCCGCCTTGGAAGCTGCATATGAAAAAGGGCTATCAAGCGCTAAGCGCGCACCGGTTATCATTGTTGTTACGATGGAACCGAGTGATAATCCACGTGCGTTTGAAATTGAAGACATCGAAGCGACTGCCATTGCAACTCAGAATTTGATGCTGGCTGCACACGCGCTTGGTCTTGGATCCATTCTGAGAACCGGCGGGGCAGCTTATACTAAAGAAGCGAAAGAACAGTTCGGTGTATCTGAAAAAGGACACATTATCGGCTTTGTTTATCTCGGCTATCCGGCTGAAGGAGTTGTTCCTAAAGTTCCGGAACGTCAATCAGTGGCAGAAATTACTGAATGGGTGGACGCATAAGGGATATAGAAAATAAGCTTAAAAACACCAGACCGGATACTCCCGGTCTTTTTTGTGTTTCAAAATTAACTCAATTATTAATGGGTCAATGGTCATAAACGAATGCTCGTGTTCATAGCATGGTAACAAACAGCTTGTACATGTAAAGAGAAAGGATTCGATCGATGACGGATACTCATGTGGTCACATATGACGATGCAGTTAATAATCGTCTTTTTACTACCGGTCATTTTACCTCGAGAATTGTCGTGATGATTCCTGCACACAATGAGGAGGACTCAATTGCTGATGTCCTCAAAAGTTTGTCTGAACAGTCGGTTCCCAAAGGTTTAAAAATGGACATTTACATTGCGCTGGATCACTGTACTGATAATACGGAGAAAGTTGTTGTGCGCTGTAATGAGGACTATCATTTATCCATCTATCTCCTGAACACGGTCAAGAATAGGCAGAGAAAAGTTGGTGCTCTGAATCAGCTTTACCAGCTCTTCTGGGGTAATCCGAACGATCCAGACAACAAAGAAGTAGGAAAGCAGCAGAAATCCTACGCTAAAAGCATTGTCGCCTTTGTCGGAATTGATGCGGATGTTTATCTTGATAAGGACTGTATACGAACGTTATGGTCTGAGCTCAGCCACAATCATAAAGTGGGGGCGGTTTCAGCCAACTACACTTGTCTGATGCCGGAAAGCGTCCGGCACATATTAAGAAACGATCCGAATCGAGAACGCTTGGTCAGAAAAGGAAAATTCGGCAATGCATTGAATCGTTGGTGGGTCGCACAGCAGAATCGTGAGTTCGCTCAATGGACCATGAAACAAAAATATTGCGGACATTTTGCTGAGATTGCCGGAGGACAATGCAGCATCTTTCGCCCGGAAGCGGCTATTGAGGTCCGAAATGATTACAAATTAAACGGGCTCTATGATGATAAGTCAGATACCGAAGATCTGTTACTAACGCAATATATTAGAGCATGCGGATGGGTATGCCTGATCAGTAAGAGTGCGCGTTGCTATGTAGACAGCATGAAGACTCTTCACACTTACTCAAGCCAACGAAATAAATGGGTGTCCGGAACAACCGATTATATGCTTCAGGATGGACTCAAAACAAAATATTCCAGGAGATTATGGATACAAGAGGCCGGGCTCTTTATTAATTTGATCATTCGTTTATTTTTTGTTCTCTTAGTCGGTTTATCCTTGCTGACCGATCAGTTCTATTGGAACTGGATCTGGATTACACCTGTTATTGTTGCATCGCTTCTCAATTTAGTGCTGACACTGAAAACACCGAATAGTCGTTTCCTAGATGTTGTCTTGGCGACGTTACTCATCAGCCCGGAAATCTATCTCTGGATTACAATCAGCATTCATATTAATGTATGGCTTTCTAAGATCAGAATCAACAAACAGGATGGATGGGAAAATCAATATCGAGCAGAAACCGGACAAACACATTCTCACGCATTAATGTATTTTGTTTTATTTTTTTTGTTTGCCGCAGCTGCAATCTATTTTGTAAAAGTAAATTACGGTTTATTGACCAGTCCAACAATTCAACAGGCACTCAATCCATATTTGATGCAGGGATTTGTACTTCTTACCATTTTAACGATTTTTGAATTTGCGGTGATGCTGAATCAATTATGGAAGCTCAGAGGACCTTATAAAGCGTAAAGAAAAACCGGACAAAAAATAAAATATACGTTGCATACATGAATACGCGTACTTAGCGAAAATTCCCTCGCGGTTAGCCGAAGTTCCTTTTGAGCGACACCTCAGTTACTTGCTTGTCGCTGGCGCACCGCGAGCCTCTTCAGTCAGGCAGGAATCTGAGGGGCCACGCTGGTATGCTGAGTCCACAGGCGTCTTACACTTTCGTGTTTGGTTTCTAACTTTTTATTCGTCAGAAAATTGTATACTTTTTTCTTGTAATGAAAAGCCCGTCAAAGCTGCTTTTAACAGTTCTGACGGGCTTTTTACTAGCAACAAGTTAATTTTGACTTAAATATTGACCTCTTCTTGCTCAGCTTTCTTTTTTGCAAAATACTCTTCTGCCAGTTTATCAATTTCAATTTTCAATTCTTCGACCATGCGATCCTCAGGAACCTTCCGAATCACTTCGCCATGGCGGAATAAAAGGCCTTCACCTTTACCGCCGGCGATGCCGATATCGGCTTCACGCGCTTCGCCCGGACCGTTGACTGCGCATCCGAGTACAGAAACTTTGATTGGAGCATTAATCTTAGAAATATACTGTTCCACCTGATTTGCGATTTTGATTAAGTCGATTTGAATTCGTCCGCATGTCGGGCAGGAGATTAACGTGGCAGCATTAGTCAGCCCGAATGTCTTCAATAATTCACGGCATACCTTAATTTCCTCTACGGGATCCGCGGAAAGGGAAATACGCATCGTATTGCCAATCCCTTTGTTCAGCAAGATACCGAGTCCTGCCGCACTTTTGATTGTCCCAGAAAATAATGTACCTGATTCGGTAATACCTAAATGAAGCGGGTAATCAAATGTACGCGCTGCTTTTTCGTAGGCTTGAACTGCCAGATCAATGTTCGATGCCTTAAGGGAAACAATAATATCGTGAAAATCAAGATCCTCAAGGATTTTGATATGATGAAGGGCACTCTCAACCATTCCGTCCGCGGTAGGGTAGCCGTACTTATCCAAAATATGTTTCTCAAGCGAACCGGCATTCACACCGATACGGATCGGAATATGCTTCTCTTTTGCTGCACGTACAACGGCTTCAACATTTTCTTGTTTGCCGATATTGCCCGGATTGATCCGGATCTTATCCGCGCCGCCTTCGATCGCTTTTAATGCCAATCTATAGTTAAAATGAATGTCCACAACAAGCGGGATATGAATCTGTTTTTTTATTTCCGGAATTGCGAGTGCATCTTCCATGTTTGGACATGCAACGCGAACCATTTGGCAGCCGGCATCTTCCAAACGGTGAATTTGTGCGACCGTTGCCGCAACATCTCTTGTTTTCGTTGTCGTCATACTCTGTATAATGACTTCGTTGGATCCGCCAATGGTCAGGTTGCCAACCTTAACTTTTCTCGTTTTCGTACGATGTGTAATTTCAGACACGAGCGATTCGCTCCTTTATAAATAAGTGAATGATTTGTGAATCTTTCAGTATGGTCAGTATACCATGAATCTGCTCGGTTTGCCTGAAATAATACCCGTATGAAAGACTTTACACAACTGATTCCCATTCATTAAGGAGTTGATGCTGCCGATGAATCATCTGTCTGGTCATAACTAGGAAAAGCATAAGTTTTTCCGATCTGAAGATGGTTGGGATCAACAGAGGGGTTAAGTACAGCGAAATCTTTCAGCACTTTTTCTATTGATTGCTGATTTTCATTGATTCGCTCAGTAATTGAGAGCAATGTATCTCCGGGAGCAACAGTGACTCTTTGATAGGCAATCGCTGCTTTCTCAGATGCCGCGGGCTTTGCCGGCTCAGCTGCTGCTTGCCCTGCAGGAAGAGAGCCCGAGCTCAGATCTGCATAGCTTGTCCAACACATCATAATAAACAGGATGGTGAAGAATCTTTTTTTTATCACTTTTTTGCTCCGTTCAAAACGTATTTACGCCAAAGAAGGCGTTATTAACATCTATATGCCGGGCTGCTGTTTAATATGCTTGTTTTTTGAAATAAATCCAACATTTTTTTTAAAACCTTTTCCTCAATCATGGTGTATGGTTTAATTGATAATAGAAGAAAAAGACATATGTGCATAACATAGATAAGAGAGAAAAATGGTTTGTTTCTATAAAAGAGGAGGAACGCAATGGAACTGCTCACATACCCAGCGGGAGGGTTTATTGTCATTTTGCTTGCTGCGTGCTTTTTATTCGCAGAATTGCTTGTCAAGGCAAAAGGGCTGCTTGCACTGACCGGTAGCGGACTTTTTATTTTCTATTTTTTACATTTTCTTACGGATCAAGCATCGCCTTGGATCTTTTTATTGCTCGTAGGCGGTCTGCTCCTCATTATCATTGACGGCAAGTTGTTTACAACCGGAATCATAGGTATATTTGGTTTTATACTCATGGTGCTTGGATGTGCGCTTCCGACCCCATCGCTTCTTTATGGCATGCTGGTTGGAATTGCCTTTGTTATTGGATCCTGCGGCTCGCTTTTCTTTCGAAAAATATTGCCTCAACGCGATTATTTAGGCAAATTGATGCTGCATGACAAGCTTTCCAGCGATAAAGGCTATAATTCCATAAACAGTGATTATCACGAACTGATTGGTAAGGAAGGGAAGACAATGACTCCTTTCCACCCGGTTGGCACGGTGAAAATTGATGGAAAAAATTATAGTGCAATTACTGATGGTATCTTTTTGGAGAAGGATATTGCCGTTAAGGTGATCTCTGTTGATGGAACACGTATATTTATTGATCAGGTTGACAGGGAGAGCTAAGGCATTATGAGCGTGATTGAACAGTATGGATTTTTTATAAAAAAAGATGTTGTCATTTACAACCAATTATGGTATATTATTTCTTGTCGTTGGGACAGGCATTAATGATTAAAAGATTTTATTGACAAGCTTCAGCGCTTGTGATAAATTAATTCTTGTTCTGATTTTGTTCCACAGTAGCTCAGTGGTAGAGCAATCGGCTGTTAACCGATCGGTCGTAGGTTCGAATCCTACCTGTGGAGCCATGGCGGTGTAGCTCAGCTGGCTAGAGCGTACGGTTCATACCCGTGAGGTCGAGGGTTCGATCCCCCCCGCCGCTATTTTTTTACCTCACTTCACAATGGCGGTTATGGTGAAGTGGTTAACACACCGGATTGTGGTTCCGGCATGCGTGGGTTCGATCCCCACTAACCGCCCGTGGACCCTTAGCTCAATTGGTTAGAGCTGACGGCTCATAACCGTCCGGTTGTAGGTTCGAGTCCTACAGGGTCCACCACTTAACATGGAGGAATACCCAAGTTTGGCTGAAGGGATCGGTCTTGAAAACCGACAGGGGCTTCACGGCTCGCGGGGGTTCGAATCCCTCTTCCTCCGTTGGTTATACATAAGTATTATCCTGCAAACACCTGGAAGTAGCCATTTAAAGGCACTTCCGGGTGTTTTATTATTTTCCGATTGTCAAAGAAAAGCAAAGAAAATCAAATCATTTTGCGCAAATTTTGCATTTTTTTATCATGATAAAAGTCAACCGTCATATCATTGAACACGTTCAGCTAAATGGTTATAGGGAATGCGGTATCGTGATCATGTTTTCATGTCTGGTGGACAGGTCTCAGTTTCTATTCACCTTGAAGATGGTAAATACGTAAATAATACGATTTCACGTCAGAATACAGGCGATATTTCTTTGACAGGCTTTCGGTGCGACTTTAAAATAAAACATAGGTTTGCCATGAACTATTGAAACATTGGATTTTTATTGATGAACAGAAATCACTGTGTTTTTTTCCGAATGATCTTAGTTTCGTGTTCTAAAAATAGGAATGAGTAACGAATACATATGGCTGGTACATGACACATCAAAAAGAGATGATGTACTTGGGACTTGCCGCCAAGGAGGGGAAGAAGTGGCTAAGGAAACAGTGAAAAATAAAGGAACAAAGCACAATTTGCCAATGAGGCTGAATATACTCTTTCTTGTCGTGTTTGTGGCGTTTGCCGGATTAATTCTCCGACTTGGCTACATTCAAATTGTCAGAGGAGATTATTACAAAGCACTTGCAAAAGATAACAATACGCAATCGGCACGAATTGAATCGGCACGAGGAAAGATTTTTGATACGAACGGGGTGACGCTCGCGGATAATAAAGCTGAACTGGCGGTTGTGTATATACGCAATGCCGGAATCAGTGCGGAAAAGGGGTTGAAACTTGCTCGAAAGCTTTCCAACTATTTAACTTTGGATGGAAAAGCGATTTCCCGCATTTCAACGAGGGATAAGCGCGAGTATTATATCCTTACCAAATTCAAGAAGTTAAGTGATGCGTATAATAAATACTTGACGCCTGCAGAACAGAAAAAATATGCAAAGAAGCAAGGTCAATTGTACAAGCTGCTTCTATCCAAAGTCCCAAAGTCCGAACTAAAGGGCTATTCTAAAAAAGACGTTCAAATTATGGCGATCCAGCATGAATTTAATCAAGCATCAAATTTGAATCCTTACATTATTAAAAGAGGCTTGAATGTTGCTGATAAGGAATATATCGATGTAGTGGATCACCTGAACGATTTTAATGGAACGATTCAGACCGCTGATGTTTCCTCAAGAACGTATGTCAAAGACAAACCGTTCTACGTCGGCAAGATGGGGCCGATACCTGAGGATAAGATTACCGGTTATTTGGCTCAAGGATACAGCCGTAACACGGATGTTGGTATCAGCTATCTTGAAAACCAATATGAAAATTATTTGCGTGGCGTTCCGATGACGCTGACTTATAAGACTGAAAAAGGGCTTCCGGTCGGGAATCCTACGGTTAAGGAAGGCCAGCGTGGTGATGACTTACAGCTGACCATTGATATAAGGCTGCAAAATAAGCTCGATCAAGTATTGGAACAGAAAATATCAGAAGCCCGATCAATGGCTGGAAATAGTCAGAACAACAGTGCCTATGCCGTGATGATGAATCCGAAGACCGGCGCAATTTTAGCAATCGGCGGGAAGAAATATGTGAACGGTAAGTTTGAAGATGTTTCAAGTGATGCGATTACCTCACAATTTGAAATGGGATCCGCGGTCAAAGGGGCAACTGAACTCATTGGCTTTCAGCATCACGCCGTTCCGGAACATTTTTACGACATGCAGATTGACTATCCAGGAAGCGGCAATCATTCCTTTTCTTCATGGGAACAAGGCGGACTGGGGATGCAGACTCCGGAAACGGCGCTGCAGCACTCATCGAACATATTTATGGCAGCAATTGTTTCGAATATGGCAGGTATTTCTTTAACCTCGGCAGGAGGACATTATAATGCGAGATTTCCTTCGCCGTATAGTTCAAAGTTTGTAAAAGCAATAAATGATTTGAGAAATGGATACAGTCAATTTGGAATGGGCGTTAAAACCGGAGTCGATCTGCCAACCGAAGGCACCGGATATAATGGCGGAATGCCGGATAACTCAGGGCTGATTCATCAGTTTGCGATCGGTCAGTATGATACGTACACACCGATTGAAATGGCTCAATATATTTCGACCATTGCCAATGGCGGCTATCGGATGCAGCCGCATTTGCTTGAATCGGTTCATGAACCGGGCAGCGATCCTGATAAGCTTGGCAATACAGTGTACAGCTTTACACCAAACGTGCTAAATACGATCGGTAATAATAAACATGACTTAGCTCGTGTTCAACATGGATTATATCTTGTTACTCACGGAACCGGTGGGACAGGTAGTGTTTTTTATACACAAGGACAAAAGTATAAAGTCGCGGCAAAAACCGGTACGGCTCAGATTAATGAAAATGATAAAAGTCTCTATAACGAAACCTTAGTTTCGTACGCACCGTATGATGATCCGCAAGTCGCAATTTCGGTTGTTGTGCCAAAGGTACGAACAGGTCATCAAAACCAGGAAATTGCTCTTGAGATGTATAAGGAATATGACAAGTATTATCATTACACAAGTAAATAAAAATAGAAGGACCGCTTCGCTGCAGTAACAGCAAAGCGGTTTCTTTTTACAAGGAAAGAAAGTATATGATTTTCGCCAAAGCCAAAGGTTGTGAGCCAAACGCGCAGGTGCGAGACTCCTGCGGAGCGGCTCTGTTGATCGCAGGCCAGGGGAGACCCCGCAGGTATTAGTTTGCTTGAGGAGGCTCCCGGACTGCCCGCGGTCGCGCTCAGTTGATGCGAGCAACCGGAGCGTAGTCAAAATCCGGCATGATTTAAGGACCGGGCGCTTTTTGCCCGGTTCTTCTTATTTGTTTTGGTTAACTGTTGTGATGTTCTGGTACAACTTTTGAAATTGTGACACTTCCTATATGTACGCAAAAAGGCAGGTTGATCATTTATTGATCAACCTGCCTTGCAATGTCTATTCAATTAATTGCTATGGTTCTTCGTAATTACTTGAGCGAGCTTTTGTATGGACATATCGCTTGAAACGCTGAAAGAGCCAAGCTGTACATATTTTTCAAGCTTATTTTTATGGAGATAGGAGTCAAAATTCTGTTTTTGATTCGACTTAAGAATCTTCGCACGAACGAGCTCACTTGAAATATCTCCAGGAGTCATGCCACTTTTAATTTGAAGCTTATACGTTGTTTTCTTAGCCTTTGATGAAGAGTTATCGCTGCTTTTCTTGCTGCTGTCACTGTCCGTCTTCGGTTTTTCTTTGCTTGCTTGCTCCGTAGCTTTCTGGGTATCACTCAGCCATTGATTGTAGGCATCAAGATCAATCGCTTTACGGTGATGGCTGGCAAGATATTGAGTTACGGTTGCTTCTGTCAACGGCGTTTGCTTTGCTACGTTCTTTACCGGTTTCTGCTCTCCCTGATTGAAAATCAGGTAATAGAAGAAAGCAAAAACGGCGCATGTCAGCAAGATGCCGGCGGCAAAACCGCGTATTTCATTTTTTGTCAATGCGTTCACCCTTTAGAATGATCTTGGTCCCCGAGCATGATTTCCTCTTCGAGCACACGAATTTTTTTCTTTACCTTGTACAGTTCTTGCATCATTGTTATGGAATTTTCTTCAAGCTGACCTTCTACCTGTTTAATACTGTCCTGCTTATAGTAAGAAACAGCAAGCGCGGTCAACCCAACAATCATGAGTATCAAGATGACAAACCCCAATTCATTACCCCCCTCACCATTGTCTGAGGTTCATGCGATGTAACGATCACATGACAATCACCATAGTTATTTATAACACATCTCCTATGGTTACGGAAGAATTATGGCGAAAAAGAAAGAAGATTGTAAAATAAATAGTAAAAATTGGGGGAAACTGAGAAGAACGGCTATAAACAATTTAAAAATAAAAGGGAACATGCGTTTATAAAAGGTTGAAGCATTTAATATTTTTTGTTAAGATAAAGTGTATGTTTTTGTACACGATGATTTTTAGTGCAATGGAGGGATAAATATGCGAGTTAAGGTTATTTTGGAAAATACCGAAACCGGTGATCGCGATTACATCACGTCGAAGAACAAACAAAAGAACCCAGAACGTCTTGAGCTGAAAAAGTACAGCCCAAAACTGAGAAGATATGTGACTTATCGCGAAACAAAGTAAGATGGATTGAATAAAGAGCCGTGAAGGACCTCTTATGGGTTTTTTGCGGCTTTTTGTATGGACGACTTGAATTGTCCCATTTGTACTTGAGAAACGCAGTCTTTGAACAATCGCTCTAAATTCATCAGATCTCAACTATGGAGGACAGAATGAACAAACAAAAAAAAGCAGTACGCAACCGAATACTCCATGAGATGGATAGAATAGATGAATATGTATTTACGGAAAAATGTAAGAAGATCAGAAATCGTTTGTTTGCAACATCGTTGTGGCATGGAGCAGGGACGATTGGGGTAACCTTATCGATTGGCCGAGAAATAGAAACGATGGCAATTATTACAAAGGCCTGGACTGAAGCAAAACGTATCGCTGTCCCAAAATGTAATCCGAACAACCGCACTTTGTCGTTTTATGAACTGCAAACCTTCAGCCAGCTGGAATCCGGTTTTTTCGGTTTAATGGAACCGAATACATCAAAAACAGAGGCAATTACTCAGGACTCACTTGATTTACTTATTGTGCCTGGGATTGTGTTTAATCATCAAGGGTATCGAATCGGCTATGGCGGAGGTTATTATGATCGGCTTCTCTCTGACTATGAGGGGGTCACGGTATCCTTATTACTTGAAAGTCAAATGATTGGTGACATACCGATTGAACCACATGATCAGCGTGTGGATTGGATGATCACCGAGAAGAATATTTATGATACGAGCAAAGAAACGGAATGAAAGCCAAGCTCATAAGCCACACTAAGCAGAGTAAGTTGAGAGCGGGGTGCTTAGTGTGGCAAAAAGAAATGTGATCATCGAGACTATTCTATGGGCATTCACAGCCTTATTTCTTATGAAGCGAAGGCAAATTTTGTTTGAGTTCGCCCTGTTGGCTGCCGGACATCTTCTTTTCTTTAAGCATATTCAGAAACAGCACGAATCTGAATGATGAGATCAAGAAAAATTTTGTTTCAGTAGCATGATTTGCTGATTTGCTGTTTCAAATATAATCAGCATATGATCTTGCGCAACTAATAAAAGCGGCATCGTACTCCCGAGCGGGGATTCAGCCTGCGTTTGAGTAAGTTGAATGCCGCGTACATAATTTTTATAAAGGCCTTCCCATAATTGACCGGTGATTCGTTCAGCTTTTTCCTTTCCAAAAGGGAAAATATGTGTGAGCGAATCGCCGGTTAATGCGTCCAAAGGGATAACTCGATAATCGGATACTTGAAAGCCATACTGTGCGGCCGCACGACGAAGCATTTGCTCTCTACTTACGCCAAGTTCACGTGTATACTTACTAAGTCGATTCGCTTCCTCCGGCGTTCTCGGTTCGCGATAAAGATGGAATGATCCATTTGTTTTAATGGCCATGAGATAATCTTGGGAGAGCTGTTCCTTACCGAAAATCGATTGATCAATGTGCTGTTCGGCTTGGTGAACAGTTAGTCCAACATAAAATCCCGGCAGCATGTCCAATTCTTTGGAAGAAGACAATTGCCGCACATTTTTTTGCCAGCGGTTTACGATGGCAACCAATTGATTATTACGATACAATAAAGAAAAATCCTGCATTAGATCGTTGCGTTCTTTCGTTTCAGATGCAGTTCGCATACGTAAAAGCTGATTCTCGGGAATAAATTCCAGATGCGTCGCTGCTGTTACAAAGCTGATGCGCGGATTATCAGGGAAATAAGTAATGGTTGGACGATCTAGAAGCAGAAATGGAAAAACAAGCAATGAAAATACAGCAGCTGCCGTGATAAGCAGGGTAAGGATTTGTACTTTTTTAGGGCGCATAATCAGACAACCTCCGGACAAGACCTATAGTCTACTCTATTCAAAACTTGTCCGTTTCATGACCAAGACAGGACTGATTTCGTTGATTGGATTCAGCAAGTACTATTTTTCTATAAATCTTAACAAGTTACATATTGGCAAACATCGATTTTTGCGAGAAAATGAAAAGATGAATTTATTCTGATAGGCGGTGCGTTTATATGATTAATATTGGTGTGGATTTAGGCGGTACAACAATAAAAATGGCTCTGATTGATGATCATGGGAAAATGATCGACAAATGGGCAATCGCTACGAATACGATTGATAATGGGAGACACATTGCTTCCGACATTAGTGAAAGCGTTCTTAAAAAAATGCAGCAATTTAATTTAGAACGTTCAACAGTTAGAGGCGTTGGAATTGGTGCTCCAGGCTTTATCAATATGGACACTGGTTTTATTTATCAAGCTGTTAATATAGGCTGGAAGGATTATCCGCTTAAAGAAGAGCTGGAGCAGTCAATAGGACTGCCGGTTGTGATTGATAACGACGCAAACATGGCAGCACTTGGAGAAATGTGGCTCGGCGCTGGACAAGGCGCTAAAAACCTGATTTGTGTGACACTGGGTACAGGCGTTGGCGGGGGCATTATCTGTGATGGTGAGATTCTGCACGGTGTGAGCGGCATGGCGGGTGAAATCGGACATATCACGGTTATGCCAACTGATGGCGCATCATGCAACTGCGGGAAAACAGGCTGTCTTGAAACAGTATCTTCGGCGACTGGCATTCGAAGACTGGCTTTAGACGCTCTTGACTATAATGACTCAGTGAGTATTCTTCGCGATATTTTTGAAAGTAAAGGAGACATTACTGCTGAGGATGTCTTTAACTGTGCCGCAAAGAAGGATCCACTCTCCTCAACGGTCGCCGAAAAAGCAGCTTATTACCTCGGATTTGCCCTTGGATCGATTGCAGTGACCATTAATCCGGAAAAAATTGTTATTGGTGGCGGAGTGTCACATGCAGGGGATACACTTATTGATCCGCTGACTAAATATTTTAAGCGCTTTTCATTGCCGCGAGTGTTTGACGCTTGCACGATCAACCTTGCAAAATTAGGCAATGATGCAGGTGTAATCGGTGCAGCTTGGCTCTGCATTCAGAAAATTAAGCAGAACGCCATAAACTAAATGATCTGCGTTAACTGAATGGAAAGGTCGGTTTCTATGAAATGGATTGTATGTCCCGTTGGTCCGATTCAAGCAAATTGTTATTTGGTGTTTGATCAGACAACAAGAGAATGTTTGATCATAGATCCTGGAGGAGAATTTGAGAAGATTAAGTCCATCATTGGACGAGAACAGTTGCATCCTATTGCCATTCTACTGACGCATGCACATTTTGATCATATTGGCGCGCTGGATGATGTACGGGATCATTGGAACCTCTCTGTTTCCGTTCATGAGAATGAAGCGGATTGGCTGCAAGATCCGAAAAAGAATGGATCCGCTTATTTTCCTGTGACTGGTTCAATTACGGCACGTAAGGCGGATCATTTGCTGACGGATCATCAAAAAATAATCATTGGTCCGTTCTCATTCACCGTTCTGCATACTCCGGGTCATTCCCCTGGTGGCGTATCTTTTTATTTTGAAAAAGATCAAGTTGTTTTTTGCGGTGATGCACTTTTTAAAGGAAGTATTGGGCGCACAGATCAATATGGCGGAGATTATGACCAACTACTGACGAGCCTCCGAATGCAACTCATGACGCTGCCTGATGAAATTGTAGTCTGTCCTGGTCACGGACCATCGACAACAATCGAAGACGAAGCGGAGAACAATCCATTTTTGACATAAATATAAACATACAAAAAACAGCGACTCAGCCATAATAATTGGCTGGGCCGTTGTTTTTCTTTCATAGTGCAGGCGCACCTAACCATTGCTTTTCATAAGATAGGCAGTATGAGAAGCAGCGAAGGAGGTATGTAGTGTGCCAAACCATCGATATATTGATTTCCTTGCGAAATTGGCTGTCGATAATGCACATCCAGGAGGTCATGGCCTGACCGAAGCGATTATTGAGCAGCTGTCAATAAGGAAGAATAGCAGCCTGCTTGATGTAGGATGCGGTACCGGTGCGACCACGGTATTCATCGCCGAGAAATTGCATGCTGATGTAACAGGTATTGATCTGCATCCGGGTATGGTGAAACGCGCAAAGGCTCGTGCGGCAGTGAGTACTTCCGCTCCAAAAATTGTTCTAGCCTCTGCTGAACAACTGCCGTTTGAATCCAACTATTTTGATTATTTATTGTCAGAATCCGTAACAGCATTTACCGATGTATCGCTTTCAGTGCCTGAATATTATCGAGTATTGAAGCCTGAGGGTCAGCTTGCTGCAATAGAAATGACTGTCGAGAAGCAGCCTAATGAGCAAGATAAACGGTTGATCGAATCTGTATACGGTGTGAGCGATGTTCGGACTGAAAACGAGTGGCTGTCTATTTGGAAGAGTGCAGGATTCATTAACCTGAAATCCTTTCATGCCAATGAAATTAAAACACATTCAGGGGACGTACTTCCAACCTATAATTTGACAAGCATCATTGATGAAGGAGCAATTGAAGTTTGGCTTGAACATATGCAAATGATGCAGAAATTTAAAGATGTGCTTACGTACCGCGTATTCACGATGAGCAAGCCAAGTGACTAAATAGAACGGAAAATGCCCGGCATACGAACAAAACGTATCCGGGTCATTTTTTTCTTTTTTTTAAGTGTTCGCTGATCTGCGCCGTGTAACTCTCAATCGCATTGGGAATTTGTCCGAAAAGCTGGTTGCGTAATGGCGGGCGTTTCGCCTTGTGTTCCATGCGCGCCTTCTCTCTTTCTTCACGAGGCGTTTCCATATAGCGAACAAACTGCTCGGTTAAAAAACGAACATAATCTTCGGATTTCATGAGCACTTGCCCCTTCTCTTTTTTAGTTTCATTTTGCCCAAAAAGAGAACGGATGATTCATGATCGACAAGCATAATTACTTTTTGACGTTCGAAGGCAGGAGTTCATTGGTTTAATTGTTCCGACCACTTGATTGGTTTTCCACTTTTTTTGGAATAAGTGATTTGATCGATCTCTTTACGATCGTCAGTAATAACTTTAAATTTAATGATCACTGTTTCTTTATTTTCTGTAACATTAAACGCGACAGTGCCGTTGCGATAAATGAGTGTTCCTTGTCCGGATAACGATCGCTGCTCTAGTTCGTGTTCAAAATCAATAAGCGCGCATTCACGTATTTGTTGAAGCTGAAATTGAGCATATGAATGCTGATAAAATTTCCGATCGCTTGTCAGCACCAGCAGTGCATGGAATACAAAAGCGAGCAGTATGAGCGACAAGATCATCGTTAATGGTAAAACAAATCCGTTCTGATCACTTTGACGTCCTTTAATCACCGGCATCATCCTTGACATAGAGTCGATCATCCCAATAATAATTTCGGTTTGCTTTATCTGTTACGCGAATTGAAACAAATTCACCGTCAGAATGAAACGCTGCATGTTTGACCTGCTGAAGAACAATTTCATAACCCGCGCCGTTCACCTGACGGATGATACGTCCGTTTGACAAAAATGTGTAACTTACACGGTCTGTACCTTTTTTCATAGTCAGCGTCTGATGATCAGTTGAACAAGATACGTGTTGAGAGAAATGTAATTCTGTTGCCGTTTGCATGAAAAATACGCGTGTTTCCTTTTGTGTATCCAGTCGTAGTTGAAATCGCTGATTCATAAATTGAGTCACACCAATTGCAAGGCTAATAATAATTAGGAAAATAGAGAGGGCCAGCATCATAGACAGCAAAGTATATCCCGCTTGATTCTTCATCGTTTGGCTTCCCCAGTGATCTTATGCTTGCGTCCTTCGTAATCCCAACTGATGCTCAAATATGCTGAGTGTTCGCTTTGTTCGATCCACTCAATGTGGAAATCTAGTGAGGTTTCCGGTTCAGCAGACAGCGCTCCATTCGATTTCCACGACATTAAGTGATAGCTTAGCAAACTGATCGCTTCATGGCTCTGTTTGATGAGCTGCCGTTCTTGATCTACGCGTACTAATAAAGGAACGGCAGTAAGGATCAGTATAGTGAAAATGGCGAGTGCGGTCATCGCTTCGGGGAGAAAAAGTCCACGTTCATTACGTTGTCTTTTCATAGTAATATCTTCCCTGACCAAGAAGCAATACGAGTCGATAACGAATGCTTCCCAATGTTATAGTGAATGTCTTTATATTTGTAAAATGCCCCAACTGATTAATCATGATCGAATTCTCTTGATAGCCGCTGTAGATCGTAATTCGAGGGTTCATTTGTATGCGTTCGATTCGGTTCTTAAACGAAACATAATAAAAATGTTCAGGGTTATTAAAGACAATCCGAGGGACGTCAGATTCACTTATTGCGGCAATCTGTGTATCATGAATTTTTTCGTCAAGTTCACTCATAAAATGTTTGAGCGTGACTTCATCAGATAGATGGGAAAAAGCAAGAAAAGATATAGGGGTAATGATGCAGGCAATTGATAGGACAATCAATACCTCAATCAGCGTGTATCCAAAATCATGTGTCAAGGATGCTTTATGGTACACTGACTTCACCGGTCGACGCATCATAATTCAGTGGTGTACCATCTGAGGACTTGATACTGTTGACGTAGTCGGGCATGAGGTCATCAAGACTTTCAGGCAGAGCTCCATCATGGTCCATTTGATAGGCGGCGATTTGGCTTTGAACAAGCTTAACCGTTGCATCAGTACTTTTATTCATCACAACATCATTTGATTTGGTCATATTCGGAACCGCAATTAAAAGCAAGATGGATATGATAAACAATACGATCATCATTTCAATTAGTGTGAATCCGCGTTGTGACATAAAAATGAATTTACGGAAGATTTTTAGCATGCGAAGAACTCCTTTATAGTGGGATGTAAAGTGGAGTGTATATGAAAATCTCTATGGAAGCTCATTGGAACGTTGAAATTGTTTTACAGATGTGCTTGATGCAGCAGCAACAGTTACCTATTTTTGGACTTTAAAAGTGGAATTTTTTTCAAGTGAGAGCGTTGCAAAAGTGGTTGGGTGAAAAGCAGAAGCAGAGAAGAAAGAAATGATGGTATTCGCAAAGTGAGAATCTGAACGTTGTATCAACTCCTTCACTAATTTGGAATATGAATGCTAAGGATGGGAACACCTCCATAATATTTATTTGATTTCAAAAAAGATAGTTTACTATGTAAAATATTCGACACCATCTGACAATTACCTTTTCCATAAACAGAAATTATGTGGCAAATAGTTGAACAATGTCATGGTAACTGAGTGACCTAATTAAGATAAAAATTATGAATTAGATCACATTGTAAACGTATACATTAATGCTATGCTAAATAGGGAAATTAATATTTTGAGAGGATGAGAGAAATGGCAGAAGTAAAAGCAGCTTTTCTTTTTATCGGACCAAAAATTGATACAGCACAAGCGAAAGCACTGATTGACACGCCGGTGATCAAACTGAACGTTGTCGGAGTAAAATCGTATGATGAAGCGGTAAAAGCGGCGGTTGAATTAGCAGATATAGGAGTAGAGGCAATCGAACTTTGCGGTGGATTTGGCAATGAAGGCGTTGGCAGGGTTGCTGCAGCAGTAAGGGGAAGGGCTTCAGTTGGCGTTGTGCGTTTTGATCACCATCCTGGCCTTGGATTTAAGAACGGTGACGAGATATTCAGTTAATATTAGAAAACTTGGCTTTGCCAAACCTCTGGCGAAGTCGCCGTCGCACTTACACTATTCCTCTAACTCTTTATAAAAAAACGACTGACGAGCATAAAGCCCATTCAGTCGTTCTTTTGAAATTCATTAAAATTCTTCATAGCGAGCGGGATCTTGATCAAAGGTTCGTCCATCCGGATGACTTAGTCTGCCGATGGTTTGCATCTCTTCATCGCTGAGTGAGAAATCAAATAAAGAAAGATTTTCCAATTGGCGTTTTGGTGAAGACGATTTTGGCAACGGCAACGCATCGAGTTGTAAATGCCAGCGCAGAATAATTTGTGGCACGGATTTTTCGTGTGTATCCGCAATTGCTTTAATGCTTGGATCTTGAAGCAACTTATTTGCCCGCCCCAATGGACTCCAGGATTCAGTTACAATTCCGTGTTCCTTGTCATAGGCTCTCTGCTTTTCCTGTGAAAAATAAGGGTGCAGTTCGACCTGGTTGACGCTTGGGGTGACACCCGTTTCTTTAATGAGTCGATCCAAGTGCTCAGGCAAGAAGTTGCAGACACCGATTGAGCGGATCAAGCCCCATTTCTGTGCATCAATTAATGCCTGCCATGCTTCCACATACAAGTCCTTGCTTGGATTCGGCCAGTGGACCAGATACAGATCGTAGTAGTCCAGCCCTGCACGAAAGAGAGATTCTTGGATTGTCGTTATTGCTTCATCATATTTATGATGACGTCCGGGTAATTTGGAGGTAATGATCAATTCTTCACGTGATACGGAGCTGCGGCGTACAGCTTCACCAAGCGCACCTTCATTTTCATAATTAAATGCTGAATCAAGTAAACGGTAACCTGTGTCAATTGCGCTTAATATGGAATTAATGCCTGATGCGCCGTTGAGTTGGTATGTACCGAAACCAACAGCGGGCAATACTAATCCATCGTTAAGTGTTCTTTGTGGAATGGTTGTCATTGAATAGTTCTCCTCCTTCATCACATTAAGTTTAACATCCTCATTTTTCCAAGTCTAACAAAGTGCATATTAAATGACCTTCTGTCAAACGAATGAGCAGGATGATACAATAACTATATCTGTGCATTTGAAAGGTGCTGATTCGGATCGCAATCAATCCAATGATACGAGCGATGCTGAAGGTGATCTCTCGTATGGAGTTAAATGTTAAAAAATATTACCGGGTTGACCGGATGATTAATAATCTCCTGCATTTATCGTTTAACCCGCGATTTAAAATGTGGGATCATAAAATAACGATTGATGGCTATGATTTACCGGTTCGACTCTTTGCACCTAAAGTACTCCAGACAGAAGAAATGATCCTTTTTTTTCATGGCGGCGGATGGGTGAGCGGAACGATAGACAGCTATACTAAAATTTGTGCTCATATTGCTGATAGGACGGGTCGTCGGGTGCTCTCGGTGGATTATCGGCGCGCGCCTGAGTACCCTTTTCCTTACGCTGTTGAGGATTGCTACCAGGCTGCCCGAGAACTTTTTTTATACGACAAGCCGCTCGAAGCATCTGGTGAAAAGGTCGTACTGATGGGTGACAGTGCCGGCGCGTCGCTCGCTGCGGCGGTCAGTCTCATGGCGGCCGATCGAGAGGAGTTTCAGGTTGAGAAGCAAATATTGCTTTATCCGTCTACCTATAATGATCATAGCGAGGTTTCTCCATTTCCTTCGATCACCGAAAACGGTACAGATTATTTGTTGACATCCAAGAAGATACAGGATTATCAAGATCTGTATGTTCAAAATAAGGAGGATCGGAACAGTCCGTATTTCGCACCGCTGTTATCTGATCACCTGAAAGGTCAGCCTAAGACATTAATAATTACTGCTGAACTGGATCCGCTTCGGGACGAAGGAGAAGCTTATGCAGAGAAATTAAAAGAGTTTGGCAATGATGTTGCTGTTTATCGAATAAAAGACGCTCTGCATGGCTTTTTTTCTTTTTCACTGCAAACTGCTCAAGTAGAGCAGTGTTATCAACTGATCAATGTATTTCTTAAGGAGTGAATGAACACGGACCATAATTGGAGCAGTCTGGATAATGCGGCACTTATTTTTCCTGCCGCCGCACAAAAAGCGGACACGCAGGTTTTCCGAATCTCCTGCGAATTATACGAACAAATTGATCCGGTGAGCTTGCAGAGTGCGCTCGATGAAACCATACAAATTTTTCGTGTTTATCAGTCGGTATTGAAACGCGGCTTCTTTTGGTATTATCTTGAAAATACGAATAGAAAGCCGGTTGTTCATGAGGAAAATACGCAACCATGTGCGGCACTGTACAGAAAAAACAGCAAAAATCTGCTTTTTGATGTGAGCTACTTTAAAAATCGAATCAATTTGGAGGTTTACCATGTGCTCTCGGATGGAACGGGAGCGATGCACTTTCTTCGGACGCTGATTACCAAGTATTTGTCTCAATACCATCAAATAGATGAACCGAGCCTAGACTTCGATGCCTCAGCAACGCAGATGAGTGACGATAGTTTTCGCAAATACTATCGGGGTTCTTCAAGAAAGAAACAGACAAGACGAGTATTTGCTTGTCGTCTGCGCGGTCACAAATACCCTGAGGATCGGTTGAAAATCATGACTGGCTTGATCAAAATTCAGCCATTGCTTGATGCGGCACATCGTCATCACACGACACTTACTGTTTTTCTAGCTGCTTGCCTGATGAATGCCATTAGTGAAACGGTTCCCGAACGGGCAAAGAAAAGGCCGATTGTTCTTGATATTCCTGTTAATCTGCGCAGCCATTTCCCTTCCGCTTCAGCACGGAATTTTTTCAGTGTCCTGTTAATCGGATACGATTACTGGCACCATGACGGGACATTTGAGGATGTTGTGAAGAAGATCAGTGATGACTTGCGTGTTGGGTTATCCAAAGAGAAGCTTTCTCAGGTGATTGAAACGTATTCGGCGGTGGAACATAATATTTTTGCTCGTATCACACCACTTATCGTGAAGGATCCTGCATTAAAAGTGGCTTATCACTACGCGGCACGCAGGAAGACGGCCGGTTTTTCAAATCTTGGCATTGTTTCTATGCCAAAGGAGTTGGAGGCCTTTATCCGATCCTTTGACATTTGTTACGGGAGCAATCAACTTCAAGTCTGCATGTGCTCTTTTCAAGATCGCTTGAGTATCAGTTTTTCATCACCTTTTGTCAGTTCGGAGATTCAGAGACGATTTTTTCGAACCTTAACGAGTATGGGCGCTGAAGTTGAAATCACAACGAGTCCCACGGGTAATATGAAGGAAGGGGAAAGCTAAGACATGAAATATTGCGGAAAATGCAAAGTAAGCATTCGTGGAAAAGACGCAAATTGTCCTTTGTGTCAAAGCAGGCTGTCAGGAACTGATGAAGAAGAGCTTTATCCTTTCGTTCCCACCATTTACAGACAGTACGAACTGTTTTTTAAACTGCTGATTTTCGTGACTATTATGATTGGCGTCCTATGTGTTGCTGTCAACCTTATTCTTCCTGATAGCGGTTTTTGGTCGCTGTTTGTCGCCGTGGGAATCGGATGTTTCTGGATCAGCTTGATTTATGCACTGCAAAAAAAAGACAATATCCCAAATAACATCACTGCTCAGGTCTTTATTCTATCAGCCTTAAGCCTCGGATGGGACTGGTTTACCAGTTGGCGAGGATGGTCGCTGAATTATGTGATACCTATTGCCTGCAGCGTTGCAATGATTTCACTTGCAATTATTGCTAAGGTCACGAAAATGCCGGCTGAGGATTACATCGTCTATTTTATCATCGACATTGTATTTGGAATTGTACCGCTTATCCTCTACTTCACGGGGCAAGTCGGATTTATCATTCCATCCGTTATTTGTATTTCGCTAAGTGTACTGTCTCTATCGGCACTCATTTTGTTTGAAGGTAAGAACGTACTACAGGAGATTGCGAAAAATTTTCATGTATAAGGATTGATTCAATGAGGAAAAAGTTCTTATCAGTTCCCGCATTGGTTACAATCGCATGTATCATGTGCTTGCGGTCTCATTAGAAATGGTTGTAATCTCCTTTTGATGGATTAATGATTTCAAATCCTGGTTCAGGGACATAAAAAAATTGAATCCAAACGCCATCAAGGAGCGCCTCACGTTTATCTAATAGGACGTCGATTCCTTTGTCTGTAGAAACAATTTCATCGTGTTCAGTCGGTACCCCATAAGTCAATGCATAATGGGCATGATCTCCATGATTCTCTGTCACGATCACACGCAGCATTTGTCCTTGCGCATCCTCATTCTCAAGCATTGTTTTCATTACTTTTGCTGCATTTCGATTGACTTTGCATTTCATTATCGATTCGCCTCTTTTATTTTCTAGATCACTGTCTTATTATGCCATAATTGGAAAGAAAAAGTCGTGCAAAAAGGCCATATTTTCCAATGGATGCTGAAATATCATTTGTTTATCTGAAACTTCTCTATTAATAAATTCTTGTTAAATTGCTTCCACTCATATATCTTATAGATAACGAATATCTTGTGAAACCAAAACATAACATGGAACGTTAATTGTTAAATTGATACTTTTTGAGGTGAGCGATCATTCTGAAGCGTAATGTCATTATTATAAGTAGCAGTGTCGTGATTATCGCGGCATTAGTTTTTGGAATTATGGGTTACTATCAGGCGACACATTTTAATGCGAATGTAACGATAAATGGTGTCAAAGTCGGACATCTGAAGCCCGAACAGGTAGTGAGTAAATTGGCTTCGCAAACCCTAAAAAATGATGTCTTTATTGGAGATGAGAAGATCATCAACGGTAAGAACACAGTAGCTAAATTTACGAAACAAGATTTATCAGCCGTAAATCGAGTTTTTAAAAAGCAACAGACATGGGTACCATCATTCAAGACAAATAATTATGCACTAAATCCAGCAGAAAAAGACGATTATCGATCAAGCACACTGAAGAAACAAGTGGAAGACCGGCTAAAACAATTAAATAAAAAATTGAAAGCACCTAAAGACGCCTATGCTTACATAGAAGATGGTGATCTAAAGGTATCTAAAAGTGAAGCCGGCGAGCAATATGATATAGAAAAAATCATGAGCGATTATGACAAACAGGAGTATAACAGTGAAATCCATCTAACGTTATCGCGTCTGCACCCAATTAAGGAAGATAGCAAAATAGTTAAAGATAAAACTAAAGTACTTAAGTCGCTCATGAATCAGAGTGTAAATTATTCGGTTCAAAATAAAGTCTACGCTTTAAATGCAAGTGAGTTGATCAAAAATGCAAAAGCAACATCAAAGATGAAAGTGACGATTGATCCAAGTGAGCTGAAAAATAAGATCGAAGAAATCAATAATAATCAATCGACCTTAAATAAGAAATTTCAATTTAAGACGCATACAGGCAAAATTATCTCTGTTCAGGGCCAATCCTATGGATGGGCGCTGAACGTAAGTAAAGAAACCGACCGGATTCAGAAGGCGTTTGAAAATGGAACAACGTCACTGAAAGCCTACAATGTCTATGGTGTTGGGTACAGCACCTACGGCATCGGTTACCATAACACGACGAATAACGGAATTGGAACAAGCTATGCAGAAGTATCTATTGCCGAACAAAAAATATGGATCTATAAAAATGGCAAACTCGTCATTACTACAGATGTAGTGACCGGTCGACATGATACAAATGAAGATACACCAAAGGGTCTTTGGTACGTCATGTACAAAGAATCTCCTTCTACTTTGGAAGGAAGCGAAGCCGGCAACGCACATTATTCGGTAAAAGTTGACTATTGGGCACCGTTTACACTCAGCGGTTGTGGCTTTCATGATGCCAGCTGGAGAAGAAACTGGAAAAAGGATGCATACTTAACACAGGGATCAGGCGGCTGTGTCAATACACCTCCGTCCGTAATGAAAACCGTCTATGATAATCTCGAACAAAACGAGCCGGTAATTATCTATTAATCTTGAATCTGAAGAGACTGTCTCATCAATCTATCTTTTTGATGAGGCGGTCTCTGTTTCATTTTGCTTATGTTCTGCATAACATCCTTTTTAAGAGATGATAGCGCTTTACTGAATTAGTCAATAGAGAGATAATAAAATGGTTACAACGACACGGTTAGGGGGAACATATCTTGTCAAATCAGACTGTGCTCATTATTAATGGTATGGACACTCGTTACAATGATGTTGCAAAAGGTGACTTAAACACGTTTCTTTCAGACACTGCTGCCGGTTATTTGAAGGATAAGGGATTCACTATACTGGCAACTACTGTTGCGGACGGATATGATGTAAACGAAGAAGAGAATAAATGGAAGAAGGCCGACTTTATTCTTTTTCAATTTCCGATTTATTGGTTTGCTGCTCCTGCTGTCTTGAAGCGGTATATCGAAGATGTTTACACTTATGGTGTTTTCTACTCCAGCACATTCGAATATGGAAGAGGCGGTTTGCTGAAAGGCAAAAGCTATTCCGTATCCACGACATGGAATGCACCGAACGATGTATTTGATACACCAGGGACATTTTTTAATGGTCGCACTGTCGATGACGCGCTCTCAGCATTTCATGATACTCAAGATTTCGTTGGCTTAACGAAATTGCCAAGTATATCTTTTCATGATGTTATAAAGAATCCCAACGCATCAGTCTATGCGGACCAGCTTAAAAAGCACTTGATCCAAATTTTCAAAGGGTAAACTCGATCGGTGAAAAATCACTGTTCCTTTCTTATGTTCTAAGATTTGGCAAGGTTTGCTGAACGACACGTTGGCAATTGTTTGTATCATAAAAATCAAAATGGTTTTTCTGATTGACCTTGTTTTGATAATAATCTGAGTGTTTGCTGAGTGAGAGGATTTCACCCAGCATTTTTACTGTATCGTCAGCGTTATACGTGACACTGCCAAACAGATCCTTTGAAAAATCCAAGTAGGATCCCCGTTTTTCCAAATACTCGGATTGATCGAATTGATAGAAGAGCACAGGCTTGTCCAAGTAGTAGAAGTCCCATGAGACACTGGAATAATCAGTGATCAGCACATCACTTCTGAGTATCAATTTCTGAATCTCTTCATCAGGATTGCAAAAATACACGGAATGAAGACGATGATTTTGCTCCATAAACTTTTTAAATACAGAATGGAGGAAAGGATGCAGCATAACTTTTAAGTGATAGCCGTAGTGCAGCAGCGTTTGTTCTAACAGTTGGTTATTTAGCAATGCAGACACATGTTTATAGAAATCGCTGAAGAAAAAGCTTTGATCGGCATTCAACCATTCTCTCCACGTCGGCATGTAAAGAATAGTCCGTGTCGATGGTTGATCATGTTTGAGATACAGTTCATCGTATCTCGGCAGTCCTGTGACGATTAACTTATTTTCCGGAATTCCCCATTCATTTTTCTTGATCAGTTTTTCCTGCTTTGAGGAGCAGACAAAATAATTACTGTGTCGGGTATCGAAAATAAACAGGTTACGTTTTAGACCATCGATTCCGTGCCCTAAATACACTTTAATCAATTTTGTACGGGCGAAAGGAGTGAAATCAATCTCCGGAGCTACATCAGACTCAAGTGAATGCGAATAATAGCAGATGACGGCATAGCCATAAAGAAGATAATTCCATACAGAACCCAACTGATAAGTCGGTCCTCCGATGGTACGCATAAGCGTATCATTACGATCAGTCAAACCAAAGTAAACCGTGTACTCCGGGTGATTTTTGATTAGAAAGCGATGTAATGCGGCTGCGTTATCCGCGTATTTTTCACCACAATGTCCGCCAATCAACACGATTTTTTTCTTTTTAAAGTAAATGAAGAATAATGGCTTCAGCAGTACCGCCAAGAGCATAGCCGGCAAGTAGCGTAAGAACCCTTTTCTACGTGATAAAAATGATTTTTTGGCAAGCATCGTTTTGGATTCCGTCCTTTTAGGATTGCAGATAATAGATATTCGTTTTAATTCAGTATGGGCATTACGAGGAACTCAGGTCAATCAGATTGCTCATGATGATTGATTTTTAAGCTGTGAAAAAGTTAATCGGAAAAGGGATTAAACGAGGAATTTTCAGCAATACGGGCAGTTTATAAAGTGACAGTAGTTAGATAAAAATAACATTTATTAAATTTATGCCTGCTTCTTTTTCATTAGAAAGATCGCGATACCTGCAAGTATGGTGGTGATGCCAATGGCTTGCTGCAAGGTGACGCTTTGCCTTAAGAAGAAGTAAGCAAGGATACAGGTTCCAACCGGTTCGCCAACGATACTCATAGATATTGTAGATGTGCTGAGCCATCTCAGCAGCCAATTGAAAATTGTCTGTCCGAGAATAGTTGAAATGAGAGCGAGACATACAAACCATAACCAATTGTTTGCAGAATAGTCAGTAAGTGAGAATCCACTGATCACGGAATAAGTGAAGAGAAAGAGTGCACTGCTGCCATAGCCAATAATCGCATAGGGAAGCAGGGACAGTTTTTTGCGAAGTTCTTGGCCGAGAAAAAAGTATCCGGTAATCAATCCGGCGGCAATAAATGCGAGTAAGTCACCGAAAAGAGCGACACCGCTTATCTGAAAGTCTTGCCAACCAATGATTACACTGCCTGTGATCGCTAGAAGCCCACCAAATAGTGATTGGCGAGTTAGTTTTTCCCCGAAAAGAAAATAGCCTCCGATAAAAGCGAACAAAGGCTGCAGGGTGACAAGCACAGTTGAGCTTGCGACAGAAGTGAATCTGAGCGATTCAAACCACAGGGCATAGTGAGCAGCAAGAAAGAATCCGGAAAGCATGCCGAGAGACCATTGCTTTTTGGACAGTTTTCGTAATGCTGAGCGATTTGATTTATTGAATAGGAGAAAGGGCAAAAGTACGACTGTTGAGATAAGCATGCGATAACCGGCAATAATCGTCGACGGGGCGTCAGATAATTTTACGAAAATAGCTGATGTAGAAAGCGAGAAAGCGGCAAAGAAAAGAATAATATATAGGTACTTGCGGTTCATTGTTTCCAAAAAAAATCACTTCCGTTCTTGATGTTTGGACAAAAGATGCATAAATTGATTCTATCATAAAAATTTAGCAAACCATTGAGTTTTTGTTACAAAAAATATCAAGTAATGGTATACTGGTTGACCTGATGCACATTTTCTAAAAATGAACAGTATGATCAATACAAACCATGCATCTAAGAGAAAAGAGGCATAATTTGCGATTCCGTGACTTCCACAAAAATATTAAAATAAGAATCATTGAAACATTTACCAGCCGGTTTGTAGGCGGGATGATTTTTCCTTTTATGACCATATATTTAGCACAGCATTTTGGTGCAAAAACGACGGGTTTATTGTTGCTCATTAACATTTTTATTGGTATCACAAATTCGTTCATTGGTGGTTATTTATCGGATCAATTCGGTCGAAAAAAAGTAATGTTTTATGCAGAATGCGCTCGTTTTGCAGCATTTGCCGTTATGATGGTCAGTAATTCACCTTTTTTTGAATCGGCAGGACTTACCTTCATGATGATGATTGTTAATAGCATTTCTTGGGGACTTGCCGGACCGGCTAATGATGCGATGCTGATCGACGTCAGCACACCGGAGCAGCGTAAATTGATGTATTCAATTACGTATTGGGCGAACAATTTGTCCATTGCCATTGGCGGAATTCTAGGCGCTTTACTGTTCCAGCACTATTTATTCGAACTCTTTGTTGCTCTGTGTATTGTGGAACTAGGGGTTGTTTTTCTCGTTGCGTTCTTTATTCAAGAGAGCCATGTTCATCATCAATCTAGTCAAATGTCGTTAAATAAGCATCTATTACATATTTTTTCCAGCTATCACAGGGTATTTCAGGACCGGCTTTTCATCGTTTTTGTCATTGCCGGAGTTCTCGTTTTTTCAATGGAGCTGCAGCTGACCAATTATATCGGAATTCGTCTAAGTGAGGAGATGCCGACACAGTCATTTCTTTTCTGGAGGGTCAACGGATTAACGATGCTTGGCTTTTTACGCAGTGAAAATACGATACTTGTTGCACTGCTCATGTTATTTGTGTCGGGTGTGAGTAAACGTCTGAATGATAAAACAGCATTAATTGGCAGCTGTGCACTTTTTTCGATTGGTTATGGCGTGCTTGCCTACACGGATAATATTTGGCTTTTGGTCACATTCATGCTTATCCTAACAGTAGGCGAAGTCTTTCGAGTGCCGGTAGAACAATCCTATGCCGCGGCCATTCCGCCGGAAAATGCACGGAGCATATATATGGCTATTAACGGTTTGAAATATAATCTTGCTATGCTGATCGCGTCTGCAACAATCATGATCGGCACCTATTTATCAACCCTTGCAACAGCACTGATCATCACTGTTATTGGACTTACCGGAACCGTACTTTACATGGCCATTTTGCCGCATGTCGATAAACGGACTATTTCGCGGCGGGTTGAACCAAAAAATGCTGAAATGTAAAATTAAGTGCTAATGAATAAATGAACGATTGGGAGGACTATATAATGTATAATGAAATCACTGCTGAGAAAGTGGAACAATTGCGCTTACAAGGTAAAATCGCCAGCATCATTGATGTACGCGAACCTGATGAATTTAATGAGGGGCACATTCCCGGCGCAGTTAATATATCGGTTAACATTATTCAGTCGCGGATGAATCAAATTGATAAAACGAAAGAACATGTTCTCGTTTGTCATGCAGGTGTGAGAAGTGCGTTTGCTGCTGAGCTGCTATCCGCAAACGGCTATAACGTGAAAAATATGATCGGCGGAATGGTCGCTTGGGATGGCCAAGTTACCTATTAATTGATCCAGAAAAATTCAGCCAACCGATTGACTAGCTAAAAAAATCGTTATCCGGTTAAATCACTAGTTGTAACTTTTCATTTTATAAATGAGTACAAGCCATAATATAAAGACGGCTCAAATTCACTTTGAATTTGTGAGCCGTCTTTGTTCGTTTCGATGTAACTTCCATAGATAGGGGCAGAGCAATGCGGGATTATCCGGAGAAACCTCTCTGCAGATTCGGTTTGCCTCCGTTTTGCTGATTTTTCGATTAAAATAAGCGGTGAGCCATTTTTCCAAATGCGAGTCGAACAAAGCTTCACTCTGCTCCTTGTTAATAAACGGATAATCAAAATCGAGAGAAAGAATCAAAAATAAGAAATTTGCCTTTTTATCACTAATTCCGGATACCTCTTTAATCGCCGCAACAAATGTGCGATAATCTGATGAATGATGCAGCAGCTGGTCTGCTGAATGATAGTGGTCATTAATGACAAACGATAAAGATAAGATATAATCAGAAATTTTCTTCGGAAAGCGATGCAAAGCCGGTTTTTGAGCAATAGCGCTTTGGACGGCTGAGTTATTTTCAATCATCCATTGCGGATTGAAGTGATCAGCACCAATTCGCTTACTTAAATTATTAGGAAGATTCCAAGCGATTTCTGACTTTACCGATTGATCGGCGATGACAGCCATCAGCAATGCGAACCCGTTGTTTTCAATAAGGGTTCTGCTGCTGGGCAGCATGCGGATTCGATCCAGAATAGATTGCGGTTTGTTCTGTTCAAAATCACATCTTAGGTTTCTCAACTTTTCTTCATATAAATCGTCAACAGCCATGAGTGGCAGCCTCCAAGATCATATTAGGCAAGATAAACCAATTATAGCTGCAAGGAAGCAGTAGGTCATCTTTTAGAAATTCATGATTATTTCATTGATACGGCAATTGCTAGAAGCGCCAATGGATCGTTGCCGGTTAGTTCATAAATTGAGCTTCGATCTTGCCATCGGATCATACTCTGGCGATTATCTGTATATGTCTGAACTCTGCCGTATTGATGAGGAACAGGCAGAGAATGAACTTCTAAATAGTCAACGATAGACCGCGCTAATTGTTCTCCTTTTGCGGATTCAGAAGTCGGCGATAAAGATGCAAGTGTCCATCGTCCTTCATTCCAAGAGATTCCTGCAGTGCCTGCCCCAGCATCGGCATACCCTGTAATCTGATGTCCGAGAGGAACAGCTTCACCATCAGAACTTCCATATTTATGATACGTCATCTGTTTGGCAGCTTGAGCCTCATTTGAATAGGTGTGTCTAGTAATCACTGCGATTGTTTTTGCAGTTGACAGTCTCTTATCATTGACCTTTAAAGGGGTGCTGGTTTGTTTAAATGTGACCGTATACCCACTTGCTTGATTTTTCACGACAGCTGAAATATAGCTTCCATTTTCAATTGGCAATTTTTGCGGAAGGAGCGGTTGGGCCTGACCTTTTAATAGAGATTTAACGTCCATTATCGTCTTTTGCAGTGTGCCTGTTTTCTCGGATACTTGCTTTTTTTCTGGTTTATTTTTCGTCGCGGTGCTGCTGTTCGCGTTATCTTGCACACTAGAGCTGCTGCTTGCTTTTGACGAAGAACTGTCTGCCTGACTTGATGAAGATTGATGAACTGATGCACTTCCGTCTCCAGTGTCTTGCGTACAACCGGCTATCAATGAAACTGTGAGCAGGAATGCAGCAATAAACGTCAGCTTTTTCATGTTTATCCCTTCTTTCCTTTAATTAATTCCCTAAATGGATAAGTTAAAAACAATGGATTCAAATCTTGAAAATAATAAAATTGATTATTGTTTGCCAGAGAACGTGTCGAAATGAAAAATAAGGAATTTTAGCTTATCAAGTCTATTCGTGCTATTATGCTATTATAAAATCATTAATGGAAAAATCAGGTGATTTGATGAAAAAAGGAACAACAATTATAACGCTCGACAATGGTTACCATTTATGGACCAATACCCAAGGAAGCGGCGATATTCATTTACTCTGTTTGCATGGAGGACCAGGCGGCAATCATGAGTACTATGAAAATTTTGCAGAGAAGCTTGCAGAGCAAGGGTTGAGCATTCAGGTTCATATGTACGATCAGCTTGGCTCCTTGTATTCGGATCAACCGGATTACTCGAATCCTAAGATTGCTGAGAAGTATTTAACCTATGACTATTTTCTTGATGAAGTCGAAGAGGTACGGCAAAAATTGGGATTGGATCATTTCTATTTGATTGGTCAGAGCTGGGGTGGCGCGCTTGTCCAAATGTACGCGTTGAAATACGGTAAGCACTTAAAAGGAGCCATCATTTCCTCCATGACGGATAATATCGATGAATATGTTGCCAATATCAACAAAATCCGCGAGGACACGCTGCCTGCAGACGCAGTTGCTTTTATGAAACAGTGTGAAGCAACTAATGACTACGATAATGATCGTTATCAAAGCTATGTGGATATTTTAAACGACGGCTACGTTGATCGCAAGCAGCCGAAGGCCATTTCGCATCTGTCCCCAACGATGGCGGTTCCTGTCTATAACGCGTTCCAAGGAGACAATGAATTTGTTGTTACCGGGAAGCTAAAGGAATGGGATGTACGTGATCAATTGAAGAACATTACCGTGCCAACGCTAATTACGTTTGGCGAACATGAAACAATGCCGCTGGCAGCTGCAAGGCGCATGGCGAAAACGATTCCGCATGCACGACTTGCGACTACACCAGAAGGCGGACACCATCATATGATTGATAACGCCCCGGTTTATTTCGATCATCTCGCCACCTTTATTAAAGATGTTGAGAACGATCATTTTCATGATTGAGAGATAAACATTTTGATCCGCCAGTAAAAGGGCGGATCAATTTTTTTGCAACATATGCAATGTTTTTATGTTATTATTTTCCAAAAGGAGGAGAAAACGTGAAAAAGAAAATCAATTGGTTCATTTTTTTTCTCGTCAGCAGTTTATTAATTACCGGCTGTTCCGATCAAGGCAAACCTGTGAAGGTAACAAAACCGATGGATCAAGTTATATCAGATTACATCCTAGCTCATAACAAAACGCTTTTTGAAAAAACCGAGCAGCAATTTGAAGCACATAAACTATACGGAGCGAGAAAAAAAGATAGCGGAATCATCGACGTTTACCTCTACTATCTTTATGAGGGATTCAATCGAGATACAAAGACTGAAAGTGTAAGCGGCGGCTCAGTTCCTGTACGACTCAAATTAAAAAAAGTAGAGGGCGGTTATAAAGCTGTTGGTTATAAAGAGGCTGAAGACGGCAGCAAATATACAGACTCAATTAAGGAAATGTTTCCAAAAGAGTACGCGGATCAAGTGCTGAATGTCAACAACCGACAGGCGGCCGCCCAAGCATTACAAAAAAAAATCAATAAACAAGTTGTCAAATGGTTGAACCAGTGACATGATTAATGCATAATTTTGTGTTTCTTAAGGAGCGACCTGTATGTCTCTTATCACCGGCAGACTGATGATTATCGCACTGCTTTTACTTGTGGTTACAATGATCGAAACGCTTGCTTACTCGATACGAATTTCTGGCGTACGAGTTAAACTGATGGCGACTGCCATTTCACTCTTCAGCACGATCGTTCTGATTTCCCGGTTTTCAACTATGTTTCAACAACCGCTCACGGCAAAGCTAATTGCTGATGCGCCGGCTGCAACAAAGCTGATGTTTATCGAGGAACAATATCGTATTCTCCTCATTGTTGTCTCTATTGGTGTCATATTAGGGATTGTTCTGTTTCCGACATTTATCGGTGTCTTTTCCCGAGCAATTATTCAGTTGGCAAATGAAAGAGGATCGATCGTCTCATTGTTTGCGAAGTGGAGCAATGTCAAAGGCATGAAGAGACTCATTAGTTATGTACGTCTGCCTCATTTTAAAGATTTAAAAGGGATCACTTATCAAACAATCCCGAAACGACTTTTTGTCATTAATGTTGTGATCACAGCTGTCTATTCGGTAGGTATTCTTGCCTCTTTATATGCGTCATTACTCGTTCCTAAAGATTACGGGCAGGCAGCAGTTCTGTCTTCAGGAATAATTAACGGCATTGCAACCATTTTGCTCACCTTGTTTATTGATCCTAAAGCTTCTGTACTGGCTGATCGCGTTGCTAAGAAAGAGAGCAGATACATCTATTTAAAAAGCTATTCATTGACGATGATCAGTTCAAAATTGATTGGAACCTTGGCAGCTCAGGCAATCTTTATTCCGGCCGCATACTATGTCGCCTGGTTTGCGAGGTTAATGTAACTGAATTCGAAACAAACAGGTAAAAATAGATAGAAAAGTGCAGATGATCAAAATCATTAAAAACCTGAATTATTCATAAAGCATAATTTCACCGCTTTTTAAGGGGCGATTATTTGAAGAATCGAGTGATTTGTCCTTTATCGCTTTTTAATTTGAGTCAATAGTCGGACGTTCTGATGATCTAAGGGAAAATATACCTACTCAAGAACGGTTAGACAGCCATTTGCCTGTTTCGTAGACAGACTGATCCCGTGTTTCTGTAAAACATGGACTTAAATTCGATTTTCTTACGATATTACACCCGTGCGGGTAATTGTCGGATCTGTTCGAGTATCTGCCAAAACTCTTTTTGATAGAGACAGTGACTGCAGAGTCGAAAGATCAAGTAGCGACCGGAGTGAATCAACCTCCCGGCAATCTTGACGAGTCGAAGGCGGACCGTGTCCATGCGCAGCACTTTCTTCCTCATTGACTTGGGTAGGCAAAGTAAATGGAAGCCGACTTGAAAATTATTAGCGAGCACCCGGATCTGCAGTTTGGTTGCGTTCGCTTCAAAACGAGTGCTGCTCAACTGGTCAAAGGCAAAGCCTTGCTTACCTTCCTTGATCAAGTTCTCCATTGTGCCCCGGTTCTGATAGAACTTGACCACACGTTTAGCCGAAAGGCTCATGTTCGTGACAATAAATGTTGGCTGAAAAAACAGTTCCCCTTCGGGGCGCTCCAGTTTTACCACCACCCGACGGGAGGTGTCCCAGGAAGCGGCCTGATACGAAAACTCAGTGTAAAATATGGCGGAGGTACCGACTGGACAATGCTTCTTTTCTTGAAGTTTTTCTGCCAAGTTCTGCGCCTTTTCATTCAGTCTGTGATTGGCTTTCAGACGAATCGCATAAAAAACAGCTTTTTCCTCACACAAGGTATACAATCCAGGAACGGTGAATCCGCTGTCGCCACGGAGTACCAGATCCTGTCCGGGGACAAGCGAACGATAATGCTCCAGCACAGGTCGGATAAAGTCTACCACGCCGCGAGACGTATAGACATTACCGGAGCGCAGGTCAGCTTTTAGGCAAGCACCCGTCAATGAGTCAAACAGGAATAGAGGGTGGAATCCGTTGTCCTGGTAATGGGCATTGTAGGCAGATCCTTCTTGTTTCCCGGCTGTTTCGAAATTGGCTGAATCGACGTCAAGCACCATCTGCTGGCAGTTCCGTAAGGAAAAAAGCCGATCCAGATAAGCTTGATTGATGCTTTTCAGGGACGCAACCGTTTGCGCATCTACTTTTTGATTAACTCGGGAAAGAGTCGGTTGAGAAGCGAGACGATCTTTCCCAAGAAGTGTCGTAAAAATAGGCTCGGTACCGAGTTCATCGGCTTGATCATCCGTGTGATAGCCGGCTAAATGTTGGTAGATTTTTTGAATAATCGCATCAGCATTGGTATGACGTGTATGTGAAACGGAATCGTTAATGTTCAGTTGCTCATGAATAAGCTGACTGAGGCCTATTTTTTCATCAAATTCACGGTAGAGAAGCAAGCCGGAATCTGAGGAAAGTGCACCACCGGTAAAATTGATCTTGATCTTCTTATTGAATTGACACGACTTTTCCTCTACACTGAGCATATGAGGAACCTCCTTGTATGGTGTTGGTTTGGTCACCTATTATCATACAAAGGAATGGTTCCTTTTTCATTAACTTTTTTCACCTAATGGGTGAACAGTAAAGTTGCAAGTTACCCTTGTTCTCTCAGCGTTTATCGCCTCTCAGGTGTAGTACTGTGAATAATCCAGGAAAAAGTAGTGTCTAAGATTTAATAATAAATGGTTTGAAATCGTGTCGACAGGTATGCGATAATGCTACAAGAGATTTAAAAAGGAGTGGCTCACGGAAAAATGAGTGCATTGATCGACGAAATTAATCAACTGGCGCGTCTCTCAAGAGAGAGGCCGTTAACCATACAAGAAAAAAAACGACAGACGGAGCTTCGGCAACAGTATTTGAAAAATTTTCGTCAACGGTTTAAAAAGCAACTTTCTCAAATTAAGGTGGTTGATCCAAAAGGAAAGGACATCACACCGAAAAAAGCGAGAGCGTTGCGTGAATCATTTGATCAAGAGTAAGCACCCGTGTTTAATTTTCGGACGTTATTCTTTGAATGATGTAAGCGCTTATGCTATGATAAAATCAATTAAATAAGTGATCCACTAGGGGAGCGTTAAGCTGAGATTGACTTCGTCAAGACCCTTTGAACCTGATCCGGGTGATGCCGGCGTAGGGAAGTGGCTGATCGAAATCCAGCTTTTCACTCAGGGTGATCAACCGCTTTCATTACGAAAGCGGTTTTAATTTTGTCTTTATTAAGGAGTGTGATGGTATGGAGGGTATCTCAAATGCTGCAAGAAAGTTTAGCGATGATTTATGGAATAGGAGTTTCAATCATCCGTTTGTGCAGGGGATTAAGAATGGAACGTTAGCTTCTGATCAATTTCGCTTTTACATCAAACAAGATGCGTACTATGTGCGCGAGTTTGCCAAGCTTCACGGTAGGGCAGCAGCACAGACGGATGATGCACAAAGTGTTGCAAAGCTGCTTAAAATCGGACTGGGTTTGGCTGAAGGAGAACTGCAGCTTCATCAAAGTGTATTTCAGAAACTTGGAATCAGTGACCAGGAATGGAGGGCGTTTCAGCCTGCTCCAGATGCTTACGCCTATATCAGCCATCTCTATCATGTGGTAAGCAAAGGAAAGTTAGGGTATACGCTTGCCGCATTGATGCCTTGCCCTTGGCTCTACTATGAAATCGGACTGCAATTAAAAGATGCACGACCACAGGCAAAGATTTTTCAAGAATGGATTGCTGAATATAGCAGTGAGGACATAGAAAAAAATGTAGGCATTGAGCGGGAACTATGGGATGAGGTAAGTAAGAATGCAACGGAGTCCGAACGTCATGATATGATTCATATTTTCATGCAAAGCAGCTACTATGAACTTAAATTCTGGGAAATGGGTGCATCGTTAAATGATTGGTTGAAACAAGAAGGGGAGGAACGTGCCAATGATCTCAATTCAGCGATTCATTGATTTGATGCAGAAAGTAAGAGAACAAAAACCTTTATTACATGTTATTACCAACCGTGTGGCTATTAATGATTCAGCAAACGGTGCCCTTGCCGTTGGTGCATCGCCGATCATGGCCGAAGCCCATGAAGAAGTAGAATCGATTGCATCAATCAGCGGAGCTCTCGAACTGAATATAGGGAACCTCACTCCGTACTCCATTAAGAGTATGCTTCTTTCCGGACATGCCGCAAATCAGGCGGGTGTTCCTGTCGTTCTTGATCCGGTTGGAGCCGGTGCAACTGATTTTAGACTTCAAACGGTACAAAAGCTGCTAACTGAGCTGGACATTGCAATTATCCGCGGTAATGCTGGAGAAATCGCCGCACTTGCCGGTGAAAAGTGGGGAGCAAAAGGGGTCGATGCCGGTGAAGGGGATGGTGATCTATTGGCGATAGCAGAACGCGTTGCAAGCAAATGGTCCACCGTTGTAGCGGTATCTGGAGCTGTAGATACAATCACAGATGGGCAACAGACGTATTGTATACAAAACGGTCATCCGCTGTTTCCCTATATGACCGGTTCAGGCTGTTTAAATGGTGTTATTCAAGCTGCCTATGCTGCCGTTTCGTCAGATTATCTAGAGGCATCGGTTGCCGCCTCAATTAACTACGCAATTGCGGGTCAACTCGCCGGTGAAAAATGTGTCGGCCCCGGCTCGTTCCGTCAGCAATTAATGGATGAACTGTATTTGTTAAACGAAGATAAAATTCTTCACTATGCCGCTTTTGAAGAAGTGATGCATTCATGAGACCGCAGGTAGTAACAATTGCCGGAACAGACAGTGGTGGAGGAGCAGGCATTCAGGCTGACTTAAAAACATTTGAAGAACGGAACGTGTTTGGCATGTCGGTGGTGGTGGCGGTCACGGCGCAAAATACTAAGGGTGTTCAGGGGGTCTACCCCTTGCCTGTTGAAGCAATTGCTCAGCAAATGGAATCATTAGCCGATGATTTTAGCATATCTGCTGTTAAAACAGGCATGCTTGTCGATGCAGAACGGATTGAGATTGTTGCAGAGGGGATTTGCCGTTATGGCTGGCATCCTCTTGTTGTTGATCCAGTCATGGTCGCAAAGGGCGGAGCCTATCTTGTCGCTCCTGAAGCCATTGAAACACTCAGCCAAAAATTGCTGCCGCTTGCAGATTTAATTACACCGAATACTCCGGAAGCTGAAGTCTTGTCCGAGCTGACGATTCATTCGAATTTAGACCGTGAACATGCAGCAAAACAAATCATCAAACGCGGAGCAAAAGCGGTGCTGCTGAAAGGCGGCCATGACGAGGCAAATCCGGATACGGCACGTGATTGTCTTGTAACAAAGGATCAGACGATTTGGCTTGAAGCAAAGCGCATTCATACACCGCATACCCATGGCACCGGTTGCACGCTATCCTCTTTAATTACGGCAGAATTGGCTAAAGGCAATAGTTTAGAGGCAAGCATCCGCACTGCAAAACAGCTTCTGACACGTGCAATTGCTCAAGCACCCGAAATCGGCCATGGTCATGGGCCGGTTGCGCATTGGTCATTACGGGAGGACGGTGGCAAAAATGAGTGATGATTCACATTTAAATCAAGCACTAAAGCTATATTTTGTCATGGGATCGCAGGATGTGGGTCTTTATGATCCATTGACGACGCTGGAAATAGCACTGAAATCCGGAATCAGCTGCTATCAATGGCGAGAAAAAGGACCTCATTCATTGAAAGGAATGAAACGGATAGCGTTTGCTCATGATGCGCGTCAGCTCTGTGATCATTATCATGTTCCTTTTTTTATTGATGACGACGTGGAACTGGCCTTGGAGCTTGAAGCCGATGGCGTGCATGTTGGGCAAAAGGACGAGGGTGCACAATCAGTCCGGGACAGAATTGGAGCAGATATGTGGCTGGGTGTTTCTGCCCATTCTTTTGAGGAGGCTGAGCGTGCACGCGCCGACGGTGCTGATTATATTGGTATCGGTCCTTATAAGCCGACACAATCAAAAGCCGACGCGGAGTCGCCTGTAGGCAGTGAACTGTTCAAAGAGCTCACAAAAGGAGGCTACCCGTTGCCTATGGTTGCAATCGGGGGTGTAACACCAGATGATGTGCCCACCATTCTTTCAGCAGGTGCAGCAGGAGTCGCCGTGATATCAGCCATCTCAAAAAGTGCCGATCCTGCTAAAGCAGTGGACCGCTTTTTATCGGAATTGAATGTGTTTTGATTCTAATTGAAGCGTCAATTTGAGCAGAGCATTCGTTTTAGAAGAATGTTCTGCTTTTATTATTACTGTGTGACGCTAGGAGAAACCAAGGACTCTATCCACGAATTCAAGAATGAGCATGAGTTGATGCATGTAGAGAGCCCGTGTTGAGTGGCAGACTTAAATTAAAAAAACCTCCTAATTAGGAGGTGGAAGATTATTATCTCATTATTGAGCGACTTCTTGTTCTTTTTCGTAAGCAGTGATCTCATTTTCATAGGTCATGGTGATTGCGATCTCGTCCAAGCCCTTCAGCAACAGTTCTTTTTGATAAGGATCAACAGTAAAGGATTCATCGAAGCCCGGTGCTGATAGTTTCTGTTGCTTCAAGTCCACTGTGAGCCTGAATGTTTCTTGAGTCGCATGTTGAATAAGTTTGTTCACAAGATCAGCGCCAAGCCGAATGGCAAGAATACCGTTCTTTTGACAGTTATTATAAAAAATGTCAGCGAAGCTTGGCGCGATGATCACTCGGAATCCATAATCTTGAAGTGCCCATGGCGCATGTTCCCGCGACGAACCGCAACCGAAATTGTCACGAGCAACAAGAATGGATGATTGAGTATACTTTGGCTGATTGAGAACAAAATCTGTTTTTTTGTTTCCATTTTCATCGAAGCGCCAATTATAGAAAAGACAGGAGCCGAAGCCTTTTCGTTCGACACGTTTCAGAAATTGTTTCGGAATAATTTGATCTGTATCTACATTCGTACGATCAAGTGGACAGACGAGTCCTTCAAACGTTTGAAAGGGTTCCATTTTTAGTTCCTCCAAATCTATTTTTCATTATTTTATTGGGCAACAGCAAACGAACGGATATCAGCAAAATGGCCACTGATTGCTGCTGCTGCTGCCATAGCCGGACTTACAAGATGTGTGCGTGATCCGGTACCCTGACGTCCTTCAAAATTACGATTCGATGTCGATGCACAGCGCTTTCCTGCCGGTACAATGTCATCGTTCATTGCCAGGCACATGCTGCATCCGGCTTGACGCCATTCAAAACCGGCGGATTTAAAAATTTGATCTAAACCTTCAGATTCAGCCTGTTTTTTAATTGCATAGGAACCCGGTACAATCAATGCACGTACACCTTCATGGACATGCTTTCCTCGCGCGACTTCTGCAGCCTGGCGCAGATCGCTGATCCGGCTATTGGTACAGGAGCCGATAAATACAACATCAATTGGAATAGCGTGTATTGGTGTTCCCGGCTTGAGATCCATATAAGCGAGCGCTTTTTTTGCCGCCTGCCTTTTGTCTTCCGTGTCAAAGCTTTCCGGATCCGGAACCGTATCATTAACTGAAGCGCCCATTGAGGGGTTGGTTCCCCATGTGACTTGAGGCTCGATTTCAGCAGCATTGATTTCAATGGTACGATCGTAGGCTGCATCGTCATCGCTTGCGAGCGCCAGCCATTTCTGAGCAGCTTTATCAAACTTGGCTCCTTTTGGTGAGAAACGTCTGCCACGTAAATAGTCAATCGTGGTCTGGTCGGGACTGATTAAACCAGCTTTTGCGCCTGCTTCAATAGACATATTGCAAACGGTCATACGTTCCTCCATTGACAGATCCCGAATTGCTTCTCCCGTATATTCGACGATATGTCCGGTTCCCACTGAAATACCGTATTTAGCAATAATCGCGAGAATCAAATCTTTGGCACCTACACCGATTCCCAATTTACCATTGACCTTGATCTGCATCGTTTTCGGACGTTTCTGCCATAAGGTCTGAGTCGCAAGAACATGCTCCACTTCACTCGTGCCGATCCCAAAGGCGATGGCACCGAATGCGCCATGAGTTGAGGTATGGCTGTCTCCGCAGACAATGGTTTTCCCAGGCTGCGTCAGACCGAGTTGCGGACCGATGACATGAACAATGCCTTGATAAGGACTGTATATATCAGCCAGTTCAACCCCAAATTCCTTGCAGTTTTTTTGCAGCGTTTCAATTTGAATCTTTGAAACTGAATCTTTTGTTTCTCTGTTTTCTGATGTCGGGACATTATGATCGACGGTTGCAAATGTTCGATCCGGGCGTCTAACGGTTCGATGATTCATACGAAGACCTTCAAACGCTTGCGGAGACGTGACCTCGTGAACAAGATGAAGATCGATATAAAGTAAATCCGGTTTTCCGGCTTCTTTATGAATCAGATGCTGATCCCATATTTTTTCAATAATATTGCGGGGCTGCATATGTTGTTCCTCCTCGTAAAATGTTGGTTTATTAAGCAATCGTTGCCTTATTTATCTCGTTAATCACTCGATCAGTCATTTCCTCTGTATTTAACACTTTCTCATCCTGTTGCCCTGTCTGCAGATCACACGTACGGTAGCCCTGGTTCAGAACATCACGAACAGCCTCCTCAATTCGCGCTGCTTCTTGCTCCATGTCTAACGAATAGCGAAGGAGTAAGGCTGCCGACAAAATGGTTGCCAGTGGATTCGCTTTTCCTTGTCCGGCAATATCCGGTGCTGATCCATGAGCCGGTTCGTACAAACCGACTTTATCGGATCTGAGACTGGCAGAAGGCATCATGCCTAAGGAGCCGGTAATCACGGATGCTTCGTCGCTTAATATATCGCCGAACATATTCTCGGTGACGAGTACATCAAATTGGGCCGGATTGGTGATCAGCTGCATCGCCATTGAATCAACGAGCTGATGATAGACTTCTACTTCCGGGTAGCATTTTGCCGTTTCATTTACGACTTCACGCCACATTCGGCTGGATTCCAATACATTTGCTTTATCAATCGAAGTTAGCTTTTTACGTCTTTTCATCGCCAATTGAAAAGCCTTTTCGACAACCCTCTCAATCTCGAATTGGCTGTAGGCGAGTGTATCAACAACTTGTTCTTTATTTGTCCCTCGACGTTCGCTTGGACGACCGAAATAGAGACCGCCGGTTAATTCGCGTACGATGACTAAATCGACATTTTCAACGAATGAACGTTTGATCGGTGAGGAATGAATCAATGCCTGAAAGGCCTTTACCGGACGAAGATTGGCAAATAAGCCCATTGTTTTCCGGATGCCAAGCAGGCCTTGCTCCGGTCTCAACTTCATAGACTGCTGATTCCATTTTGGTCCTCCGACGGCCCCCAACAGGATCGCATCACACTGCTTGCATTGATCAATAGTGTCTTGAGGAAGCGGTGTTCCATAAGCATCAATGGCAGCTCCGCCTATTTTCTTTTCCACGAATCGGATCTTATTCCTGCTCTTGTCCAAGACGGAACGAAGGACGCGTACTGCAGATCCAGTAACTTCCGGACCAATGCCGTCACCGGGCAGAACAGTAATAGTTTTTGTCATTTGAATCAACTCTCTCTATCTTGAAATTGTTGGCTGTATTAACGCGCCATCGTTTTCTCATATTTGGAAAAAAGTGATCGAAAGTCATGATCTGTGAGTTGTTTTTTTTGATCTGCGAGGTTTTTAAACTCTCGAAAAGATTGATCAATCTGCTGATCTGTTAAATGAACACCCATTTCGATCGCCTTGTTTCTGAAAGCGTGGCGTCCGGAATGTTTGCCGAGCACGAGCGTTCCGGAATCAAGGCCGATCAGGGACGGTGAAATGATTTCGTAGGTTTTGGGATTCTTTAATACGCCGTCTTGATGGATCCCAGCTTCATGAGCAAAGGCATTGGCACCGACAACTGCTTTGGTGGCTGATACAGGGCTATTCATTAATTGACTGACCATTCTGCTCGTTTTTGCAATTTCATCAAGTTTCAGTTGGGTCTTCACTTTGTAAAAGTCTTGGCGAACATGAAGCGCGACACCGATTTCTTCAAGTGCAACATTACCGGCGCGTTCACCGACACCATTGACGGTGCATTCAATTTGTCGCACGCCTGCGTTAACAGAGGCAAGCGTATTTGCTGTGGCCATACCTAAGTCATTATGGCAATGGCAGGAAAGACGAACTTCATCGATGTTCGGCACATGCTTTTTAACATATTGAAACATTGTTGCGTATTCCTGAGGAGAGCAGTAGCCCACCGTATCCGGTAGATTAATAATTGAAGCACCTGCCTCAATTGCCGCTTGGACGACTCGTGACATAAAGGCATAATCACTGCGGGTGGCATCCTCACAAGAAAACTCAACCTGTGGAAAGTATTGGCGTGCATATCTGACCGATGCGGCTGCCGTTTCCATAACTTCTTCAGGCTTCATGCGCAGTTTATAGGTCATGTGTACCGGTGATGTTGCTATAAACACGTGAATGCGTGGATTTGCGGTCTGTTTCAGGGCTTCCCATGCCGCATCAATATCAGCCTTTTTTGATCGGGCAAGACCGGTAACAGTACTGTTTTTAACGATATTCGAGATGTTATGAACTGCTTTGAAGTCATCAGGCGATGCTGCGGGAAACCCGGCTTCAATGACATCCACATTCAGGCGTTCCAATTGCTGAGCCACCTGCACTTTTTCATGTTCATTCAGGCTGCAGCCTGGGGATTGCTCTCCGTCACGGAGTGTTGTGTCGTAAATTTCAACCTTTTCCATTTTCGTTCTCCTTTCCTTGAATTGTTTCTGTTTTGGTTTTGCGCATTTTTTTATAGTCAGAGAATCCGAAAATGCTGAATTCTCGGCGCATCGAAATAAATAAAAAAGTCCCTTCACTCCACGCACTAATCGCAAAAAACGATCAGATGCAGGGGTGAAAGGACTTGTATGGACTCATTTCACGGTACCACCCGGCTTTTCGATATTCTCATGAATATCGACTCAACGGCAATCCGATGATTCGGAATGTCTGTTTTGATAACAAGTGCGGTCACACTTGGCCGATTCTACTAAGATGCATTTCAAATCGGCGCTCAAAGGCGAGTACGCAATCAGCGAGGCTGCCGGATTCCACCATACTCCGGCTCTCTGCAAGCTTCTCATCTGATCGCTTTTTCCTTTTCATTGCTTTACTCATTCGTTTAAGTTGTCGTAAAAAATGTTTGTGCTCCCAATAATACAGAGATATATTTTTTTGTCAACAGTCTCTTTAGAAAAATAGAGCGTGCTTAATCATGAACGTTGGTTGTAACTGTTGACATGAATGCATTTCAATTCAAATGTAAAATTAAATAAAAGATTAATTGTTCTTGTGTTAAAAAATATTAACCACTTGTTTTTCAGAATGCTGTTGACAAATGTAAATTGCAAGGAGTAGACTGACACTACTCGAAAAAACGTTGTGAAAGGAAGCCTACCAATGAGCATGTTCCGTCGATTGCAAAACCTGCTAACTGAATTGTTGCAAGGGCTAGTTGATTTGCCGCAGCCTAACTTCATTCATTAGTAGGACACAGCAACCGTACGGAACGCAGCGGGAGGATTCGTGTCCTGTTCATGTTCTGTGTGGGACAAAAGATTAGTATTTACTACCCATTCATTCATGAATGGGTTATTTTTTTACACTTTTTTTGTCTTTTATGTGCAGAGAGGGGAGATATGCGGCAGAAAAACCGCAAATAGGAAGACTCATTTAGTTTTATTGAACAATTCAGAGAAAATCAGAGAGAGAATGATCGCTTAACAGGATGATCAAAAAAGAGAGGATGTTTGGTTATGAATTCGGAAGGTGCAGTAATCAGTCAAAAGGTACGAAGCAAACAAAAGACTAATGAAATGGAACAGGATCATTATTCAGAGCAGCAGAGACAGGAACTAGAAGCGCGCATTAATAATCTTCCCGTGACCAAAACGATGTATCGCATTTTCACATTAATCACCTTAGGAATGGTGCTTGATGGTTTTGACGTTTACCTGGCAGGAGGTGTTCTTGGGCAGCTCGTGCAAACCGGGTGGTCGTCGCTTGCACTGAACGCGACTTTTATTTCGACAACATTTATCGGCTTGTTTATTGGATCAATAATTACAGGTTTTATCGGAGACTGGAAAGGACGCCAGTTTGCCTATCAAATCAATCTATTAATCTTTGGATTGGCTTCGCTCGCAAGCTTTTTTGCACCGAATATGACCACACTCATCGTGCTTCGAGGAATCAGCGGCATAGGTCTCGGTGCTGAAATCGTCACGGGATTCGCTTTACTAGCAGAATTTGTGCCTGCCGGTTCACGTGGAAAATGGGTTGGCGGATTATCTGTATTTGCTAATTGTTCCGCCCCGATCGCTACCTTTCTCGGGTTCATGATTATTCCATCAATTGGGTGGCGATGGATGTTTGCAATTGCCGGTGTTCTCTCAATTATTGTCTGGTATTTCAGACGCAGTCTCCCTGAGTCTCCGAGATGGTATTTTTCTCAAGGAAAATTTAGAAAGGCGGAACAGATTGTCGAATTATTTGAGAAGGAGGCTGCGGAAAAAGGAATATGTGCTGCGCATTCAGATACAAATTCAGTTAATCAGATTGTTACAAAGCAGGGACGATATCGTGAACTATTTGGTAAAACAATGATCAGGCGTACCATTCTCGGATGTCTGATCTTGGCTGCGATCAACACCGCAGCGTATACTTTCGTCACATGGGTGCCGACGCTGCTCGTAAACAGTGGTATTACCGTTTCAAAATCGCTCGGCTATACAGCACTCATGATGATTGGTGCTCCAATCGGTGCGCTGATTGGCCGTATGATGGTTGATCGAATTGGTCGGAAATGGATAATTGTCTGCGCATTTGTTATGACGGCCGTTTTAGGTTACATTTACGCCTTCCAGCATCAACCGATTGCAATCATGACGGTTGGATTTCTTATGACGGTATGTCTCTATATTCTCATGGCTGTCGGACTTTCAATTTATGTGCCTGAACTGTTTTCAACGCAGATTCGTATGCGTGGGAATGGAACTGCTCAGGCTGTCGGACGACTTTTTACCATCGTGACGCCTTATGCAGTTGCTTGGCTGCTCATCAATCAAGGCATTCTCTCTGTATTTATTCTTATCGGTATTTTTCTTGCAATCGTTGCATTTTTAACAGTTATGTGGGGCCCAGAAACAAAGCTGCAAATTCTTAAATAACATGGAATCAGTAATGATTCGTTGTGATTATGAGCATTCATCGTTTAAGTTTTAAGCGGTGGATGCTTATTTGTGTTTAATAATGAAAGGAAAATCAAAAAAATTGAAGTTACTATTAATATTGTGTACAATTTAATTGTGAAAAATTAATAAGGCGGGATGTCATTGGAACCAGTGTTTTCTCTTCAAGATCATTTATGCTTTTCCATATATGCTTGCTCACGTGCAATCTCACGCATGTACCAGCCACTTTTAAAGAAGTTAGGAATTACTTATCCTCAATATCTTGTTTTACTCGTACTATGGGAAAACAGTGAACGTTCTGTGAAACAATTGGGTGAGAAACTGGAACTCGATTCCGGGACTTTAACACCGCTGCTCAAACGAATGGAAGGGAAAGGACTTATTCTACGGGAGCGTACTCAAGAAGATGAGCGAGTGGTGAACATCCATTTGACGAACCAGGGTACCGCACTCCAAAAAGAGGCTGTGTGCATTCCTTTAGCACTGGCACAATCAAGTGGAATGACGATGGAAGAGATACAAAAACTAAACGAGAAGATCAAAATATTGACCAACCACGTTGCTAATTTTAGTGAAAACAGACCAAGTGAATAATTTTTTTAACATAAAAATTTCGCGAAATTATATTTCGCAAAATTTAAGGAGGTGCTGCCTGCTAAAAATTAA